>CBFCYM010000014.1:0-15672 GCA_965602485.1 uncultured Rhodospirillales bacterium | reverse complement strand
CATGATCAACGTGACCAATGGTGCCGATGTTGCAGTGTGGTTTTGTTCTTTCGAACTTTTCTTTGGCCATCGCTCTAGCTCCGTTCGCGCTGGATAATTATCTTTAAAATCGTCAGTCGTTAACCAGCCAGGCGCTGCTGAATTTCTTCAGAGACCTGATTGGGAACAACCGCGTAGTGATCGAATTGCATGGTGAACTGGGCGCGACCCTGACTAAGGGAACGCAGAGAGTTCACATAACCAAACATAGAAGACAGCGGCACCATGGCATTGACGACACGGGCATTGCCGCGCTGATCCATGCTGGACACCTGACCGCGACGACTGTTCAGATCGCCGATGATGTCGCCCATATATTCGTCAGCCGTGACAACTTCCACCTTCATGACGGGCTCAAGCAACTGTGCCTTGCCCTCTTTCATGGCTTCGCGGAAAGATGCGCGACCGGCGATTTCAAACGCCATGACCGAAGAGTCAACGTCGTGTGAGTTTCCGTCATAGAGAGTGGCTTTAAGATCAGTCACAGGGAAACCGGCAATGATGCCTGAGTCCATAGCGCTCGAAATGCCCTTCTCAACGCCTGGTACAAATTCCCTCGGCACGTTGCCGCCAACAACTTCATTGACGAACTCAAAGCCAGAACCGGCTTCAGCAGGCTCGAAACGAATTTTGACACGGGCAAACTGACCCGAACCACCCGTCTGTTTCTTATGGGTGTAATCAATATCAGCCACCTGAGACAGACGCTCACGATAAGCAACCTGTGGCGCGCCAACATTGGCGTCAACGCTGAATTCGCGGCGCATACGATCGACCAGAATTTCGAGGTGCAGCTCACCCATACCCTTAAGGATGGTCTGACCGCTTTCATGATCTGTCGAAACGCGGAACGAAGGATCTTCAGCAGCCAGGCGGTTCAGGGCAACGCCCATCTTTTCCTGATCGCTTTTGGTCTTCGGCTCAACGGCGATTTCAATAACAGGATCCGGAAAATCCATGCGCTCAAGAATAACCTGGCTAGCCGTATCACACAGTGTATCACCGGTGGTGGTTGCTTTCAGGCCAGCCAAAGCGACGATGTCACCGGCGTAAGCTTCTTTAACGTCTTCACGTGAGTTTGAATGCATAAGAAGCATACGACCAACGCGTTCGCGCTTGTCCTTAACAGTGTTCGCAATGGTGTCACTGGCTTTCAGGATACCAGAATAGATGCGCACAAAGGTCAGCGTGCCGACGAACGGATCGTTCATGATCTTGAAAGCAAGAGCGGAGAACGGCTCGTCATCTGAATTGCTACGCGTGATTTCTTCTTCCGTGCCGGCCTTGACGCCCTTGATGGCTTCAACGTCAGTCGGTGCGGGAAGGTAGGAGATAACCGCATCAAGCAAAGGCTGCACGCCCTTGTTCTTAAACGCTGTACCACACAGAACCGGGACAAATGCGCCAGCAAGAGTACCCTTACGGATACAGGCGTTCAGTGTCTCGACACTGGGCTCTGTGCCTTCTTCGAGATAGGCTTCCATGGCATCATCGTCCTGCTCTACAGCAGTCTCGATCATTTTTTCGCGGTATTCTGCAGCCTTGTCTACGAGATCGGCGGGGATATCCTGATACTCAAATTCAGCACCGAGATTTTCGTCTTTCCAGACAATCGCACGATTGCCGATCAGGTCGATAACACCGGCAAAGTCAGATTCTGCACCGATTGGCAGCTGGAGAACCAGCGGACCACCATCGAGACGATCAACAATCATATCGACGCAGCGGTAGAAGTCAGCGCCCATGCGATCCATCTTATTGATGAAACAGATACGTGGAACGTTGTAACGATCAGCCTGACGCCAAACAGTCTCGGACTGAGGCTCAACACCGGCAACACTATCAAACACAGCCACAGCACCATCAAGAACACGCAGAGAGCGCTCTACTTCAATGGTAAAGTCAACGTGACCAGGTGTATCGATGATATTGATGCGGTGATCGTCCCAGAAACAAGTGGTTGCAGCGGACGTAATCGTGATGCCGCGCTCCTGCTCTTGTTCCATCCAATCCATGGTGGCGTTACCATCATGGACTTCACCAATTTTGTAGGATTTTCCCGTATAGTAAAGAATACGCTCTGTGGTCGTAGTCTTACCGGCGTCGATGTGCGCCATAATACCGATATTACGGTACTTATTAAGGGGAGTTACGCGAGCCATGTCAGGATACCTAAATCAAAATTACCAGCGATAGTGCGAAAAGGCTTTATTCGCCTCAGCCATGCGATGCGTATCTTCGCGTTTCTTCACCGCAGCACCGCGGTTCTGAGAAGCGTCCATCAATTCACCCGACAGCCGATCGACCATCGTGTTTTCGGAACGCTTGCGAGAGAAATCAACAAGCCAGCGAATAGCCAACGCCTGACGGCGATCGACACGGACTTCAACGGGCACCTGATAGGTAGCACCACCAACACGGCGAGAACGAACCTCAACCGAAGGCTTTACGTTGTCGAGAGCTTCATGGAAGACCTTGACCGGATCATTGCCGGTTTTGGCTTGAATGCGCTCAAATGCACCATAAATGATGCGCTCGGCGGCAGACTTTTTACCATCAAGCATCAGCGCATTCATGAATTTGGTTACAACCAGATCACCAAACTTCGGATCGGGTAAAACCTCGCGCTTAACTGCAGCGTGACGACGGGACATACGTCTGCTCCTTACTTCGGCCGCTTGGCGCCGTATTTCGAACGGCGCTGGCGACGATCAGACACACCCTGTGTGTCGAGCGTGCCGCGAATAATGTGATAACGAACACCAGGCAAATCCTTTACACGACCACCACGGATCATAACGACCGCGTGCTCCTGCAGGTTGTGGCCTTCGCCTGGAATGTAGCTAGTGACCTCAAAGCCGTTGGTCAGACGCACACGCGCTACTTTACGCAGTGCGGAGTTAGGCTTTTTCGGGGTCGTTGTGTAGACACGAGTACACACGCCGCGCTTTTGCGGGCAAGCTTCAAGAGCAGGGACCTTATTGCGGACCGGCTTCTCTTTACGTGGCTTGCGAATCAGCTGGTTAATCGTCGGCATATCGCTGTTCCGTCCTTCCGTGAAACGGGTAGTAACGCTTTGTAATACAAAGAAAAAACACATCCGAAACTATCGGCATGCCAACTAACAGGGTCATTAACCATGTCAAAGAGCAGTACGCATTTCGGCGGGCTTATCGCCTCGTGCGTGTTTCTTCCAAATTTTTATCTACTGACGCTTTAAAGACTGCGTTTAGCCCGTATGGCCTACCACCAATCTCCGGCGAAGTGGGCGCACTATATGCACGCCCCTATATTCCGTCAAGGAAAAGAATTGGCCTATTTCAGGGTATTTGCAGAGAATATTGCATCGCACCGTAAAATAAGAAGGCCCGGGACAGAATATTGGTTCTGCCCCGGGCCATTAACGTGATATTTCGTTGAAAATCAGTAGATTATTCGGCCGGTGAGACCGATTCCCCTTCCGATTCTCCAATCACAGCAACTTCATTCATGTCCGATTCGAGTGCTGGAGTCTCTTCGGGCTCATCGAAAGCCCCCATTTCACGATCACGGTCATTAGCGATTCGACGGTAGTCATTCATGTAATTGCCGGTACCAGCCGGAATCGGTCGGCCAACAATCACGTTTTCCTTCAGGCCGATCAATTCATCAACCTTGCCGGATACAGCAGCTTCCGTCAGCACACGTGTGGTCTCCTGGAACGAAGCCGCAGAGATAAAGGAGTGTGTCTGCAGGCTGGCCTTTGTGATGCCCTGTAGTACAGGCTCGGCACTGGCTTCACGACCGCCCTCCTCCTTAACCTTCGCGTTTTCCTTCTCGAACTCCATACGATCAATCAGTTCGCCCACCAGGAATGTGGTTTCGCCGCCATCGGTCACTTCGACCTTCTGCAGCATCTGACGAACAATGACCTCAATATGCTTGTCGCTGATCTTCACACCCTGAAGGCGGTAGACGTCCTGGATCTCATTGATGAGATACTCAGCCAGAGCCTCTACGCCCAGAACACGAAGGATATCGTGCGGCACAGGGTTACCATCCATCAGCGCATCACCGACTTCCACATAATCCCCTTCCTGCACACTGATGTGCTTGCCTTTGGGAATCATGTATTCGGTCGGATCACTACCGTCATCAGGCACCACGACAATACGGCGCTTGTTTTTGTAGTCCTTGCCGAATTCTACGCGGCCCGGGCCTTCAGCGATAATAGCGTGATCTTTCGGCTTGCGGGCTTCGAACAGTTCCGCAACACGTGGCAGACCACCCGTAATATCGCGGGTCTTGGCAGACTCACGTGGAATACGTGCCAGAACATCACCAGCATGGACCGTCTGACCGTGTTCGACAGACAAGATCGCGTCCACCGACAGGAAGTAACGTGCTTCCATGCCATTTGTCAGGTGAACAACTTCACCTTTGGCATCACGCAGAGTAACGCGCGGCTTGAGATCATTGCCACGTGGCTGCTGTTTCCAGTCAATAACGACCTTCGATGACAGCCCTGTTGCCTCATCAAGCTGTTCCAGCATGGACAGGCCTTCGACCAGATCCATGTAGTTCACAACACCTTCTTTCTCGGTGATGACAGGCAGTGTGTATGGATCCCACTCGGCCAACTTATCGCCGGTTGAGACCTTCTGCTTGTCCTTGACCAGCAACTTGGAACCGTAAGGGATACGGTGACGTGCACGATCACGGCCCTGGTCATCGACCAGGGTAAGTTCCGCATTGCGGCTCATCACCACCAGAACACCCTTGGAGTCCTTAACCGTAGAGCTGTTACGCAGACGAACCTTTGAATCCGATACGGCTTCAATCTTGGAAACTTCAGCACCACGCTGGGCTGCGCCACCAATATGGAACGTACGCATGGTCAGCTGGGTGCCCGGTTCACCGATGGACTGCGCGGCGATAACACCAACAGCCTCACCCTGATTAACCTCGGTACCACGTGCCAGATCTCGGCCGTAGCATGCAGCGCAAACACCGCTTGTGGTTTCACAGGTCAGTACCGAACGGATCAGAACGGATTCAACGCCGCCCTCATCAATTTCCACGGACTGATCTTCATCGATAATCATTGCCGCCTTAGCCAGCACTTCACCACTTTCGGGATGAATAACGTCACTGACCGGGGTACGACCGAGGATACGTTCGGACAACGGTGAAATAATATCACCACCTTCAACCACCGCACGGATGGTGATGCCCTGCACTGTTCCACAATCAACATCACGAATGATGCAATCCTGTGCAACGTCAACCAGACGGCGCGTCAGGTAACCCGAGTTCGCCGTCTTAAGTGCCGTATCAGCCAAACCCTTACGCGCACCGTGAGTCGAGTTAAAGTACTCGAGCACGCTCAGGCCCTCTTTGAAGTTTGCGATAATCGGTGTTTCGATAATCTCACCGGATGGCTTGGCCATCAGACCACGCATACCAGCAAGCTGCTTCATCTGAGCGGCAGAACCACGCGCACCGGAGTGTGCCATCATATAAACAGAGTTGATCTGCTCACCTGGCAACGTGGTCGAAATTTTCTGCATCATGGCGTCAGCAACGCGATCGGTACAATGCGACCATGCATCGATGACCTTGTTGTATTTCTCGCCCTGAGTGATCAAACCATCCTGATACTGCTGCTCGTATTCCTTGACCAGAATCTCGGTATCGTTAACCAGAGTCTCCTTGGCTTCGGGGATCACGAGATCGTCCTTACCAAAGGAGATACCTGCACGGCAGGCGTTGGAGAAGCCAAGACCCATCATGCGATCACAGAACAGAACTGTCTCTTTCTGGCCGCAATGACGGTAAATTTCATCAATAACGGTTGAAATTTCCTTCTTGGTGCACAGACGGTTGATCAGTTCGAACGGAATGTTCTGATGACGCGGCAGGATTTCCGAAAGCAGCATGCGGCCCGGCGTGGTTTCCACGCGGGTTATGGCTGGATTTCCGTCTTCATCAACACCGCTGTAACGCGTCGTGATCTTCGAATGCAAAGAGACCACATTGGCGTCGAGCGCCTGCTGGATTTCTCCGATATCGGAGAACACCATGCCCTCGCCCAGTTCCTGTTCGCGTTCCATGGTCATGTAGTACAGACCAAGCACGATATCCTGCGATGGCACGATAATCGGTTTGCCGTTGGCCGGGCTGAGAATGTTGTTTGTCGACATCATCAACACACGACATTCGAGCTGGGCTTCAAGCGACAGCGGCACGTGAACGGCCATTTGATCGCCGTCAAAGTCAGCGTTAAACGCAGCGCAGACCAGCGGGTGAAGCTGAATAGCTTTACCTTCGATCAAAACTGGCTCAAACGCCTGAATGCCAAGACGGTGCAACGTTGGTGCACGGTTCAACATGACTGGGTGTTCGCGGATGACCTCTTCCAGAATATCCCATACTTCGGGGCGTTCCTTTTCAAGCATCCGTTTGGCGGCCTTAATGGTGGCAGCCATACCGTACAGTTCCAGCTTGGAGTAAATGAACGGCTTGAACAGTTCGAGCGCCATCTTCTTCGGCAGGCCACATTGATGGAGCTTTAGCTCCGGCCCCACAACGATGACGGAACGTCCGGAATAATCGACGCGCTTGCCGAGCAAGTTCTGACGGAAGCGACCCTGCTTGCCCTTGAGCATATCGGACATCGACTTGAGCGGACGCTTGTTCGCACCGGTAATGGCGCGACCACGACGACCGTTGTCGAACAGAGCATCGACAGATTCCTGCAGCATACGCTTTTCGTTACGCACGATGATATCAGGTGCACGAAGCTCAATCAGACGCTTCAGACGGTTATTACGGTTGATTACGCGACGATACAGATCGTTTAGATCCGAGGTTGCGAAACGACCACCATCCAGAGGAACGAGCGGACGCAGTTCCGGCGGGATAACCGGCACAACTTCGAGAATCATCCATTCCGGGCGCGCGTTCGACTCGGTGAACGCTTCAACCAGCTTCAGGCGTTTGACGAACTTCTTGCGCTTGGCTTCCGAGCCTGTCTCGCGAAGATCGACCTTGAGGGTCTCGAGCTCTTCTTCAAGATCAATGGCTGAAAGCATATCGCGCAGCGCTTCGGCGCCAATGCCGACGGTAAAGGCATCTTCACCGTATTCGTCGACATAACGCTGATACTGCTCTTCCGACAGCAACTCATGCAGCTTCAGCGGAGTCAGTCCAGGCTCGACCACGACGTAGTTCTCAAAGTAGAGAACACGTTCCAGATCTTTCAGCGTCATATCAAGCAGCAGACCAATGCGGCTTGGCAGGGATTTCATGAACCAGATGTGTGCAACTGGCGAAGCCAGTTCGATATGGCCCATACGTTCACGGCGAACCTTTTGCAGCGTTACTTCAACGCCACACTTTTCACACGTGATGCCCTTGTACTTCATGCGCTTGTACTTACCGCACAAGCACTCGTAATCCTTCGTTGGGCCGAAGATGCGAGCACAGAACAGGCCGTCACGCTCCGGTTTAAAGGTACGATAGTTGATAGTTTCAGGCTTCTTGATCTCACCAAACGACCACGAGCGGATACGTTCGGGTGACGCGATGGTGATTTTGATTTGATCGAACTTCTGCGTATTCGGCTGTCCGAAAATCTTCGTCAATTCATTCATTGTCGGTCTCCTTCAAGCAATCCGGTTTCGTTAAACGAGTTCTACGTTGAGGCCGAGGGAGTGCAACTCCTTGACCAACACGTTGAACGATTCCGGGATGCCCGCTTCGAACGTGTCATCGCCACGGACAATGGCTTCATAGACTTTGGTACGACCAGAAACATCATCCGATTTAACGGTGAGCATTTCCTGTAGCGTGTAAGCCGCGCCGTAAGCTTCGAGAGCCCAGACTTCCATTTCACCAAATCGCTGACCACCGAACTGGGCCTTACCACCCAATGGCTGCTGGGTGACGAGACTGTATGGGCCAATTGAACGGGCGTGGATTTTATCATCAACAAGGTGATGCAGTTTGAGCATGTAGATGTAACCAACGGTCACCTTACGATCGAATTGCTCACCGGTACGGCCATCGATCAGCGTTACCTGACCAGAGGTATCGAGTCCGGCTGCTTCAAGCATTTCAACAATATCGGCTTCGTGGGCACCATCGAACACTGGCGACGCAATAGCGACACCAGCACGCATGTTCTCTGCCAGTTCCATAAGCTGATCATCAGGAAGATCCTGAACATCAGATTTATACTCTTTGGATCCGTAGATATCCTTCAGCTTGGAGCGGATATCCTTGGTTTCGCTGCCATTGGCTTTGGCGGCATCAACAAGTTCACCGATCTGACGGCCAAGGCCGCGGCAAGCCCAACCCATGTGGGTTTCAAGGATCTGCCCGACGTTCATACGTGACGGCACACCAAGCGGGTTTAGCACGATGTCGACGGGCGTACCGTCTTCAAGATGCGGCATGTCCTCACTTGGCACAATGCGTGAAATCACACCCTTGTTGCCGTGACGTCCAGCCATCTTATCACCCGGCTGAATTTTACGCTTCACGGCGGCGAAGACTTTAACCATCTTCATAACGCCAGGGCTGAGATCATCACCGCGTTGCAGCTTCTCTACCTTGTTTTCGAAACGCTCCTGAAGGCGCGCGATGCCTTCTTCGAACTGGGTCTTGAGAGCTTCAACGTCCTTCATCACACGATCGTTGGCGACAACGATCTGAGACATCTGACCAGGCGTGTATTCGGACAGAATATCTTCAGTGATCTTGGTGCCGTCCTTAAGGCCCTTAGGTCCACTGCTGGCTTTCTTGTTCAGCAGCAAATCCTGCAGGCGTGACTGGAAGCTGCGCTCAAGGATCGAGCGTTCATCATCACGATCTTTGGCAAGGCGTTCAATTTCAGCCCGCTCAATAGCCATTGCGCGTTCGTCTTTATCAACACCGCGACGCGAGAAGACCCGAACCTCGATGATGGTACCGGCAACACCCGGTGGCAGACGCAATGAAGTATCGCGAACATCGGAAGCCTTTTCGCCGAAGATGGCGCGCAGAAGTTTTTCTTCCGGCGTCATCGGGCTTTCACCCTTCGGCGTAACCTTACCGACCAGCACGTCACCAGGCTGAACCTCAGCACCAATATATACGATACCGGCTTCATCGAGGTTCTTCAGGGCTTCTTCACCAACATTCGGAATGTCACGGGTGATTTCTTCCTGACCAAGCTTTGTATCACGGGCCATGACTTCGAATTCTTCGATATGGATCGAGGTAAAGACGTCATCGCGCATGATACGTTCGGAAAGCAGGATCGAATCTTCAAAGTTGTAGCCATTCCACGGCATGAACGCGACAAGCACGTTACGGCCAAGAGCCAGATCGCCAAGATCGGTGGCTGGTCCGTCTGCAATGGTATCGCCGGCGAGAACACTATCACCAACCTTAACCAGCGGACGCTGATGCAGGTAGGTGTTCTGGTTGGAACGCTGGAATTTCTGCATGGTGTAGATATCAACACCAACATCCGTGCTCGCCGTTTCATCAGTTGAACTGACCACGATGCGCGATGCATCGACCTGATCAACCACGCCGCTGCGGCGTGCGACGATGGTGGCACGTGAGTCACGTGCAACAGCACCTTCCATACCCGTACCAACCAGCGGGGCCTGACTCTGAATAAGCGGCACTGCCTGACGCATCATGTTCGAGCCCATGAGTGCACGGTTGGCATCATCGTTTTCGAGGAACGGGATAAGCGCCGTAGCAACAGAAACAAGCTGCTTGGGCGAGACGTCGATGTAATCGATGTCTTCTGGCCGTGCCATCATAAAGTCACCGGCGGCACGACAGCTCACCAGGTCATGTACGAAGTTGCCCTTATCGGTAACTTCCGAGTTGGCCTGCGCAATGGTGTAACGGCCTTCCTCGATCGCAGAGAGGTAAATGACCTCTTTTGAGACATGGCCTTTTGCGACCTTACGATACGGGGTTTCGATGAAGCCGTACTTGTTGACGCGCGCAAAGGTTGCCAACGAGTTAATCAGGCCAATATTCGGGCCTTCCGGGGTTTCAATCGGGCAAATACGACCATAATGCGTTGGGTGAACGTCACGGACTTCAAAGCCTGCACGTTCGCGGGTCAGACCGCCTGGCCCAAGCGCTGAGAGACGACGCTTATGCGTAATCTCGCTGAGCGGGTTGGTCTGATCCATGAACTGAGACAGCTGTGATGAACCAAAGAATTCACGCACAGCGGCAGCGGCTGGCTTTGCGTTGATCAGATCGTGCGGCATGACCGTGTCGATGTCGACAGAGCTCATACGTTCACGAATGGCACGCTCCATACGCAGCAGGCCGACACGGTACTGATTTTCCATCAGTTCGCCGACCGAGCGCACACGACGGTTGCCAAGGTGATCGATATCATCGATTTCACCGCGACCATCTTTGAGTTCCACAAGTGTACGAATGACGTCGAGAACATCCTGACGGCGCAGTACACGTACGGAATCATCACGATCTTCATAGCCGAGGCGTGCATTCATCTTGACGCGGCCAACAGCGGACAGATCGTAACGTTCGGGATCGAACAACAGGCTGTTAAACAGGGCCTGCGCTGTTTCAAGGGTCGGCGGTTCACCCGGACGCATAACACGGTAGATGTCGATCAATGCCTCTTCACGTGAGGTATTCTTGTCAACAGCCAGCGTATTGCGCAGATACGGGCCAACATTGATGTGATCGATTGCAAGCGTCACAATATCATCAACACCGGCATCGTTCAGTGCTGTGAGAACCTCTTCGGTGATCTCATCGCCCGCTTCAACGTGGATAATACCGGTTTTTTCATCGACGATATCATTGGCGACGTAACGGCCGATCAAGTCTTCATCAGAGACCAGCTGCTCGCTCAGGCCTTTTTCGACGAGTTGCTTGAGCAGACGCGGAGTCATCTTGGTGCCGGCTTCTGCGACGGACTTACCCGTCTTGGCATTGACCAGATCAGAGACAAGCTTCACGCCACGCAGACGTTCGGGCTGGAACTCGGTCTTCCAACCGCGCTTGACGCGATTGAAGTTGACGGTGTCGTAGTAGTACTCAAGGATTTCTTCGGGGCTCATACCCGTGACATCACTTGGATCGATCGTTTTGTTAGCCTTCGCGCATTTCTCACGCATGGTATGCGTTTTTTCGCTATCTAGCGCCATCAGCATGGTTGAAACCGGAAGCTTGCGGCGACGATCGATACGCACGAACACAAGATCCTTGGCATCGAATTCAAAATCGAGCCATGAACCACGGTACGGGATCACACGAGCGGCGAACAGGAACTTGCCCGATGAATGGGTCTTGCCCTTATCGTGATCGAAGAACACACCAGGTGAGCGGTGCATCTGCGAGACAATCACACGCTCGGTGCCATTGACGACAAACGTACCCTTGTCCGTCATAAGTGGCATGTCGCCCATGTAGACGTCCTGCTCCTTGATATCACGGATGGAGCGAGCACCGGTTTCTTCGTCAACGTCCCAAACGACCAGACGCAGGGTGACCTTAAGCGGCGCGCCGTATGTCATACCGCGCTGCTGGCACTCTTCCACATCGTATTTGGGCTCTTCGAATTCGTAGCTGACGTATTCTAGCGTGCCGTGCTCTGCAAAATCCTTGATCGGAAAGACCGAACGGAAGACTTCCTGCAGACCTGTTGGGGTGCGTTCGGCTGCAGGAATGTCACGCTGCAGGAACTGTTCATAGGATGCCCGCTGAACTTCGATCAGGTTTGGCATTTCGGCTACCGACGTGAGTCGGCCAAAATCCTTACGGACGCGTCTGCGTCCACCGAGAGAACTCGTCATAGGTTTTCCTCGTAATATATCCGCTACAAGAAACCACCACACCCCGGTCACCGCTGACGGACTGAATGGTTCCTTCGTGTCGACACGGCAACCCGAAATGGGCCCTCGTGCCACGTTCGTATTCATGTTTCCCGGCTGCGGTAGAGCCTATACGGATGAATACGGGCGGTTCATTTTTAATAACGATAGTTCAGCCTTGAAATATGGAGCCACACTAACGTCAGGTAATAACTTAATACATACAAAAAACACGACGGGGAACGCCTTGAAAAAAAGGCGCCCCCCAATCGTAAGCAGATTACTTGAGTTCGACGGAAGCGCCTGCTTCCTCGAGAGCTTTTTTCATCTCTTCAGCTTCGTCCTTCTTGACGCCTTCCTTGATTGGCGCAGGAGCGGACTCAACAAGTTCCTTGGCTTCTTTAAGACCAAGACCCGTGATGGAACGAACTTCCTTAATCACGTTGATCTTCTTTTCACCAATGGAAGCAAGAACGACGTCAAATTCGTCTTTCTCAGCAGCAGCAGCTTCGCCGCCACCAGCAGCAACAGCAGCAACAGCAACTGGAGCAGCGGCGGAAACGCCCCACTTGTCTTCCAGAAGGGTTGAAAGCTCTGCAGCTTCCATAACAGTAAGAGCCGAGAGTTCTTCGGCAATTTTTTCCAAATCGGCCATTTTAACGTTCTCCTAGTAGGCTTGAACCTAATTGATATCAGAAACAGTGACTCACGCAGCTTCGCTCTGCTGACCACGCGCCGAGAGGACGCGGGCAACTTGGCCGGCCGGTGCTTGCAATACGCCAGCGATTTTCGTCGCAGGAGCACTGACAAGACCGACGAGCTTGGCGCGAAGTTCATCGAGGGACGGCAGAGACGCGAGTGCTTTGACACCATTGATGTCGAGCAAATCGTCGCCATAAGCACCACCGACAACGATAAGCTTATCGTTCCCTTTGGCGAAATTGACTGCCACCTTAGCTGCTGCTACCGGATCTTCCGAGCATGCAATAGCTGTTGGACCGGTGAACATGTCACTCAGCCCCTCGAACTTCGTGCCTTCCAGAGCAAGACGCGTGAGACGATTTTTGGTTACCTTGAAGCTGGCACCTGCTTCACGAATCTGATCTCGAAGATCTCCCATTTCAGTAACCGTCATGCCCGAGTAATGGGTCACGACAACAACTGAGGAGCCTTCAAAAACTGAACGCAAATCAGAGACCAAGTCTTCTTTGGCTACTCTATCCACTATCGTCTCCAGTTTCATTGACCTCCCTATCCACCAAATGGCGGGTCGGAAAGTCGTTGCACTCTGGTCCCCTACTTAAGGTCCTGACGGACCGTCCACGGGGGCCGGCTCGCCTGTCCAGGGCAACAGTTCAAGCCATTCAACGGGCGCTCCCAAAGGAGCAGCCGGAAAATGGTTTTAGACTGTCTGTGCAGGCGGAAATTCCATTAAGCCACCATCGAAATGGCGACGCCTACAGTCTGGGACAGGTCGAAGGCGGTAAAAACCGCCCTCTAACGCCACCCGGCGCGAACGCCGGGTGGAATTTCCTTTACGCAATACGTTTAGGCAGCGCTTTCAGCGACGTCCAAACGTACACCCGGGCCCATTGTTGAGCTCAGGCTTGCGCACTTCATATACACACCTTTTGCACCGCTGGGCTTTGCGCGACGCAGTGCATCAATAACCGCGCTGACGTTTTCAGCAATGGCTTCTTCAGAGAAGCTCGCCTTGCCGACGCCAGCGTGAATGATGCCAGCTTTTTCAACGCGGAATTCAATCTGACCAGCCTTGGCCGCTGCAACAGCACCCGTGATATCGACGGTCACTGTGCCGAGCTTGGGGTTTGGCATCAGTCCACGTGGACCAAGAACCTTACCGAGACGACCAACAACACCCATCATGTCAGGGGTTGCGATGCAACGGTCAAATTCAGCTTCGCCCTTCTGGATTTTTTCAGCCAGATCTTCAGCACCGACGAGATCGGCGCCAGCGGCTTCAGCTTCCTTGGCCTTGTCATCTTTAGCGAAGACAGCGACGCGCAAGGTTTTACCTGTACCATGCGGCAGAGCAACAGTGCCACGGACCATCTGGTCAGCGTGACGTGGGTCAACATCCAGATTGACAGCCAGCTCGATGGTTTCATCAAATTTGGCTGTGGCATTGCCCTTAACAATCTTGACGGCTTCTGCGAGAGCGTAATTATTCAGCGCATCGACTTTTTCTTTTGCTGCGCGTATGCGTTTTCCGACTTTAGCCATAATCAAGCCCCCTTCACTTCAATGCCCATGGACCGAGCTGTACCGGCAATCATTTTGACAGCCTGCTCAATGTCCGTGGTGTTAAGGTCGGCTTTCTTGACCTCGACGATTTCGCGCAGCTGAGCCATGGTCACGTGACCATTGGTTTCACGGCTGGGATTGCTCACACCCTTGGAAATCTTGGCGGCTTTCTTCAATAGAAAGCTGGCTGGTGGTGTTTTGGTAATGAAGCTGAACGTGCGGTCACCATAGGCGGTAATTACCACCGGGATCGGCATGCCCTGTTCCATATTCTGCGTTTCGGCGTTAAAGGCCTTGCAGAATTCCATGATATTCAAGCCAGCCTGGCCGAGAGCCGGGCCGATCGGCGGGGAGGGATTAGCCTGCCCAGCCGGAACCTGAAGCTTGATATAGCTTGCGATTTTCTTTGCCATTGTATCCTCAGTCTTAGTCTTGCGTTGCGATTCCGCATGCCCCTTTATTGGGTCACACGAAGCTCACTGAGTGCGTGGTACGGCCATGGCAGGCCTCCCACGCGCGAAGATCAGATCTTTTCAACCTGACCGTATTCGAGTTCCACCGGCGTGGCGCGTCCGAAGATCGACACAGCAACCTTAAGGCGCGCGCGTTCTTCATCGACATCTTCAACACTGCCGTTGAATGAATTAAACGGACCGTCGCAAACGCGAACCTGTTCGCCGATTTCGAAGGTAATAGAGGGCTTGGGCCGCTCAACGCCTTCTTCAACCTGATAAAGGATGCGCTCTGCTTCCTTCTCGGTAATCGGTGAGGGTCGCCCCTGCCCGCCCAAAAATCCTGTGACTTTCGGTGTATCCTTAACAAGATGCCACGTCTCGTCGGTCAGTTCCATTTTAGCCAGCACATAGCCGGGGAAGAACTTGCGCTCAGCGTTGACCTTGGAGCCACGACGCATCTCGACAACTTCCTCGGTCGGAACCAGGACGCGTTCGAACATATCCTCCATGCCAGCCTGACGGGCTTGCTCTTCAATGGACTGCGCGACCTTTTTCTCAAAGCCGGAGTAGACGTGCACAACGTACCATTTGGCAGCCATCATCAACCTCCGAGACCGAAAATAAGTTTAACACCAGCCGACAGCAATTGGTCGACCAATAAAAAGAACAATGCCGCAATGATGACCATGACAAACACCATAGCGGTGGAAATGCCGGTCTCCTTACGCGAAGGCCAGGTAACCTTAGAGGCTTCCTGGCGGACTTCCTGTACAAATTTTGCCGGGCTCGTTTTAGCCATTGGCTCTTTTACCGATCCGTATCTGGTTTAACTAACCGTTTTATCCGGCTCAGGTCTTCCCGTTAGGGCAGCCACTGGCCGGTAACTAAAAAGTGGCAGGGGCAGCAGGGCTCGAACCCGCGACCTGCGGTTTTGGAGACCGCCGCTCTACCAACTGAGCTATACCCCTACAACCGCCTTCAATCATGGCTCAATCAATGAAGACCGAACCAACCGGCTCCCCTTATAAGAGGAGCCGGTTTGCCGATTGATTACTCGATAACCGAAG
>CBFCYM010000013.1:0-59780 GCA_965602485.1 uncultured Rhodospirillales bacterium | reverse complement strand
GGAAGGGCTTGCACCCTTGCTGGTTTTCAAGACCAGTGCATTCAACCGCTCTGCCATCCCTCCGCGAGACGCGTGGTGCGCGGGTATGGTTGCCCTGCGCTACGGTGCGACCCTAATAGCGCGTCACGCGGGCTTGGTCCAGCCCGTCTGGCGGGAGAAATGTAATCGCATGTAACTAGAGGAACATGCCCATTGCGGTAATGACCACCAATCCGGAAGCCAAACCGAGAATCCCGCCATAAAGTCCACGTTTTATAACTGTCGTCATTGTCTTTACTCCAACTCTGTTCACGCCGGGCATATGGCTCGATAATGCATAGCGAGGGCTACAAAAGCACCTGATCAAGAAGTGACAGAAAAATAAAGCCATAGGACATGGCCATAAATACTTTGAAAATACCGTCTTGAATCTCACAGGTCATTGCTGCTCTCCGGGCGATTGAAACTGTCTTGCCCGTAAGAACGCAATCCGCGTGCCAAATGAATGAAAAGTTTTGTAAAGGCCGCAGCCAGTGTGCGGATCAGGCCCGCTTGGGGCCAAAGTAGCTGCGCACCTGCGCCTGCACCACGGCGGCAATCACCAGCACCCCGCCAACCATCTGCTCCATGCGTGGCTCGATGCCAAACATCATGGACACCAGAATAGCAACCATGGGGATCAGATTAAGAAACATCGTGGCAACCACGATGCCCAGCTTGCCGACGCTGACATTCCACAGGTATGTGCCGAGAATGCTCGTTGCCAGACTGGTCCAGGCCAGCAGTGCCAAGTTATCAATGCCGGGTATGGCCGGGGGGATACTCTCAACGCCGCTGAGCACCAGAATGCCCGCCGCAATCACCAGCATGGGTGTGGCCCCGGCAAACGTCAGCGTGGTACGGCGCAACTGCGACATACCGGAAAACCAACGCTGCAACAGCGCCGAATAGAGTGGCCACAGAAACACAGCAGCGATCATGATAATCTCGCCACCCTCAATTTTCAGAAACCCGCCACCGCTGCCTATGGCATCAATGTCCACGCTGGCAAAGATGCCGCCAAACACGGCCAACGGCAGCGCCATCATAACCGCACGCGGCGGATTACGTCCCGTCAGCATGCGATCAATCAAACTGGCTGCCACAGGGCCTGCCGCGGCAATGATTGAAACATTGATGGGGTTAGAGAACCGTATGGCATAGGTCAACAACATGGTGAACACGGTCAGAATAATGCTGAGGATCGCGACCTCGCGCCACGGTATGCCGCCGACCCAGCCGAGCCGGCCTTCTGCCAGTTTCAGCCAGACCAGAAAAACCGATGACGACAGCACGAAGCGCGCGGCGGTCAACACGACCGGATCCCACGTCTTAAGCAGTTCGTTGAGCACCGGGGCCGTCGAGCCCCATGCAATCACTGTAAAAAACAGACCCAGGTTTGCCAACAGCACGGGCATCATCCCTTGTACGCATAGAGAAAACGCTACGCCTGCGCCGGATTATCCCCCGGCATTCACGCGATCGCGCAATACGAACTTCTGTATCTTCCCTGTCGAGGTCTTTGGCAATGGCCCAAATATCACATGCCCGGGACATTTGAAGTGCGCCAGATGATCGCGGCAAAAGGCGATGATCTCGGCCTCGCTGATACTTGCGCCCTCTTTCAGCTCGATACAGGCGCACGGCGTTTCGCCCCATTTCTCATCAGCCATGGCAACAACGGCCGCCGCCGCCACGGCGGGGTGTCTGTAGAGCACGCTTTCGACCTCAATGGACGAGATATTCTCACCGCCTGAAATGATGACATCCTTGGAGCGGTCCTTAAGCTCGATATAACCATCAGCGTGCCACACACCAAGATCACCGGAGCGGAACCAGCCACCAACAAAGGCGGCGTCCGTGGCGTCAGGATTTTTGAGGTAACCCTTCATGACAATATTGCCGCGCATAAAAACCTCGCCCATTGTTTCGCCGTCCTGCGGCACGGGCACCATGGTCTCGGGATCGGCAATCATCAGGTCTTCCAGCTCATGATAGGGCACACCCTGACGCGCCTTGCGGTGCGCGCGTTCATCATCGGGTAGATCATTCCATGCGTCATGCCATGCATTGACCACCGAAGGCCCATAGGTTTCCGTCAGGCCATAAACGTGCGTCACCTTGAAACCATCACGCTCCATGGCGGCCAGCACACTGGCAGGTGGCGGGGCTGCGGCAGTCATCACGTTGACGCTATGATCAAAGCCCCGACGCTGTTCGGGCGTGGCGTTGATCACCATGCCCAACACAATGGGCGCGCCACAAAAATGCGTTACGCCATGTTCGGCAATGGCGTCAAAGATGCTTGGTGCTTCAACCCGGCGCAGGCACACGCTGGTGCCCGCCATCGCAGCCAACGTCCACGGGAAACACCAGCCATTGCAGTGAAACATCGGCAGGGTCCACAGGTATACCGGGTGATGGCCCATGTCCCAAGCCAGCGCATTGCCCGTCGCCAACAGGTGCGCACCACGGTGGTGATAGACCACACCCTTGGGATTGCCCGTCGTGCCTGATGTGTAGTTCAGGCTGATGGCCTGCCATTCATCATCAGGCGGTTGCCAGTCATAGTCGGGATCACCGCCTGCCAGAAAGGCCTCGTAATCCATCGTGCCGAGCAACGCGCCACGATCACCGTCCACGCCGCCATAAGCCGGATCGTCGATATCGATGACCAATGGCGTCACGCTGGCCTTTGCCAGGGCATCGGCCATAACGCCCGAGAACTCGCGGTCCGTGATCACCACCTTGGCCTCGGCGTGATCAAGGATAAAGCCCAGCACCGTGGCGTCGAGGCGGATATTCAGCGCATTGAGCACCGCGCCGATCATGGGCACGCCAAAGTGCGCCTCGAATATGGCCGGCACATTGGGTGCCATAACGCAAACCGTATCGCCCGGCCCAACGCCGTGCTGCGCCAGCGCCGAGGCCAGTGCACGGCACCGCGCATAGGTTTGCGCCCACGTATAGGTCAGATCGCCGTGGATCTGGGCGATATGATCGGGGTAGGTCCGCGCCGAGCGCCGCATAAAGCCGAGCGGGCTGAGCGCCGCGTGATTGGCGGCGGTCTTGTCCAGGCCAGTTTCATACGGGCTCTGCGATGTCACTACATGGCTCCTTCGAAACCCTGCAACACATTGACGGTATTGATGCCGACCTCTTCCACCGCATAACCGCCCTCGAGCAGGAACACCGTGGGCAGGCCCATTTTCGCCAACCGCGCGCCATAGGTCGTGTAATCGTCACTATCGAGTTTGAAGAATGAAATCGGATCATCCTTGTAGGTATCAACACCAAGCGAGACCACCAGTGCCTCGGCACCAAACGCCATCATCTTGTCGCACGCGTCCTCCATGGCCGAGAACCACGCATCAAACCCGGTGCCCGGCGGCATGGGATAATTAGCGTTGCAGTTCGCACCTGCGCCTTCACCGGTTTCATCGGCCCAGCCCAGAAAATGTGGAAAGGCCGCATTTGGATCGCCGTGTAACGAGGCATAGAACACGTCGCCGCGCTCATAAAAGATGCTCTGCGTGCCGTTACCGTGGTGGAAATCCGGATCATAGACAGCAACCTTGTGCATGCCCTGATCAAGAAACGCCTGTGCTGCGATGGCCGCGTTGTTCAAAAAGCAATACCCGCCATACATGTCCGCCGGAGCGTGATGACCGGGCGGGCGACACAGGCCAAAGCTGACGCGATCACCATCGGCGACGATCTTCTGTGCACTCAGGGCAACCTGCGCACTGGCATAGGCTGCCTTCCATGTGCCCTTGGTGATTGATGTTTCAGACGACAGGGCGTAATACCCGGCCTTGCCTTCGGGAAAGTCCGGCATGCGTGTGGCGTTCAACCGGCGTGACGGCCAGACCGAGGGAATAACATCACCCTTGAAGCCAGTTGCCGACCATTCGTCCCAGATGGTTTGCAGGAATGTCAGATAATCCGCATCGTGAATACGCGCGATGGGGTCCATACCGAAATCCTGTGGCCCGATGATCTCGCCCAGCGCTTCGGACTTGATCCGGTCCAAGACCATATCGGCGCGCCGTGGCATCTCGTGGGCGGGCACCATTTCGCCGCCATAAAGTTCACCCGACATGTCGTGCAAACGGTGGTCTTCACTATAAACGGTCAACATTTAGCTCTCCCTCGTTTATTATTTAGCGGCCATATTGTTTCATAACACCCTGCAACGCATCGTGATCTATGGCATGGACCTTATGCTCGCCCTGCCCGGTCATTGTCTGTGCTGCGACCAGCGCATTGATAATGGCTTCTTCGGTGGCCTCGACCGTGGCCAGAAACAGTGGATCCATATCGTGATTGGGTACGTAGCGTAACGTGCTTTCAACGCCTTGTCCTTTCTCGCACACATCGTTTCCGGTCGAAAGTGCCAGAAAGATATCACCCGAGCCATCCTCGCTGGGTGAACCCGTGCGCCCTACACCCAGCGCCACGCGGCGCGCAATGCGCTGTAGCTGAACCGGCATCAGCGGTGCGTCGGTAATGGCAACGGCAATAATCGAGCCCTGCGCGTTGGGGTGGACCTTGGTCTTCCACAGTGTGTTGTCGAGCAAATGGCGCCCCACCGGCACGCCGCGCACACTCAGATCAGAGCGCGCGCCAAAATTGGCCTGCACCAGCACACCCATGGTGTAGCTTTCGCCGTTGATGGTAATGCGCCGCGACGCGGTGCCCGTACCACCCTTGAATTCGTAGCAGATCATACCCGTACCACCGCCCACGTTACCTTCGGCGATGGTCCCGCCAGCGGCGCTCTCACAAGCTGCAATCACGTGATCTTCGCTAACGTGCTGGCCGTTGATGTCGTTGAGGTACTCATCACAGGTTTCGGCTGAGACCGGCAACATCCAGAGCTGGCGTTCATGATCAAAACCCGGATGACGCACCAGCCAGCGCAGCAGGGCGTGATGGGCCAGCCCGACGCTGTGGGTATTGGTGATTGCCACAGGACCAGAGAACGAGCCAGCCTCGTCAATCCAGTGCACGCCGGTCATCTCGCCGTTGCCGTTCATCGAGAAACGCCCGGCCCACACCGCATCAAAGGTTGCGTCCTTGCCGCGCGGGTGGATCACCGTGACGCCTGTGCGCACCGGGCCTTTGCCGATGACCAGATCGCCTTCACCCTCGATCACAGTGGTGTAGCCGACCTCGACACCGAGCACGTCCGTGATGGCGTTAAGCGGACCGGTTTCACCGTCGAACGGTATACCCAGATCACGGGCGCGGACTGGCGTGGACGTTGCGTCATTCATTTGGAGGCTCCCTGACACAGGCATTTATTTTTATAGAACCGGCATCATGCACTGAAAAACGCCTACCCCTCAACGACGATGTTTTTCATGATTTTTGCCATCGGGGGCTGGACCTTATATCCCCCCTGCGCGCTATACTCTGCGCGCTTGTTTGCCGGGGGCTGATCATGAGCAAGACAACTGCCATAGCCGACGCAGCGCTGTTAATCGAAGCGCTGAACGATGCACGCTTTCCAAAGGTGATGGAAGGCGTCTGTCGTCGTGCAGCACAATTCGATAGCACGGTTGTCTATGCCTATCACGATGAACGCCCCCCCATTGACCTCTACCATAGCGCCCCGGTCGATCCGGCGAAGCACTCGCTCGACCAGTATCAAAGCGCAGCTTATCTGCTCGACCCGTTCTTCCATGCCTGCCAACGCGGTATCGAAGCTGGTGTATACCGGCTCAGGGATTTTGCGCCCGATCACTTTTTTCGCAGTGAATACTACCGCTCGTACTACGCCAAAACATCCATCATTGATGAGCTGGGCATGTTTGTGCCGATGTCCGGCGGTCGGGTCATCGTGGTCTCCATGTCACGCGAAGGCGACAGTAATCCCTTTCGCAAAAAAGAAATTGAAGCCATCGAACTGATTGAGCCCGTGGTGCGCGCTGCCGTTCTGCGGCACTGGCACAATCCCGAGGCCGCCGAGCTTGCAACACCGCCAGGCAACGGGCGTTACGACACCCTGCCCATGCGCGTGCAGGAAGCGACACAACTCAACAACCGGCCTGCGGTCACCAACCGCGAAGCCGAAGTGGTCAGCCTGATCCTGCGTGGTTATTCGTCTGTCTCTATCGCCGCGATGCTGGGCATTTCCATCAGTACAGTCAAAGTCCACCGCAAAAACATTTACGCCAAGTTGCGGATATCCTCGCAAGCCGAATTGTTCTCGTTATTCGTACCTGTCCTGACCCAACCTGCGGCCTGAAGCGTGAGCTACTCAGACGCCACACTGAAACGCGTGCTCGATGAAACCTGCACCATCGCCATGGTCGGGGCTTCACCACAATGGACCCGGCCATCCAATTTCGTCATGAAATATCTGCAAAAGCGCGGCTACCGCGTTATTCCCGTCAACCCGCGCGCGGCAGGCACAATCATTCTCGGTGAAACGGTTTATGCTGATCTGGTAGGTGTACCGGTCAACTTCGAAATGGTCGATATCTTCCGCGCGTCACATGCCGCCGGGTCCACCGTCGACGAAGCCATCGCCATCGCGAGCGAAAAGGGTGTGCGCTCTGTGTGGATGCAACTCGGCGTGCGTGACGACGCAGCGGCAACCCGCGCGCAAACCGCCGGGCTGGAGGTCATTATGGATCGCTGTCCAAAAATCGAATATGCCCGCCTGATGGGCGAGCGCGTCGGAATACAGATTACTGACGATTGAACGTCGCTTAAATTCCAGCACGCAATGATTGTTAAATGCACAAATATTGATCAAACGATCAGATTTTGCTTAATTTCTGTAAGGAATAATCTTATTTTTGAATGATTCAAAAAATATTGCAGACAAAGCTGGCATGACTATTTTTCACCGCACATATCCCAACACGTATCCGATCACAGATGAACTGATCGGGCAATCCGTGCAATGCCACAGCCAGCCGGGCGGCGTGCATGACGATCTGAAGTTTCTCTATAATTACTGGCGCGAAAAATGTGCCGACGGCTTGGGCATTGTACGCTTGAGAAATCTGGACCTGATGGATTTTTGGCGGTTTGCCAGCCGTATGATCATCCTTGACCTGTCGCACGATATACCGGGTCAAAAAACTTACCGTTACCGTTATGTCGGCACGGAGCTTTGCGAACTGCTGGGCCATGACCTGACAGGCATGTGTATCGAAGATATCTATGAAGCTGATGGCGTACCGGCAACAAATCAGGCCTATGATCAGGCCATTGAGACGGGCATACCAAGTATGTGGCAGCGCCGCATGCGTTTTGAGACCGGCTCATTCCGGTATTTGCTCTATGACCGGCTGATCGTCCCGCTGCGCAACGAAAACGGTGATATTGGCCACCTGCTGGGTGTCTTTCATCTGGAGTGGCGCTATGAGAATCAGGCGCAACAGGATTTGGCCGCCGAATAGCCCTGTATTGTCATGCCCTGTGCGGCATTGACGTTTGCGCGCCGCTCGTTTACCCCACGAACACCGTCATAATTCAGGAACCGCCCGCCGTGCTACGTCGCCTGTTCAGGTCCGCATCACCGCAAAGCCCTGCTGCACCGCAAACAGGCGTGCAGGCGCACGCCAGCGGCATCATACTTGAGCACGTCAGTCTGCAACGTGGTAGCGCCAGCGTATTGCATGACATCTCTCTGAACATGAGCGAGCGCCGGATCGGCCTGATCGGTGATAACGGTTCGGGCAAAAGTTCACTGGCGCGTTTGCTCAATGGCCTGCTCAAGCCGCAGCACGGTGGCGTGCATGTATTTGGTCACGACGCGCTGGTTACACCAAAAGCCCTGCCCGGTCTTGTCGGATTGATTTTCCAGAACCCCGATCACCAGATCATCTTCCCCACCGTATGCGAAGAACTGGCATTCGGGCCGGAACAGAACAGCATGGCGCGCAAGGCCGCTCGTGCGCACGCGCTTGAGTTCCTGCGCGCACAGGGCCACGCAGACTGGGCGAACCGTCCAGTGCAGGAACTATCGGAGGGCCAGAAGCAACTGGTCTGTATCCTTGCCGTACTGATTATGGAGCCCCGCCTGCTGATCTTTGATGAGCCGTTTTCCAATCTCGACCTGTCAACGCGTTACCAGATGTGCGACCTGATCGACACACTGCCGCAACAGGTCATCATGATCAGTCACGACCTTGAGATTCTCGACGGCTATGACCGCGTCATCTGGCTGGAACAGGGCCGCGTACGCATGGACGGCAAACCAGAAGACGTGCTCGATGCCTATCGTCGTAACGCCCGTACCGCCACACCGGTTGCACTGGGCGATCAGGACAAGGACGCGGCGCAATGATATCGCTTTACCTGTCAGAGCAGGGCTGGATGCACCGTGCGCCCGCATGGCTGAAGCTGCTCGGATTGGCCGCAACCAGCATTGTCGTTTTGCCCTTGCAACATTGGAACGAGATGGCCGTTGCGCTGACCCTTGTGATCGCGCTGTACGGCACGCTCGGCACGCGGATTCTCGCCAAGATCGCCCTGATCCGCCCCCTGCTGCCACTGCTCGCCATTATTCTGGCATTTCATATCTGGCTTGGCACGACCCACGATGGCATGGTGTCGATCATGCGCATGCTGAGCATGATTTTGCTCGCCAACCTGATCACCATGACCACACGCATGGATGAAATGATGGCCGTGCTGGAACCGGTTTTCCACCCGCTTGGATGGATCGGTTTCAAGCCGAAGCGCCTGTCACTTGCCGTTGCCCTGATGATCCGCTTTACACCAGTGCTTTTTGCCTTGATTAGTGCGCTCGAAGACTCGTACTTTTCACGCGCGGGTAAACGTGGCGGCTGGCGGCTGGTCGCACCGTTCACCATCCAGACCCTGTGCATGGCAGATCACGTATCAGAAGCCCTTGCCGCACGGGGCGGCGCAGACGGCAAGAAAGACAACCCGTTATAATTGTAGAACACGACATTGTATTCTGCATTATTGACATTAGATGTGTTCTAAACAGATACACTGAAGAAAAGCCTTAAGCCATGACGACAAGAAATGACGGCCTTGTTCAAATAGCACTGTATGCGGCCATCATCGCCGCCTTGGGTTTGTTGCCAAAATTCAATATTCCTGTTGCTGGTGGCATCGCCATCACGGCGCAGTCACTCGGCGTCATGCTGGCCGGTGTCATGTTGAGCCCATTGCGCGCAACGCTGTCGGTCGGGCTCTTTCTGTTTGTCGTCGCGCTTGGCGCGCCGCTGCTGGCCGGTGGTCGGGGCGGCATTGGCATCTTTGCCGGACCATCGGTGGGCTTCCTCGTCGGCTTTCCTGCCGCCGCGTTTGTCACCGCCATGATCATGTACGCCTTGCGCAACCTGCCGGTTATACTCGCGGCACTGATTGCTTCAATCGGTGGCGGGGTTGGCGTGCTCTATCTACTTGGCATTCCGGGGCTGTCCATCATGACCGACATGACGCTGGAAAAAGCCTTCACGGTTTGCCTGGTCTTTATTCCCGGTGATCTGGCCAAGGCCGTCGTGGTTGCACTGATTGCCCAGGCGGTGATGCGTGGCCTGCCCGGGGCATTGCCCAGCCGCAGATAACTTCGCGTATGCTATAACGCAGCGTGATGACCCAGTTTATCGGCTCCACCTTTGCGCAGCACGCGACCTCGCATCCTGAGGCGCTGGCTTTGTTGTGTGGTCACGATACCCTGAACTGGCGCGACCTGCACGACGCAGTAGAGCGCCTTGCCAGCGTTATTGCCGCACACACGCCCGCGCAGGGCAGTGTCGCCCTCACCTTTGACAACAACGTGACACAGCTTGCGGGCTTGCTCGCCACCGCACGTGCCGGGCGCCGCGCCATGGTATTTGACGCGGCATGGCCCAGACCCCTGCACGACACCGTGATGGCGGCTTGCACGCCGGATTTTGTGTTGCCGCATGCTGCGTCGATCAACGAACTCATCGCAGCGCTTGGCGGCGACAGCACAGCCATCGCCAGCCCACCACTCCCTGACGCATCCCTGGCGTTTTACGTTGGCTTCACATCGGGTTCCAGCGGCGTGCCCAAAGGCTATGAGCGCAGCCATGCATCGTGGCTCTCAAGCTTTGATTTCAGCGCCGCAGAGTTCGCCATCAATGCGCAGGACCGCATTCTTGCCCCCGGCGGGCTGGTCCATTCGCTGCACCTGTATGGTGCCGTCCACGCCCTGCATTGCGGCGCGCAAACGCATATCATGGCGAGCTTCCGCCCGCGCAGCGCACTCGAGCGCATCACCGCGCACGCCATCACCGTGCTCTACGCTACGCCGACACAAATTGATATGCTGATTGCCAGCGCGTTAGCCAGCAACACCGTTTGCCCGTCTGTGCGTTATATCCTGATCGGTGGCGCGAAATGGGATGAAACCACCCACGCTGCGTTAAGCACCATTTTCCCCGCAGCCGAGGTCTGTGAATTCTATGGCGCGTCCGAGACCAGCTTCATCACCCTCTCGCGGCGGCGCGATCATCCGCCCGCCGGATCGGTAGGCCGCGCCGTGCACGGCGTCGAAATCGAAATTCGCGACGATGAGGGCACGCCACAGCCAAGCGGTGAAAGCGGCACGATCTGGGTGCGCAGCGCCATGCTGTTCGATCGCTATGTGTGCGGTGGTGAAACCAGCGAAACACAACGCAACGGCGCGTGGCTCAGTATTGGTGATACAGGCTGGCTCGATGCGCAAGGATTCCTGTTCCTCAACGGTCGCCGCACCCGCATGCTGGTTAGTTCCGGCGTCAACGTCTATGCCGAGGAAATCGAGCGTGCCCTGAGAACCTGTGACAGTGTACGCGACGCTGCGGCCTTTGGGCTCACGGATACCCGACGCGGCCAACGCATTGTCGCGGCGATCATGCCTACCGATCCCGCCTTGCCGCCGCCAACCGATAGCCTGTTGAAACACTGTCGTGATACATTGTCGGCGGCCAAGTCCCCGAAGCATTTTCACATAATCACGGACTGGCCTCTGACACCGGGCGGCAAGACCGATCTTGTACGCCTGCAAGGCATTATTGAAACGCTGGATGGAGCGCCATGAACGCCAAAGCCTACATCATCGCCGCACGCCGCACGCCGGTCGCACCACGCGGCGGGGCACTGGCGACGTGTGCGGTCCATGATCTTGCCGCACCCGTGCTGCGGGCCTGTCTGGACGATGCAGGATTCGATGCCGCACAGCTTGATGATGTAATATTGGGTAATGCGCTGTATGGCGGCGGTAACCCTGCACGGGTTGCCGCACTGGCCGCAAACATCCCCGAACATGTACCCGCGCTGAGCATTGACCGGCAATGCTGTTCGGGACTGGACGCCGTTCTTATGGCCGCACGCATGGTTGAAAGCCAAAGCGCGCGCGCCGTGCTGGCCGGTGGCGTTGAAAGCTACAGCCGCAGCCCGATCCGCGCGCACCGTCCACGCGACACATCCGATCAACCGCAGCCCTATGAGCGGCCAGCCTTCACACCGTGGCCGTCGCGCGATCCCGATATGATCGAGGCCGGCGCCGCCATTGCCGCACGGTTCGGTTACACCCGCAGTGACCAGGCAGCTTGGGCCATCGATAGCCACGCCAAGGCGCGCGCCGCACAATCAGGCGTCCGTGGCGACGATCTGGTCATGCCGGACGGGGTAACGATCGACCATGATGCCTTTACCCGAGAGCTATCGCCCGCACTGTGCGCACGCGCGCGCGTTCTGGCGGGCGACGAAATTTACGGCGTCGACAACGCAACCACGGCGGTGGAGGCCGACGCGGCGGCCGCCCTGTTGGTGTGTTCGCAAGATATGGTTGGCGACAGCGCGCCGCACCTGCGCGTGATCGACGGTGTCACGGTTGGCAGCGACCCGGAGCTGCCGGGCCTGGCCCCTATCGCCGCCATCAAAACATTGCTGACACGCACCGGCCATAAACCCGGTGATATTGCCGTGGCGGAAATTATGGAGGCCTTTGCCGCGCAGGCCATGGCCTGTGCATATGAAACCGGCCTCAACCCCGCACGGGTCAACCCCGGCGGCGGCGCACTGGCACGCGGTCACCCCATCGGCGCGTCAGGTGCCATCCTTATGGTGCAATTATGGGCACAACTGCGCGCCCGCGAGCCCGGAACGTTAGGGCTTGCCGCCATCGCCAGCGCCGGCGGATTGGGTACGGCGGTGCTGATACAAAGAGTATAATCGACATCAAGTTACCCGACCGCTCGCAAATCAGGCGTTCATCGCATAACCTTCTTATGTGGACATGACCTCGGCGCTGCCCAGCGGACTGAACATGCGGCGATACTGCCCCGGCTTCAGGCCCGTGCAGCGTTTGAACAACCGGCGGAAGAAAGCGGAATTTTCATAACCCACCGCAGCGGCAATGTCCTCAAAGGACAGTGGCTCGCTCTCAAGCATTCGTTTTGCATCTTCAATGCGCAGGTTCTGCACATAAACGATAAGAGTCATACCCGTGGCGCGTTTGAAACGGCGCTTCAGGCTGCGTTCGGGAATACCCGATGCCGTAACGGCACCGGTGACGGCATTGGGCGTACGATAATGATCGCCAAGCCAATCTTCGCATTGGCGAACGACTGAATCGGCGTGTGTTTGCTGGCGCACCAGACTGGCGTAAGGAAGTTGGCCCTCGTCATGCATTTTCAGAAGAAAGGCCTTGGCAACCCGCATCGCTTCTCCCGGACTGGAATGGCGCGATATAATATGGATCGCTAGGTCATGCCAGGATGAGGAACCACCTGCCGTGACGATGCGCCCAACGGAATCAGCAAAGACGAGGCTGGGTTCGGGTCGGAAATAGACATCCGGATAGCGCGTACGGAACAGGTCCTCATACCCCCAGTGCGACGTGGCTTCGCGTCCGGCAAGAAGGCCCGTTGCAGCGAGCATGACCGAGCCGGAACAGGCCGAGTAGATCATAGCGCCCGCATGGTATCGGCAGCGAATCCAGTCCAGCAATTCGAGATAACGTTCGCGCATATCGTCATCGGGTGCGATCCACACTTCGGGCAGGATAATAATATCGGCGTCGGGGTCATCGTCCACGCCGAAATCGGGATTTACCGGAATGGCGTTGCCGCAAATGAACGGCGCACGCGATAGTGAAATAATACGCGGATCGAACAAGCATTTCCGGTCTTCGTCGCCGACGAGTTCCTGCCATAGATTGCCCGTGGATGCGAGCACGTCCACCATCCCATAGAGAGCCGATCCGGCGGTTTCCGGAACGGCAACGATAAAGACCTCTTTCGATGACGCTTCACTCTGGTTCATTTCAAACACCTCTTTGTGGCACAAATAGATCTTTTTTGACAAAAATCGACCTTACGAACACAAATGTCCATCTTTATGTTGCATTCGTCAGCCACCCTAACGGCCTCGAATATGGGCGGCGGCCTTATCCTGTAACATTGAGGCAGTGGAGAAGAACTATGACGACACAGCATGCGGTTGCTCAGCAACCCAACACCCTGAACGGCCTAAGCATCGATGGTGTTTTCGGTACTGTCGACGCGCTCAAAGCCGACAGCGCGCTCGCCCAATTCCAGTTTCGGGCCCGCAACACCTGGGTCACGGGCGGCATGAACCAGTCAAAGATCCGCAATTTCTATGGTGCCGGGCGCGAGGACGACTCACGCGATAGTGATTTTGAGTTTACCAACGGCGAACCGCCCATCCTGCTCGGCAATAACGAAGGCGCCAACCCGGTCGAGTACCTGCTACACGCGCTGGCAGGCTGCGTGACCACGACCTTGGTGCTGCACGCGACGGCGCGCGGCATTGCTATCGAAGAGCTTTCTACAGAGCTCGAAGGCGACATGGATTTGCGCGGCCTGCTTGGCCTCGACGACACCGTGTCGGCGGGTTACGGGCAAATTCGTATCCAGCTGAACGTCAAGGCTGACTGCTCCGATGAAGCACTCGACGAACTGCTTGCCTATACACAGGAACACTCGCCTGTGTGCAACACCGTGTGCAAGCCGGTTCCGGTTGTAATCGAACGCGTCAGTCACTGAGATCAATCAATTCACTGATCGGTCACTAGATTGCTTCCCGCCGCCGTGTCACGGACGTGCGGGAAGCAAGACGTCCGCCCACCATACAAATCCCCATGAAGGACAAATTCTTATGTTCGCGATGATTACCAGAATACCGCATGCCATATTCAAACGGCGGGCACTCATACCCAAGCAACCAAATACATTGTCCGCTGAAACCCATTGCATGCGTCATAATGGCGAGCCTCTCGGCAGCCATCAGACCAATGAGTGGGCCCGTGCATGGAGCCGGCATGCCAGCATGCTCAACGGTTTTGCCGATGGCGGTTTCGACTGGTCATAGGCTATCCGGAACCGTCGATCGGCGGATTGGGTACGGCGGTGCTGGTGGAAACGGCTTGATCCAAATCATGGTGACAGCCTGGTTCTGCGACTACTGTGCCACCGGTTTACCGACAGGAGTGCATTGCGCCATGGTTCGTGTCTGGGATATTTTCGTGCGGTTTTCACATTGGGCCGTTGCCTTGGGGTTTATCGTCGCCTACCTCAGTGAAGATGACGTTCTTCCGCTGCACGTCTGGGCTGGTTACCTCATCGGTGTGCTGGTTATGTTACGCATCGTCTGGGGCATCATTGGTCCCAAGCATGCACGGTTCAACGACTTCATTTTCATGCCCGCCACCGTTATCGCCTATTTACGCGATCTGCCCATGTTCCGTGCCAAACGCTATCTGGGCCATAGCCCCGCTGGTGGCACTATGGCGATCGCTTTGTGGCTTGCGCTATTGGGTACGGTCTGGAGCGGGCTTGAAGTCTATGCCATTGAGGAAAATGCCGGACCGCTAGCTGCTATCGAAATACGCCAGCCATCACCTGAGGCCATAAGCCTTCTCGTATTCGTAAACGGCGATGACCATAACAAACGTGACGGCGATACCGATAGCGTCTGGGAAGATATCCATGAAGCGTGCGCAAACTTGACGCTCATACTCGTTCTGCTGCATCTCGTCGGCGTTATTCTCGCCAGCGTGGTGCACCGGGAAAATCTGGTGCGCTCCATGGTGAGCGGTATCAAGCGCAAGGCCTAGGCCCGATATCGTCAAATTCAGGACGCCGCTCACGATTTATGGTACAATGGACGATCGTGCAGTGCGGTGTCACCAGAGCTGTACGGACACCTGTATTTTCTGCACGGACGTCACATGAACCCGATGGAACGGGAGGATGTCTTATGACTATTCTTCATCGTACACGCATACGGGCACCCACAGCATTTGCCATGGCCCTTGCCGCCGGACTGACTTCGTTTCCGGCGCCGGCGGCTGACACCGTCAGTTTCAGCGAGGATATATTTCCGATCATCCAGATCCGCTGCCTCGAATGCCATCAGCCAGATGCCGAAGGCTATGAGAAAAGCGGTCTCGACCTCAGAACCTATGAGGGCTTGATGAAGGGCACGAAGTTTGGCCCCATGGTCATTCCGCACGATCCCTTCAGAAGCAACCTGATGGTCATGATGGATGGCCGGGCAGCAGACGAAATCCGGATGCCGCATGGCAAGCGCAAGATCAGCTCCTGCGACAGGGACTTATTCAGACTGTGGATCAAACAGGGTGCTATGGATAACTGAGTAACAGGTTGGCGTCAGGACTTCTTTTTGGTCTTGGCGGCTTTGTCGGCCTCGGCCTGCTCGGCGGCAGCCTTGTCGGCAGCTTCTTTTTCCAGGCGCAGGGCCTTTAGCTTGGCAACGCCTGCGGCTCTGTCTATGCGCGCCTTGTCCTTGGCTTGCAAGAACTGCTTATCCTTCTTCTGGGTTGCTGTGAACTGTTCCTCAGCCCTCGATTTCGCTGACTTCGACATTTCGGCAATCCTTTGTTTTGTTCATGGCGCGGGCGCTGAATGCGCCTGCGTGCAGATGTGCAAGATCGGCGACGCACGGCGCGCCGTAATTGTTATAGCATTGTTTTGTGAATTAAGCGTAGCCAAAGGAATAATGCCCGATCGGGTTTCCAGGGCTATCGTAAAGTATCGCGTCACGTGGCGTGAGCGAGCGCCGCCCCCAACCGAAGTTGGAGGCGGTGTCTTGCAGAATTAGTCAGCAGCAGTCAGGTTTTCGGCGGATTCTTTGCCGTTCTGACCAGCCTGAAGTTCGTAGTTGACCTTCTGGCCTTCGTTCAGGGTGCTCATGCCGGCGCGTTCGACAGCAGAGATGTGAACAAAAGCGTCCTTGGAACCATCTTCAGGCTCGATGAAACCATAGCCTTTGGTGGCGTTGAAAAACTTTACGGTACCAGTCGTCATAATAATATCCTCAAACAAGAGTGTTGTTTCCGCACGTCACAGCATGTGGCGGCGGGGTCGATATCACGTACACATTGTCAGGGGATAAATCAGCTAAACGGCGTACCGAATAATCAAGTAACTCGAAACAAATGCAACATGTATGCGCGTCATATAGCCGATATTGCGGAAAAGTCAATGTGTATGCATCGGCCAACGATACAAAGGGAAACGCACATTGACACTTCACACGGACCATGTGACAACGCTGGCCGTGTGCAATCCACACATTTTCATTATTTTACGGTCACCCCGGAAGGAATGCCAATGGCAAGAAAACCAAATTATCAATTCGACCGCTCCGAGCGGGAACGTAAAAAGGCCGCGAAAAAGGCCGAACGCCAGAACGCGAAGCAAGCCAAAGCAGACGAAAAAAACGCAACCGAGGCTGATCCTGACGCCGCTCCAAGCGACGAAAGTGAAGATTGACGCAGCATACCTCTTGATTGCCACAATAGTCAGGCTATCTTATCGCTATGCCAATTAAACGTCTCATAGCGGGCTTTGAGTCCTTTCGTGAAACCTATTACGAAGAACAGCCCGAGTTCTACCGGACCCTCGTAGAACAGGGCCAAAAGCCTGAAGTCATGGTCATCGCATGCTCCGACAGCCGGGTGAACCCTTCGATCATCGCCAAGGCCAAACCCGGTGAACTGTTCATCGTGCGCAACGTGGCCAATCTGGTACCGCCCTATGAACCCGATAGCGGCTACCACGGCACCAGCGCCGCCATCGAATTCGCGGTGCGTGATCTCAACGTGAAGCACATTATCGTGCTTGGACATTCCCATTGCGGCGGTGTTCAGTGCCTGTGCGAAGGTCATGCGGATGCTGAAAACCGGGAATTTATTGATCGCTGGGTGTCTATTGCCGAACAAGCCCGCGATGATAGCCTGCAAGGCGAAGCCCAACTTCGCCATGTGGAGCGTGAGGTCGTAAGGGTCTCACTCAATAATCTGGAAAGCTTTCCATGGATCAAATCCCGCGTCGAAAGCGGTGCGCTGGAATTACATGGCTGGTGGTTTGATCTGGTCGCCGGAAAGCTGCTGGCGCACGACGCCGAAAATGGCTGGGCAACAGCCACCGCCTGATATTGGACTTATTTCTCCAGCTCGGCGATCATGGCATTGGCCGAGCGAATCCGGTCAGAAAACATCAGACAGATATTGTTGAAAAGCTGCAGTGCTGTTTCATGGTGCATGGCCTTGATGCGTTCAAATGCGCTGGTATCCAACCGATAGCAAATCGTGTGTTCGGTAGCCACAACGCTAGCGGCTCTGGGCTGGGCATCAAGCACCGCCATCTCGCCGAACACAGCGCCAGCCATCACCGAATGCAGCCGCTTCTTTTCACCCGTGGCTTGCAACTTGATATAGATATCAGCGCGCCCCTGCGCGACATAGAAAATAGCATTCCCGGCATCGCCCTGCTCGAATATGGACTCGCCCTTTTCAAACGTATGACGAGTCGCGGCACGGCGAATAGTGCGGATTTCACCGGGACTCAGATTATGCATAATGGCAGGGGGCGTGCGGTCAACCGCTTCGCTTTCTTGGCTCGAACGCGCCGCCTCGATAACCTGTTCTTCAAACCGGGTCAGGGCGCTGTCTGTGTCGGAATAGAAGATGTCCTCGCCAAGCGCCTCAACCGCACCGGAATTTTTCATGTACGTCCACAGATAACGTGAACTGGTGTGCTGGCGCTGCTCCTGCCCGCGAAAGCCCCCGCTGGTATTGCGGCGCTCTCGCAATACATAGCTCATCGCCAATGCACCGCCATGATGGTGTAAGCGATCCTGAATACGTTGCAGGGCCAGACCACCCGTGCTGTCGATATCGTTGACCCGCTTCACATCGAGCACGACATACGCCACGTCATCGCGAATAAGGTTATCGATCTCTGTTTCCAGATTACCCGCCGTACCAAAGAAAATCGAACCCTCCAACTCTATAACCGCGATCTTGTGCCCATTGGCTTCGAGCAGGGTTTGCGTCGGCTTGTCCCAGACGTTTTTGGCCCGAATGGACGGGCCGCGATAGATATTGCGAATCAGTGAGCGGCTCATGCGTGATACGAAAATAATGATTGAAATCAGCGTACCGACCCCGACGGCGACAATAAGATCAAAGCTCAACGCAACAACGATGACCAACACAATGACCGTGGCATCGAGCAGCGCTGTTGTCCGTTTGAAGATATAGCGTGTGCAGCAGCTTCGTAGCAGCGAGAGTGACCAGCGATCAAAGATTTGAAAACCAAGCACCATGATCATACCGGCAATAACCGCGCGCGGAATATATTCGATATAGCGCCCAAACAGGACAACAACACACAGCATCAGCGTGCTCGTTGCAACGGCCATGATAACGCTTCGACCGCCCGCATCGTAGCCAGGTTTCGTCCGCACCATGCCGCCCGCACCGATCAGACCGCCAAGTGCTGCCGACAGCATATTACCGGCACCCTGCCCGACCAGTTCACGGTTAAAATCCGTCCGTTGGTCGCTAAGATCGTCCAGTGAGGAAAGCGACACAGCCGTATCAAGCGACGACAACACCGCCATGGACAGCGCAGCAGGGATCACCAAAAGCAGCACCGCCATCAGATCACCACCCGCCATCAGGCCCGTGAACATATCGCTTAGCTGAAACGACGGCATGACCAGAAAGGTTTCAACTGGTGCATCCAGCGTGGCTTTCTTTGAAAGATTGCCAATCGTGGTACCAATATCGACACCCTTCATGACGCTTTTCATGGCGTAGAAAACGGCAGTCCCCGCCGCCATGGCGAGCAATGATGCTGGCAGTGCCTTTATCTTGCGCGCAATCACAACCATGACAGTAATGGCAACCAGCCCCGGAATCATGGTCAGGGGCTGGGCCTCGTTCAGACGCATGAGAAGATCAATAAAGCTCTCTTCGCCCATAAACGTGCTTTCCTTGCGCACGTCGAGAAGAACCCAGCTTTGACCTGTGATAATCAACAGTGCCGAACTGTTCACAAATCCGGCAATCACGGGATAGGGAATGTATTTAACGATGCTGCCGATACGCAATGCACCGCCAAGCAACTGGATCGCACCGGCCAGCAATATTGCAAAATAGGCAATGACAATAACGTGCTGAATCGTTTCGCCGGATGGGAAGTACAGATCATCCGACAAAAACAGCTGTGTAATCAGTGACGCCAGAATAAGTGCCGAAGCCGCGCGTGGGCCAGAAATGAGCACCGATCGCGCACCCAGAAGCGACGCGACAAAGCCCAGTATGACGGCACCGAAAAGCCCCGCCATGACGCCCTGCATCGCATATTCTTTACCAAGCGGTGCAAAGGCGACAACGCCAATCGTCATGCTCAGAGGCAAGGATACCAGTGCAGCAGCCACGCCACCCGACAGGTCCCCCCGCAAAGCGGAGGGACGCCCGGACGTGCCATTTCGCAATATGTTACGCATGACGTGCCGTTATGAACGCAGCCATGACAGCCTAGCGCTCGTCCCAATTTGGCCGCGGGTAGATTGGGTCCTGCTGGGCAAACCCGGAAGGTGCAACGACCATATAACGGCCCTGAATAAGTTGGCGAAGGACCATGGGTTTGGCAATGTTCTTGCCGGTTTCATCAAATTTGATCCAGCCAAAGAAGGTCTGCACATCCGTCGCGGCCAAGGCTGCGCGAATATCTTCACCATTGAGCGTACCGGCGCGCTCGATGGCGTCGGACAGAACCAGAACTGCGGCAGAGGACTCAGCAGCCTGATACGGCGGATCAATACCGTATTCCAGCTCATAGCGCTTACGATAGTTGTGCGACGTGCCAAACCACTTTCCTTCATACTTCATGGAACTGGACCACTGCGTCGAACACAGCGTATAGTCGGCGAACAGGCCATATTTGCCATGCACGTCAGCACCTTCACAGTGCGTCATCGCCAGCATAGGCACATCGACCTTTTGCTCATGAATTTGACGGATCGCCAGATCGGCCCCCACTTCGTGGCCCGATACGACCAGCACGTCAGGTTTGAGCTTTTTGACCTTGTCGAGAATAAAGGTCATGTCGTCGAAGTCACGCGGCAGCTTCTCGTCGATGGTGACCTTCATGCCATATTTCTTGGCGTCTGCAATAATCCCTGTGCGCAAATCGTTGGAGAACGGATCGTTCTCGACAGCGATTGCAATGGTCACATTGGATGGATCTTTGCCATTAATCTTGGCCTGTTCAGCGGCAAGATTAATGGCTTCGGATAAATACATTTCCGCGCTGGACAGGACAGCGAACTGATACTTGTAATTTTTATCGAACAGCGACAACGACGCACCGTTGGCTTGAACGAACGGTATCCGGTACTTTTCAGCAATCGGCGCAACAGCAGCTGTGGTGCTTGTACCATATGGGCCGAGCAGAAGTTGTATTTTGTCCTTTTTAATCAGGCGCTTGGCGAATTTTGCCGCAATCGCCGGATTGGATTCGTCGTCGTAATATTTGACTTTCAGCTCATACTTTTTGCCGTTGACGTCGACCCCGCCCATATCGTTGATCTGGCGGACAGCCAGGCTATAGCCTTTCTTGGCATGCTTGCCGTTGATCGAATGCTCGCCAGTAAACGACAACACCGCACCAACCATTAGGACGTTTTCGTCAGATGCGGCCTGCGTCTGGGAATTCATCATCATTCCCGCCAGCAAAACCAATACAGAACATGCGCGTAACAAACCTAAAGGCATCTTGTCTCCCCTCGTGTTTCCTCAATCCTGATGCCTGTGAGCCCAGAATAGTCAAAGGCATCCCTGTCGGGGCTTATGTATTGGAAATCTGAATGCATCATCAATGCAGAATTTTATTCTGCAATCAGCCCGCCAAAACCGCGCACATTGTTACGCGGCGTATCGGCAGTTGCATTTTTTTGCCACCCCTTATGTCGCTAGAGTATGGCAATCCTCATATATTGCAATATGAATATATAAGGCCTGTCACTCTACCCCTGCATGCACCGGTGGGCGGCGCTCAGCCCATGGATGGGCTTGCTCAAGCTGTCCGGCGAGGCGGAACAAGGTCGCCTCGTCACCCATACGCCCGGTGATCTGCACACCCACAGGCAGCTTTTCATCACTCATATACAGCGGTAGCGACATGGCGGGCTGGCCTGTCAGGCTGGCCAGCGGGCAGAACGCATAGGCATCCATTTCCTTACCCCAGAACGAAAGGTCCCCAGCCGCGTAGGTGGCGGGATCAAAGGTTTCGGTAAATGGCGGCACGCACGACACCGTGGGTGTCAGAAACACATCATGGCGTGTCATAAAATCGCTCATGGTGTGTGTCATGGCCGTCATGCGTCCCAGTGCAGCCATTAGCTCGGGCGTGCGCATGGTGCGCGCGCGTTCCAATGATGCCAGCGTCTGGGGCTCGAGCGTACCGGGACCGGGTTCGCGTCCCATGATGGTGGCAAGGGCCTCAACCCCCGGCAGGATCAGCGCGCAGTATATGGCAAACGAGGTCGCCGACATATCGGGATAGGCGATATCGGGCGTGACCTCTTCCACATCATGGCCCAAATCAGCGCAATAGCGCGCGGCCTGTTCGACGGCCTCTATGCAGTCGGGGTCTGTGTCGTGGGCGTCCTTCAGTCGCGATGAAAAGGCAATACGCAGACGTCCCGGCTCACGTGTGACCTCGCTCAAAAACGAATGCTCGGGACGCGGCAGCATCATGAAACTGGCACCACATGGCCCGGCGGTCACATCAAGCGCAGCGGCGGTGTCACGTACCGAGCGCGAAACAACATGTGCGGCGGTGATCCATGTAGCGCCCTCGCTTTCGTCGGGGCCAACCGGATTGCGCCCGCGTGAGGGCTTCAGGCCAACCAGCCCGCACCATGCGGCAGGATCACGGATCGAGCCGCCGCCATCGGAGGCATGCGCCATGGGCACAATACCCGCTGCCACCGCAGCCGCCGAGCCACCGCTCGATCCACCGGGCGTACGGCTCAGGTCCCACGGGTTGTTGGTCGGGCCATAGAGCAATGGCGCGGTCATACCGTTGACGCCAAATTCAGGGGTGTTGGTGCGGCCCACCGCGCACAGGCCGCTGGCGCGCAGACGCGCAGCCAAATCGCTGTCGTGGGGTTCAACATAGCCCTGCGCAATACGGCTGCCCATATCACACGCCACCCCGCCCCAGCCGTGGCCCAGGTCCTTGAGCAGAAACGGCACACCGGCAAAGGGCGCATCAGGGTTGATCACATCAGGCCCAACAGGCGGGTCAAGGCGAGCGATCACGGCGTTCAGGAAGCTGTCGACGGCGTCCATGGCGGCAAAGGCGCAATCAGCAAGTTCGGCTGCACTGACTTCGCCACGGGCGACCAGTTCGGCCAGCCCGAGTGCGTCATAAGTTGTGTATTCATGTAATTCCATGGACGAACACTATTTGCAGGGCGCACCATGGACAACCTGAAAAATCAGAAGAACGGGTCATGCGACCACTCGAGCAGGGTCTGGCGCTTGGCCGCGCAACACCAGATATCACCCGGCGTGCAATCACGACGGACCATTTCGGCGTGGCGCGCAACCGATTTCCAGTGCGCGATCTGAACGGCATCGACCTCTGGCAGGCGGCGACCCATCCAGTAGCGGCAATACCACTGAAACCAGCCACGCGGATCGGGAAAGATAATCATGCCCTTATCGTGCCATACGCTTAAGGGTTCACGGCTTTTTACCCGAAAGAAATTAACCTGGGGGTCTGGCGTGTCCGATAATCGGCCATCGGAAAACCAGTCAGCCGGGAACTCATCGGTACAGTCATTGAGGTACTTGCCCTCAAAGACACCGAGTTCCAGCATTTCTTTCGGTGTGAAACGCGGGTTGAAGCCGCGCTCAAAGCCGCACCCCCCCGGGAACGCCCGCATATAGCGATAGCCTGACTGCATGCGATCATTCACCGTGATCCATTCAGTCGCTTCTTGCATACGAAAGTATGCCTTCGAAAACCCCTACACCGCAAGTTGTTTTGCGCAATCCGCGAAGTAATTCCACAGATAGACAGCATAGGTCATACGCACCTGTATGTCGTATGCGTCGTCTGATACCTGATGCAGCAGGATGTTGGCGTGGGCGAAGTGGCTCTGGGCACATTGGCCGGGGCCAAATACCCGTGGGTGCAGATCAAGCGAACAACCACGCGCCAGCACGTCACGCGCCGCACCCGGTGTCGTGGCACGCATTTCGATCACCACGAAGTAATCCGAGACATCCGTAATTGCGCAATGCAATTCAGCAAATGCCGTGCGCAATTTATCGTGCAGCGCGCTCTGGGCGTCTTCGGCGGTGTGAACCAGCCATTCATCAGGGCCGAGCCAGAACACCGTGATGCCCTTGGCCTGTACCACCGTATTGGGTGTGGTTGGCAGGGCCGTGCCGAGCACCTTTTTGGCAGCATCAGCAAACGCCGCGTCATCGGCGTTGCCACGGATATTGAGCTTGCCAACGAACGGCTTTTCACTGAGCGTGATGGCACGCTCTGGTGCGCTCACACCGGCCAGCGGGCTATGTTTTTGTGCTGTATCAGCCACGGGCGCGCTCCCCTTCCTTATCGAAGAATATGGTATCGGTCACGGTGACGCGGTGGACGGTGCCGTCCATCAGCGGCACCTGCAGGGTCTCGCCCATGCGGTTACGACCGTCGCGCACCAACGCCAGTGCAATGGACCGACCGTTGCCGCCAGCACCACCGGGGCCTTCCACATTGGGGCTCATGTAGCTTGATGAGACATGGCCCAGCGCCTTGAGCGGTGGCGTGGCATTATCAAGCTCGACAATGTGCGCGCCCTCGGGCAGCACAAAGTCCGGCTTCTCGGTCAACAACCCAACCAGTTGCTTGCGGCCTTCCTTGATGGTGTCGGAGCGTGTGAACGAACGCTTGCCGATAAAGTCGTCTTTCTTTTTCGAGACAATCCAGTCCATGCCCACGTCCATGGGCGTGCAGGTCCCATCGGTGTCCTGTCCGACAATGATGAAGCCCTTTTCGGCGCGCAGCACGTGCATGGTTTCTGTACCGTAGGGGCAAATATCGTATTTTTCACCCGCATCCATCAGGCGCTGCCACATGTGCAGACCATAAGACGTTGGAACGTTGATCTCATAGGCCAGCTCACCGGTGAAGCTGATGCGGTAAATACGCGCTGGCACCCCGGCAAAGGTGCATTCCTTCATGGCCATGAACGGGAAGTCTTCACCGTCCAGATCAATGTCGGTCAGCTCAGCCACCAGATCACGTGCGCGCGGACCCGATACCGAGGCCACTGCCCACTGCTCGGTGACGCTGGTGCAATAAACCCGCATGTCGGGCCACTCGGTCTGTAGCCATTCTTCCAGCCAGCCCATGACGCGCGCGGCACCGCCGGTCGTCGTGGTCATATGGAAATGGTTCTCGCCGATCCGTGTGGTCACACCGTCATCAAAGATCATGCCATGCTCGTTGAGCATCACGCCGTAACGACAGCGACCCACACCCAATTTCTGCCATGCATTGGTATACAGCATATCAAGCAGCTTGGCCGCGTCGGGGCCCTGGATATCGATCTTGCCCAGTGTGGATGCATCGAGCACGCCGACGCCATCGCGCACGGCCTTGCATTCGCGTTGTACGCTCGCGTGCATATCCTCGCCCGATTTGGGGAAGTACCACGGGCGCTTCCAGTCACCGACGTCTTCAAACACCGCGCCGTTTTCCACGTGCCACGGGTGCATGGCCGTGCCGCGTTCCTGTTCGAACAACTCGCGGCGGTCCTGACCGGTGATCGCGCCAAAGGTCACGGGCGTAAACGGCGGACGGAAGGTCGTTGTACCAACGGCGGGAATTTCGCGGCCCTGCGCATCGGCCATGATCGCCAGGCCATTGACGTTGGATGTTTTGCCCTGATCGGTGCCCATGCCGGTGGTGGTGTAACGCTTGGTGTGCTCGATAGAAATCAAGCCCTCACGCGTTGCCAGCCGCACGTCGGCGGATGTCGAATCGTTCTGGAACTCGTGGAATTTCTTTTTGTGGCCCTTGCACGGCACCTCCCACATGGGGTGCAGTGCCTCTTCGCTCACAACCGTTGCCTTGGGTGTGCGCGGTGCCTTGGCATCGCCAAAGCCTGCCGTACGCGCGGCCAGCGCACCGGCGGCAAATCCACCGCTCAGGCAACCATGCAGGTCCATCACACCGTTGCTGCAACCAACCGATTGCGACGGGTTGATCTCAACAGACGTACCGGGCACGAACATGGAGCGCTCGGCATCCCACACCACCTTGCCACGCGACTGGCTGTACAGATGCACGCTGGGGTTCCAGCCACCCGACATCGCAATCACATCACAATCAACCGTGACATGGCCGCCGCTGATGTCTGTGCCATCATCGGACAGTTCCATGAGCGTGGCGCGTTTCACACTGTTATGCCCACATGTATCGGTAACAGCGGTGTTGGGATAAACCGGAATGCCCAGCTCGCGTGCCTGTTTGACCAGCGCGCCATCGGGGTTCTTGCGCACGTCGGCAACATAGACCCTTGCGCCGGCTTTCTTGGCATCAATGGCGGTGGCGTAGGCGCTGTCGTTGTTGGTAAAGACCAGCATGTCGCGACCCGGCAATACGCCGTAGCGATTGATATAGGTCCGCACCGCGCCCGCCAGCATGATGCCGGGACGGTCGTTATTGGCGAACACCAACGGGCGCTCGATAGCACCCTGGGCCAAGACGACCTGCTTGGCGCGGATCTTCCAGAAGCGCTGGCGCGGTAGATCACCGCCGTTACCGGGGCCCATGTGATCGGTCACACGTTCCAGCGCGCTCAACCAGTTATAATCGTAATAACCGCTCACCGTGGTGCGCGGCATGACGCGGACCTCATCCATGGCGCTGAGTTCTGCCACAGCCTTGGCAACCCAGTCCATGGCAGGCTTGCCACCGATCTCGGCGCCGAGGTCCGACAGCAACGCGCCGCCAAACGTATCAGTTTCATCGGCAATGATCACCCGCGCACCCGAGCGCCCGGCGGCCAGTGCAGCGGCCAGGCCCGAAGGCCCTGCGCCAACCACCAGCACGTCGCAGTGGGTGTGAATGCTCTCGTAACAATCGGGGTCTTTTTCGGTCGGGCACAGCCCCATACCGGCGGCGTGGCGGATACGCTCTTCGTACCACATCCACAATTTCACCGGCCACATGAAGGTCTTGTAGTAAAAGCCCGCCGGAAACAGCCGCCCGAACAGCCTGTTGACCTCGTTGATGTCAAAGTCGACCGAAGGCCAGCAGTTCTGGCTGTCGGCGTCGAGTCCGTCATACAGCTCAATCACTGTGGCGCGGGTATCGGGATCGGTGTAACCGCCCTTTTCCAGCTGCACCAAGGCATTGGGTTCATCCGAACCGGCGCTCAGGAAGCCACGCGGGCGGTGATACTTGAAGCTGCGCGCGACAAGCTTCACGCCGTTGGCAATCAGCGCGGACGCCAGCGTGTCGCCTTCGTAGCCCTGATAACGCTTTCCGTTAAAGGTAAAGCCCAGCGGCTTGTTGCGATCAACGCGGCCACCACGGGTCAGACGATGTGACTGGCTCATTTGCTGTCCTCCGCCTGCGAAACATCGGGCGCGGGTTCACCGGTTTTATAGAACGCCAGGAACCTATCGCTGACGGTATCGCGCACGGCATTGAACCAGCGGCGGCAGCCCTGGGTGTGGACCCAGCGCTCGTAGTGCACGCCCTTGGGGTTCTTGCGAAAGAAAATGTAATCGCCCCATTCCTCGTCACTCAGCGACGCCGGATCGGTGGGCCGTGCGATGTGGCCTTCACCACCGGCGCTGAATTCGGTCAGGTCGCGCTCGCCGCACCACGGACATTTAATAATTAGCATGGTCGTGCCCCCTTAGTGCGCGACGGCGGCAGCAGCCGCTTCGTCGATCAATGCGCCGCTGTAATGGCGGTCGATGGAAAATGGTGCGGCGATGGGGTGCATCTCACCCTTGGCGATGGACGCCGCAAAGACGTGGCCCGAACCCGGCGTGGCCTTGAACCCACCGGTGCCCCAGCCTGCATTGAAGAACAGGTTGTCGACCGGCGTCTTGGACAGAATGGGCGAGCGATCGGTTGTCACATCGGTCGTACCGCCCCACTGGCGCATCATGCGACAGCGCGAAAAGATCGGGTACAGCTCGACGATTGGCCCGACCACGTGCTCAATCTGGTCAAAGCAGCCGCGTTGGGAATACGACACGTACGGATCACCCGAGCCGCCGATCACCAGTTCGCCCTTGTCGGACTGGCTGACATAGGCATGCACGGTGTTCGACATCACCACGCAATCAATGATGGGTTTCATGGGCTCTGATACGAAAGCCTGTAGCGGGAAGGATTCAATGGGCAGACGGAAGCCAGCCATATCGGCCATCACGCCGGAATGACCCGCCGCGACCACGCCGACCTTGTTTGCCTTGATATCACCGCGCGAGGTCTGCACACCCTTGACCACGCCGTTTTCGATATCGAAGCCGGTGACTTCGCAATTCTGGATTATATCGACGCCCATGGCATCGGCCGCGCGCGCATAGCCCCATGCCACGGCGTCGTGCCGCGCGGTGCCGCCGCGACGTTGCAGCACGCCACCCATGACCGGGTAGCGGCAGTTGATGTTCATAAACGGCACCATGGCCTGACACTGGGCCGGGGTCAGCATCTCGGCGTCGATACCGTTCATAAAGTTGGAATTGCCGCGACGCGAAATTTCCTGCATGTCATGCACGTTATGCGCCAGATGCAGGAGGCCGCGCGGGCTGAACATGACGTTGTAGTTCAGCTCCTGTGACAGGCCCTCCCACAAACCCATGGCGTGATCGTAGATCGCAGCGGACTCGTCCCACAGATAGTTCGAGCGCACGATGGTGGTGTTACGTCCGGTGTTACCACCGCCGAGCCAACTTTTTTCCAGCACGGCAACGTTGGTGATGCCGAATTCCTTGGCCAGATAATAGGCCGTCGCCAGACCGTGCCCGCCGCCGCCGATGATGATCACATCATAGGATGGCTTGGGATCAGGGCTGCGCCACTGCTTTTCCCAGTTCTGGTGATAGCTGAGCGCGTTGCGCAACAGCGAGAATATGGAATACCTGCTTTTCATAGCCTGCCCTCAATGCACGCGGGCGCATTACAATCGCGCCATCATCATGCCCAAATAAGAATACCGGCGGGAACACCACCAGCTATACCCCATATCACGCTATTTGGGGGTCATGGCGCATGAACACATGGGCCACGCATAGGGGACGTTTAGGACGCCGGTTTAATCCGGCGACAGGCCGCGCGCCGCGCTGAGCATCCAGACCGCAAGAAAACCGGCGGCCAGTGCAGCCAGCGCCGACGCCCACATGGGCAAGGCACAGCCGGCAATAATGATCTCAAAGCCCATGATCAGGCGCACGATATGCGCGGTCGCACCAATCGCGAAGATAGCACTCGACGTATAGAGGGCAGCTTTTTGCATGACAGGACTCCCGCCTTCAGTTTTGCGCCCCGCAAGCACCTTATGGCGCACCGGGGGCACCTCACCCCTTCATATTACCACGCAAGCATGGCTTTCGCATTTTCGTTCACTAACATTCATTTCCGTTCATTTTCATCCATTTTATGTGATTTACCTACCATGTGGTAGGTGCCGTGCAGCAACCCAGCGGCCATAAGAAAGCATGCGTTCACGGCAGCGATCTTTCCTAGTTTCGTCTTGCTGATTGAACTGCTTTTATTGGGTGGTGACGACCAGTTCGTCGCCACTCTTTTTTTGTGCGCAAAATGCGCGCGATCAGCGCACATCAACCAGCAGTTCGCTCGGCCCGGCCCCGGCGTTGATGGTCCAGCCTTCGACCGCCAGATCGAACGGGCAGGACGAGACAACACAGATCAGGTCCATCAGGGCTTCCATCTCGACATACGCGCCGGGCGGCACGGGGTTGGGCGGTGAGACAAACGTGCCGTCGGCCTCGACATGGGTGTTGGTGAAAAAGTTCACTGGCTGGGGGATGACGTCGATCTGGTGGCCCAGGCGGCGCATGGCGACGCACAGATTTTCCGAACAACTGGCATGCGGACCTTCGTGGCCGAAGAATTCATATCGGAACTGATCGCACGCCGCGATCATCATGTCGTGCACACCGTCCGCACCGTCCTCAACGATGTTCAGCATGGGGCGGCGAAAGCGCGAGATCAGGATATCGCCCTGCCGTGGCTTGACGCAGAAGCTCGTCACCCAGGTATGGTTGGCCGACAGCCATTCACCCACGTCATCGGCATTATAGGCAAAGAAATCGGCGGCCTGTGCGCCGTGCGGCGTGGTGATGCGGATGCGTTGCCCCGCGCTGACCCGCACCGCGCGACCATCGCGCGCCGGCACCGTGGTTGTGCTCATGCCGAGCCCTCGCTGTCTGGTGTGAACGGTTGTCGCATCAATTCCGGGTCTCCTCGTGGGATTCCCTTGTATAGGGATATGCCGAGCCAATCTGGCATGGTACGAATGAGATGGGCAGTTCCATGCGTGGTAATCGACCCGTTACGCAGCGCCGTGCTTACCTCGAGATCACCCTCCCAGACTTCAACCATGGTGCGCACGCTCGAACTGATATAGAGATCGACGTCCTTGCCTGGGTCTTCGCTGCACAGGTCAACAACATTGCCGTTAACGTCGAGCCACCAGGTCTTGTGTTTCATCAGCTCAGGGAAAGCGAAACAAATTATGGTTTCGCCATCTGGGAGACGGTCAGTCTGCATGCGTCGTTGCAGTTCGAGCATCAGGAATTCCACATCAAGCTCGTGATCGGAGAGCTGAGCGCGCGCCCAACGCATACCCCAGACCGCCAAGGTTTCAACCAAGGGGGCAAGCTCCTTGCCGGCGGCAGTCAGGCGGTACTCATAGCCGGTTCGGTTGGAAAGTTTCCGGCGAATAATGATGCCGCATTCCTCGAGGTGCCTGAGCCTTTTGGCAAGCAGCGTCGGCGACATGCGCGAAATCCCACGCTGGAAATCATTGAACCGTGTTGTGCCCAGCAAAAGCTCACGCAAAATCAGCATCGTCCATTTTTCACCGATCAACTCGGTCGCTTTCGCCATCGGGCAGAACTGTCCGTACCCCGCCATTTCAGCCTCTCCGCCTGCCGTTTCTGACTCCAGAATGTGTAGTTAAATACTACACTTCCTACAGTATCGGGCAAGTTACCCAACTTCATATTCTGCACTCCAGCGGTCGCATTCAGCTTCCGCTTCTAACTTTTCAGGAGAAAGCAGATGACAAACAGTAATGCAGTTCAACAGGCGCCCGAGTTGACCAATGGTGTCGATGTCGGCCAGATCATGAACGTGATCGGTGAAATCGAAGCTGATCCCGGTTATGCCAAATTTCAATTCCGAACCACCAACCAGTGGATCGACGGCGGCCTGAGCCGCAGCCGGATCAAGGAATTTTATGCCGGTAATGCCGAAGACACGACGCGCACGGATGAATTCACACTCGACGCCGATGAGCCAGCGATCGCGGCGGGTCAAGACAGCGCACCGAATTCGATGGAACACGTCTTACACGCGCTGGGCACCTGCTTGACCGGCACCCTCATTTACCACGCTGCGGTGCGCGGCATTGAAATCGAAGCCGTCGAATCCTCGTACACGGGCGACATGGATGTTCGTGGGCTTTTTGGCCTTTCCGACGATGTACGCAAGGGCTTTGACAAGGTAACGGTCAATATGCGCGTCAAGAGCAGGGCCAGCGCCGACGAGCTTAGCGAACTGGCACTGTACTCACCGGTCTACGACATTGTTGCGACATCGTTACCCGTCGAGTTCAAATTAACGACGCATTGAATGAACGGGTCGGTTTTGTTGATGCACAACAACAAAATCGGCCCGATCCTCAAATTTCCGGTTCATTAAGGAACGAACGCAGTGTCTTTATTCAAAACCGTCGAGCAAGCCGGGTGGACCGAAAAGGCCACCGCGTACGACAACCATTTTGCACCTATTTCCGCCCAAGCCGTTGGACCTGTTCTGGATTTAATCGGTGACATATCCGGGATGAAGATGCTGGATATATGTTGCGGCACCGGTGATCTGGCTGCTGCCGGGCTAAAAAGAGGAGCACAGGTCACGGGTATCGATTTTGCCCCGACCATGATCGAGATTGCCAAACCAAAGGTGCCTCAAGCAACGTTTTCAGTTGGTGACGCCGAGAGCCTCAACGTCAAAGACGGATGGTATGACGTTGCTGTCTGTTCATTTGGTCTATGGCATATGGCCCAACCTGATCGCGCAATCGCCGAAGCCGCCAGAGTGCTTAAACCCGGCGGTACGTTCGTCTACACAACCTGGCAGCCGCCGGAAAAGGGCTGGGATCTGTTCGAAATTATCGTGCGGTCCATAAAGACGCACGGTTCGATGGATGTCGAATTGCCACCATCACCGCCGCCGTTCCGTTTCGCGGAAAAAATAGAAGCCGAACGCACCCTTACCACATACGGTTTCGATAACGTGGCGTATCACGATAAGGTCGCGGTATGGCAAGGCGGCAGCGGACAGCAAGTACTCGATTTGATTTACAAATCGACGGTGCGCACATCCATGATAATTGAAGCCCAGCTTCCAGCCGCGCGGAATGCAATCAAGCGGGATATTATTACCAAAGCCGAAGCCATGCGGGTAAACGACACGATAAAAATGCGCTGGCCCTATGCGCTCGTCTCAGCGAAGCGGTAGCAAGCCAACATAAGTGCGCCGTATACTACGAAAACCTTGACATTTGCCCTATTTTATGCTTTTATTCCTCTACATTTTTTAACATTGTCCATCGGTAAATATGGCGTTCGTCCGCACAGGCGTGATGGCGCTAAATCTTTGATCTGGCTTATTTTGTAGACATTCGCACCCATTGCGGCCGAAAAAGCATGCTGCGATTGCAAATGTCTACGAATGTCTACATATCCGGACCGGATGCGAAATTATAGCGCGTTGAAATATATATGTTTTTTTGGAAATGAAGTCGCTGAACGCTCATAAAGTCGATAAATGTCTACATTTTATGCAATATCAATGCGTTAGACAGTAGACAGGCGTTCAGTCGAACTGCGCCCGGATCAACCCAGAATGTGGCGCATGCGCGGCAACAGGTCGTTGGGCACCACGGGTTTGACCGTAAAGTCCACTGCGCCGAGGCGGAACGCGCGGTCGCGGGTTTCCACGTCATCATCGGCGGTGATCACGATCACCGGGATGGCCTTGGTCAATGGATCAGCCTTGATCTGCTCAAGCAATTCCAGGCCGCTCATACGCGGCATGTTGATATCTGACAGGATCAGGTGGATGCCATCGGCCTGATCTGCAAGAGCCTCGAGTGCGGCAGCGCCGCTATCGGCCATCACAACATCAACGTCGAGCGGCTCGATGGTACGTTCCAGAATGCGGCGGATAATCAGTTCATCATCGACGATCAGAACCCGCGGTCGCACGGCGGGTAACTGAACGCTAAAGGTGCTGCCCTGATCAGGTACCGAGTCCACCAGCAGATCACCACCATGGGCCAGCACGATTTCGCGGCTGAGCGGCAGACCAAAGCCGGTTCCGGCCTCGCCCCCCGTGCCAATAGTCGAGGTTTTTTCATCAAGCCGGAACAGATTGGGAATGCGATCAGTTGGAATGCCGACACCGTCATCGCGTACCGCCAGTATGATATTGCCATCCCCGGCTTCGCCGTCAAAGGTGATCTCTATGCGATCTCCGGTGTTGCTGAACTTGATGGCATTGGAGACCAGATTCTGGATGACCTGTGTCAGCAACAGTTCATCGGCATAGACGCGGGTTTTCTCGGTAATGGCATTGACGATCTCAACCCCCTTGCCTTGGGCAATGGTTGTGAGTTTATCAATGGCACCCTCGGCCACGAAGCGGGCATCGATGAAACCGTATTCGGGCGTGATCTTGCCGGTCTGAAAGCGGCTGATGTCGAGTAGCCCCCCGACAATCTCGCCCAACGAACGGCCCTGATCAGCGACCATTGTGAGGCGTTCCCTGTCATCGTCGGTAATCTCGCCGCCGAACTGCAGGGTCATGTCGAGCATGCCGACCATGGCACCGAGCGGGCCACGTAGATCATGGGCAACCAGCGAGACGAACTTGTCCTTGAGCTTGGCAACATCCTCGGCCTCGTCCTTGGCCTTTTGCAGCTCTGCGGTGCGTTCTGATAGATCGAATTCAAGGCGATCATTCAGGTATTGCTCCTGCTCGACCAGCTTGGCCGACTGTCGGGCATTGTGGATCGCCAGTGCCGATGTCGCGGCCAGCGCACTGAGCACGGTGGCGTCCTGACCTTCAAACACGTCGCTGTCGCGTTTATTCATGACCTCGAACGCGCCGAGTGTCCTGTCGCCAATCTTTAGCGGCATGCAAACGATGGATTGCGTTACAAAGCCCGTTGCCTCGTCGACCTGAACGGCAAAATCGGTATCGGATTGCACGTCATCGACGATAACGGCGGCGCCTTCGCGGATACAGCGCCCGACGATACCTTCGGTCGCACTGAGCCGCAGGCCGGTAACATCGACCGGACCGGCACACGAAACGCAGACGACCTCTTGCCCGTCGTCCTCAAGCATGAAGAGCGAGGCGGCCTCGGCGAACATATAGTTCTTGATCTGGGCAACGGCGGTTTTAAGGGTCTCTTCCTGATCAAGCGTTGCGGAAAAGGCCTTGCTGACACCGCCCAGCATGTCGAGCATCAGATCATGGGTGACCAGCATACCAAACGCAGGTTGCGTGCCCTCAAACGCAATGCCGAGCCCCTGCTCGTCCATGCGCATGACGCGACACGGTACACGCAGGGCCTGACGGTCGGGTACCAGGCGCAGTTCAGCCGACAGACCAAGCACATCCGTGATGCCTGCAATATCCATTTTCAACAGCAAGCCACTGAGGCTGACATCAACGGAAATACCTTCGAAGCGGCGGCCATCGATGAGGATCAGCTCCATGCTGGTCTCATAGCTCATGCGCTCGCTTGCGCGGCGGCGCCATGCAACCTGAATATTTTCGTTGTTTGTCATTACGATAGTCAATTCCTCAGGGCCTCACGTGATCGGGATTCATATCACATTTTTACGTGACAGTAACCTTACGCGCACGGCGTTCTCGCCAGATGATCAACAGGCCGCCGCCAACAATCAGGATAACACCGGGAAACAATGTGCCAAACGGTGCTTCATCGAAAAACCACCAGCCAAGTGCGAAGGAAAACGGAATCCCGAAATATTCAAACGGGGCCAGATTGCCAGGCTGGGTCAGGCGGTAGGCCGTGATCAGCAACAGCACCGCCAAACCGCCAACCACGCCCATGGCAATGATCCACAGCCAGTCCTGCGTCGAGGCCACCGGGACATAGCCGACGGTGAAAAACATCAACGCCGCCGACCCGACCAGCGCACCGGCATTGGCATAAAGATTGATGGTGGCGCTGGGGATCGCCGCATCGATCAGGCGCACACTGACGCTTGATGCGGCATAGCCCACCGCCGCGCCGAGCGGCAACAGGGCATAAAGCGTGAAGACCTCGGACCCCGGACGCATGACCAGCATGATACCGCCAAAACCGCCCAAAACCGCCGCCCAGCGCCACACCCCGACACGGTGGCCGAGTACCGGCACCGACAACGCGGTAACAAACAGCGGCCCGGCAAACGAGATGGTCGCAGCCGTGGCGAACTCCATATGGGCCAGCGACAGGTAGTAACAGAACTGCGCACCGATGACGAATGCGCCACGGCCTATGGCGAGCTTCCATTGCACGATTGCCAGCGGGCGGCCCGCCGCGTGCCAGTCGCGCGAGAACAGCAAAACGAGGATCGACGGCAACAGGCCGAACAGATTGCGAAATGCCGACAGTTCCAGCACCGGATAGCGCCCGCCGAGATACTTGATAATAGCGCCCATGACATCGAACAGGAAAATCGCGACGATGATCAGCACGACCGCCTTACTGAACGGTGAGATACGCGAAAACCAGCGCGGTGATGCATTCGGGTTGATCACGTGTGCAACGGCTTGGTTGCATCAGAACGTGCGCTGGTGGCATCGGCGCGGTGACGCTGGGTTGATAGCCCATGGCTTCCTGATGCAACCATCTCGGCAACGCGGCTAGGCGAATGACCGAAGTGCTCTTTAAACAGGCGCGAGAAATGCGCCGCGTCAGAAAATCCACATTCCATGGCCACTGCCGTGACCGTATAGGAACCATGGGTCAGCAGGTAACGCGCGAACTCCAGCCGCAGGTTGCGATAGAACACCTGTGGCGGCTGATCCAGTTCGGCGCGGAACACGCGGTCGAGCTGGCGGCGGCTGATATTGACCTTTGCCGCGATGTCCTCAATGGACAGCGGGTTGGCAAGGTTCTGCTCCATCAACAGGGTGGCGCGGCGCACTCGATCATTTGTGGCTGGTACCGCGACCGGTGGATGGGGCTGTGGGTCGTTGGGCGAGCGAGCATGATCGGCAGCCAGAATGTGCAGGCTCTTTTGCGCGCGTGCGCGTCCAAAATGGCTCTCGACCAACCATGCCGCCAGATCGGCCGAGGCGATCCCACCCGCACACGTGATGCGGCGGCCATCAACCACGAACAACTGGTCGGCCACCGGAATGACACCGAGCTGTTCCTGTTCCAGCTCGCGGTAATGGAACCAACTGATACAACAGCGCCGCCCTGCCATCAGTCCGGCACGCGCCAGAACCAGCGAACCGGTACACAGCCCGATCAGGGTCACACCGGCGGCATCAGCGGCATGCAGAAAGGCGCGGGTTTCATCATTGAGGATTTCACCACGGTGCAACAGCCCGCCGCACACCACGATATAATCAAAACGCGCCGGATCCTTGAGCGGGGCTTCGCGCGCGATGTGTGCGCCGCAACTCGACGTTACGCCATCGGGGTTGCTCGACAGAAATGTCCATTGGCAATCCACCGGGCGCGAAAAATCGCCCTCGTCACCTGCCAATCGCAGCGTATCAACGAAGGTCGAAAATGCCGTCAGCGTAAAATGCGGCAACAACAAGAACCCGAAATTCAGCGCCATGTCATTCCCCGCGACAAGCCACAATCCGTGACGTGCACGATAGTGCGGCAAAGCCTATCGCACAGCAAGATATACGATACGCTAAAGCGGCCAGAAAATCAGGATAGCGGGCACACCAACAGCCGCGATAAGGATTTCGAGTGGCAGCCCCATGCGCCAGTAATCGCTGAACCGGTATCCGCCAGGGCCCATGATCAAGGCATTGTTCTGATGACCGATGGGAGTCAGGAAAGCACAACTCGCGCCCAATGCTACGGCCATCAGGAATGGATCGGCATTGACCCCCATGCCCTGGGCGATCTCGACAGAAATCGGTGCCATGACCACGGCGGTTGCCGCGTTGTTCAATACGTCCGACAGCGTCATGGTGATGACCAGTACCGCCAGCACGATCATCCAACCCGGCAGGGCGGCGAACACATCGAGCAGGCCCAGCGCCAACAACCCCGTCGCACCTGTGCTTTCCATGGCGTGCCCAATGGGGATCAGCGCGCCAAGCAGGACGATCACCGGCCAGTCAATGCCTTCGTAGATTTCGCGCACCGGCAGGATGCCGACCATGATCATGACCAGTGCCACCAGGCCCAGCGCGATGGCAATGGGCAACAGACCCAGCGCCACGGCAATGATGCCCAGCGTAAATAACCCCACGGCAAGCCCGGCACGGCCACGCAGACCGAATTGCAGGCCACGTTCCGCCAACGGCAGACAACCAAGCCGCGACGCGATCTCGGGCAGGCGCTCGGCCTCGCCCTGCAACAGCAGGACATCGCCAATACGGAAGCGGAAATTCTTGACCCGTCCACGATAGGGTCGACCCTGACGCGATACGCCCAGCAGGTTGACGCTATGGGTGCGGCGGAAGCGCACCATTTCCACGGTGCGGCCCTCGATACGCGAGCCTTGCGTAACCACGACCTCCTGCAGGCTCATGTCTTCGAGTTGGCGCATGCCAACTACACTATCGCCCGCACCGGAAATCTTCAGGTGCAGGACCTGCACAAACCTGTCGAGGTCTTCGGGCGAGGCCTCAATGATCAGCACGTCGCTGCTCTTGATAACGCTGCGCCGGTTGATGGCCGACGTCGCCTTGCCACGCCGCACGATACCGATAATCAGAACCTCGGTACCGTCGAGAAACTGCTCCTCGATCTGTGCCACGCTGAGCCCGACGGCGGGGCTGTCTTTGGGCACGCGGACCTCGCTGAGGTATTCCTCAATGCCAAAGCCCTCACCTTCCGGCCCCTTGGCGTCCGCGCGCTCAGGGATAAGTCGCCACCCGATAAAGGTGATGAAGAGAATACCCGCCAGCGCAACGCACCCACCGACCGGTGTAAAATCAAACATGCTAAAGGGCGCACCGGCGTAATCAGCCCGGAAAGTCGCAACGATAATATTGGGCGGCGTGCCGATCAGGGTTACCAGACCGCCAAGGATCGAGGCGAACGAGACCGGCATCAGAATGCGGCTAACGGGGTGCTTGGTGTGCACGGCGGACTGTACTGTTACCGGGATCAACAGGGCCAGTGCGCCAACGTTGTTCATGAACGCGCTCAACACCGCCGCGACGCCCGAGAGCATACCGACGTGGCTGAGCATGCCCGTAATGGCACTGACGACCCGCGTGGCAATAAAGTCCGCTGCGCCCGACAGGCTGAGCGCGCGACTGACGACCAGCACAACGGCCACCGTCATGGTCGCGGGGTGGCTGAACCCGGCAAATGCATCATCGGCAGGAACCAGTCCCAGAACCACGGCAAGCACCAGTCCGGCAAAGGCGACAACGTCGTAACGCCACCGCCCCCAGATAAACAGACAGAGCAGGCCGAATAGCAAGGCCAGCACGGTTATATGATCAGGTATGGGCATGTGTGAGTGAAACTAGCACGCTTCGCGGGCCTATTGTTACCCAATAATCAGCTTGACATTTTTGCTAAAAAGGGCATATAGTCCTATATCGTTTGCTCTTTAACATTGTAAATATGTACGATCAGGATGCCAAAGCGGACCCGTTACAGGGGCCGCTTTTTGTCGTTCAAACCGCAGATTCCATCGCTGAAATCAACGAAACTAAACATTCCTAAACAAAACTAAACAAAATGCGTAATTTCAATGTGTTGGAAGGGCATTTCTGCGGCTTTGCCGGGGGATTCTATCTACTAGTTGCTCGCTGGTTCACAAAACTAAACAGCCCCGCCGCGCACCCTAGTTCGTAATGATGTTGTGCTCAGGCCCGAACGGGAACTTGGTGATGTTTTCCGCACCGTCTTTGCCAACGATCAGAATGTCATGTTCACGGTATCCACCAGCGCCTGGCTGGCCCGCGGGGATCATGATCATGGGTTCCATGGAAACCACCATGCCGGGCTCGAGCACTGTTTCGATGTCTTCACGCAGTTCAACGCCGGCTTCGCGACCATAATAGTGGCTAAGCACACCGAACGAGTGGCCGTAACCAAACGAGCGATATTGCAACAGATCCCAGCCACGATACATATCATTCAACTCGGCCGCGATATCGCAGCACCGTGCGCCGGGTTTGATGATTTCCAGCCCGCGTTCGTGAACCGCCACGTTCTTTTCCCACAGATCAAGGTGCGCATCGCTGGCATGATCACAAAACAGCGTACGTTCCAGCGCCGTGTAATAGCCAAAGATCATGGGGAAGGTATTGAGGCTGAGGATATCACCCGAAGCGACAATCTTGTTGGTTACCGGATTATGTGCACCGTCGGTGTTGATGCCCGACTGAAACCATGTCCAGGTGTCCATCAATTCAACGTAGGGGTGGTTGCCCGCGATCTCGCGGATCATGGCATTGGTCGCGGCCATGGCAATTTCGTGTTCCGGCACGCCCGCGGCAATCGCTTCGGCGCACGCCGCGCCGCCGATGTCGGCGGTTGCCGCACCCTCACGGATCAGCTTGTGCTCTTCATCGGATTTGATGGCACGCATCCACATGGATGGCTGGGCAATGTCGACGAACTCAACACCCGGCAAGGCGTCTTTTAACTGGGCCATGTAATCGAGGCTCAGGTGATCGAACTCAACACCGACACGTTTTGCACCCTTGGTCAGGGACTGTACGGCAAAGAAGAAGTTGTCCTTGCGCCAGTCGGTATAGGTCAGGTTATCACCCACCGTGCGACGATAGGGTTGGCCGCCATCAATCCCTGCGGAAATCGTAGTGGTGGTGTCGCCATCGATCACGCAGCCGTACTTGCGTCCGAAATAGCAATACAGGAAACCGGCGTAGTAGTTGATGCAGTGATAGGACGTGAACAGGCATGCATCGACGTCGTTGCGGGCCATCCAGTCACGTACGGCATTTTGGCGACGGGCCATTTCAGCATCGGAAAATGGCGAATATGCCTTGTCCCCGTTATGCCAGCGAACCAGACGATCCATATCCTGTGACATTGGTGTAGCCTCCCCCATTGTTATACGCAGTGCCCAATAGTCTGACACACTGCACCGCAGCGCGGAACATGGCTTGCCCCGCACAGCCAATCAATGGGGGCAAATGCGACATGGCAAAACAGGCCGGTTCACCGATTGTTGAATTGAAGCGGCGATGCAAAGCCCCGTACTCTTCGAACCGGAAGGACCGCGCGATTGCAAACATCAACACATGACATGCGTGGCAAGGTGCGTGCCTTAAGCATATTGGCGGTATGCGAAGTGGCCGCCATGGCGTTGTGGTTTTCCGCCTCTGCCGTGGTGCCGTCTATTACGGCGCAGTATCCGCTGAGCGCTACACAGGTATCCATGTTCACCAGCATGGTACAGGCGGGCTTTGTCATCGGCACCCTGCTCAGCGCCATTCTGGGACTGGCTGACCGTCTGGACCCCAGGCGGTTTTTTATGGCCTCAACGTTGGTCGCAGCGGGCGCGAACGCCATGATCCTGATATTTGAGCCGGGCAGCGCGCCGGTTTACGCCATGCGGTTTATCACCGGCATGTGCATGGCCGGGGTCTATCCGGTGGGCATGAAAATGGCCGCTACATGGGCGCGTGGCGATCTGGGCCTGCTGGTCGCAGTATTGGTCGGTGCGTTGACGCTGGGTTCTGCGTCACCGCATCTGTTCAATGCGTTCGGTGGTGTGGATTGGCGTTTTACCATCGCCGCCACATCGTTCGCCGCCGTCATTGCTGCACTGGGTATCAACATGGCCACGTTGGGGCCGGGCCGCACCAAGGCACCACGGTTTGATCCGCGCCATCTGATTGAGGCCTTCAACACACCGGCATTGCGGCTCGCCAATTTTGGTTACCTCGGCCATATGTGGGAACTCTATGCCATGTGGGCCTGGATCGGGGTGTTCCTCGACGCCAGCTTTCGCATCAACGCGGCGGGCATGGAGCCAGGCTTTTTAGCGCGCAGTGTGACCTTCGGCGTTATGGGGTTGGGTGGCGTTGTTGGGTGTGTGGCTGGCGGCTGGCTAGCCGATCGTTATGGCCGAACGCTGCTGACCATAGGTGCCATGGCTGCCAGCGGCACGTGTGCGGTGCTGGTCGGGTCATTGTTCGGCGCACACCCGGTGATTGTCGGGCTGGCCTGTCTGGTCTGGGGTATAACGGTGATCGCGGATTCTGCGCAGTTTTCTGCCAGTGTGAGCGAACTGTCACAACCCGAACTGATTGGCACCATGCTAACGGTTCAGACCTGTGCCGGGTTTTTACTGACGTTGATCACCATCCACCTGATGCCGGTGGTGGTGGAAACGATGGGTTGGCCGCTGGCCTTTGCAGCATTGGCCATAGGACCGGCGTTTGGCGTATGGGCCATGGCCCGGCTACGCGCGCATCCGGACTCCATCCGTCTGGCCGGGGGGCGACGCTAGGCTGAGATGCCCGCGTGCAAACTGGCCAATTCGATACGCGAAACTGCCAACTGGTGCTTTAACGCGACGATCTTGTGAAAATCGACCACTTTGGCTTTACGTTCTTCCTCAATCATCCAATCGAGAAGGTCCATTGCACCAAGCAAATTGTGCACTGTGACACGGGTATCGAGTTCTAAAATAGGGTTTCGCATTAGCCTGCCATTCTCATTTTGGTTTCCGGATTGCTTTTCCAAATGAGAGTCATCTCGGCACGCGTCGCAATACGGGTTTCACCATTCATCATGCGGACCCATATTTTTCCATTGTTTCCAACGGCATACCAAATAAAAGCCATGACACTCTCCTTCGGGTTGCTTGTTCTGGAAATAAACGTTGCAACAGACATGCCAATCGGCACGCAGCATCACCCGGCGAATATCAAAATGGGAAAATTCAGAAGAAAATGTGGGGCTTAACCGACTTCGAAATCCGTGGAATCAAGGTCAACACCATTCAGATTGCCGATCAGCGTGTAACCACCAGCAGCCGAACCGTTATCGTCATGGTACAGGTTATCGCTGGCGTCTTGAATAAAGTTGGCCGACGCGTTGCCAGCATTGGTGCCATCATAGGTGGTGGCGATAATATCAAAGGTCACGCTGCCACCATCAATCGAGGTCTGATCGATTTTAATCTTATCAAGGCCCTTCTCGAAATCCGTGATGGATACATAGCCCGATGATTCAGTGAAAAAGAATGTATCGGCTCCAGCACCGCCGGTTGCAGCCGAAGAACCCGCACCTGCAATCAACACGTCATTCCCGGTATCGCCGTAGAGCGTATCGTTGCCCGGCCCGCCCTCAAGCGTATCGTTACCCGCGCCACCCGACAGAACGTCATTGCCCGCGCCACCGAGCAGTTCGTCATTACCAAGACCACCGCTGATGGTATCGTTCACTGTACTGCCGAAATAGACGTCATCACCGGCAGTGCCGGTTTCATTTACGGCGGAATTGGCGCCGACATAATAGATCCTGGTGCGGATGCCCATATCCGAGGCACCGTCACCGTCCGAATTCTGCCAGACCACGGCAAATCCACCATCAGGCAAAGCCGTCACTGACGCATTCCATTCGTCCGCAGACGTAAAGTTGTTGATCTGAAATTCACTTCCCACAACCGTGCCCGCAGCATCATATCGCTGACCAAAAATTCCATCGAGCGTCGCGTCCGGGGATTCCCAAACAACCACAAAACCACCATCTTCAAGCCCCGTGACGGATGCCCGCTCCTGAAGGCCCGTGGTCGTGGTATTGACCAGAAACTCGCCGCCAACCGCTGTGCCGCTCGCATCGTATTGCTGGCCGTAAATATCGCCGGTATCGGCATGAGTCGATTGCCAGACAGTAACAAAACCACCTGCTTCAAGGCTGGCGACATCCGGCCAAAATTGATTTGCGGTGCTCGTGGAATTCACCAGTGTTTCACCACCAACGGCGACACCGCTGGAATCATAGACCTGTTGGTAAACACCATAACTGGCACTGTCGTTAACCTGATCTTCCCACGCAATAACAAAGCCACCGTTAGATAGCGCCGCTATGGTTGCATTAACCTGCTCACCTGCCGTCGTGGTATTAACCAGAAACTCGCCGCCAACCGCCGTGCTCGTTGAGTCATAACGCTGTGCGTAAATGCCGTTAAGACTGCCATCCTGCAGATTGGATTGCCAGATAACGGCAAAGCCGCCACCCGTCAAACCAGCCACGGTTGGATTGATTTGCGAGTCCGTCGCGGTTGTATTGACCTGCGTTTCACTGCCGACGGGGGTACCCGTGCGTGTGAAGCGCTGCATGAAGATGTCGAAAGTGCCGCCCTGATCAGCGTGCCAGACAACAACAAAGTTATCGTCACTCAGCGTCGAAACAGCATCTACGGACCAACGGAGGCCGCCTGTCGTCGTATTGACCTGTGTTTCGGGGCCCATAGAGATTCCATCAGCATTAAACCGTTGGGCCAGAATGTTCTGGTTATTTGCATCTCTGAACACGACAACATAGGTGCCGTCAGAAAATCCCGCAACTGAACCATTCTCCTGCGTACCAGCCGTCGTTGTATTTGCAGCGTATTCGTTGCCGCTTAAAGCCACCGTCGGTTGCACCGTGACATTCACCGTTGCCGTCGATGTATTCCCCGCCTCATCAGTGACACGGAATGTAAAGCTGTCAGCACCGCTATACCCAGTCGTGGCCTGATAAGTATACGTACCCGTTGACGTTACCGTGACCGTACCGTTGGTCGCAGCCCCGGCCAGCGAATAGCTTAGCTGCCCCGGTGAGCTATCCCCGTCAACAGCCCTGAGCGAACCGCCATCGCTAAGGCCTGCCGGGATGAACAAATTTCCGCTGATCGCTGCGGGCGCAAGGGTGGCCGTTGTCGTTACCGGCGGTGGGGGTGGCGGCGTTTCCTCTGCCGGAGGTGGTGGAGGCGGAGGCGGGGGTGGTGCCAGCATGGTTTCCGGTTCAGGTTCTGAATCAGGTGGTGGCGCGAGTGTGTCTTCGGACGGCGGCGGAACAAGCTGCGCATCTTCCGTTGAGGACCCACCAAATGATCCGCCAGACGTATCGCCAGAAAACAGATTGTCACCGCCACTATCGGTCGTGCTCTGCATGGAATCTACCGTGACCTCGTCTTCGCTGAGCGAGATTTCCTCGACTGCACCATCCTGTGTGGTAACCAATGCCGATCCTGCCTCATAAGCCGATTGCATGGCCTGATCAAGTGTCGCACCATCGGCCAATGCCTGCGCAAATGCCTCCTCAGCAGCGGCAATGGCTTCAGCATCGCCGTCAAATGCACCAGCCTCGACCATGGCCTGTACAAATGCATCTGCATCACCGGCCTGAGCATCTTCAGCTGCAGCCAGCATGGCTTCTTCCAGCGCAGGATCGCCCTCTGGGGCCAGTTCTTCTTCCGGCACCAATTCTTCTTCCGGAGGAAGGTCTTCTTCGGTCTGCGCCTCGACGCTCTCGCCATCGGGTTCGCCGTCTTCGGCTGGCGCTTCCTCAGCAGCGGCCTCGACCGCTTCATCGCCTGCGTCTTCGGGTGCGACCTCATCGCCGGCTTGGTCAGCCTGGGGCGGCAAGTCATTGGGCTGCGCACGATCAGGCAGCGCATGCAGGGCCGGGGCGAACTGTTGCAGAATATCTTCACGCGCGACAATAACGGGCGGTGGTGGCGGTTCCGAGAAACTCTGCATGGCGATGGTTTGGCCCTCTTGATTAAGAACCTGCACGCCAGCATCATTGCGGATAACCACCTCGCCCACCGTACCATCGGGCTCTGCCATCAGAGATACACTTGTTTCCTCGCCTGCAGGCCGTACATGGCCAACGACCTGCGTGCCGCGAATACCAATTTCCGATACCGGGGTACTTAGAACCATGGCTTCTGGATCGGTCTTTGCGATCGCGCCACTAATATAAGAGAACATGCCCTCGGTGATGGTAATCGCCATGTTGCCCGACGGACCTTCAGGATCATACACGGCCTCGTCGAGTATCAGGCTGCCCTCGGGGCCAATGGATATCAGGGATTCATCTTCAAACACGATGCCCACATCACCATTGGCACCGGTTTCAATGGTGTCACCCGCGAAGACCGCCTCGCCTGTGGTCAAACTCTCGCGGCTGCCGTCTGTATGAATAACAGCAACATCACCCGTCAGGGTTTCAGCATGACCGATACGCAGCACAGGGCTATCGGCAACTTGCGCAAGCTGCGTCGCGCCGCCATCATTCACCATGGCAGTGGGTATAACATCAGGTTTGGTATCGTCAGGCATGGTCGTATTCTCCGAACCGAGGCCAAACATACAAAGCACATGTTAAGGTGCTTGCGATGGATGTGGCTCCTTACTTATTCTCGTAAGGCAGCAAGGTTAATCAATTGTTAATGTATACATAGCACGACTCGTCATGAATGGGAATGCCGAGCGCAATTCACCCGGTAAATGGACCGATATGTCATCGTCAGAGCGCAATAGCTGGTTAAAGGCCGCAGTCCGGCCATTACGACCGTTGATCCGCGAGGTTTTCACCGCCTCGCTGTTCGTCAACCTGCTTGGATTGGCAACGCCGATCTTTGTATTGCAGATCTATGACCGGGTCGTCGCACAATCCGGGCTGACAACCCTGCAAGGGCTGGTCATCGGCATGGCGGTGGTCATCGTATTTGACTTTGCCATCCGTCAATCACGCGGCGCATTGCTGCGCGAAGGTGCGGTCAAACTCGATATCGCGATCGGCGGGCAGCTGTTTGACAAGGTCCTGCGCCTGCCCCTTCGTACGCTGGAGCAGCGTCCCTCGGCCTTTTGGCAGGCCCTGTTTCGCGACGTAGATCAGGTTCGCACGGTATTGTCAGGCTCCACGGCCGTGATCTGCGCCGACCTCCCCTTTGCCGTGCTTGGCCTGATACTGATTTCGGTCATAGCCCCGTCACTGGGCTGGGTGCTCGGCGGGATCATTCCCTTGTTCATTCTTCTGGCATGGCGCTCGGGCAGCAGCAACTCAAATGCGGAAACGAAAGAACGCCGCGCATCAATTCGGCGTGATTCCATGGTCACTGAAATGATTGGCGCGCGCACCACTGTCAAAGCGGTTGGCGGCCGGGACTTCCTGCGTGGGTTATGGGAGCGCCGCCACGCCGAGACCATCAAGCAGAGCGTTGATCGTGGGGCGCTGACAACCCGGCACCAAAACCTCGGCCATGCGCTGCACATATCCACTCTTGTCATCATGACCTCAGTCGGTGCCATCGGCATCCTGCAACAGGACCTCACGATTGGCTCACTGGTGGCGGCCAACATGTTGTCCATGCGTGTGATCGCTCCGCTCAACCAGTTAATCGGCCACTTCCGTTCCTTCACAGCCTTACGCCAATCCATTGACCGGTTGGATCAGCTCTTTGACATGGAAGAAGACATTCAGGAGCAATCCGTTGCGCTGGCCCGACCAGAGGGCCGACTGACTCTGGACAAGGTCATTTTCAGGTACGCACGTGAAGACCAGAACAATGCCATTGAAGGCGTCAATGCTGGCTTCGGCCCGGGTGGTTTAAACGCGTTGGTCGGTGCAAATGGTTCTGGCAAAAGCACGTTGCTGAAGCTCATGCGCGGGCTCTATCCACCACTAAGCGGGCGCGTCCTGATCGATGATGGCGACATTGCACAGTTTTCCGAAGGTGAGCTCAACGCATGGATCGGCTACGTACCGCAAAGCTGCCGCCTGATCGCGGGCTCCATCAAAGCCAACATCGTCATGGGTTATCCCGACGCCAGTGATGAGCAAATTGTCGCGGCAGCAAAAAGCGCGGGCGTGCATAAGGAAATCCTGGACCTGCCGGGTGGCTATGCCTCATCCGTCGGCGAAAATGGCGATATGCTGTCAGGCGGCATGCGGCAACGGCTCTCCATCGCGCGTGCGCTGGTCGGCACACGTCCCATTTTGCTGCTTGATGAACCAACCAGCGATCTTGACCCACGAGCAGAACAAGAACTGGTGACGACATTAAAAGATCTGTCGCAGTCCCAGACCATCATTGTTTCCACCCATAGCATGACGCTGCTCGAGGCTTGCGATCATATCCTTGTACTTGAAGCTGGGCGCATCAAGGGCGGCGGGCCTGCCTTTGAAGTGTTAAGCCACCTACAGGCCGCCGCTGCCGAGTTCGACGCGAACCAGAACGCAAAGAAAAGCAGCGGCAAGGCAACAGGGAAAAGGTCATGAGCGCGCTCGCTGCCCTTGCGGGTCGCTACCGGCGGTCTCACTGGTTATACCCATCGCGCATTATCATGTTGTTGATCGCTGCCGTAATCAGCTGGGCCTGGATGACACCTCTTGACGAGGTCGCCAATGCCACGGGCGAGGTTGCCCCACAGGGCAAGGTCAAGGTTGTCCAGCACCTTGAAGGTGGCATCATCCGCGAACTGTTCGTTGCCGAAGGTGACGCTGTTACAAGTGGCGCGCCACTTATGCGGTTGGAGCTCGGCATGGAGCGCCATAACCCTGAAGAACTGCAGGCTGAGCTTGATGGTTTTCTGTTGGCACGTGTGCCGTGGCACGCGGAAATCAATGCCTCGGCACTATCGTTTGATCCCGGTGCAAGCGCACGGCGCCCCAGCGACGTGCAACGCGAAATCCAGTCTTTTGATGCCAGGCAGGCTGAAATCGCAAGTGCCCTGACCGTGGTTAAAAAGCAAATCCGCCAGCGCGCTCTCGCCATTGATACATTGAAAACCCGGCGCCAGGCACTGGAAAACGATCTCTATCTTGCGGATCAAAACCTTGCCCTTGCCGAACAGGCTATGGCCCAGGGCATGGGCACAAAAACCGAACAATTGGCCCTGCAACGCGACGTCGAACAATTGCGCGGTGGGATCGCGACCCTACAGGCGGAAACCCGACAGGCCCGCGCCGAGCACGAAGAGGCCGGTGCACGGCTCGATGAAGTGCGCAAACGCTATGCCAACGAGGCGACCGAACGGCTCGGCGATATCGAACGGCAGATATCACGCATTCGCGAAACCTTATCGAGCACCGACGCGCAGGTGCAACGCACCACCATTCGTGCGCCCATTGACGGTGTGGTCAAAAAGATGCGCTACAATACGCTGGGCGGCGTCGTACGCCCCGGTGAAGCCATCATGGAAATCGTCCCTGTTCGTGAAGAGCTTGTGATCGAGGCCAAACTGGACCCTCAGGACCGTGGATACGTCACGCTTGGCCAACCCGCTAAAATCAAGATTTTGACCTATGACTTCACGCGCTATGGAACACTTGATGGGCACGTCACGTTGATCGGCGCGGATGCGGACAAAGACGACGAAGGCACGGCTTATTTTCGTGTGGTCGTACAGGCCGAACGGCAATATCTGGGCAGTAGCAGCAATCCATTGTGGATCAGTCCGGGCATGGGCGCCGAGGTCGATATTCACACCGGTGAGCGGACGGTTTTTCAGTATTTCATCCAGCCGCTGCTGAAGCTTCGTCACGACGCCTTTCGCGAACGATAATTTCGCGGGAAAATCCGAATTTTCTCAATTGCGCCAACATGCTTAACGCCGATTTAACCATATCGGCGCAGAGTGTGCACAACCTCTCGTAGGTTTGGGCAATACAGAGAGAGAATAGGCGCTTGATGGATAATCAAACATCTGCGTCCCGGAAGGCTTCAAGACACGTGAGAACATTGCGTACGATATCGATATTAGCATGTGGCATGTTTGCTGCCGCCGTGCATTCCAGCACGGCTCAGGCGCGCCCCTTGCTTGATGAACTCCACGTACTGCTCAGCACATACCCATCTCTGAAAGCCAGCATGTCAGAGGCCGATGCCCGACGTGCGGAAATCACCTATGCCGAAGCCGACAGCCTGCCCCTTGTCAGCGGATCAGGCGAGACCGGCTTTGAGCGTACAGACCAGCCCGAAAACGACCAAATACGCCAGCAAGTTGGCCTGACAGTGACCCAAACCCTGTTCGATGGCTACGGCACGCAGAACCGCATCAAGGCCAGTCAGCTCAATGAGCAAGTTGGTCATGCCGATCTGCAAAGCACGCAGAACAATCTGCTGTTACAAGGCATTCAGGCCTATCTGGATGTTGTCCTGCAACACAAGCTCGTCGGCATCTCGCAACGCCACGTGGAAATCGTTCAGGACATCACTGACTTTATAGCTGGCGAACGCGAGACCGGGCGTATGACGCTGGCAGATTCCCTGCAATCGCGTGCACGCCTGCAACAAGCCCGCGAGACCCTGATTTCATTTGATGGGAGCAGACGCCAAAGCCTGGTGCGTTATCAGACCCTGTTCGGACGCACCCCTGACATTCATTCCATGGACGACCCCATAGCGCCCACGGCCATGACACCGCCGAACCTGAAAGACGCGCTTAATTATGCGCACGATCATAACACCACCCTGTCAGGTGCGCGTCTGGCAATCGATATGGCCGGTGCCCAGCGGTTGGTCGGTAGTGCAACCAGCTATCCGCGACTTGATCTGGAAGGGGCCGTTGATTTCAAGAATGACTATGACGGCGGATCAGGAAGCGAAGAAGAAGGCACGTTATTGCTGAAGCTAAGTTGGGACCTGTTCGACGGGAACCGTACAAGCGCCACCGAAATGGCAGCCGCACATCGCCAGTCCGCCGCACAATCGGTTCTGTACCAACGCGAACTGGAGGTTGCCGAACAAGTCCGCATGGCCTGGAACTCAACCCTGACCGATGCAGACAGATCGTCTACCCTGAACGAAGCCGAGGCGATCGCGCTGGAAGCCTATAATGCACGCTACGCCCTGATGACCACGGGCAAGGAAACCATCATCAACGTGCTCGATACCGCGCTTGAAGTGCTCAATGTGCGCACAGCCCTGACCACGGCTGATTACCGTCACCGGCTTTCTGTCTACCGACTGCTCCACGCCATGGGGCGGCTTTCGGCCCAGAGCTATAATAATACTGTCATGGTGCAACCCATAGACCTGGATGCCGCCAACGATATTGCGCCCGCTACGCTCGTGCCGTCCGATATGACGCCTGCACCATTAGACACCCAAGCGCCTGCACCATCGCAGAGCAGTGATATCTTTACGATGCCCGTTGAGGCGACATCGCTTGCTCCGTTAGCAGAACCCATAGGCGAAGCAGCCAGCGAATCACAGGCCATGGCGATATCGGTTCCCACAAAGGGGGGTTACTTGGTGGTGCTCAGCAGCAATCGATCAGAAGCGAACGCACGCAATGATCACAAGCGCCTGAGCATCACTGGCAGTACGGTTGAACCCTTCGACATCAATGGCAAGCCTATGTATATGCTTGTGGTTGGGCCATTACCCGAGCCCGAGGCCCGCGTGGTCCAGGGCGAGGCCTTTGACGCCGGGGTGCTCGATGCCTGGCTGAAGAAGCTTTAATCGCGCATCAAGGCTGTTCGCGGGTAAACACCCAGTTATCATGATCAGATAAATCTTCGCGGTAAGCGTAACCGCCTTCGCCAAAAGACTTCAGGCCGTCGGGCGCCTCAATGCGATTCTGGATGATATAGCGCGCCATGCTGCCACGGGCGCGCTTGGCAAACAGCCCTAGCACCTTGGCTTCACCGTTCTTGATTTCCTTGAATACCGGCGTGATGACACGCGCCTGCATGGTCTTGGGCCGAGCCGCCTTGAAGTATTCGTTGGACGCCAGATTAACCACCACGGGCGCGTCGTGCGAACCGACCACATCATCAATAGCGGCAGCCAGTTCATCGCCCCAAAAATCATAGAGATCAGCGCCACGTGGATTGTTCAGGCGACTGCCCATCTCCAAGCGGTAGGGTTGCACCAGATCGAGCGGACGCAGGAGTCCATATAATCCGGACAAAATTCGCAAATGATCCTGCGCATAGGCAAGGTCGCCGTCGTCAAGGGTTGGCGCATCAAGGCCCGTATAGGTATCACCGGCAAAGGCCATGACGGCCTGCTTGACCTGATCGCGTGTGGGGCGATCCGCATACCCCTTGAAACGCTGATAGTTCAGTTCGGCGAGCTTGTCGCTCAGCTTCATCAAGCGCTGCAACTCGCTACGGCTTAGCTTGCGCGCACTCTCAACCAGTTCGGAAGCTTCATGCGAGAACACCATCTCACTGTGCGCCAATGGACGCTCAAGCGGTGTAAAATCAAGTTTTTTGGCGGGTGAAACGATTGCGAGCATGGGCGTGTTCCATTTGCGTATAGACTGAACGAGTTTAGAAAGCTTTTAACATACTGGCTATAGAGATGACAGAAAACAGCCATAGCCTTCCAACATGGAAACAACGCCCGACCGCATCAGCTTAACCCATTGATTTAAAACAAAATGTAGACTTTTGCAGACAAACCACACGCGCCGCCGATGGGTTTTCTTTGTTTTCAACGTGTTGGAAGAAATTCGCTGTAGACTTTTGCAGACCCCTGAACCCCACATGGCCCAAAATCCAACGATTTCACAGCCCGGCGATACAAATGTCTACATTCTGAACGGTACCAATAGCTTGGGACCGCCCTCTCCGTATATTCACAATGGAAAAAAGCATATATTCAATCGAGGATAATATACCTATTTTTGCTAAAAGTCAAGGATAACGGATTCCAAAACAGGGTGGCTGGGCCGTTTACTTTTCAGATTTTCGGACATTAAGTAGACTGTCACCGAAAGCCCCACCGTAACCCTGGATATCTTGATGAACTTAGGCCCGCCTCCACATTGCTTCCACGCAAAGAAAAACGCCTTAGAGATTTCTCTCTAAGGCGTTGATATATTTGGTTGCGGGGGCCAGATTTGAACTGACGACCTTCAGGTTATGAGCCAAACTGTCCTATAATTAACCACTATAGATGAAGTGTAATAACGTATTCTTTTATATATCTTTTTTGTTCTCACTCGTTTAATCATGATGGCTACAGAATAGCGAATTTAACGCAAATAGGTAGCCCTATGGTAGCCCCAAACGAAACGATCAACTTCACAAAGGCGATATTGGCAACGCTTCCCCTGCCCTCACAAGGCAAGCGGCATTCGTTTAAGGACTCAAGGGTGAAGGGTCTCATCATCCGCGTGACGGCCAACGGCCAAAAGACCTTCCAACTCTACCAGAAACACCAAGGAAGGCCTGTCCGTGTGACGCTGGGAACGTTCCCCGACATGACCATTGAGAATGCTCGCAGGGATGCAACGAAAGCCAAGGGAGCCTTGGCAGGCGGCGACAATCCAAACGTCACAAAGAACAGGCTACGCAAGGAGATCACGCTCAAGCAACTCTTTGATCTTTATATGGAGCGCTACAGCAAGGTTGAGAAGAAATCGTGGAAGTACGATGAGAGAGAGATCAATAAATTTCTTTCACAGTGGTTCAATCGTAAAATCTCGGATATCAGCAAGTATGAGATCAAGACCCTGCACTTACGGCTCAGGGAGAACAATGGCCTGTACCAAGCCAACCGCATGCTGGAACGGATCAGGTCCATGTTCAACAAGGCCATTGAATGGGGCTGGGAAGGTGTAAATCCGACACAGGGTATCAAGAAGTTCAAAGAGAAGTCTCGGGACCGCTATATCCTGCCGAATGAAATGCCGTTGCTCCTGAGAGCACTGGATGAAGAGCACAACGAGGTAGCGCGGGATTATATCTATATATCGCTCTTTACCGGCGCTCGTAAGACCAACGTCATGCAGATGCGCTGGGAAGAAGTAGACTGGCACAACAAGACATGGCGTATACCGGACAGCAAGAGCGGTGAGCCTATAACCATTCCCCTGTCCATGAAGGCCGAAGAGATTTTGGAAAGACGATTGAAGTCTTCAAATGCCAACCCTTGGGTCTTTCCCAGCGAGACCAGCAAGCAGGGTCATTTAGTCGATCCCAAGAAGGCTTGGATACGCATCAAACAACGAGCCACCATCGATGCATGGTCGCAAAATAAAATCCTTTCCGCCTTGATAGAAACAGCAAGACAAACGCTCCCCACGGATAATGATATCGGAAGTCTGTATAAGTTCGTTGAAAAGGAAGCGACCAAGCGGAAGATTGAGTTGCCAACAAGCCTCATGGATATACGACTTCATGATATCCGACGCACTTTCGGAAGCTATCAGGCGATTTCGGGAGCCAGCCTGCAGATCATTGGAAAATCATTAGGCCACAGGTCGCAACAATCAACACAGGTCTATGCCAGATTGCATAATGACCCTGTAAGGGCATCCATCGATACGGCGACGGCAGCAATGATGATGCTATCTGAAAGAAAGAACGGATGAGCAAAAAGAAACAAATCAACTACATAAAAGCGGATGGAACCGTTATCTCTTTTAGAGAATCAATGGCTGCGTTCGCACCAAAGGAAGAAGAGTTCAAAAACCTAAGAACAAAAATCGTAGAGATTATTGGCAAAGAAACGACACCTGAATTTGACGATACCCTCGACTATCTAATTACCTTCTTGAGGAACAAGGCTTTTATCCATGCAACAACACCTTCAATCACTGCCATGCAAAAAGAATTGAACCTTCTCACAAAGCATATAACTAAATTGAAGAAGTTATTGGAGAGTGGCACATCTGAAATAACCGAAATGCACGTTTCAAATGCACTTATCGTTAAAATGTCTGATACAGGATGCGCTGATCCACTCTATGCCCTTCATTGTAACGCAACTTTGGCATTGGAGGTGTATGAGACTGCTCTAGAGAATATTAGGAGCTCAAAGCCAGCATTCACACCACACGACATGCGGCAAGTCTTGGCGGAAGAACTAGCAAGAGAGCTCAGCAATCTAGGCATTGAGCCCAAGAAATACAGGGACGGCGATTTTGCGAATATCCTGAAGGCGATCTTGAAAATGATCTCTTGCACCGTTCACGGCCAAAGAATTTCCATCTCAATACCGAACGATTTGTTCAAAGTGATCTGTGATGCGATCGATGAATTTCCTAACAAGGAACGCTACTCCCTACTCGAATTGGATTAGGTAGTTTTTGCTGTTCAGAAATTGGACAGCAGTTTGAACCTACAGCTTCCGCTTAATTCAACATACTTGATTGTCTCAGAGCCAACGAACGCTGTGTTCGTGGCATTTAATAAATCTGAGGTAATCGAAAATGAATCAAGTTCTTTTGACCAAGGAAAGAGTGTCGGAGATTCTAGGCGTCTCCGTTGGCACTCTCGCCGTATGGCGCGCAACTAAGCGCTACAACCTTCCCTACGTTAAATCCGGGCGTCTTGTCCGTTACCGTGAAGAGGACGTGCAGGCCTTCATCACTTCCCGCCTTCATGGCGAGGTGATGACATGACCTACACCCCTGACATGCTCAAAGCTGAACTGTTGCCGGAACGGTACTACGGTTCGCACCTCAACGGCTCATTCGGCAAGCACACCGGAAAACACTGGCATCTATGGAACGGTTTATGCCCGTTCCACAATGACAAGAGACCGGGCTCGTTCGTCGTGAACAGGTTTACGGGAGCCTTCAAGTGCTTCTCATGCGGTGAGAACGGCGGAGACATTATCGCCTTCCACATGAAATCCAACCACATGGGCTTCAGGCAAGCCTTCACCCAGCTTAAGGAGGACGTTCGATGCGCACGGTGATGAAGTGGCTGTACAGAACAAGAGATGGGCACACGGTAGGTCACGTTGTCCGCCTTGAAGAGGAGCTTGGCGACTCAAAGCCGGGGAAACAGATCATACCCTACTTCAAGGGCAATGATCAGCCAGGTATCCCTGAGGACATGCCGGACGAATACCGAATTTACGGTCTGGAAAGCGTCACTGACTATGCCTTGCCTGTCTTCACAGTCGAGGGAGAGAAATGTGCCTCTGCGCTTCATGGTCTTGGACTTCAAGCCGTCACAAGTCTTGGTGGGAGCGGACAGGTCAATCTGGCGGACTGGTCATCCATACAGGAAGCAGCGTATATCTACATCCTGCCCGACAATGACGAAGCGGGCCTTAAATACGCCTATAACGTCTATCGCAGGATCAAGGCCTTCAGGAACCTTGCAGAGATCAAACTTGTACGGTTCCCGGTCTGTGAGAAAGCAGACGTTTGCGATTACCTTAAAACCATTCCTGAGCTATCGGACTGGAATGAATTTGATGATCTTCGGGAGCATCCGGACAGAGAGACCGCAAAGGCGATTCTGCAGCGCTATCTGGAAACCAACTCGGAACCTGTCCCCTCTGCTTGGCACTTTCTCGTCACCAAGCATAAGCACAAGCTGATTAGTGTGAATGACTTCAGCCGTATCCAACTCCCAAAGAGGGAGACGTTCCTCTCTCCTTGGCTGACGGAAGGCTCCATCAACATGATCTTCGCGGATCGCGGCATTGGCAAAACGTTCTTCTGCCTGTCCTGTGCCGTTGCGCTGGCAAACGGTGGAGAGTTCCTCAGTTACAAAGCCGATAAACCCGTCCCTGTGCTCTATCTGGATGGAGAGATGCAGGCGACCGCTATGCAGGAACGGTTAAGACAACTCACCAAGGGGAAACCTACCAAGGAAACTCTCTCCATCTTCACGCCAGACTGTCAGGATTTAACGGATCATATCCCTGATATCGGCATGCCAACTGGAAGGCTTGAGATCGATGAACTGGTAAAAGCCGTTAATCCCAAGGTGGTCTTCATCGACAATATCTCCACCTTCGTTCGTACCGGACATGAGAATGAGGGTGATAGCTGGTCGCCCGTACAGGAATGGGCCGTGCAGCTTAGAAAGAACGGTGTCGCCGTGGTGTTTATCCATCACGCCAACAAGGAAGGGAAACAGCGCGGCAGCCACAAGAAAGAAGACGTGATGGATATCGTGATCCAACTCAAGAGGCCAGACGACTTCCTGCAGGGTACGGACGATACCCGCATGATGATCCGTTACACCAAATCCCGTCATATGGGTGCGTTCGATACCCAAGACATAGAAGCAACGCTCAAGACGGTGGATGGCGTATTGCAGTGGGCATGGGAAGCGGGAGACCTGTCAGGACAGAGAGCCATCAATTTACTCAAGGAAGGCATGTCCATGTCTGAAGTCGGCGAAGAGCTGGGCGTCTCCAAATCTACCGTATGCCGGTGGAAGAAGAAGTCTCAGGAACAAATCTCAATGTGAACAACTCCCGTTCCATCGTTCCGCCCCCTAGGGCGGGGAACGGCGGAACGCCAACACGAAGGATGAAGAAAATGAATGTAAGAGCACTCTTAGGCGGACTGTTACCGTTGATCACTACCCCGGCAGGCCTCGTCATACTGGGCGCAGGGGCCATAGGCTATGCGGTCTATAATATCCTGTCCGAGAAAAAAGAAGAGCAAGAGAGCGGTTCCGAGACCGTTGAAGACGGTTATGAACCGCCTGATGGGCCGTTATACGTTGAATATTCAACGGCTCCCGACACCGTTGACCTACCGTGGGATACCGTTGAGCCAGCGGTGGAGGCAACGGTCCAATCAACCGTTGAAGCACCGTTCACATTATACACTGTTAAAGAGGAGAAAACTACAGAACAGCCGCTAGCGGCTTTAACGGATGAGGAACTAAAGAAGGAAATGATCAGACAAACGATGTCAGAGCTGGGGAAACGTAGTGCTGCGGCTAGAGCGATAAAGAAGGCTAACGTGTAGTAGATCAGACCCGATCTGACAGCCCTATGGTAATACCCCCCTTATTAGGGGCCTTTTTGAGTAGAATCGATTAAGCGGCTATGGACGTTGCCGTAGCCAGTTTTTGCATTGGTGTTATGCCACCGAGTGCCATATTGGGTCTTTCATTGTTGTATGTCCAGAGCCATGCGGTAGCGGCCTCCTGAACGTCTTCGATTGTTTCAAACAGATACTGGTTCAACCAGTCATATCTGACCGTCCGATTGTAGCGCTCCACGTAAGCATTTTGCTGTGGCTTACCGGGTTGGATAAATTGCAGTCCAATGCCACGGTTCTCCGCCCAGGTCGCGAGCAATGCACTGATATATTCAGGCCCATTGTCACACCGAATAGCCAGTGGCCATCCACGCCATTCGATAATTCGATCCAGAGCGCGGATCACACGCGGTGCTGGCAGTGAAAAATCAACCTCGATCCCAAGCCCCTCGCGATTGAAGTCGTCAATCACATTGAATGTTCGAAAAGTGCGCCCATCCATAAGTTGATCGTGCATAAAATCCATCGACCAGACTTCGTTGATCGTTTTCGGCACATGAAGCGGATCCGGCTTTTCCCTATACAGCCGCTTCTTCGGCTTGATCCGCAGGTTCAGCTCCAGTTCACGGTATATCCTGTAGCCCGTTTGTGGTTCCATTTGAAGCCTTTCACGTTGCGCAGGTACAGAAAACATAACTGGAAACCCCAGTTGCGCTGGCGACTGGTCAGCACCATTAGCCAATCAGCAATGACCGCATTCTCATCACTCAATATTGGCTGATACCGATAACCCGTCTCACTGATCGTGAAGGCCTCACAGGCTGCTCTGATACTCAGCCGCCCCTTGCAGACAGCAACCTTTGCCATCTCGCGACGCCGGGACGGCTTTACCACTTTTTTGCCATGGCCTCCTTGATCACATCATTCTGGAGCTGGACGTCAGCATACATCTTTTTAAGGCGGTTGTTCTCGGCCTCAAGTTCCTTCATCCGCGTCATAAGCGAAGCATCCATGCCGCCGTATTTGGCTCGCCATTTATAAAATGTAGCATCACTCATACCGTGCTCTCGACAGAGATCGGGAACCTTCGCTCCGGCCTCCGCCTGCTTCAGAATGTTGATGATCTGGCTGTCTGTGTAACGTGACTTTTTCATGGGGAATCTCCTCCGTTCAAATTACGAGAAAATTCTACTTTTGCGGACCGTTAATTTACGGGGGCATTACCCTATGACCTGACAGGCTCGTGAGGCGCTACCTAATTCTTCTGCAAGATTGAGAAGGCAGACTTTATGACGAATGATTTTCTAATTACTCTGTAGCATGAGGGTTACCTTTCAATTGTGTTTCGATGGGTGGGCTTGCACCACCATCAAAACCGGTGACCCTCGTTCCTGCAATGGAGCGGTGTCAGATAAGGTCGGAACTAATACACTGTATCACTTAGCTATATTGATATTGTAGAGAAGAACATCCCTTCCCTGAATAGCAGCAGGTATTTTTTCTACCCCGTGAAAAGAGTAATCGTTTTTAACGAACCCAAATAGTGTATTTTCTTTAAATGGCGATCTGTAGACTCGATCGAAATCATCAAATTCAAAGTTTCCTCTACCAGTGTCGGTCAGCCCTCTCTCTTTTGGCACATAGACCCCTGTTCCAAAGTTGCAAGACGTCTCGTCCCCTGGAAGATTGAACAAAAGTGCAACAATCTTTCTTCGGGCGTCTGTATGAACTTTAAGCTCATATTCACCTGTTATGCGGTGCAGGGTGCAATTGGCTTCATAATTACGTAGAGCTTTAACCTTCAACCTTGACCATACGTTTCGGTGCTGCATCACATATCGAGAACAGAACTTAACGACCGCATGCGATAGTCTTGGGGATTGCATAACTTCTCTGACCTCGACCCAAAACTGCTTCGTATCACCGGACAATAAATCCAAATCCTGTGATAGATTTAGCCGGTGATAATTATCTTCTTTGAATGGCCACCCTGATGCAGTTGCAATTAAAGCAGATGGATCAGGCATGTTATGCAAAATTCGTTCATAAAATTCTTGTGGGAAAATTTTTTCGATAAAGAAATGCGGAAAAGGCGTCTCCTTAATCTCCGCCCCTTTTAATCTTTGAATAATATGATCAAGTATTAAATCTGTCTTTTGCATTGATATTAAACCCGCTCAAAAATGTGATTTTGTTTGTGTTTTGACTTCAACTGAAGTCCGTGTTTTTCAAACATCCCTAAAATTTCCTCCTGCCCATCATTGATCTCCACAATAACAGATCGCAACCTTGGGGAGGCTAGCACTTGATTCGCATGCCTTAAAATGTCTGTTTCCGTTCCATCAACATCGATTTTGATGTGGGTAGGGAGAGCGCAATCAAAATCTCTAACAAAATCTGACATCTTGTATGAAATGACTGCTTGCTCGAATCCTCCACGGTCGCTTTGGGGCTGGGAAGTCACCGTATGGCCTGACCCACCAAATTCCAATGATGAGAGGATCATTTCAGAAACACCAGTCGTGTCGCTAAAAGCTATGGGCAACACATTTACCACGTTATGAAATCCGTTTAGGAACACGTTTCGCTTAGGAGCGAATAATTTCGAGATTCAGGCTCAAAAGCGTAGACCTTTACGTGATTAGCCGCAGCAAAAAGGGTGTAAACACCCACATTTGCGCCAATATCCCAAAACACATCACCATCCTTCATGCCCTTTAGCCATTCAATCGTATCGGGCTCTTTGGACAATAAGGTTCTTGCACGAAAGTGTGCCTTTCTGCTCGGACAAGAGAACAAAATAGCCTTACCTTCCCCATTATGTGCTGTGAAGACTGGCTCGTACTTTTCATTGAAGCGCCAATTGATACGCATCCGCACATCCCAAGGAAGAAGTCTGAAAACGAATTCAACAATTTTCAATAATTTGTTCAGCATCTACAAAATCCATTCTTGCTTGTATTATATTTCAAATTAACAATTTCCACTATTATTGGCCTGCCCCCTAAGTTGCCCTCATTCAAGAGTAGAAGCTGTTCTTCTGTGAAGCGAACCCATTCTTTAGATCACATAAACCGTAATGCAATTTCACTCTTTATCAACCTCCCTCCATAGGAAATCTGCGTTATCTGTTATTAGTTAAATAGGGCGGTTCTAGGTAGCCCCAAGGTAGCCCTGCAATAAAAAACGCCTTAGAGATTTCTCTCTAAGGCGTTGATATATTTGGTTGCGGGGGCCAGATTTGAACTGACGACCTTCAGGTTATGAGCCTGACGA
>CBFCYM010000012.1:0-62979 GCA_965602485.1 uncultured Rhodospirillales bacterium | reverse complement strand
CCGAGCCTGCGCCAATGTATTCCGTACCAGCGGCAATTTCAGCCGCAGCAATACTAAGCCCCAGCGAGCAAATGGCAAAATAATGACCACGCAGGGTCAAAATACCTGATCCCAGGATCGCCGCCAGTAAAACACAGATCACCACAGCAACCGCGAGTCCAAGAAACAGACCGCCCAGATAGTCCCCCGCACTGATAGCGTTGATCGCCCCGGCGATTGTTTCGTATTCCTCGGCCGTAAAAAACATATCGCGTTGAACTACGGCTGTGGCGTACATGCCAACGCCGAAAAACACAATATTGCCGAATGAGTTATAGCCCATCTGGCCGCCCATAATGTCCCACGTTAAAGCGAAGGTCACCATGACCAATAGAAACGCCAGTTGGGTTTTCATGGCCGGTAATAACATCGGCGCAAACAAAGCCAATGCACCCAGCACGATAAACAGAAGTATGCGCCGGTTCATTGCAGCACCTTACGTTGACGTTTCAGTCGCCAGCTGCGCAGCAGCAAAATAACGACCAGTAATGAGAAAACAAATGCAGTCTGGAATTCAGCACCAAGAATAAACCCGGCGAAATTTTCCGCCACGCCAAGCCCCATGCCCGCAGCGATAACCCCCGCCACGTTACCCAGACCGGCGATAATCACGATCATGAAAGACCGCACCGTGTACGCAAGACCAATAAACGGTTGGATAACCCAGGTCATGGCAACCAGTGCCCCTGCCGCGCCGCAGATCGCAGCGTTAAGCGCATAAGTCGTTGCATAGACCTTGTCCGTATCAATCCCAAGAATACGTGCGGCACGCGCATTTTGCGCCGTGGCACGAATTGCCTGTCCCATACGCGAGCTTTTCAGGAACACCATCAACGCGGCCCCGACCACAAGCGCAATAATGAAAGCCAGTACTTTGACGAAGTTTACAGAAACCATATCGTCAAGCATGAAGAAGGTGCCGAGACCGGGGTCTACAGTTTGCACATCAGCGCCAAACAACTGGTTCATTAACTGTTGCATCAGGATACTGATACCGAACGTGGCCAGAATAGACGTAAACAGGTCGCGTTCGACCACCCGAACAATTACGGTTTTATAGACCAGCCAACCAACAATGAATAAGGCGGCAGACGATAACGGGATACCGAGGACCGGATGGATACCGAATTGCAACAAGATGTATGTTACATATCCGCCCAGAATGACGAATTCGCCCTGGGCGATATTAATGATGTTCATAACACCCCAGACCAGTGCCATGCCATAGGCCGCCAGCGCAAAAATCGCACCGACCAAAAGTCCGTTGATGAGCAATTGCACCGAGAATGCCGGTGCTATGAAAAGAAGTTCGAGATTATCCATATTTTAAAAATCGATATGAAGGGCCGCGCGCGACACATGCCGGCGCGGCCCCTTCACATCAAACAGTCCTTGGTCTAGGGGCGTGGGTAAACGACGGGTACAGAAGCGAACTTCGTCGGAGCCACGGCCACGTACTTGCCGTTTTGAACCTGACGCAACACCATGGGTTTCGCCATATTGTTGCCTGCTGCCGTGAACTTGACGGCACCATAAAAAGTCTTCAGGTCCGTTGCAGCCAGCGCGTCGCGGATAGCTTCAGTGTCAAACGATCCTGCACGCTCAATAGCGTCGACATAGACCTGCACGGAAGCGGTGGATTCAGCAGCCTGATACGGCGGGTAGTAGCCATAAGCTGTATTGAAGTCGTTGTAGTAATCCATGGCCGTGCCGAAATCGCTATCGTTATAGGTCATGGTTTCAGTCCACTGCGTAGCACACAGGGTGTTTTCTGCAGCGGCACCGAAATTCCCGATCACATCAGCGGATTCACAATGGGTGATGGCCAGCATGGGAACCTTGACCTTCATTTCGTCGACTTGTTTTACAGCAAGCACGGCACCCTTGGAATGTCCCGATACCACAAGCAGGTCAGGCTTCAGGGCTTTGACCTTGGTCAGCGACACAGTCATGTCGCTCATTTCCTTGGGTAGCTTGTCATCGATAACAATCTTCATACCGTGTTTTTTGGCGTCATCCATGACACCGGCGCGGATGTCTGCGGAAAACGGATCATTTTCCACGACAATGGCGACTTTAGCACTAGAAGGATCTTTGCCAGCTTCCTTGAATTTTTGAGCCAGCAGATTGACCGATTCAGCAAGGTACTGTTCCGAGGTCGAGAGCACGGCGAACAGATACTTGTAGCCCTTGTTGAAAAGCGAACGCGATGCGCCATTGCCTTCCACCATGGGAATTTTATGTTTCTCGGTAACCGGGGCAACAGCCTTGGTCAGACCTGAGCCATATGGGCCAAGAATGAACTTGATGCCGTCCTGCAGGATCAAACGTTCGGCCAGTTGTGCGGCACGAGCCGGGGTTGATTCATCGTCATAGTACTGAACGGCAACCTTATAGGTCTTGCCGCCAACACTGACGCCGCCCTTTTCGTTGATGCGCGCAACAGCAAGATCGTAGCCGTTTTTTGTGTGCTTGCCGTTGGTGGAGTATTTGCCGGTGAATGACACTGCGGCACCAAAGATAATGGTATCGCCTTCAACCTTGGCAGACGCGGGGGCGCTCAGTGCCAATGCGCCAAGAGCAACAGCGAGCGGTAAGGTTTTTACGAATTTATGAAACGTGAACATGGGGCAGCCTCCCTGGCTGGTTGGATCGATTTTGTCATTTATGACGCGTGCTTTTATGCACGCTTATGAACTCATTGTAAGGACACACGCGCGTAACGCAACTGACTAGAATTGTAGTGATATCGTTATGTTTTTTTACCGCCCGGGGTCCAGGCTTTGACAATGACCTGCTTGCCACTCTGGGTGCGCATGACCTTGGGGCGTAATACGGACTCAACAACAGGGCTGGTTTCACCGCGCGAAAAGGAAATCTGCATGGCATCAAGGGTAATCTCGCTACGATCGCCACGCAGCCGGGCCTGTTTATAGGCCAGGGTTTCATTGGTGACGTCATCCAGCCGTTCCATCGTATAGCTGCCGAAGCGCCGCCAGATACTGACCAAAAAGGTATCGACATCGTGGGGCAGGAAAATTTCCACGTCGAGGTCAGGGCGTCCTTTGGAAAATGCCAGAAAGACATTGGGCTCAACCGGTCCCATTTCGTCTGCGACGAATACGGCTGGCATCAACTTACGCTTGGGATAGGCGACGCAATAATACGCCTGTGCAATAAACAGCAGTCGCTGCAATTTCTGGGGTTGCAGGTACTCGTTCTCGCTCAAGGCGGTATCGGAAAACCAGAAAGCGATGTCAAAAGCGGATTTGACGTCGGTGGGCATAAATGTCCTCAGCTATTGTCTTGGCTCATACGGTAAATAACGCACGTTCATGTACACACATACACAAACATGGGCCCCGTAAGGTCAACAAGAATTATAGTGAATTAAGTCGCGCAAGCACATGGGAGTCATGCAAACTCTAGTGTTTGCTTGAGAACGTGCGGTCCAGCGTGTCAGACATTTCGTCGGCCGTGCGGATCAGTGAAGCGCTGGTCTTGTACGATGCAAGCGCCTTTTTCATCTCCATGATCGGTTCGATCAGGGATTCTTCGGATACGGATTGTGGTTTGGCATTGCTACGGACGTTGAGCAACGTCGCGGCCGATTGCTCAACACCACGCTGCGCAACTTTGTGCAGAGGCGCACGGGCGATGCGGTTCGCGGCGAGATGCACGCTACGTGCACTTTTCTGCAAGCCCGTCTGCGCCGTTGTTAAAACGCTACCAATGCTCATGTTTTTACGCCCAGGATATTCAAAATATCGTCAATCACGAGCGATATGATATTCAATATCATCATGCCTGTATGTGATGACGCTCACACAGAGGTAAATTTATTAAAATTTAGCTAAAAGTGTATCCGAGGTGCCGACGGCAGCGATGTTAAAGCACTAAGCTGATTGTTTCGCCGCGCAAATCACGCGTGCCAGAAACGATCTCAATACTGTTTTCATAAATAGCCACGGCCTTACCCACGAGCTTCCCGGCAAAGCGGTCATTCGTGTCACTGCCGCGTTCAAGTTCTCCACCGGGAAGTGTGTCGCGCAATTCCAGTAAGCTGGCAAAGCTGGCCGAGTTGACTTCAATAAAGCCGGTCTGTGGATTGGGTAGTTCTTCTTCCTGACGGCGATGCGAAGAAGACGCGAAGTGTTGTGAGAGGTCTTGCTCGCCCTGCCCGACAATAGCCGAGAAGCTGCCATCACCCAGTGCGGAACCAGACGGCGGGCTAACAGAATCAACAGGGCCCATCAGATTGCTGGACGAGCCGCCGCGCGGAGCTTGCGCGGGACGGTTCGTCGCTACACTCTGAGCGGCAGTCCCTGCTAATGTTTTGGCAATCAATGCCATACCCGTTTACCCAATCCTGACACCAGACCAACCACGTAAAAACGTGACCGGCAGGCGCACTAAAACTCACGCAGCATCCACGCGCAATACGCGCACTTAACCGCAATATACAGTCGTACACTCGGAACGTACCGGGGCCGCAACAAAGAGTCAATATTTTAACCATAATCAAAACAAGGTTAAACCGTTACTCACAGCGCGATAGAGGCATTTTGGGTGGGGTATATTGCGGCGCTGTTTAGCGCAGATTGAACAGGTCTGTGTTTTCACGGATCCAGGCCAACATGGCCGCACCCGTGCCATGCTCAAAAACGTCATTGTGCCCGGCGTCTTCGAGCCACAGTCCCTGCTTTGGTTGCAAGGCTGTATCGTAGAGTGAGCGCCCCTGAGCGTACGGTACCGTGCGATCAAGCGCGCCATGAATCAGCAGAAGCGGCGCCGCAATCTCTCGTATTTTTTGGATTGAATCATAGCGATCGCGGACAAGCCAACGCGCAGGTAACCACGGATAGTGAACGCTTGCCGCAGCCGCCATGCTGCTGAAAGGCGCTTCCAGGACCACGGCACCAACGCCCTGCCCTGTACCGTCCTGCGCAACCTCCATAGCCATCTGTACGGCCAGTGCCGTGCCAAGGGATTCGCCGTATAACAAGCAGCGCTGCGGATCGATGGATTGTTGCCTGAGATAATCAAGCGCTGCACGTGCATCGGCGTACAGACCGGCTTCGCTGGGTTTGCCCGGATTACCGCTGTAACCACGGTAGCCAACCAGCAGTACACCAAACCCGGCATCGAGAAACACGCGGGCCTTAAACCCACGATCAGCCAGTGCACCGGCATTGCCCTGAAAGATGACAGCCACAGGCCCCGTCGCCGACGGCGCGCCATACCAGGACACGATATCGAGAGCATCCGCCGTGCGTAGCGTTAGCGGAGCCATCTCCGCAACACCGGCCTGCGATGGCGAAGCCGTTGCACCACCTGGCGCGTACATCAGGGATCGTTGGAATACGTAAACCAGCGCGACGACAAGCAGGTATCCGCCCAACGCGCTCAACACCAGCCACTTCATCAATGATCCCTTACCCTTACAGCCATGATTTGGGGGGGGTATTACTGGAAAGCGTCGGCGACCAGTGTCCACTGCCCGCCCTGTGCACGACATGCCGCACCGGGGCCGCTGAGCACCGCATCAGAAAAAGCCACAGTAGAGCGGAACTGACGGCAGTCCTCGCCGTTGGCATTGCTAAATGACTGACCCATGCGGATCAGCCCACTGTTACCCGTCTCGGGATTTTCCCACGAAGCCTGTGTGCTGCCGTGTTGTGCATCGAGCGCTTCGGCCACGGCCCGGTCATAGGACTGACGATCAGCAACCATCAAGCTGCGCCCGGTTTCATAACCGGTCATCCCGCCAGACAATGCGCCGAGCACGGTAAAGACCATCTGGCCCGTACCGCCACCGAACTGTGCACCAGCCCAGCCACCAGCCAGGCCGCCAATCACGGCACCGGTCCATGCACCGGCATCTTCATTGGATATATTGCTGCATGCGCCTGACATCAGGGCAACGGCAACAACTGCTGCTTTGGCTATCTTCATGGAGTTTCTCCTCCGATTGTTTCTCTTGGCCCTCACGTTCTTGAGGGTATTTTTAACTTGTAGCTTTTTCGACAGCGCCGGTGACTATAGCAGAACAATGGGAAAAGGCGAACATGCACGATACACGCGCTAACCTGATGAGGATATGGCACACCGCCTTAAATTAGTAGGAATACCCACTTTGCGCCGGGATTTCGCAGAAAAAGCGTGCCGATACAGGTGTGCTGAGCGGACACGACAGGTAATCCTGCGTCTCGAAACGCGCCGTCTTGCCATATTGCGCACAACGCGCCTGCGCCAGTTCCAACACCTGGGCCGGGGTCGCATTTGAACTGCTGTAACAGATGATCACGTCTGAAATATCGTCTGGCTCGCTGGCAAAATACTCACTCGAGCGATCGTATTCCTCCGCCTTATAGACATAGGGGGCCTCAGCACATGCGGCCAGCATGGGCGCAGCCAAAAACAGTCCAAGTATGGCGTAACGAATTTTCATGGGCTGCTCTATAGCGCAAATTTATTGCCGCGACAACGACAGCTCTACGATATGGCGTCTTCACCCAACGACATGAGCGCCGCATTGCCGCCTGAGGCCGTGGTGTTGATGCTGCAAGAGCGCTCGGTTGCAAAGCGGTGTAGATAACGCGGTCCGCCAGCCTTGGGGCCTGTACCCGACAGGCCCTCGCCGCCGAACGGCTGCACGCCGACAACCGCGCCGATGATATTGCGATTAACATACAAGTTGCCGACCCGCGCACGGGCCCGAACGCGCTCAATGGTGCTATCGAGCCGCGAGTGAACGCCAAGGGTCAACCCGTACCCCGTATCGTTGACGGCATCGACCACCTGATCGAGACGATCCGCGCTATAGCCGATGACGTGCAGGATGGGGCCAAAGACCTCACGCTCAAGCTGATCGAGGCGATCAATGCGGTAAGCACGCGGTGCAAAGAAGGAACCGTTTTCGCACCCTGCCCCCAATGTTACCTGACACAACCGCGTTACCTCACGTTCCATGCGCGCAGCGTGCTGTTCCAATAATGCTTTAGCCTCGGCGTCGATCACGGGACCAACATCTGTGCTGAGCAATGCTGGGTCGCCAACCCGCAGTTCCTCGGTCGCGCCCGCCAGCATGGTGGTCACTGTGTCCATGATATCGTCCTGGACAAACAGGACACGCAACGCCGAACAACGCTGCCCCGCGCTGCGAAATGCCGAAAATACAGCGTCACCGACGACCTGTTCAGGCAATGCAGAAGAGTCCACGATCATGGTGTTCTGTCCGCCTGTCTCGGCAATCAGCGGTACAATTGGGCCGGGACGGTTTGCCAAAGCGAGTTGGATAATGCGTGCTGTCTGCGTCGAGCCGGTAAAGGCAACGCCCGATATGCGTGGATCATCGATCAGTGGTTTGCCCACCGTGGGGCCATCACCGAGTAATAACTGCACCACGTCTTGCGGCACACCGGCCTCATGCAGCAATGCAATTGCACGCGCAGCAATCAATGGTGTCTGTTCGGCAGGCTTGGCAATCACCGCGTTACCGGCAGCCAGCGCCGCGCAGACCTGCCCCAGGAAAATCGCCAATGGAAAATTCCATGGACTGATACAGGCGAACACGCCGCGCCCATGCAGGCTCAGTTCATTCAACTCACCGGTCGGCCCGGGCATCAACATGGGTTCGGCAAAATCCACGCGTGCGCGTGCTGCGTAATAACGGCAGAAATCCACGGCTTCACGGATTTCCGGCACACTGTCTGCCAGCGTCTTGCCGGCCTCACGCACACACAGTGCGAGCAGCTCGGGCGTATGATGTTCAATCAGGTCCGCTGTGCGTTCGAGACATGCTGCGCGCTCAACGGCCGGGGTGCGATCCCACCCGGGCGCGGCGCCAACCGCGCGCGTAATGACATGCTCAACATCAACTGCGCGTGCTTCGTACACCGTTCCGACCACATCACGGTGATCGGCGGGCGACATCACGCTGCGCGATGTGCCTTCGTTGCCAGACACCCCGGCCTGCCAGCTATGGGGGACCGCCATCATGGATGATTGCAAGGTTCGCAATGTAGCCCCGTCATTGATGTCGAGACCTTGTGCGTTCTTGCGGTCTGCGCCGTACAGGTCACATGGCAAGGCAATATGTGGATGTGGCTTACTCGGCATGCCTGCCAAACGGGTCCATGGATCGTCGATAATATCGTCGATGGGTGCAGCTTCATCAACAATGCGATTAACAAAGGACGAGTTCGCACCATTTTCCAACAGGCGGCGCACCAGATAGGCCAACAAATCTTCGTGTGAGCCCACCGGGGCATAAATGCGACACGCCACGGCCTCGGGCGCAGTGCCAACAACCTGATCATAAAGCGGATGGCCCATACCGTGCAGGCACTGGAATTCAAAATCTCGCGCGTCACCGGCCAGTTCCATCACCGTGGCCAGTGTATGCGCATTGTGGGTGGCGAATTGTGGGTAAATCACATCACGCAAAGTCATCAGCTTGCGTGCGCACGCAATGTAGGAAACGTCGGTTGATACCTTGCGCGTAAATACCGGATAACCATCAAACCCCTGCTCCTGGGCGAGCTTGATCTCGCTGTCCCAGTACGCTCCCTTGACCAACCGCACCATCAGGCGGCGGTCATGACGACGCGCCAGATCAGCAAGCCAGTCGATCACGTAGAACGCACGTTTCTGATAGGCCTGCAATGCCAGCCCGAAGCCATCCCAGCCAGCCAGCTCAGGCATAGCCAACACGGCCTCCATGACATCGAGTTGCAGCTCCAGACGATCGGCCTCTTCGGCGTCCACGCACAGCGCGATGTTGTGCGCCTTGGCCTCACGCGCCAGCCTGAATAATCGCGGCACCAATTCATCCATGACACGGACACGCTGGGCCTCTTCGTAACGCGGGTGCAGGGCTGACAGTTTTACTGAAACACTGGGTGCTTCGATTACGTCACGTCCTGCACTTTCCGCACCAATAGCCGCAATAGCCGTTGAATAGGCTTCCAAATAGGCCAGCGCGTCAGCTTCGGTACACGCAGCCTCGCCCAGCATGTCATAGGAATGTCGGTAGCCGTTTTTCTCAACGTTGCGTGCACGCTTCAAGGCTTCATCAATCGTTCGGCCCATAACGAATTGCCGACCAATGATCTTCATGGCCTGTGTCATGGCCTGACGAATAACAGGCTCACCGCTACGCGAAATCATGCGTTGCAGATAGGACCCCACATTCCCCGTGACATCGCGGTCGAGTGTTATTACCCGCCCCGTCAGCATCAACGCCAATGTCGAGGCGTTGACGAACAGCGAGCCGCTCTGACCCAAATGGCCTTCCCAGTCCGCCTCACCCAGCTTGTCCTTGATCAACTGACTGGCAGTGTGTGCATCGGGTACGCGCAACAAGGCTTCCGCCAGGCACATCAGCACCAGACCTTCCTGATTGGAAAGTTCGTATTCCTGCATGAAGGCATCCAGCCCGCCAACGTCCTTACCGCGACGGCGCATTTCTTCAACCAATGTATACGCATGATCATGGATCGGCGTCTTCATGATGGTTGGCAGGGCCGCTTCACCCAACAGGGTCTGAACCTCTGCTTCCTCATCAGCGCGGTGATGTTGCTCAATGACCTTGCGCAGGTCTGAGGGCTCATCCAGCACACCGATAAAGGCGTGGCGGGTGCTGGCATCGAGTGCCGGTTCAGGGACTTTGGCGTTGATTGCAGCGGGCATGGCATTAAACCTTTCCACAGAGGCAGAATTATTCGCTCTTATATCAAGGGCAATCGAATATTAATGACCATAGTTATGGATTTTTTGGCATTAAATAGTATAAAACTTAAAAATAAGATATTTTATATTATAACAAACTCGTTCTACCCGGAGGCCCTTATGTACGATGACAACGACGCCAAACTGGACCGTACGGACCTACTTATTCTTGCCGAATTGCAACACGACGGGCGGTTATCCAATCTGGAACTGTCACGCCGGGTTAATCTGAGCCCTACGCCCTGTTTGAACCGGGTTCGGCGGCTGGAACGTGATGGCCTGATCACGGGCTACGGCGCATTCGTCGATCCAGCTAAAGTTGGCGCAGCATTGCTTGTATTCGTCGAGATCGTGCTGGACCGCACCACAGAGGACGTATTCGACGCTTTCAAACGAGCGGTCAGCGATATTCCTGAAATTCTTGAATGTCACCTGCTATCGGGCGGCTACGACTACCTGATCAAGGCCCGTGTACGCGATATGACGGCGTACCGTGAATTCCTCGGCAAATCACTGGTCAGCCTGCCCAGCGTACGTGAGTCCCATACCTACGTGGTGATGGAAGAGGTCAAGAGCACCACAGCCCTGCCGCTGAACCCATGACAGCCCTGATCATGTCATTTTAAGGGGTTGATCAAGATCAATGCGGCGGCGGCGTAAGTTTGCTCAACTAAGCTCGCTAAACATAAAAGCGCAGGAGACCGCCATGACCGACAAAATTAAGGACATCAGAAAACGCTTTGAAGCGCGGTTGATCGAACTGAACGATACGGTGCACGAGATCGAGCAGACCCTGCGTGAACCCAGCAACCCGGATTTCGCGGAAAGCGCAACGGAAAACGAGGGCGACGAAGTCCTTGAAGGACTGGAAGATGCCGCCAGTGTTGAGAGCACCCAGATTAAGTCAGCCCTGAAGCGTATGGAACTGGGCACCTATGGTGATTGCACCAACTGTGGCAACCCTATCAACGAAGCCCGGCTTGATGCCCTGCCCTATGCCGCGACATGCATTGAGTGCGCCCAAAATACCTAGGACCAGGCCTTCGCTTTAGGCAGGTAGCCCTGCCATTTTCAATCCTTCGCCGATATGCTCACGGTCGCGCTCTTCTTTAAGCCCATATCCAGACAGATATGTTTCAACCGACAAAGCCGGTTCAGCAGCAAGCGCAGCGTTGCAGTGTTGCGTTACCAACGCGTCGTTACCCAACCGGGCATAGCATGCTGCCATATCGGCCAAATATGCCGGACGTGGATTAGCTATACGCCGGAAAGCCGCAATAGCGTCTTCATAACGTTCGCGCATATAATGCGCGCGACCTAGAATATGAACCCAGTTATTGGCGCAAAATGGATCAAGCCGCATGGCTGTTTCAATCCATCGCACACCTTCGTCCCCATCTCCCAGGCGTGTCATCAAATCGCCACGCTGCGCAACGACGCGCGGGTCGTTGGGGTTCAGCCTATACGCCCGATCATGATAATACGCCGCGTCATCCCAGTTACGGTCCATGAAACCGAATTCGCACAAGATGCGGTTACAATCGGTATCATTTTCATCAAAGCTCTTGGCGGCCTCCACCTCCTTGCGGCACTCAGGCATCAACACATCCCTATCGCCGCCGAATTTGCCCATGGTCTGACCGATAGTGCACGACAGCCAGGCGTGGGCTTGCGCCAATCCCGGTTCAAGGTCTATCGCCTTGCGGAACATACTTAGTGCCTGGATGTTATCTTCTGCTGTCACCCTGTGATGATGGATTTTGCCGCGCATGACATAATCATAGGCTGCCATGCTTTCTGGTGGTTTGCGTTCAAGCCGCGCAACATCCGCACTTTCCACCCGCCCCGGTAAGGTGGCCACAATGGTCTGGGTAATTTCATCCTGCAGATCAAAGATATCTGTCAGCTCGCGATCATAACGTTCGGCCCAGATATGGTTTTCGCCTTCCGCAGCGATTAACTGCACGTTCACACGCACGCGATTTCCTGCACGCCGTACACTACCCTCAACAGCGTAATGTACCCCGAGTTCGCGGCAAACGTCCTGCACACGTAATGGCTTACCTTTGTATGAGAACGTTGAATTGCGCGCGATAACGAAAAGTCCGGGAAAACGCGACAATTCAGTGATGATGTCCTCGGTCAGGCCATCAGCAAAAAATTCCTGCTCGGGGTCAGATGACATGTTGTCGAACGGCAATACGGCAATTGCAGGTTTGTTGGGCAGGTCACGTTTTAGTTCTGCGCCAGGCGCAAGATTTTTGTCTGGCGCATTCACGCCACCAACACCGGGCAGTGGCGTCGCACTTTGTGGCGTAACGGGCACCTGATCGCTCAGCGGCCGCCAATGATAAACACGCACAGGCTTGGCAATGTTTTTCATCTCAACATGGCCACCATCCTGAAAGATGATATCGATCTTGCCTTCGATTTGATCATGTACGGCTGATGAAATGCAGCAGCCACCGGGCTCAGCGGCAGCCTCCAGACGGGCGGCAAGGTTGACACCGTCTCCATAGATTTCACCACGGTCCTGTATCACATCGCCAATGTTCACGCCGATGCGGATTTGCGCCCGTTCATCGGGCGGCACGTCACAATTTCGCGTAGCAAGTTCGCTCTGAATGGCAGCAGCTGCATTGACGGCGGCCACCACACTGGTGAATTCAGCCAGCACGGCGTCGCCTGCGTAACGCAACACATTGCCACCATGGCTGCCGATGGTTTCGGTTGTATAGTCGAGCATCGCCATGACACGGCGATGCGTGCCTTCCTCATCGACCCCGGTCAAGCGACTATAGCCAGCTACGTCGGCGTAAAACACTGCCGCCAATTTTCGGGAAATCAGATTATCAGCCATAGCCCCCACTCAGCTCGCTACATACTATGCGAAGTGTAGCGAGAACGCAGTGTATAAGCTATGGCTCGCTGAACATTCCACCCAATGCTTGTAATGCATGCCCTTTAAGACCTTGACAAATTTCAATAAACGGATTATATTCCTTTTGTTTTTCGCATTTAAAATCACGCCAAACACGGTGCTTTTTCGCAATGGGTAGAAAAGTCTACGAAAGTCTACATTTTAACGTCCGGAAATTGGCGCTAACGCATTGAAATTATTGAAAATGTAGACCTCAATGCGAATGCAAAGTCTATAAAAGTGTACAAAGGTCTACAAAACGAACTATATCAACACCTTACAAGGCACCTGGAAGCCAAGCTAAAGACAGGTTCTTCCACCTTCATGATCAAACGATCACGCTATTGCGCCTTTATAATTTAAGGTGCAACGCCACCACCGGGCATATACCCTCGCCCGTGTATTTTTATAAGGACCACCATGGCCGACACTAGCGCAGAGCACGATTCGATCAATGCCCCTGTTATTGTCGGCATCAGCGGCGCTTCGGGTGCGATCTATGGCATTGAAGCATTGCGCATGCTGCGCGAACTTGAAATACCGTCCCATCTGGTCGTCACAGAACTGGGCGCACGTACTATTACGATCGAGACAGACCTGAGCCTTGATGATGTACGTGCGCTCGCCACAGAGTCTTTCAGCAACAAGGATCTGGCCGCGCCCATGGCGAGCGGCTCATTTCACACCCGTGGCATGATGATCGCGCCTTGCTCCATCAAAACCCTTTCAGGCGTTGCCAACAGTTATTCAAGCAACCTGATCGTGCGCGCTGCCGATGTGATGCTGAAGCAGTACCGCCCGTTGATCCTGATGGTGCGCGAAACCCCGTTGCATAAGGGCCATCTGCGCCTGATGAGTCTGGCTGCGGACGCTGGTGCGCGAATCATGCCGCCGGTCCCTGCATTTTATAATCGCCCACAGTCTATTGAAGATATCGTACGACATACGTCTGGTCGCGCGCTTGATCTGCTCGGCATTGAACATGAGCTATGCGATCGCTGGGAAGGCTGCTGAAACGTACACAGCCAGGCCCTATTACCCCAAAGTGGTATTGAAACGTAATAACGTTTTTGCAAATATTGCACTGCAGCATTTTTATTGATAAGCACATATTGATCTTAAATAACGGCTCATACAATTCACGAGAGGACGCGCAGGACCATGGCTGAGAAGACACCATTTCAGTGGGACGACCCCTTTAACCTCGACGATCAGTTGAGCGAAGAAGAACGCCTTGTCCGCGACACCGCGCACGATTACGCTCAGGACAAACTGATGCCGCGCATTCTCGAAGCCAATCGCAACGAGACTTTTGACCGTGACATTATCAACGAGCTCGGTGAATTGGGGTTGCTCGGTGCGACCCTGCCCGAGGAATACGGCTGCGCTGGCGTGAATCACACCTGTTACGGACTAGTCGCGCGCGAAATTGAACGCGTTGATTCCGGATACCGTTCCGTGATGAGCGTGCAGTCCTCATTGGTCATGCATCCGATCCATGCCTATGGCTCCGAAGAATTACGCCAAAAATTCCTGCCGCGCCTTGCCACCGGTGAACTGATCGGCTGCTTTGGATTGACCGAGCCTGATCATGGCTCTGACCCATCGGGCATGAAAACACGCGCCGAAAAAGTCGATGGCGGCTACGTCCTGAGCGGCGCCAAGATGTGGATTACCAATTCCCCCATTGCCGACGTGTTCGTGGTCTGGGCCAAACTCGACGGCGCGATCCGTGGTTTTGTGCTGGAACGCGATATGAAGGGCCTGAGCACACCCAAGATCGAAGGCAAGTTCAGCCTGCGCGCGTCCATGACCGGCGAGATCGCCCTCGACAAGGTGTTCGTGCCCGAAAGCAACATGTTCGCCGACGTTCAGGGCCTGAAAGGCCCGTTCGGTTGCCTGAACAAAGCACGCTTCGGTATTGCATGGGGTGCGCTGGGTGCGGCCGAGTTCTGTTGGCACGCAGCACGTCAGTACACACTGGACCGCAAACAGTTTGGCCGTCCGTTGGCTGCCACGCAGTTGATCCAGAAAAAGCTGGCCGATATACAGACCGAAATCACGCTGGGGCTGCAAAGCTGTCTTCGCGTAGCGCGTATGATGGATAGCGATGGTGGTTGCCCGCCGGAAAATATCTCCATGATCAAACGCAATTCCTGTGGCAAGTCACTCGACATTGCGCGTATGGCGCGTGACATGCACGGCGGCAACGGCGTGTCTGACGAATTCCACGTCATCCGCCATGTCATGAACCTGGAAGCGGTCAACACATATGAGGGCACGCATGATATCCACGCGTTGATCCTTGGTCGTGCGCAGACCGGTCTACAGGCCTTTACCGGCGCCTAAAGCGTAACCGTGGCAAGGGAGTGGATGGTATGAGCAAAGCAGACGATCTGGCGGCAAGGCTCGGTAATATCCTCGATCCTGCACTGCGCAGTGTCACCACAACAGGGGCGGATGAATTCCGCCCCTACGACCGCTACGGTGTTGAACTGCCGGGCATGTCGTGGCTACCGCTTAGTCTGGACGCCACGGCTGAGCTCGACGTCTTCATGCTCAGCATGGCACCGGGTGCGCAGAGCTTCCCCCATGAACATGTCGGTGCAGAGCAGTTTCTCGTGCTTGACGGCACACTGACCGACTGTGATGGCGCGGTCTTCAAGTCCGGCGACTATGTGCGTTTTGAACCGGGCTCGACACACCATTCACACACGGAAAATGGTTGTCTGTTGCTGGTCATGCTACGCCAGCGCAATCGCGGCCTTGAGGACTTATAACGGCAGCGGCGAAAGCCCCGTCGCAAGCTCGTGCAACCACAGCATGGCAGCATAGATCATGAAGCCGCTGAGAATACGAAGCGCGCCGATCTCACCGAGATCAAGCTTTTGGCGGCCTTGGGCAATGGCAAGAAATGGAACACTGGAAGACGCGTCCAGATAGGCCTGCCACTGCGCCCCGCGCTGGCGTAAAAAACGGCGATCCATATGCCATGCGCCACCGAATGACAATACAGTGAACGCACCGAACAATACGATTTCGGCGGCTGCCGTACTGGCCAGCAAATGGGTCAGCGCCCACAGACCAACGGCCCATATAACGGGGTGGCGGGTGATGCGGAAAACACCATACGGCGCATACCCGCCGTCATGCTTGAAGTTGTTAAACCCGATAGCGCTGGCATTGGCTGATGTGTAGCCCGAAATCAACAGGACGGCACACAACGGCATTATGCTCATGGCGAGATGTCGAAACGCCGTGTGAAGATGCCAGACCTCAACATAAGGTGCTGTGACATAAGCCCCGAGCAGCCAACTGAAACCCGATAACGCGATCAACGAATAGAGCCCCATGAAAAGCCATTCACCCAGACGGGCCACCAGATAATTACGGACCGGTAACGCCGATAACGCAAAATGAGAGAGAACAAATACAGCAGCAGACAGTCCAAGTTGCCCCATGGCGCTCACCATTCATCCACGATGGGTGCATCAGGATCTTTCGGCGGCTGACTGGCACGCGTACAGATATAGAGCGCGATGGGTAACAGAACGCCCACGAGCAGCAGCGGCGGCGTCAGAGACTCCGGGGAACGGTAGGCCATGTAAGCCACACTAAGCCCCATTGTAATGACGGCCAGCACCTTGCCTTTGAGTGGGATGACGCGGTGGCGATACCACGCACGGACTGGCGGCCCCAGACGTGGGTGCTGCCATAACCAGGATTGAATTTTTAGCGAACTACGCGAGAAGGCCCATGCAGCGATGATCAAAAATACCGTCGTCGGCAATCCCGGCACAACAATACCAATAACCGCGAGCGTAACCATGGCCCAGCCGAATGCAATCAATCCCCAGCGCAAGACCGGGCGCGACACCAGATCATCTGCCATTACCGGCATATCATCCGTCACAGCTTTATCCATGGTGTGTTATTTTCACGGTGTGGTGGAGCCCTTCGATATTTTGCACACTGGCGTCCATTGCAACCAGCAGACAAAACCTGTTAGCTGGCACCCGAACATTCCCTGCCTTCAACAGTTAACCGACTGACCCGAAAAGTACATGACCAATCTTACCCCCCTGCCCTGTGGCCCCGCACCCGGCGACGCTGTATTTACCCCTGATGGCCTGTGGGCCAGCATTTCAGCGCACGCTCAACGCGCGGACAAGCCTGTAGCTGGTCTTTTCCTGGACCGGGACGGGGTCATTAATGTGGACGCCCATTACCTGGGTCGGGTCGAAGACGTTCGTCTGCTTGACGGCGCCGCGCAAATGATTCGCCGCGCCAATCAAGCGCATGTACCGGTCATTGTTGTGACCAATCAATCGGGTATCGGGCGGGGTTACTTTGATTGGGATAACTTTGCCGCTGTGCAGGGAGAAATTATGAGTCAACTGAATGAGCATGGTGCGCACTGGGATGCGGCTTATGCCTGTGCCTTTCACCGCGATGCCAAACCGCCCTATGACCAGGATAATCACCCGGCACGCAAACCCAACCCCGGCATGATACTGCGCGGCGCGGATGATCTGAATATCGACCTCGAAACATCATGGATAATCGGTGACAAGGCAGGCGATCTACGAGCAGGAAAAAATGCAGGCCTGTACGGCGGCATCCATGTTGCCACGCACCCCGAAAAAGCCGAAGCAGAGGCAATACGCGCGCACGAACTTATGTCCGAAGCATTTCAGGTTATTTCTACAGCGGACGTTGCTGCAGCCATGCATAGGCTACCATTGATTAATAAAACCTGAGATATCAGGCTGAAGACGCCATAATGACGCGGTTTCGACCATTGTTTTTGGCCTCATAGAGCGCCTTGTCAGCAGCCTCGGCTAAATCTACCGCATTGCTGAAATCACCAAATTGCGCCAACCCGCCACTGAACGTCACGTTAAAGCGAGCATCTCCCGCACTATGGGCGATGGCCTCAAATGAAATGCGAACTTCCTCGATAACCTGCACGGCCTGCTCAATAGAGGTATCGGACAAGATGACACCGAACTCTTCACCACCGATACGACCGACAATATCACTGGCACGCAAGCGCTGCCGCAACATACGCGAAAGGGTTTTTAGCACCATGTCACCAATGCCATGGCCATAGGTGTCGTTGACCGATTTGAAATGATCAATATCGAGTATGGCATAACTCAGCTTGCCATCATGTCGCTGGGCGCGAAGAACTTCGTTGTTCAGAAATTGCTTCATCGTGGTGTGGTTATAAAGATTGGTCAGACCATCACGCACCATGCGTTCGCGCAGGCGGCGGAATCGATTGATCCTGTTCTCCACAGACCGGATAAGATGATCCGGATTAATGGGCTTGGTCAGAAAGTCATCGCCGCCCTGCTCCATGGCACCCATCTGCACAGTTTCATTTTGTTCGCCTGACAGATACACGATAGGAATAGACGAAAACCTGTCCTTCTGACGCAATACCGCAGCGAGTTCCTGCCCGGTACAATTCGCAAGATACAGATCCATCAAAATAAGTTCCGGGGAAAACCCCGATACGGTTTCGATAAGTGTATCGGGTTCCTTAAGCCACCGAACGTCCATGCCAACTTCAGATAATAAAGTTTGGACGAATTCACCAATGTCATCATCATCGTCTACAATGACCACGCGGTACGGCTCGCCCTTATCCTCTTCGACAGCAGAATCGAGAACATCAACCAGCGCCATAGGATCAAGCGGTTGAAGAATGTAACGATCGCACCCTGCACGAACAGCTGCCAGTCGAGCCAAGAGGTCGTCGCGATCAGATATGATAATGATGTCGGGTGGCGTGGGCGATTGTTGCAAAGCCGCTTTGATATCGTCAGCCCCTTGAAACTGATCGCCGTACATTGTTGCTTCAATAATGACAGCGACCGGATTGAGTTGCGCAACGCTGCCGGCCAGTCCCTGAGTGCTATCTATCACAGTGATAACATAGTCAAATCTCTCTAGTTGATTGCAAACCAGAGAAGCCGTTTCATCATTGGCCGTAACCAGTACAACCGCCTTCTCCTTGCCTGGCAGCGTATTGATTTCTCGCGCATCATCGTTAAGCGGTATTGAAAGGTCAGAATCACCAGCGATTTTACGGATCGAAACACCGACCTTCTTCACAAGGGCCATGATGCGGTCGGGTGTTGGAGCATGGTCGGCAGGGTCACCTGAACCAATTTTCTGCTGGCAGGCATCTTCTAATTCAAACGCTACCTTACTTAAATCCGAGAATTTAAAGGCGGCACTGGAGCCTGTCAGCCTATGCGCTAAATTATGTAATTCCTTGAGACGAACAATGCCATCGCCCGTTTCCAGATCATCAACCCAACGGGTTGCAGCATCTACGAGCTGGGAGGAACGCTCAGGTAGCGCAACTTTATAATCAACAGATATACGTGCCAGACGCTCTTCAAGTGCCTCACCTGCCGTCATTCTGCATCCTTTGCATCTATACGACGAAATGGATCAGGGTTTCAGTCCGCTCCACCGCAAATACCATATCCCTGTGCCCACGCGAGTCCATCCAGCGTTGTTGAGCGCGGTGTATATTCGCATCCAACCCATCCACCATAATCAAGCGTGTCCAACATCTCAAATAATGGTTCATAGGCAATTTCGCCAATATCGGGCTCATGGCGCCCAGGAAAGCCGCTAATCTGAATATGTCCTGCATATTCGATACAGGAATCCAATGTCGTGTGCAGGTCTTCGCCCATCCTATGGCTATGGTAGAAATCGTATTGAAGATCGACATTTTCAATGCCAGCAGCACGAACAACATTGATTACATGCAGCGCCTCTGCCGTGCGGCTCATGTAATATCCTGTTACATCATGTGTATTGATGGGCTCGATCAACACCCTGATGTCATGAAGTGAACAGCGCTCTGCGGCACGGCATATATTTTCAATATATAGTTTGCGAAGATCACCTGGTCCTGCGGTTTGCGATGACACACCAGCCAATACATGCAACTGGCCACATTTGATTTCGCACGCATAATCAATAGCGCGCTCAATCGACATCATGAATTCGGCTTCGCTTCCGGGCATGGCGGCAAGACCACGCTCACCTGCGCTCCAGTCACCCGCTGGCGCATTTATCAGAACCATTGGAATGTCATGTGCGAGCAGCTGACGGCTGACCTCTTGCGCAGGCCACTCATAGGGCCATTGGCACTCAACGGCCTTAAAACCTGCATCGGCGGCGGCGGCGATACGCGCGAAAAACTCAAGCTCACCGAACATGGTGGAAAGATTGGCGCAAAATCGAGGCATTAAATATCAAACCCTATACGCTCACGGATAGCAGCAGCAATGGTATGAGCTGCATTTAACTGCGGATGGCTTGCTTCCTGAAACGTGTCACTCAGGGGTTGGGCATACCCATTTTCGAACAAGACATTGTGCAAACGCATGTGTTTTTCCGTGGCGAAGCCGGGCGGTGCATAAATATAAACCGAACTACCACTGGCACAGGCCTCACTACACATTGATACGGAATCGCCACTCACGATCACACCGTTTGCCAATGCGAGATAACCAAAAAAGGGGTTATCGCCAACATCTCCCCAATGATAAGCAACGTGCGGCACTGTGATCTCTCCCATCAGCGCCTTACCCGCTGCACCCGTGCGACGGCTCGTGCTGATCATCAACGAACCACCCGCATTCTTGGCCATGGCATTCGCCGCTCGCCCCAGTTCACGTCCCATCTCAGGACTGAATTGCCGCCGCCGGGTGCTGCCACCGACCATGAGGGCGATCCTCGGCGTAGGTAAATGCGCAAGTTTTCCGCGCCATGCTTGCGCAGCGGCGTTCAATTTTTCGGCGGTAACACCATGTGGCGCACCATCAACCGACAGGATATTGCCACCAACACGGGTCCTGTCATGGGATGGTACGGCAACCAGATCAAAATCGGATAGCCCATAGTCGCCGGGGTACATAATCTGCACCAATGCGGTCTTTCCGCCACTGCGTCGCTTGATGGCCCGCGCGGCGTTCGCCGTGCGACGCCCCGCAGCAATCACCAACCGAGGCCACGGCGCGCACAGCCCTGCCTTGCTTTGAGGACTTAGCCCCATAAACGATGCCCCTTTGAGGGCATTGGGCAAGGACGCCATGGTGTTATAAGTGATTTCATGGATTTCATAAGGCATGCCAAGCGCCTCGGCCACGCCTAAACACTGGCTGCGATTGCCCGCGCGCTCATCAAGTAAGACCCAGATGTCGGTTGTATCGTGTGTGGTGGAAAGTTCGCTCATAAACGAATAAATGGCTGGGAAAGGCGCTGGGTCAACATGAATCCATCATTTATCGGACTTTCATACGTTTTGGAAATTGTCTCATGGCGTTTCAAGGCTTAAACAGGGGCCTTAGAACAACCATCAAACTCAATATATTAAGAGGCAAGCCATGGCTGATATTACAAACTCACAAGGCACGCGCGATGCCGCACATGAGACAGCGCGATTATTGCTCGACATCAAGGCTGTGAATTTTCGCCCCGAAGAGCCTTATATGCTGACTGCGGGATGGGCGAGCCCGGTTTATATCGACTGTCGTTGGGTTATTTCATTTCCCGAGGCACGCTCACGCATTATTGAACATGCAGTCACCTTGCTAAACGCCAATGCCGGTCTGGAGACCATCGATGCTGTCGCAGGTGGAGAGACCGCTGGCATTCCCTACGCTGCCTGGATTGCCGACGCAGCAGATAAACCCATGCAATATGTCCGCAAGAAACCTAAAGGGTTTGGGCGTGATGCACAGATTGAGGGAAATCTGATTGAAGGAAGCAAGGTTCTCCTTGTCGAAGATCTTGCAACGGACGGTGGCTCAAAAGTCAACTTCGTCAATGCCTTGCGTGAGGCAGGTGCAGAAGTCAGCGATACATTTGTTGTATTCTTCTACGGCGTCTTCCCCGGTGCGCTCGACGGCTTGAAAGATATTGGTGTCAACCTGCACTACCTGACGACATGGCACGAAGTACTCGAAGAAGCCGAACGCGGTGGTGATTTTTCACCCGAGGCGATAGCCGGTGTGCGCGATTTTCTCGCCGATCCCGTTGGCTGGTCTGTCGCACATGGCGGCAAGGGCGCATAGCAGCCTGATAATCGCCCGTGCAATCGAGTAAATTTTGGAGAAACCCTTTATATTCGCTGCTAAATCAGTGAGAATTATAGTCTCTGGAGAGCACCGGGAATATTGACCAATGTCATTTTCTTTCCAGTGTTCAGAGTCTATGTTGCAAACCTCCTGAGACAAATATCTCAGGCAATATCATTCAATATATTTCCCTGGAGGGATTAATGGCTCAATTGGGCAATTCGGCTGCCAGCCGCGACATCGAATATCACGTTCACGGTTATACAAACCTCAAAAAGCATGAGGAAATCGGGCCGTTTATCATTGAGCGTGCTGAAGGCGTCCGTATTTACGATGATACCGGTCGTGGATACATCGAAGGCATGGCCGGACTATGGTGCACTTCATTGGGTTACAACGAAGAACGCCTGATTGACGCAGCCACCAAGGCTATGCGTGAACTGCCTTATTGCCATAGCTTCGGCCACATGGCCCCTGCTGTTACCATCGAGCTCTGCGAAAAACTTATCAGCATGGCCCCGGAAGGTATTAGCAAAGTCCTGTTCGCGAACTCTGGTTCGGAAGCCATCGATCTTGCTGTAAAGCTGGTCTGGTACTATCACAACGCCATCGGCAAGCCCGAGAAGAAGAAGATTATTGCACGCAACAAAGGCTACCACGGCGTTACCGTAGCGGCTGCCAGCCTGACCGGCCTGCCACACCTGCACAATGATTTTGATCTTCCTATTGATCGCATTTTGCATACCGATTGCCCGCATTATTACCGTTTCGGCAATGATGGCGAGAGCGAAGAAGAGTTCGCTACGCGCTGCGCCGAGAACCTCGAAAAGATGATCCTCGACGAAGGCCCGGAAACTGTCGGCGCATTCTTTGCCGAACCCATCATGGGTGCAGGCGGCGTACTCATTCCGGCTGCCACCTACTACGAAAAAATTCAGGCTGTCCTGAAAAAATATGACGTCCTGCTGCTCGCAGATGAAGTCATCAATGGCTTTGCACGCACTGGCAATATGTGGGGCAGCCAGACCATGGGCATGAAGCCTGACATGATGACCACGGCCAAGCAGTTGTCCTCTGCCTATCTGCCGATTTCGGCATTGATGATTTCTGACAAGGTCTATCAAGGCCTCGTCAAGGAGAGCGAGAAGCTCGGCCTGTTTGGGCACGGCTCAACTTATGGCGGCCATCCAGTGAGTGCAGCTGTCGCACTGGAAACGCTGAAAATCTACGAAGAGCGTGATATTGTTGGGCATGTCCAACGCGTCGGGCCAACCCTGCAAGACGGTCTGCGCGACTACAGCGATCATGAATTGGTCGGTGAAATACGTGGTGTCGGCCTGATCGCCGCTGTTGAACTGGTTGCCGATAAGGCCACCAAACGCCCATTTGACCCCAAAGCCACTGTTGGCGCATATGCTCAGGCACGTTGCCGTGATCATGGCCTGATCGTCCGCGCTATCGGCGATTCTATTGCCTTCTGCCCGCCGCTTATTATCGAAAACGATGATATTAAGGAACTGGTGGCTGCCTTTGGCAAGGCTCTGGATGACACAGCTGCCTGGGTTAAAAGCGAGGGGCACGCAGACTAACCAATCCCAAGATATTCATGGAGCACCACACAGTGGATTACGAAGCGTTTTTCACCGGCAAGATAGATGAATTAATCGACGAAGGCCGCTACCGTGTCTTCGCCGATCTGGAACGACGTGCGGGCGCATTCCCGCGCGCCACCAGCCATCGCGGCGGTGAAGTACGTGAGGTCACGGTGTGGTGCTCCAATGACTACCTGGGCATGGGCCAAAACCCTGACGTCCTGGCTGCCATGCATGAAGCTGTCGACAAATGCGGCGCGGGTGCAGGTGGCACACGAAATATCAGTGGCACCAATCATTATCATGTCCTGCTTGAACAGGAACTCGCCAAACTTCACGGTAAAGAAGCCGCATTGATTTTCGGGTCCGGCTGGGTGGCTAATATGACCACGTTGAGCACACTTGGTGCCATGTTACCCGATTGTGTCATCCTGTCTGATGCGCTTAACCACAACTCCATGATTGAAGGTATTCGGCATTGTAAGTCCGAACGCCTGATATTCCGCCATAATGACGTCGCGCACCTGGAAGAACTGCTGTCGGGTATTGCGCCTGATCGCCCCAAACTGGTTGCATTTGAGTCTCTGTATTCAATGGATGGCGACGTAGCCCCCATCGCCGAAATTTGCGATGTATGCGATCGCTATGGCGCCATGACCTTTATCGATGAAGTTCACGCAGTGGGCCTGTACGGTGAGCACGGTGCTGGTGTTGCCGAACGTGAGGGCATAGCGCATCGCCTGAACGTCATTCAGGGCACCTTGGCCAAAGGGTTCGGCGTGGTTGGCGGCTATATCGCCGGCAGTGCCGCATTCTGTGACTTTATCCGTTCATATGGCAGCGGCTTTATTTTCTCGACCTCAATGCCACCGTCAGTTGCCGCAGCGGCCTTGACCAGCGTTCAGCATGTCAGCAGCCATCCTGAGTTGCGTGAGCGCCATCAGGAACGCGCAGCAACGCTGAAACACCGGCTTGGCGAAGCTGGCTTCCCCGTCATGCCATCTGTCAGCCATATTGTCCCGGTCCATGTCGGTGATCCGGTATTGTGCAAAAGCATATCCGACCGGTTACTCGATATTCACAGCATCTATGTACAGCCCATCAACTTTCCGACTGTGGAGCGCGGTACGGAGCGTCTGCGATTTACCCCGACACCGCTACACAGTGATGAGGCGATGGACCAGTTACTGATCGCCATGAAAGAAGTTTGGGAATTCCACGGATTAAAGGCCGTCGCCTGATTTGCCCGAATGAGGCATTCGATTTAACGTTTTTTCTGCTATACTGAAAACCGTTATACGATTCACGACTTAGCATATGGTTCTATAATGTTTACTGACAACACACTCACTCCAAAGGAAGCCGTTCGCTTGTGTGCCTTGGGTATATTGGCGACGCGCCCAATGAGTTATGCAGCACTCGCAGAATCTGTGCGTCATTTTGTCAGCCATGTGATCGGCCCATCCCTCGACGTCATGGGGCAGTCAATCGAGTTGCTGCGTTATGAGGGGCTGGTGGAAAACAACGGTTCTGGTAATGACGATGACATCGAGTTGCTTATAACCGAAACGGGACGCGCGGCTTTTCAGGAATTGCTGTGTGCGAACATGCGCCTTGGTGCAACAGAACTAAACAAGCTTATTGTTGCCTTAAAGTTCCGCTTCCTGCACTTGCTGTCGCCGGAAATACAGATTCAACAGATCGCTGTTTTGAAAGATGTGTCAGAAAATGAATTGGCACGGCTGTCTGAACTACGCCGTCATCACAGTGCGGATGATGGATACATCGTCGGCTGGCTGGACCACGACATTACATTGATAGAAAGCCACCTCTCATGGCTTCAGTCTCTTTCCCTCGACAATATCCAGCACGATTAAGCACCGCAGAACGTAACGTTTAGAGCAATGCGTCAGGTCTTCTCAGGTGGTATGAGTTTGTCTGCCATCATTTGAATGCCTGACAGGATTGCCGAGCCTTGCGCGCCGCCGTCGCCACGCATGCGGTTTGATATTACAAGCTTCATGGCATCAATATGAATACGAATGGCTTCGTTCTGGGTTTGCGGCTTGGTTGTATCATCAATACGCTCAAGCAAACGGCATAAGTGATTGCCAACAGCGGTTACAAGATCAAACCCAAAGCTCCCCCCTTGCCCTTTCATATCGTGGGCAATAGCGAAAACTTTCTCCAAATCCCGGGTGCGATCACCTTCGCCAGCGACCAGGCGATCATAGGCACCCTGAATTTTATTGAGGTCCTCCTCAACCCAATCCAGGTAGCTATCAGCCATATTGGCGATAACCTCTTCTGCACGGGCAAGCGCGTCCGTATCGACAGCATTCGCTCCACCTGTCGCGATCTTGTCCTTCAGATTGCTCGGCGGCGTAATGAATTCCGGCTCTGTATCTTCGACCTCGATTTCGTTTTCATCGGCCATGTCCGAACCTCCTGCCCTCTCAATAAATGAACGCTTGATCGTTAATCAAATAACGCATCAATACTGTTTTGATCCAATTCATCACCACCTTCGCCACCCTCAGCTGGTGTCTCAGCCGGTGCGGGTGTTGGGGTCGGTGTTGGTGCGGCGACTGCTGTCTCGCCGCCACCAGCAGCTTCTTTTCTGTCCTTACGACGCTCTGCGCCATTATAGTTTGGATCATCGCGGCGGCGGCGGTCCGGTCCGAAATAACGTCCTGCCTTAATAAAACTACGTTCGTGTTCGATAATAGATTTAATACGGCTATAGAGTTTCTTGGCAGAAATTGGCTTTGCCAGGAACTCATGCACACCAGAATCACGCGCCTCCATCACCCGGTTCATTTCCGTATGGCCCGTCAACATGATAATCGGGACATGCGGGTTAGGGCTATCGGCACCCGTGCGAACAAGCCGCACGAAATCCAAACCGTCTAACGGCTCCATATTCCAGTCACAAATGATCAAATCCGCAGGAAAGTGGCGCAATTCCTTAAAGGCATCAGCGCCATCAATAGCTTCGCGAACATTGCGGACGCCGAGCGCATGCAGAATAGACTTCACCAAAGCCCGCATATGCTTGTTGTCATCTACGATGAGAAGATTCAGGCGCTCAAGGCTGTAATCAACCATGTTGCCCCAACCAACCTGTCTTGCTCATGTTCAGACCCAAAGCATTTTCCTAATGTATTTCCCGAAACACAATATACGCAACGCGTTTAATATCACGCGAATCTCTTATATTTTAATAATATAATATGCATACGCCGTTAAGGCAAAACCTGTGAACTCTTGTCTTAATCACAAAAGCCCTAACTCTCTGAGTTCCGCCATAAGCGCCGGCGGCAAGCTTTCGCCCTGCAATTCCGATTGCCCAATGTCACGTGGCGCATCGGCATCTTCGAGGTAACGCCAGCCCTGAAAAGCACGGTGTGGGCGCGGTTCCACCTGTACAATTTCCGGATCAAGAACAAGTGCACACGCTGGCTGTCCATCTTCACGGGTGACTGGCTCAATGGCTGTAATGCGCTGACGCACCTGCACAAGCCGCTTGATGACCCAATACAGAGAGCCACCCGCAAGAACGTCTTCCTTGCGTCGTGGTGTGTTTCGCGTGACGTGTTGCAAAACAAAGGGTTCGTTGCATGCCTTTGCGCGTTGCGCTCGTTCGGCTTGCCACTCGGCCAATTCGGTAATTTCGGAAACACCGACACAGAGCTTGAGAATATGAACCGTCATAATCGGGTGCCCATACTTACCAACCGCCAGATTTCAGCCAGCGCTTGATCATCCAGAAACGGTCTGCGCCCCAAAACGGCTGATCATCCACGATGACAAAGGGAGAGCCAAACACACCGCGCTTCAATGCGGCATCGACCTCGGCACGTAGCCGGTCTTTGACCTCTGCCGTTTCGATGGCCGTTAGCACATGATCACGATCTGCCCCGATAGAGGCTACGATATCGCCCACAACACTGGTTTCACTGATATCCCTGCCCTCACCAAAATACGTCCGGTAGATCGCATTGGCGAATGCCTTGGCCTGCGCGTGATCGATATTATCAATCACATAGAATGCTCTGGCTGCGCGAACCGTCGATATGGGAAACGTATCGGGCATAGCCCATGGCAAATCCATAAAACGCGCCAGACGCGCCCAGTCATGCAGCGCATAATCGGACTTCATCGGGGAGTCGACCATTGGCTTGCTGCCGGTTTCCTTTAATGCCGGGCCGAGCAATATAGGATGCCAGTCTACCTTTCTATCAAACGGTGCAACGACACCGTCAATGCGCGCTGCGGCGAAGTAGCCATAGGGTGAGGAAAAATCAAAATAGAAATCGATAGGATCAGAACTGCTCATGGGCAAAACTCTACTGAACTTTAGTTGTTATTTTAAGCGATGTTACCATGCAATTTCGCTGCCATCGTAGTTCCAGAAGCGCCCGGCCATGTCCGCATCAAGGCGCTCGATCACCGAACGCATGCCGCCAACACTTTGTGGTGCATCTATCAAGCCGTTGGCACCACCCATGTCCGTTCGCACCCAGCCCGGGTGAAACATCGCTGAAACAATACCGCGTGGCGCAAGATCGATGGCAAGGCTTCGCATGGCGGCATTCACACCAGCCTTGCTAGAACGGTAAACGTATGAACCGCCCGATGTATTGTCAGACATGCTGCCCATCTTGCTCGACACGGTGGCAATCTTTTTAAGATCACTGCGCGCAACATGTTCCACAAAAGCCTCAGCGACCTTGACTGGTGCGACAACATTAACCCGCAGAACGTCCATCCAGGCTTGTGTGCCAAGCGTACCAAAGTCATCGCGCGGCCCCATGACACCGGCATTGTTGATCAGCACGTCAATGGCCTCACCGGACAGTTCGCCTGCCAGTGTCGCAATGGCTGCGTCATCATCAACAGGCATGGCGTGGACATGCAGATCACCCTGCAAGGCGCTCAACGTTGTTGCTGATTGTGCGTCGCGACAGGTCGCAAGAACGCGCCAGTCATCAGCCAGATACTGGCGTGCGAATTCCAGTCCCAGCCCCCTGTTTGCGCCGGTGATCAAAACACTTGGCATATATGTATCTCCTCAATTTATTACTTTTATGGTTAAGCCACGGCAGTGATTACGCGGCGCGGTCGCCGTACCAGCTCACCACTACAGTTCAAACAAACGCCCTTTAAATCATCAAAACAACCATGGCAGTACGTGCATTCATGACTGCAAATATATGCCACACCATCATGGGTTAATGCATCTTCGCATTTCTCACACTGCGTACGCATCTCCATAGCCAATATCCTTTACAGCAGCACCAACGCCGCAAGTCCAAGAAAAGCAAAGAATCCGACCACATCGGTTACCGTGGTCACAAACACGCTTGATGCAATGGCCGGATCAATGCCCGAGCGCTCGAGAAAGAGCGGAATCAATGTTCCTGCCAGTGCTGCGACAACCATGTTAATGACCATGGCCATGCCAATCACCACGCCGATAGCAGGTGATGCAAACCATATCCATGCGACACCGCCCGCGATGATGGCGAACACCACACCATTGATACAGCCAACGATAAGCTCCTTTGATATCACGCGCGCCGCGTTGGTCGAGGTCAATTCCTTGGTCGCTAGCGCACGTACAGCAACGGTCAGGGTCTGGGTGCCTGCATTACCCCCCATAGACGCCACAATGGGCATCAGGACAGCCAGGGCGATAATCTGCTCAATGGTTGCGGCAAACTGGCTGATGACCAATGAAGCCAGCACGGCGGTGAACAAATTGACCAGCAACCACGAAAACCGCGAGCGCGTGGTGTCGATGGCGGCGTCATAAAGATCGTCTTCACCTACACCGGCGAGCAGCATCATGTCTTCTTCGTGCTCTTCATCGATAACATCAACGACGTCATCAACGGTAATGGCGCCAATCAGGCGGCCGCCATCATCAATCACCGGGGCCGAGACAAGATCGCGCTGACGAAACAGGTAGGCCACGTCTTCCTGATCAGCAGCAACAGGGATCAAATGCATATCCGTGCCCATGATATCGGTGACATTGACCGGTCGCTGGGTGCGCAACAGATGACTGAGCGGCACCATGCCGACGGGCTTGTGCGCCGGATCAACAACAAAAATATCATAGAACGTCTCGGGCAAGGCGTCCGGGTCTGCTTCGGCACTATCACGCATGTAGTCGATTGTTTCGCCCACGCTCCAGAACTCCGGCACCATGACCAGTTCACGCTGCATCAATCGCCCGGCGCTATCTTCGGGATACCCGAGGCTTTCCTCGATAAACGTACGGTCCTCAGCGGGAATAGCGTCGAGCACCTGACGCTGCTCGTGTTCATCAAGGTCGGTGATCAGATCAACGGCGTCATCACTATCAAGTTCGGTGACAGCCTGAGCGACGTTTTCAAGCCCCCATTGATCGATAATGTCTTCGCGGACGTTATCATCCAACTCAGCCAAAGAATCGACATCAAATTGATCGCCGAGGGCTTCAAGCAACTGGCCACGATGTAGCGACGACAGCTGCTCAAGAAGGTCGGCGGTATCGGCATAATGAAGTGGCGCGCAAAGTTTGCGGATAGCCGTAGCATCGGCCATATCCAATGCGGCAACGATGGCGTCCACATGGGCGCGATCAAGCTCGTATGTCGGAATTTCCACTGGATCAGATGTGTTCTGATCATGCTGAATTTCGGAATGTTCCATAAACGAGCCCTTTCGGGCTCAGCATCGCATCCTGTGCACAGCGTTTAAAACAAAAAAGGGCCACTCAAATGAGTAGCCCTCTTTGAAAAGATGTTGGTGCGGTCGAGAAGACTCGAACTTCCACCCGTGTTACCGGACAGCGACCTCAACGCTGCGCGTCTACCAATTCCGCCACGACCGCAAAACATCTTGAAGCAACCTATGGGTTGCCGTTTCATGCTGGGGGAGATAGCAAATACTTGGGCGACGATCAAGCACTGCAAGGCGTTGTTTTTTACAATATACGGGCGAACACTAAAAAATGCATGAAATCGACTGGAAAATAAGCGATTCAGCGGTGCCCTACCCTGATGCTGTCAGCTTTATGGAAGCGCGCGCGGCGGCAATCCATGCCGGTGATTCGCCGCAAACCGTCTGGCTGCTTGAACATCCTGCACTTTATACCGCTGGAACCAGTGCCGATCCGGTGGAATTGGTCGATGCTGACCGATTCCCGGTTTATCAGACCGGGCGCGGTGGGCGTTATACCTATCACGGGCCGGGCCAGCGTATTGCCTATGTCATGCTGGACCTGAAATTACGCGGCAATGACGTGCGTGCCTACGTGCATGATCTGGAAGACTGGGTCATCTGCACCCTGTCGCATTTCAACGTCGTCGGTGAGCGCCGTGAGGGCCGCGTCGGCATCTGGGTTGACCGTGGCCGTCATGGCGGCGAACCGGGGCGCGAGGACAAGGTTGCCGCCATTGGTGTTCGGGTGCGCCGCTGGGTCACCTATCACGGCATTTCCATCAACGTGGACCCGGACCTGGAGCATTTCTCAGGCATCGTGCCGTGCGGCATCGAAGAGCACGGCATCACGTCCCTGCTCGATCTTGGCATCACCGCGACCAGCGCTGATGTCGACAACGCCCTGAAGGCCACCTTCGTTGAAGTGTTTGGCGATTAAGCCTTATCCGGGCGGGAAATGTCGGCGCGTTCGGTTGGCAAACGCAACCAGCGACAGCATGACCGGGACCTCGACCAGCACACCGACCACGGTGGCAAGCGCAGCACCCGATTGCAACCCGAACAGACTGATCGCCACGGCGACGGCCAGTTCAAAGAAATTGGACGTGCCGATCAGGGCGCACGGAGCAGCCACATTGAACGGCACCCGCCACGCCCACGCCAGACCATAGGCCACGGCAAAGATACCATAGGACTGGATCACCAGCGGTACGGCGATCAATCCAATGACCATGGGTTGTGCAATAATGACAGTGCCCTGAAAACCAAACAGCAAGACGACGGTTGCCAGCAATCCCAATACGGATACAGGCTTGATGCCAGCGGTAAAGCGATCAACGACATCCTGCGCGCCGTCTTCGCGCCGCGCACGCGAGATCAGCCAATGGCGCGTTGCCGCCCCGGCAAGAAGCGGTATCAGCACATACAGCACAACAGAGAGCAACAGGGTCTCCCACGGTACGGCAATGTCGGTCACGCCAAGCAGAAATGCGACGAGAGGCGCAAAGGCAAAGATCATGATGATATCGTTTACCGAAACCTGTACCAACGTGTACGTGGCGTCGCCACGCGTCATCTGAGACCACACGAAGACCATGGCCGTGCACGGCGCTGCGCCCAGCAGGATCAAACCGGCAATGTATTGTTGCGCGTCCGCTGGATCGATCAGATCTACAAACACGACCTCGAAGAACAACACACCAAGCCCTGCCATGGTGAACGGCTTGATCACCCAGTTGACCAACAGGGTGACAGCCAGTCCCTTGGGACGTTCACCGATATGCGACAGGCTGGCGAAGTCCACATTGACCATCATGGGATAAACCATAGCCCAGATCAGCACGGCCACCACCAGATTAACCTTGGCATATTCCCAGGATGCGAGAACCTCAAAAAGCCCCGACCACAGGTTGCCCAGCAGCAACCCGGTGCCAATACACAGGGCGACCCAGAGCGACAACCATTTCTCAAAGAACCCGATCGTTGCGGCTGGCTCTTGTGCAGGGTCGCTTATAGCGTTTGAATTTTCCATAGAGTCTGGAGCACCCGTCTAAACAAGATTATAGGAAGAACCGTAACTACCATCGGCGAACCTGCCGAGCCTGAACGCACTAAGGTCAATCGAAGACGTCTTGCCCGCCGCCAGTTCTGCCAGCGTCGCACCGACCCCCGGCCCGATACCGAAGCCATGGCCGCTCAACCCCGACGCAATGATCAGACCACTCGGCCCTGCTTCACCATCAAGCACGGGTAGCATATCGGGCGTTATTTCAATGTGCCCCGCCCATGCCTTTTTCAGTTCTGTTTGTCCTAATTGCGGAAACAGCGTGTGGAGTTCCTGCATGATTTTTTTCACCCGTGCGCTATTGGGCATAGGTGCCTCGACGCGTGCCCGGCGTAACGGATCAGCCATTGCCGGACTGCCCGGAATATGACCGAACAGGTCACGCCAGAACGGGTGCCCGAACTGTAGCTTGATCAGATCACGATTATTGCGGAACTCTTGCAAGAAGTAGCGGGCGTGCCGCAGGTCGCTGATACGTATGTCGTAATCTGTGATATCGAGACCCGATACGGTAAAGCAGCCATCACGGCGCTGCACGAACCCCAGTGTCGGCGTCCACGCCGCGATGGTGCTGATGCGTTCTGCCGCTAATGTGCGGCCCACAGTGCCGCGAATGCGGATCTGTGGCATTTCCAGTCCGAGCCAGTCCAGCGCACGAGACGTCCATGCCCCTGCCGCGACAATGACAATATTTGTTTTAACCGTGCCGCGCTCCGTGCGCACACTCGAAACAGAACCGCCAGCGCTCGATATACCGAGCACCGCGCAATTGGTTTCAATGCGGCCACCAAGACGACGCGTTGCCGCTGCGATGGCATGGGTTGCAAGCTCGGGGTCTGCGTTGCCGTCACTTGGCACATAAATACCAGCCGTCCAGTCACGCGCCATACCGGGCATAAGTTTGGCGATCTCGCGACCGCTCAGAATTTTTGCTTTAAGTTTGTGCTGCCTGGCAGCATCGCGCCATTCCTCGTAGGCCGGTATGGCGGCCTCATCATCGGCGAGCCCGAGTATGCCGCCCTGTTGCCAGCCCAGATCAGCCGACAGCTCTTTTTCAAAACCTTTCCAGATACGATTGGCGCGCATCATCAGCGGCAGTTCTTTTGGGTCACGCCCAAGCTGGCGTACAAAGCCCCAATTGCGCCCTGATTGCTCCCACGCAACGTCATGGTTCTTTTCCATGACAAGAACGTCCAGTCCGCGTTTGGCCAAAAAGTAAGCCGTCGAACAGCCAATAATGCCGCCACCGATGACGATAACATCGGCCTGTTTGGGCAACGGATTTAAATCATGAATTTGAACCATCATTCACCGTACGTTTAGTGCGTTGGACGCGTCTCGAAACCCGGTGGTACATCACCGGGCTCATCGACCGTCGTAATCGTGCGGACCTCAGCCAGAGGCGGCCCCGAACGACAGGCTGCAATCATCTCATCAACCACCTCGGCAGGGCCACAGAACACGGCTTCAACCTTGCCGTCATTTGTATTGCGCACCCAACCGTCAATCGCGCGTGCCAGTGCCTGCTCACAGGTCCATGCCCGGTACCATACGCCTTGTACCCTGCCTTCTATTTGAACTCGCAGTGTCTTGCGCATAGTGCTTTCCTATTCGGTAACGCAGATCATCCTTGAAGCTCACCATAAACAAGAAATGCAGCGATTGTGAACATGATCAGCGCAACCACGCTATCAAGCAACCGCGCGCCCAGTGGTGTGCGCAGGAACGGCGCAACCTTTAACGCGCCATAGCCAATACCGAAAAACCAGATCGGTGACGCGGTTATGGCACCGGCGGCGAATGACACGCGTTCACTGCCATCGTACTGCGCAGCAATACCGCCGAGCACCACCACCGTATCAAGATAGACATGGGGGTTCAGCAGGGAAAATGCTGCTGCCGCCAACACGGCAGCCTTCATGCTCGACGAGGGCGCACGATTTTCTGCGCTTGCGGCTTCACGCTCGGCCTCGTCCCACGCGCCTGTTCCACCACGTATGGCAGCACGGACAGAAAAAAGGCCAAAGACAATCAGAAACAGTGCGCCACCCCAGGCTGCAAAGGTACGCAACACAATGCTTTGGGCGATCAAGGTTCCGACCCCGGCCGCGCCAACAGAAATCAAGACGATATCGACCAACGCGCAAATTGAAGCGACGGCAAAGACATGATGCCCTTTGACACCCTGACGAATGACATAGGCATTCTGTGCACCAATAGCGATGATCAGGCTGGCACCCAGTGCGAAGCCTTCAAAATAAGCTGTATACATGCGTTGCTCTTATTGGGAATCAGGGGTGGGTCAGGTGAATTCCATCATGATCTGGTCGACCGCCACACTATCGCCTGCGCTGGCGAGAATGGCACTGACGGTGCAGTCTTTTTCAGCCCGCATAACATTTTCCATCTTCATAGCCTCGATGACCACCAGCTCCTCGCCTGCTTTGACCTCCTGGCCGACAGACACAGCCACCGAGACCAGCAGCCCCGGCATTGGTGAAAGCAATAATTTTGAGGTATCCGGCGCGGCCTTGATGGGCATAAGGCGATTGAGTTCCGCAACGTGCGGGCCAAGCACCAGAATGTCGGCCTGCACCCCGGCGTGGATAATGCGGTAGGCCACATCGACGCGCTCGACCTGCATGCAGACATCTTTGCCGTTAATGCGTGCATTGAATAGCGACTGACCCAGAGTCCAGTCTGTATCGATGCTGACAAGCCCGCTACTCAATGAAACATCATAGCCATCATCAACCTGCTGAACGTTGGCATCGTGGTATTCATCATCAACAATCACGGTCCAGTCATTGGATACATTGCGCTCATGACCGGGCAGTTGTCCGCTGATTGTTGCAGCACGGCATTGGTAGGCATAATGCATCACGCCAGCGACAGCGATCAAAACAGCGGGGTCATCGTGAACCGCATCTGCCGGATGGAACCCATCGGGATATTCCTCGGCAATCAAATTGGTCGTGATATTGCCTGAAACGAAACGATCATGGTTCATCAGGGCTGCCAAAAACGCGATGTTATGGGATACACCACGAATAAAGAACCCATCCAGCGCGCTCCGCATGGCAGATGTCGCATGTTCGCGGTCGCGGCCCCACGTTACCAGCTTGGCAATCATGGGATCGTAGTACATGGAAATCTCGCCGCCCTCATACACACCGGTATCAACGCGCACGATGCTGCCGTCTTCGCTGGCCTGTGGGACCTGATAGCGTACCAGACGTCCGATTGATGGCAGGAAATTACGGAACGGGTCCTCGGCGTACACGCGCGCCTCAATGGCCCAGCCATTCAGTTTGACGTCCCTCTGGCTGATCGAGAGCTTCTTACCAGCAGCAACAAGGATCATCTGTTCAACGAGATCGAGCCCCGTGATCAGTTCCGTGACCGGATGCTCAACCTGCAGGCGGGTATTCATCTCAAGGAAATAAAAGTTTCTGTCTTTGTCGACGATGAATTCCACGGTGCCCGCTGATTGATACTTCACGGCCTTGGACAGCGCCACGGCCTGTTCGCCCATGGCACGTCGGGTATCTTCATCCAGAAAAGAGCTCGGGGCTTCTTCGATGACCTTTTGATGGCGGCGCTGAATGGAGCATTCGCGCTCGCCCAGATAGATCACGTTGCCATGCGCATCACCCAGCACCTGAATTTCAATATGGCGAGGCTCTTCAATAAACTTCTCGGCAAACACACGATCATCACCGAAGCTCGAGCGCGCTTCGCTGGTGGCACGCTCAAAACCATCGGCGCACTCTTCATCATTATAGGCAACGCGCATGCCCTTGCCGCCACCGCCAGCAGACGCCTTGAGCATAACCGGGTAGCCTATTTTCCTGGAAACCTTAACGGCTTCCTTGGCATTTTTGAGCGCAACCAGATGTCCTGGAACCGTGTTGACCCCGGCTTTTTCGGCCAGTTTTTTGGACTCGATCTTGTCCCCCATGGCCGTAATGGCGCGCGGTTTCGGACCGATGAAGGCGACGCCTTCCTTGGCGAGGACGCGTGCGAACGACGCATTCTCTGACAAAAAGCCATATCCCGGATGAACGGCATCGGCCTTGGTGTCGCGAATAGCCTTCATGATATTTTTGGAAACGAGATAACTTTCGGCCGAGGGTGCCGGGCCGATGCAAACAGCCTCATCGGCCATCTCTACGTGAAGCGACAGACGGTCGGCTTCGGAATATACCGCAACAGTCTTGATGCCCATTTGTTTCGCGGTTTTTATAACCCGACAGGCTATTTCCCCACGATTGGCGATGAGTATTTTTTTAAACATGGTTTTTCGTTTCCCCGGAACCGGCATCGCCGGCCTCCTCACTAAACCTGATCTTTACGCGATCCCTTGAACAATCCCATGGCATAGGCCGCATGCAATGCCAGCGGCGCACCCCACAAAACAATGGGAAAGACGGCCCACCAGTCACCTGGAGCCATCATCACATTGATAATGACCAGAATAATTGCGACCACAAAATACACCCCAAGGTGCATTGCGAAGCCGCGCAAACGCACCATTGCATCACTCGGCGTCGCATTATTACCCGTCATACTGCTTTGTTCGCTCATTGTGTTCTCCAACCGAATATCCGTGTGCGATCAAAGCGGCATATTGCCGTGTTTCTTCCACGGATTTTCCAACTGTTTATTGCTCAACATTCGCAGGCTGCGACATAACCGCGCACGGGTATTATGCGGCATGATCACGTCATCAATGAAGCCGCGATGCCCGGCGACGAAAGGATTGGCGAAACGTTTGCGATATTCTTCGGTCCGTGCGGCAATCTTGTCTTCATCACCACTGTCCTGACGGAAAATGATTTCCACCGCGCCTTTGGGGCCCATCACAGCGATTTCCGCTGTGGGCCACGCCAGATTAACGTCGCCGCGCAGATGCTTTGAGCTCATAACGTCATAAGCGCCGCCATAGGCCTTGCGCGTGATAACAGTAGCCTTCGGCACGGTGGCCTCGGCATATGCATAGAGCAGCTTCGCACCATGTTTGATGATGCCGCCATATTCCTGTGACGTGCCGGGCATGAAACCGGGTACGTCAACAAAGGTCATAATAGGAATATTGAAACAATCACAAAAGCGCACGAAACGCGCAGCTTTGATCGAAGAATTGATATCCAGACATCCCGCAAGCACCATGGGCTGATTGGCGACGATGCCAACGGTTGAGCCTTCCATACGAGCAAAACCGATTAGGATATTGCCCGCATAATCAGGCTGCAATTCGAAGAAATCCCCTTCATCGACAACCTTGGTAATCAGTTCCTTCATATCATAGGGCTTGTTCGGATTATCGGGCACCAACGTATCGAGAGACATTTCCTTACGCGCCGGATCGTCAGTCGTCGGGCGCACAGGCGGCTTTTCACCGTTATTGGCAGGCAGATAATCAATAAAGCGGCGCAGGTAGTGCAGCGCTTCAACATCATTCTTAAATGCCTTGTCGGCGACACCGGATTTGCTGGTGTGGGTGCTTGCGCCACCGAGTTCTTCGTGGGTGACCTCTTCGTGGGTGACCGTCTTAACCACGTCGGGACCGGTCACAAACATGTACGAGGTGTCCTCGACCATGAAGATGAAGTCCGTGATGGCAGGCGAGTAAACAGCGCCACCGGCACATGGTCCCATAATCATGGAAATTTGTGGGATAACCCCCGATGCCATGACGTTGTTCTGAAAGACCTCGGCGTAACCAGCCAGTGAATCGATGCCTTCCTGAATACGCGCGCCGCCGGAATCATTAAGCCCGATGACTGGCGCGCCAACCTTCATGGCCTGCTCCATGATTTTAGCGATTTTGTCGGCATGGGACGCCGAAAGAGAACCTCCAAAAACGGTGAAGTCCTGACTAAAGACAAAGATCAACCGGCCATTAATGGTGCCAAACCCTGTCACCACGCCATCACCGGGAATGGACTGTTTTTCCATGCCGAAATCGCTACAGCGATGCTCGACAAACATGTCCCATTCTTCGAACGAGCCCTGATCAAGCAACATGTCAATGCGCTCACGCGCAGTCAGCTTACCTTTAGCATGCTGTGAATCGATACGGCGCTGCCCACCGCCAAGGCGGGCAAGTTCGCGTTTTTCTTCAAGTTGACGAATAATGTCGTGCATGACTTTTCAGCCTAAGTATCCCCGGATAGGGAATAATTTACGGCTTAGTGGCATCGTCTGCCAGCAAATACATGGCAAAAAGCTGGTTAAGCTACATCTTTTTCCATCAGAAGCAGCAGGAACCGGGCCGATGTCGCAACATCAGCACGCAGTCTTGTGAGCCGATCAACAGCTTCTTTGTCCTCGCCCCATTTTTCTATCTGATAATGCTCGTCCACATGTGCCGCATCAAAGCCTTGATCCGGCGTTAAATGGCCGTGAAAGACCGCCAGCGCGATGATCACAGAACCCAATCCGGTCGCAAGGTCTGTTATTGCCGCCAACCGGAAGGCATCAAGCTCAGATACAGCACGCTCTACAGCTGCAATAGCCTCTGCTGGCTGTGCAACATGCACAATGCCAGAGGTGCTCACCAGTGCCACGCCAAGCGTCTCGTGTGCCCAATCGAGCAATGGTTGCCACGTAGTATGTTGCTGCTGCAATAAATCAGCCGGAGCATCAGCATCAGAGCGGTAACAGATCAGGTCTGCGCGTGCATACGCGCCGAGTTGTCCGATAAAAAGCGCCCGGTCCAGGGCAACACGATCAATCGAAGCGTTGGCGATACCACATAACGGCATCGAATGCGGATCGACCTTGTCTCCCTGCGCATTCCACTCATCGGCCATGGCCTGTGCCAATGCACGCACAGGAACTTCAAGCAGGTTACCAGACGGTGTCCGCACTGGGCGCGCATCAAGTTCAATGCTCCACCCGCCATCTGCTTCCACGACATTTGCAGCATCATAAAAACGCCGCGCCACACCACCTTCGCTAGACGTATTCATCAGTTTCCAAACAAGCTATCAATAGCCCCGCCAATACCCTGAAGTGTCTCGCTGCCCTGTGTCGGTGCAGGTTGGTCAGGTTCAGAAGATTGCGTACTTGTTGCGCCATCCGAAGACGCTGGCTGCGCATCCGCCTTCAGCGGCTTTCCAGCCAGAGCCTGAGCGCAGTAATCGGTGTTATCGACAGTTGATACAGTTGCATCTACAGCCATACCGATAACGGTGGATAAACCACCCGTCGCGATCCCGGCTGCCGTGGACGCTACGCCCATGGCGACATCACCCATATCAGGACCAAACGAAGGCTCTTTCAATGTGCCGCCAACGACAATGCCAATTTCAGCCGCTGAGACCAGACTTGTATTTTTGGCAGTTGGGTCGAAATGTAGGTTGAGCTTTTCTTCACGCAAATCGATGCCACCCTCACCCAGAATAGACAAACCACCGGTTTCAATAACGGTGGCTTTGCTGGTGGCCATGCCCTTGACGATGTCAAAATCAACCACGGCACAGCGCAGGGTTTTTGCATCTTCGCTATCAAATAATGGCACCAGTTCACCGGTCACAAAACTCAGCGCACCACTATCAATATAGCCCTCCTCGCTCACAAAGCGCAGCTTGCCATCGAGGCTTGCCATCAATGCACGCACCGATGTGCCCGTGCCACGCGACTGCAAAGTGATATCGGCCTTACCGGTAATGGCGCTCTCACCTGTCATGTCTTTCAAAAGCTGGCCATAATCGATCTGAGCGACATCAACCGCCAATGACAGTTTTGCCGGGCTGCTTGAGGCATCAAGTGTAATGTCTCCACCGACACGCCCGCCGCCAAAATTCATACCGAAGGGTGAGACCACCAGACGTCCGTTTTTGAGCACCAGTTCAACGGCAACATCGACAAGGGTTACGCCCTGGGCCGTGACACTCTTGCCATTGAACGCGAGTGCCGCATCAACGGCCTTCAAACCATCGAGCGCCAACGGATCGGCAGGGAATACTCGGCCATCATCGGCGGCGTCTGCCGCAGGTGTTGTTGCGTCCGCAGAACCCTCGGCAAGAACATCTGCCAAAGTGAAAATTTCAGACGATAATGCCGCGTTCAAATCCGGTCGATTGCCCGCCATGTTGATTGTGGCATTGCCCGCAAGGTCGCTACCGCCCAATTTCAGGGCCAGACCATCAATGCTGAGAGCATGCCCCTCATCACGCAATGCGCCAGCAATGGAGAATGCGCTCGACGCCAATGGCGTATCGCCTTCAATGCCAGCCAGTTTCATACCGCGCACGGCAACGGCCGCGATATCATCACCGCTAGCCTTGAAACCAATATTAAATGACTTGCCCTCGCGCGGCTTGCCTACCGTTCCATCAAGTTCAATGGCGGTGCCAATTGCCTCTACGCTGAGTTGAAGCGGAAACACACGGTTCTCGCTCAATGATTCAATAGAGCCCAGTTCACCCGACGCCTTTAACAATTCACCGTTATAAGTAGCTTCTACAAACAGTTTCATTGGATCGGAGATACCCGATGCAGATAAATCAATAGCGTCAATGGAGACATCCTGCGTTTCACCACTTTGCCCATCGCGGTAACGCAGTGTGACATCGCGCACTTGCACGCTATGAACCACAGGCAAAGCCCCACCATCCGATGTACCCGCGTCCTGCGATGGCTCGCCGGCACCTTCAAAGGTCCAGTTGGCTGTACCATCCGAACGGGTCTCGAGCAGGACACTCACGCCCTCAAGCACCACGCGTTTGACCTGGATATCACCACTGATCAGAGGCAACAGAGCGACCTCAGCAGCAAAGCTATCCATTATGATCATTTGTGGGTCAGAACCCCACGGTGCGTTCGCAAAGGTCACGCCATTCACAGCAATCGAGGGGCTCAGAGAAATTCGTAAATCAAGGTCTCCGGTTATGCTTAATTCACGTCCGGTTGCACTCTTGACCTGTTCGGCGATAAGCCCGCGGTACTGATTGAAGTCCATGGACTTCATCATCACAACGCCAGCGACGACCAAGGCAATCAGCAGTACGCCCAGACCAATCAGAATTTTAAATACGCCTCTCATGTCGCACCCTCCATCAAACTATCAATCGCCCCTGACAGGGCATTGAAATCATCGATTACCGTGCCTGCACCTGCGGCATGCAGGTCTTCGCTCGGATGATACCCCCATGATACACCGACGCTTCTTACACCTGCATTACAGGCCATTTCGATATCGTACGTGGTATCACCGATCATCACAGTCGAGTCTGGCGTGACGCCCGTCTCTGCCATAGCACGCTCAAGCATATCCGGGTGCGGCTTACCAAGGGCAACATCTGCGGTTTGCATGGTTACAAAATGGTCCAGCAAGCCATAGGGTTCAAGGGTTGCCAATAAACCGCGGCGCGCTTTACCTGTTGCCACGCCGAGCAACCAACCAGCCTCTGCTAAAACAGCAAGGGTCTCAACAACACCGGGAAATAACGGTTCGTGAACCGTACCTGTGCGACGCATATCGCGAAACGCTTCCTTATATGTATCAGCCATGACCGTGTGCTGATCAATACCCGTACCGGGGGCAAGATGCCCAATCGCACGATCAAGTGGCAATCCGATCATGCGCCGGATCGATCCATGATCGGGGCGTTCCAGATCATGCCTGTCGAACGTTGTTACCATGGCTGAGACAATAGAATGCTGACTATCTACAAGCGTTCCGTCACAATCAAAAACGGCTAAGCGCGACTGGTTCATGAGCGTATCGATACTTTACGATGAATGGAGGAAACAGCACTCGACATATTAAACGACATCCCCCGGCATGAAAGCGGCAAGTCCACAGTTCATGCTAAATTTCAAAAGTCGTGATTTTCAATTCCCAAACAGCACAACTACGTGTTTAATAATAAAAGATGTGTTTCAACTCTACCTGTCATTTGCCTGTAATGTTTATCGTTCATGGTCGCGCCACGATTTGCACAAACATTACTTAAGCGTTTTGACAGAGGGAACGACATGCTTAAACCACTTAGAAATTTCATGACTCTTGCCGTCTTGTTCTTGCTTGTCGCGTGCAGCGACCCATCCAAGCAAGATATCCTGAACGATGCCAAGGGTGCCGATACCAAATCCGCGCTTGAATCCGCACTTGGCAAACCCACAACGGTTTCGTCGATCGGGCCGCTTGAAAAGTGGACATATAAAGCCAAGGACGGCGAGGTTGTCTTTATAATTACCGGCGACATGGTCGCCCTTGAAGCTGCGAACTAAAGACCCAATTTGGATACGGGACTGTTTCAGTCTAATATGCAGAAGAAAAACCGAGGAGGTTGGATATGATAAACCGGATTAAACAATTCGCTATTTTAGCTGCAATGCTGCCACTTGTTGGTGCATGTGCTGCGGTTAACCTTGATGACGTTTCCAGCATGGAAATCGACAGCTGGCCCTTCGCCAAGGCATTGCATCAGGAATACATAGACCTAGCGTATATGGAAGCCGCTGAGAATGATTGGGATGACGCCAGTTACTTTGGTGCCAAAGCACTTGCAGCAGTTGATGCGTCAGCTGAAGGCAGTGCCCTGCCCGCTCCACAACCGCTTTCCGAACGTGATATTCCAGCCGTTGCGCTGGGCACGTTAGCCAATGCTTCCGATAGTCTAGAAGCTGTCATTGATGATGGTCGCCGTAACAAGCCGCAAGCTGCAGCTCGTGCACAGGCCATGTTTGACTGCTGGATGCAGGAGCAGGAAGAGAACTTCCAGCCTGACGATATTGCAGCTTGCCGCAAGGCCTTTGAAATCGCCATGAAAGCGATGACCAAAATGGCTGCTGCCGCCCCTGCAATGGCAGCCCCGGCAGCGCCCAGTGGTGAAGCCATGAAGGCGGCTGGTCCGTTCATGGTCTATTTCGGTCATAACAGCGGATCTCTGGATTCCGCAGCGTCTGCCCTGCTCAGCAACCTTGCCAAGCATGCCTTCGCACAGGACAGCATGGGCTATATCGTGTTGACCGGTCATGCTGATCTCTCAGGTTCAAAAGCTTACAATGAAGCATTGGCTGAGAGGCGAGTCATGGCTGTTGAAAAAGCGCTCATGGACAATGGCATATCGGCCAAAGTCCTAGTGTCCTCTTATGGGGAAACTCGCCCGTTACAGTCGACGGATGATGGTGTTCGCGAACCGAAGAATCGGCGTGTGGAGATTAACCTCTCACGCTAAATTCATGCGCGATATATAATCGAAAAACGCCGAGGAACATTGTTCCCCGGCGTTTTTTATCGTCTAAACAATTCAGTAAAAACAAACAATACTAGTCAGGTGACGCAGCATCCTTGATGATATAACCAATCCCACGGCGCGTCTTTATTTCAACATCCGCCCCGGCATCACCCAAGCGTTTACGCAAACGCGATATGTGCACCTCAATAGAGTTTGATGATACTTCTTCATCAAATCCATAAATTTTTTCTTCCAGAACTTCCTTCGATACAGCGTGCCCAGTGCGGCGCAGCAACATCTCTAAAACATCGGTTTCACGGCGCGATACATCCACTGAGATGTCATTCACGCGAACCTCACGATTTCGCGTATCATATTCAAGATTTCCAAGTCTGTGAATCAGATCAAGGGAAGATGTCGGTCGGCGCAACAGAGCGCGAACACGTGCTACAACCTCTTCCATAGCTACAGGCTTGGCGACATAATCATCGCCACCGCTATCGAGACCTTCAAGACGTTCATTCAGTTGGGTGCGAGCTGTTAAAAGCAAAATCGGTGTTGAATCACCCCGATTGCGTAAGTCTCGCAATAGGTTGAGACCGTCATCATCGGGCAAGCCCCGATCAAGAATAATCGCGTCGTAATCAACAGCGAGCGCTGCCGCTCGGCCATCTTCACATGTTTCAAAACAATCAACCACATACCCTTCACTCTCAAAGGCTGCGGTGACCGCTTTGGAAAAAACAACATGATCTTCAACTATTAACAGCCGCATTCAAGCACCCCAATTATTCGGCCCTACACTACCCAGTATGGGGACAATCCATTTTTCCGGGAAAATCAGTGTGTTGGTAAATCAAGAAACACAGAAAACCACGGATGAAAGAACCTTACAAGAACCTTACAGCCCTCTTTACGCCCTTATAAATCAGGCCATTGCACTGCGTCATCCTTATTGGGCGGATCGAACCCCAAGAGTTTCCAGGTTTTTTTCATATGCGGCGGCAAGGGCGCGGTCAGTTCAAGCCATCCTCCACCGGGATTGGGGATGCGAATAGCACGCGCATGCAGATGCAGTTGATCAACCATTCCATCAATAGCAGGAAATGAAGCCTCACCACCATATTTCCCATCACCAAGAATCGGGGTGTTGATTTCAGCCATGTGCACACGCAGTTGATGGGTGCGACCCGTAACCGGGTAGAGCGCAACCCAGGCGACCTCTCGCCCTGCACGTTCCAGTGTTTCATAATACGTTACGGCATGTTTGCCGTTGTCTTCATCGACAATAACCTGTTCACGCCCATTGGCACGCAGATCCGTCACCGACTTTGAAAGCGCCATATTCACCCGTCCTGATTCAGGACTAGGATTCCCCACCACGGCTGCCCAATAAAGCTTTTGAGTATCCTTGCTTTTGAATGCGGCCGTTAGTTTGCGCGCAGCCGTGGCCGTACGCGCCAACACCAATATACCGCTAGTATCCTTGTCTATACGGTGTACGAGGCGCGGACGATCACCGCCGTCTTCTCGCAAGCCATCAAGCATGCCATCAAGGTGACGTTTCGTGCCGGTACCACCCTGAACAGCTAACCCCGCCGGTTTATTAAGGACAATGACATGCTGGTCACGGTGGAGGACCCAGCTTTCCAGCAAGGCCCTGTCGCGGTCTGATACATCCGGATGCGTTTTCTTAACGCTGTTCTTTGTCAACTTGGCGTCCTGCAACGGCGGGACCCTGATAACCTGACCGGGCTGCACCCTGTCAGCCGTTTTGGCACGCCGCCCATCTATACGCACTTGCCCTTTGCGTAGCATCTTCTGCAACTGCCCTTGGCCAACGCCAGGAAAGTGCTGACGAAACCATCGGTCAAGGCGCATACCCTCCTCGTCAGCCAACACTTCACGATTCTCAACCGCGCTCATACTCTATGTCCTGTTAAATCTGTATATTTCACGACCAAATCTGACGAAACAATGCCATCCCGATCAGGAATGCCGCCACAGCGAGAACCACCGAGCCGGCAATGTATCCGCCGACAGCCACGTATTGACCGCGCAACATCAGCGTTTGCACATCGAGCGAGAAGGTAGAGAACGTCGTAAACGCCCCCAACACCCCAACCACCAGCATTGCGCGCATGGCCTCAGACGGCGACCAGACAAGTGCCAAAGTCTCAACAAGCGCGCCGAGCAAGAAAGAACCGGCCACGTTGACCACGAGTGTCCCGTATGGGAACCCGTGACCAAAAAAATGACCGACTGCACTCATGCTCAGATACCGTGCGACGGCGCCAATCGCGCCACCCGCAGCAATGGAAAGTATCATTTTCATGCTCATCAATCGCCCTTGCGTGTTTTATCGTCTCGCAACTTATCCCAGTATGCCAGGCGTTTGGCAATCTCACGCTCAAAGCCGCGTTCTCCGGGTTGAAAAAACCGGGTTCGACGCATTTTATCGGGAAAGTAATTCTGGCCAGAAAATCCATCAATCGCGTCATGGTCATATTCATATCCTGCGCCATAGCCAAGCTCTTTCATCAACCCGGTCGGTGCATTCAAAATATGCTTCGGTGGATCGAGCGAACCTGTCTTCTCGGCCGCCTTTGAGGCCAGCTTTTCGGCCTTGTAGGCAGCATTCGATTTCGGCGCTGTTGCTAGGTAGATAATACACTGAATGAGCGCCAGATTTCCCTCCGGCGGCCCAAGCCGATCATAGGCCTGCCATGCGCTCATAGCCTGCACCAGAGCTTGCGGATCGGCCAACCCGATATCTTCTGATGCAAAGCGCAATAAGCGACGCGCAATATAATGAGGGTCTTCGCCGCCCTGAATCATACGCTCAAACCAATATAGCGCAGCATCAGTATCAGAACCGCGCAGGGATTTATGCAATGCACTGATAAGGTTGTAGTGGGCATCCTGAGACTTGTCATAAAGCGGCATGCGACGCTGCACGACTTGCGTAAGACCCGCTACATCAAGTATCTCGTCCTGCGACATCTGGAACAACACTTCAGCCAGATTTAGCAGATAGCGTCCATCACCATCTGCCATGGCACGCAGGGTCGTACGGGCATCATCATCAAGCGGCAGAACATGTCCAATTTCGCTCTCGGCACGCGCGAGCAATTTTTCCAATGCCGCGTCACCCAGACGGTTAAGTACAAGAACCTGACAACGCGACAGCAGTGCTGCATTCAGTTCAAATGACGGGTTTTCTGTTGTTGCCCCAACCAGCACCACGGTGCCGTCCTCAACATAGGGCAGGAAGCCATCCTGTTGGGCCTTATTGAAACGGTGGATTTCATCAATGAACAGCAAGGTGCCACGGCCTGTATCGCGGTTTCCCCGGGCACGCTCAAAAACCTTCTTAAGATCGGCTACGCCCGAAAACACTGCCGACAGTGGTTCAAACACCATATCTGTATGTTGCGCCAGCAACCGGGCGATTGTGGTCTTCCCGGTGCCCGGCGGCCCCCACAGGACAAGCGAGGACAGCATGCCGAGTGACAGCAAGCGGCGAAGCGCGCCCTCAGCTATATTATTGTCAGGATCAGCTTCACCCAGCAGATGATCCTGACCGACCACTTCGTCGATGCTTTGCGGCCTAAGGCGATCAGCCAAAGGCCGGGAGACCTGCGATTCAAATAGCGAGTTCACTGACTAATCACCAAATCCATACGCTTTCCATTACGCTCAATACCGATAGACCAACGCTTATGGTCTCCAAGTATAATATCGCGAAGTTGCGCCACGGTCTCGATAGCTACATCATTGATGCTAACAACGCGATCAAGCGGGCGAAACCGCAGACGCGCTGCAGGTGAGCCGCGCGCCACTTCAAGGATAATGACGCCGGGTTGCATCCGCTCAAGGCCAAACTCCTCAGCCAATGCAGGCGAGAAGTTCGCGACGGTTGTCCCTGCCAGAGGATTTGGACCCTCAATAAGCGATATATCGCGTGGTTTGTCTTCTGGCGCGACCTCCAGCATCACGCTCAACTGTAACGCCACGCCATCGCGAATCACGTCCATAATGGCAATCTCGCCAACCCGGAGTGAGCCAAAACGATATTGCAACTCTTTGGGGCCGTTGACCTCATGTGCGTTCACGCTGAGCACGATATCGCCCAACTGCAGGCCAGAACGTTGCGCCGAGCCATCAGGCCACAAGCCGCTGATCAGGACGCCCATAGGGCGCTTGAGCTGAAGGGACTCAGCGATATCACCGCTCACGGACTGGCCCCACGCACCGAGCCAGGGACGCACCACATGCCCGCCATTGCCCAATCCATCAATAACGAACTGAACCATATTACTGGGCACAGCAAAACCGATGCCTAGAGAGCCGCCAGACTTTGAAAATATTGCCGTGTTAATGCCGACCAAGCGGCCATCCATGGCAATCAGGGCGCCACCGGAATTCCCCGGATTGATCGCGGCGTCCGTCTGAATAAAGGAACTGAAATCTGATACGCCAACCTGCGTTCGCGCCAAAGCAGAAACAATGCCACTGGTTACAGTCTGCCCAACACCGAACGGATTACCGATGGCGAGCACAAGGTCACCAACCTCAAGGTTATCAGAATCGCGAAACTCTATATATGGCAATGCCTCGCCATCTGTTTCGATTCGCAATAAAGCAAGATCCGTGCGTTCGTCCGCCCCCACAATTTGGGCATCAAATTCACGACGATCGGCCAGCACAACACGGATTTTATCAGCACCTTCAATAACGTGGTAATTGGTAACAATGTCGCCCGTGGGATTAATGATGACACCAGATCCCAGAGAATTTTGCACACGTTGACGCGGTTGCGTGAACTGACCGCCAAATCCTTGCCCAAAAAATCGTTGAAAGAATGGATCACTGAATAATGGATTGGTGCGACGTTCATTAACGGTGGTTTGGGTGTAGATATTGACTACAGCAGGCGCTGCTTTTTTAACTAGGGGAGAAAATGTCAGCGTTATCTGTTCACGAGACTGCGGCACGCTGTCTGCAGCAAAGCCACCAGATGAAAATATGCACAGGCATGCGACCGTGAAAAGGCCACCGCATAGACGGCGTAGTGTATGTAACTTGGTCACAATTGCAGAACGATGATTAGAATTCATGTAAGGCTCCCACAGGCGTCATGACAATGCAGTGTAACAAACCATGGCCGTCTAACGGCAACCTCAAATATCATTGTGGTGAAAATAAGAAAGGCAGCCCGCAGGCTGCCTTTCAAATCTAATATCAGAAGCGTAATTGACGCAACTGACTTATCCTTCGTCGCTTTCCACCAGCGCCAACTGTTCTTCATGGCGGGCTTTATCAGCGGAACCTTTGGCTTCTGGATCGCGATCAACGAGTTCGACAATCGCCATCGGCGCATTGTCGCCATAACGGAAACCGGCCTTCAGAACGCGGGTGTAACCACCGGGGCGTTCCTTGTAGCGTTCAGCCAAAACTGAGAAGAGCTTAATAACCGCTGCATCGTCGCGCAGGTAGGCAGCTGCCTGACGGCGTGCATGCAACGTACCGCGTTTAGCCAGAGAGACCATCTTATCAGCCACACGGCGTACTTCTTTAGCCTTGGGCAGCGTAGTGTTGATCTGTTCGTGGTTAAGCAGCGAGACAGCCATATTCGAAAGCATGGCTTTACGGTGAGAACTTGTACGATTGAGCTTACGAGCACCATTACGATGACGCATGGATTAGGTTCCTTTGTTTCTGTCGTGTGCGTACCATTTCACACACACGCGGTTTGTTCTGGGGCGGTTAAATCCGCCTTTATAGTGACCTTATACGATTAGAATGGCTCGTCGAGTTTGCGAGCGAGGTCTTCAATATTTTCCGGCGGCCATGTCGGAATATCCATACCGAGATGCAATCCCATCTGGGCCAGAACTTCCTTGATCTCGTTAAGAGATTTACGACCAAAGTTCGGCGTGCGCAGCATATCTGCTTCAGTCTTCTGAACCAGATCACCGATGTAGATGATGTTGTCATTTTTCAGGCAATTGGCCGAACGTACGGACAGTTCAAGTTCATCGACCTTGCGCAGCAGGTTGCGGTTGAACGGCAACTCACTGTGCTGGTCTTCCTGTGCCTGAACCTGAGGCTCTTCAAAGTTAATGAAGGCCTGCAACTGGTCCTGCAGAATACGAGCGGACAAAGCCAGCGCATCATCAGGAGTCACGGCACCGTTAGTGATAACATCAAGGGTCAGCTTGTCGTAATCGGTTTCCTGTCCAACGCGGGTGTTATCCACCTTGTAGGAAACCTTACGCACCGGCGAAAACGCTGCATCGATGGGAATAACACCAATCGGATTGTCTTCTGTACGAGTCTGCGAAGCAGGACGATAGCCCTTGCCGCTCTCAACTGTAAATTCCATCGACAGTTCAGCGTCGCGATCAAGGTGACAGATCACCAGATCAGGGTTCATCACTTCGATATCTGCGCCACTGTCAATCATACCGGCGGTCACTTCACATGGGCCTTTGGCTTTCAGCGTCATACGCTTGGGGCCTTCGACATCCATACGCAACCAGATGGTTTTGATGTTCAGCACCATATCGGTCACGTCCTCACGGACGCCCGGGATGGACGAGAATTCGTGTAGCACGCCATCGATCTGGATCGAGGTGACAGCGGCACCCTGAAGGGATGAAAGCAACACACGGCGCAGTGCATTACCGAGGGTCAGACCAAAACCACGTTCAAGCGGCTCAACAATGATCGATGCATTGCGTGCTGCGTTTGTACCCGGCTCGATATCGAGCTTGGTCGGTTTGATAAGTTCTTGCCAGTTATTCTGAATCACGGAGATGACCTCTTGATGTCCGGCGAATTGCACTCAGGTCCTTATAAACTGGACCAACACGGACAGCCGGGGCACACGTAAACGCGTTGCCCGGCCGTTTAGTACACGATCGCAGACGCGTTAGACGCGACGGCGCTTGCGTGGGCGACAACCGTTATGCGGAATCGGCGTAACGTCGCGGATCGAGGTGATCGTAAAGCCGACCGCCTGAAGTGCGCGCAGTGCTGATTCACGCCCGGAGCCGGGCCCTTTAACGAGAACTTCCAAAGTCTTCATGCCGTGCTCCTGGGCCTTTTTGCCGACGTCTTCGCCAGCGACCTGGGCGGCATATGGGGTCGACTTACGTGACCCCTTAAAACCTTGGCTACCAGCCGACGACCAGGCAATAGCATTGCCTTGGGCATCGGTGATAGTGATCATCGTATTATTGAACGATGCATTGATGTGTGCAGTGCCTGACGCGATATTCTTGCGTTCGCGGCGCTTTGTACGTTGAGCAGCCTTCGCCATGATCGGTACCTACTATCCTTATTTCTTCTTGCCGGCGATAGCCTTCGCCGGGCCTTTGCGGGTGCGCGCATTGGTATGCGTGCGCTGACCGCGAACAGGCAGACCGCGACGATGGCGCAGGCCACGATAGCAGCCAAGATCCATCAAGCGTTTGATGTTCATCGCGATTTCGCGACGCAAGTCACCCTCAACCTGATAGTCGCGGTCAATAGACTCACGAATACGGATAACTTCATCATCAGTCAGTTCGTTAACCCGCTTTTCGAGCGGAATACCAACTGAACTACAAATTTCAAGGGACTTTGCAGACCCGATTCCATGGATATAGGTCAAAGCGATAACGACCCGCTTACCCGTCGGAATGTTTACACCAGCGATTCGCGCCAAAGGTTTACTCCTTACACTTTGGTATCAAACGAAAAACAACGCACACGGATGGGCGGGAGGCGAGAGTATAGGCGGAAATTCCACCAAGTCAACCAGCCCAAACACCATTGTGTGTCAGCTCAATACTTCCTTCAACATGGCGGTTACATCGTCGATTTTTGCCATGCCGTCAACCGTTTTTAATGAACCGCTATCCCGGTAGTACGCCAAGATGGGGGCGGTCTGCTCATGATACGTATCCAAACGGTTACGTACCGTTACCTCATTGTCATCTGCACGGCGGGAAAACTCTGTTCCACCGCAATTATCACACACGCCATCCTTAAGGGGGCGCTGAAATTCATCATGGTACCCTGCCCCGCATCCAGCGCATGTATAGCGCCCGGTAATACGTGTAACCATGGCTTCCGTATCGACATCAAATGCCACCACGTGGTCAATCTTCAATCCCTTGTCGGCAAGCATGTCGCCAAGAGCATCAGCCTGTGGCACCGTGCGTGGAAAGCCATCAAGAATGAAGCCCGCTTTGCAATCATCCTGATCAACCCGAGAGGAAATCATAGCGACGATCACATCATCTGGCACGAGACCACCGGCCTCCATAATCTTCTTGGCCTTCTGACCAAGCTCAGAGCCTGACTCGACTTCAGCTCGCAACATGTCACCGGTCGACAACTGCGTAAGGCCAAAGGTGCTTTCCAGGCGCTTAGCCTGCGTTCCCTTGCCTGCACCTGGCGGGCCTAGCAGAATCAAGTTCATCCGCGACGACCCTTTAACTTAGACTTCTTAATCAACCCTTCGTATTGATGGGCAATCAAATGTGACTGAACCTGAGCCATCGTATCCAGCGTAACGGTCACCACGATTAACAGGCTGGTGCCGCCAAAGTAGAATGGAACCGAGAACTTCGAAATCAGCAACTCTGGCAGCAGACAAACACCTGTCAGGTACGCCGCGCCGACAACCGTCAATCGGGTCAAAACCTTATCGAGGTATCCAGCGGTATTCTTCCCTGGGCGAATGCCCGGAATGAAACCACCATTTTTACGCAGATTTTCAGCCGTATCAGCAGGATTGAACACAATCGCCGTATAGAAAAAAGCGAAAAACACGATCAAGCTAATATAAAGAGCCAGGTAAAGCGGCTGTCCGCGGCCAAGGAAGGCTGCAACAGTGCCAAGCCAATCGGGGCCAGTTCCTGCTGAAAGCTGGATAAGCGTAACAGGCATCAACAAGATCGAACTGGCAAAGATTGGCGGGATAACGCCAGCCGTATTTAGTTTCAGCGGTAAATGGGAGCTTTCGCCACCCGTCATCTTGTTACCCTGCTGGCGCTTGGGGTACTGCACAATAATGCGACGTTGTGCACGCTCGAACAGGACAATGATAAAGATAACGGCAACGGACATGACCAGCAGAGCAAGGATCAACGGCGTCGATAGTGCGCCTGTACGTCCAAGCTCAAGTGTTCCAACCAATGCCGTTGGCAGGTTCGCAACAATGCCGGAGAAAATAATCAACGAAATGCCGTTACCGACACCGCGCGCCGTAATTTGCTCACCGAGCCACATCAGGAACATCGTGCCGCCGACGAGGGTGATAACAACCGTAAAGCGGAAAAATATACCCGGATCGCTCACAGCAACGACACCACCTGAAGACATGCCTTCCAAACCAATGGCAATGCCATAGGCCTGAAATGCTGTAATCACGACTGTCATATACCGTGTGTACTGGTTAATCCGCTTACGTCCGCTCTCGCCCTCTTTCTTGAGCTGCTCAAGCGACGGATGCACCGCCGTCAGCAACTGCATGATAATAGAGGACGTGATATAGGGCATAATGTTGAGCGCAAAGATTGTCATGCGCGACAATGCACCACCGGAAAACATGTCGAACATGCCGATGATGCCGCCTTGCTGCTGTGCGAAGACACTCTTCAAAACAGCAGGGTCAATACCAGGCAGCGGGATATACGTGCCCAGGCGGTAAACGATAAGGGCCGCCAATGTAAACCAGATGCGCTTTTTAAGTTCCGTGGCCTTTCCCAAGGCTCCGAAATTCATACCGGCTGCAAGCTGTTCTGCGGTCGAGGCCATGAAGGCTTCCTATCGTTTACTTTTGACCCGTATTGGGCGTTGTTCAGGATTTAGCGGCAGCGGCAGCAAGCTTGGCTGCCTTTTCACGCTCGTGCTTATGTCCCTTGCCCGCAGGCTTGACCACAGGCTCGGGCAGAACAACGGATCCGCCGGCCTTTTCGACAGCTGCAATAGCAGCCTTCGATGCAGCACTGACTTCAATCGTCAACTTGACCGAGATTTCCCCCTTGGCAAGAAGCTTCACGCCATTCTTCGTCGCGCGTGCGATACCGGCCTCTACCAGAATTGCTTCGGTAACAGGCTTCTTGGCATCGAACTTCTTGGCATCAAGAGCCGTCTGAAGTGCGCCGACGTTAACAGAAGCAAATTGCTTGGAGAATGGGTTGTTGAAACCACGCTTTGGTAAGCGACGGTACAGTGGCATCTGGCCACCTTCAAAACCCAACAGCGAAACACCACTACGGGACTTTTGTCCCTTCTGGCCTTTACCTGAAGTCTTGCCGGTGCCCGAGCTCATACCGCGTCCGACTCGCTTACGCTCTACATGGGCGCCGGAATTGTCGCGTACCTCGTTCAGTTTCATCTTTTCGGTCCTTGTATTTATCCCGTTGACGCCAGCGGCCCGCCTGAATGCGGGCCACGTTCGCAACGGATTACCGTTTATATATTAGCTAGTTATATACTTAGCCAGCTTCATTAACGCGGACCAGGTGGTGGATCTTATTGATCATACCACGCACAGCCGGCGTATCTTCCAGAACACGTGTCTGGTGCATCTTCGTCAAGCCAAGTCCTTTCAGCGTCGCACGCTGATCACCTGGGCGGCCGATGCCGCTTTTCACCTGGGTCACACTGACGGTTTTATTAGCAGCCATGACCTTACTCCTTAGCCTCGGCGGCGGTTTCGCCACGGCGTCCGACAATATCGCTGACTTTCTTAGAGCGACGTGTCGCAACTGCACGTGGGGACTGTGAATTGCGCAGTCCTTCGAACGTCGCCTTGATCATATTATGTGGGTTCTGGGTGCCGATTGATTTAGCAACGACATCCTGCACGCCCATGGTCTCGAATACTGCACGCATCGGGCCACCAGCAATGATACCAGTACCTGGAGGTGCTGCGCGCATGACGACCTTACCAGCGCCGTAGCGGCCATTAACGTCATGATGCAGTGTACGGCCTTCACGAAGCGGTACGCGGATCATGTCGCGCTTTGCCTGGTCCGTAGCCTTACGAATGGCTTCTGGAACTTCACGTGCCTTGCCCGTGCCGTAACCGACGCGGCCTTTGCCATCACCGACCACAACCAGAGCAGCGAACGAGAAACGACGGCCACCCTTGATCACTTTGGATACGCGGTTGATATGAACGAGCTTGTCGATCAGTTCGTCTTCGGGCTTTTCATCCCGCTGACCACGACCACCCTGCTTACGACCACCCTGATTACGGGCTGGTGCCTGCGCCATCACATAAACTCCTTAGAAACTCAGGCCATTTTCACGGGCAGCGTCGGCAAGAGCCTTGACGCGACCATGAAAACGGTAACCACCACGATCAAAAACGACTTCTGCAACACCAGCCTTCTTGGCACGTTCGGCCAGAAGTTTACCGACCTCCGTAGCCGAAGATGTGGTGCAACCGTTTTTGAGTGAACTGCGCATGTCCTTCTCGAGCGTGGACGCCGCAGCAACGGTGACGCCCTGAGCGTCATCGATAACCTGGGCATAGATGTGCTTGCCCGAACGGAAAACCGAGAGGCGCGGCCGCGAACCAGCGTTTTTGCTGATCGCGTTGCGCACGCGCCGTTTACGGCGGTCATACAACTGCTTCGAATTAGCCATGACTATTTCTTCTTACCTTCCTTGCGGAGGATGTACTCACCCTCATATTTAACGCCCTTGCCCTTATAGGGTTCCGGCGGACGGTAGCTACGGATTTCCGCAGCAACCTGTCCAACTTTCTGCTTATCACTACCAGAGACTTCAATGTGAGTCTGGTCGGGGCAGTTAATCTTGATGCCTTCAGGGATCGGGAACTTCACATCGTGGCTAAAGCCAAGCTGCAAAACCAGCGTATTCCCCTGAATTTGGGCACGGTAACCAGTACCGTTAACTTCAAGCTTTTTGGTAAAGCCTTCAGATACACCAATGACGATGTTATTGATCACGGCACGGGCCGTTCCCCACATCTGAAGAGCTTGTTGGGTATCACCAACGGGGCTCACGGTAATTTGGTTGTCAGCCTGGGCAATGGCGATATCGTTGGTTAACTGAACCGACAACTCACCCATTTTACCCTTGGCAGACACCAAGCTGCCGGCAACCGAGACGGTAACACCATCTGGAACCTGCACAGGGACTTGGCCTACACGCGACATGTTCTTCGCTCCTTAAATCGTTCTTATAGGTGTCTTAGAACACCTGGCAAAGCACTTCGCCGCCAACATTCTCGGCGCGCGCTTCGTTATCAGACATGACACCACGTGGTGTAGACAGGATTGATATGCCAAGGCCATTGAAATGCGTGTGCAAATCTTTGATCTTGGAATAAACCCGCCGACCAGGGGTCGACACGCGCTGAATTTGGCGGATCACAGGGTCACCCTCGTGATACTTCAATTCAATGCGAACTTCATTAATACCAGGGCGAACTTCATAGCGTTCAAAGCTGCGAATGAAGCCTTCACGCTTCAAAACTTCGAGCACATTGAGGCGCAACTTGGAAGACGGTGATACTACATCGTTCTTCCGCGCACGCTGACCGTTACGAATACGGGTCAGCAGATCACCGAGTGGATCGGTCATCGACATCCGTTAATCTCCTTACCAGCTCGACTTGACCATGCCGGGAATTTGCCCGGCAGAGGCCAGCTCTCGCAACGCAATGCGAGAAAGCTTAAATTTACGATAATTACCACGCGGGCGACCTGTAAGCTCACAACGCAGGCGCTGGCGGCACGGGGCTGCATTACGCGGCAGCGTTGCAAGTTTAAGGCGTGCATTGAAACGCTCTTCAGGCGAAACATCCGCATCCTTGGCAATCGCCTTCAGCGACGCGCGGCGGTCGGCAAACCGCTCGGCGAGACGGACGCGCTTTTTTTCCCGTTCGACTGCGCTTTTCTTAGCCATTACGTGATCACTCCGTTATCCGTCTTGCCGTTATTTGGCAAACGGCATGTTAAAACCTGTGAGCAAAGCCTTAGCTTCGACATCGTTCTTGGCAGTGGTGCAGATGATAATGTCCATGCCCCGGATTTGATCGACCTTGTCGTAGTCGATTTCGGGGAACACGATCTGCTCCTTAATGCCCATGGCAAAGTTGCCGTTACCGTCGAAGCTTTTGCCATTAACGCCCCGGAAATCCCGGACACGTGGCAGTGCTACGTTCACAAGACGGTCGAGGAACTCAAACATACGATCGCTGCGCAGCGTTACCTTTGTGCCGACGATCATACCTTCACGCAGCTTAAAGCCGGCGATTGAGTTCTTAGCCTTGGTGACGACGGGCTTCTGACCTGCGATCAGAGTCATGTCGCTGATAGCACCTTCGATCTTCTTCTTATCCTGCGAAGCTTCGCCGACGCCCATATTGAGGACGATCTTTTCAAGCTTCGGGATTTCCATGACGTTTTCATAGCTGAATTCTTTCTTCAGCTCGTCACGGATTGTCGTTTCATAGTATTCTTGCAAGCGTGTTGCCATTGTCCGCAATCCTTAAGAGTCGATAACCTCGTCCGAACCCTTGGCGAAACGAACCTTACGTCCGTCGTCAAGGACCTTGAAGCCAACGCGCGTTGGCTTGTCGGTTTTCGGATCGATGTGAGCCACATTCGAAACGTGAATCGGCGCCTCTTGCTCGACGATGCCGCCCGGATGGTTGGCTGTCGGCTTGGTGTGACGTTTAATAGTATTAACGCCCTGGACCACAACACGATTCTCTTTTGGGTTAAATTTCAGAACTTCGCCGCGCAAGCCTTTGCTTTTGCCGGCAAGAACCTGAACCCGGTCGCCTTTTTTAATCTTAGTCGCCATTACAGCACCTCCGGCGCTAGCGAAATAATCTTCATATATTTCTTGGCACGCAGTTCACGGGTGACCGGGCCAAAGATACGGGTGCCAACGGGTTCACCCTGTGCATTGATGATCACCGCAGCGTTTTTGTCGAAACGGATGCTTGTGCCGTCAGCACGCTGAATGTCTTTCGCAGTACGAACGACAACGGCCTTCACAACTTCACCCTTTTTAACGCGGCCACGTGGGATCGCTTCCTTAATGGAGACGACGATCACGTCACCCACGGAAGCGTACCTACGCTTCGATCCGCCCAGCACTTTAATGCACTGTACGCGGCGGGCACCTGAATTATCAGCGACCTCTAGATTCGTTTCCGACTGAATCATAACTCTTCTTCCTTATACGTGAGATGCCTTTTGCCGGGGCTTACGCCTCGTCGGCAAGAACTTCCCAACACTTACTCTTGGACAGAGGGCGACATTCCTGAATCCGTACGATATCGCCGATTTTGTGGGCATTGCCCTCATCGTGCGCGGAATACTTCTTGGAACGCCGGATGAACTTTTTGTAAAGCGGATGCATAACCTTCCGCTCGACTTTGACCACAATGGTCTTGTCCATTTTGTCGCTGACCACGACGCCTTGCATTACTCGTTTTGGCATGGCTCGATTCTTCCTCTTAGCCTACGCTCGGACGTCCGTTAGGACGCCGCTGACTGTGCGGCGCTCGGGCGCTCGCCAATAATTGTCTTAATCCGAGCAATGTCCTTCTTAACTTTGCGGACACGCGCGGTGTTTTCTAGCTGTCCACTGGCAGCCTGGAAGCGAAGATTAAAGGCTTCCTTGCGCAGCGAGAGCAGCTCGTCTTTCAGTTCGTCTTGCGACTTCGTACGTAAATCTGCGGCATTCATCTCGATCAACCTTCTTCGCCAAGACGGGAAACGAAACGGGTCTTTACCGGCAGTTTCGCAGCAGCCAGTTCAAAGGCGCGACGTGCGACTTCAACTGGAACACCGTCGACTTCAAACATGATCCGACCTGGCTTGATGCGAACGCACCAATACTCGGGCGAACCCTTACCTTTACCCTGACGGACTTCGGCAGGTTTCTGCGTGACGGGAAGATCAGGGAATATCCGGATCCACACACGTCCTGCACGCTTCATGTGACGCGTAAGCGCACGGCGGGCAGCTTCAATCTGGCGGGCAGTGACACGTTCTGGCGTTACGGCTTTAAGGCCATATGCACCGAAGTTAAGTGTCGTACCACCCTTGGCATTGCCGTGAATCCGGCCCTTATGCGCTTTGCGATACTTTGTCCGTTTAGGGCTAAGCATGGCTTATTCTTTCCTTGTCTCGTCCTAGGGTCGTTCGAATTAACGAACGGCCTGCTGATCCTGGGCCTGCTTCTCGGTGCCGAGTGGGTCATGGGCAAGAATATCGCCCTTATAGATCCAAACTTTTACGCCGCATGCGCCATATGTGGTCCGTGCAGTCGCCACGCCGTAATCGACATTGGCGCGCAATGTGTGAAGCGGAACGCGTCCTTCGCGATACCACTGCAATCGTGCGATTTCGGCACCGCCGAGACGACCACTGCAGTTAACCCGGATGCCTTTGGCACCAAGACGAAGAGCTGACTGAACAACCCGCTTCAAGGCGCGGCGAACAGAAACACGTCGTTCCATCTGCTGCGCAATATTTTCTGCAACCAACTGAGCATCAATTTCAGGCTTGCGCACTTCTACGATGTTCAGGTGAACTTCACCACCAGTGAGTTTAGAAATCTCAAGCCGCAGCTTTTCGATATCTGCGCCCTTCTTACCGATAACCACGCCAGGGCGTGCAGTATGAATGGTCACACGAGCTTTTTTCGCAGGACGTTCAATAATGATCTTGCTGACACCGGCCGAATACAGGCGGTCCTTCAGCAGCTTGCGGATTTTGATATCCTCGTGCAGCTGAGTAGCAAAGTTCTTATCGTCCGCATACCAACGCGAGTCGGACGTGCGATTGATGCCGAGCCGAAGCCCGATCGGGTTAACTTTCTGACCCATTACAGCGTCTCCTCGCGTTCGCGAACAATCAAACGAAGATTGCTGAACGGTTTTTGAATACGACCAACGCGTCCGCGCGCACGTGCGCGCCAGCGCTTCATAACCATTGCCTTACCGACAGTCGCCTCAGCTACATAGAGCTTGTCGACGTCGAGCTGGTGGTTGTTCTCTGCATTGGCAATTGCCGTCTGCAAAACTTTGCGTACATCACCAGCGATCCGGCGATGCGAGAACTGCAGCTCAGCAAGTGCTTTTTCGCAATCCATACCGCGGATTGCTGCAGCAACAAGATTGAGCTTCTGCGGGCTGGTCCGAAGTTGACGAATGCTCGCCATTGCTTCGTTATCGGCCAAGGCCCGTTCGGCAGAACGCTTACCCATCGGTTAACCCCTTTTCGCTTTCTTGTCGGCCAAGTGACCGTAGTAAGTCCGCGACGGCGAAAACTCGCCGAGCTTATGACCAATCATGTCCTCGGTAACGAGAACGGGGATGAACTTGTGGCCGTTGTACACACCAAAGGTGAGACCAACGAACTGCGGCAGGACAGTGGAACGCCGTGACCAAGTCTTGATAACGGTGTTCCGACCCGATGCGCGGGTATCTTCTGCTTTCTTAAGCAGGTACCCATCGACGAACGGACCTTTCCATACGGAACGTGGCACTTCGGGTCTCCTTTATTTCTTCGCGTGACGGCGGCGCATAATGAGCCGGTCCGTCTTTTTGTTATTACGGGTACGCTTACCTTTGGTCGGTTTGCCCCAAGGGGAAACCGGATGACGACCACCGGACGTACGACCTTCACCACCACCATGGGGGTGATCAATCGGGTTCATGGCAACACCGCGAACACTTGGGCGCTTGCCAATCCAGCGCTTACGCCCGGCCTTGCCCAATTTGATGTTCTGCTGGTCAGGGTTACTGACAGCACCAACGGTCGCCATGCATTCAGCGCGCACCATACGAAGTTCACCCGAGGACAGGCGGATCTGGGCATAACCCTGATCTTTACCAACGAGCTGAACATAGGTGCCAGCGGAGCGTGCAATTTGCCCACCCTTGCCAGGCTTCATCTCCACGTTGTGGATGATGGTACCGACCGGCATATTGGCCATTGGCATAGCATTGCCCGGCTTAATGTCGGCAGTTTCGCCTGCAATCACGCTGTCACCTTCGCTTAGGCGCTGCGGTGCAAGGATGTATGCCTGCTCGCCGTCTTCATAGCGGATTAGCGCAATGAAAGCCGTGCGGTTTGGATCGTATTCGATCCGCTCAACGGTTGCCGGTACGTCAAACTTTTGACGACGGAAATCAATTGTACGGTAACGACGCTTGTGACCACCACCGATACGACGAGCCGTGATACGACCAGTGTTGTTACGTCCACCCTTCTTGCGCAGACCTTCGGTCAGCTGCTTGACGGGCTTGCCCTTCCACAGTTCCGAACGGTCAACCAATACGAGGTTGCGCTGGCTCGGGGTGGTAGGTTTGAAATTCTTGAGTGCCATGGTTTGTCCTTACCTGATCCCTTAGAGCCCGGTGCTAACGTCGATCGACTCGCCGTCGGCCAGGGTGACAATGGCTTTTTTGGTATCGCTACGCTTACCTGGACGCCCACGGAAACGCTTGTTCTTGCCTTTGCTCACCAGTGTGTTCACACCCGTGACCTTGACCTTGAACAAACCTTCGACCGCAGCCCGTATTTCGGGCTTGGAAGCATCGAGAGAAACGAAGAACCCAACCTGATTATGTTCAGCCATCAGGGTTGTTTTTTCAGTGATGATCGGGGCACGAAGCACTTCGAAGAGGCGCTCCTTGCTGACTGTCACTTTACTGCTGCTATATCTGTTCATTTCAGGCGCTCCACAAGCTTTTCGACGCCACTTTTGGTCAGAACCAACGTATCAGTGCGCAGGATGTCGTAGACGTTCGCACCCTGGCTCGGCAATACATCAAGACCGATGATGTTTTGCACGGCACGGAAGAACTTGTCATCAACAGCGTCACCGTCAATCACGAGCGCTTTGGACCAACCAAGTTTGCTCACCTTGGCAACCAATTCCTTGGTCTTGCCGTCTTTCAAAGAAGCACTGTCGATAATCACAAGCTTGCCTTCGGCCTGCTTGGAGGACAATGCACTCTTAAGAGCTGCTTTACGCACTTTCTTGGGCAGGGATGTCGTATGGTCACGAACCTGCGGACCAAAGACAACACCACCACCGCGCATCTGCGGAGCAACTGATGTACCCTGACGCGCCCGTCCACTACCCTTCTGATTGAAGGGCTTGGCATTCGTCGCGCTAACTTCACTGCGGCCCTTGACCTTGTGGTTGCCACCGCGCCGTTTGGCTAACTGCCAATTTACGGCGCGAGCAATAAGGTCGCCACGCACATCGACACCGAAGATTGCATCATCAAGATCGATGGTGCCCTCTTTCTTGTTGTCGAGGCTGATCACGTCGCACTTCATGATCGCTTATTCCTTTTCTTCGTCGGTGGCAGCGTTATCGCTTGCCACGTCTTCGGCTGGGGCCTGCTCGACCACTGCGTCTTCAGCAGCGGCAGCTTCTTCAACAACCGCATCTTCGGCTACATCTTCATCACTGCCCTTGAGACCGGCCGGGAAAGGCAGATCCTTGGATGCAGAATGCTTGATGGCATCACGCACAAGAACAAAACCACCCTTGGAGCCCGGCACTGCGCCGCGAACCAGGATCAGGCCACGTGCATCATCAATGGCAACAACTTCAAGGTTTTGTGTCGTAACACGACGCGCACCCATGTGACCGGCCATCTTCTTGCCCTTGAACACCTTACCGGGGTCCTGGCACTGACCAGTAGAACCATGTGAACGGTGCGAAATCGACACACCGTGCGAGGCGCGAAGGCCTGCAAAGTTGTGGCGCTTCATAGCACCGGCAAAACCCTTACCGATGGATGTGCCAGTAACATCAACACGTTGGCCTTCAACAAAGTGAGAAGCAGCAAACTCTGCGCCGACGTCAACCATAGCGTCATCACTGACGCGGAATTCACGCACGAACCGCTTTGGCTCGACTTTCGCTTTGGCAAAATGCCCACGCTGTGCCTTGGTAACATTCTTGACCTTCGCCGCGCCCCAACCGAGCTGTAGTGCGGAATATCCGTCACGCTCAGCGGTGCGCTGGGCGACGACCTGCAAACTATCCAGCTGCAGAACGCTAACCGGCAGATGGCGGCCATCTTCCGCAAAGATGCGGCTCATGCCAACCTTTCGTGCGATCAACCCAGTACGCATAACCTGTATCCTCGAATTCCGTGTCGGTCCGTTAATTAACTAACGGGCCCGGATTACAACTTAATTTCGACATCAACGCCGGCGGCAAGGTCGAGCTTCATAAGCGCGTCCACCGTCTGCGGTGTCGGATCAACGATATCCAGCACCCGCTTGTGGGTACGGATTTCAAACTGCTCGCGCGACTTCTTATCAATGAAGGGCGAACGCAGAACCGTGTACTTTTCAATACGCGTCGGCAGGGGAATGGGTCCACGTACCTGTGCACCCGTCCGCTGAGCGGTATTAACGATTTCACCAGCTGATTGATCAAGAACACGATGATCAAATGCCTTTAGGCGAATGCGAATATTTTGATGGTCCATAATTCCCCAGATCCCTTTCACAGGCTCCGTTTGACGCCCCGGCTCCCCTTATAAGAGGAGCCGGTTTGCCGATTGATTACTCGATAACCGAAG
>CBFCYM010000011.1:0-75731 GCA_965602485.1 uncultured Rhodospirillales bacterium | reverse complement strand
TTGAGGTGACGGCGACACCAAGATCAAATGAGCCATTAAAATCAGCCGGAGGCGTGATCGTAAGGCCTTCAAGCTGCGTTGCACTCAGTGTTACCGAACCATCTGTTACGGTGACTTCGTCCGTGCCGACCATGATAATCGAACCAGCGGGAATACCGCTCAGGGTCACACCCGAAAGTGTTTCGGAGCCATCAAGGTCGTTCAGAGCGGCAGAGATATCCAGAGCAATCGCACTGTCTTCCGCACCACTGGCATCAGCAACATTCAGCGTTGGCGCGTCGGCCACGGCATCAACCGTGACGCCAAGGGTCACCGGTGCGCTGGTTCCACCGTCAGTAGAGACGGCAACAACACTGAGATTAAAGTCTGTATCGGAGTTCTCTGGCGGCGTAATGCTCAGACCTTCCAATTGTGATGCACTCAGCGTTACCGAACCGTCTGTCACGGTGATTTCGTCCGTACCGACCATGATGATCGAACCATCAGGAATACCGCTGATGCTGACAGAAGCAACACTCTCGACGCCATCAACAACGGCACCAATATCAAGCGCGATAGCCGCGTCTTCATCACCACTCGCCGCCGTTACGGTAACAACAGGCACATCATCAACGGCATCAACCGTGACGCTCAGTGCGTCCTGTGTTGTTGAACTACTTCCATCGGCCTCTGTTGAGGTGACGGCGACACCAAGATCAAATGAGCCATTAAAATCAGCCGGAGGCGTAATGGTAAGTCCTTCAAGTTGAGCAGCGCTCAGCGTCACCGAACCATCTGTTACAGTGACTTCGTCCGTACCGACCATAATGATCGAACCAGCGGGGATACCGCTCAGGGTCACACCCGAAAGCGTTTCGGAGCCATCAAAGTCGTTCAGAGCAGCGGAGATATCCAGAGCAATCGCGCTGTCTTCTGCACCGCCAGCATCAGCAACGTTCAATGTCGGAGCATCAGCCACCGCATCAACCGTAACGCTGAGCGTTTCAGGATCGCTAACGCCACCGTCAGTGGAAACTGCCGTAACCGTCAAATCAAAGTCCGCATCGGAATTTTCTGGTGGCGTGATGCTCAGCCCTTCAAGCTGCGCAGCGCTCAACGTCACCGCACCATCGGTCACGGTAATCTCGTCCGTACCGACCATAATCACAGCGCCAGCGGGAATACCGCTAATGGTGATAGAAGCAACAGTTTCCCCGCCATCAACAACAGCGCTGATGTCGAGAGCAATCGCCGTGTCTTCGTCGCCACTTGCAGCAAGTACATCAACGTCAGGTTCTGCATCAACACCAACGTTCACCGTTGCAGTTGTAATAGCGCTATCGGCGTTCTCACCTTCCGTAGACGTCGCCGTCAGGGTCAGTGAGAAATCATCGTTCATGTTAACCGGCACGAACATCTGAACATCACCAAGCTCACTGGCATCAAACGTCCAGGTGGCGTCGCCATTATCAGTGCCAGCATTGAATAATGCGCCATCGGGCACACCAGAGACCGACACGTTCAGGGTTTCAGAACCATCCACGTCGCTCAAGGCAGCTTCGATACTCAGCGGATAGACCGAGCCCGGTTCGCCTTCAAACATGGGATCAACGTCGAAGTCTTCCACATCGTCGTCATTACCTTCATCATGACCATCACGCTCATTGCCATGTCCGCGATCGTGATCGATGGGATCGCCGATGGTGAAGCTTACGACCGGTGCATCCGCCACAGCAGCAACAGAAACCGGCAAGGTAACAGGCTCGCTAACGCCACCGTCTGTTGATGTCGCGGTAACGCTCAGAGCGAAGTCTGCATCTGAATCATCGGGCGGTGTGATCGTCAGGCCATCGAGTTGCTCAGGGCTCAGCGTTACAGAACCGTCAACCACGGCAATCTCATCCGTGCCAACCATGATGATCGCACCTTCGGGGATATCGCTGATCGTGACAGAAGCAACATCGGCTCCATCAACTGTAACGGAGATTGCAAGCGCGATCGCACCATCTTCATCGCCGCTGGCAACGTCGACGCTGACCACCGGATCATGCGAACTGGCATTAACTGTCACATTCAGCGTTGATTGCGTCGTCGCCGAACCGCCATCGGCCTCGGTTGAGGTTACGCTGACGCCAAGATCAAATGTACCTTCAAAATCAGCTGGCGCGGTAATAGTCAGATTTTCAAGCTGCGCCGCGCTCAACGTCACCGAGCCATTAACGACGGTAACTTCATCCGTGCCCACCATGATAATGGAACCGTCGGGAATACCCGTAAGTGTCACGCCCGAAAGCGTTTCCGAACCATCGAGGTCGGTCAGGGCTGCAGAAATATCGAGTCCAATCGCACTGCCTTCCACGCCCGTTACATCAGTAACGCTTAGCGTTGGCGCATCCGCCACACCCGCAACCGTTACCGGCAAGGCAACAGAGTCGCTGATCCCACCATCTGTTGAGATAGCGACGACCGACAAATTAAATTCTGCGTCAGAATTTGCTGGCGGGGTAATGCTCAGGTTTTCAAGCTGTGCGGCGCTTAGCGTTACAGAGCCATTGAGCACGGCAATTTCATCCGTACCAACCATAATAATAGCACCATCAGGAATACCGCTAATGCTCACAGAGGCAACGCCTTCAACACCTTCGACAACGGCACCAATATCAAGCGCGATAGCCGCGTCTTCATTGCCGCTTGCAGGCGTCACCGTAACAGTTGGCGTATCGACAACAGCATCAACAGTAACAGTTAGCGTACTCTGCGTTGTCGCTGTACCGCCATCGGTCTCGGTTGACGTCACACTGACGCCAAGGTCAAACGTGCCATTGAAGTCAGCTGGCGGGGTAATGGTAAGGTTTACAAGCTGAGACGCACTCAACGTCACAGAGCCATTAACCACAGCAATTTCGTCAGTGCCAACCATGATGATGGCACCATCTGGAATGCCAGAAAGCGTCACGTCTGAGAGCGTTTCCGAACCATCAAGGTCCGTAAGGGCGGCAGAGATATCAAGCACGATGGCGCTGTCTTCTGCACCACCAGCATCCGTAACGTTCAGCGTCGGCGCGTCTGCTACAGGCTTAACGTCAACGAGAAGCGTTTCAGTGGTGCTGGTAAAGCCGAATACGCGCTCGGCTGTAACCTGCAGCGCAAAATCTTCGTCGCTATCGGACGGCGGTGTAATGTTCAGCCCTTCGAGCTGCGCGGGGGTCAATGTCACAGAGCCATCAACCACGGCAATCTCGTCCGTGCCCACCATAATGACCGAGCCTTCGGGGATACCCGTAATCGTGACGGCCGCGATTTCGCCAACGCCATCAAGCAGACCGGCGGCAATATCAAGGTTAATAGCAGAGTCTTCATCGCCAACAGCGGCTGAGACAGAAACAACCGGCGGCAATCCAACACTGACAATCTCAGCATCGCCAAAGGCCAAAGCTTCAATACCGACCAGCGTATCAACGGTCCCATCTGGGCCAGTGATTGTCAGTTGGTTGAAAGCATCAACACTGACCTGATAGTCGCCAAAGGTTCCGCCAAACACGGCTGTATCATAGCCAGAACCGCCGATCAGCAGATCGTTACCGTCCTGTGCCAAAACGTCATCCTGACCATCGCGTGTCAGCAATGAACCACCGATCAAAACATCGTCGCCGTCGCCGCCAAACAGCAGATCACTGCCCGCGCCGCCAACCAGCACATTGCCACCGTCAGAACCAACGATGATATCATCGCCCGCGCCGCCAATGACATTTTCAATGTCGATCAACGTATCGGCACCAATGCCGTCTGTTTCGTCTGCGGCTGTATCGCCCGCACTCTGTGCAGCAATATCGATAACTTCGCCAGTGCTCAGGGTCAGGTTGAAATCCTGATCGCCCAGATTGACCAGCAAATCATAGCCTTCGAGGGCATCGCCATAGATGACCCAATCTGCGCCTTCACCACCGATGTAGGTATCGGCCGCACCATCGACTGCGCCGATTATGGTGTCGTCACCAGCACCCGTGTCAATGACATCAGCGCCTGCACCGGCATCAATCACGTCATTGCCAGATCCGGTCACAAGATTATCGTCACCGCCACCAAAGGTCAGGTCATAGTTGCTTGTGCTTGCGGGATAGGAGAAATCGAAATCAGCCGGAGACGCCGACAGGTCAAGATTCGTGCGTCCGCCATTAAACAGGACTTCATAGCGTCCAGTAGCGGGGCTGAACAGGAATTCAACACCGGGGATTTCCGCACCGATTCCAGGCGGCAAAATAACAGGTGGCTCCTCTTCAACAAAGACGACCTCAGCACGGTTACCGCCATCATCATCACCGCCACCGCTGTCACCGTCACCGTCGGTCCCTGCGGAGAATATTACAGGCGCGGGGCCTTCGGGTTCAAAGACTGGCAGGTCAACGGCCAGAGGTTCCGGCTCCAGATCCAGCGTCACTTCGACAGGAGGTTCGGGTTCCGGCTCGGGCTCGGGCTCTGGTTCAGGCTCTGGTTCGGGTTCGGGTTCCGGCTCTGGTTCGGGTTCGGGTTCCGGCTCACCTGTTGGTTCATCTTCACCTTCTCCAGCTGCTTCAGCCGCTGCATCGGCCTCGGCAACAGCTTCTTCAATCAACAGATCAAGATTGGCATCATCAATGCCATAGGTGTTGGCGTTGTTCGATGCTGGCAGGGCTTTCAGCGCCGCGCCAAAGTTTTGCAGGAAAACCGCGCGATCAACATCGATGGACTCAGCAGGTGGGGCCTCGTAACTTCCGACGTTGGTACCGGCAAATGCCGTATTGAGAATAACTACACCACCATCATTCTGCACAACGACCTCACCGACGAAGCCATCGGCTTCTTCCATGAGAACGACTTCCATGTCCTGACCTTCTTGCAGGTTCAGGCCAAGCTGGGTGCCGCGAATACCAATGGTGGCAACGGGTGTATCAATGGTCATGGCGTCGGGATCGGTCTTGGCGACCTGACCGGAAACGAATGTGAACACGCCCTCAAGAGCAGACAGTGACACCGTGCCTTCCTGGGTCGCGGGGTCATAGACCATTTCGTCGAGAACCATGCGGCCCTCTTCGCCCATGGCAAACGTGGTTTCATCAGCAAGGATGACGCCGATAGAACCGTCTTCTCCGGATTCCAGAACATCACCCTGAAACACCGGATCACCGACATTGAGTTCTACACGACTGCCATCAACGCGCACGGCCCACACCGAGCCTGACACATCATCCACATGTCCAATGGGCGAACCATCGGTACCACCGACGACCTCGCCTGGAATATCAAAACTAAAACTGGGGGGGCTTTCCGCCGGGGCGTCGATCTGCGCCATCTGCACGGCCATGTCACCAGACATTTCCGCGCCGCCCGCATCGGTCAATGTGGGCGTGGAGTCAGCAAAATCTTCAACCACCGCACGCGTGCCATCAGGCATGCTGATGATCATATCGCCATCGCTCATCTCGAACGATGCGTCAGAAAGGGAATGTCCGTCAGGAAGGGAAACGACACCACTATCGTCGGCGTGCAGGCTCTGCATGCCGTCAATCTGGTCTTCGCCCGTGGCGTTGAGATCGCCGTCGGCCATGGATTTTATCCTTGCTCAGGCGCGCCGCTTTTGTGTGGGTTATGCGGCTCGCTCGAACAACAGCGTTATTATTGTTCTTTTTATAAGCTTAATTAAGCCACCAAATATCTACCCTGTCAAACCTGTGCAACAATAAGATCAAGGACGTAATCATAATGTCGCGCCATCAATCAGACTTTCTCTGCTCCATAGTATAGCGTCACGACGTGGCGCGCCTCGGCAAAAAACAGCCAGCGTTCAATCAACAATCCTAACGTAACGCCAAGCACTGCGGCACAGGCAGACAACGTTGCGACGACACCATGATCCAGTAATGCGATGAGACTAAAGCCGAGCGGCAGTATGAAAGCCAAAATCGATGTATAGCGCCGCAATTTCGTCGCATGCTTGCGCGCAATGGCAAAGCCCATTTCCTTCATGACGTAATTATCGCCGCTATGGGGTGTTTCGAAACTACGGACCTGCCCCAGATGCCCCAACCCTGTTGCGCTACCCGGTGTGCTGGGATGTGTATTGGCGTCAATTTGGCGCCAATACAGCGATTTGAAAACGCCCCCAAAAACGCATGCGACAACACTCGCCGCCGCCACATGGGGGCTCGGCAAGCCCGCTACAAACAGAATGGCATTGAGCACGACAACGCCGCTCATCATGGAGAAAACCAGATAACAAGGCACGGTCCAGCCATTGCACCACTGCGCGATGGTCGCCAGAGAACGGTAAATCATGGCGGTACAAAATACCGTCGCTATGGACAGTATGCTGAGCACAAGGCCTAGCCACCGGGCATGGCCACCGAGATCGCCCTCGCCCAGCCAGAACCATGCCAGCCCCAGCGCCGGTGCGTAACTCAGCATAGCAACCATGCCTTCGCGTGACAGCCACGACGAGCGCCACTGGCTGAAAGCGCGCCATGAACGCTCGGGATGACCCAGATGCCATGTGGATGCCAACAAGCCAAGGCTAACCAGCCCCAAGCCGGTGCCGAGCAATACAACACCCAATGACAGCGAAGGCTGTAATCCACCACGCCACACCAATACACCGACGAGCGAGAGCAAGCCGTACCCGGCACCCGAAGCGGTGGTAAAGATGATGACAGACAAGGCCGGATGCATGCGCTCAGTATTCCTTTGTTCTCATTGCGCCGCTCATTAACGCGACAAAATTCGATCGATCCAGTGCAAGACTGTGTTTGATGTGCTTACAACCGGGCTCAATGCCTGCGTCGCATCATTAGGGACTGCGCGTTGTCGCGGTGGCAGGTAACGGTTGGTCGGGCGATAGCCAAGCTCACCCATCAATTCGACACCGCCACGTTCTGCAATCAATTGCGAAACCGCTGAGTCCGGATCACCCAGATCGCCAAAGTGGCGCGCACTGGTCGGGCATGTGGAAACACAAGCCGGAACCCGCTCCGCAGCCGGTATATTTTCATTGTAAATACGGTCAATGCAGAGCGTGCATTTCTTCATCACGCCTTGATCGGCATCAAATTCACGCGCACCATAGGGGCAAGCCCAACTGCACAATTTGCAGCCGATACATTTGTCCTCATTGACCAAAACAATGCCGTCTTCCACACGCTTGTACGATGCCCCGGTGGGACACACCGTGACGCAGGCCGCATTGTCACAATGCAGACACGAGCGCGGGAAATGCACCGTCCGGTTATGACTTGGCCCCTCTTCGGCAATAACCTCGTAGCTATGAATGCGATTGAACCATACGCCGTCGGGCTCATGTCCATAGGGGTCGGTATCGCTCAGCGGTGCCATGTGACCGCCGGTGTTCCATTCCTTGCAATTGACGGCGCAGGCATGACAACCCACACAGACATCCAGATCGATAACGAGACCAAGTTTGCGTTCGGTTGTTGACGGTAAGGTTGTCATCTCAACCCTCGCCCCGCGATGCCTTGAACGATGCACCGAAGCGCAGCATATCGGGACGCTCCGCCAGATCAGGTGTTTGCAGATCGGCAAACTGTGGCTCGGTTATATCGTCATGCGTGGAGACGACCTTTTCGATACGCACACGTAAGTCATACCATGCCGCCTGCCCTGTAACGGGATCGGCATTGGCATAGCGATAGCCGCCATCGCGCGCAGGCAGCAGGTCCGATATCAGGTGATTGAGCAGGAAGCCCTTTTTGGATTCCGGCCCGCCTTCTTTCAGGTTCCATGCCCCCGAACGTTTACCGATGGCGTTCCATGTCCACACCGTGTCGTCATTCACACCATCCATAAGCGCGACCTGCACCTTGATGCGGCCATGATGGCTGCTTAGCCACACCCAGTCATCGTCCACAATGCCCATGCGTTCGCCCGTGCGCAGGCTCATATACAGCCGGTTCCGATTGGTGATCTGACGCAGCCATGCATTCATGCTGCCCCATGAATGGTACATGTGCATGGGCCGCTGGGTCAGGGCATGTAGCGGAAAATCATCCGTATCGATCATGCTGCCTTCCATGGGCGGATACCAGATCGGCAGCGGATCGAAATAGGTCTCAACGCGCACACGGTGTTCCTCGGGGGGTTGCTGATCGCCATGTCCACGTGCGGCATTGCGAAACTTCTGCATTGGTTCGCTGTATATCTGCATGATAATGGGCTCAGAATTACTGAGGAACCCCATGTCGGTGGCCCATTCCAGATAACCCTTATTGGCCATTTTATAGAACCGGTGCTCGCGCGGAATTGGCATACTCCAGAAACACTGATTCTCGCGGTAACGTTCCAGTTGATCAGGGTTGGGCTCGCCCCGACCATGTTTATCGCCATTCTTGCCGCGCCACCCGGCCAGCGGGCCGATGCCCGGAGCGCGCTCATGATTGACCATGTAATCGCTGTAACCGCCGGGGTACTTCGCAGCGCCATCATCATTCACAAGCCCTGGCAAGCCAAGCCGCGCACCCAGATCAAGCAGCACGGACTGGAACGGGCGCACATCGTGCTCGGGCTCCAGAATTGGCTGGCGGATAGCATCCTGTGCTGCATCAGCCTCCGAAATCGGACGGTCCAACAGTGATATGCAGTCATAACGTTCGAGGTACGTGGTGTCGGGTAGAATCAAGTCCGCATATGCCACCATTTCCGAATAGTAAGCGTCGGAATAAATGATATGCGGAATTTTGTATTCGCCGCTCTCGTCATCTTTGTCACACAGCATGTCCATAACACCGGACGTGTTCATGGATGAATTCCAGCTCATGTTCGCCATGAACATCATCAGGGTATCAATGGGGTACGGATCACCCTTCCACGCATTGGTGATGACCGAATGCATCAGACCATGCGCTGCCACGGGGAATTCCCATGAAAACGCCTTGTCGATACGCTGCGGGTTGCCGTCATCATCGACCAACAGGTCTTCTGGCCCCGTCGGGAAGCCTAATGGCGGGCCAGATAAAACCTGCCCTGCCGCAACCTGATCAGGTTTACCGGTTGGTTTAACGCCGGGCGGAACAGGCTTGGGGAACGGTGGCTTGTAGCGGAAACCGCCCGGGCAATCGATACTACCCAATAGCATCTGCAACAGGTGCAGGGCACGGCAGGTATGAAATCCGTTGGAATGTGCCGATATACCGCGCATAGCATGCATGGCAACGGGACGCCCTATCATGTGGTCATGCTTGCGACCCGCCCAGTCCACCCACGGCACATCAAGGCGGATTTCCTCTTCAAATGCGGCATGGGCTAACTCTGCTGCAATGCGGCGGATATCATTTGCTGAAACACCGGTCTGCGCAGCCACTTTATCGGGCGCATAGTCCGTATCAAGATAGCGTTCAGCCATGATCTGAAATGCCGAAGCAGCACTACGCCCATCGGCCAATGTCCGCTCACCGACGACCACCGGCTGAACATCGGCCTGCAGGGCATTTGCCAAACCGTCTGTGACACGATCCCAGCACAGCGGATTACCGTCTACGTCACGCGCAAACAGGCCATCATCCGGTGCGCCGGGATCACGGATCACCAGCCACGGCGCATTAGTGTAACGCACCAGATAATCCAGATCGATTTTATCGGCGCGCAGCAGTTCATGGATCAACGCCATGATGAACAGGCCATCGGTGCCGGGTCGGATACCGACCCACTCATCAGCGATACCGGAATATCCCGTGCGCACAGGATTAACGGACGTGAACTTCACGCCGCGTGACTTAAGTTTGCCCAGACCGATCTTGATAGGGTTGGAATCATGATCTTCGGCGACACCGAACATCATGAAATAGCGGGTGCGGTCCCAGTCCGGTTCACCGAACTCCCAGAACGAACCGCCAATAGAATATAACCCACCCGCCGCCATATTGACCGAACAGAACCCGCCATGCGCGGCATAGTTTGGCGTACCGAACTGGCTGGCCCACCAGCCTGTCAGGGCCTGGCTTTGATCGCGCCCGGTAAAGAACGCCAGTTTTTTTGGATCGCTACGGCGAATCGGATCAAGCCATGATGTCGCGATTTCAAGTGCTTCATCCCATTCGATTTCTTCGAATTCCCCACTGCCGCGCGGCCCGACACGCTTGAGCGGCTTGGTTAGTTTCGCCGGGGAATATTGCGTCATGATCCCGGCCGAGCCCTTGGCACAAAGCACGCCGCGATTGATCGGATGATTAGGATTTCCCTGAATATAACGGACATTTCCGTCCTTCAGGTGCACCTTGATGCCGCAGCGACACGCACACATGTAACACGTCGTATAGGCGACCTCATCACCGACCTCGGGCGAGGTATCGATGCCGTCACGCCATGACTTTGGCTCGAAGGTGTTCTCCGACATTCCGCTTTGTTTCCCCGTAACTGACCCGCGACTCAAGTACGTTTAATGAGTATGGAAAATCCATGGCTCTAGGAATAGGCCAATTCGATAGAAAGATGGGACCAGTCTACGCTGTGCGACTTAACAATGGCTCAGGACTGCGGCGCACCAACGCTCGAAAGGAATGCTGCGGACGACCCAGCACGCAACAAGGCAATGGCACAGGCAAGCTCCAGATCAACGACATTTTCATCATCGCTACAGGTTTCTGCCATCACGACGGGGGATTGAACGTCTTCAACGTCACTGCCTACATCCAGCGCATGCGGCAAATCTGCCTCGCGTGTGATTTCGTCTGATGTCTCATCATCACGCTGGCGTTCCAGTATAATATTGGGGATCACCCCATGTGCCTGAATAACCTGTCCTGACGGCGCATAGTAACGCGATGTGGTCAATCTGAGTGCGCCTTCGACCGGTAGCGGTGTAATGGTCTGTACCGAGCCCTTGCCGAATGAGCGTTCGCCCATAATGGTTGCGCGTCCATGATCCTGAAGTGCGCCGGCAACAATTTCAGAGGCCGAGGCCGAGCCACTGTTGATCAAAACAACCATGGGCAAGCCAGCCGCCATGTCACCTGGACTGGCAACATGCGAGCGCATCCCGGAATTGTTGCGCCCACGAATGGAAACGATTTCGCCACTTTTCAGAAATGCATCAGCGAGGATCAGTGACTGGTCGAGCAGACCACCCGGATTATTACGCAAGTCCAGCACCACGCCGCTAAGGTCATTGCCAAGGTCACCGCGAATTTCATTCATGGCCATGACGATTCCGGACTCAACGCGCTCCGTAAAGCGATTAATCCGGATATAGCCGATCTGTCCTTCAACACGCCAGCGAACGGACCGCACGCTGATGATGGCGCGTTCAATCGTCACATCGAAAGGTGCAACACCTTCGCGCTCAATGGTGATAATGACTTCACTGCCCGGTTTACCGCGCAGGCGTTCAACGGCATAGGCCAGCCCTTTGCCACGAATATCTTCGCCGTTCACGTGAGTGATTAAATCACCAGCCATGATGCCAGCGGCTGCAGCGGGGGTATCTTCCATTGGTGCAATGACTTTGACCGCATCGTCCTGCGCGGTGATTTCAATACCAAGGCCGCCGAACTGGCCTCGGGTTGAGACCTGGCTCTCACGAAATTCCTTGGGGTTCATGTAACTGGAATGGGGATCAAGCGAGGCCAGCATGGCGTCGAGACCAGCCTCAACAACCTCACGGGCATCCATGGCACCCGGTTCGCCATCCATTTCCTCGATACCAAGGATGGCCGCCTTGACTAAAACGGCATCATCAATGGGCTCTACATAATTTTGTCGGATACGGCGGAAAACATCGCGAAAGTGCTTTCGCTGTATAACGTCATCCTTGCCAGCGTAGCGCAGGAAAACATTATCGAAGCGCTCGACCTCTCGTGTCGCGTCCGCCGACATGGGATAGGCACCGACGTTGAGAGATTCCAGAACACGGCCGAGCGAGCCGCCCCCTGCGCTGCAACCGCTCAGACCCGGCAACAGGGAAACGACCATCAATACCGCGATCAACGCGGCAAGTGTCTGCGGTGTTTTGCGCCAGCCTTTCATGAGCCCAGATCAGATCTTTGCATCCAATGTTATTATTCTGGCAGCGCCGTGCTTGTTATCCGGCTGTCGTAATGGCTTCAATCAACTCACCGAGCACGCCCTCGGCTTCATCATTTTCAACCTGACATGTACCAGCAGCGGCATGACCACCGCCGCTGTATTTAAGCATCAACTCGCCGATATTGACGTTCGAGGTGCGATTGATAATGGAACCGCCGGTGGCAAACACGGTATTAAGCTTGTTCAGACCCCACAGCACATGAATAGAGATGTTGGCGTCAGGAAACAGCGCATAAATCATGAACCGGTTACCAGCATAGATAATCTCTTCATTGCGTAGATCCAGCACGACAAGATTACCGTGGACTGTGGAACAACGTTCAATTTGATCGCGGTGTTTGTCTTCGTGCGCTTTATAGAGATCAACACGTTCCTTAACGTCGGGCAGTTCGAGAATTTCATCAGTCGAATGATCACGACAATAATCAATCAGCTGCATCATCAACTGGTAATTCGATACCCGGAACTCACGGAAACGCCCCAAACCGGTGCGGGAGTCCATCAGGTAATTCAACAACACCCAGCCGCTGGGGTGAAGGATTTCTTCTTTGCTGAACTGGGCCGAATCACTTTTATCGACGGCATCCATCATTCCCTCAGAAACGCGTGGAAACGCCTTTTTGCCGCCGTAGTGATCATAAACCACGCGCGCAGCAGAGGGCGCGTTGGGATCAATAATATGATTGTCCGGCTGTTCACCGATGCGAATGGTCTCACTCATGTGATGATCAAACGCCAGTTGCACGCCGGGTACATAGGGCAGGTTTGTCGTAATGTCCGTACTGGAGACCAGAATCGTACCATCCTGCATATCCTTGGGATGGACAAATTTGATCTGGTCGATCAGACCCAGTTCTTTCAACAAGACAGCGCAAACCAGTCCGTCGAAATCACTGCGTGTTACCAGACGGGATTTTTCCTCACTCATCGCGAATTCACCTCCCCAAACGTACTTTTTAGACGAATCTATTTTTTCTCGACATGCGCAATCCCAGCGCATTCTATAATATGCCGGGCAGCAGAGTACAGTCCCAGAGCGCTCCCCCTGAAAATAGGGGATTATTGATGTATCATAACGCAGTCGAGCAATTCAACGGAGTTGAATCAAACAGTTTTTTCGCTCGAGCGTTCCCATTCCAGAACATGTAAGGCGTAAATCAATGCGCTAATCAACAGCACCGCCCCGGCCTGATGTATCGAACCAAGGGCAACCGGCACCACCGTAATCAAGGTCGCAACGCCAAGCCCGACCTGCACCCATCCAGCCAGCAAGGCCAGCGTTACGCCACGTTGCTGTAACGCCGATAGCGGGCGGCGCTGTGCGCTGAACCACATGCCCAGCAAGCCCACAAAAGTGCCGATCGCAAGAACGCGGTGATTAAACTGCACGCTCATGATGTCTTCAAATGCGTTTAGATAGGTCGGCGTCAGGCTATAGAGGCCGTCAGGAATCAGCTGACCATCCATGAACGGAAACGTATTATAAATTAGCCCGGCATCAAGTCCGGCAACGAAGCCACCCGATACAATCGTAACAAACGCCATCAGGCTTAAAAGTTTCAAAGCGTTATGGGTCCCCGCCAGGCGTGCCGCCATCATTGGTCGCACGGCGTCATATCCGCGGCGCAGACGTAGCGCATAACGCAATGTCACGCCGTAAATCAGGACGGCCAACCCAAGGTGTGCACTAAGCCGGTATTGCGAGACATCGGGGCGATCAACCAGGCCGCTCTTGACCATGTACCAACCCAGCACACCCTGCATACCGCCCAGTACAAAAAGAAACAGCAACATTGGCGCAACGCGTCGATCGACCCAGCCCTTGACCAGAAAGAAAATGAACGGCAATAAAAATACCGCGCCAATAGAACGCCCAACCAGACGGTGAATGAATTCCAGCCAGAAAATTCCCTGAAATTCGCTCAGCGTCATACCCAGATTGATCTTCAGGTATTCGGGCGAAAGTTTGTAGCCCTCATAGGCAACAGACCACTCTTGCGCATTCAACGGCGGCAGCCAGCCAGTGATCGGCTCCCAGCTAACCATGGACAAGCCGGAATGGGTCAGCCGCGTCAGCCCGCCCAGCACGATCATGACAAAAACCATGGCGCAGACCACCAACAGCCAATTGGATATAGCGCGCGCATGCGCCAGCGATTTACCCGGTTCTGCGGCACCGGTACCGATGGATTGAGTATGTGTAGACATGCCCTGTTCGTCGTCCATTGCGGCCTTCTTGTCAACGCCCACGTATGTCAGTCCACCCCTGCCGACCTGAATCTGCCCCACCCGATCAGGTAGTCCAGGCGAGCCCCAAAAGAGATCGAAATCCCCCCCGCAGGGTGTTGTTGCACCATACGCACTGGCGTAAACGGGATGTAGAGGATGGTTCATCAGATCGATTCTGCTGAACGCAAGTTAATCGCTCTCCACAGGCAAGGTGGGGATTTGATCAGAAGGCATATAGAGAATGTTTAACAATCCAGTTTTTATTCCGGGCCCGACCAACATTCCAGAGCGCCTGCGCCGCGCCATGATGGTCACCACTGAAGATCAACGCTCACCGGATTTTCCGAAATTCACATTGCCGCTATTTGCCGACCTGAAGAAAATCTTTAAAACCGAAACTGGCCAAGTCTTCATCTACCCCGGTTCAGGCACCGGCGGCTGGGAAGCTGCAATCACCAACACCCTGTCGCCGGGCAACAAAGTTCTGGCAAGCCGCTTCGGTCAGTTCTCTCACTTGTGGATTGATCTGTGCGAGCGTCAGGGCCTCGACGTTATCGCACTTGATGTGGAATGGGGCGAAGGCGTTCCGCTGGCCGAGTACGCCCGAATTTTGAGCGAAGATACCAAACACGAAATCAAGGCCGTTCTGGCGTGCCACAACGAAACCGCAACCGGCGTGACCAGTGATATCGCCGGTGTGCGCAAGGCACTGGATGATGCAAACCACCCTGCCATGCTGTACGTCGACGGTGTCAGTTCTATCGCCAGCATCGATTTCCGCATGGACGAATGGGGCGTCGATCTCGCCGTCAGCGGTTCGCAGAAAGGCTTCATGCTGCCCACGGGCCTCGGCATCGTTTGCGCCAGCCAGAAAGCCCTTGAAGCTTCCAAGTCCGCCAAACTGTCCCGCTGCTTCTTCAGCTTCGACGACATGGCACGCACCAACAAGGACGGCTACTTCCCTTACACCCCGCCTGCAACGCTTTTGCATGGCCTGCGTGAATCGGTGAACATGCTGCTCGAAGAAGGCCTCGACAATGTTTTCGCGCGCCATCACCGCATGGCAGAAGGCGTACGTCGCGCTGTCATCGACGGCTGGGGTTTCAAGCTCGCTGCCAGTGAACCGAAATGGTATTCCGACACCGTATCGGCCATCTACGTACCAGAAGGTCATGACGCTGTAGCTGTGCTGAGCGCTGCATACGAGCGTTACAATCTGTCCTTTGGTGCTGGCTTGAGTCAGCTCGCCGGCAAAGTGTTCCGTATTGGTCACCTCGGCATTATCAGTGAAATGCAGCTCATCAGCGGCATCGCAGGCGCCGAAATGGCCATGCGCGATGTAGGCATTGATGTTGCTGCTGGCAGCGGCGTGGCCGCAGCCGAAGAGTACTATCGTTCGACAGCCGCTACGGCTGTTGTAGCAAGCGTCGCAGCCCAGTAATCGCTGGGTTGTATCTGTGTAACTCCATGGGGATGGGGGAAAGAGGATGGATATCCACGAATATCAGGCTAAAGAGATCCTGTCCGGGTTTGGCGTTCGCGTCCCGCGCGGCGGGGTCGCCTATAGCCCGGAACAGGCGGCCTACCGAGCAACAGAAATCGGTGGCCGCAAATGGGCTGTTAAAGCCCAGATACACTCAGGAGCACGCGGCAAAGCCGGCGGCATCAAGCTGTGCGACGACCCAAACGACGTCAACGATGCCGCCGCCGAATTGCTCGGCAAACGTCTGGTCACAAGCCAGACTGGCCCGCAAGGCAAGCTGATACACCGGCTCTATGTCGAGGAAGCCTCCTCGATTAAATCAGAATACTATCTCGGCTTCGTACTTGATCGTAAATCCGAACGAGTCATGGTCATTGCCTCGGCCGCTGGCGGTATGGAAATTGAAGAGATTTCCGAAGAACAGCCCGACACGATGATACGTGTCAGCATTGAGCCCGCCGTCGGCATGCAACCGTTCCAGGCCCGCGAAATTGCCTTTGGTCTGGGTCTCGACCCGGCCCTGATCAGCCAGGCTGCCACGACCATCGGTGCCTGTTATCGGGCATTCCGCGACCTCGATGCCACGATGGTTGAAATCAACCCGTTGGTTGTCACCGATGATGACGAGATCGTCGCGCTTGATGCCAAGATGTCATTTGATGATAACGCCCTGTTTCGTCGCCCGCAGATTTCCGAATTGCGTGACAAGTCACAGGAAGAACCGCGCGAGACTAAGGCCACAGACCGGGGGCTCAGCTATGTTGGCCTCGAAGGCAACATCGGCTGCATGATCAACGGTGCGGGTCTGGCCATGGCAACCATGGACATGATCAAGGTTGCTGGCGGCGAACCGGCGAACTTCCTCGACATCGGCGGCGGGGCAACCCCCGAACGTGTCGAAAAAGCCTTCAATCTGGTGTTATCAGATGAAGGTATCGACGCCATCCTGATCAATATTTTTGCAGGCATCAACCGCTGCGACTGGGTCGCCGAAGGCGTTATCGGGGCTGTCCGCAAGAACAAACCCGATATTCCCGTCATTGTGCGTCTTTCCGGCACAAATGTTGAGGAAGGCCGCGCCATGATCAAAGAATGCGGCCTGCTGATCCTGAGCGCGACAACGCTGGCTGAGGCCGCCGAATTATCGGTTGCTGCAGCCAAGGGCGAAATCGTACCCGCAGCGTCAAACGGTTGATGAAGGGAAAATTTGATGAGCATTCTATTGGACCAAGACACCCCTGTCATCGTTCAGGGTTTCACCGGCAAGATCGGTTCCTTTCATGCCCAGGAGATGATTGAATACGGCACCAACGTGGTTGGTGGCATCACACCGGGTAAGGGTGGCACCAAGCACCTTGATCGCCCCGTGTTTGATACCGTCAAGGCCGCCGTACGTGATACCGACGCGACCACAAGCATCGTCTTCGTACCACCGCCGTTTGCGGCTGACGCCATCATGGAAGCCGCCGATGGCGGTCTGGAAACCTGTGTCGTTATCACCGATGGCATTCCAGCTCAGGATATGATGCGCGTAAAGCGCTACCTTCGCCGCTACAAAAAAGAACAACGCATGCGCCTGATCGGGCCTAACTGCGCAGGCATGATCTCACCGGGCAAGGCTATGATGGGTATCATGCCGGGGCATATCTATACTCCGGGCAATGTCGGCATTGTCGGGCGTTCAGGCACACTCGGTTACGAAGCCGCCAGCCAGATGCAGGGCCTTGGTATCGGCGTCTCTAGCAGTGTCGGTATCGGCGGCGATCCCATCAACGGCAGTTCGTTCAAGGACATCCTCGAACTGTTCGAGGCCGATGATCAGACCGACGCCGTCATGCTGATCGGCGAAATCGGCGGCCCACAGGAAGCCGAAGCTGCCGAGTACATCAACAATCACATGTCCAAACCCGTGGTTGCCTATGTCGCTGGATTAAGCGCGCCAAAGGGCAAACGCATGGGTCATGCCGGGGCGATCATTTCTGCCTTTGGCGAAAGCGCTAGCGAGAAGGTTGAAATTCTCGCAGCGGCTGGCGTACATGTTGCCCATCGCCCTTCTGACATGGGATCGACCATTTCATCCGTTTTGTAACCCCACTTGCCAACGTCCTCAGGGTTACAGAGCGTTCAGGCTGGTCGTCGTAAGACGGCCAGCCTCTTTTCTGTTCAGAATCCCAGATCAACATAACAACAATATTTTAGTGTTAATTGTATATATTTAACATAATTATTTGACATAATATAAATAAGCCACATATAATAAGTGGAAATTAAGAATAACCCGTTTGTGACACCAAGGACTTCAGGACATGACCCTCCACATTGCCACCGCCAACCGTCTGCGTGATGGTGCTGTTGTATATTTCACTGCTGAATCTGGCTGGTCGCACTGGATTGCCGATGCGCGTGTCAGCAATGACGAACAAAGTGCACAGGCCCTTCTCGACCAGACCAGCGCCTCCGTTGACGGCAATGAAGTGGTCGAGCCCTACCTTATCGAGGTGCTGGCCGAAGCGCGCTCGTTCAAGCCTGTGCGCTACCGTGAGATCATCCGTGCCAAGGGACCGTCATCGCACCCGCAGTACGGTCGGGACACCATTGACGCTGCAACAGCCAGCCATGCCGGGCCAGTCGCCATGGCGCATTTGAACGGCATTTAAAGCCGCCCCCCTTTTATTCGACACCACACCAGACAGGCCCGGAGACAAACGGCATGTACCGTTACGATGAATTCGATCATGCGTTTGTTCAGCAACGCGTGACACAGTTCCAAAATCAGGTTGAGCGCCGTCTCGAAGGCGCGCTCAGCGAGGACGAGTTCAAACCCTTGCGTCTGATGAACGGGCTCTATCTGCAATTACACGCCTACATGCTGCGGGTTGCCATTCCCTACGGCGTGCTCTCAAGCACCCAGATGCGCAAGCTGGCCCATATTGCACGCGCCTATGACAAAGGCTACGGCCACTTCACCACGCGCCAGAACATTCAGTACAACTGGCCCTCGTTGAGCGACGTGCCTACGATCCTGTCCGAACTGGCTGACGTGGAGATGCACGCCATCCAGACCAGCGGCAACTGCATCCGCAACACCACGTCTGATCCGTTTGCTGGTGTTGCGGTCGATGAGTTGGAAGACCCGCGCGTCTATTGCGAGATCATTCGCCAGTGGTCGACCCTGCATCCGGAGTTCGCATTCCTGCCACGCAAATTCAAGATCGCTGTTGCCGGTGCGCATGAAGACCGTGCCGCCGTCAAATTCCACGACATTGGCCTGTATATGCGGCGCAGCGATAACGGCGAGATCGGCTTTGAGGTCCTGGTCGGTGGCGGACAGGGGCGCACCCCCATGGTTGCCCAAACCGTACGTGAGTTCCTGCCCAAGCAACACCTGCTATCGTATCTGGAAGCCGTCCTGCGCATCTATAACCAGTCCGGTCGACGCGATAACAAGTACAAGGCCCGCATCAAGATATTGCTGCACGCCACAGGTATCGAAGAGTTCCGCCGTCAGGTTGAAGCCGAGTGGGAGACCATCCGTGACGGTGATTATGATCTGCCTGCCCCTGAACTTGCGCGTATTGAGACCTATTTCACGCCGCCCTATTACGAACCGGTTGATGTTGATGCGGCGCAGCGTGCGCTCGAAGTACGCAAATTCGACGACAAGGCATTCGCGGCATGGATCGCCACCTCGGTGCACGGACACAAGCAACCCGGTTACGCCATCGTCAGCATTTCACTGAAACCCGTGGGCGGCATTCCCGGTGACGCCACGGCAGAACAGATGGACGCCGTCGCCGATCTGGCCGAGCGTTACAGCCTGAGCGAGATCCGCGTCACTCACCGCCAAAACCTGGTCCTGCCCAACGTCAAACGCAGCGAATTGCATCTACTCTACGAAGCCCTGCTCGAACAGGGGCTTGCTGTGCCCAATATCGGCCTCGCCAGCGACATGATCGCGTGCCCCGGCCTGGATTACTGCGCGCTGGCCAATGCCCGTTCGATCCCGCTGGCCCAACGCTTGTCAGAGCGTCTCGACGCGCTCAGGGAAAAAGACGACATCGGTGATCTGCACCTCAATATTTCAGGCTGCATCAATGCCTGCGGTCACCATCATGTGGGTGCCATCGGTCTTCTCGGCGTTGATCGTCGAGGCGAGGAATATTACCAGATCACGCTGGGTGGCTCGGCATTCGAGGACGCTTCCATCGGTGACATTGTTGGCCCGGCATTTTCCACCGATACAGTGATCGACGCCGTAGAGGGCGTGGTGCGGGTGTATCTCGATATTCGACAGGACGAAGAGCGTTTCATCGACACCTACCGGCGCGTCGGCAAAACGCCGTTCAAGGAGAAGCTCTATGGCACTGATTAAAGACGATCAGCTGGTCACCGACTCCTACGTCCACCTCGATGACGATAGTGCCCTGCCCGCTGATCACGACATCACCGTGAGTCTGGAGCGCTGGCACAGCGAAAACGACCCCTTGAAGGCACATAGTGGCGCACTGGGCATACGCCTGCGCAGTGATCAGTCACCCGATCTTATTGCTGATGATCTACAGCACGTTTCGCTGATCACCATCGATTTTCCCGCCTTCACAGACGGGCGTGGGTTCTCATATGCGCGTGCCTTGCGTGAGCGCTATGGCTTTGACGGTGAAATCCGTGCAACCGGGCACCTGATCCGTGATCAATACCTGTTCCTGGTGCGCTGCGGTTTCAACGCCATTGAAATTCAGGGCGCCAACGATGCACAGAGCACGCTGGCACAGTGGCAAGCGGCCATGGGTGAGTTTTCATTATTTTATCAAAACACCGTTGATGCACACTCACCAATCATGGCCCTGCGACGTCAACGCGCCGTCGCCGCACAGTAAAATCAGGCCTGACATCATGCCGTAGCGGGGGTACAGTCCCCCATCATTTGAACAGCGGTCACGAGCATGAAAACAGCAATCAACACAGCGGCGAAACCGGTTTACCTCGTAGGTGCAGGACCGGGTGATCCCGACCTGCTGACCATCAAGGCCTTGCGCCTGCTCGGCCAAGCCGATGTGGTGGTCTATGACCGGCTGGTTTCCGATCCCATACTTGAGCTGATCCCCGCTGGTACAACACGTATCTTTGCCGGTAAGACCGCCAAAAATCACTATATGCCGCAAGATGAAATCAATGAACTGCTGGTCAGTTTGGCGATAACCAATCACTGCGTTGTGCGGCTCAAGGGCGGCGACCCGTTTGTATTTGGGCGTGGTGGCGAGGAAGCCATATATCTGGCCCAACACGGTGTTCCATTTGAAGTCGTGCCCGGCATTACCTCGTCGGCTGGCGGCACGGCCTACGCCGGCATACCGCTGACCCATCGCGATTGTGCACATAGCGTGCGGTTTGTCACCGGCCACACCCAGAGCGACGGCGAGCCAGAACTGAACTGGAAAAGTCTGGCCGACCCCGACACCACACTGGTGGTCTATATGGGCGTGACCAATGCGCCGATCATTGCCCAACGCCTGATTGAGGCCGGATTGTCCGCCGAAACACCGGCAGCTGCCATCAACATGGCAACCCGTCCCGACCAGAAGGTCCTGCGCACAACACTTGCCAGGCTGCCCGATGAAATTGTGCAGGCCAGTTTGAGCGGCGCGACCCTGCTGGTGATTGGCAAGGTGGTCGACCTCGCCGACCTGATCGACTGGTTCAAGCCTGACGCGGCCTCCGTTCATCAGGCTCATGGCTGAACCCACGCCCGGGCATTGGGCTGATTCCCAGCTTCTTATCCTTGCGCATGGCTCACGCAATGCTCCGCATGGAGCAGATTTGGTACGCAAGCACGCCGAAGCTATAGCGCAACGCGGGCTGTTCGCCGAGGTCCGTGCCAGTTTCCTGCGCGACAGCCCCCACCCTCGTGAGATCATCAGCACCTCGAATGCACGTGATATCTATATTGTGCCGTTCATGGCGCTAGAGGGCCTGTCCATTGAAATTATGGTTCCCCTCGCGCTGGGACTGCCCGCGCGCTATCAGGAAAATATCTCGCAAGGCACACGTCAGCGCATACACGTCTGCAAGGCGGTCGGCACCCATCCGGTCATGATCGAGTGGATCAACAATACAATTGATACGCTGCTCTCGGAAAATGCACTGGCACCGGATGAAACAACGGTCCTGTTTGCCGCGCACGGCACCGAGCGTCACCCCGGCAGTACGCAGTGGATGGAAACGGTGATGCGTGATTGTGCGCAACACCACCGCGACATTCAGATGGCAGCGGTCTATCTCGAACAATCACCGCGCATCACCACATGGCGCGAGCATGCCGAGCGACCCAATGTGATCGTCATCCCCTATGTCATGACACCGGGCCGACACGGGGCCATCGACATCCCCGTCCAGTTGGGCCTTGACCCAATTGATATTGAGCACGCCGCCACGCACGGCCACACCGCCGGGCCGCTGGACAGCTCGGGTCATAAAATGTGGTACGCACCCGTGCTTGGAGCCTGCCCCGACACACCCGACATCATTATCGAGCGGGTGCTCGACTGGGACCGCCGCGTCGGGGACACCGTCTAAAACGTGGTCAGCTATCACGCCCCAGCGCGCGGTTGAGCAGCATGAACAGCTTGCCCATATCCGAGGACAGCAGCGTGGTGTTCATGATGTTTTCCGGATCGCGCTTCTTGGCTTCATCGACCAGTCCATTGAACTGTTTCAGATAGCGCGTCACGTAATCGCGGAATTGCTGGTCTGCCTGATAGTGCTCGCGGATGGCGGCCAATTTTCCCTTTTCACGGAAGCCCAGAAGCTTGCGCACGAACACGCCACGTTCGCCACGGTTGTAGCGTTTCCAGTCGTCCTCGGTGACCTCGGTCTCGAGCAGCCGGTTCATATCCACGGCCAGTGATTGCAGACGTTCCATAACGAACGTTGCATGGCGCAGGAAGTCGTCGCTGGCAACGGCCTTGGCGCGTTCGCGCAGTTCACCCAGCAAATGGCCCGCATCGTCAGATACCGAACGCAGTTCGCGTGAGCGACGCTGCAAAGCAAGCGAGGCCCGCTCGGTCTGTTCGAGAACTTCTGCCGAAGTTGTTTTCAGAACATCGGTGTGATCGGTGATGGTTGCGTCCATGGTCTTCAAACGGCGCGCTGCATCCTCGCTGACCCGTGCCACTTCCTGCTGACGGGTCGACAAGGTTTCACCGAGTCTTGAGAGGTTGTTATCGGCTTTGTCTGCCGCCGAAGAAACTTCCTTGATCTGCGATTGCAGCATTTCGTTTGTCGTCGTCATACGCTCGGCCACAGATGAAGTCACACTTTCGGCACTCTGGGCACCATCGCGTAGCAGCGTAACGGCCTGTCCCAGCTTACGAGCATTATCATCCATCAGGGTGTTGGCTTCGTTCGCACCACTATTGAGCGCACGGCCAACTTCACCCAGACTTTGCACTGCACTGACCGCAACGCCGGTAATTTCACGCGAACGGTTCTCAAGGGAATCAGAGGCCCCCTGCACATCACCCGCAGCGCGGCGCGATGCCTGATCAAGCTCTTCAATACGCTGAACCAGAACCTGACCGATTTCGCGCAAACTTTCAGATGTGCGCGCTGCTGTGCTATCGAGTTCGGCTGATTGCTGGCGTAAACCATCCTGCACGGTGGAAATTTTCCGATTGGCATGTTCCGTTGCATCGCTCAGATCAGACGACTGCTGCCCCATGGCGCTGTTGACGCTTTCCAGCAGGCGGGTTGCCTTTTCCACAGCGGTGGCGATTTCCGTACTGCGCTCACGCAGTGATCCCGCCACTTCATCAAGTCGCTCGGATGCCCGATTGGTTGCAACTGATATACCCGTGGACTGTTCATGAAGCTGATCACTAAAGGTCTTTACGTGCTGCGAAGCGCGACGATAGGAATCATCGAGCTGATCATTACGTGATTTTAACAGATCACCAACATTAGAAAGGCTGGTTTCCGATTGTGCCAAAGTCTGTTCGAGGTCCGTAGCATAATGTTTCACCGTGTCGGAAACGGCCTGCATGCGCGTACTGGCGTCTTCGGACATTTCAGTTGCGCGCGTGACCTCTTCATTCATGGCCGACCCGGCATTGCTCAGCGAGCCCATGGCCGCAATCGCGGCGTCAGAGAGTTCTTCTGAACCAGACTTCAGGGAATCCGTGACCATATTGATCTGCATAGCTGCTGTATCACTGGTTCCACCTAAAAGTGCGGCCTCACTACTCAGGCGTTCTCCAGCATGCACAAGACGGTTCTCTGCCGCTGAAACCCGTGTCTCCATTGCAACTGTTTCATCACTCAAATCATTCGACAGCTTCTCCATCTGCATGGCTGCATCAGCCGTAGCTGAATTCAGGCCACTGGCCTGTCGGTCAAAGGCATCGCTGACCAGTGAGAGCAGGCGTGCGGCGCGATCCGTCGAGAATGTCAGTTCACGCGAAGATTCCCGCAGACCATCCTCGACACGACTAATCTGTTGCGTGCTGGTATCTGATGCCCGGGTGATATCATCAACCCGACCGCCAAGCAGATCACCAAGATCATTGATCTTCACGGATGCGGTATCGGACGCCGTCAGCAATTCGGTCAATCGATCCTTTACGCTGTCACTGACGTTCTGCAAGCGGTCTTCAACCTTCTCTGTAGCCTCGGCCAGTTCATTTGCACGCCGGATAATCACCGAGCTGCCATTTTCAGCAGAACGTGTCACCCGTTCGGAAAGATCCCCCAGTCGATCACCTTCCTCCTTCATGGTTTCATGAATGCTTGTCATGGAGCCAAGGGTGTCATCCGCGATATAGCCAAGTTCCTGAGAGCGTTCGCGCACGTTCTGACCCAATTCACCCAGACGGGAGTTAACCTGTTCAGCCATCAGACTCATATCATCGAGTTGCCCACGGAATCCTTCTGTGGTTTCACGGGCCTTTTCAGCCGTAGCCGAAACCGTATTGGCTGACATGCGCAGATTATGCGAAGCCTTCTGAACGTTGGAAATCCCGCGTTCCGTTGCGCTCTCAATGGCCTCGACCTGATCGTGGAAATCTTCGTTCAGCCCCATCATGCGCAACGATGCACGCTCGGTTGCGCTATCAAGGTCGCCTGAACGATCGCGCAGGGTATCGCCGACCTCGGTCAGGCGGACCTCTGTATCATTGGCGATGCGTTCAATATCCTTGGCTTGTGTCGCCAACGTCTCGGTTGAGCGCTGCACACGCTTTGAGGCCTCGCTTGAAGCACCATCAAGCTGGTCTGCGCGCTTCTCAAGTTCCTCACCGACACGGCCCATCTCGCCAATCACCCGATCACTAACGGTCGCCAGACTCTCGGCGCTGTTCTCAAGCGCCGTGGTTACCGATGTCACACCGGTTTGCGTATCGGTGGTAATGGCGTTGACCTCGGTGATGCGGCGGCGGAATTCATCACCCACTTCACGCACGCGCTCGCTGGCCCGCAAGGTTGCGCCCTGAAGATCGCGCGTGGTCTTTTCAAGATCATTAACGGTCTCACGTACCGTGCCCGAAACAACATCAGAGGTTTCACGCAAAGTGCCGGTCTGACGGCCAAGCGAACCTTCAATTTCTTCAGCACGGCGTTCCAGATTTTCTGCGGCATCAGCCAACACTGAATGTTGTTCGCTTAACATGTTGCGAAGGGTTTCGGCCTGTTTTCCGGCGTTCTCGCTGCGGCGGTCCATTTCCACAGAATGGCGCTCCAAGGAATCCGTGCTGGCAGAGAATTGCTGGGTCGCTTCACGCACCTTGCCGACCAGCCCATCAGCCTCATTTTCAAGCATCTCACCAGTGCTTTCAGCCTGACGCACGGTGTCTGCAACGGTTTCGGCGAAGCGCTCTCCGCGCTCCACAAACACCTGGGTGACATGATCTGTGCGTTCGCTGGCCTCTTGTGTGGCTTCCTGTAACTCACGGCTGCGCTCACGCAAGGAGTCTGACAAATCTTCAGCACGTGCCGAAGCGCGATCCGACGAATTCACCAGCTCCTGCGAGCGTACAAACAACGTATCACCGACTTCGCGCGCCCGTTCCGTGGCGCGCTCGGTCACATCGCGCAGGTCTTCGGTTTGGCGTTTCAGGGCCTCTGAAACGGCGCGCGCACGCAAGTCTGCATCCTGCGATACCTGAGACAACTCAATAGAGCGCCGCTTGACCTCACCGACAATGTTCTCTGCTGATTGTGATGCAAAATTCGAAGCCCGGGTCAGGTCTGTGGCCTGCGTACGCAAGGATTCCGTAACTTCACGCAAGCGGATATCGGCACGATCAGATGGATAAGCCAGTTGGTTTAATTGCCAGCGCAAGGCGCCTGTTTCATGGCGCAGTGCACGACCACGCTCAAAGAATGCCACAACCATCCAAAGCAGTGCCAACGGGGTAAACGCCCCGGCGGCAAGTCCGCCCAGTTCATGCGGAAGCAAGATACCGATGTTGTTCCAGCCAAGATGCAGTTCGACCATCTGCTGGATAATGTAGCCCCAGCCAACACTACCCAACGCACCGATCATGATGGGAATACGGTAACGCAGCAGAAACGGCGGTTTCCACAACTCCGGTGCCAGCGCACCATCGCTGTCCTCACCCAAACGCGAAAAGTCGCCCGGCACGCCACCGCGGTCTCTAGACGAATGATCAAACGAGCCTGGCTCTATGCCTTCAACGCTGTGATCTGTGCCCGGCGCAGCTTCATTCTGTGCGTGGCTTCCAACGGTATTGGTGGGTTTGTCGGCCATAGCCGCCTCAATTCATGTTCTGTATTGGTGAAACTGGCGCTCTTCACACCATCTTCATCATACACGCACGACCACCCCCATGGAAGTCTGGAAGGCAAATGTAGGCCATTTTCTGTGGATAACTACTACATATAGGCATCGCCCTGCATGCGGCAGTATGGTCAGTCGGCACCCGGTAACATTGCACTCAGCGCTGCGACCAACCGCGCGGATGACTGACCATCGGCATAACCTTCGTAGAGCGCGGCACGCGCACGTGCGCGTTGTTCTGCGCTATCACTGGCGTGCTTAAGAGCGTGCTCGATGGCCGTTTCAAGACCATCGCTTGATGTCAGGCTTTGGGCACTCGTGCGCAACAAAGCACATTGATCATCGCTTAGTGCTCCTGTGGACCTGGCATCTGTTGATACGCCGTCACCCGTCATGGTGCGGGGTTCAATCAGGATCATGGGTTTGTCAAATGCGAGGAAAAGATGCGCCGCAGAGGCATAATCGGCGATCAACAGATCGGCTTCGGCCATGGCCGCAAGCAGATCGGCACCGCTATCCTCGATCAGTTTAATATTATCCGCATCGCGAGCCTGATCACGCCACGCATCAATCCATGCGGGCTGTCGATCATGGCTGCGCGGGTGTGGCTTGATAACAAGATCATATCGCTCGGGTCGCTTGGCACACAACGCAACAAGAGCTTTGTTGATAACCGGCGCAGCTGAAATCTCGGGATGGCAGGTCGGCGCGAACAGAATACGTATACGCTGCGTCGCCTTTTTCACCTTGCCAAATGAACCATCGAATACCGGATCGATCATCGGCAAGCCTGTTTCCCATACCCGGCGTTGCGCCAATCCGGAAGCCAGCAAGGCATCCTGATCACGCGCGCCCATGGCACAAACAGCGTCCGCATCGACGCCGATCACACCACGCCTGAGCGGCGTCGAGGGCACCTGCACCAAAATTGCACCGGGCACCTGCTCCCGCAAGGCTTGCAACTGGCTTGAAACACTCAGAACGGCATCAGGCTGGAAGTCTGAAATCTCACGCGCGTCAGCGGAAAACAATGGCTGATGCACCCCCTGCAAGGCCTCGAAAACCGGTTTCAGCGCCGCAAAATCACCTTGATGCGCCATGTGCAAGGCTATCCTGCGACCTGTGCCGGATGCGTCATCACCTGTATCTGCATCAAAGCGACTTGCCGTAATACTGAGCAATGCCGCCTGTACGAACCGGTTGGCAGGATCGATCAGCAATGCGTCATTAAAAATCTGTTCGGCGTCATCGAGACGCTCTTGCGCCTTATAGGCAAGCCCCAGATGATAACGCGCGTCTGTGCTTTCGCTATCAAGTTCAACGGCAATTTGCAGACACTGCACGGCCTCGTTAAGAGCCCCGGCGCGGCGTAATGCCGTACCCAGATAATAGCGCGCCTGACCATCTTCGGGTGCGATACGAACGGCACGGCGAAAGCTATGCACGCCCTCGGCCTCATGATTGCTCAGGAACAAAGCCTTACCGAGATTACGGTGCGCATCCAAATTATCGGAATTGCTTTCAAGGGCACGGCGGAAACACGCGATAGCGCGTTCATACTGACCACCAGCGGCCAGAATTTCGCCCATCTCTACATTCACATTGGGATCGCCCGGGTTGAGTGCAGCAACTCGGCGCAGGCAATCAGCAGCCATCGCCACATCGCCGACTGAACGTGCCTGAACGGCGTGGTTCATCAGCACAGCCTGTGAGGCATCATCGGGGTCGCATTCATCACTGCGCGTGTCATCCAGCGTGGCTCGACCTTCCATAATATCAAGCACAGCATCAAATTCGGTGTTGTGCGCAGCGCCTGTTTCGCGCGCCGCCGCTGCCATTGGTGATATCGCATTATCTGCATCGTGTGCGACGTGCGAAGAACCCGACAGGCGCACCATGTACAGCTTTGCCAGCCAGGCCACCGCGCCAAGCAGGTCTTCACGCGGCGTGCCGCTGAAATGAGTTGCGAGTTCGGCGATACTGCGGCCATCGTGATCAGCCAGTGTCATCATGATGTCATGCAGCAAATCATGCTCAACGACGTCTACGCCATTCATGGTAAGTGATATCCTGCTGTCGAGCAGGGCGGTATCGGGACCATCCACCAAACGGACCTGCGTGCCCTCGCCGATCCGTGAACCGGGATATTGCGCAAACACCGCCAACGGCGGGCAACGCAACGGCTGTGGTGTTGCTGGGCTGGCAGATGGTGCCCCGCCTAATGCACGCGCGCGGCGTGCCTCTAGCTCTGCCCACAAATCCTGATAGGCCGGAATAATTACGCCCCAGTCAAAATTCGCCTCGGCGTGCGCGCGTGCGGCCTGTGACATGGCCGCACGCTTGTCGTCATCGCTGCACAGGATAGATATGGCGTCGATGCACGCACCGGTATCAACCGCCGTGGCCCGGTTCAGCGTGGCAGCGTAGGGCGCGTCCTCATCGGCCATAGGTGCACCGGCTTCAGGTATCCAGGTCGGGATACAGAAACCATGTACGCCATCACTGAGCATTTCACGACTACCGCGCCAGTCGCTTGCGACCACCGGCAACCCCGCCGCCATGGCCTGAGCAATGGCCTGCTCGGGTTTTGCCGCCACACCATCGGCCATGGAGACAAAGATATCGGCTGCGCGCCAGATGCGTCGTTGAACATCATCATCACGACCATCAAGGAACAGCACCTTGACCGATGGGCACAGCGCGCGCGTGCCTTCACGAAAGGCCTGTTCACCGGCGCTTTGGGCGAACCATCCAGCCATAATCAGTTGAACGCGCTTGCCGCTGCGCCGTGCGGCAGCCTCGGCTGCCAGGTAGAGCGCGGCGGGGTGCGCATGCATGCGGTGATCAAGGACACCGCTGCACAACAGAGCAATATCATCGGCTGCGATGCCGAGCCCCTGACGCAAATTGGCGCGGTCCGCCATGGCAGCGGCGTTGCGGGTATAGTCCGCACATTCAATACCCGGGGCGATCACCGGCATGCTTAATTCACACACAGGCCGCGCGCCCATGCGCTCGGCCAGATAATCACCATATGTTCCCATCACATGGCGCACGGCGGAGCGTGCGGCGTGTGAGGAACTGACCAGGGCATCCCAGCCTTGCAATGGTGCGTTCAACAGATTGCCGGTGGCGTCCATGCTGCGGTCCGACGACAGCCCGTCATGCAGGGCACAGATTGAATACGCCGCCTCGCCGCGAGCATACCGGTTCCATGCAAGGGCTGGCAGATCATCAGACCCGCCATGCGGTGCCATTAAAACACCCGGCGCACCATCAAGACCGATCTGCGGCGTTGTTATGCGATGACAGGGCCACGTTGTGCCCGCCGCACCGAGGGACTGAATATGGCGCACAAAACCAGAAAACTGCTCGGGTTCAGATGTTTGGGCATAAAATTGGGTATTCTCACCGTGGCGCACAAAACCACGCAGGAACGCAGCGCTGGCAGAGCCAACGTCCATATCATCATGATGATAAATCACCGCGTTGCGCGTCATTGGCGTGCGTGCGCTCCCCTGGTCTATGGACAATACACTGCTCAGAACAGGTGCTGACCGCCGGTTACCCAGATCTCTGTCCCGGTGACATAGTTGGCGTCTTCCGAACACAGATAGAAAATCGTGCCCGCCACATCAGCAGGTGAGCCCATACGATCAAGTGGAATACGCGGGATCAGGGCCTCGTATTCCGGCTGGATCATATCGGTTTCAATCTCGCCGGGCGCAATAGCGTTGACTCGCACATCAAGGGCCGCAAATTCATTGGCCAGTTCACGCGTCAGCGCCGAAAGCGCCGCCTTGGAAATGGAGTAGGCTGACCCGGCAAAGGGATGGATTTTATGCCCCGCGATCGAGGTGATGTTAACGATGGAACCCTTGCCGCGATGCAGCGCCCCGGCAAATCCGCGCGACAGACGCAGGGCGGCGTAAAAGTTAATCTCAAAGACCTCACGCCATGCATCCAGATCACCGTTCAGGCAGCCCAGACGCTCCTTGAATGGTGTCTTGGGTGACAGCCCCGCATTGTTGACCAATGCATGGATCGGGCCGTCACCGACCACCGCGTTGATATTGTCGATGAGCTCAGCCACGCTTTGCGGGTCGGATAGATCAGCGGGAAAATGCGAGGTCCAGTTGGGATCGCGCAGGCAGCCTTCTGGTACACCATCACGCGAACTGGTGATAATTTTCCAGCCACGCTCCAGAAAGCATTTGGCCGTGTGGTGGCCGATGCCACGGCTGGCACCGGTGATCACCACTGTTTTGCGATCTTCGCTCATCTAGCCCCCACGTTTTGTGTATACGTTGATTTTATGAGATTTGAACCTTTAAAACCTAGGACAATCGCGAGCCCCGTGCCAGAACCTTGATCACCCAAGGATATCGGGGCCAAAAACCGGGCCAAACCATTGTTTAAGACATCCGACAGAGCAAAATGGCGCACACGAAACACATCATGACGCACCAAGGCGGCCCCGAGTCGGGATCAGCAAATAAATCTCACGCACGGCGCTAAAAAATATCCATTGCAGCCAAACGAGAAGCGTAATAAGCGTGAAAATCAATCATGAGGAAATGCGGCATGTCCGATCCGTCAGTCGTAAGCACACAAGCCGTCGCACCGCAGCGTTCAGCGATCCTGTCGGCGACCACTGCGTGCTGGGCACTGTTGTTCAGCATGGGCATTGTCATGCTGAGCAACGGGCTGCAAGGCACGCTGATCGGTCTGCGCGCCAATTTCGAAGGTTTTGCGACGCAAACCACCGGTTTCATCATGTCGGGTTACTTCGTCGGATTTGCCGCCGGATCCATGCTTTCGATTGTCCTTGTGCAACGAGTCGGCCACATTCGCGTGTTTGCTGCGCTGGCTTCGCTGGCTTCGGTTGCACCGTTAATTCACGCCGTCTTTGTTGATCCTTATGTGTGGTTCGCCGCACGCGTGGTCACCGGGTTTTCCTATGCCGGTATCTACGTGGTCGCAGAAAGCTGGCTCAATGATCGCTCGACCAATGAAACGCGCGGCACACTGTTGTCGATCTATATGATCGTCATGATCGGCGCCATGGGTCTTGGCCCACTGTTGATGAACATCTCGGACCCCATGTCGGCGAGTTTGTTCATCATGGCCTCTGTGTTGGTCTCATTATCTCTGGTCCCGATCCTGCTGGCGGCCAGCCCCGCGCCCAGTTTTGATGCGCCAGACAAACTCGGCATGCGCGCGCTTTACAAGTTGTCGCCTCTGGGTGTGGTCGGTATCGCAGCAACCGGTATGTCCAACGGTGCGCTTGTCGGACTGGGGGCGGTCTTTGCCGATACGCTGGGCTTTTCCATTGCCGAGGTCTCAATCCTTATTTCGCTGATTTTTGTTGGCAGCGTCCTACTGCAATTTCCCATCGGCATGTTTTCAGACCGATTTGACCGACGCTGGGTCATCACCATTGTCACCTGTTTGGCAGCAGGCGTGATGTTTATTGCCGCCACCCTGTCGATCAGTACCACAAGCGCGATCATGATCGCGTTCTGTGTCTTTGGTGGCCTGTCATTCCCGCTGTATTCATTGTGTCTGTCACATGCCAATGACCGGCTTGAGCCGAACCAGATGCTGGCGGCCAGTAGCACACTGGTGCTGGCGTGCGGTATCGGGGCTATTGCCGGACCACCGCTGGCATCCTTCGCCATGGAGAGCGCCGGAACAAACGGGTATTTGTGGTACTTTGTGGTCGTGCATGCTGGCGTCGGGGCCTTTTCGCTCTATCGCATGACGCGTCGCGCCGCCACGCCCATGGAGGATCAGGAGCAGATGGCATTCTCACCAGCCCCGGCCGCCATGACGCCAGCATTCACCACCGACACGTTTCTGGAAATGAACGAAACCGCCGAAGCGCCAGCCGACTATGACGACGGAAGCGGCGATGAAGCCACAGAATCGAATCTCTGACTAATGCACCATCACCACCGGTAGCGTGGCTTCTGCGAGTACGTAGCGGGTCACGCCGCCCATGATCAGTTGGCGCAGGCGGCTATGGGTGTACGCCCCCATGATCAGCACGTCGGCGTTCCATTCCGTGCAGCGTTTGAGCACGGTATCACCGACCTGATGGTGTGATACCGGTGAGGTTTCAATTTCGGCGTTGACGCCGTGCCATGCCAGATAGTGCCCCAGCCGGGTTGCCACGTCGGCATTGCCCTCTTCTCCATCCACGGTGAGGATCATGACGGCCTCGGCACCTTCGATCAGCGGCATGGCGGCGGCCACCGCGCGTGACGCTTCCGCGCTGCCGTTCCATGAAATCGCAACGCGCTTGCCCAATGTACTTGCACCTTGCGGTGGTACCACAAGCACGGCGCGGCCGGTTTCAACCAATACGGAATTGAGCGTCATGGTGGCGGAAACGGCGGTATCGTCGGTCGGTCGACTGACCACGATCAGATCGGCAAGACGTCCACGCAGCGCAGCGGTTTCATCCTCTCGCCCGGTTTCCTCGACCCATGTTGCCGTCGCGCCGGATTGTTCGCCCGGTCCGTCGACCCATGCGATGCCTTCTGACGAGCAGACCTCATCAAAGATCGCCCGGGCGCGGCGGGCGCGCTCAACGGCTTCTTTCTCAGCCGCGACAATGATGTCTTCAATCACCGCACCGGACATGCCCTCGCCAAGCAGCGGCACTGCATCTTTCGGATTGGTACGTACATGCACAACGTCGAGATGCGCGCCGCAGTCCTTTGCCATGGCAACAGCACTGAGCAAGGCATTACGCGACGCATCTGATCCATCCAGTGGCACGAGTATGGTTTTAATGGTCATTATGTTTCTCCTTGCATGTCTGGCTCATGTAACGGAGCACCCGGAATACTTTTGTTCTTGAGTATAACCCAATTCGTCAGGGCGTCACCTTAACCCCCGGCAAGTCCCGATAGGCAATGACGCGCAATCCCAATTCGCGGCTTTCCTCGCGCGTGCCTGAGCTGTCGATACGCTGCCACCTCATCTCGCCAATATTGTAACAGGTTTGCGCAATCACAACATCTGCCGTGGCGTCTGATGCATTATGTTGGCGTTCGCCGACGCGGCTTTGCATGACCTCAATGGGCGCTTCAAGCCATACCCCATCAAAGCGCACACCGGCCTCATGCGCCAGGACCTCAGCTGCGGCGCGCTCCTCGGGTTGAGCGAATACGGCGTCGAGCACCACCGGAAAGCCCCGCTCCAGCACGGTGCGGGCTTCGTTCAGACAGACCGTATAGACATCGACTGATGCTTGTGCGGTATAGCTTTGCGCTGGCAGGTTATCCTCGAACCCGACCCCGGCAAGACGCTTGCGCGTGGTATCGCTGCGCACCACGCGCGCACCCGGCGCGCCGCCCAGTTCAGCGGCCAGCACGCGGGCCATATGTGATTTTCCACTGCCCGACAGCCCACCCACACACAGCAACCTGGGTGTTATCGGTTGCAAGTAGCCAAGCGCAAGATTGAGGTACTGAACCGCATGCACGCGCAAGGTCTGCGCCGCATCCGGGTCAGCGTGGCGACTGGCTGCCGTGGCACTGACGTGGGCACGGATACAGGCCCGCAACGTCATCAACAGAGGCAGCGTTTCGATAGCGCTGACATCACCGGTGTGATCGAGGTAACGGTTGAGCACCACCGTGGCAAAATCGCCACGCCCATGGAAATCCATATCCATCAGCAGAAACGACAGGTCATAGAGCACATCAATCATCACGAAGGTGTCGTTGAATTCGATGGCGTCAAATACCACCGGGCCGTCGTCGCCCATGAAGATATTACCAAGATGCAGATCGCCGTGGCACGCCCGCACACCGCCAGCCTCAGCATGCGCGCTCAATGCGGGTACGGCACGCTCCAATGCGGCGCGCGTCTGGGTGAAAAGCGCGGCAACCTGATCGGCATTAAACACAGAATCCACATGGGGCAGCATGCTTTGTTCGTTGGCATCAATAGTGGTGCGCAAGCCCGCAACGCTATCGATATCTGTTTGCGCCGTGCGTGCTGCGTGAAACCGTGCAACCTGATCGGCCAGCAATTCCGCGTCATGTCGCTCTAGCGTGCCGCACTCAATCAGCGTGCTCCACAATTTCGTATCGTCAAACCGCCGCATCCAGACCAGCCATTCGACAACCTCGCCGTTGCCGCCCAGTTCCAGCCCACCATCGGTCGCGCGACTCACAGCAATTGTGCCGCGATATAAATCGGGGGCCGTACGCCGGTTGATCTCGACCTCATGCTCACACAGGGTGCGGCGTTGCTCTAATGTGGAGAAATCGAGATACGGGTACTTCACCGCCCGCTTTAACTTGAAGGCGTGCTCCCCGATCAGAAAAATAATGGAGATATGGGTCTCGCGACGTTCGAGCGCAGCGACACCACCACCGCCATGCGCGGCGAGAAACCCGGCGTAGCTATCCGCACGGGATAGAAACTCGATCACACTGTCTTGATTGGTATGGGCCATAACGTGCATACAACCACATGTTTGTGACGCGATCTTTGATCCGTATCAATTCAGCCGTATCAACTGAATTGCGGCATATCCTCTTCCAGACCTTCGGGGTCCTGATGGATCAACACCTCGGCCATGGGAAAGGCAGCCATAATATTGGCCTCAACCACGTCTGCGATCTTGTGCGCACGCAAAAGGTTCATGGTGCCGTCAAGTTCAAGATGCAGTTGGATGAATATATTCAACCCCGATGAACGCGTGCGTAAATCATGAATACCGTGAACCTCATCATGTGCGGTGGCGATCTCGGCAATCTTACGGCGATCCTCATCGGGTAATTCGCGGTCCATCAACACATGCAGGGCCAGCGAACCGATCTCCCACGCGCCGTAAACGATATATATGGCGATCGCGATGGCGACCACAGGGTCAATCCAGCTCCAACCCAGTTGCGCGACCATCGCCAGCGAAGCGACAACACCGATATTGACCAGAATATCCATGCGATAATGCAGTGAGTCGGCGGTGATGGCGACAGATCCGGTGCGGCTGATCACAAAACGCTGAAAGATCACCAGCAACAGGGTCAACGCAATAGACAGTGCCATGACGGCATAACCGATCTCGGTGTTGATCACGTCGCGTGGATTGAACAACCGCTCACCGGCCTCGATGAACAGAAACAAAGCCGAACCCGTGATAAATGCCGCCTGTGACAGGCTCGACAGGGATTCCGCCTTGCCATGACCAAAGCGATGCTCACGGTCGGCTGGCTCAAGCGCATGACGCACCGCCAGCAGATTGACCAGCGAAGCGCCAGCGTCGAGTAACGAGTCGATTAACGTTGATAACAGGCTAACCGATTCGGTGGACATCCACGCCCCGAACTTGGCCGCAATCAGGATGCAGGCAACGCTCACCGATGCGTACGTGGCAAGCCGCATCAGCCGTGCATTGGCGGCGGACGGGTGGTTTGAGTTGTTGGATTGGTTCATGTCAGTTTGCGTCACGGGAATAGTCGCTGTGTTGTCCATTTGCCATCTTCGCGATGATACACCAATCGGTCATGCAGCCGGAATGTCTCATCCTGCCAGAATTCAATCATGTGCGGCACGACCCGGTATCCCGACCAGAATTGCGGCCGTGGCACGCTGCCGATATTGAATTTTGCGGTGTATTTGGCGACACGCTTTTCAAGTTCGAAACGGCTGGCAAGCTGTTGTGACTGCTTCGATGCCCAGGCCCCGATCTGGCTCATACGTGGGCGTGAGTCAAAATATGCATCGGCCTCGTCTTCACTGACGGCCTCAACCACACCTTCGATACGCACCGAGCGTTTCAATGATTTCCAGTGAAAGCACATGGCAACATTTGAATTGGCCTCGATCTGCTGCGCCTTGCGACTGCCCAGATTGGTGTAGAACACGAATCCCGCGTCATCGACGCTTTTCAGCAGCACCATACGCAATGACGGACGCCCATCAGGCGTGGTTGTTGCGACGGCCACGGCATTGGGGTCAGCAGACTCGCTCTCGCTGGCTTGCTCGAACCATTCATGAAACAGATCAATAGGATTATCGCGTTCGCCTATCATCGGGCAGCCCTGATTATTGAAACCGATTGGGTGTATTTGTCTGATGCGAATGTGGGGTGCAGCCCCGGCTTGTGTCAAGGTGGCTGGGGCGGGTATTCTGGCACGACACAGAGCGCACGGCGCAACCACGGCACAGAGTGCACGATGCAACATTGAGCGCGCCCTATGGAGATACGCTTATGAAACGTTACCTCATCGCCCCCCTGCTCGCCGGTTCGCTGGTGCTTTCGGGTTGCGCCGAGATGGAACAGCGCCCCGGTGAAACCATCGGCGCACTTGTTGGCGCCGGCGTGGGGCTGCTTCTGGGCTCCAAGGTCGGTAACGGTACCGGCAAGTCACTTGCCATAGGGCTGGGCGCACTGGCCGGGGCATGGGCTGGCAGCCAATTGGGCAAGGCGCTCGACGAAGCTGATCTGGCCAAGGCTGAAGAGGTCGCGCAAGGCACACTGGAAGACAATGCAACGGGTGAAACATCGGGCTGGAACAACCCCGATTCGGGTAATTCCGGTACCATCACGCCGACCAGTGACTATAAAAACAATGATGGCGAGGATTGCCGCGATTTTGAATCCACAGTCACCGTTGACGGCAAAACCGAAGCCGCCCAAGGCCGCGCCTGTCGCCAGAACGATGGTTCCTGGCTGATCGTTCAATGAGCAAACTTTACAGTATTCTCGGTATTGGCCAGCAAGCCACGCCCGGCGAAATCAAGAGCGCTTTTCGCCAACTTGCGCGCGACAAACACCCCGACGCCGATCCTGATAATCCGCGCGCCGAAGATGCCTTCAAAGACATCAGCCGCGCCTATGCCATCCTGTCCGATCCCAAGCAACGCGCCAGCTATGACCGCGGCGAAATCGACGAACACGGCACAGCGCGACGTCATTCAGCGCACAGCAGCGCAGCCGGACAGGCCCGCCAGCACCGTGCCAATCCGTTTGATGAATTCTTTCGTCGTCGACAACGCGCCGATAGCACTCAGGCCCGTTCGGTCCGTGTCGATGGCTCAGATGTCAGCTACAGCCTGCGAATCGATTTCATGGAAGCCGCCCACGGCGCGACCAAACACGTCAGCATGACAACGGGAAAGCGACTTAAAGTCACCATCCCCGCAGGCACACGTCACGAACAGGTTTTGCGCCTGAAAGGTCAGGGCATGGGTGGTGTTGGTGGCGGCAAAGACGGCGACGCGCTGGTCGAAATTCTGGTTGATGATCACGACCAGTTCCGCATCGAGGGCGATAATATCCTGCTCGACCTGCCCGTAACCCTGCGTGAAGCTGTGCTCGGCGGCCCTATTCAGGCCCCCACCGTGGATGGCCCGGTCAATGTCACCGTGCCGCCCAATGCCAATACAGGCACCACATTGCGCCTGCGCGGCAAGGGTGCCAAGAAATCCAGTGGCAACGGGCGCGGTGATCAACTGGTACGCCTGCAGGTCATGTTGCCCACCAAACCCGATGCCGCACTTGGTGATTTTGTGCGCGACTGGAAACCGGCAGCAGGCTACAACCCACGCAAAATCCCGACAGGCGCAAAATAACCGCGTTACATGCGTATTCTAATGCTCCCACAGCAATCATGTTTTGTTGGAAATGGCACACACACTGTCATAATCTGACACAAGATGTGCACAGCAATTGATAACTGGCGTGGTATCGTATGGCGGTACCACGCTTACAATTATACAAGGAACGGTAACGAATGACGAATTCTGGATCTTTGATGTCCGGCAAAAAAGGGCTGATCATGGGAGTCGCCAACGAACGATCGATCGCCTGGGGCATTGCGAAAGCCGCACATGAACAAGGTGCCGAGCTGGCTTTCACGTATCAAGGCGATGCGTTGAAAAAACGTGTCGAGCCACTGGCTGCGTCTGTTGATTCCAATCTGGTCATGCCATGTGACGTCACCGACGGTGGCAGCATGGCCGCGACATTTGAGCGCATCAGCGAAGAATGGGGCGGGCTTGATTTTGTGGTTCACGCCATTGCCTTCTCCGACAAGGACGAGCTCAAGGGTCGTTATATCGACACCTCGGCGGATAACTTTGCCGCAACCATGAATATCTCGTGTTATTCGTTCACCACCGTTTGTCAGTACGCCGCACCGCTCATGAAGGACGGCGGCAGCCTGTTGACCCTGACGTACTATGGTGCCGAGCGCGTCATGCCGCACTACAACGTCATGGGCGTCGCCAAGGCTGCACTGGAAACCAGCGTGCGCTACCTCGCCGAAGATCTTGGCAAGGACGGCATTCGCGTCAACAGCATGTCGGCTGGCCCCATGAAGACCCTTGCCGCATCGGGCATTGGCGATTTCCGCTATATCCTGAAATGGAACGAGTACAATTCACCGCTGCGTCGCAACGTCAACATGGACGATATCGGCGGTGCCGGGGTTTACCTGTTGTCTGATCTTTCGAGCGGGGTCACCGGTGAAACCCACCATGTTGATTGTGGCTACAACATCGTCGGCATGAAGGCCGTTGATGCACCTGATATTTCTGTAGTCTGAGCCCGGCGGTTTAAAATATGTCTGATAATTCGTTTGGTCAGTTATTTCGCACCACGACCTTTGGTGAAAGCCATGGGCCTGCAATCGGCTGTGTGGTCGATGGCACACCGCCGCTGATCGCATTGGGTGTCGAGGATATCCAGAAGCACCTCAACCGTCGCCGCCCGGGTCAGTCGAAATTTACAACCCAGCGTTCGGAAAGCGACACGGTTGAAATCCTCTCGGGCGTCATGGATGGACAGACCACGGGCACGCCCATCGGTCTGTTAATCCGCAACGAGGACCAGCGCTCCAAGGATTATGCCGATATCGAGGACCAGTTCCGCCCCGGGCATGCTGATTACACCTACATGGCCAAGTACGGCATCCGTGACCATCGTGGCGGCGGACGCTCATCTGCGCGTGAAACCGCCATGCGGGTCGCCTCGGGCGCTATTGCGCGCAAGGTGCTCGATCATCTAGTACCCGGCGGCGTCGCCATCCGTGGCGCGCTGATCCAGATCGGCAGCCACGCCGTGGACCGCGAAGCCTGGGACTGGAAAGCCGTTGAAAACAATCCGTTCTGGTGCCCCGATCCGCGCATGGCCGCGACGTGGGAAACCTATCTGAACGACATTCGCAAAAAAGGCTCGTCTATCGGTGCCATTGTCGAGGTTCATGCCTCGGGCGTACCAGCAGGCCTCGGCGCGCCGGTCTACGGCAAGCTTGATACCGATCTGGCAGCTGCGATGATGAGCATCAATGCTGTAAAGGGCGTGGAAATCGGCGCAGGCATGGCCGCTGCCATGCTCAGCGGCGAAGAAAACGCCGATGAAATGCGCATGAAGGGCGACAGCGTTGGTTTCCTGTCAAACAACGCTGGCGGTATTCTGGGCGGTATTTCCAGCGGTCAGGACATCGTTTTACGCTTTGCGGTCAAGCCAACAAGTTCGATCCTGAACCCAACCAAAAGCGTCAATGCCAAGGGCGAAGATGTCGATGTCTCAACCAAGGGCCGTCACGATCCTTGCGTCGGCATCCGCGCCGTACCGGTCGGCGAGGCCATGATGGCCTGCGTGCTGGCCGATCACCTGCTACGCCACCGCGCGCAGTGTAGCTAACCCAGCAACCCAGCCTTAAACACCTTCAAATACGGCCCCGATCAGGAACTCGATGTTACCTTCGGGACCTTTGATGGGGCTTTGTTCGATGCCCAGAACGCGCCAGCCCTGTTGGTCGGCGAGCCACTCATGGATCATGTCGCACATGGCGCGGTGCAGTTGCGCGTCACGCACCACGCCGCCCTCGCCCACCTGATGACGTTCGACCTCGAACTGCGGCTTGATCAGGGCGACCAGAAACGCACCTTGGGTTGCCAGTGACATGGCGGCAGGTAACACCGTGCGCAGACCGATAAAGCTGGCGTCACACACCACCGCGCCAATGGTATCAGGGATTTGCGCAGCATCGAGACTGCGCGCGTTGGTGCGTTCCATGACCACCACGCGTTCATCGCTGCGTAGCTTCCAGTCGAGCTGACCGTGACCGACATCGACGGCATAGACCTTGGCCGCACCGTTGTGCAACAGCACGTCGCTGAACCCGCCAGTCGACGCGCCGACATCCACACAGGTCAGCCCCGTGGGATCAAATTCGAAATGTTTCAAACCATGGGCGAGTTTGATACCGCCGCGTGACACCCACGGGTGTCCGCGACCTTTAACCGTGATGTCGTCTTCTGTGGTGACGTTGATGCCGGGTTTATCGAGGCGCACAGTATCGCTGTAAACTACACCCGACATAATCAGCGCCTGAGCACGCGATTTGTCCTCGGCCAACCCGCGTTCGACCAAGGCGTCATCAAGACGCATCTTTGCGGGTTTCTTTGCCATGCGTGATTACGACTTTTGTGCTGTGCCAAACAGCAACTGATCAAGTCCGCGCACCACGCCACTGATGGCACCAATACGGCGTGCGGCAATCAATGTGCCGTAGACATAGGGCTCGGCACTTTGACCGGCTTCGTGCGCGACCAGCAGGCGCTCGCCGCTCAATCCGAACAGGGCCTCGCATCGCAGGGTAAACCCGGAAAGCCGCATGCTGTGTACGCGCACGCCATTGATCTCGGCGCCACGGGTTTCTTGTGGACCGTGCAGGGTTTCGATTTCGCGGCCCAACGTGGGCGTGCGCACATCACCCAACCGCTCAGCCAGTTCGCGTGCGGTGCCCGACGGCACGTCTTCCTTGTCCGCCCAGCAGTAATCCAGTACTTCGAATTCCGGAACGTGCTCGGCCGCAATCAGGGCGAGATGCTGCATCAGGGCGGCGGTCAGGCTGAAATTACCCGACACCACGCCAACGTCCTGGAGTTTCGCGGCGTCATCAAGTTCATCGAAATCAGCCCTGCCCAAACCCGACGTGCCGACAATCACCGATACGCCCTTGGCAAGGGCGGCCAGAGCATGACCCTTGACCAGTGCGGGGGCGGTGTAATCAATCAACACGTCAGCTTGGGTTTTAAGCGCCTCGTCTACGCTGGCCGAAATCGTGATCCCGGCGTCTTCGCGACCCAATACGGCGCCGATGTCTTTGCCTGCCGAGCGCGGTGCAACCGCACCGACCAGTGTCATATCATCAGCATCAAGCACGCCGCGCGTGACGGCCTCACCGGTCCAGCCTGTCGCACCGGCGACGATCACACGAATGGTCATGAAGTATTTCCTTCCGGGTCAGGTATTGGAAGCTCAGGCGCTGGCAGAACTTGAAACGTCGTCCCCGCCGCTTAATACCGCCATGGCCGTTGCGACGATGGCGTGTGCATCAAGTCCGGCATCAGTGATTTGTTTTTCTGGTTTGTCCTGCTCAATGAAACGGTCCGGCATTGTCATGGTGCGAACCTTCAGGCCAGCGTCGAGCAGTCCGGCGTTGGCCATGAACGACATGACGTGTGAACCAAAGCCACCGGCAGAGCCTTCTTCGATGATGATCAATGCGTCGTGGCGCGCGGCCAGATCACGCACCAGCGCTTCATCAATGGGCTTGGCAAAACGTGCGTCGGCTACGGTTGCCGACAGGCCATTGGCCGCAAGGTCCTCGGCTGCCTTCATAGCGTCCTGCAAGCGGCTGCCCAAACTCAGGATCGCCACGGTGTTACCGTCGCGCACAATGCGGCCCTTGCCAATTTCAAGTGCCGTTCCGCGTGCGGGCAATTCCACCCCGACACCTTCACCGCGTGCAAAGCGAATAGCACTTGGGCCATCATCAATGGTCATGGCCGTGGCAACCATGTGCGTCAACTCTGCCTCATCGCTTGGTGCCATAATGACAAAACCGGGCAACGTGCACAGATACGCCAGATCAAATGCGCCGCAATGGGTCGAACCATCGGCCCCGACATAGCCAGCACGATCAAGGATAAAGCGTACCGGCAGGTCCTGAATGGCGACATCGTGCACAACCTGATCATAGGCCCGTTGCAGGAAGGTCGAATAAATCGCAACAAACGGCTTGTAGCCCTCACACGCCATACCGGCAGCAAAGGTCACGGCATGTTGCTCGGCGATGCCAACATCAAAACAACGCTCGGGAAAGCTCTCGCCGAATGTGTCCAGACCGGTACCCGATGGCATGGCAGCAGTGATTGCGACGACCTTGTCATCATCGGTGGCTTCAGCAATCAACGCTGTAGCAAACACGGAGGTATAGGACGGCGCGTTGGCCTTGGGTTTGACTTGCTTGCCGGTCACCACGTCAAACTTGCTGACGCCGTGATATTTGTCGCTTGAAGCTTCCGCCGGGCCGTAGCCGTGGCCTTTCTGCGTCACAACGTGCAACAGCACCGGGCCGGATATCTTGTCATCGCGCAGGTTTTTCAACACGGGCAACAGATGTTCAAGGTTATGGCCGTCAATGGGGCCGACATAGAAGAACCCCAGTTCCTCGAACATGGTGCCGCCGGTCACGATACCGCGCGCGTATTCTTCGGCACGGCGCGCGGTTTCTTCCAGTTGGCGGGGGAATTTCTTGGCAACCTCAGCGGCGAAGTGCCGCACCGAGCGATAGGATTTTGAAGAAATCAACCGCGACAGATAGGCGCTCAGCGCACCGACCGGTGGCGCAATGGACATATCGTTGTCATTGAGGATGACAATCAGCCGCGCATCCATAGCCCCGGCGTTGTTCATGGCTTCATAGGCCATGCCCGCCGTCATGGCACCATCACCGATCACGGCGATAACGTTGCGCTGGTTTCCGTCAAGTTCGCTTGCCACGGCCATGCCAAGACCAGCGGATATAGAGGTCGAGCTATGCCCGGTGCCGAAATCATCAAAGCGGCTTTCGTCGCGCTTGGTAAAGCCCGCCAGCCCGTCGCCCTGACGCAGGGTGCTCATACGTTCGCGTCGACCGGTCAAAATTTTGTGAGGATAGCACTGGTGCCCGACGTCCCAGATCAACCGGTCATCCGGCGTGTTGAACACGTGGTGAATAGCCACGGTCAGTTCCACCACGCCGAGGCTCGCGCCCAAGTGGCCACCGGTGATGCTCACAGACCGCACAGTATCATCACGCAGTTCACCGGCCAGTTGTTGCAGCTGTTCTGGCGAGAACGCGCGGATATCAGCGGGCTCTTTGACGGTATCAAGTAACGGAGTTGCGCTGTCGTCGCTCACGCTTGGTATCTTTCCTTAAATTGGGCCTTAAACCTGACGGTCTCTGGATACGTATCAACAGAGTAGGCCTGTATAGGCTGGCTTTAAAACAGTTTCAGCTACGCCGTTCAATAACAAACCGCGCCAACTGCTTAAGAAGATCAGCCTTTTCCCCGAACACATCAAGATGTTGCGCGGCCTGTTGGCTCAGCATGGCGGCCTGTTCGCGCGCCCGTTCCACGCCAAGCAGCGAGACAAACGTCGCCTTGCCGGCATGATCATCCTTGCCGGTCGCCTTGCCAACCTCCTCAGCAGAGCCCTCAACATCAAGCAAATCATCGGCGATTTGGAATGCCAGCCCCAGATCATGAGCATAGGCATGCAGTGCGTGGCGTGCGCTCTCACTGGCCTTGCCAAGGATCGCGCCCATTTCACACGACACGCTGATCAGCATGCCCGTTTTCATGCGCTGCATGCGGGTGATCTGCGGCATGTTGAGTTGGGTTTTCTCCGCCAGAAGATCAAGCATCTGTCCACCGACCATGCCGCGTTCGCCCGCTGCTTCGGCCAGTGCCAGCACCAGATCTGCACGAACCCGTGCATCGCCGTGGGTGTCGGTATGGGCCAGCACCTCAAAAGCACGGGTCATCAGCGCGTCACCGGCCAGAATGGCCGTGGCCTCATCATATTTGATGTGGCACGTCGCCATACCGCGCCGTAAATCATCATCATCCATGGCGGGTAGATCGTCATGCACAAGCGAGTAGCAATGGACCATCTCAACTGCAGCCGCCACACGCAGCGCCGAAGCGCGCTCGACGCCAAAGATATCGGCGCTGCTCAACACCATGAATGGTCGAATACGTTTGCCGCTGCCAAGCGTGGCGTAGCGCATGGCCTCAATCACCTGATCTTCAGGGTCGCCCCCCAAAGCCAGCAAGGTATCGAGCGTCTGATGTACGGCGTTTGCGGCTTCGGCCATACAGGTGTGCAAGTTGTCCACGTTGTATCCTTCTTGGCGCGACATCACGCGCATCGATATATCTGAAACAGTTTAGTCGATATCGACCGGTTCGCTCGATGCTTCGCCACCGGGTCCGATAACAACCTTTTCGACCCGGGTTTTGGCTTCCTGAAGCTTTTGCTCGCAGTGTTTCTTCAAGGCCGCACCGCGTTCATAGGCGTTGATGGCCTCGTCCAGCGCGCCGCTGCCTTCTTCAAGCGTGCGCACGATGTCCTCAAGCTCATCGAGGGCATCCTCGAAGCTCATTTTACGGATATCAGCCGGGATTTTATCCTGCGCTTTATCGCTCACGTTACTTCACCATATTTTTGTTTAAAATCAAATACATATGCGGAACGAAAATTGCCGCACGCGATGTCAGTTTAAGAGCCGTACCATGCCTGATCAAGCCCCTCTCCGGCAGGATCAGGACGCATCCATCAAGGCACGCACGTGGCGCGCGGTACTTTCCGCCAGCGCGCTCAGGTCATAGCCGCCTTCAAGGCTCGATACCACACGACCATCGCAGCAACGTTCGGCGACTTCGATGATCTGTGTCGTGACCCAGCCATAGTCGGCGGTCTCGACATTCAGGTTGGCCAGCGGGTCACGCGTATGGGCATCAAAACCCGCCGATATGATCACCAACTCCGGGCCAAAGTCTTCGAGCGCAGGTAAAATCGTGCCCTCCCACGCATTGCGGAACTGGCGTGAGCCCGCACCGGGTGCCAGCGGCACGTTGCAGTTGCTGGCGTCGGCACCGGTCTCATCCTCGCTACCGGTACCGGGATAGGCTGGCCACTGGTGGCTTGAACCAAAAAACAGGTCTGGGTCTTCATAAAATGAATGTTGCGTGCCATTGCCGTGATGCACATCGAAATCCACCACCGCAACGCGTTTCAGGCCATGTACGGCGCGGGCATGCTCGGCAGCCACCGCGACATTGTTAAACAGGCAAAATCCCATGGCGCGGTTGCGCTCGGCGTGATGACCGGGCGGACGCACAGCACAGAACGCATTTTGCACGTCACCACCGACAACCGCGTCGACAGCGGCACAGGCTCCGCCTGCTGCACGTAGGGCAGCCTCGCCCGATTGCGGACACATAACGGTATCGGGATCGAGATAGATGCGCCCTTCGCTGGGCACCTCATCAAGTGTGGCGCGCGCGTATAACGCATCATGGGCACGGTTGATCTGTTCCAGATCGGCCAAAGGTGCTTCGCGGCGATCAAGGTCATCAAACGTCGGGTCTTCGAGCGCGACCATCACCGCGCGCAGTCTGTCGGGACATTCCGGATGGTTGGGCCCGGTATCGTGTTCAATGCAGACGGGGTGAGAAAACAAGGCCGTGCTCATGGTGGTCCCTCTTGGTTTATTATCATTCGGCTTGTGGCGCGTTGGTGATGAGACGTAAGTAGTCTACCAGATTGGTGAGATCAACCGAACTGGTAACCCGCTGGATCGGCATCTTTGTACCCGGTACGAAGACATCGGGGCCGAGCGTAAACAGCGTTGCAATGGTGTCCGCGCCCCACTTGAAATCCAGCCCATGCAGGGCAGCGGAATAATTATAGCCAGCCACACTGCCAGCGCGCCGCCCGAACAGGCCATCAAAATGCGGTCCCGAGCGACGCACGCCATCGGCGCTCAAGCTATGACAACGCGCACATTTGGTGAAGATTTTTGCGCCCGGATGATCACTTTCCAGCCACGGTTGCGGCCTGTCGTCTTCAATGGGTTGCGGCCCGATCCTGTCACCGGTCGCGAGATGCCATATGCGCACGCTTTCATCGGAACTGGCCGATATGGCGAACTGACCGTTTGGCGTTATGCCGCTGGCCCAGATCAGCGCGTCATGTGCCGCGATGCGGCGCAGCGGCGCGTCCTCATCGAGTGCCCAGTGCACCAGAAAACCGTCACGTCCGCTCGATATGGCCGAAGCGCCATCGGGACCAAAGGCCACAGAAAAGACCTGTTTGTCATGAAACTCAAAGACCCGTTGCACGGCCTTTGCCGCAACGTCCCACAGACGCACCTGCCCGTCGATCCCCGCCGAAAGCAGGCGCACGCCATCGGGTGAGGCCGCCAGTCGGGTTATGCCCATGGCATGACCGTTAAGCGCGCCAACCATGACGCCGCGCCCGACATGCCACAGGCGAACGGGGCCATCGTGCCCGCCGATGGCAATAAGCGGGCCATCACCGCCAGTGACAAAAGCCAGCGCATTGACCGGGCTCGGCAAATCAATCACCGCCAGAGCTTCGCCCGTTCGGGCATCCCACAGACGTACGGTCTTGTCCCAGCCGCCGGTTGCGATCAATGATGCTTCAGCCTGCACGGCAACGGCCATGACCTTGAACCCATGACCACGCAAACGGAATACCTGTTGCGGGTTTGTCGGGTCTTCCAGATTCCACAGGATGGCCGTGCCATCATCACTGGCGCTCACGGCGTGCGCACTATCACCAAAGAACGACACGTCATTAACCGGTCCGTCGTGGCCATCGAGCACAGCAATCTCGCTCTGATCACCAAAATCCCACAGGATAGCCGAGAAATCGAAGCTGCCGCTGAGGACGCGTTGACCATCGGGTGATACGGCCAAAGCGCGGACCATGCCGCCGTGCCCGATCAGGTCGGCACGTGCATCATCGGATGTTACGGCATGACAGACAGCCACGCTCAAAAGAGCGCATACAACTCCCCTAAAACGGCACCCCATCATCCAGGCCCGGAACCACTGAACCGTCCGCCTCATCATGCTTGTGTGTACTTTCCTTACATCAACCCGATTATATTGTAGTGAAACATGTCTGTAACCTATCACGATCACGGGATTTCGTGCTAAACAGCCTTGCGTTTTTCACTCGAACAGCCAAATTTGGTTACAGTGTCTTTTTCCATTCAACAGGCAGGCATTCATGGCAAAACTGTTTAACACCGCACGGATTTTTGCATTGATTGAAGGGTGCGCCGTGGCTCTAGTCATTGCGATCCTGCTGGCCGTCTGCCCGCCGAGCACCGCAAACGCGCAGGACGCCCCCGCCGCCATGATGGTTGGCGTCGATAGCGTACGCGATGAACCACTGAGCCAGACCATGCCCGTGGTCGGGCGACTGGTCGCAACCCAGAGCGGCGTCGTCTCGGCGCGCACCACCGGACCGCTTGGAGAATTCCGCGTGCAGATCGGCGACCGGGTCGAAAAGGATGCAATCATCGCCACGCTGGTCAATGACGCGCTACGCGCGCGGCGCGAACTGTGGCTGGCTGAGGTCGCTCAGGCCAAAGCCGTGATCGAAACCAGCCGCACGCAATTAAAACTGCACCAGCAAGAACTTACACGGCTCGAGGACCTCAAGACATCGGCGGCATTCTCGCAGGCACGGCTTGATGACAAACGCCAGGACGTCGCCAAAAGCACCAGTGAAATCGCCGAAGACAAGGCCGCACTTAGCGTCGCACGCGCGAACCTGATGCTGGCCGAAATCGACCTCTACAACGCCGACATTCGCGCGCCCTATGACGGTGTCGTCAGCCAGCGTCACACCGATGTCGGCGCATTCGTGCGCGCCGGTGATGCGTTGATTACGCTGATCGATGACAGCACACTGGAAATTGACGCCGATATTCCGACCGGTCGTGTCACTGGCCTGAGCCTCGGCACGTCTGTTACGTACCGTATCGGTGACGCCATGAACGGCACGGCGTTCGTGCGTGCTGTGGTGCCTGATGAAAATCCGCTGACGCGAACACGCTCTGTGCGCTTTTCCGCACGGCTCGACACCTCGAACCCACTGGCTGCAAACCAGAGCGTCACACTGCATATCCCGCTTGGCGCCATGCGCACGGTGATCACCGTACACAAGGATGCAATCCTGAACCGAGGTGGCAAATCGCTGGTCTTTATGGCGATTGACGGTATCGCAACGGCGCGCCCCGTTCGCCTGGGTGAAGCCGTCGGCGAACGCTTTGTTGTGCTCGATGGCCTCGTGCCGGGTGATTTGGTGGTGGTGCGTGGCAACGAACGCGTGCGCCCTGATCAAGCCATCACCTTTGCCACCCCAGACAGCGCGTCACAGGGTTAGGCCGCCACCATGGACCTAATACGCCTATCCATTGAGCGCCCCGTCGCGGTTATTGCTGCAGTCTTGATGGTGGTGCTGTTCGGGCTGGTTGCCCTGAATTCAATCCCCATCCAGCTAACGCCCGATGTGCGCAAGCCACAAATCAACCTGCGCACCCTGTGGGCCGGTGCCGCGCCCGCAGAGATCGAGCGCGAGATCACCAATCGTCAGGAAGACGTGCTGAAGGGCCTCGAGGGATTAGAGTCCATTACCAGCCGCTCGCAGGACGGTCGCTCGTCCATCAAACTGGAATTCGTCGTCGGCCAAAACATGGACAAGGCCATGCTGCTGGTTGCCAACCGGCTGGACCGTGTCAGCGGATACCCCGACGAAGCAACCGAACCGACCATCAGCACATCATCGAGCGAAGACAACCCCATTACATGGGTTATGTTGCGCCGTCTGCCCGGTAACGATACCGCAATCCACCAATACGGCGACTTTGTCGAGGACGTGATTCAGGACCGACTGGAACGGGTCATTGGCGTATCCACCGTCAATGTCTATGGCGGCAGCGTGCGCGAACTGGAAATCGTCGTTAATCCCGACAGTATGGCGCGCTACGGGCTGACCGTATCAAGCATGGTCGCCACCCTTCGCGCTGCAAACGCCAGCATTTCAGCAGGCGATGTGGATGAGGGCAAGCGACGCTACATTGTGCGTACCGAAGGCGAATTCTCTGACATTGAACAGGTCCGTAACGTGGTGCTGCGCTCTATCGTCGACCCCCAGAGCGGCCGTCTGGCGCGCGTCACAGTGGGCGATATCGCCAATGTGGCATTTGCCTATAAAGAACCAGCGGCACGTATACGCTTTCTGGGCGAGCCATCTCTGGCGATCAATGCCGTGCGCGAAACCGGCTCGAACGTTATCGAAGTCATGGACGGCATCCGCGAAGCCATTGATGAGTTGAACGAAAGCGCGCTACCCAATGCGCAGCTCTACCTGACACAGGTCTATGACGAGACCGTGTATATTGATTCTTCGATCCAGTTGGTGCGTCAGAACATTTTTGTTGGCGGCGCGTTGGCCGCCATGATCCTGTTGCTGTTTCTGCGCTCGGGACGCGCCACGCTGGTTATATCGCTCGCCATTCCGGTTTCGGTGATCGGAGCATTTGTCGCCATGTCCATGCTGGGGCGCTCGCTCAACGTGATCTCGCTGGCCGGTATCGCGTTTGCCGTGGGTATGGTTGTGGATGCCGCCATCGTGGTGCTGGAAAACATCTACCGATTACGCGAACAGGGCATGGCACGCCAACAGGCTGCCTATGAGGGCGCACGGCAGGTCTGGGGCGCGGTGTTTGTCTCGGCCTTGACCACGATTCTGGTGTTTATTCCGATCCTGATTATGGAACTAGAAGTTGGTCAGTTGTTCCGCGATATTGCCGTGGCAATTTCGGTTTCAGTGCTGCTGTCCCTGCTTGTTTCAGTAACCGTAATACCGGCATTATCCAACCGGCTGCTTAACGCCACGTTCAAATCCGATACCGCACCCAACAGCCCCGGCCGAAATCCGCTGGTCCATTTTGGCAACGCTGTGATCAAGCTTGTTCTATCGATCACCGCGCGGACCACAGCCAACCGTGCCACAGCATTTATCGTGGTTGTTGCGCTATGTGGTGCCGGTGCTACGGCCACGGCATTGTTCCTGCCCAAGATTGATTATCTGCCCGATGGTAACCGTAACCTGATCTTTGGCGTTATTGTGCCGCCACCGGGCTATAATTTGGAAACCACCGGCAACATCGCAACAATTATTGAAAGCGAAGTCCGCCCGCTGTGGCGTAACGCGCAAGGCGGGGCCGGACGCAGTGACGAAGACATCGAACTGGCCGCGCCGGACGAGCCCGCGCAGGTCGAGAACTTCTTCTTTGTCGCGCACCGTGGCACAACGTTCGTCGGCGCATCGGCCAGTGACCCGGATCGGGTCAAAGAACTGATCGAACCCATGCGGCAAGCCTCGTACCGTGAACCCGGCACCTTTGGCCTGATCAGCCAACGTTCCCTGTTCGGCCGCGGCATTGGCGGCAAGCGCTCTGTTGAGCTCAACGTCTCCGGGCCGGAACTGGAAGACGTGCTGGGCGTCGCACTACGCGCCGTTGGCAAACTGTCGGTTGCCATGCCCACGGAGGAAGGCACGCAACTGCGGCCCAAGCCGGGGCTGGAACTGGGCGCGCCCGAAGTGCGTGTCTATCCCGACCGCATGAAGCTGGCCGATAACGGTGTCAGCGCACGCGAGCTGGGCGAAACGCTCGATGCCTTTAATGACGGATTGCGCGTCGCCGAGATCACGGTGGGCAGCAAACGCATGGATCTGACACTGAAAGGCCCCGACCGGGGCGTGACCCAAACACAGGGCATCGAGCACCTGCCCGTGGTGACGCAATCGGGCCAGATTCTACCAACGGGCTCGCTTGCCAATATCGTGGTCACGTCCGGGCCAACCGAAATCCGCCACCTTGAGCGCCAACGCACGGTGACACTTGAAATTCGCCCACCGGAAAACATGGCACTGGAATCCGCCATGGACATCATCGCCGAGCAGATCATTTCACCCCTGCGCGACGAGGGCATGCCGGGTGGCGTGCACCTGAAACTATCGGGCACGGCGGACAAGCTGTCACAGACATGGGACGCCATGGTGCTCGACCTGTTAATAGCGCTGGCGATTGTCTATCTCGCCATGGCTGTGCTGTTTGAAAGCTTCCTCTATCCGCTGGTCATTATCCTGTCGGTGCCACTGGCGACCGCTGGTGGCGTTGCGGGACTGGCGCTGGTCAACACCGTGACGTTCCAACCCCTCGACATGCTGACGTTGCTGGGCTTTGTGATCCTGATCGGTATCGTGGTGAACAATGCCATCCTGCTGGTGCACCAGACCCTGTTTCACATTCGCAGCGAAGCCATGGCGGTGCACGACGCCATCATGGAAGCCACGCGCAATCGCGTGCGGCCGATCTTCATGTCGACGCTGACAAGTGTCTTCGGCATGATCCCGCTGGTCGTGTTCCCCGGTGCGGGCTCGGAGCTTTACCGTGGACTTGGTTCGGTGGTGGTTGGTGGGCTGGCGCTCTCAGCAGTACTGACCCTGCTGATCATCCCGCCCCTGCTATCGCTGGTCGTACGCTCAGCCGAAGCCGCACGGCGCGACGCGCCGCACGTGAGCCCGGTGGTGGCGGAGTAAACTGCTTTAAAATTCCGCGCCCGGCACCATTAAAATTCCGTGCCCGGCACGAGGCGTTCCTGTGCCACGATCCAGCGGATTTCTTCTTTGACCATGTCGATATGGTGTGACGGTTCGGCCTTGAGCACTGCCGTCAGGATAGCGATGCGCACGGATTTCGGCATGCGGTTGAAGTTTTCCAGCATCAGGAACTTGACGCTCGGGCGGACGTTTTCCGACAACAGCATGCTGAGCACCAGACGCTTGCGGATATCGTTGCGCAGATTACCGGCCTCGGTCAGTTCAAAGAATTCATGCACGAACTGGCGCGGTGCCATGGAGCCGTCCATCAGGCAGCTCAGGTTTTCGCGCAGGGCCAGCGTGTACTGCTGACGCGAGCGCACGATGAATTCCTGAGCGTGCCCTTCGACCTTGGCAATGGCGGCGGGATCAAACGCACTTTCCGTGATCAGCGCAATGCATTCACGCACCAGCGGGTGCTTGCTGGTCTCACCCACCACATGGATGACGCCCTCGATCAGTTCGTTGTTGCGGCCCAGCGGACTGAGGCGTGTCGCCGCAGCAATGGACATGGGCGATTCCGGATCGCGCGTTGCCAACATGGCAAGCGGCAACGGGTCGTCCATGGCGTTCAGGCTGATGTTGTGATTGAGCAAATATTCCGGCATCAGGATTCGGCCATCTTCACCGGGAATGCTGACGGGTTCGCCATCGCTGTAGCTTTGCTTGATGCGCAACGCAGTCTGTAAACCTTCCTGCGTCAACCCGAGTGTGTTCTTCATGGTCTTCAATCTTCTTTCTTATGATGTCTCAACGCGCGCTGGCGGCGTGTGCCCTGCCAAGGTCATTTCCATGGGTAAGCAGTGGCCTGCGTTGGTCTCGAACCAGGTGCGAAATGCCCGCGCGCCTTCACAAATAACGTCCGGGCTCAGCGTGGCATTGAAGACCTCTTGCGCGCGCAGCGCGCCGCGCAGGACACCGAGTTGATCACCCAGCACGTCATCCCAACACCGCCCGGCTTCTTCCAGCCTGCGCTCAAGGATTTCCATTTCCTCAATCAGATGGGCCAGTACCAGCGTCAGGAACACCAGACTTTGCGCTGGCATGCCCTGCTCACCCTTGCGCCAGTGAGCAACCGTGCTGATAGATACACGCGCCATATCGGCGATTGCATCACCGGCAATGCCAGCGTGATCCAACCCGCCAAAGACAGGATGCTCTGCAATTGCTAAGGATGGCGAGGTCCCGGCCATCTTGAATTTCCCCAAACCACTTTGGTTTTGTGCATGTTTAAACATGCGCACTCCACCTACTCTTCTAACGCGGTGCGTGATGTAATAACAAATTTTGTGTTTTCTGCACGCACCCACGCTACATATAGTGGTCCACAGCCCCCGGTTTTGTGGGGTATTTCGTAATTGTTTGAACACAAGGCAACCACACCCATGCGCATCGGTATCGACCTAGGCGGCACCAAGATTGAGGGAATCGCCCTCGATTCGCACGGCGTTGAAATTGCACGCCAGCGTATTGTGACCCCGGCGGGCGACTACGCGGCGACGCTCGACGCTATTAAAACGTTGGTTCAAACACTTGAAACAAGCCACACCGAGCGCGCCAGCGTCGGTGTCGGCATCCCCGGCACGGTGTCGCCAGCCACCGGGTTGATCAAGAATGCCAACTCGACCTGCCTGATCGGTCATGCGCTCGATCTCGATCTTGAGGCCCTGTTGTCACGCCCGATCCGCTTGGCCAATGATGCCAACTGCTTCGCCGTGTCAGAAGCTACCGATGGCGCGGCAGCGGGGGCCAGCGTAGTATTTGGCGTGATCCTTGGCTCTGGCGTCGGCGGCGGTCTGGTGCTGGGTGGTAGCGCACACACCGGCATCAACGCCGTGGCGGGTGAATGGGGACATAACCCCCTGCCCTGGGCTGAGGACAACGAGCGCCCCGGACCACCGTGCTATTGTGGCAAGCACGGCTGTATCGAGACATTCCTGTCCGGCCCCGGCATGGCACTGGACTATCAACGCGCTGGCGGTGATGCAGATATCAACGCCACGCACATCGTCGAACGCGCCGCAGCGGGCGAAGCGAACGCAGCGGCGACACTGGTACGCTACGAGCAGCGTCTGGCGCGTGCATTGGCGAGCGTGATCAACATCATCGATCCGGACGTCATTGTGCTTGGTGGAGGCCTGAGCCACATCAAACGGCTGTACGACAGCGTGCCAGAGCTATGGCAATCGTGGGTCTTTTCTGATCGTGCTGATACGCCATTGCGACAAAACCTGCATGGTGATTCCAGCGGCGTGCGCGGTGCGGCCTGGCTGTGGCCTGATCACACCACTGGGTAAGCCTGAACCGGTAAAAATTGCCCCACCCGGCAGACTCTGCCACACAATATTATGGTTAATGATCCATAAACCATTGATTTACAATTCATTAACTTTTGGCACGCCCATTGCATCGTTACCTGCACGATAACCTGTCCGCCGCACCACGATATGCGGCAGAAAGCCAGATGCAGGAGTGCAAAGCATATGTTGATCCAAGCCCCGACCATGACCTCGGCCCATGGCGTTCCCTCTGTTAACAACCTCACCACCATTCCCGATTCAACCGAGCTTCTCGAAGCCGTACGCATTCTTGCCACCGCGCTGAGTGGCAGCTTGGCCGACACCATGGACCCCGGGCGGGTGCAGTACATGGCGCGCAAGGCACTCAGTGCTGCGGATTTGGCAGCATGGCGCATCCGCGAACAAAGCACCCGGATTGCTGCACTGGAACGCGACGCTGTCACCGACCCGCTGACCAGCCTGCTTAACCGGCGTGGATTTGAGACTGAAATGCGCCGCACGCTGGCTGACATCAAACGCTATGGTGAAGGCGGCGCGTTGCTCTACATCGATCTGGACGGTTTCAAACAGACCAATGACACGCATGGTCATGCCTGTGGTGACGCAGTGCTGCAAAAGGTCGCCGCAGTCTTGCGCGACGGCGTCCGCGATACTGACCGCGTAGCGCGTCTGGGCGGTGATGAATTCGCTGTGCTGTTAACCCGCACATCACTGGAAAATGCCACGCTCCGCGCAAAGGCACTGGAGTGGAGCCTCAATCACGCAGCCGTGGCCTGGGACGATGGCACGATCGCCATCCGCGCCAGTCTCGGCAGCGAGCCCTTTGGCGAACATGACAACCAGAGCGATATCATTGAACGTGCTGACGCCGCCATGTACCGCGCGAAACAGCAAAAGCCGCGCTCTGTGCGTTATGCCTGAAACCAATCCCGGCACGACCATCACCGTGAAACACGGAGTCCGGCATGAGGATTGAACCGCGCCCACCGGCCCTGCCGTTTTCCCGATCACTGCAATCGAGCACGGTTGAGCAAACCACACCCGCCATCCCTGACACGCATCAGGCAACGGATGTGGCTGCGCACGGTGACCAGGGTGACCCGAGCGCCAATGAAGACGGGCACGATGCGCCGCATGAACAGTCGAGCCTAGCGTGGCGTGGCAGTTCTGCCCTCGTTCCATTGTTTCTTGCTGAAAACCTGCCGGTCCCCACGGGTAACGGCAATGAAGGTGCCGAGGAGCGCCGCGCACGCGCGCGCGACATCATCGGTGTCGACGTCGATATCCGTGAGCTCTCAGCACGTGAGATGTCCGAGGTCAGTCTGGAGATATATGTTTCAGGTCTGTTGTCATGGGATGATTATGCCGAACTGGCGTTTCAGCCCGAACTGCATCCCGATTACAATGCCACCACCGGCGCATTGCTGGGCGAACCGGCTGACCCTGATCAACCGCGTGATTTCATACGTGTATGGGAAGAACGACTGGCCTATGAGCGCCGCTATCACGATAGCGATGTCAGCCGCATAAATACGGCGACACGCATTACAGGCGCATTGCGCTCACTGGCTGGTGTGATGTCATTTGAGGTCTAGGGGTTTGGCAATGCCGCGACTTGCGTGTCCGGAGATGCCGCCCAATCCAATGCCACGGCATCGTGCTTCATGCGCATGGCCCAAGCACCCTCAAGACCAACGCGTTGCAGACTTGCCTGCACACCCTGACGCGACGTCGCGTCAAACGGTCCAATCATGATGCGGTAGACGCGCCCGGCTTCAAGATCAGCTGAAACCACCTTTGCTTCAAGGTCTTCATGAAGCTGGGCAAAGCGTGCCGCATTGTTCCATTTTGCAAAGCTGCCGATAACATAATAATTCCCGGCTTGCGCCGTGATAACGGCGCTAACGACCGATGATGGCGTTTTGGCTGCAACAGGTTTTGCGACAGGCGCTATAGATGCAATAGATGCAATAGATGCGATTGGCTCGGCGTAGGCTGGTTCAAATACAAATCCAGCCATTTCCATGGAAGCAGGCTGTTCAGCCTCAAGCGGGCGTTGCCACGATGTAACGATCTGCTCGACGCTATCATCACCATTACCAACCGGGCGCAGCATACGGCGATCATCTGAATCACTACCCTGTGCCGTGGCGCTGCTTGCCTGCATACCCAGCGCACTGGTCACGAGGCCTTCTTGCTCGCCATCGCCGCGCGCGACAGGTTGACCCGTCGCTGTGACATCACCAGCATCAGCCAGCGACGTCATGGGGTCATCTTCGCGGCATACCGCACCTTCGCTGATACCGCGCCATAATGCGCAGTCCTGCTGTGCGACAGCGGAAATACCGTGATCCGTAATAGATTTTTTGGTAACCAGAAATGTCAGGCCATCCAGGGCCCACGAAGCCACCTGAAGCGGCACCGGCAATGCGCAGCCGCCCAGTAAAACCGTTCCCAAAACAACAGGAATGACCCGCTTCATATCCATCTCCCCAGAGCGCCATTATCCGGTGCCCCCTAAATCCGATTTACGGCATGCCAAAAATGCAGCACGCACGAAGCCAGATTCGTTGCGACATTATCTGACTGTTTTAGGTTAATCTCAATAACAAACAGTAAACGCCGCGCACCAAATGGCGCGCGGCGTTTACGAAAATCGGGCTAAACCCGTGATTTCAGAGCGAAAACCCAGTCGATCAAGACTCGGCGTTTTCTACGTCCTTATTGTCTTCATCGACCGTTTTCTTGACCACCTTGGGCATAACGACCTTGAGATGCAGTTCACGCAGACGCATGTCATCGGGCAGACCCGGCGCACCCATGAGCAGATCCTGGGCCTGCTGGTTCATGGGGAACGCGATGACTTCGCGAATGTTTGGCTCATCGGCCAGCAGCATGACAATGCGGTCGATGCCCGGTGCCGATCCGCCATGCGGCGGCGCGCCGTAACGGAATGCGTTGAGCATGCCGCCGAATTTTTCTTCGACCACTTCGGGGCCATAACCGGCAATATCAAAGGCCTTCAACATGATGTCGGCACGGTGGTTCCGAATCGCGCCGGAACTCAGTTCGATGCCGTTGCACACAATGTCATACTGATAGGCGAGGATATCGAGCGGATCCATGTTTTCCAACGAGTCCATGCCACCCTGCGGCATGGAGAACGGGTTATGGCTGAACTCGATCTTACCGGTCTCTTCGTCCATTTCGTACATCGGGTAATCGATGATCCAGCAGAACCGGAAAGCACCACCTTCACGCAGTGACAGTTCATCGCAAATCCGCTCACGCGCTGCACCGGCAAAGGGCTCAACGTCTTTCTTCTGACCACAGGCAAAGAACACTGCGTCGCCGTCAACCGCGCCGGTGGCATCCTTGATTTGCGCCACACGGTCGGCTTCGAGGTTCTTGCCAATGGGGCCACGTGCCTCGCCATCAGCAAAGATAATATAGCCAAGACCGCCAGCACCGGACTCACGCGCCCAGTCATTGAGCTTGTCGAAGAAGCTGCGTGGACGTTCTGCCGCCCCCGGTGCGGGGATGGCGCGCACAACGGCGCCCTTTTCAACATTGCGCGCGAACAGGCCAAAACCGGAATCGCGGAATGCTTCGGTCACATCGGTCATTTCCAGCGGGTTGCGCAGATCGGGTTTGTCCGAACCGTACTTCAGCATGGACTCCTGATAGGCAATGCGCGGGAACGGTGCGGGCGTAACGTCATTGTCACCACCGAATTCGTTGAAAACACCTTCGAGCACGGGTTCGATAGCTGCGAACACGTCTTCCTGTGTGACAAACGCCATCTCGAAATCGAGCTGGTAGAATTCGCCGGGGCTACGATCAGCACGCGCGTCTTCGTCACGGAAGCACGGTGCGATCTGGAAGTAGCGATCAAAGCCAGAAACCATGAGCAGCTGCTTGAACTGCTGCGGGGCCTGCGGCAGGGCATAGAACTGACCGGGGTGATTGCGGCTCGGTACCAGATAATCACGCGCGCCTTCGGGCGATGACGCCGTCAGGATCGGGGTCTGAAATTCGGTAAAGCCCTGATCGACCATGCGCTGACGGATCGAGGTGATCACGCGCGAACGCAACAGAATGTTTTCATGCAGCTTTTCGCGGCGCAGATCAAGGTAGCGATGGCGCAGGCGAATGTCTTCGCCGTATTCCGCGTCACCGGCAACCTGCATGGGCAGCACGTCGGCGGGGCCTTCGATCTCAATGGCAGCAACACCGATTTCAATTTCGCCCGTGGGCAGAGCCGGATTGACCGTGTCATCACTGCGCCGCACGACCGGCCCGGTCACGGTGATAACGCTTTCAGGCCGGGCTGATTCGACAACCGCAAACAGCGGACTGGACACATCGATGACACACTGGGTCATGCCATATTGATCGCGCAGATCGATAAACAGCAGGTTGCCGTGATCGCGCTTGCTGTGGACCCAACCCGACAGGCGGACTTCCGTTTGATCGTGTTCGAGCCGCAGCTCGCCGCAGGTGTGTGTGCGGTATGGGTGCATGGGTCGTATCCTCGCTGAAAACCGGTCAAAATCGTCCCGTATATAACACGGGTTTGGCCGGTGAAAAGCCATGACACCCGGTGTTTGTCAAGTCGTGCTTTAAACGTGCATGTCGCTGGGGAAATTCTCTAAAGCCCACCTGGGCTCACATTCATCGCATTTATATTCTTGTCAGATCAGTTCGGATCATCCGCTAAGCCGCTTATTCGTTCGCGAATGGCCGCCAAATTCTGCTGAGCCATCTGGTAGGTGTCGTCGAGTTGAATAGCGCGTTGAAAGGAAACCGCAGCGTTCTCGTTGTCCCCTACACCCGAATAAGCTACGCCGAGAGCATTTAAAGATATTGCATTCGTCCCCTTTGTCAGCGCAACAACTTCAACAAGGGCATCAATATCTTCTTTCTGTACGCCCTTATTTATTTTTTCCACTGTGTATTCGACGACATTTTCACACGTGTCTTCACATTGTTGAGACGATCCAAAATCGTGTGCAGGAAACGCCCCATCGGGATATTGCTCCAGGATCGCTGTAATAGACTCAAACTCTGTTTTTAGCAGATCAAAAGAATCTTTCTCCCACACCAGTCGCTGGCATATTGGAAAACCATACCATTGATCACCGTAGCTTTGCCCCATAGTCCTCTTGAAGAAATCCAACGAAGACGCAGCGTGCTCTTCGTCGTAAACGCCGAAGGTAATAGATGGAGTCAGGGAGTGGTTCGCCACACACGACGTTCCGTTACTCACATGCATGGTGAGATAGGAATGTTGATATAGCGCAGAACGAAACAGCAAATTAATCGACGCCAGAGAACATTCTTCGACATCGTCAAAGACAGGGGCGGTTAGCATTTTCTCCGTATCGCGAACAATGATCACCTTGTACTTTGATGTATCCAGATAATCGATAAACCTTTTCCAATCACCCAGCTGACTGTTGCGTTGTGGGTGATAGCTGCATTCCCTCAAGGTGATCGTAATCAGCTTTTTGTCGGCGGCAACCAACTGGCAGTATCTTACAGCCTGTTCCTGATATTCATGGGGAGCCTCCAGCGGGTGTATTTTCTCCCCCCTGATCAGGGCAGCATTGATGCCCATGACACAATATTCCTGGACCGGATTATCGAGCGTGATGTTTCGGGGGAAAATGTGCGGCCCAGCCTTCTGAAAGATCGGCGCGGCATCGGCTCTTGTGGTCAGATAGCTCACCCCGACACACCCCGGCACCAGCCAACAACCCGGCAAGACAATATTGCGCATCATTGAGCGCAAAACCTCTGGGTCATTTGGCGGCAACAGGTCATCGCGAAACCCAGCGTTCGGGCCGGGAAGAAATACAAAGCTTATGGTTTCATATCCGTACCGGCGGCGGTGCAGGTCCGCAATTCGCAAAAAAGTGATGAAATCAAACTTTGGCGTCGCGACAGATAAGTCATAAAATGCGTATAGGTTGCTTTGATCAGTCGGCACAACTAGGCCCTTCACACGAAATTAGTAAATTGCTGAGCACGGTCAAATGGTCCAATAAATTCTCCTGTATCCAACGAATCGTTACCCTTGGATAATTTTACCATGCGCCCAGGAAAGTTACCTGCGCCGCCCTTTAGCGATACTTGCGTTGCACTGGAAAGATCAGATCCTGCACCTCAATGCGTTGTATCACGGATATCATCCAACAATTTTCCGGAATATCCGTATAGCGCATAAAAGGTTCGATCGGCACAAGTTGGGTTTGTTGAAAATTAAGCATCAACTGAAGCAATTCAAATCCATTATCCTCGCAAAAATCACCATATATGGTTGGGCTAAAGCTCCAGAATCCATGGTTGCTCACATTGAATGGTGAAATTTGAAATAGAACGCCACCCTTCCGAAGGGTGCTGCATGTATTTAAAAACGCCTGACCAACATTGAAACAGTGCTCCAGCGTGCCGGGGTCGATGACGAAATCAAACTTTTCAACAAAGTCCTGGCTGATGGGGAAATTCAGATCAAGGAAGACTTCATCCGCCCTGTTCTGTGCAATATCAATAGTGGTTGGAGCAATGCCTAACTGGCCCCAGACATCATGGGTATCATAAATACAACTTAAATCGTTTCGGCTGTGCCACGCGATGATTTTATCACTGTCGGCACGCGGAATCAGGCCGTCAATCGTTCCTTGCCCCAAAAACGCTTCAATTTCCATTGGTGAAGCAAGTAGGTCTGGATAGGATAATTCCAACAGATCAATATCCCGGTCGACTATATCTTTGCGTAACAAATCGATACAATCTTTGATAACCTTGAGGTGGACGCCTGTTATCGCCATAAAACATTCCCGATCCAGTGGTCGTCTAAAATGAATTCACGTTTGAGGTGCCAGTGTGGCACAGAATATGCTGTTACAATGGTTTTTAGAAATTCTGTAATCTATTTTACTTTTTGGGCAGAGGTAGCCTGGCAACCCGCAACCTCCCTTTCGATTTTTCATCAACATGCTAATGCCAGGAAGTGGTATGTCCTCTGATTTCAACAAAATTCTTATATTAGGATCTTCCGGATTCGTTGGTCGCCACCTGCTGCAAGCTCTGGGTAGCAGTCGAACAATATCTACTTATTGTAAGTCCCCGATACCTGGTGGCGTGGCATTTTCACTTCCCCAATCCAAACTGGTTGATGTTTTGGAAAAACCACAAGAAATCTCTCATGCGGTTATTTTATTGGGTGAAACACATATCGATACTTGCGCCAATCAACTCTCATCAAGCCAAGCGGTGAATGTAACTGGTATTATTGGTGTCATAGAAGAACTGTACAAGCTGAATATCAAGCCAATATTTGCCTCGACCGATCATGTTTTTGATGGAGCAAAGGGGGGCTACAAAGAAAATGATACGCCCACTCCCATTGTAGCGTACGGGCGACAGAAAAGAGCTGTTGAGGAATATCTGGAGCAAACGGCGAATGAATACTGCATAGTCCGCTTGTCAAAGGTCTATGGCAGCGATCCATTGGACGGGACTCTCTTCACCGCTTGGCACCGCGCGCTTCGCGATGGCGCCTCGATCGACGTAGCGAGTGATCAAATATTCTCGCCAATCCATATCAACGATGTTATCAGCGGAATTCTTGAATTGATCAACCAACCTTCGCATGGGACGTACCATTTTTGTGGACCGGATTCTATGAGTCGATTATGTTTTCTGGAAGAATTGATGAAAATTTACGGGCGCTCCACGTCTATTACCAGTCGTGTTGAACAGCGCAGTATCAACGATTTCGAACTTACCGAAACCCGACCAATAGATGTGTCCATGTTATCGACAAGAATCCAATCAGAACTGGGAATGGCGCCCCGGTCATACAAACAGATTCTTCCCGAATTAATTGAAGGCCAACTTTAGAAACGGAGGTCTTCTAGTCCAGATGATCACATCCAAGCATAACGAATACTTACGTCGTCGAATAAGTTCAGGAGAGGAATTTCAGGACCTCCTGAGTTTCCCAAGATACTTTGAGATCGAAACGGTAAATACATGTAATGCCCGGTGCCCCATGTGTACCATTGAAGAGTGGCATAGAAACTCACCAACGATGAAAGATGATTTGTTCAACAAAATTGTTGAGGAAATATCCGATCATGCTTCCATCCTGAAACGGGTCAGCCTCTACCGCGATGGCGAACCGTTGTTAGACAAAAAGTTACCTGATCGGATTGATCAACTTAAGCAGGTCGGTGTTCCCACTGTTTCGATCGCAACCAATGTTTCAATTTTAGACGAGGAACGTTCCAGGCGAATTTTGGAAAGCGGCATTGATCACATCATTCTTTCAATCGATAGCCTGAAAAAAGAAGTCTATGAAGCAATCAGAGTCCGGTTGAACATGGAAGAGGTTCTTGAAAACGCCCTAAGATTTATAGAACTTAGAAATACCATTCGCCCGCAAACACAAATTGTCGTGCGCATGATAAGGCAAGAGAGCAATTTTGATGAGTGGCCATCATACCAGGAATTCTGGGACAAGAAGGTTGCGCCACATGATCGTGTCTATTTCCGAAACCTGCACAATTGGGGCAGCCAGCTGGAGAATTTTACTCCGGTAAGCGCCCGTACGCAGCCTGCCCTACCCTGCGTTGCTTTGTGGTCGCTCATGGTGATCTTTGCCAACGGGGATGTACCTATGTGCAATGTTGATTTTAACAACGCATTTCCAACAGGAAACTTGAGGGAAAACACAATTGAGGAGCTGTGGCGATCAAAAATAGCTAATGAAAGGCGACAGTTTCACCTGAACGGCCAAAAGAGCAAAATCAGCCATTGTGAAAATTGCAATGTATGGGATGAAGAATAGCACCGATAAGGTTTTCTACGAGGCAACCTATGTGGCCATGACAATAGAAAGCCCCGGCCCGATTTACTCTCTGGCGACCAAAACGGTCATGACCGAATAAGTGCGATCAAACAATCACCCTCCCCATCGCGCGCCACACAACCGCATACAATGCTAGGTTTACAGCCCCGTTTCATCTTGAGTATGATCCTAACCAACCTTTCGATGGAGGCATCAGAAAGGAGGGCAAAGGGGAGCATACATGGCGGCAGTTTTTATTGTCGATAACGATACAGCCTTTTGCGCTGCGCTATCGAATGAGCTTACAAATCACGGTCACAGTGTGCGCACCATTGATGATGCGCAGAGCACCCTGAACAAGGTCCTGTCAGGTCCACCCGACGCGATCCTGTTTGATGCCAACATGCCCGGCACATCGGGCATAGCGATTTTATCGCAACTGCGCAGCAAACACCCTGAACTAAACCACATCGTCTTCATATTCCTGTCCAATCAGGCTCCCAGTGCAGATATCATCGCCGGACTGAAAGCCGGTGCCGATGATTTTATGGCAAAGTTTGTCGGTGTTGAAATTCTGGCGGCAAAAACATGTGCCCTGATTGCGCTTAAACACCGCATGGAGATCAAAGCCGAGCAGGACCATATCCGGCTCTACAAGTCGCTGATGAAGGACATCAAGGATCCCAACGGTGCACCGGGCAATGCGCCAGCGACAGATAAGATGGGCAGGAGCGGTCCACCCAAACACGACAGCCTGCCAGCTTTTCAGAAACAGCTTGATGATTGCCTCAAAGGTGGCAAGGCGCACGCCGTCAGCAAACTGCACTTCGTCAGCCTGTCTGAGTTACGCGAAAAACTGGGCGACAAATGGGAAAATATGGCGAAAACAGCGCTTGCCCTGGCGGAGACCATTATCAAGCGCCATGTCGCCAACAGCGACATCTACATCCGTCAATCCGAAGATGGATTCCTGCTGTTGTTCCCCGATACCGCTAGCGAAGATGCAACTCTGCGTGCTGAAATCATCGCAAATGAAATTCGCGCAAAACTTATGGGCGGACCGGACAAGCAAATCAGTGACCTCGAGCTCAAGACGGCGACCATCAAGACGGACGACATCCCCCCTACCACCGGCCATGACGGGGCCGTGACGATTTCCGTTGATGCCATCAACAACATGCTTGCGAAAAAGATCAAAACGGCACCCAAGCCTTTGCAGGACCCGATTGCACAGCTTCTATCGCAAATCAAAATCCGATACGCCGGTATCTGGAATCCGCAGAAATCCGCAGTGCCGTTGTACCGCTGTTACCCGACCTGCAAGACGCCCTATGGCGTACATTTTGATTCTGATGTTTTACATGGTGGCATGAAAGACCCGCTGCTCGATAAACTCGACATGCATGTCCTGACGAACGCCCTTCTTGCTCTGGATAAATCATCCGAACAGAGCGGTTCTGCAGGCGTCAGCATCCCGATCCACTATTCGACGTTTCAGAAACTGGGCGCGGCAGGCTTTCGTGAAGTGTTTGACGCGGTTCCCATCGCACAATTCAAAAACCGCCTGACCCTGGAACTGATCGGGTTGCCCGACGCGCCCGACGAAATTCATGCCGCCGAATGCGTTGGTTTCATGAGCGACTACGCCCGGTTTATTTCTGCACGCTGCCGCCCCGATGATAGATATGCCGGTGGGCTGGCCTTCCTTGGGGTCAAGTTTATGGGGGTTGGTCTTGAGACACTCATACATCAGGACAGCGAACAGGAAACCCTGAGCCGTCTGTATGCATTTTCCCGCCACATCAAAAGTCTTGGCATGCAGTCCTACGTGTTTGACCTCAACCGCTCTCGACATGTCGCCATGACCATCGAGAGCAACATCACCCTGCTGAGCGGCAGTGGCGTTACACCAGAGACCACGGAGCTTAGTCCGATCTATCCTCTGGATGCCAAAACGGTCATGTCTGAATAGGCCCTAACGCAGCAAGAAGCCCTGCCCGATGACGTCATCTGGCTCATGACGGAATGTGGACTGTCCCACGTAATGGGCACGGCCCTCAACCATGGCCCGCACGGCGGGAAAATCGCCACATGTACTCTCGGCGGACACCGCACCGCTGAAGTGCGCGCCGCTGACGCCTTCGAACACACGCGTTTGTTCCATGGCGATCTGGCCACGCGCATGTTGCAGGGCAATGCGTGCGCTGACGCCCGAACCGGTCGGGCTGCGGTCGACCTGGGCATCAGCAAAGACACAGATATTGGCCGTCGGTTCGACAGAAAATGCATCTGCTCCATCGCTCAGAATAGTGCCATAAAAGAACGCCAGATCATTGTCATCAGGATGACTTAGCGAGATCTGCTGCCTGGCCGCAGCGGTGATGGCGCTGGCTGCATCGACCAGATCACGGACCTTTGATGTGCGCACGTCCAGCCCCACACGCGATGCCGGAACAATGGCGTAAAACGCGCCGCCATATCCAACGTCCAGCGTCACGCTGCCATAGCCATTCACTTCGATTTCGCGGTCCAGCGCAAAGGCAAAGGATGGCACGCTTTCAAAGCGCACGGCACCGGGTTTGTCATCTTCAAGGGCAACGTGCGCGCGCACCAGACCACAGGGGCACTGAATATTCACGTCCACCATATCGGCGTCCGCTGGTGGCGTGACAATGCCCTGATCGATAGCATAACGCCCCAGCGCAATGACGGCATGGCCGCACATGGTGCTATAGCCTTCGTTGTGCATGAACAGCACAGCCATGTCGGCTTCGTCGTCGTCGGGTTCGACCGGGATCACGCCGTACATGTCGAAATGCCCGCGCGGCTCGAACATCAAAAACCGCCGCAAATGATCGAGGTGATCACGCACATAGCGCCGCTTGGCGAGGATCGTATCGCCAATGATTTCAGGGTAGCCACCGGTGACAATGCGCACCGGCTCGCCACCTGTGTGCATATCCACACAGGTCATCATGGGGATCGCCGGAATAGACTGTGACGCGTCGTTCATCGTGGCATTATCCTATCCATGCCCGTCACTATTGAGAGCCGGATCAGCGCGCAGGCGATCAACCATGAAATCGACAAAGGCACGCACCTTTGCCGACACCATGCGACCTTCCTGATGGACCACGTGGATAGGAAGCGTTTCCATTTCAAAGTCCTCAAGCACACTGACCAGTCGCCCATCGGCCAGAGCGTGCGCAACCTGATAGGACAACAGGCGTGAGATGCCCCAACTGCGTAGCGCCAGTTCGATCACTGCGTCATTGGTGTTCATGCGCAGGCGTGGCGTCACGCGCACGGTGTGCGGCGCGCCATTTTCAGCAAATTGCCATTGCGCAGCATTGCCCATGGCAAGGGAATGGATTAATTGATGATCGACAAGGTCTTCAGGACATTGCGGTACACCATGCTCCGCCAGATACGATGGTGTAGCGAACAGGGTACGCCGAACGCTGCCGCAGCGCACCGCGCTCAGAGTGGAATCGGGTAGCGCACCAATTCGGATTGCCACGTCATGGCCTTCATCCATCAGGTTGACGACCCTGTCCACGAACAACGTTTCGGCGCTCAGCAACGGATATTGCCCAAGGAAATCACCGAGGATAGGCGTTACGTACATGCGCCCGAACAGAACCGGCGCGGTGATACGGATTTCACCACGCGGCGCGGCATGTGATCCGATGGCGGCATCTTCGGCCTCTGCCACTTCAGCCAGTATACGGCGCGCATCGAGCAGGAACCGCTCACCGCTCTGGGTCAGCCTGACCGAGCGTGTGGTGCGCACAAACAGTCGCGTTCCAAGCCGCTCTTCAAGGCTCGAGACCGCACGGGTCACGGCGGGCGGTGACATGGACAATGCCCGCGCAGCAGCAGAAAAACCACCGTGCTCAGATACGCTGACAAAGACCTGCATGGATTGGAAACGATCCATCCAATTATTCCATTTAGTGGAAAAGTGATTTCTATATTACAGATATTCCATCATTTTATAAACAGAATATTCTCTGTCCTGCCGGGCACATTGAAAGCCTCGGCCCCCGCAACACACAAATAGTACGGAGAGTATTTGTCATGAGCCGCATTAACATTGTCACCCATGAAACCGCCAACCCCGAGCAGGCTGCCCTGCTCGATGCCATCCAAACGAAACTCGGCATGGTGCCGAACTTCTTGCGCGTTTTCGCCAATTCACCACATGCCCTTCAGGCTTTCCTTGGTCTGCACGGCATCGCCGAGGATGGCAGCCTTGATCCGCAGACCCGTGAACGCATTGCGCTGAGCGTCGCGCAGGATAATGCCTGCCAATACTGCCTGTCTGCCCACGATGCCATTGCCCGCAAAGCCGGGCTCGACAATGCCGAGATCAAGGCCAACCGCAACGGTTTCTCGCATGACCACAAAGCCGCCGCCGCTGTGAGCTTCGCCCACGCGCTCAACACCCATCTGGGTGATATCACGCAAGCCGAGTTCGATGCTGTACGCGCAGCCGGTTACGACGATGCAGACATCGTTGAAATCATTACCCACGTAGGCATGAACATCCTGACCAACCTGATTGGTAAGGCGACGCAGGTCGATATTGATTTCCCCAAAATCACACTGGAAAGCCAGGCCGCCTGATTTCACCCACTTCTGGTTCCCCCTCCCCTTGGGGTGGGTGCACGTCTCTTGAACCTTAACGCACCCGCCCCGCCTTTTTTTCAAGGAGCCTGTCATGGCACGCAATTATGCAGAGATCGCCTTCACCCCATCGGTCAAGGCCGTACAGACGCAACAGGGCAGCCGCGACAGGTATCAGGGCTTTGAAGCACTCGATGCCCCCGTCCCCATCGGTCCGGCAGAAGCAGCCTTTATTTCCGAGCGCGACAGTTTTTATCAGGCCACCGTTTCAGAAACAGGCTGGCCGTATGTGCAGTATCGCGGCGGACCAGCCGGGTTCCTTAGCGTGCTTGATGAACGCACAATCGCGTATCCAGATTTCCGAGGGAATATGCAATACCTCAGCGTCGGTAACATCCACGTCAATGAGCGCGTCGCGTTGATCCTGATGGACTATGCGAACCGCCGCCGCCTCAAGATAGCGGGCCGTGTGCGCATCGTGCACGAAGCCGATGATCCGGCGTTGCTGGCGCGTGTAGCGCTGCCCAGTTACCGCGCCAGGGTCGAACGCGCCATCGTTATCGATATCGAAGCACTGGACTGGAATTGCCCGATGCATATCACGCCGCGTTTCACCCAGATCGAAGTCGATGGCATGGTCGGGGCACTAACCGATCGCATCGCCGAACTGGAGAATGCTCTACAAATAATGGAGCACGAAGAATGAACCGGTTTGTACGCTATATCACCAGGATGACCGGCGGCCATGCTATTCCGGCAGGGCCGTCGGCATCATCGGCCTTGCTCGGTGGCATTGGCGCTACGCTGGCGATTGCAATCGCTGCAAACCTTGATGCACTCACCGACGCACCATTCCTGATGGCGCCTTTTGGGGCATCATGTTTTCTCGCTTTCGCCCTGCCAGAAAGCCCCCTCGCCCAGCCACGTAGCATCATTTTTGGCCATCTGATTTCGACGGCCGTGGGATTTTTCGCCTTGATTGTATTGGGGAATGAATGGTGGAGTATGGCGCTCGGTGTCGGGCTGGCCATAGCGCTTATGCAACTGACACGCACCGGCCACGCACCGGCTGGCGCTGACCCGATCGTGGTCATTGCCACCGAACCATCACTGAGCTTTCTGGTCTTCCCGGTCCTTGTCGGCACGCTTGTCATCACACTGGTGGCGTTGATATTCAACAACCTACGGCGCGGCGTCAGATATCCAAGCTACTGGTAGGCAAACCGTTTAGATCACGCTGTGTGTTTTCAAAATGCCCTGCAAGGCCGGGCGTTTGCACACCAGATCATGGCAACGCGCGATGGCCGGGCAGCGTTCCAACAATTCTTCCATGGGCTCATGCCAGCTAACCAGCATGGTCATGTAGATATCGGAAAGACTGAAACGCTCGCCCAGATGATACGGGCCATGTGCGGCAAGGTGGTCCTCGACGACCTGCCAGCGCGTTGCAAGCTGTGTCAGGGAATTGGCGGCAACGTCTGCAATGGCATCAGGTTTCGTCGCAAAATGATCCGCATGGAAGTACATCTTGCAGGCTTCCTGCAATGTACTGCTCATGTAGAACATCGTGCGATAGAGCACGCCACGCGCGGGGTCATCGGCAGCGGGCGCCAGATCGCTCAAGCCGTGATGATCGGCCAGATAGAGCATGATAGCGGCGGCCTCATAGAGCACCGTGCCGTCGGGGCATTTCAGTGCAGGCACGTACTCCGCCGGGTTGATGGCGTGATAGGCCGCGCCGTGGTGCTCGCCCGCAGCAAGATCGATTTGGACGAATTCATAGGGGATACCTGCTTCTTCGAGCACAGCCTGGGGGCTGAAGGTCGCCGTTCCGTTTTCGCCGTAAAGTGTATAGCTCATGTCTCGCTCTCCCGTGTTTTTTCTTTCGCGCAGGATTGCATCAAAGCAATGCACACCACCAGCCCAAAAAAGCTCATGCCCGCCATGGCGAGGAACACCAGCCCGCCCGAGGCATCGTACAGGTAACCCGAAACCAGCGTGGCTGTGCTCAGCGCGATGCCCATGACCGCGCTGGAATACAGGCCCTGCGCCGTGGCCGACAGCCGCGCATCAATGCGCTCTGAAATGAAATACATCGCGCCGAGGTGCGCCGCACCAAAGCTGAACGCATGCAACAATTGAAGCACCGCGATCAGCGGCAAGGCCTCGACAAACGGCATCAGGCCCCAACGCACCACACCGGCCAGTCCGCCGAGCAGCAACAGGCCAAGCGGCCCAACACGCGCCAACGCCTGCGCGGCAAAAATAAACAGCACGATTTCGGCCAGCACACCCTCGGCCCACAACAACCCGATAACACCCTCGCCGTGGCCCTGCCCCTTCCAGTGCAAACTGGCAAAGGCGTAATAGGCGCTATGACTGGCCTGTATCAGCGCGGACGCGATCAGGAAGACCACAAAGCGCCTGTCAGCCAGAACGCGCAGCGCGGTCAGCCCGCGCGTTTCGGTGCGCGCGACGCGCAGGTCCGGCAACACCATGGTGCACAGAAACGTCATGCCGATCAGCGAGACCACCATGACGTAAACAAGATCAGGCGAGCGCCCGCTCAACACCACACCGGCGATGCTCGAGGCGGCAATAAAGCCGACCGAGCCCCACAACCGGATGCGACCATAATTCAGTCCATGACGTTTGACGCTCATCATCGTCAGGTTTTCGTTGAGCGGCAGCAGCGGCGACCAGAAAGCAAAGAACATGACCGACATGACCGCCAGCACACCGTAGCTATGACCGAACCAGAAACTGCCATAGGCCAGCGTCGCACCGAACGCCAAGGCCATCATAATGGGGCGGCGGCGGCCCGTGCGGTCGGCCACATGACCGGCCAGCTGATTGGTGATGACCTTCATGGCCAGACCAAGTGACAGCACCATACCGATCTCGCGTGCATCGAGCCCGCGCGCGGTTAGCCAGAGCGGCCAGAACGGCATGTTGACACCGATAGCGCCAAACAAAACAGTGTAAAACACCGCCAGCCGCACAGCCTGTCCGCGCGCTGCGTCCTGACCTGTAAATCCGCTGTTGCCATCCGATTCGGCCATCGTTCCCTCAGTTGCCGGTTTTGCATGTATTCGGGGATCGCGCCCGATCACATTAACCCATTGTTAACGCTAACGTTTATTGCGCCAAGCACAGCCACAAAGCAAGCCTTCGGGACTCGGCGCATAGATGAACTAAACTGAACCCATTCGACGGTTAAGACAACTGGGCGTCCCTGATGCCCTGATCGTATGGTTATGACGGCAAGAAGTGGTTTCTTCTCGGCCCTGATGCAAAGTCGGCTTTCACGCCGCGTTTTGCTGACAGTATTTACGCTCGTCCTCGTCATTGAGGGCGCGCTGCTTTATGGCCTGACGCGCCAGTACGAAGCCGATAACCTGCACGCTGTTGATGAACGCGCGCGCACCGCACTGACCGCGCTGATCCTGACCCACCCCTATGCCATGTCCGACAAGATGCTGCTGGCGACCGTTGAACTGCTGCTGCCCGGCACCGATATCACCGGCGGCGTACTGTACAGCCCGAGCGGCGCACGCATCGGCCAGTTCGGCGAACCGCCCGCGACAACGCGCCTGAACACGCCACCGCGACGCAGCCTGAATGGCGCGCGCTATGATCTGGTATGGCACGCCAATGTTACTGGCATGCCGTTCAGCGTGCATGCGCGGCTCAACACCACAGCCGTGCAACTGCGCGTCGAGACCTTTGCGACCCGCGCCATTGTCGCCGCGCTGGGTGTCGCCGCGCTGATCACACTGGGCACTGCCCTGCTGATTGGCTCGAGCGTGTTCGTGCCCTTTGCGCGCCTGCGCCAGGCCCTCGGCCTGCCCGGTGATCTGGCCGACAGCACCGCCGATGAATGGCGACAACTGCACGACACGGCGACACGCCATAACGCCGGACAGGCAAGCCCTGATCCAACAGGTCGCATCGAGCCTCCGATCATCGAACAACGTGTCGAGGAGCGCACCGCACGCCTGCGCGCCGAGATCAAGCGCCTGTCAGACTCCGAAGCCCAGTTGAGCAAGCTGGCCACCCTGACCGAAAACGCCCACACGCCGATCCTGCGTTGCTCTACCGAGGGTGTCCTACTGTACGCCAACGAACCCGCCCGCACGTTGCTGACCCATTGGGGCGCACAGGTCGGCGAAGCCCTGCCCGCGCCATGGTCAGCGCGCATATCTGGTTTCGTGCAGCGCGCTGCTGCGGGCGAGATTGAGGAAACCTTTGGCGCGCAAACCTACCTGTTGTCGATTGCACCGACACCGGATGGACAGGCCGTTGATATTTTTGGTCATGACATTACCGCGCGCAAACGCAGCGAGCGCGAACAGGCCAACGCGCAGCCAGAAAGGGCACGTCATGATCTGCTGAGCGGCCTGAACGGCCCGGCAGCGGCCACCGAGCGACTGTCCCATGCGCTGGCCCTTTACCACTCAAGCAATCAGGGCGGCGCGCTGCATATGGTTGAGATTGTCGGCATGGAGAGCGCAATCGGCGACCCCGGCGCCACGTCCGAGCTGATGCGACAGGCGCTTGCGCGGCTGCGCACCATGGCCGCCACGCTCGGCGATGGCGAGGACGCCATTGTCCGCATCGGCCGCGCCCGCTTTGCCGTGGTGCAGGAGCGCCTGCGCAATCCGACCGAAGCTATCGTGCTGGCCGAACACATCATCGATACCCTTGCCGCACCGTTCCACGCCGACAACACCGTGCAGGATGGCCCGGCGCACAACACGCCAACCAGCAACACGCGGACCATCCGCCTGCAATCGTGCGTCGGCATTACGACCTTCCCCGAAGACGGGATCGACAGTGCGCAGTTGATCCGCAACGCTGATATGGCACTGGAGCACGCCCAGAGCGAAGGCCCCAATTCTCTGCGGTTCTTTGTCGCGCGCCTCAACGAACAACTACAGCAGCGCAATTCACTGATGGCCGAACTGCGTCAGGCCCTGAGCAGCAACGCCCTGAGCCTGCACTATCAAGCAAGGCTCGGTCTGAACGCCTGTCGCATCACAGCAGCCGAGGCCCTGATCCGCTGGCCGCGCGGCGAACAGACTCTGTTGCCTGCGGACTTTATCGCACTGGCGGATTCGTGTGACGTCGGCATCGCGCTGGGCCGCTGGACCCTGATGCAAGCCTGTCGCCAACACGCCGCATGGCTGGCCAGTGGCTTCCCGCTCATTACGGTGTCGGTCAACGTATCGGTCGCACTGGCACGCAGCGGTGATCTGATCGGCGCGGTACAGGCCGCCCTGCAATCCAGCGGGCTGGACGCCGCGTTGCTCGAACTGGAATTGCCCGAAGGCCTGATCATGTCTGATCCACAGGGCTTCACACCCATGTTTGCGACTCTGCGCGACCTGGGCGTGCGCATCGCACTCGACAGCTTCGGCACGGGGTATTCGAGCATGGAGCACCTGTCCGCCCTGCCCGTTGACCGCATCAAGATCGACCAGACGTTCGTCAGCGCCATCGGCAAGGACGCCCGTGCGGCCCAGACCGTTCGCACCAGCGCCGCGCTGGCTCATGGCTTGGGCGTTGGCGTTACCGCAGTTGGCGTCGAGACCTCCGATCAGGTCGACTTTATCCAGACCCTGCCGGTCGACGAAATTCAAGGCTTTGCCTTTGCCGAACCCATGGCACCCGACGCCTTTCACGCCTTCGTTGATAACTTTACCGAAGTTACGGTATCGTTCCCGGCGGGGCGCACACAGTCCAAGGCCTGAGCAAGCCCCCCCAATAGCGCGGATGCATCATGGACCATTTCAGGAAACTGACGATCAGCGGCACGGCGTTTAAACGCGGCCGCATGCACGGCGAAATGCTGGCAGATGAAATCGCGCAAACCGTTTCATTCTACCGCGCCATTTTCAAATTGCCCGAAGACGTCATTCTGGAGCGCGCGGCGTACTTCCGTGACGTCATTGCAGATTTCAGCCCCGACTACGCCGAAGAAATAAACGGCATCGCGCAGGGCTGCGGCATGGATCCGCTATGGATCACGGCGCTCAATGCGCGCACGGAAATTCTGGCCCTGAGCGCACTCAATCAAGCCAACGAATGTACCGCGCTGAGCTTTCCCGCAACCAGCCTGCTCGGCCAGAACTGGGACTGGGGCAAGCCGCTGGAAAGCCTCTGTGTCATGCTCCGTATCGAACGAGCTGATGGACACGTCATCACCATGATGACCGAGCCCGGTATCATCGGCAAAATCGGCATGAACAGTACGGGCCTCGGCGTGTGCCTGAATATCCTGACGCTTGGTCGGGAACTCGGCGGCGTGCCGATCCATGTTCTGCTGCGCGGTATTCTTGATTGCACCAGCATCGACCAAGCACGCGCCCTGATCGAGCGCGCCGGGTCTGGCAAGTCCAGCAACGTGCTGGTCGGCAATGCCTCGGGCGATTGTTTCGATAGCGAGTTCGCCGGGGATGAGGTGTTCACCCACCGCGCTGTGGACGGCACGCTGATCCACACCAATCATTATCTGGGTAAAGATATCAACGCCACCGATGACCCGAAATTCGCCAGCTCGTACGCCCGCATGCACACCGCCACCACCATGGCGGCAAACCGCAACGGCGACACCATCGCGGCCATGCGCGATATCCTGTCGGACGCATCAAACAATGAGCTGCCGATCCTGCGGCCCTATATCCCCGATGACAGCGTGCAGGAGCTGGGCACGGTGTGTTCCATCATCATGGACCTCAGCGCGCGCGAAATGCACGTGCGCAAAGGCCCCGATCCGGCGCGCGCGTTTAAAGTTTACGCGGTCAGTTAAGCGCTAGATTTAGACATCAAAAATTGATCTGCGGCATTTGGCAGTCAGTCTACAGATGTCTGCTTAGAGTTAATTCCCGGCAATACGGGCGGAGGCAACCTTAAGTCCGGATAAAGCCATTTCCGGACATCCCAACATTGTATTTGTGCAGAGAGTCAGGTCGGCAGGACATACATTTTCTAGTTTGCGAGCCACCGCCCCACGGCGGCAGCAAAGATCATCAAGACGATCGCCGTTGTCCAAGCAGGCCGACGAATCTTCTGTTCGATGTTTGCAAGCCTTGTATTCAAGATTCTTAAAATGTTTTGTGGATTATCATATTCATCCTGGGCAATATCGATCTCGTCACTCATCCAATTATCTTCGTCTGCAAAATACTCCGGTTTTTCATCTCGATAATATGATTCACGACCGCGATAAAGATTCGGAACATCCAGATAGTGATTTGGATCATCCGCCAAATGCCACGCGAGGTCATGGATAAGCTGACGAAAGCTATCCTTTGTCCAAAAGTTCTCGTTGGAGATAAGTGCCTCGATGAATTCATTTCCATCACGCTCGAAAAAATTCTTACAAACTTGGGAAACCTTCTCGCTATTTTTCAAATCTGCGTAACCACCGAGGAGTTCTTGCGGTCTACAAGCCGAGAAGAATCCTAGCCGGATAGCTTTGTCTTCATGCTCAGGAGACACCAAATCCTTGCTGGTGCTGTGCGCCCGCTGCCACAAGAGACTAGCGAGCGCTGTCCGAAAGTTAAAACTGCCTCGACCCTCAGGATTGTCATACTTATTTTCTGGGTCCCTATCCACATGGTCGATCCGCCATTTATCGAAAAGACTTTCCACGTCGTTATTAAATTCGTCCGGGATGAATGGAACGTACAGACGAGAAAAAAGCTCCACTAACGCCCACCCCCAACTTTGCGACGGCTCTACTTTTTGCGGAAGCGATAGAAGGTGACGTGCTCCCCAGAAATGTTCCCGCTTATAAGTTAGAGTCCGTTCCACGATTG
>CBFCYM010000010.1:0-95707 GCA_965602485.1 uncultured Rhodospirillales bacterium | reverse complement strand
GGCTTTTGGTGTCATTCTGCTCGCGCTGGCTGGGCCGCGTTATCAACAAGAGGTCCGCGAGCCGCAGCGTGATGTGGCGGTTATTGTACTTGATCGTTCAGCCAGTCAGGACATTGAGGGCCGCCGCGCACAGAGTGACGCAGCACTTCGTGTCTTGAGCGACAGCCTTGGCGCGGATGACACGCTGGACCTGCGTATTGTTGAAAGCCATGGCGACGATAATGCGAGCATGGGTGAAATGCCCGGCGACACCGGTACGCGCCTGATGACGGCATTGGTACGTGCGGCAGGCGGCATACCGCGCAATCGATATGCCGGCGGTATACTGATCACCGATGGTCAGGTCCACGACATGGACGACGAAGCGGCGCTCGCAGGTCTGCCCGAAGGCCCGCTGCATGTGTTGTTGAGCGGTGAAAGGGATGCCTTTGATCGTCGCCTGATCATCGAACAGGTGCCGGGTTACGGACTTGTCGGTAAAGCCAGTGAACTGATTTTCAGGGTTGAGCAAACAGCAGGGCATGGGCGCTCGCCTATCCCCGTGACACTGTCGGTTGATGGCATAAAACGTGAGACCATGACGGTGCAACCCGGTGATAGCACGGCAGTCAATGTCACCCTGGATCACGCGGGGGCATCGGTGGTGGAACTGCGTGCCGCATCCGTTGAGGGTGAACTGTCTGGTGTCAATAACGTGGGGGTGGCATCCATCAACGCGGTGCGTGACCGTTTACGGGTGTTGCTGGTTTCAGGCAAGCCGCACGCTGGTGAGCGGACGTGGCGCAATCTGCTGAAATCTGACCCCTCGGTGGATCTTGTGCATTTCACCATTCTGCGTCCGCCAAACAAGAGCGATTTCACGCCCATCGATGAGTTGTCGCTGATTACGTTTCCGACGTTTGAGTTATTTGACCTCAAGATCAACGAATTCGATCTGATCGTATTTGACCGATACACGGTGCGCCATGTGCTTTCGGCCATGTATTTTCACAATATCCGTAATTATGTCGAACAGGGTGGCGCGCTGATGCTGGCGGTTGGGCCTGAATATGCAGGACGGCGGTCTTTGTATGAAACGCCACTTGGCAGCATCCTGCCTGCGCGCCCCAGCGGTGAGGTCATTGAGCAGGCCTTTCTTCCGCGTTTGAGTGATAACGGGCGACGTCATCCAGTCAGTGCGGGTCTATCGAAGTCCGGCGCGGGTGATGAAATGGGCGAGGATGTGCGCGACCCAACATGGGGGCGCTGGATGCGTCAGGTTGATACGTCGCTTAGCAGTGGCACAGTGCTTATGGAAGGTCAGGGCGGGCGTCCGTTGCTGGTTCTGGACCGCAAGGGCGAAGGCCGGGTTGCAGTATTGACCAGCGATCATCTCTGGCTGTGGGCGCGTGGTTATGAAGGCGGCGGTCCGCAGGCGGAACTGGTGCGCAGACTGGCGCACTGGTTGATGAAGGAACCGACACTGGAAGAGGAACGCCTGAGTGCCGAGCGCCAGGGCGATCAACTGATAATCACGCGCCGTAGCCTAAGCAATGTTGCTCCGGTTGTGCGCGTCACTCCACCCGGTGCGGTGGGCGATGTGCAAAGCCAAACGCTGGCGCTGGAAGCCAGCGCGCCGGGTGAAGCTGTGGGCCGCTTCCCGGTACATATGCCGGGTGTCTACCGGGTTGAGGACGGAGCCTTGAGTGCGTTCGCCGTGGTTGGCAGCCTGAACCCGCTGGAATACCGTGACCTGCGCGCCACACCTGCGATGCTGCAACCGCTCGTCGCGCAAAGCCATGGCGGACTATGGTGGCTACGTGACGGCATGCCCGATGTTCGCCGTGTGCGGCCCGGTCGCGATACCGCCGGGGACCATTGGCTCGGACTGCGTGCCAACGAGGCTTACGTGGTCACGGGGCTTGCCGAGGTTGCATTGCTGCCCGGCTGGTTGGCGGCGACGCTGGCGTTTGGGTTCTTGTTTGCTGCGTGGCGGCGTGAAGGCAGCTAGCGCGTGTGCGCGGCGCTGTCGCATGTCACATCCCACGGTGGTTGTGGACCGTAGTGTTCGACCAGAAAATCGACGAACAGACGGACCTTTGCGGACAGGTGCCGACTGTGCGGATAGATTGCGTAGATATCGGCAGCCACGTCATCGTAATCGTGTAGAACAGATTCCAGCTGGCCGCTCTTTAGATCATCACAGCCGATGAAGGTTGGCGTGCTCAGCACGCCCAGTCCCTCACGTGCCGCACTGAGCAGAGCATCGCCATTGTTGGCGGTGAAGTTGCCCGCAACCCGTACGTGCTGCGTGCCGTGCGGCCCACCAAAAGTCCATTCATTGCCGCTGAGCAGGTAGGTGTAGAGCAAACAATTGTGATGGCGTAGTTCTGCCGGTGTCTGAGGTCTGCCATGCTGCTCCCAATAACCGGGGCTGGCGCAGATGGCGCGGCGAAATGGCGCAAGCTTGCGGGCGATTAACGAGGAATCCGGTAGCTTGGTGATGCGGATGGCCATATCGAAACCTTCGTCTACTACATCCACCACCCGGTCGCTGAGTTCCAGATCGATGGAAATATCAGGGTATCGTTTCATGAACGCAGAGACCTCTGGTGCGACGTACCGCGTGCCGAAGCTCATGGGTGCGTTGATGCGCAGAGTGCCGTGTGGGTTGGCGTGCAAATCCGTCACGGCGCGTTCGGCTTCATCGAGATCAAGCACCACCTGTCGGGCGCGTTCGTAGAAGGCGCGGCCAACCTCTGTCGGGCTCATGCGCCGCGTGGTGCGGTTGAGCAATCTGACGCCAAGGTGTTCCTCCAGATGCGCGATTTGTTTGCTGATAGAGGACTTGGACTGCCCGAGCGCGTGTGCGGCTGCAGTAAAGCTGCCATTTTCGACGACACTGGTGAAGGACTGGATGGCACTCAGCTTATCCATATTCATTCCAATTGTATCAAATTTAGAAACAATATTATTCAATATCACTATATTGTGTAAATTATAACATAAAATATCATGTGGGCATTCGTTTCACAGTATTCGGTCTGTGAATCTAAACCAGATAACAGGAGAACCCCATGACTCGTATTCTTGTGATTAATTCCAGCCCTAATACAGCCACCAGTGTCAGCCGCGCACTAACCAGCCGCTTTGTTGATACCTGGCGACAGGCCGTTCCCGATGTCAGAATCGTTACACGTGATGTTGGAGCGAACCCGCCGCCGCATATTGATCAATCGCTGGTTGATGCCTATTACACACCGCCCGAGGGCCGCACGTCCGAACAACTTGAGCGCCTGGCTTTGTCAGAGGCTATCGTGGATGAGGCCATGGAGGCCGATATCATCGTGATCGGGGCACCCATGCATAATTTCACCATCACCTCTGGGCTGAAATCATGGATCGACCATCTGGCACGCGTCGGGCGTAGTTTCGTCTATGGCGAAAATGGACCGCAAGGCCTGCTTGGTGGCCGCAAGGTTTACGTGCTGAGCACGCGTGGCGGTACTTACGGCGGGGGCGCGCCAGCGGCGGCCATGGATATGCAGACGCCTTATCTGCAAACCGTATTGGGTTTTGTTGGGCTTGATGATGTGAGCTTCATCAATGCTGAGGGTCTCGCCGGTGGAGATGCAGGCCGCACGGTTGCTGAAAGCCTGATTGACCGAAGTGTTGCCGCACATACGCAGGCTGCCGCTTGATCACCCACACAAACTATTCGAAGCGAAGGGATTTCCTATGTCTGAAGAAAACTACGTTCGCTACGCCGCTTTGCTGATGCGTCTCGCACTCGGCGTTATGTTTATCGCCCACGCGCTACTGAAGGTTCTCGTCTTTACCATGCCCGGTACGGTGGGGTTTTTTGAATCGCTCGGCTTGCCGGGGTTCATGGCCTATGTGGTTATAGTTGCTGAATTGGGCGGTGGGACCGCTCTGGTGCTCGGCCTTTATGTGCGTTGGGTGTCACTGGCGTTGATGCCGGTGTTGCTGGGCGCGGCATTGGTGCACATGCCCAATGGCTGGGTGTTCAGCACGCAGGGTGGCGGTTGGGAATACCCTGTTTTCCTCGCCGTTGCGACCGTCGTACAGGCATTGTTGGGTGCCGGGGCTTATGCCCTGCGGGTGCCCTTTGGTGTATCAGAGCGCGGCACTGTCCGGTTATGATGGGCACAGACATGGAGGCTCACGATGATTGAAATAACACCACTGGATATGATCGGCGCGGCAGAACACGGCTGGCTGTCGGCGCGCCACCACTTCAGCTTTGCAGAGTATATGAATCCCGAGCGCATGGGGCTGGGGCCGCTGCGGGTGTGGAACGACGACTGGATCAAGGCAGGTACAGGCTTCCCCGAACACCCGCACAAGGATATGGAGATCATCACCTATCTGCGCAGCGGTGCGATCACTCATGAAGACAGCATGGGCAACCGGGGGCGTACGGTGGCGGGCGATGTGCAGGTTATGAGTGCCGGAACCGGGGTCCAACATTCCGAATATAACCGCGAAGACGAAGACACGACTCTGTTCCAGATATGGATTTACCCCGACAAGCGCGGCCACAAACCACGCTGGGAATCTCGCCGCTTTCCCGTTGTCGAACGCGATGCTGTGCTGAGCGTGCTGGCATCGGGGCGCCAGTGCGATGTGCGCAGTGGTGCATTGATGATCCATCAGGACGCCTCGCTGATCGGTGCGACGTTGAGTGCGGGCCAGTCTGTACGCCATGAACTCGGTGAAGGTCGTGCGGCCTATATGGTGCCTGCGCGTGGCAGTTTGCGTGTGAACGGCGTGGAAGCCCCGGAACGTAGCGGCGTGGCGGCAGCCGAAGAAGACGCACTTGAAATAGAGGCACTGGAAGACGCCGAGATCGTGCTCGTGAATGTGCCCTTCCCGTGGCATCCGCGTCAGGTACTTGAGGCATAAAGGCTGTTGCCATGGCGAAGACCAAACGACCCGGATTGCGCAAGCTGATTGCCATGTGCCCGCACATGGCGCGAATTCATGCGTTGCATGGCGCGCCGCCGCCGCGCAACCGTGACCCGGGTTTTGATGTTCTGTTGCGTATCATCGTCGACCAGCAGGTCTCGACCCATTCGGGCGCGGCGATCTGGCGCAGGCTGGAATCTGGTCTGGGTGATGTAACACCGCAAAGTGTTCTGACAGCGGGTGAAGACGGCCTGCGGGCCTGTGGCTTCAGTGGGGGCAAGGCCCGTTATGGATATGGTTTGGCGTATGCAATTGATTGCGGCACGCTTGATCTTGATAAACTGTCACGGATGTCAGATGACTATGCGCAGGCAGAACTGGTGAAGATCAAGGGTATCGGACGCTGGACGGCGGAGATTTATCTGATGTTCGCACTGGGTCGCGCTGACATGTGGCCAGCGGGTGATCTGGCGCTGGCTGCTGCTGCGGGGGATTTGCTGGGGCTTGAAAAGCGGCCTACGCCAGCAGAGATGGACGAGATCGGCGAGCGTTGGCGGCCCTACCGCACCACGGCATCAATTATGCTGTGGCATTACTATCACCATCTCAGGCCAAGCGGTGGCGGCGTGCCTGCGCAAACCTAGCGATTTACTCAGTGCTGTCTTTGTCGAGGTCTTTTCCCAGCGAGCGGTGAACTTGTCGCACACCAAGCCAGACCAGAAAAATCACCACTGGAATGCTCAAGCCCCGTGCCACGTCAACGTCCACAGGCATACCCGCCTCATGCGCTGCCTTGGCTGCGTACCCGACAAGTGACACCACGTAATAGCTGATGGCCGCGACGGACAGGCCTTCAACGGTTTGTTGCAGGCGCAATTGTTGTTTGGCACGGCGGTTCATGGAGCTCAACAGGCCACGGTTCTGCTCTTCCATGTCGATGTCAACGCTGGTGCGCAGCAGGTTGCTGGATCGGACCACGCGTTCTGCCAGTACAGCTTGTCGGTTAGCCGCCGACTCGCATGTTCGAATGGCGGGTGCCAGCCGACGTTCCATAAATTCACCGATTGTCTGGAAACCTTCGAGGCGCTCTTCGCGCAGGTCTTCAATGCGATTGTTGACCAGTGCGTGATAGGCGAGTGCAGCACTGAAGCGGTAGCTGGTGCCTGCCGCCAGACGCTCGGCGCGTGCGGCCAGCCCGGTTAGCTGCAGCAACAGGTCGCGCTTGTCATCAATGGTGCTGATGCCTTCCATACGCTCGATGATGTCGGCCAGTTCGCGGTCGAATTGTGTGACCTTGGGCGCGCACTGGCGTGCAAGCGGGAATGCCAGCAACGCCATCATGCGGTAAGTTTCGATCTCTAACAGGCGCTGGACCAAGCGGCCAACCTGTTTGGGGGCAAGGCCGCGATCACACACCAGAATGCGGCCAAAGCCATTGCCGTGCAGATGAAAGTCCGTCCATACTCGCGCGCCAGCCGATACAAAGCTGGCGACCAAATTGTCCGAACCGATTAGCAGGGAAATGTCTTCAACGTTACGTTCAGGGGATTCTTCGGCATTAACGGCCACATGCACAGCGACCAGACGCTCTCCGGGAATGCCGTTGAGCCAGTCTTCCGGAACGTTATTGATCGCGGGGTCTTCAAAAGACGTCTCAAACGCGCCCTGACGGAAAAAGGTATAGGTGCAGAATTCCGTATGGCGTTCCCATTTTAGGCGAAACGGCCCGAAGTCATAGTAAAAATAGCTGCTGTCATGTGGTGCAGGCACGCCGAACAGATAGCAAAGTTTTGATAGATGTTCGCGGTCAGCTTTCTCGCCGCCTTCACCCGATAGCATGGCAATGTGCGAAACTCGCTCAGGCGGGTTGATCGGCAGAAAGGGCCGTGCGTGGACCTCGCCGTGCAGGATGCCGCGCAGGGGATGATCAATTGGCGTGTACATGCAGGCTCCGAAGTGTTGCTTTAACATAAAGTACTCTGCTGACACGGAGGATCAATATAACTTTGTTGATATTTTGATGAATGTTTTATGTCCGAAGCTGGATATTCTCGTGAAACCCATGTGTGTGTATGTTGGTGCTATGGGTGTGAGGTTTTGTTGGGGATAACAAAGGGAGCGGACAATGTCGCAGTCCAATGGCTACGATCTTGAAGCGATGATCGCACGTCGAAGCGAAGGGTTTTCGCTGGAGCAGGGTTTCTACCGACATCCAGCGGTCTTTGAGGCCGATGTGGCACGGGTTATTGCGCCGGTCTGGCATGCCGTTGATCACGTTTCACGAATTCCCGATCCCGGCGATTATTTTCTGTTCGAGATAGCAGGTGAGTCCATCATCGTTATCCGGGACCGCGATCATGAAGTCCGGGCATTCTATAATGTTTGCCGCCATCGCGGCTCGCGCATTTGCCGCGAAAAAGACGGCAATGTTAAATTGCTGACGTGTCCGTACCATGCGTGGTCTTTTGATCTCGACGGCACGCTTAAAGCTGCACGCTTGATGAGCGATGATTTTGACCCTGCACGCTACGCCCTGCACCCATGTCATGTGAGCGTGTCTGAGGGGCTGATTTTTCTGTGCATCGATACCAATAAACCCGCTGATTTTGATGCGGTCGTGGAACCCCTGATGCCGTATCTGTCGTTGCATGGTCTTGGTGATGCCAAGATCGCCCACCGTGGCTCCTATCCGACAGAGGCGAACTGGAAGTTGGTGTTGGAGAATTTCTATGAATGCTACCATTGCCAACCCGCACATCCTGAATACTGTATGGTCCATCCCAAGGACTTTATCTTGCCCTATGGTGGTGGCGAAGGCTCGGGTCCAGAGGAATCTTACGCTGCATACCAGCCACAACTCGATGCCTTCAATGCCAAGGCCGAAGCCATGGGCCATATAACGGGTCATTATGGCGAGGATGAAAATTCTATCTTTTTCCGTGCTGCATCCCGCACTGGTATTCGTGAAGGGTTCTTGTCGGAAACCAAAGACGGCACACCGGCAGCGCCGCTCATGGGTAATTTCAATGATTGGGATGGTGGCTATACGGGTGTCACGTTCAGCCCGTTCTCGACACTGTTGATGTGCAATGATTTTGCCACGCTGTTCTGCTTTGTGCCGCGTGATGAGCTTTATACTGACGTGGAGTTACTATGGTTCGTGCGCGCTGACGCGCAAGAGGGCAAAGACTATGACGTTGCGAAAATGACGTGGCTATGGGATGTCACGACCATAGCCGATAAACGCATTATCGAAGACAATCAGGCCGGGGTGAATTCCCGGCATTATCAGCCCGGCCCCTATTCTCGTCATGAAAAGGGCACCGATGCCCTTGTCCAGTGGTACCTGAACCGCCTACAGGGCACCTGAATACTATTGTGCGTTCAATGTGTTAGCACGCTTTGCCTTCGCGATTACGTGGGTTAAGCTTTACATCACGTCCGCCATATAGTTCAGGCAGGCATCACAAGCAGGAGCATTGGCTATGGCCTATGTCGTGCGCGATAGCGAAGGTAAGATCGCTGGCGTTTATAACCAGCCGGTTGAAGGTGGCGAGGAACTCGCCGCCGATGACACGGAATTGATGGCGTTTATCAACGCAACCGCGCCTGTCCCTGCGGAGGAAGGCGAATGGGTTCATTCTGATTTGGCACTCGCGCGTGTCATGGAGGATCTGGTGGATATTCTGATCGAAAAGAATGTCATCAACTTTACCGATTTCCCCGATGGCGCGCAGAAGAAGCTGCTGGAACGTCGCGGCATGCGTAAGGAATTTGCCTATGTTGCCAGCCTGTTTGGATCGCCCGATGGCGATGATGGCGGTGAGGATGGTGGCAATGAATTTTTCTGACATCCATTTATAAAAACAATCAGGCGTGGAGCAGCCCCCCATGTGTCCACATACACAGCAAGATACGCGTGCTGAAGAGCTACAGATTTACCGCGTTGAAATACACCCTGTCATGGCGAGTTTTGACTGTTCGGCTGGCGAGACTCTGCTCGAAGGCGCCGCCAAGAGCGGCCTGCACCTGTTCAGCAATTGCCAGCGCGGTGAATGCGGGGCGTGCAAGATTCAGGTTAAATCGGGTCAGATTAAACTCCAACCCTTTATGCTTTCTGCATTGAGCATGGTCGAGATCGACGCTGATTATACGCTGGCGTGCCGATCCCATCCCCTAAGCGATCTTGTTATTGTGACAGAAACATCTGGTGCGGTGCAGCCACGCCATTACCCCCGAACTGAAACGACTGGTTAATCCTGCGTAGTGTGAATAACCGGTGTCAGCGGCGTATCGATGCGTTCGCCCAGTTGCTGCCCCTGTGCGTTCAGGTGCTGCGTGATTTCAGTCGTCCATGAGCCGCGCGGCGTGAAGGTCGTATCGGGCGCACCGAAACGCAGTGAAAATCGTTTGCGGGAGCTCTCGGCAGGGCCACCGTCAATCGGGCCACGGTGCAGGGTGCGAAGATCAAAGGCAATGCAGTCCCCGGCCTCGACATTCCAATTGGCAATATCATGTCGCGCGTTCTCTGGATCGATATCGCCGATGTCGCTGTAATCGACGTCATTCTGCCCGTCGAAGGGTATGTGATCGCGAAAGTGCACGGCCTTGAATAGTTTGCCCCAACGGTGTGATCCCTTGATGAATCGCAGCGATTGTTCGGCTGGCGCGGGATCGAGGATCATTAGCAGATTGCACATGGTTCCCGTGTAATCGAAATAGGGTTCATCCTGATGCCACGGGGCGGCATTCATGGCGCCGGCCTCGTTCATGAACCAGTTGTCCATGAGCAGGCTGACGCTGTCGCATTCCATCAGGTGCGCGGCGATATGGGATGCCGGTGAATCAACGATCAGCGTCTGAAACTCGGGAATATGCTGCCATGTCCAGTAATCGAACACATAGTGCGCACTTTCACCCGGCGGTGTCTGGTCGCGAAAGAACGGACCAGGTTGCGCCAGATTCCGTTCGATCCCCTGCACGGCAAGATCAATCCATGACGTATCGAACGCGCCCTTAAGCAGAACCACGCCGTCCTCGCGATACGTACGCGCAATATCCTTGCTGACAATGTCGACGGATGCATCCGTGACATCATTATTTTCCTCCATGGTTCCCTCCTGTCCATGGCACGTTGAAATCTTATCAGGAAAACGAAAAAAAAGCCGACCCCGTTTCCGGGATCGGCTTCATGCGGCGATTGTGCAAAGGAATTACTCCGCTGCGTCCTCGTAAGCTTCCATGGGTGGGCAGCTACAGATCAACTGGCGATCACCGTGCACGTTGTCGACACGACCGACCGGCGGCCAGAACTTGTCTTCACGCAGGGTGTGCAGCGGGAAGTACGCTTCTTCCTTGGAATACGGCAACGGCCATGGGCTTTGCAGCAACAGATCGTGCGTGTGTGGCGCGTTGGTCAGCAGATTGTTTGCCGCATCGACCTTGCCGTCTTCGACGTCCTGTATTTCTTTTCGAATGCTGATCATAGCGTCACAGAAGCGGTCGAGCTCGCGCTTGGCTTCTGATTCCGTGGGCTCGATCATCAGTGTATCAACCACCGGGAAGGACATGGTTGGTGCATGAAAGCCATAATCCACCAGACGCTTGGCAACATCTTCATTGGTGATGCCACAGCTTTCCTTGATAGGCCGCAGATCAACAATGCATTCGTGCGCCACGAACCCGTTCCTGCCGGTGTAGAGCACCGGATAATAGGGATCGAGCCGTTTGGCGATGTAGTTGGCATTGAGGATGGCGATCTCGGTTGCGCGCTTGAGACCCTGTGGCCCGAGCATGGATATGTAGGCCCAGGAAATCGGCAGGATGCTCGCCGAGCCCCATGGCGCGGCTGAAACAGGGCCGATGGTGCCGTGTTCTCCCTCGGCAGGATTGACGCCTTCAACCACCGGGTGGTCGGGCAGGAACGGTGCAAGGTGCGCGCCGCAGCCAATTGGGCCCATGCCGGGGCCGCCGCCACCATGGGGGATGGCAAAGGTTTTGTGCAGGTTCAGATGCATGACATCGGCACCGAACTTGCCGGGCTTGGCCAGTCCGACCAGTGCGTTCATGTTGGCACCGTCAAGATAGACCTGCCCGCCGTTGTCGTGGATCAGTTTGCATATTTCGGCAATGGTTTCTTCGAACACACCATGGGTTGATGGATAGGTGATCATCAGCGCAGCCAGGTTGTCGGTGTGCTCTTCGGCCTTGGCCTTTAAGGCATCCACGTCCACGTTGCCGCCTTCATCAGAGGCAACGACCACAACCTTCATGCCCGCCATTTGCGCGCTGGCCGGGTTGGTGCCATGCGCCGAGGCCGGGATCAGGCAGATATTGCGATGCTTGTCGCCACGTGAATCGTGATAGCCCCGGATCACCGCGAGACCTGAGAACTCGCCCTGCGAACCCGCATTGGGTTGTAGGGACAAGGCGTCAAAGCCTGTGATCTCGCACAGCATTTCTTCGAGCTCTTCAAACAATTGCTGATAGCCCTGCGCCTGATCGAGCGGTGCAAAGGGGTGCATGGCCGAGAAGTTCCGCCATGTCACGGGGATCATCTGTGTCGTCGCGTTCAGCTTCATGGTGCATGAGCCAAGCGGTATCATCGAGCGATCCAGCGCGATATCCTTGGCCTGTAGCCAGCGCAGGTAGCGCAGCATCTCGGTTTCTGCGTGATACAGCTTGAACACCGGGTGCACCAGATAAGGACTGGTGCGCCGCAGATTTTCAGGGATCACGGCAGCCATATCATCATCGATGGTATCGATGTCGAGTTTTTTCGAAGCCTTGGAATCAAATACCGTCCACAGAGCGTGGATGTTACGGCGACGTGTGGTTTCATCAAGCGAAATACCCAGATGATCGGCGTCGATGATGCGCAGGTTGATACGTGATTCGCGTGCGCGTGCTGCAATGCGCCTGGCTTGGCCGCGCACGCGGACTTTGACGGTATCGAAGAATGCATCATGTACGACCTCGACGCCGAGCGTCTTCAGTCCCTCGGCCATAACCCGCGTCATGCGGTGGACCTTGGCTGCAATGCGGTTGATGCCGTCCGGTCCATGATAGACCGCATAGAAACCTGCGAGCACAGCAAGCAGAACCTGCGCTGTGCAGATGTTGCTGGTTGCTTTCTCACGGCGGATATGTTGTTCGCGGGTTTGCAGCGCCATGCGCAGGGCCTGTTTGCCCTGTGAGTCCACCGATACGCCGATAATGCGACCCGGTATCTGGCGCTTGTGGGTGTCTTTGGTGGCAAAGAACGCGGCATGTGGTCCGCCGTATCCCATGGGCACGCCGAAACGTTGGGCCGATCCAATGACGATATCGGCGTCCATTTCGCCGGGCGGTTTCAACAAGGCGAGACTCAGCAGGTCTGTCGCTACGCAGGCAATAACGCCGGCATCGTGTGCGGCCTTGATGACTGGTTCCGGATCACGCACGGCACCGTCCGAACCGGGATACTGCAACAACACGCCAAATACATCGTGCGCACCCAATTCGTTCCATGGGTCACCGATGATGATTTCAAAATCGGCCAGCTTGGCGCGCGTCTGCATAACGGCAATTGTCTGGGGATGGCAATGGGCATCGACGAAGAAGGCGTCACAGTTTTTCTTTTTTGAAACCCGGTGCGCCATGGACATGGCCTCAGCACCGGCTGTGGCTTCGTCAAGCAACGAGGCATTGGCAAGGTCCATACCTGTCATATCCATGATCATCTGCTGATAGTTCAGCACGGCTTCCAGTCGGCCCTGACTGACCTCAGCCTGATAGGGCGTATAGGCCGTATACCAACCGGGATTTTCCATCACGTTGCGCAGGATCACGTTGGGAATGACGGTGCCGTAATACCCCATCCCAATCATCGAGATGAACACTTCGTTGCGATCTGCCATGCGGCGCAGAACGCTCAGTGTATAGCGCTCGCTTTTATTGGCGGCGACATCAAGCGGCTCGGATATACGGATAGCCTTCGGCACCGTCTTGTCGATAAGTTCGTCGACGCTTGCTACATCAAGCGTCTTGAGCATGTCGTCGATCTGCTCTGGTCCCGGGCCGATGTGGCGGCGGATGAAATCGTCTTTTTGCTCAAGTTCGCTTAATGATAATCTCGACATTAGCCAAGCTCCTCAACGTATGAGTCGTAAGCTGCCTTATCCAGCAAGTCATCGAGTTGCGCGCTGTCTGTCAGCTTGATTTTATACATCCATCCGTCGCCTTCCGCCGCGCTGTTAATCAGAGCGGGGGCGTCGTCCAGGGCGTCATTGACCTCGATAACTTCACCGTCGACTGGAGCGTAAATTTCGCTCGCGGCCTTGACCGATTCGATCACGCCGGAATCATCTCCCTGGCTAAGTTCTGCGCCAACATCGGGCGTTTCCACAAAAACCACATCGCCGAGTTGTTCCTGCGCGTAGTTGGTGATGCCGACAGTGGCGTTGTCGCCTTCGACAAGAACCCATTCGTGATCGCGGGTGAATTTGATGCTCATAATTGCTCCTTTGACTGTCCTGTTTGTGTCCCTGTCTTGCAGGGTTGTTATCTGAACTCGGTGAAGGTTGAGGTGTTATCCTTTATAATAATTGTGTTCCACAAACACCGGTGAAACAACGCTGGCGGGCATAGCCTTGCCGCGAACCAGCAGATTGATTGCCGTGCCAGGGGCGGCGTGTTCGCTCGCGACATACCCCATGGCCACAGGTCCGCCGACGCTGGGTCCAAACCCACCGCTGGTAACCTCGCCGATGACGTTGCCATTGTTATCTGTGATCTCTGTATGGGCGCGGGCCGGGGCGCGGCCTTCGGGTTTGATGCCGACGCGCTTGCGTGACGGGCCTTCGGCCAACTGGCGTTGAATGACGTCAGCACCGGGGAAGCCACCGGCTTCACGTCGGCGCTTTGAAATAGACCATTGCAGCCCGGCCTCAATGGGCGTGGTGCCCGGATCGATATCATTGCCGTACAGGCATAACCCGGCCTCGAGACGCAACGAGTCACGTGCACCAAGTCCGACCGGCATGACCTCGGGTTCACCGAGCAGTAACCGCGCAAGGTCCTCGGTGGCCTCAACCGGCACCGAGATTTCATAACCATCTTCGCCGGTATAGCCCGAACGGGTCATGTAGCAGGGAATATCAGCGATATGCAGTTCAGCCGCAGACATAAACGTCATGTGTTGGGCAGGCGCGGCGTAGCGCGCCATGACGGCAGCGGCCTTGGGGCCTTGCAAGGCGATAAGCGCGCGGTCCTCGATAACCTCGATCTCGCACGATGATGGCAGATTGGCGCGCATATGAGCAATGTCAGCGTCCTTGCATGCTGCGTTGATAACCAGAAACAGATAATCGCCGTGCTGGGTCACCATCAAGTCGTCAAGAATGCCGCCCTGTTCATTGGTGAACATGGAATAGCGCGTGCGTCCGGCCTGTAATGCGGTGATGTCACCGGGCAACAGGGCCTCCAGTGCTTCGGCGGCGTTTGCGCCGCGCAGGCGAACCTGGCCCATGTGCGATACGTCAAACAGCCCGGCTTCGCTGCGGGTGTGAGTGTGTTCTGCCATGATACCGGCAGGGAACTGAACCGGCATATCGTATCCCGCGAACGGTACCATTTTGGCTCCGTGCTCACGATGCAGGGCATCGAGTGGGACCGTTTTCAGATTATCATCTGATGTATTTGATGAGGAAGTTGACATGGCGTACTCCAAAACAGTTGCGGTGACAGACGATACGCGCCTGACCAACGCCCCCTCTGTCTTGGAACCTGAAAGATTCCCCTGATGTCCAATCATGAAGCGACATGGACCGGGTTACATCTTCGGTGAGGCACCCGGCGGTGAAATTTCACCAATGTGCTGGGGCCTGCTTTCCAGAGTCTCAATACGCTAGCGGTCCTTGGGCCTGAGAGTTTCCGGGGCGGTTGCTCCTTCGGCGCCGACCTGGGGTTTGGCTTAACCCTGTGTCGGACTCTCCCGTAGCGTTTAGCTGAGAATGTCTAAATTCTTACGTTTTATGCCGTCTTCTATACCTATCCAAATAGGTAGGTGCTATCCAACCCGTGCGGGGGGTGTAAAGCCAGTTTAATCATTCCGCTTGCGGCGTCAACCAGTCAGGACTCTCACCCGCCTGTAGAGCGAATAAACTCGTTATAGCGCAACTGTTCGGGTGTCAGTTGAAAGCCGATATAGATCAGATAATCACTACCTGTTGCTGGTGGCTCAATGGGTACGGTCAAGATGACGGGCTCTTCATAACCCTCAACACGGTAGCGATTACCCTCATAGACAACCTGTGTGTTGAACTGGGCCTTGTTGAGAATTTGTTTTTCGCGTGTGGTGATGGTCACAAAGTACGGCAGAACGGACTGCCCATCATAATTTGCCGCGCCGCGTGAAGCACTGATGCCAAGGCTGAGTTCTACGTACATCTTGCCGCGCCCGGTATCACCGTCCACATCGTAGATGCACTGGGCGATGAAATTTTTGATTTCAGCCTCGGTCTCGATATCAATGATGTCGCGTCCCGGGCCCGCCTGGAACAGGGTCAGACGTTCAGCATTGGCCAGAATATTGACGTCCGGACAGGGCGGCGCCGGGCGTGGGCTGAAGAAGTCGGTCACATCGGCAGTATTGACGGTGTCGCATGCGCCAAGCATCGCAGTGAATGCTGCGACCAGAACACCGTGCCGGATGATGGGCTTTAGAAATTTATTGATCACGAATGGTGGTCCTACAGGCGATTATGGCTGCCATCGCAGACGGGTGATTTTGCACTTTTTTTGCAACCGCAGAAGAATACACGCTTGGTTTCCTGTGCTTCGTAAACCATGGGTGAGAAATCAGTTCCCGTATGGCTACCATCGCAGAAGGGTTGTTTCTTGCTTTGACCGCAAGTGCACCAGAAATATTTTTTGCCCGCTTCAACGTCCGTTGGATAGGCACCTTTTTTCGCTATGACCGGTTCGCTCACGTTTGTATCCCTTCCGCATGCACACGGGTTTCAGTGATGTCATGTTGTGCGAACTTTAACGGATGCGGTGATTGATCGGCAAGCGCTGTGATGTTGTGCGACGCAATGCCCTTTATGGCAGACTGGCGTGTTCACTCGATGTTTCTGCCAGACTGATCAGGGTTTGCGCCAGACGCCCGAGTGCGCGTGCACGACCCCATGAGTTCGGGATTTCCCGGGTGATCGCCACAGAGTGATCGAACAATTGCCATGCCAGATTGCCATGCCCTTTTGAGGCGCGGTTTTCTGCAAGGTCGGCCAGCAACCATGCCCTGCTCGGTGCGCTTTTGATTTTTTCTGTTACGGCAAATGCACGGTCCATGGCATCGCCGGGAGCACTGGCACCGGCTTCACGCTTGAAAAAGGCGATACGCCAAAAGGTTTCAGCGCGTAGCCGCTTATCCTTGACGGTGTCTGCGACCGACGATGCGCGCAGGTACATGCCCGCATCGGGGATGATATTGCTTGAACCGATTTCTGCGTAGGCCAGCGCGATGCGGCTCAGCGCATAATCGCGTGCAAAGGGGAGACGGATTTTTTTGGTAATATCCAATGCTGATTCGAGGATTTTCATGGCGTCTGCGCCACGGCCCGAGGCAGCTTGCCCGATCCCGATGGATGACAACACGACAGCGCGGTAACGCATGGTCTCAATCAACTGGGCCGTAACCAGCGCAGCGTTCGCATCACCGGCACGCGCCTGTGCCACGGCGGTGCTCATCAGCACTGGAATTCTTTCGGCATTGTTGGTGACATCGGCCAGCATGTTCAGGGCCTGGGCAAGGTCACCGCGTGCCGAGCGCGCTTCGGCAACATAACGCAACGCGGCACTGCGCCGTGTCGGATCGCTAACAGCGCGTGCCAGGGCTTCAAGTTCAACAAGCAGGCGGTCGGCGTCCTGCACCATGCCAATTTTTGTCAGGATCACCCCGGCACGTGACAGATGGGCCACGCGCTTAACGTCTGAGCGCATACCAACGGCCTGTGTGCGGAGCTTTAAAAGCGCGGTTTGCGCCCCCATCAGGTTGCCGTTCTTTGACAAGATGTCGGCAATATTGGCGTACACATCGGCACGTTCGTCTGCATCGGGAATGACGTCGGCTGCTGATAATGCGCCTTCCAGACTGCCCGAAAGAGCCTGAGCCTCGGCAATGCGGCCCAGCGCGACAATAATCAGGCGCGGATCGGAAATGCGCCGTGCTGTATCACGCGCCGCGTCAGTCAATCCGGCGCGCGCCTGTGTTACCAGAATTTCACCGTACACCCAGTTGCGCATTTCATCGCGCGAAACGGTCTTGGCGCTTTCCAGTGCCTCATCGAGCAGGCAGCGAACAGTGGGTGCGTTAAAACAGACAGACGGGTCGCGCGCGGCGTTTGCCGTGGCGTCCTCGATTAGTCCGGTCACCAGGTCGCGTGTCGCGGGATGATTGAGCAGGGCCTGACGCGCCGCATCACTATGGACCTTGCGTGCGACAGAAAGCTTGTCGAGCAGCCCACCGACATTGACCGTGGTTTCAGCATGTTTGACCAGATCTTCGTCAACGATGCCCGTGGGGCTGCGCCCGACCATTTTTTGGTATGCGCGGATGGCTTTGTCCGTCGCATCATCAACCTTGCCGCTGACAGGCCCGATATAAATGCCGCTGGAGGTCAAGGCGCGTTGCAGGCGCTCAATCAGGTCACGGGTGTAGGCTGAGGGCAGGGATGGATCGAATTCCGGTTGAATCTGGTAGCCTTGGCTGGGCGCTTCCGCCGCGTGCACGCTGGCGGGAAGCCCGCTGAGGCTTGCTACGGTGAGACAGGCGGCAGTGAATATGGGTAAAGCACGTGATAGGGCTTGCAGCCGCAAGGATGGATGATGATTATACCCCCGTTTTATCATCTTCAGGACGATCATGGCTGTTTATACCGACGTTAGTGACGAAGAAGTTTCAGAGTTTGTATCCGCGTATGCAATTGGTGAGGTTCTCGCCTGCAAGGGCATTGCAGAAGGGGTCGAGAACTCCAACTATATGCTTACGACTGATACTGGCACGTATATATTAACTCTGTATGAAAAGCGCGTGGATTCTGCGGACCTGCCGTTTTTTCTCGGTTTGATGGATCATTTGGCAGTGCGCGGCATTCCGTGCCCAACGCCAGTTAAGGCACGTGATGGCAAGGCTCTGCGTGAGTTGTGCGAACGACCTGCCGCGATCGTGACGTTTCTGCCCGGTCTGTGGCCGCGCCGTATCACGCCCGATCATTGTCGCGGTATAGGCGATGGGCTGGCCCATATGCATGTGGCGGGCGATGGATTCGCGTTAAGCCGCCCCAATGCATTGTCGGTTGATGCATGGCGACCGTTGTTGGAAGCCAGCGGCGAGGCTGGTGCCGACGGTGTGCAAACGGGCCTGTATGGCGCGTTATGTGATGAACTGGATTTTCTTGAGGCCAACTGGCCGCGCGATTTACCGAGCGGTGCCATACATGCTGATCTGTTCCCTGATAACGTGTTCTTTCGCGACTCGCGGCTCTCAGGCCTGATCGATTTCTATTTTGCGTGCAGTGACGCTTTTGCCTATGACATCGCGATCTGTCTCAACGCATGGTGTTTCGAGCCCGATGGCAGTTTCAATGTGACCAAGGCGCGCCGCATGCTTTCGGCCTATCGTAGTGTGCGCGGATTCTCTGATGATGAACTGAATGCGCTGCCTGTGCTGGCGCGTGGTGCGGCGATCCGGTTTTTGCTGACACGGCTGTATGACTGGCTCAACACCCCGGCAAACGCCTTGGTGGTGCCAAAGAACCCCATGGAATATGTCGGCAAGCTGCGCTTTCACCAAGGCGTGAAAACCGCTGCTTCCTATGGTCTGGATTGAGAGTGCTATATCGATGAGCGAGCAAAAGGCCAAAATCGTTTCCATGTACACCGATGGATCATGTCTGGGGAATCCCGGACCGGGCGGCTGGGGCGTCGTGTTGCGCTGGAATGGCAGCGAGAAAGAGCTTTCGGGTGGTGAGCCCGCAACCACCAATAACCGCATGGAACTGATGGCGGCAATCCGCGCCTTGCAGGGGCTCAGTCGTGCAGTGCAAGTGGAAATCTATACCGACAGTACGTATGTGCGTGACGGCATTACCAAGTGGATTCACAACTGGAAGCGCAACGGCTGGAAAACCGCTGCGAAAAAGCCGGTAAAAAACGATGACCTGTGGCGTGAGCTTGATGAGCAGATGCAGCGCCATAATGTCACCCTGCACTGGGTCAAGGGTCACGCTGGACATCCTGAAAACGAGCGAGCCGATGATCTGGCGCGCGCCGCTGCTGAAGATATTCGTGACAACGGCTAAACACGCCGAATAAGGACGACCGCATGGCGATTGCTATCACCATTGATATGAATGACTGGGAAAGCCCCGAATGGGTGCGCGATCAGCTTGCGCCTGCGTTGCCCGGTGTCGATATCCGTTGCTGGCCTGACATTGATCCGGGCGAGGATATTGAGATGCTAATCACCGATAAATTAACGCCGGGGGTGGCGGAGCGCATGCCCAACCTGAAGCTTGTACAGAAGCTGGGCGCTGGTGCCGAAAGCATGGTGCGTGACCCTGACCTCGCACCGGGCGTGCGTATTGCGCGGCTGAAATCGGGCGCGGCGGCACGCGAAATCACCGAATACGCTCTGCACTATGTATTGGGCGAACACCGCCATGTGCGACAGTACGCACAAAACCAGCGCGATCACCGCTGGAAAGCCTACGCCCCCAAACTGACCCCGGATGTGAGCGTTGCGGTGCTTGGGCTGGGCCATATCGGCGGACGTATTGCGCGCGCCTTTGCTGCACTTGAATTTCGCACCATCGGGTGGAGCCGCTCGCCCAAAAATATCGAGGGTGTTGATTGCCGCGCTGGCGATGATGCGCTTAAGAGCGTGTTGGGCGAAAGTGATTACGTGGTTTCGATTTTACCGTCTACGCAGCGCACGCGTGGCCTGATGAATGCCGATACGTTGGCCGTGTGTAAATCCGGCGCGACGCTAATCAATGTCGGGCGTGGCGATCTGATCGTTGATGATGATCTGTTGGCCGCGTTGGCGCAAAACTGCCCGACGCATGCCGTGCTCGATGTTTTCCATAGCGAACCGTTGCCTGTGGACCACCCGTATTGGGATCACCCGCAGGTTACCATCACGCCGCACGTGTCGGGTTGGAACGTCATCGACGGCATGGCCGATGTGGCGGAGAACTATCGCCGCATGAAGGCAGGTGAGCCCCTGTTGCACGAAATTGATCGCGGCGAAGGCTATTGATCGCGCACTAAAAATCCCCGGACTGTTTCCAGAGCGGGGATTTTTATTCAACTGGCGCGATGATCAGAGATTGGCGAGCATGTGCTCGGCGCTGGTGACCTCGTAACCGCCATCGTCTTCCAGATTGATACTCTGTACGGTGCCATTATCAACAACCATGGAAAAACGCTTGCAGCGGATGCCGAAGCCACGCTTTGTCAGGTCGAACTCCAGCCCTATGGCCTTGGCCAGATCGGCATTGCCATCGCTAACCATCATGACCGTGTCGCCAACGCCTTGATCCTTGCCCCACGCACCCATGACGAAGGCGTCGTTGACGGATACGCAGGCAATGGCGTCGATGCCCTTGGCAGCGAGCGCGTCTGCGTTCGCAAGGAAACCCGGCACATGCTTGGCTGAGCAGGTTGGCGTAAATGCACCGGGCAGGCCGAACAGGGCGACTTTCTTGCCGTCAAACAGGTCATCACTACTCAGGGCTTCCGGGCCATTTTCGCCCATCACGTGAAGGGTCACGCTGGGCATCTTGTCGCCGACGGAAATGCTCATCATTGTATTCCTTTGTTTTTCTTCAGTGCATAGGCACATAGGGTGTGGGGCTGTGATGTCTAGTATATCAGCATAAATATTTTCAGGAATTTCCTGCTGCCTTCTCCAGTGCGCGCAGCACGGCATCGGAACGCAGCAACTCTGGCAGGACAATGCCTTGCGGCGCGCCGGGGCCGTAGACTGCGTTAAAAGGAATGCCGTAGCGCTCGAAGCTTGTCAGGTACGCCGTAATGCGTGGATCGGGCAAGGTCCAGTCGGCCTGCATGACCACTGTATTTTCAACATTGAGCCGCATGAAAACAGGGTCGGCTGCGAGCACGAAGTTCTTGTTAACCAAACAGGAAATGCACCACTCAGCCGTTACATCAACAAACACGACTTGCCCCTGCTCAACAAGTTGTGCGATGCGCTCACGCTCGAACGGTTGCCACAATCCGTCGAGTGCTTTGCTGTCCGCACTGGCCTTCGTCTGGGCTGTGCTATCGATGCCATAGGGCACCAACAGCGCTGCGATGCCCAATGCAGCGACCAGCCCCAATGCGGGAATGCTGCGTAGCGAATTCACGCGGTGGCGTATGTATAGCGCTGCGATTAATGCGCTCAGGATAATGCCGATCACCACGGCAGGCGTAGAGCCTAACTGGACATACAGCACCCACAACAGCCAACCGGTGGTGCCTGCCAGTGCGACGCCGAGCACGCGGCGCAGCACGAGCATCCAGCCGCCAGGTTTGGGCAGACGCGTGGCCAGCCTGGGCGCGGCGGCAACAAGGATATATGGGCTCGCCAGCCCGATACCAAGGACGGCAAAGATGATCATGATTTCACTCGTGCCGCGGGCCAGTGCAAAGCCCACTGCTGTGCCCAGAAATGGTGCCGAGCAGGGTGTTGCAAGCAGGGTCGCCAGCATGCCGGTGAGAAAGTGATTTAACACACCATGTCCGTGTCCGACGTGGGCCAGCGTAGAATCCATGCTTGAGGGCAGGCGGACCTCAAACCAACCCCATAGATTACAGGCAAACACGGTGATGATCAGCGCCATGGCGATCAGGAACCACGGTTGCTGGAACTGAATACCCCATCCGATGGCCGCCCCAGCAGATTTCAGAGCTGCAAGTGCCCCAGCCAAAATCAGAAACGAGGTCACAATCCCGGCGGCGGAGGCCAGAAAGCTGCGGCGCACGGCGCGCGCATCAGAGCCGCCGTGGCTGACCACGCCAAGTAGCTTGATGGACAGCACTGGCAGCACGCAGGGCATGAGGTTGAGGATCAATCCGCCGAGGAAGGCCAGTGCCAGAATGCTGATTAATGAAACCGTGGCGACTTGCTGTCCGACAGGTTGTAGCGATGTTCCAGCGTTCGGTGTCAGGGTACCTTCAATCGAACGTTTGCCATCCACCAAGGTGGCGGTGAACGTGGCAGCGCTTAAATCCGCATCGACGTTTTCGCTGTTGATTAGTTCAACATCAAGTATGGCGCGCAGGCCATCGGGTTCGATGCGCACGCTGGGTGGAGAGAAACCTAGATCAGCAGGGCCTTCCATAAAGATGTCAGGGCTCGCAAACGCCAGCCCTTCGGCGCTGCTGACAACAACCTGTATAGTGGGCTTGGGCTGGGTTGTATCGAGCGCCAGAGAGGCGATGCGCAGGCCATGCGCCTTGCCGTCGCCCGGCACCCGCACAGCGTATTTGTTGATCAGGTGGGCTTGCTTGCTTGCCACGGGCTCACCGGGCGGAACGTTCAGGCTGACCTGCACGGTATCGGGTATGCAGATGTCCGAACAGATCAGGTAATCGATGCTGCCCGATAGGGTGATGGCTTCACCTGTGCGCGCTGGTGTGACATCGAGGGGGAAGACAACTTCCTTTTTGTAGCCCAGCGTTTCAAACCCAAGGATTGAAAAGCGTACCGGTGCGGGCCAACGCATGGTGACGTCGGCGACATTGCTCGATGTGCTCCAGTCTGGCTTGGGTGGAAAACCGGCATCACCCGGTGAACGCCAATAGATTTTCCAGCCATCCTTTAACTGAAACTCCAGACCAAAGGTAAGCGGTGCGCTGCCATCGCCTGTGCCTTGCGTGGCAGAAATCAGTCGTATGGAGGCGGCGTCCTGATCAACCCATTGCGAGGACATCTCAGCGCCTGCAGGCGTGCTTATGGCACCGATGAGGGCAATACATGCGCTGAGGCAGAGCGCTGCCAGTGTGGAAAAACGTTTTTTACGGGGGCGTTGTGGAGTCATTTGAGCCGGTATCTGGAACATTTATGTGTTGCGTGTTGTCTCTGCGCACGGTGCTGGAATGTATCGGAATATAGGCACAATGTCTGGAATATTCACAAAAAACAGCTTTTTCTGCCAGCTCACAATGATTTGAACCCTATGGCATGAAAATTAGTACATTCCATTGCTTTGTCCGGCTTCAAGCTTATGTCATAATTATCATGTTGCCGTAAGGTTTGCGTAGTATTGTATTCAAATAAATCAAGTAGCCCTTTCGCGTGAAAGGTAAATGTTATGACCCAGAACACATTCGGCGATTCGTTTTCTGATATAGAGACAGACCTCTATCTCACTGGTCAGCTTCTGGTTGCCATGCCCGGCATTGGTGATCCCCGTTTCGACAAGTCGGTGATCTATATTTGTGCCCATACTGAAGATGGAGCTATGGGGCTGGTGGTTAATCGTGAGATGGAATCGCTGACCTTTCCCGACCTGCTTGATCAGCTCGGGATTGACCCCGAACCCATCGCGGCCCCCATTCAGGTTCAGTTTGGCGGACCTGTGGAATCCGGACGCGGCTTTGTTTTGCATTCACCTGATTACATGCAGGACGGTACCCTGGTCGTAGACGAAACGGTGGCGCTGACTGCGACTGTGGATATCCTGCGCGCCATGGCAGACGGCGGTGGGCCACGCGAAAGCATGCTGGCGCTGGGTTATGCAGGTTGGGGCGCGGGGCAGCTTGATACTGAAATCCGCGCCAATGGCTGGTTAAGCGTTGCAGCTGATAATGATCTGCTGTTTGGCGGCGATCTGGATGCCAAGTGGGCACGCGCCATGGCAAAGATCGGTATTGATCCGTTGATGCTTTCCGATGTTGCCGGACACGCGTAAACTCGCAATCCCCTAATCAGAGTATTTTATTATGTCCCGTAAGAAACCTGCCGCCTCGGGCGGCGGCCAACAGCGCCGCAGCGCTGGAAAATCAAACCCGGAAGCCTATATGGCTGAATTGATCAAGCGCATGGAAGACTGCCCTGATGCCGAGAGCCTGAACGATCAAATGATCATGCCCTTCGCCATGGCGCTGGAAAAAGTCTGCGCGGCGCGTGGCTATGTCATGAATATTTACGGGGAAAATTCCAATATCGTGGTCAGCTCATCGGACGATGCGGAAACCATTTATCATCTGGTAGAAGAATATTTCGACACCAGTCAGGCCGATTAAACGTCCGGCTGTACGCTCAATAGAAAACGGCCCCGTCGACGAAACCGAAGGGGCCGTAAGTATTTGCATGCCAGTTTTCTTATCGGTGTAATTTTACGCCGACGACGATAGCTACGATTCCAACGGCACCCAATCCGATTATTCCTAAATACGCTTCCATGGCTCGTTCCCTGTTTGCATATGGCTTTCGCTACGTGTCGTGCGCACGTATTACGTGATGAGGGCGCATGGAAAATGATAAAAAATATCAAATAAAATTTCAATTAAAAATTGCGGGCATGCGGTTAGCGCGTTTCATTCGCACGCCAGATAACGGGGAACCAGTCTTCGCGCATGCGATCGCCGGTCTTCAGGTCGATGCCGGGAAAGTCCGGTGAGGTTTTGACCGGGCGTTCCCTGTAGGCTACGTCATCGCCCATCCAGCGCGTGGCAAAGCCACGGCGGCGATGTTCCAGTTTGGCATCGCTGGTACCGTGCAGGGTGCGGAAATCAAACAGCACGGCATCACCGGGCTCGCATGCCCAGTTTAGAATCCGGTATGTCGATGGATCAGCAGCTTGTTCAGCGTCGATGTCGGGCACGTTATCGAGTTCCATATCGTCGTAGCCGTACCCGCAACCATCCTTGAACCAACGGGGCTGGAACAGTCGCCCCCAGCGGTGCGACCCGGCGACAAAGCGCACGGCCCCGTCTGCCGGAACACTGTCGAGCGCCAGCCAGACACTGAGCGCCTGTTTGCCCTCAATGCTATAGTAGGGGTAATCGTGGTGCCATGGGGTGGCCTTGGCGGTGCCGGGTTCCTTGACCACCAGGTGTTCATGAAAAATCTGTGCGGTGTTTGATGCCATGGCCTGTGCGGCGATCGAGGCGACGGGTGATTGCTCGATAAAGCTGCGGAACTCCGGGATGTCAGGCCAGTTGCAGTAACTGTTCCAGAAGTGGCCGTCTTCGCCGATTTTGGAATTCTCGTTGATGAATTTATCGGGCTCAGCCTCTAGCCGTGCCACGCCGTCGCTTATGGAGTCCACCCAAGGGGCCAGCACACCGGGCAGAACAAGCGCGCCATCACGCTGGAATGTTGAAACCTGATCTTCGCTCAGAGCGTGAAAGGCTGGCTCACCCATTCGCGGTATTCCCTTTGGTTTAACGGGTCTTCAAAAGCCCTCTGGCTTGCAGGATCGCGCGTGCGCTATCGGGTCCGTGCGCTACGTGCGCATCAAATCCGTGCTCACGAGCGCCATCCACATTGACCGGATTATCGTCAATGAACAAGATGGCTTGCGGTGCATGGCCCAGAGCCTCGGCAACATACGCAAACGACCCGGCGTCGGGTTTAACATGACCCATTTCAAAAGACAGAAAGCGCAAGGCAAACATATCCTCGGCCCCCATCGGGACCAGACGTTCGTGCCAATGCAGGTCGCTGGTGTTGGAGAAACAACCGACCATAACGTCGTCATGGACATCGGCAACGACGTCGCGTGCGCCGGGGAACAGGCCTTTGGGCCATGCTGTAAAAGCCGTGATGAATTGATTGGCGCTGACCGGCAGACTGTGTTCCTGGACCATGCGGCTGGCGAATTCGTCGCTGGAGCAGCGTCCGCTTTCGTAAGCTTTTACCACCGGGCAGTGCAACCAGCGCCGCCACATGTCGACATCGTCGGACTGACCCGACAGGGACTTCCAGTGCTCGATGCCGCCAAGCTCAACGATCACGCCACCCAGATCAAACAGTACGACGCTGGTTTTGTGTTCGCTGGGCGCGAGTGTGCTCATGGTGTGCTTAGTGCAGCCTGCCAGCGGTGGCATCAAATGGTTCAATGCCGCCCACGGGACCAAGGGCCGTGACGGTCAGCGGTGTAGCGATCATGCGTTTGGCGACACTCATGACTGCAGCCGCGTCGACAGCGTCGATCTTGGCGACGGTTTCCTCGAGCGGCACGATGCGGTTATAGACCAGCAATTGCCGTGCGGCCTGTTCACAGCGCGAAGATGTGCTTTCCAGCGACATCAGAATGCTGGCCTTGAGCTGTGTGCGTGCACGTGCGGTTTCTTCTTCGCTGATATCGAGCGTGCTCTTGGTCAGTTCATCACAGATTACCGGGAAGACTTCGCTGACTTCGCGCTCACCCGTGCCAGCATAGACACCGAACATGCCGCCATCGTGCAACGACGACATGAAGGAATAGACCGAATAGACCAGACCGCGGGTTTCGCGAATTTCCTGGAACAGGCGCGACGACATGCCACCACCCATCAGGGTCGTGTAGATCGATGCGGCATAGAACTCGGGATCGTCGTAGTTGATACCATCGAGTCCGAGCAGGACATGGACTTGTTCAAGGTCACGCTGCTGGCGGAAATCGCCGCCCTTGTAGTTTGCAGCTTCAAACTCGCGTGCGCGTGGTGCGGGTAGAGAATCAAAAGCTTTACGCACCATATCGACGAAGGCTGTGTGCTCAATGCGCCCTGCGGCGGCCACAACAATGGAAGGCGGCGCGTACTGGCTACTCATGTAATCAATCAGCACATCGCGGCTGAAACCACCGACCAGATCCAGCGTGCCTAGCACAGGGCGGCCAACGGCCTGATCGGGATAGGCGGTTTCCTGAAAATGATCGAATACGATGTCGTCGGGCGTGTCGTGGGCCTGATGAATTTCCTGCAGGATAACCGTGCGCTCGCGTTCAAGCTCTTCGGCGTCCATCACCGAGTGTTGCAAAATATCGGCGATGATATCGAGCGCTAACGGCGCATCCTCGCTCAACATCTTGGCGTAATAGGCCGTGTGCTCGCGTGAGGTATAGGCGTTGACGTGTCCACCGACTGCTTCGATCTCCACGGCAATATCGCGTGCCGAGCGACGTTTGGTGCCCTTGAAGGCCATATGTTCAAGCATGTGCGAGATACCGTTGATGTCGGGGGTCTCATGACGTGCCCCGGCATCAACCCAGGCGCCGACCGATACCGTTTCGACGGTATCCATGGTGTCGGTCACGACCCGCAGGCCATTATCCAGTGTGGTCAGTCGTACCGAGTTCATGCTGCACCACGCTTGGCTTGTGTTGTGGAATCGACGAATGCCTGAACGGCGGCTAGATCGTTGGGTAATACCATGTAGCGCTCCTCGCGTTCCATCAGATCGGAAAGCCGTTCGGGTAACGTCGGCACGCTGCCGGTAGCGTCCTGCACGGCGGCACCGAACTTGGCGGGATGCGCGGTCGATAGCACGGCCATAGGGACCGAGGCATCACGGCGATGTTCGCGTGCGGCGGCCAGTGCCACAGCGGTATGGGGATCAATCTGTAGGCCGGTCTCATCGAAGTGGCGGCGCATTTCCGCAAGCGTGGCGTCATCATCATATTGTGCACCACTGAACAGGCGGGAAACGTCTCGCAGTTCCGCAGCGCTGACTTCGAAGCGGCCGCTTTCGCGAAAGCCCGTCATGATATCGGCAACACGCGCGCCATCGCGTCCGCACATCTCAAATAACAGGCGTTCAAAGTTGGATGAGACCTGAATGTCCATGCTCGGGCTGAGCGTGGCGTAAACCTCGCCCATCTGCATGGCGCCGCTCTCGAAGAACCGCGTCAGGATATCGTTCTTGTTGGATGCCACCAGAAACTGGTTGATGGGCAGGCCCATGCGCTTGGCGGCATATCCGGCAAACACGTTGCCGAAATTGCCTGTGGGTACGGAGAACGCAACCTCGTTGCCCGGCGCACCCAATTCAGCCGCCGTGGTTACGTAGTAGACGATCTGCGCCATGATGCGCGCCCAGTTGATGGAATTCACCGCCGAGAGCGGATGGCGTGCGCGGAACGCGGGGTCATTGAACATGGCCTTCACCATATCCTGACAATCATCAAAGGTGCCCTGTACGGCGATGTTGTGCACGTTGTCATCCAGCACGGTGCTCATCTGGCGGCGCTGGACCTCTGAGACCCGGCCTTCGGGGTGAAGCATGAAGATATCCACGGCGGCCTTGCCGCGCATGGCTTCAATGGCCGCCGAACCCGTATCACCCGATGTCGCACCGATGATGGTGACGCGCTCGCCGCGCTTTGAAAGCACATGATCGAACACACCGCCGAGGAATTGCATGGCGACGTCTTTAAATGCCAGTGTCGGGCCGTGAAACAGTTCAACCATCCACATGCCGTTGCCCAGATCGCGCAGGGGTGCGGCGCTCGGCGTATCAAAACTGGCGTAGGCGTTTTCAATAATGGTGAACAGGTCGTCGTCGTCGATGGTGCCGTCAACGAACGGGCGCATAACCTTAAACGCGGCCTCTTCGTAACGCATGCCAGCAAAACAACGCATGACCTCATCGCTCATGGTGGGCCATGTCTCGGGCACATAAAGCCCGCCATCGCTTGCCAGACCGGCAAGCAGGACATCATCAAAAGCAAGAACCGGCGCTTTGGCGCGTGTGCTGACGTATTTCAACGCTACGTAACCTCTCGTGGGCATAAGACTATGGGGATCTTGGCGCGCTACGCATGGGGCCCAAGTCACGGCGCGCCGGAAAGCCCGCACCCTAATCCCACAGGGGCGTGCGGGCAAGCATGGGTGTGACTTTCGCCTCTTAACTTAACTGAGATATCGATCCTTCAGATGTTGCTTGAATACAGCCGCATCAAGTGGCTTGCCGGTGGCCTGCACCAGAATGTCGCGCGGGCCGACGGAGCGGCCCTTGCTGTGCACGTTTTCGCGCAACCATGACATTAGCGGTGCGAAGTCGCCACGCGCAATGGACGGTTCGATATTGCCATCGGCGCGCTTGGCTGCGTCATAGAGCTGAGCTGCGGTCATAGCGCCCAGTGTATACGTCGGAAAATAGCCCCATGCGCCATCGTACCAGTGCACGTCCTGTAGGCAGCCTTGGGTATCGTTGGGCGGTATGATGCCGAGCAATTCGACCATGGCGTCGTTCCACGCGCCGGGCAGATCGGCGAGCGCAAGGTCGCCACCGAGAACAGCCTTTTCCAACCGGTAACGTGCGATGACGTGGGCTGGGTAGGTGACCTCGTCAGCATCGACGCGGATAAAGTCGCGCTTCACGCGGGTATAGAGCCCGCTGAGATTTTCTGGTGCCCACGCGGCTCCTTCGCCGCCAAAGGCTTCGCGCATGAGCGGTGCGGCGAAACCGAGGAAGGCTGCCGAGCGACAGACCTGCATTTCGATCAACAGGGACTGGCTTTCGTGGGTGCTCATGCCGAGCGACTGGCCGACGGGCTGGTTACGCCACGCAGCAGGCAGACCGCGTTCGTACATGGCATGGCCGGTTTCGTGCAGTACACCCATGAGTGAAGAGGTGAAGTTGCCGTCGTCGTAGCGTGTCGTGATGCGCACATCGTCGGGCACGCCACCGCAGAACGGGTGCAGGCTGATATCCAGCCGCCCATGTTCGAAGTCAAATCCGACAACGTTCATCAAGCGCTCGCCCAATGCGCGTTGTTGCGCGATGGGGAACGGACCTTGCGGCATGACGGCGGCGGGCTGTTTGGCCTGATGATCGATGACGTCCTGGGTGAAGTCAGGCAGGAAGGCTGCGAGGTCATCGAACACGACGTCGACCTCGGCTGTGCGGCCACCCGGTTCGTAATCATCAAGCATGGCGTCGTGCAGGCTTAGACCGAGCACGGATGCCTTGGCCTCGCCAGCTTCGCGCACCAGTTTCATCAGCGCGCTGAGCTCGGGCAGCAGGGATTTGAAATCATTGGCAGGGCGTGCCTCGCGCCATTTCGCCTCACAGCTTGCCGAGGCCTTGGTCAGGGCTTCAACCAGACCTTCGTTGAGGGCTGTGGCCTTGAGCCAGCGCGTGCGGATTTCAGCCAAATTGGCTTGCTGCCATGCATCGAGCCCCATATCGGCTTCGGCGGCATCGAGCAGGTCTGGCATATCTGGCGTGACCAGCAAGCCGTGTGACGTGGCATTGAGCGCGGCAAGCTGCTCAGCACGCGCGGCCCCGCCACCCGACGGCATGACGGTTGCCATGTCCCAGTACAGGACTTCGGCGGCTTCGTTGAGCGCGCTAAGGCGCGACATGCGGCTCTCTAGCTGCTGATAGGGCGTCTGCGTCACGGGTGGTGCTCCTTGTCGGCGATGTAGCGGAATACGATGCCATCATATAGGCGTGCAAGATATGCTTAGCCAAGGCCGAATGGTGTTTTGCGGCAATCTCTGTTGACATAAATGTTATAATATAACATTACATCCGCCAGCCCCATATCGACATCCTCTGTACGCTGGAATATTACCCTGATGCTGCGTTTCACGACCATGAACATTCTTGTCACCCTGATAACAGCTTTTGTATTGGTTGTGCCGTTCCAGGCGCAGGCCCGCGAAGACGCCCCGCGTGTGGTGGCGTCGATCGCGCCTGTGCACGGTCTGTTATCACTGGTCATGGCCGGGGTTGGTGAGCCCGAGTTGCTGATGCCGGGATCTGTTTCGCCCCATGCCTATAGCCTGAAACCATCTCATGCGCTGACGCTTGAACGTGCCGATGCTGTGTTCTGGATTGGTCCGGCCATGGAGGGCGCGCTCGCCAAGCCGATCACCACACTGTCCACTTCGGCTGAGGTGGTTGAGTTCATGGTACAGCCCGGCCTGATTTTATTGCCGCGCCGCGAGGGTGGTTTGCTCAAGGATGAACACGGTGATGAGCACGCTAATGAGCATGGCGCAGAGACTGCTGATGAACACGCTGGTCACGATGATCATGGCGACATCGACCCGCATATCTGGCTCGACCCGCGCAATGGCGCAGTGATGCTGCAAATGATGGCCGCGACTCTGGGCGCAATTGATCCCGTCAACGCCGCACGCTATCAGGCCAACGCCGATGGTGCCGTACGTGATATCGAACAGTTAAGTGCAGATGTCCTTGATGTGCTGTCCACGGTGCATGATTTGCCATTCGTGGTTTTTCACGATGCCTATCAGTATTTCGAGCAGCGCTTTGCAACCCACCCCGCCGCGATCATCAGCATTGATCCGGAACGCGCCGTTGGCGCACGCCGCATCCGCGAGTTCCGCGCGGCCATTCGAACACGTAACATTCGCTGTGTGTTTACCGAACCGCAGTTCGAGCCAAAGCTTGCGGATATTCTGGTTGAAGGCAGTGGTGCACGCCTTGGCACGTTGGACCCGCTGGGCGGTTCAATTGCTTTGGGGGCGGACTTTTATGCAACACTGCTGCGCAACATGGCGCATGACCATGCAACGTGTCTGGACGATGGATCCTAAAACAGCGATCCGTTAAGCGGCAGATAGATCGTTAGCACTTTATCGACAAGCAGCAGTGCAAAGATCACAAACAGATACAGGATCGAGAACAGGAACAGTGGCCGTGCGGCTGCGTTGTCCTGGGTCTTCCACATGCGCCAGACGCGGCGCATAAACTCAATGCCAAGTGCGGCTGCGCCGATGCTGTAAAACCAGCCCGACATTTGCACGTATACGGGCAGTGCGGTCGAGGCCACCATGAGCACCGTATAGATGCCGATCTGTTTGCGGGTTTCGTGCTCGCCCGCGACCACAGGCAACATGGGAACACCGGCGTTCTCGTAATCACCACGGCGGAACAGTGCCAGGGCCCAGGTGTGGGGCGGTGTCCACAGGAAGATGATCATGAACAGCGCGACAGCGCCAAGGCTGACATCGCCGGTCACGGCCATCCAGCCGATCACCGGGGGCAATGCACCCGATGCGCCGCCGATCACGATGTTCTGTGGTGTACGGCGCTTGAGCCAGACAGTGTAAATGAACACGTAGTACAGAATGGTCAGCGCCAGCAGGGCAGCGGATTCGTAATTTACCCACAAGGCCATGACGATGACGGATGCCACACTCAGGAAAACGCCGAAACTCAACGCTTTCCAAGGTTCCAGACGGCCAGCGGGAATAGGCCGGTTCATGGTGCGCGACATGTGCAGATCAATGTCACGGTCGTACCACATGTTGATAGCGCCAGAGGCACCGGCACCCACGGCAATGCACAAGATGGCGATCAAGCCCGGTATGATATCGATCGTACCCGGCGCCATGATCAACCCGACCCAGGCGGTGAAGACCACCAGCGACATGACCCGTGGCTTGAGAATCAGCGCATATTCAACCAACTGATAACGGGGGTGCCGCTTGCCTTGTTCTGCCGCTGCGTCCACGGACGCAGTTGCTTCAGGGCCGCAAGGGGTGTCGTTGGTCTGGCTCATGGGTATTTGGTATCCTGGCAAGCTGCCGTTGTCTGATTGCGCCTTAAACAGGAGCGCGTTGCGTGTTGCAACCAAAATCGCATGCAGCGCACCATAACACTGCGCGCTACCAAAACTTATAGCGGTTTCTCAGCGCCGTAACAGGGCCTTGGCGCAAATCCAGATAAACATGATGCCGCCGATCACGGCTATGGCTGCGCCAACACCGTTCATGTAGAGCCCGGCAATGGCACCGAAATCTTCCAGTCCCTGTGCTTGCCCTGCGGTCTTGCGCGGTGCGCCATAGCCACCAGCCATGAACAATCCGACCGAGGCAACCATTTGACCAACGGCATAGAGCCAGATCACGACGTTCGCTTTGCGACCCAGCGGCACGGGGCGACCAATAGCAGGCAATACGAGGCGAAAGAACAGCCCCATGAAGGTGATGTTCACTGCTGCAATGACAGCGTGGTAGTGCGCAGGGGTGCGGGTGTCGGTGCCATCGACGAACAAGCCCAGCGTGCCACCAATGGCAAACGTCAGCAGTGACAGCATCAGGCTGACAAAGGCGATGTCTTTCCACGGCAGTTCACGGCGCCGCAGAAAGGTAATGAACACTGGCAGCATGACTATCGCCATCATGGCGACGGGTGGGGCGAGCAGGTACTGCATCTGGGTGAAGGCTTCGATCAGGTCACCTTCGGCAATGCCCGCCGATCCATACAGAAACGGCATACCGAGCGGTGGAATAACTAGCATGCCCATATTCGTGATAAAGCGCCCGCGCATCATCATGGGGGTGCGTAAAAGAATCCATGCAAGCAACACCCAGCCCGACAGCATCATGGCGGTGTTGAGGAATTGCAGCGCGTGGCCGCCGCCCCAGAACAGGTCCTCATTGAAGCGCACATCGGGCGTTTCACCGTGCATGGGTATGTAAGCCATGGCAAAGGCGCCGAATGCGCCAATCAGGATCAGCGTACAGATCATGCCGATGTCGACGAATATTTTAAGCTCGGCGCGATTGTTGCGCACGTTGAGCAGAAAACGGATCGCAACCAGCGCCAGTCCCGCACCGAACATCAGCAACCCAGCGTAGTATAACGGATCAATGATGACGGGGATATAGTTGTTCAGCGAAGCTTCGCCGCGATCCAGCAAAGCTGGCACCGCCATCAGCACGAAGCCTGACACCCCGAGCCATACGGCAACGTTGCCCAGAATGGCGAAGCGTGGCGGGCCATTTGCTGCCACGGCGGTGGCACTGGATGCCAGCACGCCATACACGGCGAGAAACCAGACCACGAATGAGAACACAACGTGGATGACCAGACCTTTTTCGAAGAAGCCGAGCGGCCAGGGAAAGACGTTTTCGACACCGGGAATGCGGCTGATGGCGAGTAACAGGGCAAACACCCCGGCCACAGCCAACGCGCCGATGCCCAGTCCGGCCCAACTACGCAACTCATGCGCCAACCCGGCACGCTCGACGGCTGTGCCCAGATGCTCAATCAGGTCGGGTGCTTCTGGTAGATCAGGTGCTTCTGATTCGGATTGTTCGGACATGGTCTCTCTCCGGCGCGCGTGGGTATCAGGATCCGTGATAGGGGAACAGGTGCACTGTCATGACGTATACGACAACACCTGAAATGCCGACCCACATCCATAGCATCCAGGTCATACGCGCGATTCGGCGATGCTTGACGAAGTTGCCCTTCAGCGCGGGCCATACGGTCAGCGGCACCAGACCGGTGATGGCGATAGCGCCAACCACGTGAACGAACAGGAACGTGAAGTAGAACGGGCGGATCAGACCTTCGCCGCCAAACTTGGCGAATCCTGAGTTGGCCTTGTAGATGACGTAGAACACCAAAAACAGGGCAGAGACACACAGTGCGCTGATCATGGCGACGCGGTGCTGCGCGCGTTTGCCCTGGCGGATGAAGACATATCCGATACTCAGGCAAACCACAGACAGAGCATTCAGCGCGGCAATGATATGGGGGAAGTCAGCAATTTCCATTTGTCCGAAAGCCCTCAGGACATTTTGAAAAAGATACTGGCGTAACTAGCGGCTGCCAGGCCCAACAGGATGATAAGAAGAACCCACTTGTTCATAATGCTTTCCGTTCACGAAGATGAAATTCAAGGCCGAATAATAACGGCGCGCATGAATACGGCGCGTAGCCGCAGAAATCAACCTTGCGACCGGAATTGATGTGTAGTGTGTCTCATGATTGAAATTAGCGACATGCATAACAATGTATGGTATTGCAAGGTGTGGGTTTGGTTTCCTGAACATGGGCACGAAGAGAATCGGCGATTTGGTATACCACAGAGGGTCTAGAGCAGGAGAATCTCAACGTGGTTGAATTGCCGGGGAGACTAAGCCTGCTGTCGATTGCCCCTTGAAACGAGGGGGCAAAAAACAAAAATACCTTTGCAAATGCACGGGGCCATGGTAGCAAATCTCAAAATTTGCCCAAAGGCATTACGGTTTGTGGGGATATTTTGGTCTGGGATGATGCGCTTGACGGCCAACGCCGTCAGTCTTCGTATTTCCCGGATGCTGGTATTTAAAAGGGTTAACTTGGATGGGTGACATGCTGAAAAAATTGTATGTCTTCGCGATGACGCTGGCTATAAGTGCCCTAGCGTATGGTGAAGAAGCACTGGCTGAGCAATTCCGCTCTGTGCCATGGCAGATGGGCTTCCAGGAAGCACGTTCGCCGTCGGCAGAACGGATTTTTGCATTTCATGATCTACTGCTTTGGATCGAAGTTGCGATCGTCCTCTTCGTTTTGGTGATCATGGCTTATATTATCATTCGCTTTAATTCCAAGGCGAACCCGGTTCCATCGAAGACAACGCATCACACGTTGCTCGAAGTCGTATGGACCGTTGTGCCGATCATCATTCTGGTCATTGTTGCTGTGCCATCGCTGAAGTTGTTGTACTTCACCGACCGCACCGATAACCCGGACATGACGATCAAGGTTACAGGCAACCAGTGGTACTGGACTTACACCTACCCCGAACATGACGAGATTGAATTCGACAGCATCATTATCGCTGATGAGGACCTTGAGCCTGGTCAGCCACGTTTGTTGTCGGTTGATGAGCCGCTGGTTCTGCCGGTTGGCATGAATATTCGTATTCTGTTGGCAACCAACGATGTCATTCATAACTTCGCTGTTCCCGCATTGGGACTGAAGCTTGATACGACACCGGGCCGCGCCAATGAAACCTGGGTCAGCATTAATGACGAAGGCACGTACTACGGTATGTGCTCTGAATTGTGTGGCGTAAACCATGGTTTCATGCCGATTCAGATCGAGGCTGTCTCCAAGGAGGCCTTCGACGAATGGCTTGTTGGCGCCAAGGAAGAGTTCGCATCGAACGATTCTGTCTCTGATGAAAATTTTAAGATTGCCTCAGCGCAAGTCCAGTAGGACTGCGTTGGGCCAACTATAGGAATAGGTGAGAAAAATGGCTCACGATCATAATCCGACGGGATGGCGTCGCTGGTTATTGTCCACAAATCACAAGGACATCGGCACGCTTTATATTATCCTGTCAATTGTTGCTGCCGTTATCGGTGGCGCAATGTCTTGGCTCATCCGTCTCGAATTGATGGATCCAGGTGTTCAATACATCGCAGACTTCCAGTTCTATAATGTTCTGGTCACCGCACACGGCTTTCTGATGGTGTTCTTCGTGGTCATGCCGGCCATGATCGGCGGCTTCGGGAACTGGTTTATCCCGCTGATGATTGGCGCGCCGGATATGGCGTTCCCACGTTTGAACAACATCAGCTTCTGGTTAACCGCTGCTGGTTTGATCATGCTGGTTATGTCCGGTCTGACGGGCGCAGGCCCGGGTACCGGTTGGACGGTTTATCCGCCGTTGTCTTCGTCCGAGTTCCATCCTGATGCCGCCATCGATTTCGGCATCCTGAGTTTGCACCTTGCTGGTGCTGCTTCGATCCTGGGTGCTGCGAACTTCATTACCACGATTGTTAATATGCGCGCGCCTGGCATGACCATACATCGCATGCCACTGTTCGTATGGGCCATTCTGGTCACCGCTGTCTTGCTGCTGCTGGCTCTGCCAGTGCTGGCTGGCGCCCTGACCATGCTGCTGACTGACCGTAACTTCGGTACCTCGTTCTTCATCGTTGAAGGCGGTGGCGATCCGTTGCTGTGGCAGCATCTGTTTTGGTTCTTCGGCCATCCTGAAGTTTATATCATCATCATTCCGGCTTTCGGCATTGTCAGCCAGATCATTTCGACGTTCTCCAAGAAACCGATCTTCGGCTACCTGGGCATGGCCTATGCCATGGCGGCGATTGGTGTTGTCGGCTTTGTCGTGTGGGCACACCACATGTACATGACCGGGTTGGATGTTGATACGCGCGCTTACTTTACGGCGGCCACCATGGTCATTGCTGTACCGACTGGCGTGAAAATCTTCAGCTGGCTTGCCACCATGTGGGGCGGTTCCATCGACTTCAAAACACCAATGCTTTGGGCTTTCGGCTTTATCTGGCTGTTCGTTCTGGGCGGCGTCACCGGTGTGACACTTGCCAACGCAGGCATGGATACGGCCTTCCACGATACGTACTTCGTGGTTGCCCACTTCCACTATGTGATGGCCATTGCCGCAGTCTTTGCCATGTTCGGCGGATTCTTCTACTGGATTGGTAAAATGTCCGGCAAGCAGTACCCCGAAGGTCTGGCCCGGTTGCAGTTCTGGGTGTTCTTTATCGGTGTGAACGTTCTGTTCTTCCCGCAGCACTTCCTCGGCATGGCTGGTCAGCCACGTCGTATTCCGGATTATCCGGATGCCTATGCGGGCTGGAACTACGTCAGCTCCATTGGCAGCTTTATTACCATTGCGGGAACAGTATTGTTCTTCGTGGTGGTCTGGCGCACGTTCAGCGCTGGTGAAAAAGCAGACGCCAATCCATGGGGCGAAGGTGCTACGACGCTGGAATGGTCTGTCGATAGCCCGGCACCGTTCCACACCCATGAGCAGATGCCGGATATGACCGGCAAAGCTCCGGCCGAGTAAGGTCAGGGTAAGGATCAAGATAGTGGGAACGGATGCCATGAGCACAATCACCAAACGGAACCGACGTGTTGGCTATATGCTGGCCGGTCTGGTTGCGAGCATGGTTGGTCTGGCTTATGCGTCCGTTCCCCTCTATCAGCTGTTTTGTCAGGTTACCGGTTATGCAGGCACCCCAAAAATCGGTGTTGAAGTGGCCGCAGCAACGGGACCGGCGGCAGAGCGTGTCATGACTGTGATGCTCGATGCCAATGTAAACCCGTCGTTGAACTGGTCGTTCAAGCCCGATGCATCACAAGTGCATATCGGACTTGGCGAAGAAGCGCTGGCCGTTTATCGGGCACGTAATCTGAGCGATACAGCGATCACCGGAACATCCACCTTTAACGTCATTCCGTTCAAGGCGGCACAATACGTTTCCAAGATCGACTGCTTCTGCTTTACCGAGCAGCGTCTGGAAGCCGGTGAGGAGGTGCCAATGCTGGTATCCTTCTATATCGATCCGGAGATCATGAGCGATCCAAGCACCAAGGATTTGGAACACCTCGTGTTGTCCTATACTTTCTTTCCGTCCCGCGAAGCAGCGGATAACGTGCAAGACGGTTCGGACGACAACGGTTAAACGAATTTGAGACTAACCCGGAGATGATCCGGGGGGAGAACTGAAACATGTCGAGCGACGCGAAGACACATCCTTTTCATATGGTGAACCCCAGCAAGTGGCCGTTGGTCGGCTCCATTGCTGCTATCACCACCGCCATTGGCGCTATCATGTACATGCATGGCGCACCGCTGGTTGCTGTTGCACCCGGCTTCCTGCTGTTGCTGATCACATTCTGGGGCTGGTGCCGCGATGTGGTTATCGAAAGCAACGACGGCGTGTCACACACGACACCTGTTAAGCACGGCCTACGCATGGGCATGGTTTTGTTCATCGCTTCCGAAGTGATGTTCTTCTTTGCCTTTTTCTGGGCCTGGTATAATGCAGCCGTCCCTGCGATCAACATGTCGGCACATGAAGTCTGGCCACCGGAAGGCATTGTGCCGCTGGAAACATGGCACCTGCCGTTCATCAACACGATGATCCTGCTGACCTCTGGCGCAACCCTGACGTGGGCGCACCATGGCCTGCGCGCTGGCAATCGCGGCGTCCTCAAACTGGGCCTGCTGCTGACCATTGCTCTGGGTGTTATCTTTACCTGCCTGCAGGCATACGAATATGTCCATGCTACGTTTGCTATCACCGACGGCATCTATGGTTCTGCCTTCTATCTGGCAACCGGTTTCCATGGCTTCCATGTCATCGTTGGTACCACCTTCCTGATCGTGTGCTATTTCCGCTCGCTCAAGGGTGATTTCACCGATGATGCCCATGTCGGGTTCGAATCTGCTGCATGGTATTGGCACTTCGTTGACGTGGTCTGGCTGTTTCTGTTCGTCTCCGTCTACTGGTGGGGTTCTGCCGGTTACGACTTCGGCGGCTAATCAGGCCACGCATGGATAACACCCCGCGCCATACAACAGGCCAGATTATCAGGCTTGGTGCGCGGGGGCGCTGCCCACGATGTGGGCAGGGGAAGTTGTTCAAAGGTTATCTTAAGGTCGCAGATCGATGTTCGGTCTGCGACCTTTTGTTTGCCGGTCATGATACGGGCGATGGGCCGGTGGTGCCGCTGATGCTGCTGATTGGCGGTGTCATTGTTGGTCTGGCATTGTGGCTGGAACTGTCCATGCAGCCGCCGGTGTGGGTCCATATGGCGATCTGGCTGCCAGCGGTTGTGATTTCTACGTTGGCTACGCTGCCGGTGCTTAAGGGCATCAACATTGCGCTTCAGCATCGCTATCGCTCGACTGAAGAAGACACCCCGCTCGGCGGCACCTGATGCGCGCTAGTTGAAATAACCCAAAAGCTTCCACCAGCCATAATTGATCGGCGTTATCACCACCAGCGTGACGGCGGCGATCGATAGTGTCATGCGTGCACCATCCCGCAGGGATACCCCACCCAATTGCAGGGCGAGGATCAGCGGCGGCACCTGATAGGGCAGGATCACCGTGGAATAGCCGATGACCTGTGTCATCAGCACACTGAGCAGCGGCAGTCCGGTCGCCTGTGCCAGATCGGGTGCCAGCGGCCCCAGAACGGCGGGTACGCCTGGTGCGGTGGTTGCCATGCCGCTGGACGCGCCAAGTACCACGAGTGTTATGAAGTTGCGGAAATCAGCCCCCGGTTCAAGCGGCATCAATTTGAGCAGGCCCTGACCGAGCAGTTGCCCCGCGCCGGTTTCTACCAGTACGGGGCCGAGGCTCAGAATGCCTGCGATATAGATCACCGAGGGAAAGTTGACCTTGGCGCGGAAATCTTCGGGTGGGACTAGCCCGCTAAACGGCAACAGACAGATCACCGCCGCGCCGAGCGCAATCCACGCCGGGGATATGCCGTGGATGAAGTCAGTAACCCACAGGCCGAGTGTGAGTGCCAGTACGACACCCAATAGCCGCGCCCGTCCGCCAAGGGGTTGCACTTCGCTCTCATCGCGCGCTGCGCTCGCGGTGTCCCGAAACATCAGCATGACGAGTGTGAAAATCAAAATGGCTTTGACCAACCCGGTGGCAGGGAAGTGCAGCAGCAGGTAATTGCCATAGGTGAACTGCACATCAAACAGCGTTTCACTAACGCCAGCCAGCACCATATTGGGCACATTGGCGGGCAGGATGGCAGCCGAGGGCATCCACGTGCCGCATGCCATGGCCAGCACTAGCCCGGTTCGCCCCCGGCTGCCGGGTGCAAAGCCCAGGCGGTCAGCCAGCGCCAGTACGATGGGGATCAACAGCATGACCCGCCCCATGGTTGATGGCATCACAAAGGCCAGTGCGATACCCACCATGATGACCCCGGCGACAAGCCGTGCGTAGCTGCCGCCAAAGCGGTGCACCACGCCATCTGCCAGACGTGCGCCCAGACCGGTGCGATCAACCGCAACACCGATAATAAGCCCGGCGAACACCAGCCACAGCGCGGCCGATGAGAACCCGGCGAAGACGGCGCCGGGTGACGCCACGGCCAGCAACATGGCGAGAGCGAAAAAAATCAAAGCCGTAATCGCTTCGGGCAGTACACCCGTGGCGTAGAGCGCGACGGAAAACATTACCAACGCCCCACCAAGCAGCGCCTGAGGGTCAACCCCCGTCGGGGTGGGCATAAGGATCAGGCCAAGCGCACACAGTCCCGACAAGGCGGCGATGACATGGGACATGCGCCATGATTTGCATGATGGTGTGCTCATTGTGTATTCCCATGCAAGAAGCGGTCGAGGACGTTTTTGGTAACCTGTTCGACATAGGGGTCGCGGTCGATCAGGCCCGCCACCCATTCACAGCTTCCTGCCGTGAACACCGAACCTTTGCCACGTTCGAAGGTGGCAATCATGCCCGAGCCGCGCTTGTAGCGATCAATCAGTTCGGGAGTGGCTTCGCCATGTACGGCACGCGCGGCAAATTCGGCGTCTTCGTTGCCAATAAAGGGCAGCTTGCCATTGCCATGATCTGCCTCATAAGCCGTTGATAGTCCCATGGCGAGGATCAACAGGTTATCAGGCGCACCGTCGCTATGCGTGGCATAGGGCAGGCCATCACGCACGATATGATCGACGCCGTCGACCTCGTAGCCGAACACGCGAGAGGCTGCGCCCAGCACATCGCCATAATACAGGTCCGTGCCCGCAAAGGTCCAATGTTCGGGCCGGTAAACTGTAAAGCCGCCGGACCCGCGCGGGCAGCAGCCACCCCATCCGGCGTAGATGCCACGCGTGCCGCTCAAGCCAAAGGTCTGCGCGCCCGGACGACCGATTTCCGGCGCGTCCCAGCAAATGGTGGTCAGGTGCGCGTCCTTGCCACCACGCAGGGGGTCTTCTTCGCGCGCGCGATATTTGTAGCAAGCCTGCGTGCGGCCATTGTCTTCGAGCCTGATTTGCCACAGGAAGTTCCCGGCAAATCGTGCCGTATGGCCGCCACGCTCGACAAAGGCATCGACAGTGTCACGCATCTCCCACGACCAGTATTCGTCATGGCCGATAAAGCTGACACAGTCGTAATCATCAAGGATTTCGGGGCGATATTGCAGGTCCTGCTGGCTGATGACATCGACCTTGTAACCGTTGGTTTCCAGCCAGCGCACATAGTGCCGGTCGTAGCTGGCCCAGCCACCTGATGCGTATTTCTTGGAATACCCGTTGTCATAGGCCCAGTCCATGTGCGGATAGCGCAGTGGTGCACCCATGGCCGGGGGGTCGCGTAGCGGAATGCGCGGCGCGCTGTCTGGCAGTGCGGCAAAGCCGCGTGCGAATGGGCGGTTCAGGCTGAGCACTGGCGAATAGAGGTTCTTGTCTGGCCCTGTGATGCCTTCGTAGTGGTTCGATCCACCCCAGTCGTTATAGGCAGTCCATGTGCCCGTGGCGACGGCAAGCAGCACACGTCCGGCTTTGTTGCCCGGTACGGGGCGCACGATGAATATGTGGTAATAATCCAGTTCTGTACCATCGTCTGCGCGGGCGCTCAGATGCATGACGTAGCCACCAGACGGCCAGTCCGCGCCAATCGGGATTTCCATTGCAACCGGCCAGCCGCAACCGATAACCGAACAATCGGGTGGTGTTTCATGGAACGCACCGCGAACGGCGTCATTGCTATAAAGCGTTTGCGCCGTCGCGCCGTCACGCCAGATTTTAAGATTGACGGTGCTTGCCGTGGTGCTCAGGTGGACACGCACAGTTTCTCCCGGTGCGTAGGATAATTCATCACAATAGGCCCAGAGCTGGTCTATGGTGTGGTCATTGCTAGCCTGTTCGAAATAACAGTTATGTACAGCCGCGCAATCACCGTCGCGCGCGTACCCACCGCGCAGTGCCGGAGCCAGTGGGGCAAGCTTCTTGATCTGGGGCATGCGTGGTTTCTTTCTTTTGCTGTGTGGTCACGGCCTTGCATGGTGGTTATCCTGTACCATGTTTGATTCTGAATAAAGACTACATCACGATGGCAGATATGGACGGGGACCATGCCGGACGATAAATCTCAAGCTGGTGAAAGAATCAGCCCGGAAGATGAGGGTGGTGCTGCGCAGCGTCAGGCGCACATGCTTGCCGCATTTCAGGACTTTACGGCCCGCAGCCAGCGCATTGCGCAGGACTTTATGGCGCGCCAATCCGACGATAACGGCTATCAGGTCGCCGACCCTGTTACTATCGGCAAGGCCTTCATGGATATGGGCGCGGCTATGCTGGCCGACCCGGCGAAAATGGCCGAGGCCCAGGTCGGGCTGTGGCGAAACTATGCCAACCTATGGAGCGCGACAGCGCAGCGTATGGCCGGTGAGAGCGTTGAGCCCGTGGCTAGCCCCGCGCGCGATGACAAGCGCTTCAAGGACGAAGGTTGGAGCGAGGACGCCGTCCATGACTTCATCAAGCAATCTTACCTGCTGGTATCGGACTGGATGAGCGACACGGTGCGCAACGTCGAAGGGCTTGACCCTGAAACGGCAAAAAAGGTGAATTTTTATACTCGCCAGTACGTTGATGCCCTGTCACCGACGAACTTTGCGCTGACCAACCCGAAGGTCATGCGCGCTGCGACTGAAAGTCAGGGCGAGAGCCTGCTTAAGGGATTTGATAATCTGCTGCGTGATCTTGAGGCCGGTAAAGGTCGGTTGCAGATTTCCATGACCGATACTGCCGCTTTTACGCTGGGTGAAAATATTGCCACCACGCCGGGCAAGGTGGTTTATCGCAATGAACTGATCGAACTGCTGCAATATGCTCCGAGCACCGACAAGGTGGCGCGTCGCCCGTTGCTGATTGTGCCGCCATGGATCAATAAATTTTATATTCTCGACCTGCAGCCGCAGAACTCGTTTATCAAATGGGCCGTTGATCAAGGTCACACGGTGTTTGTGATTTCATGGATCAATCCTGATGAGCGGTTGGCGGACAAAAGCTTTGACGATTACATGCTCGATGGTCCGCTGGCCGCGCTTGATGCCATTGAACAGGCCACTGGCGAGTGCGAGGTCAACCTGATCGGTTATTGCATCGGCGGCACGTTGAGTGCCTGCGCGCTGGCTTATATGGCGGAAAAGGGTGATGAGCGGGTGACCTCGGCGACGTTCTTTACCACCATGCTGGATTTTGCCGAACCGGGTGAATTGAGCGTTTTCATTGACGAAGAGCAGATCGACAAGCTTGAAGCTCATATGGCGCACATTGGCTACCTCGAAGGTCGCCACATGAGCCAGGTCTTCAGCATGATGCGCGATAATGACTTGGTCTGGTCGTTTGTGATCAACAATTACCTGTTGGGTCGCGAACCCTTGGCGTTTGATCTGTTATACTGGAACGCAGATAACACCCGCATGCCCATGATGATGCATAGCTTCTATTTGCGTCAGATGTATCTCGGTAACAAGCTATGCGAACCGGGCGCTATCACGCTGGGCGGTGTGCCTATTGATTTGCGTAAGATCAAGATTCCGGCCTATTGGGTTTCGACTATTGATGATCACATCGCGCCATGGAAAGGCACCTACGGCGCTACGCAAATTCTGTCGGGCCCGAAGAAGTTTGTCTTATCAGGCTCCGGCCATATTGCGGGGGTTATCAATCCACCGGCGGCAAACAAATATGGCTACCGCACCAGCCGTGCATTGCCGGCCGACCCTGATGCGTGGTTGAACAGTGCCAAACAGCATGACGGGTCATGGTGGAACGATTGGGCCAAATGGATCAAGCGTTACGCAGGTGGCAGTGTTGATGCGCGTAAACCCGGTGCGGGTAAGTTAAAACCCCTTATGGATGCGCCGGGGTCTTACGTGCGGGAGCGCTGCGATACGGATGAGTGATCACGTGGACGGCTAATCGTAAGGAGTTGTCGAGATGAACGATCAACGACGCAAACCCTTGGCAGCTGCAGTCAGTGGCCAGTCCACGGCTGCTGATTACGCGCTGACGATCACGCCTGCACCCTGCCATATTCGTGGTGAAGTCTCTGGTCATGCCATCGTCGACAGTCGCCGCGCATTCGTGCTGCGTGAAACCCGCCATGCGCCGACCTATTATTTCCCCAGAGAAGACGTGCGCATGGACCTGTTGCGTCAGACAAAACATCACACCCATTGCCCGTTCAAGGGAGACGCCACGTATTGGTCGGTTGAGACCGGCAAGCCGGGCGATGCGGGCGTGGAAAACGTGGCGTGGAGCTACGACGTTCCGTACCCGGGCATTGAACAGATCACCGGATATATCGCGTTTTACACAAACAAAATGGATATGTGGTGGGAAGATGGCTCTTGCGTGTCGCCGCAGCGCGATGGCATGCCAGCAATGTCGGACATGGCCGCGTTGGCCAATCCGCTGTCTCGCTGGATTATCAATGAAGCATGGGAGGCCACCACCAGTCGCGAACTCACAGCACGCTTTGCCCGCCAGTTAAACGAATGCGGTATGAGCCTGACGCGCCTGCGGGTCATTATTCAAACCCTTCACCCGCTGATCGTTGCCATGGCCTATCGCTGGCAAAATGACGCAGAAGATGTCGAGCGCTTTGAAGTTTCAAATGCCTTGCACGAAGAGGTCAAGTTCACCAAGAGTCCGCTGACGCATATTTTTGAAGGCCTTGGTGGCGTGCGGCGCTGGATCAGTCCTGATGATGACGGCGACGAAGATGAATATTCCATCATGGCCGATTTGCGTGCCGAGGGTGCAACCGACTATGTCGCCATGCCCATGCGGTTTTCCGATGGTCAGATCAACGCTGTGACCCTTGCAACCGATGCTCCGGAGGGTTTCAACACGCAGCATCTGGGGTGGTTACACGAGATACTGCCTGCGCTTAGCCGTTACTACGAAGTTCACGCCAAACGTCGTGCGGCAAGTGCGCTGATGAAAACTTTTTTGGGCAGCTATACCGGCGAACGGGTGCTCGACGGTCTGGTTAAGCGTGGCGACGGTGAAGATATTCATGCGGTTATATGGTTCTGTGATTTACGCGATTCCACACCCATCGCCGATTCTATCGGGCGCGAGGAATTCCTCGGCTACCTGAACCAGTTTTTCGATTGTATGGCCGGTGCGGTGCTCGATAACGAGGGTGAGGTCTTGCGCTATGTCGGTGACGCCGTACTGGCGATCTTTCCCATCAAGGAGACCAGCGGCGACGCAGTGCGTGAGGGCGAATGCCCGGCGTGTGATGCCTGTGCGCGTGCTGCCAAGGCTGCGCGTGAAGCCGGGCGGCGCATTGCCGTAGCCAATGCCGAGTGCCGCGAGCGTGGCCTTCCATACATGGATTACGGTATTGGCATGCATGTCGGCACTGTGGCCTATGGCAATATTGGTACCGCAGACCGCCTGGAATTTACCGTGGTGGGGCGTGCGGCCAATGAGGCTGCGCGCATTGAGGGGTTATCCAAAGAGCTGCAACGCAATGCGCTTGTTTCTCAGGCATTTAAAGACGCCTATGGGGGTGAACTGGAACCATTGGGCGAGCATGTCCTGCGCGGTGTTGGCGCGCCACAGGCAATTTACGCGTTGTCTGACGACATCGCGGATTAACGAATATTTTCAAGCCGTTGCCCCGCGTGTGACTTCCATGCATAGTTACGCCTATGTCGAAGGCGCAACCAAATCATATGAATAACGACGAGGACGAGCGCGTGCGCGGTGAAACGCTGAGCCTGCTCGCCGATATGGGACGTGAGTTCGCCTCGACCCGCGATCTGGACGTGGCGCTGCAACATGCTGTGGCACACATTACCGACTATCTCGATGCCGAGGGCGGCGCGCTGTTTATGCTCGATGAGGCTGGTGAGACCCTGCGCTGTCATGCCTGTTACGGTGAAACCGAAATCACCGGTCTGACCATTGGTGCCGATCAGGGCATTGTCGGCGCATCGGTGCAATCCAATATTGCCGAAATTATTCGTGATGCCGCCGCTGATCCGCGCTTTCACAAGGGCGTAGATGATGAAACCGGTAATGTAACGCGCTCTATCCTGTGTGCTCCCATGAGCGTTAAGGACGAGCGCATCGGTGCCATTGAGCTGATCAACAAGCGTGGCGGTGATGGCCGGTTCGACGAAACGGATCTGAGCCTGCTCAGCGCGCTATCGAGTTCGGCTGCGATGGCGATTATCAACGCGCGCATGGCCGAGCAACTGGTCGAGCAGGAACGCTTGGCGCGCGAACTGGAACTGGCGGCTGAAATCCAACGCTCGCTGCTGCCCGAGGGCGACGAAGGTCTGCCAATCCACGGCATTAACATCCCTGCACGCACGGTATCGGGCGATTTTTACGATTATTTCGCGCTCGATGACGGACGCATCATGTTCAATCTGGGTGATGTCTCGGGCAAGGGCATGAACGCGGCTTTGCTGATGGCAAAAACCGCCAGTCTGTTTCGCTGTCTGGGTAAAACCATTGATGACCCCGGCCTGCTGATGGCGCGGGTCAATGCTGAAATTTGCGAAACCGTGACGCGTGGTATGTTCGTTACCATGGTTGGCGGTATCTATGATCCGCAAACCGGCTATGTGCGCATTGCCAATGCCGGACACGAGCCACCATTGGTACACAGCGCAGATGGACAGTTCACAGATTTCCCCGCTGACGCACCGCCGTTGGGGATATCGGCGATGCTGGTGCCGGAAAGCGGTTACCCGGTGGAAGACATCAATCTGAATGGCGGAGCATTCTACCTGTTTACCGACGGGGTGACGGAAGGCTACGTGCTTGGCGGCGCGGAACTGGGCATCGAGGGCGTGCACGGATTGCTTGGGGAAACCCACGCACAGGACCTTGAGCAGCGACTGAGCCGCGTTATTGGTGCCGTTGAAGGCGGCGGTGATACGCTGCGTGATGATCTGACCATGCTGGGCGTTGATGACGCACAGGCTTGCCACGCACGCACGCAAGACGTGCCAGTTGTCGATGTGCCTGATGAGTCGGTTGAAACTGGACCGTTGGAGACCCTTGCCAGTATTTGTGTGCCGTCGCGTGCGGATCGCCTGAAGGTCGTGCGCTCCATGGTTAGTGAATGTGCCCGCCACGCCGGTTTTTCGGAAAAGACCGCACATGACGTGGTGCTGGCTGTTGACGAGGCCTGCCAGAATGTCATCCGTCATGCCTATGATAGCGATCCCGACGGTTTGATTGAGGTCACACTGGCGTGTAACGGTGTGGATGTTGTGATTAGCGTGCGTGATGAAGCGCAAGCGGTTGATGTTTCAAAGATTGCACCGCGTGATCTCGACGATGTGCGCCCCGGTGGATTGGGTACGCATTTGATTGGTGAAATCATGAATAAGGTGGAATATCTATCGCCACCCGGTGCCGTTGGGAATATCCTGCAAATGACAAAAAAAATAGAATAAACTGCGTTTTAGGGGTGGCTTGATGAAGCATGACGTAAGACAGGAAGGCGGCGCAAATATCGTCGCATTTGAGGGCGATGTTGATTTGCAGCATTCGCCAGAGGCACGCAAGGTTCTGCTCGCGGCTGTTGCGCAGGGCGGTGCGTTGATCGTTGATCTCTCGGCGGTAAGCTATATCGACTCATCGGGCGTGGCGTCACTGGTTGAGAGCTTCCAGAAGGCGCGCAAGAATAATCAGGCGTTTACGCTGGTTTCGGTGTCTGAAGGCGCGCGCAGGGTGCTTGAGCTATCTCGACTTGATAAGGTTTTCACCATTTGTGAAACCCTTTCGGAAGCGCTGGAACAAACCGGTTAAGCTGCGGCATTTGCTGTTTTTGGAGGCAAGGTGAGCGACTATCCCAACAATCTGTTATTGCGCAGCGCCGACAAGATCGGCCGCATGAGCGTGACCGCTGTCGAGGAAATCGGCAACGGCGCGGTGGTTATCGGGCAGTGCGTATTCTGGCTATTCATGGGGCCGCGTTACCGCCAACCGGTGCGCCCCGGCTCGATTGTGGTGCAGATGATGGAAATCGGTATCTACGCTATACCGATTATCGCCATGTTGACGGCGACCATTGGCATCATGCTCGCCATTCAGGGCATTTATACTTTGAAGATTTTCGGTGCGGAAAGCCGCGTAAGCTTCGGCATCGCCTTTGCCGTGGTGCGCGAATTTGGCCCATTGATTACCGGCATCCTGATTGCCGGTCGTACGGGTTCGGCACTGGCCGCGCGGCTTGGCACCATGCGCATCAATCAGGAACTTGATGCGCTTCATGTTATGGGCATCAATCCGGTACGTTTTCTTGTCGCCCCGGCGCTGTTTGCCATGATTATCATGGTCCCGGCGCTGACTTTTTTCGGTGACGTCATGGGGCTGCTCGCAGCCGGACTGTACGTCGAGGCCACGCTGGGGATTTCGCTCTCGGCGTTCTTCGATCAGATCATTGATGTGCTGAGCTTGGGCGACCTGTTGCATGGTCTGGGTAAAAGCGTCCTGTTTGCCATCCTGATCTGCGTGATCGGTGTGGTGAATGGCGCTTCGGTGACCGGCGGTGCAGAGGGCGTCGGGCGGGTTACAACACGCTCGGTGGTGCAGGCAATTTCGGCTATCGTGTTGACGGACATGTTATTCGCCTATATCGCGACACTCGGTTAGGCGAGGGGTACAGGACGGGTAATGAGCGTAGAAAAAGCAAAAACAAACACGCCACCGGCGGTTATCGAGGTTCGTGATCTGGTGACGCACTACGGAACACGAAAGATTCTCAACGGCGTTAGTCTGGACGTGCGCGAGAACGAAATCATGGTGATTATGGGCGGCTCGGGATCGGGTAAGTCGACCCTGTTGCGTCACCTTATGGCACTGGAGGAAAAAACCTCGGGTACCATGCGGATTTTGGGCCATAGCGTGGATGATCTGTCCATGTCCGAGATGTTTGATCTTCGCAAGCGCCTTGGTGTGGCTTTTCAGGGCGGGGCGCTGTTTAGTTCCATGACGGTTGGTGAAAACGTCATGCTGCCGCTGTTTGAACACACCGATCTCGACCGCATGACCATGGATATCATGGTGCGCATGAAGCTTGAGGTCGTGGAACTTGGCGGCTTTGAGAACCTGATGCCGGCAGAGCTGTCGGGCGGTATGGTCAAGCGTGCGGCCTTTGCCCGCGCTATCGTCATGGATCCCAAGGTGCTGTTCTGCGACGAGCCCTCAGCGGGACTTGATCCTGCTGTGTCGTCGGCGCTTGATGATTTGATCCTGCGCCTGCGCAGCGCACTGGGCATGAGCATCGTTGTGGTGACCCATGAATTGGAAAGCGCATTTAAAATTGCCGATCGCATCACCGTTCTAGATCGCGGTGATATATTGTTTATCGGTACGCCCGATGAAATCAGGGCGTCGAAGAATGAGCGGATACAAAAGCTGTTGAACCGCGAACCGGACAATGAGGATATTGATCCCGATGTCTATCTTGGCCGCCTGACCGGCGATGAAATGTACGGAGGCGCCCAGTTATGAGAAGCAACAAGATCAATTACCTCGTCGTTGGTAGTTTCGTTATCCTCACCCTGATTGGTATGGTCATATCCGTTGCATGGCTGACAGGGCGCACAGGTCCCACAGATGAGTATCATGCGTATTATCGCAATGTGACCGGGGTGAAGTTTGGTAGTCAGGTTTTCTATGAGGGCTATTCAATCGGGCAAGTCATCGAGGTCGTGCCCGAAGAACGCAATGGCCGCATGGAATTCCGTATTAATTTCGATGTTAACGAGGGTTGGCGTATCCCTGATGATTCCGTCGCTGAAATCGGCGCATCAAGTTTGCTGTCGGCTGTCAGCTTGAACGTCACGGCAGGTGACAGTCCTGCGCCATTGAAGATTGGTGGGCAGATCAAATCGCGTGAGGCCGCCGACCTGTTTGGCGTGGTTGCCTCGGTCGCTACCGATATTGCCGAGATGGCAGAAAACGATATCAAGCCGTTACTGCAACAGTTCACCCGTGGCGGCAGCGTGCTGACACAACTGCTTGAAGATGACGGCACGGTGATTATTCAGCGGGTGCGTGAACTGGTCGAGGACCTGTCACTGCGTGCGCCGCTGATTACCGATCAGATTGCGTTGTTTGCGGGCGATCTTGAAGAACTTGGCGAAGGTATCAGCCGTGCAACACAGGAAATGAACGCCCTGCTGACACCGGAAAATCGCATGAAGGTCGAAGGCGTGCTGGATCATCTCGACCGCGCAGCCACCAGCATGGACCACCTGATGATCGAGACCAATACCCTGATCGGTACAGCCAACGATATGCTGGAATCCAATCAGGATGAGGTCACCAAGACAGCGGAAGATCTGCGTTATACCGCAGCATCGGTAGCGCGCTATGTGGACGCAATCAATCACAACCTCGATGGTGCGGCGCGAAATATGTATGAGTTCAGCCGCCAGATCAGGCAGAGCCCGGGGCTGTTGTTGGGCGGTACGCCGCCAACCGATAATGCGGAGGCCGCACAATGAGCCGCACGTTAAACAGGGAAAGCATTTTCATGAAACATACGCTCGTTGCTGTTTTGCTGGTTGCCGCCGGATTGCTCAGCGCGTGTGGCGTGCCGCCGAGCGTGCCGCAGGATCGCTATTACCGGATTGATGTCGCGTCGCCAGATGCTGACAGTGCCGTCCTGAACGGCGTGGTGGAGATGGACCGCTTCGGTGCCGAGGGGCTGTCCTCGGGGCGTGCTATTGTTTTTGTCGCAGAGGGCGAGGGCCTTGCCCTGCAGGAATATAATTATGATTTCTGGATAGAGCCGCCCAGCGTCATGCTGCGTGACGCGCTGATCGGGTATTTGCGTGCTGCCAATGTGGCACAGATTTTTGTCACCCCGGAAATGCGTGCCAACGCACCATATTTGATGACTGGCCGTATCCATCGGTTGGAAACCTTGCGGGATAATTCTCCCGCTGCGGTGGTCGAGTTGGAGTTAGCGCTTACCGACACGCGCACGGGTACGATTAAACTGGTGCGCAGTTACATGGTTGAAGTGCCTGCCGAGGACGGCACGGTGAAGGCCGCCGTCGCAGCCGCAAATACAGCCGTGAGCGATATCTTCGCACGCTTCCTCAGCGATCTGCGCGCGCTTTAAGGTCCGCGGCTGTTCAGGCAACTAAGATCGCACCTGTTCAGGCGACGCGGTTCGCCGCGTCTGCGCTTTGTGCGTTGGCAAGGACCGCGACATAGGCGCGCACGGCAGCCTCCATACCCATCACCAAAGCATCGGCAGTGATGGCATGACCGATTGAGACCTCTTGCACATATGGCATTGCAGCCAGAAACCCCGGTAGATTATCGAGGTTCAGGTCATGCCCGGCGTTGAGGCCCAGGCCAGCGGCCTGCATGGCCTCGGCAGTTTCGCGGAACTGCCGGATAGCCTCATCAGCGCGGCCTTCCATAAAGGCAACGTGGTAGGGGCCAGTGTAGAGTTCGACACGGTCTGCGCCAACGGCCTTGGCCGGTTCTGCCATGGCGGGGTTGTCATCAACGAACAATGCGACGCGCGCGTCCTGATCATGCAGGCGCTCAATCACGCCGCGCAGCAGGTCTGCATTAGCGGGGATATCCCAGCCATGATCAGACGTGCTCTGACCCGGTTCATCGGGCACCAGCGTAACCTGATCGGGCCGCGTGCCTGCGACAAGTTCGAGGAATTCTTCTGTCGGGTAACCTTCAATATTGAATTCAATCTGATCTTCGAATTCGGATTTGAGCATGGCACCCAATTCGTAAACGTCGGCGCGGCGGATGTGCCGCCGGTCGGGGCGCGGGTGTACGGTGATGCCTTTGGCACCAGATTTGATAGCGGTGCGCGCCATGCCGATAACGCTCGGGTAGGTCAGGTCGCGCTGGTTGCGCAGCAGGGCCACTTTATTGAGGTTCACACTGAGTGCCGTCATGGAACCCTCCTTTAGCCATTGGTTACGGGTTGCAGGTCCAAATTGTTATACAAACAATATGGTTTTTATCTGCTATAATATGGGTATAATCCTTCATGTCATTGGGTCAATCTTTATATTGTACGTAGAACAATGTGGACTCCGCCAACACTCGACGCGACACAATCGCTCTACCGCGCCATTGCCGCCGCGCTTGCCGTTGATATTAAGCGCGGCGCGTTGGCGCCGGGCGAGCGCCTGCCCACCGTGCGTGATCTTGCCGATCATCTCGATATCAATGTGGGCACGGTGTACCGGGCCTATACGCTGGCAGAGCAGCGCGGGCTGATTTCAAAGCAATTGGGGCGTGGCACCTTTGTGCGCGACCGTCGCGGCGATGGTGGCGGGCAGGCCCGTGCGAACGACAGCGCGCTGCATGATGGCCCGGTTGATTTGACCCGCAATGAGCCACCGTTTGTACCGCTCGACGGACTGCTGCGTCAGTCGCTGGTTGATATCAGTCGCGATAGCCCGCTCGATGGCATGCTCGAATATGGCCATAGTCAGGGACTGGCGCGGCACCGTGAGGTGCTGGCGCGCTGGTTGCGACAGTTCCATGGCTTTGATTGTGACCCGGCCAACCTGATCGTCAGTGGCGGCGCACAGCAGGGCCTGACCATTGCACTGGGTGCGCTGTGTGCGCCAGGCGATACGGTGCTGGTCGAGGCGTTGTCCTATCCCGGCGTGCGCAATCTGGCGCGATTTTTCGGATTGAACCTGAAACCTGTCGAGGTCGATGACGAAGGCATTGTGCCTGACGCGCTGGACGCAACGTGTCGCGGTGGTTTGGCGCGCGTGCTGTATTGCATGCCGCATGCCCATAACCCGACCACGGCGACCATGTCGACCGCGCGCCGCAGCGCCATTGCAGATATCGTCAAACGCCATGAGTTGATGCTGATTGAAGATGACGTCAATGCCCGTGTGGTCGATGACAATACAGCGCCCGCCGAGGACTGGCAGCCGCTGGCTGCCACCTTACCCGAGCGCACGGTTTATATTTCGAGCCTCTCGAAGATCATCGCGCCGGGGCTTCGTGTTGGCATGATCGTCGCCCCGCGTGGTGTCTTTGCCGAGGTTCTGGCCGCCAGCCAGACGACAAGCTGGATGGCTCCGCCGCTGATGGCGGAACTGGCCTGTCTGTGGATCCGTAATGGTACCGCGCGTGATCTGATTGAGCAGCGAGCAGCCATTACCACGCGCCTGCTTGAGCGCGCGCGCCGTATCATGGCCGAGGTTCCTTTTCATGCGCACCGCGCGAACACACACCTGTGGCTGCCGTTGCCCACGGCATGGTCATCGCGTGAATTCGTTGAAACGGCTGCGGCGCGTGGCGTGCTGGTCTCACCATCCACGCAATTCGCTGCCGACCCGGCGAGTGTGAGCCCCGGTGTCCGGCTATGCCTGAGCGAAGCCTATGGTGATCGTCTGGAAGATGCGCTGGGGGCTATTGCCGAACTTTATTTCGAGCCGCCGCGCCCGCAATCTTTCGCCATGTAACGCGCGAGGTTGCTTATTTTTTCTTATCGGGGTGTGCGTCGTGGAATTCATCAGCGCGCTGCCAATATGCCTGCTGGATGGTGTCGAAATCTTCGCGCAACAGTTCGCGCACGGCAACCGAGCGTTCGTCAGTATTGATGTCGAGGGTTCCGGCCTCGACCCCGTCAAGAGCGGCATCAACCACGGCTACGGGTTCGGCCTTGTCACCTTTGACGTGATCGATCATGTCGGTGTCGATCAGCCCGGCGTAGGCACCAAACACGGCTGTGTTCTGGTCGCGTAGCTCATAACGCAGGCTCTGGGTCAGCGACATGGCAGCGGCCTTGCTGGCGCAATAGGTTCCAAACGGTGCAAAGCCCTGCAGACTGGCGACGGACAGGAAGTTGAGGAACGCGCCGCCGCCGTTTGTCTTCAGGATGGGCGCAAAGGCCAGCACCATGCGCGCCACGCCATAGACATTGACGTCCATTTCGTGGTGCAGGGCATCCAGACCACCGGCTTGCATCAGGCCGCTGGTATGCAGCACACCGGCATTGTTGATGACGAAGTCGACGTCGGGGGCCTGTGCCGCTGCGGCTTTGACTTGTGTGTCATCACACACGTCAAGGCGCAGTGCGACAAACCGCTCGCCATACGCAGTCTGTAAGGGGGTGAGGCTTTGCGCATCGCGTGCGCAGCCATAGACCCGCTTTGCACCGCGCGCCATCAGTGCATCAACGAAACATCGTCCGAGTCCCCGGTTGGCACCGCTAACCAGTGCCGTGACGCCGTCCATGCGCATATCTGCCCCCGTGATTGTTCTGGTGGTTAGATTTCCATGTCCAGCGCGCGCAGGTAAACCGACAGGACTTCTTCCATTTCCTGACGTTCTGCACTTTCCATTTTGCGCAGACGGATGATCTGGCGAATGATCTTGATGTCAAAGCCTGAACCCTTGGCTTCGGAATAAACTTCGCGGATATCTTCCGATAAGGCCTTCTTTTCCTCTTCAAGGCGCTCGATGCGCTCGATAAAGGACTTCAAACGTTCTCCGGCCACACCACCAACATCAGACATTCTATAGCTTCCTTTTTGTTCATTTTACGTAGGTGCCAGCACCGTTGCGGTGCGTGCGAATATGGCGGCGACATTAGCTTTGTGAGCGCGCGCGTGCAAGCCGTCTAAAGGTGCCGCGCGGGGCTTCCATGACAAGCAGGCCGAACGCCACCAACGTGACACCATACCACTGCGTCGCAGACAGCCGTTCACCGAATAACATGGCGGCCAGCATGATGGTCGTGAGCGGTTCCATGAACGTCAGCATGGATGCGCGCGACGTGCCGATCAGTCGTGCCGCGACCAGAAACGTTATGTAGGCGGTGATATAGGCGACCCCGTTACCGATACTGCTGAACCAGCCCAGTGTGGTGATCGGCAACTGCAAATCACCTGTTAAACCGATCACCGCGATAAAAATAAGTAGGGACCAGAACGAGATATGAAAGCTTGTGCTTAACGCGCCGATGGCGCGGCTGGCGTGGGTCATGGCGATGACCATGATCGTGGCAAATATGCCAGAGGCTGCCGCCAGCAGGAGCCCAATTGTGCTGATATTGGCGAACTCTACGGCAAGCGCCAGTCCAAGTCCGGCAAAGGCCGCCAGACCCCAGAAAATTCGAAACATGGTCAGCCGGGATACGCCACGGAAGTGAAAGTAATAAGCGATCACCAATGGGTGAGCGAAAATGATCAGCGTGGTCAGGCTGATATCAAGGTAAAGCAGCGCCATATAGAACGTGTAGTTCATCAACGCAGCGGATATGCAGGTGCAGGCCACGGCGGGCAGGATATGGCGGGGCAGGGCAATGGTGCCTTTGCTGAGCACAATGTAGCCACCCAATAGCACGACACCCGTCAGCGCGCGGATGGCGATCACGGTAATCGGATTGCTGCCACCCTGAAAGGCCAGCTTGGCCGAGTTCGGCATGATCGCCACGGCGATGGCACCAACAACCAGCAGCAATATAGCGATCGTGCTTTGCCGCCCCGTCGGGGTTGTCTGGGATGCCGCGTGCGATGTCATGGTTGGGTCAGGACTCGCGTGTGGTTTCAACCAGCATATCGACAACCGCCTTCAAGGCGTCTTCGTGGCTGGCTCCGCTGCTTATGGCAAGCTCGTATGCCTTGCGCTGGCGGTGCGCGCTGGTGCCGCGCTCCAGAATTGTGCGGATGTGGTTCAGTTCATTTTCGCAACCGGCCTCGGCGGCGTCTTCCTGCGTTAGCACCAGTAGTTCCTCAACCAGTTCGGCGATGTCGACAAGTTCCCCCCGGCCGAAATCGATCAGTGGCTCGTCGATGCCGTAGCGTTGTGCGCGCCAGCGGTTTTCCGCTACCAGCATGCGGTTATATTGCCGCCAGCGCTGGTTGCTGCCCTTCAGGCGGTAAAGCATGCGCATGATGCACATGAACAGCGCGGCAATGGCGGCGGCATCATCAACGTGGGTGCACACATCACAGATGCGCATTTCGATGGTCGGGAAGCGAGCGCTGGGGCGCAGGTCCCACCATATCTTGGTGGCGTCTTGCAGTACGCCAGCCTGTACCAGTGTGTTCACGTGGCGCTGGTAATCGACGAATGTCTCGAAATATTCCGGCAGACCGGTGCGCGGCAATTCCGTAAAGATCGCCAGTCGGTAACTGGCAAGCCCGGTGTCCTTGCCCTGCCAGAACGGTGACGAGGTCGACAGTGCCAGCAGATGGGGCAGGAAATAAGCCACCTGATTGAGCATATCCATGCGCAACTCGTCATCATCACCCAGCCCGACATGAATGTGCATGCCGCTGATCAACAGGCGCTCGGCAACGGTGCCAAGATCGCGTGCGATCTCGATATAGCGTGTGGCGTCTGTGTGGCGACTGTCCTGCCAGCGTGAGATGGGGTGCGTCGCGGCTGCTATGGGGGCGAGGCCGTATTGCGCCGATATTTCGGCTACGCCAGCACGCAGGTTGACCAGTTCGGCGCGCGCCTCGGCGGGGCTGTCACAGACCCTGGTGCCGATCTCGATTTGTGAGGCCTTGAATTCGTGGGTGACGTTTTCGCCAAGCCGCTTGGTACAATCTGTAAACAGGGCGTCGGGTGGGTCGTTGGCGATCTCTCGCGTTTCCAGATCGACGAGGTGGTATTCCTCCTCAATGCCGATGGTGAACGGCGGCGTGTATCGCGACATGTGACCTCCCCCTCAGAAACACCTGTTCGATAGATTAATCAGTAACGCTGCACCCGGTAAATATCTTCGTGTTTCAGAATTTCAGTCATGCATTCTGCCAGCAGATCCGCCCAGCGGTCCTGCCCGGCCTCATCGGCGATCTGGTCCTGACGGATTTCGATGACGCCATTGGCCAGCCCCGGCGAGGTGCCGTGCATGTCAATGGAATACCCCGATTCCAGACCGGAATAAGGCTGGTTGTCGCCGATATGCAGGCCCTTGGCGCGCAGCATTTCCATCATCGGTTTGGCAATGCGCGGGTCGCGATTATACAGCACACCAGCGTCCCATGGTCGCTGCTCGTCACCATATTGCGGCGTAAAACTATGTACGGAAAACAGCGCTGGTGGGCGTTTTTCGACGCGCCAGCGATGTCCGATAATGCTCGAAGCGACCTGATGATAGGGCCAGAACAGGGCATTGACCCGCTCAATGGCCTGGTCTTCGGGCAAATCGGCATTGCCGGAAATGATTGAGCCGTCACTGCTTTCAGGAATGGACTCGGGGTGGCCCAACGGGCGGTTACAGTCGATCACCAGACGCGTATAATTGTGCATCAACGCCGGCGCATCGAGCAGCTTGGAAAGTCGCGTGGTAACGGCTGCTGCGCCAATATCATAGGCGATATGGCGATCCATATCCGCGTCATCAAGGCCCAGATCATCCAGCGTGCTCGGCACAGCACGACCTGCGTGATCGCAAATCAGCACCAGATGCGCGCCGCCATCAGCATTGATGTGTTGGAATACCGGTGGGTCACCGGGGCCCAGTAGCGGGGAACGCGGTTCCACCATGTTCAAGTCTCCGTCCATGTCGGCACTATACTGCCCCCGCACAGGAAATCGAGCCTTGTATCGCATTGTCATGTTCTATCGTGATGGACAGCGCTCAACCTTCCCGCCAGAGTGCGCAGACGGGATGATTTGCCCGGTAGAAAGGGTATGGCATGGAAGGTTCGCGGCGGAGATATGCGCTCGGTATTTTGATCGCCGGGTCCGTGGTTATCAGCTTTGCCGGGGTGCTCGTGCGCCTGATCGAAGGCGCCGATCCATGGCAGATCAACTTCTACCGCGCGCTGTCACAGTTTACCTTTGTGCTGGTCGTTTTGGTGTTTCAGTACCGTGGCGCGGTGCTGAATAGTGTGCTGCGCATCGGCTGGCCCGGTTTATGGGCAGGCATAGCATTGGCTGGTGCAAGCATCAGCTACATGGAATCCATCACCAGTACGACGGTGGCGAACACGCTTTTTATCCTGTCGGCCATTCCGCTGATGACGGCATTACTGGCAAGGATTTTTCTGGGCGAACTATTAAACCGGGAAACCATTATTGCCATGGCGGTCGCCATGGGCGGCGTCGCGGTGATGCTGGGCGAGGGTTTCGGTGCGGGCTCGCTGTACGGCAACGTTATGGCGCTACTGACGGCGGCGGGGTTTTCAACCTTCGCCGTCATTGTGCGCAAGCACCGTGAACTCGATATGCTGCCCACGTTGCTGGTGGCTGCCGTGCTGATCACGATCAGCGCCTTAGTGGTCAAGCAAGGCGATATGGTTGTGTCACAGCGTGATCTGATAATTTGTCTGATCTGGGGGGCTGTCCTGGTCGGCTTGGCGAACTGGACGTTTATCATCGCCTCGCGCTATCTGCTGGCTGCCGAGGTGACATTCTTCATGCTGCTGGAATTTGCCGTCGGGCCGCTCTGGGTATGGTTGATTATCGGCGAAACTGCCAGCGCGTGGACCATGGTTGGTGGTTCCATGGTCATCGGTGCCGTGGCGATGCGCACAGTTATCCAGTTGCGTCAGGCGCGGCGCTCACGCGTACCCATCGCCACGCCCTGAAATGGCCCGCTAAATTTTTGTGGCTATGTGTGCGCCGCCATGGCGGCGGCGAAGTGGTTTTTGCACACGGTGGCAAAGGCTTGTGCGAAGCGTGTCTGGCGGGCGCGTGCCATGCGGGCCAGTACGATGCGGCCTTGTGGCACGTCATCGCTGAGCGGCACGGTGATGATGGGCTTGCCGTCATAGCTCATGTTGCTGCTTGGACGTGTGACCAGCACGGAATAGCCAAAGCCGTTGGCGACAAGACTGCGCACGCTCTCGAATGACGGCGTGCGGTACGCGATGTTGGGCTCAAAGCCCAGGTGAATGAACAGCGTGGTGAAGTAACGCGACGACGGTAGCATATCGAGCAGCACCATGGGCTCGTCAATCAACTGGCCCAGCGACAGCGTGCTTTCATCCGCCAACGGGTGATCAGCAGGCAACAGCACATAGGGCGGAAAATCCGCCAGCACGTCGCTCTCCAGCGTATCAGGTAGGCCGACGTCATAGACCACGGCCAGCTCGAACTGGCCAGTTTCCAGCCCTGTGACCAAATCGGTCTGCATGCCTTCGTTGAGCCGGATGCGCACATCGGGATAGGCCGACTGAAAGGCCTTGATCAGGCCCGGCATATAAAACGGTGCGATGGTCAGGAAGCAACCCACATCAAACTCGCCGCTGACCTCTTCACCGGCTTGTTCGGCGCTGTGCATGACTTCGCCAGCGTGCGCCAGCAGGGCGCGCATCTCAACTGCCAGACGTTGACCCGCCGGGGTCAGGGATACGCCCTGAGCGTGGTGGCGAATAAACAGCTGCACGCCGAGCACGTCTTCGAGCTTGGCAACCGCGCTCGAAACGCTGGGCTGGGAAATGTTCAGGCCCCGCGCAGCATCGGCAATAGAGCCGTTATCGGCGGCGGCAATGAAGTAGCTGGCTTGGCGCAGGGTGTATTGGATCAATTTTATCTATCCAATTCCAAGATAAATAATATTTTATCTTTATAAGATGTTTCGGCAAGAATGCCAATCAGCAAAGCAACCTTGGAATGCCATAAGGCAATAGGGGAATTCGATGATCCGCACAGGCGAGCAGTACCGCGACTCCATCAACGACGGTCGCGAGGTCTATATCAACGGCGAGAAGGTCAAGAACGTCGCCACCCATCCCATGTTCAAGCCGCTGGTCGACATTCGTGCGCGTATCTATGACATGCAGCACGAAAAGGCCACGCGTGACGTCATGACCTATAGCGAGGGCGGTCAGGACTACTCCGTCGGCCTGAAGCTGCCGCACACGCAGGATGACTGGTGGGCCAAACGTGCCGCCACCGATGCGGTGTTTGAAGACATCGGCGGCGTGGTAACCCGTGTGGGCGATGAAACCGTGGGCGAAATGTGGTCGCTGTTCGATGGACAGGACGTGCTCAACGAGGTCGACCCGCAGTTCTCCGAGAACATCAAACGCCACATCGACAAGGTCATTCTGGACGACCCGTTTCATGTTTCGGCCAACACCGATCCCAAGGGCGACCGCTCCAAGCCGCCGCAGGAACAAGACCCCGACATGTTGCTGCATGTGGTCAAGGAAACCGACGAGGGCATCGTGGTGCGCGGCGCCAAGTACGAAACGGCGGCAGCCTATGCCAATCAGGCCTTTACCAAGCCGACCATCGCCAATTGGGGCAACGAAGCCTATTCCGATTACGCCGTGGGCTTTATCTGCGATCTCAATTCACCGGGTATCAAGATGATCTGCCGCACGGGCTTTGCCGGACGTTGCAGCCCCGAGGACTATCCGCTGTCGAACAAGTTCGATGAAGTCGACTCACTGGTGGTGTTCGATAACGTGCTGATCCCGTGGGAGAACGTATTGTTCTATCGCCACACCAAAGCCGCCGTGTTCATCCGTGCCACGCTGCACCGTTATTCGGCATTTGCCTTCGTGCAACGCAATCTGAAAGTCGCCGACATGATGATCGGTGCGGCCCTGTTCAATGTGCGCCAGACCGGTCTCGATAAGCAGCAGGCGGTGCAGGAAAAGCTGTCCCAACTGGCCGTTTACCGCGAGGGCATCAATGCCCACCTGACAGCATCCATCGCGCTGGCCGAGGAAAGCCCCAATGGCTTGCTGATGCCCAACCAGTCGTTGCTCTATACGGGCCGCGTGCATGCCTGTTCGAACCTGCCGGCCATGATGCATTTGGCGCGTGAACTGTGTGGTGGTCAGATCTGTGTGACGCCGGACGTTGCCTGCTTCAACGGTGAAGGCACCAGCGAATGGATGCAGAAGTTCTATTCCATCAACGAAGACTGGGTCTCTGATGATCGCCGCAAGCTGCTGGCCTTTGCCCGTGACCTGTTGAATTCCGATTATGCGGGCCACCGTTTGACGTTCCAGCTGTTTGCCCAGTCACCACCGTTTGCCCATCTGGCGGCTGTTTACCGCAACTTCGACTGGGGCAATGCGCTGAACTTTGTGCAGGGTGCTGCCGGCCTGTCGAAGAAGGTGTTGGGTGAAAAAACCCAGACCGTGGGTGACAGCGCCGTGAGCAAGTGGTTCGACGGTACCGCCGGGGTCAAGAAACCGACCGAGGCGAAAAAGTAAGTTCAGCCAGCCAGTAATCGCGAGGGCGATGACATGAGCAAGACGACGAGCAAGCCAATGGAGGAACCTGTGGAAAGCGAACTTTTCATTGATGCCATGAGCCAGATGTCCACATCGGTGAACATCGTGACCACCCATGGTGCGGCGGGACGTGGCGGTGTAACGGTCAGTGCCATGTGCTCGGTCTCAGCCGAGCGGCCAACGGTGCTGGCATGCGTACATCACCTGAGCCCGGCGGCAGCGCTGATCGAAGAAAACGGCGTATTCTGCATCAACGTGCTGAATGACGCGCAATCGTACATTGCCGATACCTTTGCCGGGCGTATCAAGCGCGCCGATGGTGACAAGTTCGGCTGTGCGGACTGGCGCTCCATGGCGACGGGGTCACCCGCGCTGATCGGTTCGCTGATTTCGTTCGACTGCACGGTGGTGCAACAACTGCGCTGGGACACTCATCATGTCTTCCTTGGCTCGGTCGTCGATGTTGAACGTGATGATACACAGGCGTTACCATTGATTTATGCCTGCCGGAATTACGGTTCGCCGAAGTTTCAGGTCGCAGCAGAATAGAATACTGATAACCGGAATTAACAGGGAGTGACCCGTATGGCGCACACGCGCATTCGTCCGTTTAACACCAAGGAAACCTATCCCGAGCAAAATCTGGACAATGATTTGTCACAGGGCGTGGTTGCGCGCGGCACCATGGTGTTTCTGCGCGGTCAGGTCGCACAGGACCTGGATAGCCGTGAAAGCCTGCACGTTGGCGATGCTGGAAAGCAAACCGCCAAGGCCATGGCAAATATCAAGATGCTGCTCGAAGAAGGCGGCAGCTGCATGGATCATGTGTGCCGGATCGTCGTCTATCTGACCGATATCCGTTACCGCGATGCCGTCTATCAGGAAATGGGTAAGTGGCTAAAAGGCGTGCATCCGTGTTCCACTGGTTTGGTGGTGCCCGCCTTGGCGCGGCCGGAATGGGTTGTTGAAATTGAAGTGACCGCCGTTATTCCCGATTAGGGAACGGTGCGGTCCGGGCGTGCTTGGGAGGATAAGGGCATGTTGAGACAGGCGCAGAAAGACGAGTTTCGCAAAAACGGTTTTGTCGTTGTCCCCGGTGTTGTGGCGCGCGAGGCGCTGGATCATCTGTTGGCGCGGCTCGATAAATGGGTCGAGGACAGCCGGTCGCATGCGGTGAATTTCGATACCGATACGCCCGATGGCAAGGCACGCTTTGATCTGGAAAAGGGTCATAACGCCGAGCACCCACGCCTGCGCCGTGTTGCCAATCCGTGCGACATTTCCCAGCGCTATGCCGATATCCTGTTCGATGGCGCTGTCCCGCAGGCCGTTGCGGACCTGATCGGACCGGACGTGAAGTTCCATCACTGCAAACTGAACAACAAGTTCCCCGGTACAAAGACTCGCGTGGAATATCACCAGGACCATCCCTACGATCCGCACACCAACGATGACGGCATCACCATGCTGTTGCTGCTCGATGATATGAACGAGGAAAATGGCGCTCTGCGCATCGTGCCCGGCTCACAGCACGAACGCCCGACGCATTTCCGCGATGGCACGTTCGTCGGCACCACCGACCCGGCCCATTACGAGGACTATGATGCACGCGCCCTGCCGGTCATTGGCAAGGCGGGTGATGTCTGTCTGATGGATATCTGGGCCCTGCACGGCGGCGGCCCGAACCTGTCGAACGGTCCGCGCCGTGTGCTGATTACCGATTACCGTGCCGCTGATGCCTATCCGTTGACGTCGCCTGCTGTGCCGTCACGTCATTACCAGCGCATCGTTGCGGGCAAACCGACCCATATCGCACGCTTCCGCGAAGGCACCATGGAAATCCTCAAACCCTATGGCGATGATTCGTTCTTTGGTTTGTTGGGGCAGAAGGCCGCGCTTGATAAAGACGGTGACGGCGACAAGGCCGCCTGATAAACAGCAACGCAGTACGCAATAAAACATCGGAGTTTACATGACGTTTTCCATCGTCGGATTTTGTGAGCGCACCGGCATGTCCGGCGTGGCGATCACTACCTCAAGCATCAGTGTCGGCAGCCGTTGCCCGTGGGTGCGTGCTGGCGCGGGCGCGGTGGCGACCCAGAATGTCACTGATCCCACGATTGGAAATGCGGTCCTCGACCTATTGGCGGGCGGAGCCAGTGCATCTGACGCCGTTGCCACGGTCATGGATGGCCGACCGCATGCCGATTACCGACAGGTTGCGGTGGTTGATCTACAGGGCAACACGGCGCATTTCACCGGCAGCAATATCCTCGGCACCAACAAGGTCAGCGAGGCCCAACATTGCGTGGCTGCGGGCAATTTGCTGAGCAGTACCGACGTGCCAGACGCCATGGTCGCGGCGTTCACAGCAAACGCCGAGCGTCATCTGGCAGATCGTCTGTTATGTGCGATAGAGGCCGGGGTCAACGCCGGTGGCGAAGAAGGCCCGACCCGTTCGGGCGCACTATTGGTGGCACACGAGCAGCCTTGGCCGCTGGTCGATCTGCGTGCGGACTGGGAAGACGACTGTCCGGTCAAAAAACTGCGCGATCTGTGGATCCGCTATGAGCCGGAAATGGTGCCGTACCTGACTCGTGCGCTGGACCCCACGCAGGCGCCGAGTTACGGCGTGCCGGGCGACGAATAAGCGCGGCCATCTGATTCTAAACAGGTTTTAAGCGGTTTTTCCTTGATTGGTGGGCATGGCTGGCCTACCTCACGTAACAGTATTGTCGTATCCCAAGGGGAACCTGCGTTGCACGAGATTGTTTCGCCCTGTATTTCTGTTTGTAACCTGAGCGCCGAAACCGGGTTCTGCGAAGGCTGCTGGCGCACGCGTGATGAAATCGCGGGCTGGAAACGCCTGATGGACGATGAAAAGCGCGCGGTTCTCAAACGGTTGCACGAACGCCGCGAAGAAGCCGGTGAGGGCGCGCCACGCCGCCGCACCAACCGACGCCGTGCCAAAGCGGCAACTTAAGTCTGAACATTATAAAACAAGTTCCGGAGAATTCTGCATGAGTGACCTACTTGCCCGCCTGTTGGCTGAACGTGAATATCTGATGGCTGATGGCGCCATCGGCACCAACCTGTTCGCCATGGGACTGGAAACCGGTGAGTCACCCGAGATGTGGAATACCGAGGCCCCTGAAAAGGTGCGTGCCCTGCATGACAGTTTTGTCGCGGCGGGTTCTGATCTGTTGATCACCAACACCTTTGGCGGCACCACGTATCGCCTGAAGCTTCACAACGCGCAGGACCGCGTGCACGAGCTGAATTACAACGGTGTGCGCATTGCGCGCGAAGCCGCCGATGCGGTGGACCGCCCCGTGGTGGTTGCGGCCTCGATCGGCCCGACCGGTGAAATTTTCGAACCTATCGGCCCGCTGAGCATGGCCGACGCCGAGGAAGCATTTGCCGAGCAGGCCGCTGCACAGGCCGAAGCTGGCGCAGACGTGCACTGGATTGAAACCATTTCCGGGCGTGAAGAACTGACCGCTGCGATCCGTGGCGCATCGCGCACCGGTCTGCCGGTGGTTTCGACCATGACGTTTGATACCGTGGGTCACACCATGATGGGCCTCAAGCCTGAAGACGCCGTGGCCCTGAAACAGGAAATCAGCAATGAACTGGTCGCTGCTGGCAAGCTTGGCGTCATGGCGTTTGGCGCGAACTGTGGTGTTGGTCCGGCCACGCTGGTGGATTCCGTTATGGGCATCCGGCGCGGATCGTCCGAGCAGGAAGTTATTGTCGCCAAGGGCAACTGCGGCATTCCACAATTTGCTGATGGCAAGATCGTTTACACCGGCACGCCGGAAATCATGGCCGATTACGCCCGTCTGGCACGTGACGCAGGCGCGCGCATCATCGGCGGTTGCTGCGGCACCACCGCAGAGCACGTCGCTGCCATGGTCGTGGCCCTGAAAGATTACACGCCGGGCGAGACGCCGAGCAAAGAAGCTGTCGAAAGCGCGCTTGGCCCAATTGACGCCAAAGGCCCGTCAGCGCATGGCGGTGGTGGTGAAGACGGCGAAGGCGCACGCCGCCGCCGGAGCCGCCGTCGCGGGTAAGATGTTGCTAAAATAAGAAAAAATTCCTTGACTTGTGCGAATGGTTTGTGCCATCTATGCACATAGCAAACAGGACGAGTGTGCCCAAAACCCGGAACGGCGAAAGCCGCGTCCGGGTTTTTGTATGGGGGAGGCCTAAAAGTTAATCATCATGATGAGGTAGGTTATGAGACGGGGAACACCGATATCAACAGCATCTTACCGACCCGCAACCCGACGCGGTGCTTACGCTCGTAACGGCTACCATTGTGGATTTACGGTGGATTTGAGGCAGGGCTCACTCACATTTCCATCGACCACTATCCTGTGTCTCGCACACTGATTCGGTAAAGGGGATGTAGGTCCACCCTCCGGGCGGTTCGGGGTTGTCGTGTGGATATTGCCGTTCGGGGTTGTCCAGAAGGTTCAAATAGTATGTCAGGTCATCGCGCAGAGGCTCCGCCGTGTTGATCCGGTTATCGTGCCGCCAACCATAGTATAACATGGTCCGCCCGTCTGACGGGTCATGGCGCAGTTGCAGGGTGACAAAGTAGGTCAGAATTTCGTCGTGATCGCTGGCTTTGAAGTGCACCACCACCACAGTGTAATCCGGCGTTACTCGTAACACGCGGTACTCTTCCGGATTGGCGGCATCGTGCCGGTTGTCATCAGAAAAATTGTCCTGATAGGTGAAGGCCTCGGGCGTGATAATCATGGACACGCTACCCCTATGAGACTTGTGTGGTCTCCATGTCCTCCCGAACAATCGCTTGAGTCCCTCAAGCTTGGTATCGGGGATCAAAGGCATCCAGAACGGCTCAATATATTCTGGAGTGTAATAATACGCTGCCATTAGCGAGGGCGTCGGTCCCGCAACGCCCAGCATCGCTAAACCTAAGAACACCAAAATTTTGCACCAATGCAAAGAAGGCATTGCATCCATCCATATGAATGCGCGTCGCCACGATAGCGCGCGCGTTAAACCTATGATAACCCACGACATCAGGAGACTATCATGAAGAAACAAACCCTTGCCATCATCAAGGATCATATCCGTGCCGGAGAGAAAGCTGTCCCCTTTCCCTACCTGGATACAAAGGGTGATGTAACGATCGGTATCGGTCATAAAATAGAAAATTATGAGGAATTCAGAAAACTTAGTATCAAGGTTGGCAAACCCGGTCATGGTCTTGTCCCAGCCACGCACGACGACATGCAGCGGGCCTGGGATGCATTACAGGCTGAAAAAGACCAAGGAAACTATGGCCCCGATGTTCAGGCCAGAGACTTTCAGGGGGTGACCGGTGCACGCATGACGCCGAACGCACGTTGCAACATACCTTGAACACTGAAGAAGAACCTGTCGCGCGTCCCGTCCCCATGCTGAAAACCGACGGGATCGCAGGGCCAAAGACGCGCCGCGCGCTGCGCCTTGCCACCGCGCATGTGGGCGCGGATCGGTTAATGTCACGCTACCGTGGCGGGTTCAAACAGCGCGCTTAAACGCTGCCTTTCTTTTCGATCACCAGAATGCGCGCCGGGCCTATGGGGTGGGCGACGTGTTCGTCACCAACGCCAGCATGACAGATGTCACCGGCGTTCATGCGCTGCACGTGTTCCTGCCCATCGCTGTCGCGGTGGTGCATGTCGACGCAGCCATCGAGTACGACAAAGACCTCTGCCCCGTCATTGACGTGCCATTTGTAGGGCTGGTCGGTCCAGTGCAGGCGCACGCTGGCGCCCTCGATGTCCTCGACATCAAGGGCGTCCCACGCCTTGTTACCGGTGTAATCCGTTGCGCGGATAAAACGCATGATGGGGTCTTACCACTCGCCGGTATTGCCCATGGATGCCCACGGTTCGGCAGACGCCAGCGCGTCGCCTTTTTGCAGCAGTTCAATGGAAATGCCATCGGGTGAACGCACGAACGCCATGTGACCATCGCGCGGCGGGCGGTTGATCGTCACGCCAGCGTCCATCAGCTTTTGGCATAGCGCGTAGATATCATCCACGGCATAGGCCAAATGACCGAAGTTGCGGCCACCAGCGTAGTCTTCGGGGTCCCAGTTGTAGGTCAGTTCCAGTTCCGGGCCGCTGTCTTCGTCGGCGCTGAGAAAGACCAGCGAAAAGCGTCCGTCTTCGTAGTCGTTACGCTCTGTCTGAACCAGGCCGAGCTTGTTGCAATAGAAATCGAGCGATGCGTCGAGATCTTTCACTCGAACCATGGTGTGCAGGTATTTCATGGACGTTTCTCCCCGTGGGATGATTGAATTGACTTGTACTGATTTAGGCGGCACAGCAGGGCAACGTCAAGGGAACTTCTCGTCTGTGACGTCTAGCCCATTGGGGCTATCGCAGGTCTGCCGTGGGCATGCCACTATTGCTAATCTAGCGGATCGGGATGTGTATGACGGATGGCGTGAATTTGGATGATGGCGTGAAACTGAGCGCGCAGCTGGACCCGGCTGCGCGTAAGCAGGCGCTGCTTGCCATCTATGTATCATCGTTTCTGGCCGGCCTCGCCATTGGCGCGGCCATGCCGCTGATATCCATGGCCATGGAATTCCGGGGTATGAGTGCGTCGAGCATTGGGTATGTGGTTGCCGCTGCCCCGCTGGCGCTGCTGTGCACCAGCCCGTTCATCGGCCGTATGGTCAGTACTTTCGGGCTGGTTGGCTCTATGCTGCTGGGCATTCTGATCATCGTTGTCACGTTTCTTGCCATGCCCCACTGGTTTGGCGTGACGGAATGGTTTGTGCTGCGCTTGATTGCGGGCGTGGGTGTCGCGTCGATCTGGATTTTGAGCGAGACCTGGGTCAATGCGCTGGCGACCCGCGAAACGCGTGGACGTATCATCGCCACCTTCATGATTATCATGACCGCAGGCTTTGGCATGGGGCCGCTGATTATTGAAGTGATCGGCGTGGACTCGTGGCTGCCGTTCTATGTCGCCGCCGGGCTTATTTCCATATCGGCCATACCGCTGTTTCGCGCGCGCCATGTTGCGCCCAACCTGCCACAAGCCCCGGCGTGGTCGTTCGCACGCGCCTTTCGTATGGCCCCGGTGGTGATGGCCACCGCTGTACTTGCCGGGGTTACGGACTCTGCACAGATTTCGTTCTTTCCGGTCTATAGCATCCGCATGGGGCACAGTGCCGAGATCGCACTGTTCATGCTCATGGCGATCATCCTCGGCAATATCGTGATCCAGATACCCATCGGTATCTATAGCGACCGTATCGACCGTAATAAGCTGCTCGTGGCCTGTCTGGTGACGTGTTGCATTACCGGCGGGTTGGTGCCCTTTGTGCTGCACATGCCATGGGTGATCTGGCCGGTGCTGGCGCTGTGGGGCGGTGCGGCGTTTGCGCTTTATACCATTGCATTGATTATCCTTGGCGACCGCTTCAAGCCCGCTGAACTGGCCGGTGCGAACGCGGCCTTTGTTGCCGTTTTTGAAATTGGCAGCATCAGCGGCCCGGTGACCGTTGGTCATGCCATGGACCTGTGGGGGCCGAACGGCATGCCCATCGTGCTTGTAGCTTCGAGCATCCCGCTTGTTATTTTTGCCCTGTGGCGGCGTTTGACGCGCCGCGTGGTAGCACCGTAATAATAAAATATAAAAACCAAGAGGAAGAGGCCATGCCCCGCGATCCACGCTACGACATCCTGTTTGAACCCGTAAAGATCGGTCCCAAGACCGCGCGCAACCGGTTCTATCAGGTACCCCACTGCAATGGTATGGGGCGCGGACATCCGACCAGCATGGCAGAGATGCGCGGCGTCAAGGCCGAGGGCGGTTGGGCCGTGGTTTGCACCGAAGAGGTCGAACTGCACTACACCAGTGACGTTACACCCCATAACGAAGGCCGTCTCTGGGACGATCAGGATATGCCCTATCACCAGCGCATGGTGGAGCGCGTGCACGCGCACGGCTCGCTGGCCGGGATTGAACTTGTTCATCAGGGCAGTAGCACCTCGGGCCGCTATACCCGCGAGGTCCCCATTGGTCCATCATGCCGCCCGGTAGAGCCGTTCGATCCGGTACACAGTCGCGCCATGGACAAGGAAGACATCCGTAATTTCCGCAAGTGGCACCGCGAGGCCGCCATCCGCTCAAAGAACTGCGGCTATGACCTGATCTACGTTTATTGCGGTCATGACCTGACCATGCAGATGCATTTCCTGTCGCGGCGTTATAACGACCGCAGCGATGAATACGGCGGCAGTCTGGAAAACCGTGTGCGCCTGTTCCGCGAAACACTGGAAGACACATTGGACGCGGTGGGCGATACCTGCGCCGTACCGGTGCGTTTTGCGGTGGATGAATTGCTTGGTACGGGTGGCATCAGTTGTGAGAGCGAAGGCCGTGACGTGGTCGAGATGCTGGCCGAGATGCCCGATCTGTGGGACGTCAACGTGTCGACCTGGGACAATGATTCCCAGACGTCGCGCTTTTCAGAAGAGGGCTTCCAAGAGCCGTTTATTTCCTTTGTGAAACAGGTCACGACCAAACCCGTGGTTGGCGTCGGACGCTATACCTCGCCAGACAAGATGGTCTCGTTGGTCAAAAAAGGCGTGCTCGACATGATCGGCGCGGCGCGGCCATCCATTGCGGACCCGTTCCTGCCCAAGAAAATCGAAGAGGGCCGCATTGAGGACATCCGCGAATGTATCGGCTGTAACCTGTGCGTCATCGGCGATCACCTGATCGCCCCCATGCGCTGTACCCAAAACCCGACGGTGGGTGAGGAATGGCGCCGTGGCTGGCACCCTGAACGCGTGGCGACAAAGACGTCCGATGCGCGTGTGCTGGTGGTTGGTGCCGGACCTGCCGGACTGGAAGCCACGCGCATTCTTGGCGAGCGCGGCCACGAGGTCGTGCTGGCCGAGAAACGCGAAGAACTGGGCGGGCGTGTTGCGCTTGAAAGCCGCTTGCCGGGTTTGTCGGCGTGGGGCCGGGTTGGTGATTACCGCATCGGCCAGATCCAGCCCATGACCAATGTGGAAAGTTATCTGGCGAGTGAGCTGGACGTTGATAGTGTCCTGGAATTCGCTGCTGATCATGTTGCCATCGCGACCGGTGCGACGTGGCGCCGTGACGGTGTCGGGCGCAGTATTCGCACACCGCTATCGATTGCGGACGGTGGCGCGGTCTATACGCCCGATGACGTGATGGCCGGTGCCGTGCTCGAAGGCCCCGTCGTGATCTTTGATGATGACAACTATTACATGGGCGGTGTGGTTGCCGAGAAGCTGCGCAATGACGGTCTCGACGTGACCCTGATGACGGCACATGCCGATGCTTCAAGCTTCACGCACAATTCGCTCGAGCAGCACCGCATTCAGGCGGGCTTGATTAACATGGGCGTGAAGATCGTCACGCGCCGCGTGCTCAGTGCCATTGAGCCGGGCAGCGTACGCTCGGTGTGTGCCTTCACTGATCGTGAAGAGGCCATGGAAGCCAAGTCGGTTGTTCTGGTCACCGCCATGCTACCCAATCTTGAGCTGTTCAATGCGTTGAATGCGCGTGAAAGCGATTGGGCCGACGCCGGGATCGAGTCTGTGATCTGTATTGGTGATGCGCATGGTCCGGGGATCATTGGTGCGGCGGTGTGGTCGGGGCATCGTTATGCCCGCGAACTGGGCGAATCGGTTGCCGAGGGCCTGCCGTTCAAGCGTGAGGTCGTTGAACTGGCCCCGGAATAGAAGCAGGAAATAAATCCGCCGTTCAGGCGCGCTGATCGAACTTTCTGATGGCTTGCCCTACGGCGGAGCTTTCGCTCTGTTCGGCATCAAACTGAACGGCGATGCCGCCGTCATAGACCCGCGTGACCCTGCCCACGGCGGCACCGATGCCGTCGATGTGCAGATCGACGAACTGGGCATTTTCAAACGCGCTATGCGTATTGATCGCCAGGCCGCTGATCGAGATATTATCGACCTGGCCCTCGATCTCCTGTCCGTCCACGTTCACGCTGACACGCCCCTTATAGGGATGGCGCTCACGACGTTCTGACGATACGGATGTGTCAATCTTCATGTGGTTTCCCGGCGATCAGTTTCGGATGCCTCGAAATGCACGCAATAGACGAATTCGGATTTTTATATAGCGTATAAATATTAGGAAAGGGTTAGTGAAGCAGGCCAATCCCCAGAAATGTAATGCTGACCACGAATCCCAGGATCGGGACAATCAGCGGATAACACGCACCGTGCTGCGGTTTGCCATCACGCAGGCGAATGCGGATTAGGGCGGCGTTGACGATGGTGAATATGACCAGCGTGATCGACGATGTGGCCTCGGCCAGTCCGGCCAAGCGGAACCATAATGCCAAAACCATGATCAGACCAACCACCAGCGCGGTGGCGATCAATGGCGTGCGCGTGACGGGATGGACACGTCCGAGCGTGGCAGGCAACAAGCCTTGCGCACTGAGGCCATAGAGCACGCGAGAGGCCATGATGATCTGCACCAGTGCGCCGTTCAGGATGGCAATAATCCCGATCAGGCTGAGGACATGGGCCGAGCCGCCGGTGCCGTGCTCAAAGACCAGCGCCAGTGGTGCTTCGTGGGCGGCTAGTTCGTTGATGGGGACACTCAGAATCGATATGAGGCTGATCAGCATGTAGAACGCGGTGGTTACACCAAGCGTTATGATGATGGCGCGCGGCAGGGTGCGCTCTGCGTCGCGGGTTTCTTCGGCAACGTTGACCATGTCTTCAAATCCGATGAAGGCGAAGAATGCCAGAATGGACCCGGCCATGATGCCACCCCAACTGAGGCTACTGGTTATGTCGTCGCCCATGCCGGGGATCATGTCTGGCAGGGCTGCGGGCAGGTGTGCAAGGTTTTCACCGCCAGCCCAAACCACAAGCAACAAACCACCGATTTCAACCAGCGTTATGATGCCCGCTGCAATAACAGATTGCGCAATCCCCCATGCCGCCAACAGGCCCAACATGAGAATGATGCCGCCAATGGCAATGGTGCGCGGGATGGCAATGAATTCGTGCAGGTAACCAACGAAGGCATTGAAAATAGCCGCTGCCGAAATCACACCGGCGACCACCACCATCAAGCCGATAGCCGTGGAAAATGCACAGATGCCAAAGGCCTCGCGCACGTACCAGGCCTCACCCGCGCTACGCGGAAACCGCGCCGACAGCTCGGCAAAACTGAACGCGGTGAGCCCGGCCATAAATGCGGCAATCAGAAACGAAAGCGGCGAGCCCATACCTGCGACAGCGGCGACCTCGCCGATCAGCGCATAAATCCCCGCGCCAATGGTGGTGCCCAACCCATAGAGCACCATCATGGTCAGTGACAGATTGCGTTTCAGGGTGACGGGCTTGTTCATGTCAGGCCTCCATGTCGATGACGAAGTTGCCAACGTGCTGTTTTTTCAGAAATTCGGTTTGGGCTTTGCCGATATGCTCCAGCGCAAAGGTGCCAGCAAGCAGGGGGCGGACTTCACCGCGTTCGATGTAGCCGATCAGGTTTTTGAGGGTCTCTGGCGGATGGACCGTCGCGCCAAGCAATTCGAGGTCATGCAGATATAGCGTGCGCAGGTCTAATTCCACGATGGGTCCAGCGATGGCGCCGGCGGTGACGTAGCGTCCGCCGTGGCGCAATGCCGCCACCAGAACATCAAATCCGGCACCACCAACCACGTCGGCGGCAACATCAATGCCGCCTTGTGGCGCGACCTCAGTTAGGCTGCTCAGGTCAACGCTATCGCGCGAAATGACGCTGTCAGCACCGATGCCCCTGATCAGGTCGAGCTTGGACGCGCCAGCGATTGCGATGACATGGGCCTTGCGCCGCTTTGCCAGTTGCACCAGCGCAGAGCCAACGCCACCAGAAGCGCCGGTCACGACAACAGTCTCGCCGTCCTGTAAACGGGCCTTGCTCAGCATGTGTTCGGCGGTCGTCCACGAACAGGGAAAGGTCGCCAGTTCAGCATGTGAGAGCGGGCTTTCGATAGCGTGAGCATTGCTTGCGGCCACGGTAGTATATTGTGCGAACCCACCATTGCACTCAGAGCCAAAATAGCGGGTCTTTGACAGGTCGCCGGGGTCATTGGGGTCGCGCAGGCAGGGGTCGATTAATATGCGTTGTCCGATCCGCGCAGGATCAACGCCGTCTCCGAGCGCCGCAATGGTGCCAACGACATCCATGCCCTGAATCAACGGGAAGTTTAAAGCATTGCCACCCCAACTGGCATCGTCTTCGACGTCCGCCATACTGCTTTCCGACCCGCTACCGGACGTTGCGCCACTGACGGATTTTGAATACCAACCAATGCGGGTATTTACGTCTGTGTTGTTGATGCCACAGGCATGAACTTTGATCAGGACCTCGCCGGTTTGCGGTTGCGGGACGGCTATGTCGTCGCGCACCTCAAGCATATCGAGGTCGCCATTGCCTATTAACAACGCGGCTCGCATGGTCGCGGGTATGGTGCTCATGGGTTTATGCCCCATCCATTTCCGACAGTACGCGGTTGGCGATGCGGTGACATTCCACCGCCACGGGCACACCGCAGTAGATGGCGATCTGGTTGATGATGGCTTTCAGTTCATCTCGGGTGACGCCGTTTTTGATGGCACCCTTGAAGTGCAGTTCCCACTCATGCATGCGGTTCAGTGCCGCGATCATGGCGACGTTGAGCATACTGCGCTGTTTCTTGTCCAGCGTATCGTCGCCCCAGCCTGCGCCCCAGCAGTATTCGGTCAGCAGTTCCTGAAAATCACGACTGAAATCGCTGGCGTCGGCCAGTGATTTTTCGACGTACTCGGCACCGAGGACTTCCTTGCGTTTGGCGAGGCCAGCCTCGAAGCGTTCTTTATCCATGATGGGCATCTCCCTGAAAAAATATCATCCATCGCCGTTGGTGATGATGTCGAGGTATTCTGTCAGTTCATTGGAAATCTGTCACGGTGCGACGATCAGGATGCGTCGAGGCCTTTGGAGATGGAATAGAACGTATTCATCAGGTTCTTGATGAAGGTCTCTTGATCGGTTTTTTCCAGATAATGTGGAACGTCCAGGGTCAGCGCCTCGGCAAATGTGCTGGCGTTTCCGCGCGCGGTGATGACCACCAATGGCAGCGATGTGCTGCGCTCGCGCAGTTCGCGGCAGGTTTCAATGCCACTGATGCCGGGCAGTTGGAAATCAACAGCGACAATATCGTAGGGAGCAGCATCATACATGCGCAGGCCATCTTCGCCGGACTCGGCCAAGTCTACACTGAAACCGATTTCGCTGAGTATTGCGGCAACGAACTGACCGTAAACGTCATCGTCCTCGATATAGAGGACCCGCCTGGTTGGTGATGCATTCTCATTGCTGGTGTCGTTCAAGGTATGAATTCCCGCTCTGTGAGAGTCATATAGCTTGGCGCATGCGTTAGTCTATATCCTAAGGCCTTGAATAATCCATATTTTATTGCACCTTGGGAAATCAGATAGCCCATTTGGGTTATATGGCGGTGCGCGCATGGTGTTAGGGTGATATTGCAGATACGAAATGCGTAAAAACGCATAAGGGAAACAAAAACTTCGGAGCGCCAATGGATACGACGTCAGAGGGAGCAGGGTCTCATACTGCACCAGCGGGAGAAAACACCGCGCACAAGCCAGCCGTAGAGGCACAAAACGTTACCAAGGTTTTTGGCGCTGGCGAAGGGGCCGTACGTGCGCTGGATGATGTATCGGTCACTATCCGTGAGAATGAGTTCTTTACGCTGCTTGGCCCATCGGGTTGTGGCAAGACAACGCTGCTGCGCATGATTGCGGGCTTTGAGCAGACAACGGCGGGCAGTATTCTTCTCGAGGGCGAATACATCAGCCACTTACCGCCCCATGAGCGCCCCGTGAACACGGTGTTCCAGAATTACGCCCTGTTTCCGCACATGACGGTACAGGAAAATATTAGCTTTGGCCTTGAAATGATGGGCAAATCCAATGCCGAGGCCGCCGATACGACGCGTCGTATGCTATCGCTTGTGCGCATGGAGAAACTGGCCGATCGCAAGGTCACGCAATTATCAGGTGGCCAGCAGCAACGCGTGGCGCTGGCCCGCGCTCTGGCACCGCATCCTAAAGTCCTGTTGCTCGACGAGCCGCTTTCGGCGCTTGATCTGAAATTGCGCAAGGGCATGCAGATCGAACTGAAGCGCCTGCAAAACGAAACCGGCATTACCTTTGTGTTCGTCACCCATGATCAGGAAGAAGCCCTGACCATGTCGGACCGCATCGCGGTCATGAGCGCGGGCAAAATCCTGCAAATCGGATCGCCGACCGAGATTTACGAACACCCAACGCACCGCTTTGTCGCTGATTTCATCGGCGATACAAACTTTCTCGAAGCCAAGGTGGTGTCCCTCGATAACGGCCATGCCACGGTTGCGCTGGCATCGGGTGCGCAGTGCAAGGCTGCCGCAATCGAAGGCATTGCAGCCGGACAGGACGTCAGCGTTGCCATCCGACCCGAGCGAGTCATTCTGGCCCGTGCAGGTGGCGAGCATGCGCTCAACGGCAAGGTTGAAAACATTATCTACTTCGGTACCGACACCATTTGTCACATCGCACTGGACGGCGGGGTAACCTTTACCGCGCGTATCCAGAACAGGGATGGCGCGCGGCTGGAGTTCACTGTCGGTGATGACATTGCTATCGATATTCCCGATGGTGCCTTGCAGGTGTTGAGGGACTGATGAGCACACCCGCCACAAACGCCGCATCGACGGCCACAGATTTCGAGGGTGTTGCCACGCGTCGCGAACAGCGCACGCGCATGTGGCTGCTGTCTCCGGCCATGGGGATGATCGGCATCTTCGGCATCATGCCGCTGTTCATTATTCTGGTGTATTCGTTTCTTGAGCCCGGCACCTATGGGGGTGTGGAATGGAACTTCTCGACCGGGGCCTATACCCAGTTCCTGTTCGATGTCGATATTTTCGATGACACGCTGACCTTCAGCACCTCGTACCTGGAGATTTACTGGCGCTCGATTTTGTTGGCCGTGTTCAGCACGCTGGGTTGCCTGTTGATCGGTTTTCCGACGGCCTACTTCATTGCCACGCGCCCACCGGGGCAGCGCAATATGTGGGTCTTTCTGATCACCATTCCGTTCTGGTCGAATCTGTTGGTGCGGACCTTTGCCATTCTGCTGATCCTGCGCGATGAAGGGCTGATCAATGACAGCCTGATGCTGCTCGACATTATCGAGACACCCGTCGGTTTGCTCTACACCGATTTCGCCATTGGTATCGGGCTGCTCTACAGCTTTCTGCCGTTTATGGTGCTGCCGCTCTATGCCAGTCTGGAGAAAATCGATTTCCGTCTGGTCGAGGCCGGTTTTGATCTCTACGCCAATCGTCTCAAGGTGTTATGGCGCATCATCATTCCGCTAGCCAAACCCGGCATCATCGCGGGCTCCATTTTGGTGTTTATCCCAGGATTGGGAGCTTACATCACGCCGGTTATTCTGGGTGGTGGCAAGAACCTGATGATCGGCAACCTGATTGCGCTACAGTTCGCCAGCTCGCGCAACTGGCCGTTCGGTTGCGCCGCTGCGCTGATCCTGATGGCCGTGGTCATGTTTGCGTTGATGATTTACGTGCGCAATACCAGTAAGACAGGAGCAGGCCATGGATAAGACCATGGATAAGCCATTAACACGCCGCCAGATGCGCCAGCTTGATATGACCTATCAGCCGGGCTTCCGCAGTATTGCCGTGTTCTGCATGTTTATGCTGTACCTGCCAATTCTGGTGCTGATCGTGTTTTCCTTTAACGCCAATCGTTCGGTCTCGAACTGGACGGAATTCAGCCTCGACTGGTATGTCCGTGCGCTCGGCAACGAAGGTGTGCAAAATGCCGCCATCGTGTCCATTGAGGTCGCCATTGTCGCGACCATCCTGTCAACGGCCATCGCAACGGCAGCCGCGTTGGCGACAACCCGGGTGCGCCGGTTCAAGGGCATGCCTGCGGTCTTTGGCGTGATTAACATGCCGCTGATGGTGCCCGAGATCGTCACCGCCGTGGCAACGCTGTCGTTCTTTGCCCTGCTCAAGACCAGCACCGGGATCACGTTTGGTCTGGGCAACCTGATGATTGCGCACACGGTATTTTGTATCCCGTTTGCCTATATGCCGATCCGTGCACGGCTTGAAGACATGGACCTGACGCTGGAACATGCAGCGATGGATCTGTATGCCACGCCGTGGCAGGCGTTTCGCCGTGTCACCGCACCCTTGCTGGTGCCCGGTATCATCGCCGGAGCCATGCTGGCGTTTATCGTATCGTTTGATGACGTGATCATCACTTACATGGTCGCGGGGCCGGGTGAGACCACCCTGCCGCTTTATATTCTCGGACAAATCCGGCGTGGCGTGACGCCGGAAGTCAACGCCGTATCGACGGTTCTGCTGCTCGTGTCGGTCATCTTTGTCACGCTGTTGTTCTTAATTCTGCGAAAGAAAAAATAAAATAATAAACCGATTTATGACAACCAAGGAGGTTCTGTTATGAAGACCAAACTACTGGGAATGCTTGGTGCCGTCGGCATGATGTTTGCCGGCGCACAGGCACAGGCAGCCGGCGAGCTGCATATCTATAACTGGGGTAACTATACCAACCCTGTATTGATCGAAAAATTCGAGGCGGCCTACGACGTCAAGGTCACCATCGATGATTACGATTCCAACGAAACCATGCTGGCCAAGGTCAAATCCGGTGCAACGGGTTATGACATCGTGGTGCCTGGTGATTACATGATCGCTATCATGATTTCCGAAGGCCTGCTGGCTAAAACCGACGCTTACAAAATGGATAACTTCAAAAACGTCGACCCAAACTGGACCAACGTTTATTGGGATCCAAAGCGTGAATTCTCGGTTCCCTATCAGTGGGGTTCAACCAGCTTTGGCGTCAACACCGCCGTCTATGACGGCGACATTGATACGCTGGCGATCCTGTTTGATCCGCCAGAAGTCCTCAAGGGCCGCATCAACATGCTGCTCGACGTCAATGACGTGATCAACGCGGGGCTGCGCTACCTTGATCTGCCACGTTGCAACAAGAACAAGGACGATTTGAAGAAGCTCAATGCCATGTTGCTGAATTCCAAGCAGTACTGGCGCACCATGTCCTATGAAACCATCGAAAAAATCACCTCTGGTGACGTTGATGCGACACAGAACTGGAACGGCGCTTCCATGCGCGCACGCGGTCAGATCGCGACCATCAAGTATGCCTATCCGCGCGAAGGCTATACCGGCTGGATGGATAATGTGGCTGCGTTGAAAGACGCCCCCAATCTGGAAAATGCCAAGCTGTTCATGAACTTCATCATGGACGTTGAAAATGCGGCGCTGATTTCCGATTTCGCCAAGTATGCAAACGGCATCATGGGTAGCGAAAAGTACCTTGATCCGGAATTTGCAAACGCACCGGAAATCAAACTACCAGCAGGTGCGCCCGCACCTGAATTCGTGCCACCATGCGACGAAACCGTCGTTAAGCTGTACGACAAGATCTGGACCAACCTGCAGAAATAAGACTTTCGCAGGATGAACTGATCAAGGGCCGGTGGATGAAAGTCCATCGGCTCTTTTTTCTTTAAGCTGATTTCACACCAAGCGCCGAGGTCATCATGTCTGATAAGCCCTTAACCGCTGCCGAGCACGCCATCATGGCTGGTTCACCGCCACCGCCTGAAAAACGCGTCACGCTGGACAATTGGGACCGCCCGCCATTTAATCGTTGGTCCTTTCAGCATGTCCGCGAGGTCCTGCCCACGGCAGAGGTCAAGTGCGCAGAGGCGCCACCCTCGGCATTGGGCCAAGCGCAGCAGGACTTTGACGCCCTGCGCGTTGATCATCCGCGCAACGGTTCGAGCCGATCGGTGCTGGACGTGCTGGACGCCTCCTACACCGATGGTTTCATCGTCATTCACAAGGGCGATGTAGTCTATGAGCGTTATTTCAACGCCATGACACGCAGCACCCTGCACCTGTCGCAGTCGGTGGCGAAATCGGTGACCGCCACGGCATGCTCGATCCTGATTGAGCGCGGCGAGATCGACGTCAACGTGCCGCTGGGTGATGTCATCCCCGAACTGGCGGGCAGCGGTTACGCTGACGCCAAGCTGGCCCAAGTGCTCGACATGCGTAGCGGTGTGAAGTTCAACGAGGACTATACCGATGCCGACTCCGATGTAGCGCTGATTGATTACGCGTGTGGCTGGAAGCCCATGCGTGTGGGCAAGCCCGAGGTTGTCTTTGATATTCCGCCAACGTTGCTCAAGGAAACCGATCACGGCGGTCCGTTCAATTACCGCTCGATTGAGACCGATGTTATGGCATGGGTCATGGAGCGCGCCACGGGCTTGCGCTTGCCGCAGATCGTCAGCCGCGAGCTATGGCAACCCTTGGGCGCAGAGTTCGACGCCTGTTACACCGTCGATCGTGCCGGGTACGCACTGGCCGACGGCGGGTTCAATGCGGCGTTGCGCGATTACGCCCGCGTCGGGTTGTTGTACCTCAACGGTGGGCAGGTCAACGGGCAACAACTGATGCCCGCTGAATGGGTGCGCGCAACATTTGAAGACGGCGATACAGAAGCCTTCAAACAGTGCCCCTACGCCGATGCCTTTCCACGTGGGGCCTATAAGAACCAGTTCTGGGTGCGCAATGTGGACAAGCGTCAGATCATGGCGCTCGGTGTTTTTGGCCAGACCATTTACGTCGATCCCGGCAGCGATCTGGTGGCGGTCAAGCTGTCCACCTGGCCCGATTTCAGGAACACCGAGTTCATGCTGGATGCCATTGATGCCTTCGACGCGATTGCCGCTGAATTAAACGCTACGTAGGGGGGCTCAGGCCGATTTGTTCTCGCCCTGCTTGCGCGCGTTAATGCGCTCGCGGTGCAGTGTGTACAACCCGGCCGACAGGATCACGCCCGCGCCCATTAAGGTCACCGGTGAAGGGATGGCACCAAACAGCAGATACCCGAGCCCCACAGCCCATGCCAGCGTCAGAAAGAAGAACGGTTGCAGGATAGCCGCCGGGGCATAGGCCAGCGCCTTGATCAACAGGATGTGCGCCAGTGTACCAAGCACGGCCAGAGCCGCGAACAACCCCCAGTCCTGTGCGCTTGGCATGACCCAGACAAACGGCGCGACGACGCCGAAACTGATGGTGCCGACCACGGCGGTATAGAGCACCGTTGAATTGGATGAATTGTCGCGGCTGACGACGCGGGTCATGATCTGGTACAGCCCGAACATGATGGCGCAGGTTACTGGTAAAAGCACCGCAAGCTGAAACAGTTCACCTTCGGGGCGCAATACAATCAGTACGCCGACGCAACCCACACCGAGCGCCGACCAGCGCCGGATGCCAACATGTTCACCCAGCATGGGCACCGACAGGCCCGCCACAATCAATGGCGTGGCGGCCATGATGACATGCATTTCACCCAGACCCAGATACATCAGCCCGACGATGAAGATGACCTGCTCGATGACCAGCGTGGCGGCGCGCACGGTTTGATAGATCGGCCTGCGCACCCGCAGGGTATCGATAACCCGGTGCGGGCGGACCATGGCGACGATGACGACCAGAAATACGATATAGCGGATAAACAGGATTTCAGCCGCCGGATAGTCCGCAATCAACAGCTTGCTCAGCGCGTCCATGCTGGCGAAGCACAGCGTGCACGCCACCATCAGGGCGATGCCCTTGGCGATGTTGTTGCCTGCGGTGTTGTCGGTGTTTTCAGCCTGCACGTGATGTGCCCTCGCTCATCATCCCCAATCCGCACCGTAGGGCTAGATGCGAGCAGGGGATAGCAGAATAAATCAGAGGCTTACGCGCGTAGGGCCAGATAGCCCTCGGCCAGTTCGCGCAGGCGCGCGCGCCCGAAGCTGGGGTCGTGCCCGGCGTGTACCACGTTGACCGGTAGGTCGCGTAGCCGCTTCATGGTGGCAACGTACTGTTCGATGTCGGAACCCGGCAGCATATCAAGCAACGGCCCGTCATAGACCGCGTCACCGGAAAACAGGATGCCGCTGGCGGCTTCCCACAGCCCGATGCTGCCCGGTGAATGGCCCGGCAGGTGCAGCACTTCAAAGCGTCGGTTGCCCAGATCAATGATTGCGCCCTCATCCACCGTGCGCGTGGCCGGGGCTGGCAGCACGCGGTAGGACTGTAAATCATAGGCCGCGCGTGGCAGGGCGGTGAGCAGCGCGTCGGGCATGTCGTAGCCCGAGTTACGGATACAGGCCAGATCGTCGGGTCGGAAATCGCACGCCCGCAACCCGCAAAAGCCAACGGGGTTATCCAACTCGGCGGCTTCCAGTGTATGGACCACGAGCTCATCGAACTCGGCAAAGCCGCCGGTGTGGTCGTAGTGGGTGTGGGTGGCAACCGCCATCAGGCGCTTTTCAAACAAGGTGTGCGCTGCGTCTTTCAAACTCATGATGCCGAGCCCGCTATCGACCAGAATATCGTGATCAGCCCCGCGCACATGCCAGATGTTGCAGCGGATCAGCGGGTCCACATGAGGCTCGCAGATCAACGTGATGTCATCATCAATGCGCTTGAAATCAAACCAGCGCTCGCCGATTGGTAGGGAAGAGGGCAGGGTCATGGGGTGCTCGCCGTTGCATGAAAAACTGCACGCAGCATAGCAGCCCCAATGGGGTCGGGCGGTGATTTTATTTTTTGGGGAGAAGTGGTGCCGCCACACAGATTCGAACTGTGGACCTCACCATTACCAATGGTGTGCTCTACCCCTGAGCTACGGCGGCGTTGCTTTGAAAGCGCGCGGAACATGCCATAAGGCTGTGAGTGTGGCAAGTGCTGCTTTGTGTGAAAATGCAGTGTTTTTTCGCCGTACGGCTATGGCGCGCCTGCAAGCCTTGCGCACAGCGCTTTCCCGTGGCACATCAAGCCCTATGAATGACGAGCAAAACCCCCGTTCAGGCAAGCTCGGCCGCGGTGCGGCAGCCAAGCTGGAGCGCCAGGAGCGTCAGGCCAAATCCCTGCGCGATAACCTGAAACGCCGTAAGGCACAGGTTCGTGGACGCGGCACAGACGTTGTCGAGCCGCCAGCGGACACGCACGTCGATTCGCCTGAATCACCCGATAAAGAAAGCTGAAACCCGCCACAAAGCCCTAGGATTGCGGGGATTCCAAGTCGTTAGCCCGCGGCCTTGAGCCGTTGAGCCGCATCCGATATGCCTTGGCTTAAGCATTTGAACCATAACAACACGTAAGGAACACCCACATGGGAGTCATGCCAGATACCTGGATCCGCGAAATGGCCACCACCCACGGCATGATCGAGCCGTTCGTCGATGGCCTGAAACGCGATGGCACGATTTCCTATGGCGTGTCGTCCTATGGCTATGACGCACGGGTCTCCAATGAATTCCGCATCTTTACCAACGTCAACTCAACCATTGTCGATCCCAAGGCATTCGACGACAACAGCTTTGTCGAGCGCGACACCGATGTCTGCGTCATCCCGCCCAACAGCTTTGCGCTGGCCCGCACGGTTGAGCTGTTCCGCATCCCGCGCGACGTGTTGGTGATCTGCCTTGGAAAATCGACCTATGCGCGCTGCGGTATTATCGTCAACGTCACGCCGCTGGAACCCGAATGGGAAGGCCACGTGACGCTGGAATTTTCCAACACCACGCCGTTGCCGGCCAAGATTTACGCCAACGAAGGCGCCTGTCAGTTTATCTTCCTGCGCGCCGACAGCGAGTGCGAGACCAGCTACGCCGACCGCGCCGGTAAATATCAGGGTCAGCTTGGCGTGACATTACCGCGCATGTAGCGCAAAACGCCTTACTTCCGCCCCATTAAGTCGTTATCTCGGGCGCATCATCTGAACGAAGACCAAGAAAGCAGACATGGACCAGATTCTTATTACCGGCGGCACACCGCTACACGGCGAAATTCAGATCAGCGGCGCAAAGAACGCGGCGCTGCCCCTGATGGCGGCATCCTTGCTGAGCGCCGAACCGCTGACGCTGAGCAACGTGCCCGATCTGGCCGATATCAAAAGCATGACCGGTGTGCTGGAATCCCTTGGTGTGGACGTGCAGCGCAATGGCGGCGAAGGCCCGCTGAGCACCTGTCGTCTCGACGCCGGTACGATCGCAGAAACTACCGCACCCTATGATCTGGTGCGCAAGATGCGCGCCTCTGTCCTCGTGCTCGGCCCACTATTGGCGCGTGCGGGTCATGCCCGTGTGTCGCTGCCCGGTGGTTGCGCCATCGGTACCCGTCCGGTTGATTTGCACCTCAAGGCGCTGCAGCAGCTCGGTGCCGAGATCGAACTGGCCGAGGGTTATATCGATGCCCGCGCGCCGGAAAACGGCCTGCGCGGCGGCCATATCGTATTTCCCTTTGTCACCGTGGGCGGTACGGAAAACGCGCTGATGGCGGCCTGTCTGGCCGAGGGCGAAAGCGTTATCTCAAACGCCGCACGCGAGCCCGAGATCACTGATTTGGCGAACTGCCTGATCGCCATGGGCGCAAAGATCGAGGGCGTCGGTTCTGACACCCTCAAGGTTCAGGGCGTATCGGCCTTGCACGGCGCGGACTATGCCGTGGTCGCCGACCGCATCGAGACCGGCAGCTACGCCGTGGCCGCCGCCATCACCGGTGGTGAATTGACGCTCAAGGGCACGCGACTTGATCTGATCGAATCGCTGGCCGATATCCTGCGCGATTGCGGTGTTAAGCTGGTGGAAGGCGCTGATGGTGACGCCATCACCGTATCGCGCGCCAATGGTCGTATTGACGGTGTCGATATCATGACCGAGCCGTTCCCCGGCTTTCCCACTGACATGCAGGCCCAGTTGATGGTGCTGATGTCAACGGCGCACGGTGCGTCCATGATCACCGAAAGCATCTTCGAGAACCGCTTCATGCATGTGCCTGAACTGTGTCGTATGGGGGCCAACATCAATGTGCACGGGGCCTCTGCCATCGTGCGTGGGGTGCCGCAGCTATCGGGTGCGCCGGTCATGGCAACAGACCTGCGGGCCTCGGTCTCGCTGGTGCTGGCCGGACTGGCCGCGCAGGGCGAAACAGCCGTCAGCCGGGTCTATCATCTTGATCGCGGTTACGAGCGTCTGCCCGAAAAGCTCAGCGCCTGTGGCGCGAATATCGCGCGCGTGGCGGAATAGCTCGCATCTTATTGTATTCGCTTGTTATTCTCCTGACTGGCAATTTCAGAAAATCCGGTATATGACAGCACCCTATGTTGCACATGTCGCAACATAGGGTTGTATGATATAAAAGGGCCGCACGTATTGCGGAAGAAAACATGAGCGCACTCAATAGCGAAAAACTGGTTCTGGCTCTGCCCAAGGGGCGCATCCTCAAAGAGGTCATGCCGTTGGTGCGCCATGCCGGAATTGAACCCGAAGCAGCCTTTGATGACGAGAGCAGCCGCCAATTGCGGTTTTCCACCAATCTGGAAAACGTCGACATCATTCGTGTGCGCAGCTTTGACGTTGCGACCTTTGTTGCGTTCGGTGCCGCGCACATCGGTGTTGCGGGCAATGACGTGCTGATGGAATTTGATTACCCCGAAATTTATGCACCACTTGATCTCGACATTGCGCACTGCCGCATATCGGTGGCCGAGCCCGTCGATATGATTGGCGAGGACGATCCCGCTACGTGGTCAAGTGTGCGGGTCGCTACCAAGTATCCCGAAATTACGCGCAAGTATTTCGCTGCGCGCGGCGTACAGGCCGAATGCATCAAGCTCAACGGTGCCATGGAACTGGCCCCCTCGCTGGGCCTGTGCCGCCGCATCGTCGATCTGGTATCGAGTGGCGCGACGCTCAAAGCCAACGGTCTGGTTGAAATTGAAACCCTGGTGCAGGTTACCTCGCGTCTCGCGGTGAACCGTGCGGCATGGAAAACCCGGCCAGACGAGATCAACCACTGGATCGAGCGCTTTCGTAGCGCTGTACAAGCCGTGGGAAAGGCAGCCTGATGGTGCAACGCCTGAATACCCGTGATGGCGATTTTGAAGCCGTTTTTACCACCCTGTTGGGTGCCAAGCGCGAAAGCGACGCTGACGTCAACGCCGTGGTGGCTGAGGTCATCGCCGATGTGCGTGCGCGCGGCGATGATGCGCTGGTGGAATACACACAGAAATTCGACCGCTTTGATCCGATGTTGAAAGGCCTCGCCATTTCCGCGCAGGAGGTCGAGACTGCCCTTGCAAAATGCGATGACGATATTCTCGATGCGCTGAAATTTGCCGCCACGCGGATTGGCGATTTCCACAAGCGCCAGATGCCGGAAAATCTGGATTACACAGACGACGCCGGCGTGCGCCTGGGCTATCGCTGGAACGCCGTAGAGGCCGCTGGCCTGTATGTGCCCGGTGGTACGGCGGCCTATCCGTCTTCGGTATTGATGAACGCTCTGCCAGCCAAGGTCGCGGGTGTTGAGCGGTTGGTCATGGTTGTGCCGACGCCCGATGGTATCTTGAACCCGTTGGTGCTGGCTGCCGCCCATGTGGCCGGCGTCAATGAAATTTACCGCGTCGGTGGCGCGCAGGCCGTGGCCGGGCTGGCTTACGGCACGCAAACCATCGCACCGGTGGACAAGATTGTCGGTCCGGGTAATGCCTATGTGGCAGCCGCCAAGCGTCAGGTCTTTGGCACGGTGGGCATCGACATGATTGCCGGACCGTCAGAAATCCTTGTAGTTGCCGACGGTAATAATGACCCGGCATGGATTGCGGCTGATCTGTTATCGCAGGCCGAGCACGACACGGCGGCTCAGTCGATTCTGGTAACCGACAACGCGGATTTTGCCGATGCGGTCTGTGGCGCGGTGGACAGCCACCTGAAATTGCTGCCACGCAGTGCCACGGCTGGTGCGAGCTGGCGCGACTATGGCGCGGTTATTCTTGTCAAAAACTTCGATGAAGCCGTGAACATCGTCAACCGTATGGCACCGGAACATCTTGAAATCTGTCTCGATGATGGCGCTGCCAAGACATTCGCAGATAAAGTACGCAATGCGGGTGCCATGTTCATTGGCCGTTACGTGCCAGAGGCCATCGGTGATTACGTCGCCGGTCCAAACCATGTGCTGCCCACGGCGCGCAGTGCGCGGTTCTCCTCAGGGCTTGGTGTGCTTGATTTCCTCAAGCGGACCTCGATGATCCAGTGTAACAGCGAAGCCTTGAACGCCATTGGCCCCGCCGCAGCAACGCTGGCGCGCGCCGAAGGCCTCGATGCGCATGCGCTTTCCATTGATATCAGGCTGAATCGCCGCGATAACTGATCCCCCATCCCCATTACGATCCTCTGTACGCGCGCGTGCAAGTCTGTAGGATAGTGTGCACTCTTGAGGGACGGTATGCCGCACGATCAGAAAATTTCCCAGATCACACTCGACGAACGTTCCGTGGTGCGGCGCAGTCCGCGCATTGAACACGAGCGCAAGGTCGCCATCTTCGATTTGCTGGAAGAAAACCACTTTGAGCCCTGTAATGGGCTTAAGGGACCGTTCCATGTTGTGCTGCGCATTGAGGAAGGTCGTCTGATCTTTGATATCCTCAGTGAGAGCGATGCTGCGCTCAACAGCGTGCAACTGACGCTGAATTCATTCCGCAGGATCGTGAAGGATTACTTCCTGATCTGTGAAAGCTATTTCGACGCCATCAAGACCAAGGCACCATCGCAGATCGAAGCCATTGATATGGGGCGACGCGGACTGCACAACGAAGGCGCAGAGCTGTTACGTGACCGTCTGGCGGACAAAATCACCATAGACTATGACACGGCGCGCAGGCTGTTCACGCTGATCTGCGTCCTGCATATCCGGGGCTAATGGCATGAGCGATTTGCCGTCTGCCGTGTTGTTTGCCTGTACACGCAATTCGATCCGCTCGCCCATGGCGGAATCGATCCTCAAGCATTTCCATGGCAGCCGTATCTATGTGGATTCCGCAGGTGTGCGAGATGGCGATATTGACGGCTTCGCTGTCGCGGTGATGGATGAACTCGGTATTGATCTGGCGCGCCATCGCTCCAAGACCTTTGATGATCTGGAGGACTCATCGTTTGACCTGATCATATCTCTGTCGCCAGAGGCCCAGCACAAGGCCGTCGACATGACCCGCACCATGCATTGCGAGGTCGAATTCTGGAACACTTATGATCCCAGCCTGATCCAGTCCGAGGACCGCGAGTCCGTGCTGGAAGGTTACCGCCAGATCCGTGACCAGCTTATGGAACGCATTAAGCAGCGCTTCCCATTGCACAGCGCGCGCGATACCTGATACGCTTGCTATGGGTCTGAAATCAGGGGCGATTGCAACATTTGTCTGAAGGACGGGGGCTCGTTATATGCCAAACGATACCATGGTCGAAAACATCGAAGATAGCGAGTTCGTCATATTCTGGAACGAGGTCCTTGTTCCCAAGTTCATTGCGTACAAACACATTCTGGTTGATGGTCTGACCCATCACAGCGAGGCGATCTTTCCGACATTACAGGTCAAGCCCGGCGAGCGTGTTCTCGACGTGGGTTGTGGCTTTGGTGATACCGCCATCAAGCTGGCACATCTGGTCGGACCGGATGGTCATGTGGTGGCGACCGATTGCTGTGACGCATTTATGGAATACGGTATCAAGGAATCTGCCGCACAGGACCTGAAGAATATCGAGTTCATCAACGGTGACGCCCTGTTCATGAACTTTGAGCCGGAATACGATTTCGTGTTCTCACGCTTTGGAACGATGTTCTTTTCCAATCCGGTGGCGGCGCTGCGCAATATGCGATCAGCGCTCAAGCCGGGTGGTGTGATGACCCATATTGTGTGGCGTAAACCGGCCGATAATCCGTGGCTCTCCATGGCCAAGGACGTGGTGCTGCAATACCTGCCGCCGCCGGGTGAGGACGCGCAGACCTGTGGCCCGGGACCGTTCTCCATGCAAAATCAGGACATGGTCACCGGCATGATGAGCGCGGCGGGATACACTGATATTGAATTCAGGCAGGTCGATGCCCCGGTCCTGGTCGGCAAGACGGTCGAGGACGCGGTGGCATTCCAACTCGCCCTTGGCCCGGCGGGCGAGGTCTTCCGCGAAGCTGGCGAACTGGCAGAGGAAAAACGCGGTGAAATCGAAACGGCACTGGCCGAAGCCATCAATATCCAGAAAACCGACGATGACGGCATTGTCATGCCATCATCGTCATGGGTGATTACCGGGCGTAATCCGGGGTAGAGGTTGGGCGCGCCAGAGGCAGGCGCTACTGCGCTGCGCTACTGATCGCGGCGGCTTTCTTGGGCGTGAAGGCGCAATAGACCTTGGTCACCGGCACATCGCATTTCCATTTATACTGTGCGCCCTGGGGTACAAACACGCATTCGCCCGTTTTGAAGACCTGATCATCACCCGCGCCATCAGAAACTGTGGCGACACCTTCGAGGATACACATCAGGTCAAAGTGATCAAATTCAAACGCCGGGCGTTCAAAGGCGTCACTGTGCCACATGCCAACGCTGAACTGTCCCGTTGCATCGGTGTAATAGGCATGGTTCTGCTGCTCGGGGACAGCGCCGATGATCCGACTAGTATCTTTAATGACGATGGGTGTTACCGCGTCACTGGGCTTGGGAACCATAATGCCGAATTGGGCCGGGTTATCATGAATGTCATCATCGGCGCTGCTGAAAATCACGAAGGCCTTGCGCATATATTCCGTCTGCACCCATTTGCAGATCAGGCCTTTGGGAATGATAAAGCTTTCACCGGCCGATACTGTTGTTGAGGTGCCATCTTCCAGCTCCATGGTGACAGAGCCTTCCAGAACGTACATGAACTCATCGACTTCGTATGGCGCCATCTTGCCCGTGAAAGGCGTACAGTCCCAGATACCGGCCATGAGGCCCATTTTTTCATCATTGAAGTAGAAATGCCCGCGCTGTACAGGTTCGCCGGATTCCAGCTCCGACGGATCCATGGCATCCCATTCCACGAGGCCGGTATCGGCCGGGCCATCAAACTCAAACCGGGTTACTCTATCGACGTTCATTCGGTGTTCCTGTCTGCAAAATTTGCTGATTGTGTATTGGTTCCAAAAACAAAATGTACCCCTGCAACGCGGTCATGAACATATGTGATTCAGTATACCTGTGCGCATCGCAAAAATAATTGAAACGATACATTCAGCCGGCAGAATCCGCATGCCCTCGTCTTCATGGTCATCTCGGGCCTAATCCGGGTAGGGGTGAGCCTTCCAAAGTGGCTGGTTGTAAATTCTTGACATTTTCACAAAATAGGTATATAATCCGATCTGCAAAACACGTTATTTTACATCGTGAAGAATGATTTCAGGCGATGCGCACGGGTGTGTGTAAGCCATTGGTTTAATTTAAAATGTAGACATTTATAACGTGGGGTGTTGAAAACAGCCTGTTTGGCCGCGTTTGGGTGCAAAAGTGAACAGATGTCTACATTTTAAAATTACGTAAGACGTTGAAAATAAACAAAACATGGTGGTTTGGCATACATAACGCGGATAAATGTCTGCAAATGTCTACATTCTGTGGAATATCAGATAGTTAGTGTGGTTTTGGTGTGTGATATGCGTGTCGATGCTGTGGGCATGGTTTGATGCCGGTGTGTGGGCTGTTCTGTATTGTGCTTGTACCGAGTCGTACGGAGAGCCTTGTTGAGCGCCGAAATGGGGTAGTGGTGTGTAGCTAAGTCTTTGAAAAACAAGAAAAAGCAATAATCATCTGCGTAAATACTTGATTTTCTTGAACGTTACGGCCATTTTCTGCGCAATCTAATCCCATTTACAGCAGTCCATACCCAAAGGATCAGGCATGGCTAAAGAAGACGTTCTCGAATTCAACGGAACGGTGACCGAGCTTTTACCGAACGCCATGTTCCGCGTGGTGCTCGAAAACGATCACGAGATTCTGGCTCATACCGCAGGCAAAATGCGCAAGCACCGCATTCGCGTGCTGGCCGGTGACAAGGTCACCGTTGAGATGACCCCGTACGACCTGAGCAAGGGTCGTATTACCTTCCGTTTCAAATAAGCGCGCGTTCGCGTAGGCTTCCCGTTCCGCGTGGAGCTATTGCGGGGGAGGCCACATGAGCGCAACCATCAGTCCCCATCAGCGACTTGTCCTGGCATCGGCATCGCCGCGCCGCGTCGACCTGCTTGCCCAAATCGGTGTCGTCGCCGACGCCGTGATCCCCGCCCATGTCGATGAAACACCTACGCGCACAGAGCTGCCGCGTGAACTGGCCGCACGGCTGGCCGAGGCCAAGGCCAGCGCCATCGCAGCCGGTGAGCCCAACAGCTTTATTCTGGCTGCCGATACGGTTGTGGCATGCGGGCGGCGCGTGTTGCCCAAGGCCGAAACCGAAGCCGAAGCACGGGCCTGTCTGAAACTGCTCTCAGGGCGTCGTCACCGGGTTTATGGCGGGGTCTGCCTGATCGATCCGGATGGCCGTGCGCGCGTTGATGTGGTGATGACGGCGGTACAGTTCAGGCGTCTGTCGCACGACGATGTGGAGCATTACATCGCCAGCGGAGAATGGCACGGCAAGGCCGGTGGTTACGCCATTCAGGGGCTGGCTGTGCGCTACGTCAAAAAGATCAACGGTTCATACCCCAATGTTGTCGGCCTGCCATTGTGTGAGGTCGCGGGGTTGCTGGCTGGTGCGGGTTACGCGCTCGAGAAAAAGGCCTGAACGGCCATGGCACGCGGTACGGTCCACGGTGAGAGCCTGCTGATCGATGCGTTGTGCAGCGAGGTGCGGATTGCGCACCTGAGCGGTGAAACCCTGCAATCGCTCGATATCGAGCGGCCCGGTGATGATATTCGCGCCGGTGATATTGTGCTGGCGCGCGTCAAGGTCGTCACGCCGGGGATCGGCGGTGCGTTTCTCGACATCGGCGATGTGCGCGATGCTTTCCTGCCTTTCAGCGACAAAGCCAAACGCCCGCCGGTGCAAGAGGGCGCGCGCGTTGTTGTTCAGGTCCGCCACGTCGCAGTGGCGGAAAAAGGCGCACGGCTGAGCCTGCGGCCCAATCTGCGCGGCCGCTATTGTGTCTATCTGCCCGGACAGCCCGGTATCAATGTACCAAAGACCCTGCGTGAGCACGCTGCGCGTGATGCGATTAAGGGCGCGGCGGCTGCAGCGGTTGCCGACGGCGACGGGGTGGTGCTGCGCAGTGCGACCTTTGCTGCGCCTGATGGTGGCGGGTTGTTGAGTGCCGAGATTGAGCGTCTGCGCACGTGTTGGGCCGATGTTTCGGCGCGTGCCGAGGCCGGGACACCGCCGCAACGATTGTTGGCGGCACCCGGCGCACTTGAGAGCGCGCTGCTGGATGCGGACGCCGCACGGATTGAGCGCATCGTGATCGATGGTGGTGCGGTCTATGGCACCATACGCACCATGATTGCCGAGCGCGCACCGGAACTGGGCGCCTGTCTGTCACGTCACAGTGCGCCACAGGCCTTGTTCGAAGCCGAGGGTGTCGAGGAACAGATCGACGCGGCGCTGGGACCTTATGTGGCGCTGCCCATGGGTGGGCGGCTGTGGATTGTCGAGACCCCGGCGTGTGTCAGTGTCGATGTGGACTCTGGCGAGGCTTCGGGGCGGGGCAGTCGGGCTCAGGTTATTGAGCGCACGAATTTGGAGGCCGCCGAGGCGTTGGTGCGCGAAATGCGGTTGCGCAATCTGTCGGGCAATGTGGTGGTGGATTTCATATCCTCGCCCGATCGTAAACAGGGGGCTGCATTGCTTGAACGCCTTGAGGCACTGTGCGGCGATGACGACGTGCCGGTACAGGTGCTGGGCTTCACCCGCGCCGGGTTTGTCGAACTGGTGCGTGCACGGCGCGGTGCTGGTCTGGGCGCCATGCTGCGGGGCGATGAAGCGCGGGTTGCTGAAACGGTGGCCTATGCGGTGCTGCGGGCCTTGCATGGCGCGGCGCGGGCCTGCCCCGGTAAACCGTTGGGGGTGCGTGCCCACGCGCGTGTCATTGCGCTGTTGCAGGGCACATTGGCGGCAGAGTTGGCGCGGGCCGGTGAATTGCTTGGGGTTGCGCTCACTTTACAGGCCAGCGATAGCGGCCAACGTGACGCATTTGAGATTTTCAGTTGAACTAAGGTAAGACGCGATGGTTAAGAACAAGACAGATAAAGCCGCCAATGGCGCAGCAACCCCCACGGACGATGCCAAGGTCGTGCCCTTGAAGTCGCGCAAATGCGCCATGTGTGCCAAGCCTGCGGTGCAGGAATTCCGCCCGTTTTGCTCGCGTCGGTGCGCCAATCTCGATCTCGGCAACTGGCTGGACGAGTCATACCGGGTGCCCACGAACGAGGTTTCCGAGGACGAAGAGGCGTTTGGCGAGGAAGACTGAAACGGCGCGTAAAAAAGAGTGAAAAGAGTGCCGCTGGGCGACTGGACAGGGGCCTGAATTTTCTCTATAAGCGCCTCGCACCACGCGATCATCCATCACACGATGAACGCAACGTTCGAAGTCTTTCGAACCGTGCCCGGGTAGCTCAGTTGGTAGAGCAGCGGATTGAAAATCCGCGTGTCGGTGGTTCGAATCCGCCCCCGGGCACCATTTCTTGCCCCATTCAGTGTCTAACCTATTGATAAGCAAGCATTGTTCTCAATGTGTTTGTCATAAGGTGGACCAATCGGATGACCAAAACTTCAAGCTTCATATATCGTAAACGCAGCACGTATTACTTCAGTCGCCGTGTGCCTGCTGACCTACAGCATCATTATTCAAAGAAACGCATCATCATATGTCTGCGTACTAGCTCAGCACATGTAGCTGAACGTAGCGCCAATACGATTGCTTATAAGCTGGATGACTATTGGACAAAGCTTCGTTTCAATAGCATTGAAGTGCCAGCCTCACACCTGATCGTATCAACATCAGATGCAAGTCATTCCACAGGGCCGACACTAACGGATGCTCTTGATATCTACCTGTCATTGAAAGCCAAGAGCCATGACAAGGTGTTCTGCAGGACTGCTACACGCAATATTCAGAACGTAATCGATCTGTTGGGGGATCGTTGTATTGGAGCCTACGCCTCATCTGACGCAGCCAAGTTCCGTGATCATCTCTTTGATCGTGGCCTATCGAGCAGTTCTATTAAACGAATGTTCTCATCAATCCGGTCCATAGTTAATCTCGTGATTTCTGAGCATGGGCTAGATGCAAAGAACGCATTTGCTAGAACCTATATGCCTGATATGGGTGATGTGAAGGAGCGTAAGCCGTTCCCTGTGGATGTAATCAGGCACATACAAGAGGTATGTATTGATACTGATGATGATATGCGGTGGCTTGTTGCATTGATTGCAGATTCAGGCATGAGGCTGTCTGAAGCTATTGGCCTGCTGAAGTCTGATCTCCATATCGACTGTGAGCATCCGTATATAGAGATAAAGCCGTATCCATGGAGACAGCTAAAAACAGCCAGTAGCACCCGGATTGTCCCATTGGTGGGTAGTTCGCTATGGGCTATTGGCAGGGTATTGCAGGATGAGCAGGGTGATTTTGCCTTCCCACGTTATTGTAACAAGGGTGAGTGCAAATCAAACTCTGCAAGTGCTGCACTTAACAAGTGGCTTTCTGATTATGTTGATGATGGTTTTGTCATGCACTCATTCAGGCATAGCTTGCGCGACAGGCTCAGGATTGTTGAATGCCCTGCTGATATTGTTGATCAGATAGGTGGATGGCGGACTGCGGGTGTGGGACAGGATTACGGAAGTGGCTACCCAATAGAGGTGTTGAGTAAGTGGATGAGCAAGATTTGACTTATTGCTACTTTTTCTTTTGGTGGTAGTGTTTTACGCCTTTTGGGCGATAGCAATTTAATAAGATACATTAGTGAGTGGAGCCATGAGTCTACTGCGTGAGATTCAAGAAGCTATTATTGATCCGAAAAGTGAGCTTGGACCAATTCTGTTAAAGCTGCGTCTGCTAGCTGATCGCCTAGGGAGTGACCAGTTGGAGGAGTGGGTAAAATATGAAACCGAAGGTTACCCTCCAACAGAAGACGTTCCTGAATACCGTCAGGTAGGGGTATCATTTTCCGGCAGTTTCTACAATGTGGCTTGGAAGGCGGAGAACCAGCCCATCCCATCAGCTCTCATAGAAGAATTCTGTGGGAAGGCGTGGACCACAAAGGAAATGCGAGAGAGTATCGCTGCCATAGATAGCCTGTTACGCAAGTGTGAGGACGGTGGAAAGATAGGTATCGATGCTTCAAACCTCATACTCATGCTACAAGGCAAAATTATGGAGGGCATGAATTGTAACTCTGTTACCGGGACTATCTCCTCTACGGCAGTTAGGGAAATTCAAAACACAGTGCGCACTCGCATTCTTGAGTTAACTATGAAGCTAGAAAAAGAGGTGCCCAGTGCGGCGGAAATAACAATAGGAAAATCGTTAAAAACAGACGCTGAAATTACTGAAAAAGTGGAACAGGTTGTTCACATGACGGTGCACGGAACGAACACGATGATCACTAATACCGGTGCACAGGCAAAGGTCACCGTCAATAATGTGCAAGGCGATGTGACTAGTGTCGTGAGCGAACTTGTTAACGCTGGCGTACCAGAAAGTGCGGCTAAGGAATTCTCAGAGATAATTGCAAGCGAAAAACCAGATAAGCCAGAAACTTCCTTTGGAAAGAAGGCTGCTGAATGGCTTGGCACGATGTTACCTACAATTGCTGAAGGTACGTGGGGCATTGGTATTTCAGTGGCTACACGCGTGCTTGAGGAGGTTGCGAAGCGGTACTATGGCCTCGATTAATCTCTTTCCCAGTTCAATGAGGATTGGTCCACCTTATGACAAACACATTGAGAACAATGCTTGCTTATCAATAGGTTAGACACTGAATGGGGCAAGAAATGGTGCCCGGGGGCTGTGTCTGATGCCTACTACAGGCAATAACCTAATTGAGTC
>CBFCYM010000009.1:0-106554 GCA_965602485.1 uncultured Rhodospirillales bacterium | reverse complement strand
CCATAACCAGAACAGATTCTACTTATGAATGAGGACATATTGGGGAGCACGTCAACACCAGAGATGTTCAGGTCATTTCCCGATGGTTGGCATGTTATGGATTTGATTGGGTCGGTTGTCGCTGTATTGATGTTCGCAGGCGTGACCAGAGTTACCTATCGCGCGATTGCCGAGATCAAAGGCTGGCATCCTACAACACAAAGCGGCGATGAGGACTAAGGCGATGCGGGTGTATGTCCGATAACCCTGAGTACTGTTAACGCTGCCTGTTCCCCCGGCGACGTTGTGCCAACACGAAAGAGGTCTTTGGCTTGATCATAGGCGTCAAGTTGTGCCTGTTTTGCATCTGGGTCCATGAGAATAGATTTTACTTCATGGGTCAGGTTTTCCACTGTGCAGTCATCGAGCAAGCACTCAGGTATTGCACATCTGTTCAATGCTATATTCACCAGTGAAGCATAAGGTGTACGCACAACCCGTCGCGCAATCCACGTTGTAAGTGCGTTGAACCTGTAACCGATAACAGCTGGGATGCCAGCAATAGCGAGCTCAAGCGCGACTGTGCCGGACGCAGCGAGTGCGCCATCACTTGCGGCAAACGCATCAGCTTTCTCATTATTATCTACAATAACGCTAACGGGCACAGGCCACTGTGATACCCCATCGCGTACGCTGCGTTCAGTCGTACTCACGGTTGGCATCAGCACGTGAAGGTTTTCTATTTGCGTGCTTAGTTTATCAATGACGTCTCCAAAAATCGGAAGCAATCGTTCGACCTCTCCAATGCGACTGCCTGGCAAGACGCAAAGCACGCGAGCGTTAGAGGCAATATTGTATTTGACGCGGAACACGGCGCCATCGCCTAAATCAAGGCCGCTATCGAGAACGGGATGACCAACAAATGTGCAGGCAAGGCCTTCACGTTCAAAATATGGCGGCTCAAAAGGCAGCAATGCCAGAAGGTGATCCAGAAAACTGGCAATTTTTCGGGCCCTACCCGCTCGCCATGCCCATACCGTCGGGGCGACATAATGGATCAATGGGAAGCCCTTGCCATGCAGCCGACGGGCAACACGAAAACTAAAATCTGGTGCATCAATCGTGACACACGCGTCAGGTGATAGTTTTATGGCTGCTTTCACGGTTTCACTGATTCGACGAAATAATAATGGCAGGCGCGGCAAAACTTCGGCCAACCCCATGACCGAAAGGTCGGACATAGGAAATATGCTTGTCATGCCCTCAGCCTGCATGGCCGGGCCGCCTACTCCATGAAACTGGACACCAGGTGCATGCATACGCAATCCACGCATGAGTGCCGCGCCAAGGTGATCGCCTGATGGCTCACCAGCCACTAGAAAGATCACAGGACCAGCCATATCATTTGAGGTTTCAGGCATAGCGGTAGACCTCATCTGATGAAATAGCGATAATAAATACCCCTAGCCTGTCGGCCAATGCGGCAACAGCGGCCTGATCTATAATGAGTGAGCGATCAGCTTCAATAATGATACCGCGCAGTTTAGCTGCCGCAGCACCTTCAACAGTTTTCACACCAATCGTGGGCAGGTCTATGCGTCGTTCCTGTTGCGGTTTGGCAACTTTAACCAAAACGCCTGCTGGCTCATCAAGGTTTTTATCCGAAACAAGCCTTTCGACTCTTTTTAGCAGAGCATCCGTGCCATTCACATCTTCCAGCGCAATCAACTCTCCATAACGCGCAACAGCTGCCTGCCCTTCATCGCGTAGGCCAAGTTCCAAAGCGCCTTTAACGGCAGCCCGGATATCTGCTTGATCTCGCGATTGCACTTGGTGAGTGTTTATGGCCCCGAGCGGTGCAACAAGTCCGGCAACCAGGCTTTCCGGGGAAACGATTCGAAACCCCTGCTTTTCCTCAAGCTCACGCGTTATTGCGCGAAGAATTCCATCATCGCCGAGTGAAAAGGCACTGGTACGGGTGAGAAACTTTGCAGTCCACATATCAGGCCGTAATTGGAAAATCGACGGCCGACTGACAGCACCCGCCATGACAATTTCTTCTACGCTGTGCGATTTAAGTAATTTAATTGCCTTGCCGGCTGCACCTAAACGAAGCCACACGTGCTGCGTATTCGTTACAACGTCAGGGTTTGCCTGCCCTTTGAAGGCGACAACAAAAAAATCGCGCCCTGTTGCACGGCACGATTCAATGATCAGTGACGGCAAGTTACCGCCGCCAGCCAGAATCCCGAGTTTAGGCTGCATCGTCCAATGTTGGCTGGCAGATTTTTCGGCTAGAATCCGTGCGAATAAAATCAACAATTTCCATGACAGGTTCATTGTTATGGAACTGTTCTGCGACATCCTCTAACCGTTCTGCCAACGTACCTTCCTGAGCAAAAAGCAAGCGATAGGCTTTGCGAAGATCATGAACTGTATCGCGCGAGAAATTACGCCGGCGTAATCCAATTAAATTCAGGCTCGACAAGTGTGCGCGGTTACCCAGCACGGAACCATATGGAATAACGTCGTTTTCCACGCCGCTCATACCGCCGATCATGGCATGGCGCCCAATGCGAACAAATTGGTGAATTGCCGATAAACCGCCAATGATGGCCCATTCATTGATGACCACATGGCCAGCCAGAGTTGCATTGTTTACCAAAATCACATGGTCGCTAATAATGCAATCATGTGCAACATGTGCCCCGATCATGAAGAGGCAGTTATTGCCGACTTTTGTCAGCATCCCTCCACCTTCGGTCCCGGGATTCATTGTGACGTGTTCACGGATAATGTTGTTGCAGCCGATTTCCAGGCGCGAAGGCTCTCCACCGTATTTTAAATCTTGCGGTGGATGTCCGATCGAAGCAAACGGGTATATTTTGGTATTGGCACCAACCGTCGTGTACCCGGCGATGGCAACGTGTGAAACCAGTTCTACGCCATTGGCCAATTCAACATCATTGCCAACCACGCAGAACGGACCAATGATAACGTTATCACCGATTGTCGCACCGTCTTCGACAACGGATGTGGGATGAATGTTTGTCATGGCCGCTCCACGATCATGGCAGAGAACACGGCTTCAGCCTTGAGAATATCACCAACTTTGGCTTCACCCTTGAATTTCCACACACTGCCACGTGCCCGTATTTTTTCCACGTGTAGTTCGACAACTTCGCCGGGGACAACAGGCTTACGGAAACGTGCGGAATCTACAGTCATAAAATAAACCAGATCATCGCTATCGGAGTTTGTCTGCGCGGCCTTTACCGTTACGCCAGCTGTTTGCGCCATTGCTTCAATCAGCAGGACGCCGGGCATAATTGGTTGTCCAGGAAAGTGCCCAGCAAAAAACGGTTCGTTAATAGTGACATTCTTGATTCCGACCGCCCGCTCACCGGGGGAAACTATACGAACTTTATCGATAAACAGAAATGGATAACGATGAGGAATCATCTCCATGATCTGTGTGACATCATATTCCATCACGCCACTGTCAACATGTGCGTTATTATCCATCGCGTTCTACCCTTTCTTTTTCGTCAGGCGTTCTAGTATGGCAACGCCGCGCAGCCATGTTTTCATTGGTTGTGCAGGCAGACCACCAACTTTATCACCAGGATCTATATTGCGCATAACGCCACTTTTTGCAGCAATCTGAGCGCCATCTCCGATCTTTAAATGACCGGCCACGCCGCTTTGGCCACCTTGCATGACAAAATTACCGATATGCGTGCTGCCTGATATGCCTGATTGAGCAACAAGGACACAACCGTTGCCGATCTCGACGTTATGGCCGATCTGGACCAAATTGTCGATTTTCGTTCCCATTCCGATCACTGTATCGGGGCCGGTGCCACGATCTATGGTTGTATTCGCACCAATTTCAACATGGTCCTCAATGATCACACGGCCAAGTTGGGGAACCTTCAGGTGGCCTTGAGCTCCGAGCGCAAACCCGAAGCCGTCCTGCCCGATGCGTACGCCGGGATGTAAAATGACATGTTCACCGATATCACAGCACTGTAATGTAACGTTCGCGCTGATATGGCATGCGGAACCGATGTGTACGCCCGCCATAATCACACTATTGGGGCCAACAAAGGTACCTTCACCAATTTCGACACGCTCACCAATAACGGCACCCGCCTCTATGCACACATGCTCGGCGAGCACAGCGCTTGGCGCAACTGTAGCTATTTTATGTACGCCTGACGTAAACGTATTCATCGGATGAAATGCGGCAGCGACACGAGCATAGGCATGGTACGGCGTTGGCGTGACAAGCAAGGACATGCCCGCTGGTGCACGTTCAATAAAATCTGGGTGTACGATGCACGCGCCTGCATTCGAATTAGAATAAGCGTCTGCGTAACGTTTGTTATCGAGGAAGCTGACCTCTTCGTTTCGCGCACTCGAAAGCGGCGCGACATCTATAAAACGCTTACGACTTGAACCATGGCCGCTAATTTCGGCTTGTGCTATATCGGCAAGTTCCTGAAGTGTGAATGGACCTGCCTGCGTGAAAAAACGTGTATCGGCCATCTATCAATTGCTTGGTTTAGGAACTGTGACGCTGGATAATTGCTTATTCAGGCGCTTAATAACGGGTTCTGTTATTTCCAGTGAACGTGCTGCCAGTACAGTGTTGTCGCGCCTTAGTACAATGCCCAATCCATTTTCTTCAGCAATGGTGGCAATGATTTTGTTTAACACTTTTTGGACTTCAAGCATCGCTGTGTCGCGTAATAGATCAAGCTCCTTGCGGCGCTTTTGCACATTGCGCTGAACCTGGCTTAGGCGCGTTTCAAATTTCTTCCGTTCTTCTGCAAAGGCTGCGGGGCTTAAAATGCTGCGTTGACGAGAAAGCTCCTGATTAGCTTTACGAAGTTCCTCTTCCTCTTTTTGTATTTCCCCCTGAAACCCTGCACGATACTCGCCTATTTGTTCACGGATACTGTTCATAGCCGTTGAATTTTTCCGTATCGCTTTCATATCGATGACGGCAATACGCAAGGATTGTGGCTGTGTAGTGGTTTGTTCTTGTGCTTTCGCGTGCGTCGAAAATGCCAATAAAACTGCGGTAAGTAGCGCGAACCAAAGTGTGTTTTTAAACAATGTCAACTGCTTCTCCTAAAACCGGGTGCCAAAGTTAACACGAAGGTTCTCAGTTTTATCAAAATTTTCTTTCTGGATTGGCACCGCATAATCAATACCAATAGGACCAAATGGCGACGTCCAGGTTAGACCAGCACCGACGCTTGAGCGTATGCTTCCTGTGTCTTTGATATCTGAACCACTGTCACTCAGTTTCCCTGAACTGCCAAAATCACTAAAGGCGCGTGCAGCAATCCCAAGTTCTTCAGGCAGTCCAACAGGGAATTTGACTTCCAGCGTGCCTGAGTACGTCCACTCACCGCCGAGCGCATCACCTGTTGACGTATCGCGCGGGCCAATTCCAGAATTTTCGAAACCACGAATATTATCGCCACCAACAAAGAAACGGTCTGGCAAATTAACGTCTTCGCCAAGCCCTGCAATAACGCCAGCCTTCCCCTTCAGAATAAGGGTAACGTCGTCAACAATAGGAAAATACTGGTTAGCACGAACAACATTACGTAGATGGTGCGTCGTTCCACCCAAACCAGCAAGGTCGTTGGTGAGATTGATAGAGTATCCCTCTGTCGGGTTTAATGTAGAATCGCGACGATCATAGCGCAGTGTGTGTGTGATTTGTGAAAGTGTCTCTTCTCCTTCTTGCCGCTGCACATAAATTGAGGCGTCATCAGAGACATCTGTCACATCACGGATAGAAAACAGGTAACGCCAATTCTGGTGCAGGTCCTCTGTAATCGGATAACCGATACGAACACCACCGCCCAGCTCTTCAGATTCGAAGGAGCTTTCAGTTTTGTTGTCTTCGGTCTTGCGAAAGGCATCAATACCTGCGGAAAGCTCACGGTCTAGAAAATACGGCTCTGTGAAGGCTAAATTAAGCTGTGTGCCACGTGCTGCTGCGCGCAAATTCAGCGATAAATCCTGCCCTCTGCCCAAAAAATTGCGTTCCCGGATACCAACATCAGCCAATGGACCAGATGCAGATGAAAAACCAACGCCGACACTAAATGATCCAGTGGATTTTTCTTCAACCTCTACCTTGAGATTAGCTTTATCCGGAGCACTTCCTGGAAGACGCTCAATATTTACCTTTTCAAAGTAGTTAAGGTTTTGAATGCGTTGGCGTGAACGCCTGAGCTTTGCAGAATTAAAAGCGTCACCCTCAACCAATTTGAATTCACGTCGAATGACTTTATCAATCGTACGGGCATTACCAACGATATCAATACGCTCGACAAAAACGCGCGGGCCTTCGTTGATTTCAAATGTGATGTCGACTGTACGTTCAGTACGGTTTCGATTGATCTTGGGGCGGACATCGACGAAAGCGTAGCCGAGCGTTCCGACCTCATCGCTTAACATATCAATCGTGTCTTCCATGACCGAGGAACTATACCAATCACCACTTTCAAAAATAATTTTCTCTTCTAGTGCGTCTCCGTTTAAATCTCGGAGGCGTGCAACTACGTCAACATTGCCAAAGCTGTAACGCTCGCCTTCGTCGACGGTAAACGTAATGAAAAATTCTTCACGTTTGGGGGAGAGTTCAGCCACGGCGGAAATTACCTTGAAGTCCGCATAGCCTTCATCAAGATAAAATTGCCGCAATAATTCACGGTCCAGCGTCAACCGGTCGGGATCATATATGTCATCTGACGACAAAAACCGATACCAGCGCGTTTCCTTTGTCTGAACAATGCCGCGCAGGTCTTCATCATCGAATTCACGATTTCCAACGAATCGGATATTGCGAATTTCAGTGGGCTCTCCTTCGCTAACTTCGAAGATCAGATCAACCCGGTTTTGCTCTAACTGGATAACTTTTGGCTCAACGGTTGCCGCAAATCGCCCCAACCTGCGATAGAGAGTCAAAATACGCTGAACATCATTTTGGACTTTGGTGCGGGTATAGATAACACGCGATTGCAAGGTGATTTCAGGCTCAATCCGTGCATCCTCGACAGCGTCATTCCCTTCAATGGCAATCCGGTTGATGATCGGGTTTTCAACGACGCTAACGACCAGATCATTTCCCCTGATGGAAAAGCTCACATCCGCGAACAGACCAGTGGCAAACAGGCTTTTCAAAGAGCGATCAACACTCTCGGTATTAAACGCATCCCCCTCATTGACCACGAGGTACGAACGGATGGTCTCCGGTTCAATACGATTTGCACCCTCGATCACGATGGCACCAATGGTTGGCGTGGATTGCGCAAGCAACACCATGGTCTCTGAAGACCGCGCAGGCGGTGCAGCAAGAAACGAAAGAGCCAAACAAATAACTATGACAATGGTGCGGTGCATCCCTGTCTTCCCAATTTTTTCTTTTTTCGAATCAACTTATTAGGTTTTTTATAAACTCAATCACCCTAAAGTGTTCCAAGTCGTTCCAGGTAACAAATACGAAGACCAGAATTAGCAGAATCATACCAAATCCGAAACCGTATTCTTGCGCTCGCTGACCTAGCGGACGTCCGCGCACTGCTTCAGCAGCGTAAAACACAAGATGACCACCATCGAGCATGGGAATGGGGAAAAGGTTAATTAAGCCCAAGTTCACGGATAGTGCGGCCATAAATACAATTAGATTGATGACACCGCCTTGGGCCATGTCACCGGAAATTTGTGCGATTCGTAGTGGGCCACCGAGTTCTTCAGTTCCCCGGTCCCCACTGAATACGTCACCCAGATACGATAAAATCCCGGTGACCATCCCGACAGTTCGTTCTACACCGAACCATGCCGCATTAAAGAAGGACTTCTTTTCATACTCGACTTGATCAGGATCGGGGGAAACGCCTAATTGTCCATGCGTATCACCAGTTTCGCCTGTTATCGTGCGCGGAATGATATTCAGGCGATTCTCCTGCCCATCACGCAGTACGATAAAAGCCAATTCCGCACCCGGATTTGCATAGACAATGCGCTGTAAGTCGCTGAACAAAACCACATTTTCATCATTAATCGCAATCACACGATCACCTTGCATCAATCCTGCCTGCTCGGCGGGACTATCAGGCATAACCGTACCGATCCCGGCATGGGGAACCGGGCTACCAACGAGCCAAGCCAAACCAGCGAAGACTATTATAGCAAAAATGAAGTTCGCGACGGGTCCGGCTGCAACAATGGCTGAACGTTGAGGCAAGGTCTTGTGAGCAAACGAAACAGCTTTTTCCTCGGCACTCAGAGGCGCTTCATCATCTGCCTCACCATCGGGGGATGTATCGCTTTGCCCGAACATTTTAACGTAACCACCAAGCGGGATCGCACTAATCTTCCAACGGGTCCCCACTTTATTGGTCCAACCAAAGATTTCAGGACCAAAGCCGATAGAAAACACTTCAACGCGAACGCCAGCACGACATGCAACCCAGTAGTGGCCCCATTCATGGACGTACACCAAAATTGTTAGAACGATTAGAAAGGGGACAACATATGTCCAAGCAAAATCAAAAATACCCATAGACTCCAACCAGTTACGTCATTTCACACCACAGAGTGCGAAGGATGAACGTTATATATGCATGAATTTAGATTTAATTAAGGCATCAGCCTGCAAACGTGCACGTTGATCAGCGGCAAAAACATCCTCAAGAGCCTCAATTACGCAGCGATCACTTTGTGCCAATACGGTTTCGACGGATCGGGCTATATCGAGAAAACCGATACGGCCAGCCAGGAAGTGGGATACGGCGATTTCATTCGCCGCATTAAGCACGCAGGGCCGACAACCACCAGTAAGCAGGCTTTCACGCGCAATGCGTAGCGATGGAAAGCGTTCCAGGTCTGGCTCCTCGAACGTCAAAGACCCAATATCACTCAATCTTAGCCGTGGTGAAGGTGTGGCGATGCGATCGGGCCATGCGAGCGTATATGCAATTGGTGTGCGCATATCCGGCGTACCCAATTGTGCAAGGACTGATCCATCCACATAACCGACCATGCTGTGAACCACGGATTGCGGATGAACAAGCACCTCGATCTGCTCCAGCTGCACGGGAAACAGATGGTAAGCTTCTATAAGTTCCAGCCCCTTGTTCATCATCGTGGCTGAATCTACAGAAATCTTGGCTCCCATATTCCAATTAGGATGAGAGACTGCCTGTTCTGGCGTTGCTTGCTCCATATCGCTCAGGGAGCTTTCACGGAATGGCCCCCCCGATGCTGTTAGGATGATATTCTCTACCTTTTCGGGGTGTTCGAAATCAAAAACCTGAAAAATGGCATTGTGCTCGGAATCCACGGGAAGCAAAGTTGCCCCGTGTGCTTCAACCTCGCGCATAAACAACTCACCAGCAGCGACCAGGCACTCTTTGTTTGCCAAACCGATGGTTGCTCCACGTCGTACGGCACGTAAAGCAGGTTCAAGTCCTGCGGCTCCGACAATACCAGCCATGACGAAGTCAGATTGACGCTCGGCGGCTTCCGAAACAGCTGCTTGGCCGGCACCCACTTCGATGCCGGTTCCATCGAGTGCGTCTTTTAGAAGTCCATAACAACTGTCAGCCGCCACCACGGCGAAATCAGGTGACAAGCGACGTGCCTGATCTGCGAGCAATGTGACATTGGTGTTGGCACTCAGGGCTGTAACATTGAAGCGTTCAGGTGAACGTTCGATCAGATCAATGGTATTGCAACCGATTGATCCTGTTGATCCCAGTACTGTGATCGACTTGGGTTCAGTGCCCGTGTCGGGAACTTGTTCAGATGCTAAACTTAAGGCCATTGGCCACTATGTACCGTATAAAAAAGACTGGCAATGCCAGCAGCTAAACCGGCGGCCAAAAGACCGTCAACCCGATCAAGAACGCCACCATGCCCTGGGATAATGGCACCGCTGTCTTTGACGCCAAAGTGCCGCTTGGCATAAGATTCCAGAAGGTCTCCCATCTGCGAAATGCCCGCCAACACCATACTTGCTGCAACCAGTGAGATCGTGCCGTTTGAATGATTAATAATATTAGCAGTAAATGCTCCCATGATGCCCGCTGCGACCAAAGCCCCGAAGAGCCCCGCCCAGGTTTTTTTCGGGCTAATTCGTGGTGCAAGTTTAGGCCCGCCAATGGTTATACCGGCTGCATACGCTCCGGTATCGGCTGTCCATACCAAAACAAAGATCCAGAAAACCACAGTCTGTCCGTGTTCTCCGCTCGTGCGGAGCCAAACAAAAGACAGGCAGGCGAGCATGATATAGACGATACCGGGCATGAGCCACGACATCCGTACTTTTCGCTGCGAACCACTACGGCACAGGCGATACCACTCCATGATTCCAATGAGCAAAATCAACGCTATGAATGCGTCAAAGTATGGTCGCCCGAAGTAAATCGCGCCTATGGCAACAGGAGCCATAACCAGTGCTGAGATGATGCGAGTTATTAAAGGGTTCACGCGTTCAACTTATTGCGTGGCACCAAAACGGCGCTCACGTCCAAGGTATTGTACAATGGCATCATTGAACTCTTTCTCTGTGAAATCAGGCCACAGGGTATCGATAAATACGAATTCTGCATATGCTAATTGCCATAAAAGAAAGTTGCTGATCCGATGTTCACCGCTTGTGCGGATTAAAAGGTCAGGATCAGGGATGTCCTGGCTATATAGACGACTTGCCACGACATCTTCGTTAATTTGCTCAACCGTTATTCGTCCATCTGCAACATCCTGCGCAATGGCGCGGGTTGCCTTGGCAAGTTCGGCGCGACCGCCGTAACTCAAGGCAAGAATGAGGGTTAGGCCGGTATTCGCATCAGTTTTTTCTTCCGCACGCTCAATCAGGTTAACGATATCGTTGCCAAGTCTGGCACGATCACCAATAACGCGGAATCGCACGTTATTTTTATGCAGTTCCGTAACTTCCCGATTGAGGTAATATTTTAGCAGACCCATCAGGTCCTGGACCTCATCGCTTGAGCGTTTCCAGTTTTCAGATGAAAAACCAAATAGCGTCAGGTAGGAGACCCCTGCCTTTGCAGCCGCCGTAATCGTCCGGCGTACAGCCTCTGCACCCCTTCTATGCCCCTCCACACGGGGAAGCCCACGCGAGCGTGCCCAGCGCCCGTTTCCATCCATAATGATGGCCACATGGGATGGTGGGGGCGGTATCTGTTCAGATTGAAGGGTCGCCGTCGCCATAAAAATTAAACCTGCATGATTTCACTTTCTTTGTTGGCCAGTGCTTCGTCAATCTTGCCAACATAAGAATCTGTTAAATCCTGAATTTCCTGAGCGTAGTCGTGATGCTCGTCTTTGGAAACATCACCGTCTTTTTCGGATTTTTTAAGGTCATCCATGCCATGGCGACGAACATTACGCACAGCAATGCGTGCATCTTCCGCGTATTTCCCTGCGATCTTTGCCAAGTCTACACGGCGTTCTTCGGTGAGTGGAGGAATGGGAACGCGGACTGTTTGACCGTCCACCTGAGGGTTAAGGCCAAGAGAGGAATCACGAATGGCTTTTTCTACAGCTGACACCAAGGACTTGTCCCAGACTTGCACCGTTAGCATGCGTGGTTCAGGTACGCCAATATTGCCGACCTGATTCATCGGCGTCGGGCTGCCATATGCCTCGACAGTAATAGGTTCAAGCAAGCTGGTCGCCGCGCGTCCGGTTCGTAACCCGGCGAACTCTGAGTGCAACACATCGACCGCGCCTTCCATGCGACGGTTGAAATCTGCCTTAAGTGCCGAAAAATTAAATCCAGACACGGCGTTCTCCCTTCTTGTTCTTTATTTTTATAATGTCTGACATCTAGTCGTCAGACGCAAACGTCTGGTATGCAGTCGGTCAAGTTACAATGGTGAATGTGCCTTCGCCGCATACGACTTGCCCAAAAGATCCCGGATTGTGGATTGAAAATACCAAAATTGGAACCGAGTTTTCGCGCGCAAGCGCAACAGCCGAGGTATCCATCACACGTAGGTCCTGACTTAAAACCTCGTGATAGGTAAGTTTTTCATAGCGCTTGGCATTTGGCTCTAGCTTTGGATCGGCGTCATATACGCCATCAACCTGCGTGCCTTTAAGCAGGGCATCACAGCCCATTTCGGCGGCACGTAGAGCTGCGGCAGTATCTGTCGTGAAAAATGGATTGCCGGTACCTGCAGCGAAGATAACAACCCGCCCCTTTTCCATGTGTCGCACAGCTTTGCGGCGAATGTAGGGTTCACACACCATGGCCATGGGAATTGCGGACAGGACGCGCGTTGCGACGCCCTTGCCTTCTAGCACACTTTGAACAGCAAGCGCGTTAATGACCGTAGCCAGCATGCCCATATAGTCAGCGGTTGTCCGCTCAATACCTGATGCTGCGCCCGAGACACCACGAAAGATGTTGCCTGCACCAATGACAAGGCAAACTTCGACACCCTTATCGTGGACGTCACGGACCTCATCGCAAATTCGTTCAACGGTATCTGGATCGAGACCATATTCGCGGTCCCCCATTAACCCTTCGCCTGACAGTTTGAGCAGTACTCTTTTATACGTCGGCGTCGACATGTTTGCGTCCGTTTTTTGTTGTGTGATCGATCATCCGTTTTGTGGCGCGGATTGTACATGACCGCGCACCGTCCGTCCCCGGAAAAGATAGCCTACCATTTTTCCATGGCAAAGACGATCAAGGCGCGCCTGAGCGGCGCGCCTTGATCGTGCAGATATCAGCCGCTGACTGCAGCTGCTACTTCGGCAGCAAAATCGGACTCTTTCTTCTCGATACCTTCGCCGAGTTTGTACGTAACAAACGTTTCGATCGACACAGGTGCGCCAGCATCCTTGGCGGCATTCTCGAGAACCTTTTCAACCTTAGTTTCGCCATCGATGGCAAAGACCTGATCAACAAGGCAGATTTCTTCGTAGTACTTACGAATGCGACCTTCGACCATCTTCTCGATGATTTCTTCAGGCTTGCCGCTTTCGCGAGCTTGATCAGACAGCACAACACGCTCGCGCTCGACAATTGCCGGATCGAGGTCTGCGCGTGAAACCGAAACAGGATTTGATGCGGCGATGTGCATGGCAAGCTGTTTACCAAGACCTTCAAGGAAAGTCTTGTCACCAGCGGAATTCAGGGCCACGAGCACACCAATTTTCCCCAAACCTGGCGCAAGCTGGTTGTGAATGTACGATGTCAGAACACCCTCTTCGACCGAAACCACGGACGCGCGACGCAGGGACATGTTCTCACCGATGGTGGCGATCAGGTGGGTAAGTTGCTCTTCAACTGTACGCTCTTCACCAGGATAAGCAGCGACCTTTACTTTCTCCATATCACCATCGTTCGCGAGAGCAACCTTGGCCACGTCGAGAACAAAAGACTGGAACGTTTCGTTGCGTGCAACAAAATCCGTTTCAGCATTCACTTCGACCATGGCGGCTGTATTGCCATCGAGATGAACGCCAACAAGACCTTCTGTTGCAGCACGCCCGGCTTTTTTGGCCGCAGCCGAAAGCCCTTTGGTGCGCAGCCAGTCGACAGCCTGCTCCAGGTCACCGTCAGTTTCATTGAGCGCTTTTTTGCAATCCATCATGCCTGCGCCAGTCTGTTCGCGCAGTTCTTTTACCAAGGCAGCAGTAATTTGAGCCATTTTAAACCTCTATATTCAGTAGCGAAATCGTGCCATTGGCACGACAACCCCTATACGTTCGGCGAGCTCAAGCTTCAGGCTTGGCAGCAACTTCCTCGGCAGCAACCTCTGCCGGAGCAGCTTCTGCAACGACTTCAGCCGGTGCGGCTTCAGCAGCAGCTTCAACTGGCGCGGCTTCTGCAGCAGCTTTGGTTTCTTTTGGAAGTTTTTCGACTGGGACGTTCTCGGCTTCGCCAAGATCGCCACCGCGTTTGCTGACAGAGTCCTGGATACCGTCCAGGACAGCACCGGAAAGCAGTTCGCAATACATTTCAATGGCGCGAATGGCGTCATCATTGCCCGGGATCGGGTGAGAAATGCCTTTGGGGTCGCTGTTGGAATCGAGCACTGCGATAACAGGGATATTTAGATTGCCGGCTTCGTTAATGGCAATGCTTTCCTTGTTGGTGTCGATTACCACAATAATATCAGGCAGGCCGCCCATTTCCTTAATACCGCCCAGCGCACGCTCAAGCTTGTCGCGCTCACGGGTCAGGTTCAGAAGCTCTTTCTTGGTCAAGCCAGCAAGCGCGTCACCAACCAGTTTCTCATCCAGTTCACGCAAGCGGCGTATGGAGTTCGAAATGGTCTGCCAGTTGGTCATCATACCACCGAGCCAACGGTGATTGACGTAGTACTGACCGCAGCGCTTGGCAGCTTCAGCAACACGCTCGGAAGCTTGACGCTTGGTGCCAACGAACAGTACGCGACCACCAGAAGCGGCGACGTCATGCACAGCGACCATGGCGCGATGCAGAAGCGGCACTGTTTGCTGCAAATCGATGATGTGAATATTGTTGCGATCACCGAAGAGGTATGGGGCCATCTTCGGGTTCCAGCGACGGGTGTTGTGACCAAAGTGAACACCAGCTTCAAGCAGCTGGCGCATCGTAAAGGATGGCAATGCCATTGTTTTCGTTCCTATTCCGGTTGTACCTCCGCAGACCTCGTCGCGTTCACATGAACCCGACACCGGAGTGACATCCCAATGAATTTGCATCAGGTGCCACACGTCTACGTGTGAAATCGAGCGTTACTTAGCCTTCGCCGTCACGCTTTGCAAGGGAATTCATCGGGTTTTTGCTAGCTGACAGACTAAATTTCCTGAACCTCGAGCACACCGGGTAATGAGCGAACAGCGAGAAGGACATTGGGTGTTACTGCGAAGCGGTCTTGCAGGGCGATCAGGACGTCCCGGTCGGCGGCGCCCTTACCATCCGTATCGCGAAGGCGTGTTACAAGCTCCACCGTGCCGCGGCCCTTGCCTTCACGCTCAAGTACTTCTTTAAGCAGTGTCAGTGGCGGTTCGCAATCGACGACAACCCGCATGCTACAAACAGTATTGGCTGCACGCTGCTCAAGGGGCTCGAAGGATTGCACGGTAAAACGCGGCGTTTCGCCTTCGAATTGTGCCGTCGCCTTGATAAACATGTTGCTGCCGACCTCAAGGAAGTCACGGGCCTGATTCAGCACTTCGGAAAATACCGTGACCTCAAAAACACCTGTTGGATCAGACAATTGTACAAAAGCATAACGATTGCCTTTTGCTGAAGTCCGCTCTTTCTTGGCAATGACGGTGCCGCCCAGCATAACCAGTCCGTCATTACCGCCAGCGATGACCTCGCTAATGGGGCGTGCTCGCAGTTTTTTCAATAGCGAGTCATATGCGTCGAGCGGATGGGCGGATAGATAGAATCCAATAGCGCCGAATTCTTCTTTCAGGCGCTCCATGGGCGGCCAATCGGCGACATCTGGCAGGTTGAGACTTTGTACCGGGGCGGCTTCGCCCCCAAACAAGCCCATCTGGTCATCGCTGCGTTCCTGCTGTGCAACAGCAGCGTGGCGCATAATGATCTCAATGTTTTCAAATAACTGTTTTCGGTTATAGCCAAAGCTATCCAGTGCGCCTGCACGCACCAAATTTTCCACCTGACGTTTATTGACCTGGGAGGAGTCCAGGCGGTTTACAAAATCGTTCAGATCGACAAACGGACCATTCTCTTCGCGCTCATTAACGAGCGATTCCATTGCCGCTTCACCGACGTTTTTAATGGCACCCAGCGCATACCGGATGCCCGCTTCCCCACCACCGTCGCGCTCCACACGAAAGACCGCATTTGATTTGTTCAAATCGGGTTGCCGCAACGCGACCCCCAAGCGATCAAGCTCCTGTCGGAAGGTGTTCAGCTTTTCAATGTTACCAAGATCAAGTGTCATGGATGCGGCCAGAAACTCGACCGGATAATTGGCCTTCATATAAGCCGTTTGATAGGCCACCAATGCATAAGCTGCAGCATGTGATTTGTTGAAGCCGTAGCCAGCAAACTTATCGACAAGATCGAAAATTTCATCAGCACGTTTTGCTGGTACGTTCTTGGCTACTGCACCATCCACGAAGATGCTGCGTTGTTCGTCCATTTCGGCCTTGATCTTCTTACCCATGGCGCGACGCAATAGATCAGCGCTACCGAGTGAATAACCCGCCAGTTCCTGGGCTATCTGCATCACCTGTTCCTGATAGATGATAACGCCGTACGTCTCGCGAAGAATGCCTTCCAGTGTTGGGTAGAGGTAGTCGATCTCTTCTCGCCCGTGCTTACGATTGATAAAACTCGGGATATTATCCATCGGGCCTGGGCGATAGAGCGCCACCACAGCGATGATGACCTCGAAGGTGTCAGGCTTGAGGTTGCGCAGCACGTCGCGCATGCCCGTGCTTTCAAGCTGGAACACGCCGGTGGTCTCACCGCGGCTGATCATCTCGTAGGTTTTTTCGTCCGCAAGCGGTAGCTTTGCAATATCGATATCATCGACGTCGGGGCGTTCACGCACCAGATCTTCTGCCGTCGATAATACGGTCAGCGTTTTCAGTCCGAGAAAATCGAACTTCACCAACCCGGCAGACTCAACGAACTTCATATTGAAGCCCGTTACAGGCATATCGGAACGTGGGTCGCGGTAAAGCGGGATCAGTTTATCAAGTGGCCGGTCACCGATCACAACGCCTGCCGCATGGGTTGATGCATGACGGTACAGGCCTTCGAGTTGCAGGCCGATACTTGTCAGGCGACTAACCTCGTTATCTTCGCGGATGAGTTGGCGTAGTTCCTGCTCGGAATTGATGGCCTCGCCAAGGGAAACCGGATTGGCCGGGTTGCTGGGGACCATTTTACAGATTTTATCGACGTATCCGTATGGCATTTCCAGCACGCGCCCGACATCACGCAACACAGCGCGGGCCTGTAACTTACCAAAGGTGATGATTTGGGCTACATGGTCGCGGCCGTACTTTTCCTGTACGTAACGAATGACTTCATCACGGCGGTCCTGGCAGAAATCGATGTCGAAATCCGGCATGGAAACACGTTCGGGGTTTAGAAAACGTTCAAACAGAAGACCCCATCGTAATGGATCAAGATCCGTAATGGTCAATGCCCAGGCAACCACCGAGCCTGCGCCAGAGCCACGTCCCGGCCCTACGGGAATACCGTTTTCCTTGGACCAGTGAATAAAGTCGGCAACGATCAGGAAGTACCCCGGAAAGCCCATATCTGTGATGACCTTGAGCTCATAATCCAGACGCTCGAGGTAAGGCTGAGCGGTATGCTTGGCCGCCACTTCGTCCATGTCGGCCGTTATGACTTCATTATCCAGCCGTTGCTGTAGTCCTTCACTGGCTCGCGCACGCAGCTCATCGACTTCATTATTGCCTTCGCCGCAATCAAACGGCGGCAGGAGCGGATCAATTTTTTCGACCATAAAGGCACAACGCCGGGCAATCACCATGGTGTTGTCGATGGCCTCGGGTAGGTCCTCGAACAGCTTGCGCATTTCCTTGGCAGATTTGAAATAATGCTGTGGTGTTCGACGTGGCCGTTCACGCTCCGCGACCCGGCGCCCTGAGGCGATGCACAACAGAGCGTCATGTGCGTCATACATATCGCGTTTGGGAAAGAAGACTTCGTTGGTGGCAACCAACGGCAGGTCATGGCTATAGGCGAATTGGAGAAATTTTTCTTCGGTTTGTTGTTCCGGCTCGGTGCCGTGGCGCATTAGCTCGATGTAAAATCGCCCCGAGAAAATTTCTGCCAGCCTTTTTAAAACAATTTCGGCTTCAGTGCTTTTGCCGCGCAACAGGAATGCACCTACGGAACCTTCCGGCCCGCCGCTGAGTGCTATAAGGCCTTCATTGAATGCTGTGAGATTATCAAGCGTAATGTGCGGGTCGTGTGCATCATCGCCATCCATATAAGCGCTACTGAGCAGCTTTAATAAGTTGAGGTAACCAGCGTTATTCTGCACCAATAACACCAGTGAACCTTCTACCCACTCTTCGCGTCCAAATGTTGCGGCGGTGCTTCCGGTGGGTGCCGCCGCATCGTCATCACTGATATTGGCATCGACCTTCAAGGTGAGCTGGCAACCGATAATGGGCTGGATACCTGCTCCAGATAGCGTGCCGGAAAATTCCATGGCACCGAACAGGTTGTTGCTGTCGGTTACAGCAACCGCTGGCATGGCATTGTCATGACATAGTTTGCCAAGGTCCTTTATGCGGACTGCGCCCTCGGAAAGAGAATAGGCCGAATGGACTCTGAGGTGTACGAAATCAGCGTGAGAAGACATGGCCACAGGATTCCATAATCAACGCAGGAAGTCACATAGAGTCATGCAACGAGGGGCGGAAAGTTGGGGATAAACAATCAAGGGCGCATAATTGTCCTGACGACAATGCGTGCATTGACAACGATTGATTTGAAAGCGCATGAACCAGATATGTAATTCTCTATTCAAAGGATAGTTTTGTGGCGTTGAATTCGCTCAACAAGACACGCGTCGGTTTTGGTGCAGGTGTCGTGGATATCCTGCCCATGCTGGTGGGCATGGTACCATTTGGTTTGCTGGTTGGTGCTATGGGCACGCAGGCTGGGCTTGATGTCTGGGAAGTCGTGCTTATGAGTAGCGCCGTTTTTGCAGGCGCTTCTCAGTTTATTGCTTTGGATATGTGGACCAGCCCCCTGCCCGCACTTGCTCTTATCGGTACCACGTTCTTGGTAAATTTGCGGCATGTGCTGATGGGCGCAGCAGCGGCTCCACACATTAAGTCCCTGCCGGTCTGGGTGCGTTATCCATTTCTGTACGCCATGGCCGATGAAAACTGGGCGATGGCGATACGCAAAATCAGCATGGATAAGAAAATTGCTGCGGGTTACCTGATGGGGCTAACCATCCCATTTTATTTGAATTGGCAAATCTGGAGTTATGCAGGCACGCAACTGGGCGGGTTAATTGCTGATCCTCGCATGTTTGGTTTTGATTTTGTCTTCACGGCTGTTTTCATATGCCTGATTTTGGGGTTTTGGAAGCATGACCGACGGCTTACTCCCATTTTAGCCAGTGCAGTTGCGGCGCTTGTCGCTGCCAATATTCTACCCGGCACATGGTACATCTTCATTGGTAGTATTGTCGGCGTGTCGGTGGCGGCTATTACCTATAAACAGCGCGGTGAAGCCCCATGAATGACGTATCGGTGGACGCATGGATCGTTATCGTTGGTATGGCCGTGGTCACGGCACTGACCCGGTTCTCTGGTTACTGGCTATTGGGTGAACGACGACTAAACCCACGCGCACAGGCTGCACTTGCTGCTGTACCCGCGTCCGTGCTGACAGCTATTATTGCACCCATGGTGCTTGCCACCGGCATGGCCGAAACCATAGCGGCTCTTGGTACACTTGCCTTGGCTTGGCGGCTGCCAACCCTGAGCGCCATTATCGGCGGGGTTGTTTTGGTCGTTTTATTGCGGAACTTTATGTAAGCGACGCAGTGTAAAGATTACGCGTCGACCAGCACGCCATGCTCCAAACGCACAATACGGTCCATAGTGGCCGCGATCTCAGGGTTGTGGGTCGCAATCAAGGCAGCCAGTCCGACACTGCGCGCAATTTTTATCAGCAAGGCAAAGACTTCGCCCGCAGTATCGGGGTCAAGGTTGCCGGTAGGCTCATCGGCCAATAGCAAACGCGGCACGTTGGCCAACGCACGTGCAATCGCTACGCGCTGCTGCTCACCACCCGATAATCTGGCGGGGCGATGTTTTTCACGTTCTGAAAGCCCCATAAGCGCAAGCAGTTCTTCGGCGCGCTTACGTGCTTCAGCACGTGGTCGGCCAGAAATCATCTGTGGAATGATGATATTTTCCAGGGCATTAAATTCAGGCAGCAAATGGTGGTACTGATAGACAAACCCCAAGTGGTCACGGCGCACCCGGGTGCGTTCATCGTCGTTCATAACATTGCAGCGCTCGCCACAGATGCCGACCTCACCGCTACCGGGTTTTTCCAGCAATCCAGCGATGTGCAGCAGCGTGGATTTACCCGCGCCGGATGGCCCAACCAGCGCCACCAATTCACCTGGGTGGATTTCAAGATCAATCGAACGCAGGATTTCGAGCTTATTGCGACCCTGTTTAAAGGTGCGTTGAATACCTTGAAGAACCAGAACAGGTGCGTCTGTGTTACTCATAACGCAGGGCCTCAGCCGGATCGAGACGTGCGGCGCGCCACGATGGATAGATCGTTGCAAGGATCGATAAGCCCAACCCCATCAGCACAATGGCCGTCACCTCGCCGGTATCGATAATGGCGGGCAACTGCGAAAGAAAATAGATTTCCGCAGCAAACAGGTCTGTGCCCGACAGGCCTTGTATCCACTGACGAATGGTCTCAATATTCTGGGCAAAGGCCAATCCCAGAGCAAAACCCGAAAACGTTCCGATAATGCCGATGCTGGCACCACTAATAAAGAATACTCGCATGATAGTGCCGCGCGTAGCCCCCATGGTGCGCAGAATGGCAATATCGCGCCCCTTGTCCTTAACCAGCATAATCAGACTGGAAATGATATTGAACGCCGCCACCAGAATGATCAGCGTCAAAATCAGAAACATGACATTGCGCTCAACCTGTATGGCATTGAAGAAGCTCGCGTTTGCGCGCTGCCAATCATGAATGCGTGCATCCGGACCAATGACAGCCTTTAACGCAGGCGTCATACCCGGCGCGTCATCGGGGTTTTCGATGAAGACTTCCAGATTGCTTACGCCGCTCTTCATACTGAAGTAAATCTGCGCGGCTTCCAGTGGCATAAAAATGAAACCGGAATCGTATTCATACATACCAATATCGAAGGTTGCGACAACGCGGTAGGCGCGCATGCGTGGCACTGTACCAAACGCCGTAACGTTGCCCTTGGGCGATATCAGGTTAATGCTACCACCAACACCGACCCCCAGTTTGCGGGCCAGGCGCTGGCCGACGACAATGGCGTCTTGTCCTTCAAACGAAGTCAGGTTTCCAGATACAATATTATCGGCAACGAGGTCGCGGCCCTGCAGGTCACGAGTGGCAATGCCACGCACAATAGCGCCCTGCGCGACATTGTTGGCCGCTGCCATGACCTGGCCCTCGATCAGCGGTGATACGGAAACGACGCCGGGGGCCTCGAGCAGTTTTGCCGACAGGTCCTGATAATCTTCCAGTACCCGGCTATGGCTCGCCACACTCAGGTGACCATTGATGCCAAGAATGCGGCTGAGCAGTTCCTGACGGAACCCGTTCATCACTGACATGACAATGATCAATGTCGCAACGCCCAGCGCAATACCAAGCAGGGAAAACCATGCGATGACTGAGATGAAACCTTCCTGCCTGCGCGCCCGCAGGTAGCGCATAGCCATCATCCATTCAAAGGCAGAAAACACGTGACCCTAACCCATCATCCGCGCTTTGGCGGATTCTATGCTCAGTTCTTCACGCTCGCCAGTTGCGCGATTTTTCAGTTCAACCATATCATCTTTCAAACCACGCGGACCGGCGATGATCTGCCATGGCAAACCGATCAGGTCCATATCGGCGAACTTGCCGCCAGCACGGATTTCACGATCATCGTACAATACCTCAATCCCCGCAGCTTGCAGGTCGCCATAGATTTTGTCACAGGCCGTATCGCAGGCCACGTCACCGGCTTTGAGGTTAATCAGGCCAACCTTGAACGGCGCAATGGACTCAGGCCAGATGATACCGTCGTCATCGTGTGAAGCCTCGATGACGGCACCAACCAGACGCGAAACACCAATGCCGTATGAGCCCATGGAAACAGAAACGTCCTGTCCATCAGGCGTGGATACTTTTGCGCCCAGTGGATCAGAGTACTTGCTGCCGAAATGAAAGATATGACCGACCTCGATACCGCGTGCATTGACCAGATCATCACCAAGCTCACTTTCCTTGGCTGGATCACGCATTTCGTCTGTGGCGGCATATTTGGAGGTGAACTGATCAACAATGGGCTGTAGGTCGCTTTCGAAGTCGATATCGGAATGCGCCCAATCCATGTTGATGAAATCGCGGTGACAGGCGACTTCGCTTTCGCCCGTTTCAGCAAGGATCAGGAACTCATGGCTCATGTCACCGCCAATTGGTCCGGTGTCAGCCGCCATGGGGATAGCCTTAAGCCCTAAACGCTCGAAGGTCCGCAGATATGAAACAAAAAACTTGTTATAGGATCGGCGCCCGCTTTCTGCGTCGAGGTCAAAGGAATAGGCATCCTTCATGAGGAATTCACGCCCGCGCATAACGCCAAAGCGTGGACGAACCTCATCGCGGAACTTCCACTGGATGTGATAAAGCATCTTCGGCAGGTCACGGTAACTTTTGGCAGCATCGCGGAAGATTTCGGTGATCTGTTCTTCGTTGGTGGGACCATAGAGCATGTCGCGGTCGTGGCGATCACGAATGCGGAGCATTTCCGGGCCATAGGCATCATAGCGACCACTTTCGCGCCACAGATCAGCAGGCTGGATGGTGGGCATCAGCATTTGCTGGCAACCCATTGCGTTTTGTTCTTCTTCAACAATACGCTGGATGTTCATCAACACCCGGTAACCCATTGGCAGCCATGAATAGATACCCGCACTCGATTGGCGCACCATACCGGCGCGCAACATAAGACGGTGCGAGGCAATCTGTGCCTCTGACGGGGTTTCTTTCAGGGTTGGCAGAAAAAATCGTGAAAGGCGCATGTGGCCCGGGTCCTATCGTTCTGGTCAGAAAATCAACGGCTTTAAAATCGTACATTTGATACGCCGGACTTTATGAGAAGCCCCGCACGTTGTCCATGCGTCAGATGCATGCTTGAAGGGGGAAATAAGACAGCCGATGTCGACTCCACGTAAATAAGATGTTTATGCATTGAATAAAATTCAGGCAGGGCACAAGTAAATTTGCTGGTATACCAGTAGAACTCATTGCTGGATATGAAATGACTTGTTACCGTGAAGATAACCGCTCTTTGAAGCGGGTGAAAATCAATTTGATTAATTCAGGGAGAGTATCAATGTCTGAGCGAGAAAATTCGAATATTTACAAAGTTAAAAAGGAATTTGCTGACGGCAAAATGGACCGTCGTGATTTCCTTCGTTTTTCAACGTTACTTGGTTTGTCATCAGTTGCCGCCTATGCCTTTGTTGGCAAGGTAACCGGTGAAAGCTTCATCGCACCTGCGCAAGCTGCCATGCCCATGGGTGGAACAGTCAGGATCGGCATGTCTGTTCCTGATCTTACTGATCCTCACACATTTTCATGGATTTTTGATTCCAACATCACCCGTAACGTTGTCGAATATATGACGTTAACGGGTCACGATAATGTGACGCGCCCTGCCCTCGTGGAGAAATGGGAAGCATCTGACGACCTGCGGACATGGGATCTGCATGTCAGAGACGTCAAATGGCATAATGGTCGAAAATTAACGTCCGAAGATCTGGCCTGGAACATCGCCCATGTGCTTGACCCCGCGACCGGTTCGTCTGTGGTCGGCATGATGAAGGGCTACATGCTTGATGAATATGATACTGGCGACAAGAAGGATGACGGCAGTGCATTGATGAGCACCCGCCTTTGGGATGCCAATGCTATCGAGATCGTTAGTGACAGCGTTGTACGTCTTAACATCAAAGAGCCCAACATCGCTATTCCTGAGCATCTGTTCCATTACCCATTTGCGATCCTTGATCCAGAAGAAGGCGGCAAATTTGCTGCCGGTTCAAACGGCACAGGTGCTTTTGACCTCGTCGAATACCGTGTTGGTGAAAGCGCAACCCTGAAAGCCCGTAAAGACTATTGGGGTGACGGTCCATATATCGATGAACTGGTGTTTGTTGATCTTGGCGATGATGCATCTGCAACGCTTGGCGCTCTGGCTTCCCGCCAGGTTCATGGCATCTATCAGGGCGATATTTCACAGTCAGCTGCTATTGATGCCATGCCGCATATTGAGCTAACGACAGCGTCAACCGGTGCGACTGCAATTGCGCGTTTCCAGGTTGATCAGAAACCGTTTGATGACGCGCGCGTCCGAAAAGCCATGCGGCTTGCAATTGATACGCCATCGGTTCTGAAAATCGCCTATCAGGGTAAAGGTGACCCGGGTGAGCATCATCACGTTGCTCCAGTGCATCCGGACTATAAGAAACTATCCTTTATGTCGCGTGATGTGGCCGGTGCTAAGAAGCTACTTGCAGAAGCCGGGCATCCCAATGGAATCGATACAGAAATCGCTGCCAACAACAACAATCCATGGGAAGTTAATGCCGTTCAGGCAATGGTGGAGCAATGGAAAGATGCTGGTATTCGCGTGAAGATCAACGTCATGCCGGGCGCTCAATTCTGGGATGTCTGGGATAAGGTTCCGTTCGGTATGACATCTTGGGCACACCGTCCGTTGGGCTTTATGGTTCTTGGCCTTGCCTATCGTTCAGGCGTGCCGTGGAACGAATCAAACTATGCCAACCCTGAGTTCGACAAATTGTTGACCAAAGCGGAAGGCACATTGGATCTCGAAAAACGCCGGGACATTATCGGCGAGCTTGAAACCATTATGCAGGAAGAAGGCCCAATGGTTCAGGCCTTGTGGCGTAATGTGTTTGGGGCGCGCGACAAGAAGCTGCTTGGCTTCGATAAGCACCCAACCGAATATATCTTCGGTAACATGCTGGCGCTGGAAAAATAATCATTTCCAGTTACGGATAACGAGAAACGGGAGCCTTTTGGCTCCCGTTTTTTTATGCGGCCGTCGCAATATCGGCCACGGTCTTGAGCAATCCGCGAACGCCATCAAGTCGCGTATCATCATCGTCCCAGATACGCTTGTAGATGATTTTGTGATCAGGTCGTAGTTTGGCTGTGCCGCTGTTTTTCTGGATAAAGTCGATCAGGCCCGCCGGGTTGGCGAATTCGTTATTGCGGAAACCAATGACAGCCCCCTTGGGACCCGCATCGACCTTATCGATCCCGGCCTGACGGCAGTATTGTTTGATGATTACAGTTTGCAGCAGGTTTTCCACCTCTGTGGGTAGCGATCCAAACCGGTCAATCATTTCTGCGGCCAGAGCATCAATTTCACTGCGTTCATTCAGTGTTGCAATGCGCCGGTAAAGCCCCATGCGTACGGGTAGATCTGCCACATAATGTTCGGGGATCAGCACCGATACGCCAACGCTGATTTGCGGGCTCCAATCCTGATCGCCCTCACGTTCCAGACCACGGGCCTGCGCGACCGCTTCTTCCAGCATCTGCTGGTAAAGTTCAATGCCTACTTCGCGGACATGGCCGGTTTGTTCATCACCAAGCAAGTTCCCGGCGCCACGAATATCAAGATCATGGCTGGCCAATGAGAACCCCGCGCCGAGGTGATCTAGGGTTTGCATGACCTCAAGTCGCTTTTCTGCCGACGCCGTAATTTTCATGCTTGGCGAAAGAGTCAGGTATGCGTAGGCACGGGTCTTGGAGCGCCCGACGCGACCACGCAACTGGTAGAGCTGGGCCAGTCCGAAACGGTCTGCACGGTGAATAATGATTGTGTTCACGCGCGGCATATCGATGCCGCTCTCGATAATATTCGTTGATAGCAAGACATCGAATCCACCGTCATAGAAAGACGTAATTCTGTCTTCCAGTGCGCTTGGTGTCATTTGGCCGTGCACGACGTTCATCGTAATTTCAGGTATCAGTTCTCGAATTTCCCGTTCGACCTTTTCCAGGTCGGCGATACGCGGACACACATAGAAGGTTTGCCCACCTCGGTAACGTTCACGCAGGATGGCTTCACGAACAACCACTGGATCGAATGGCATAACAAAGGTACGTACGGCCAGACGGTCCACCGGTGGTGTGGCAATCAAACTCATTTCGCGTACACCGCTCAATGCCAATTGCAAGGTGCGTGGGATCGGTGTGGCAGTCAGAGTTAAGACATGCACGTCAGCTTTCAGACTTTTCAAACGTTCCTTATGGGTGACGCCAAAGTGCTGCTCTTCATCAATGATCAGCAGGCCGAGGTCTCGGAACCGGATATCCTTGGCGAGCAATGCATGGGTACCAATGACAATGTCGATGGTGCCCTCTGCCATACCTTGTTTGGTATCCTTGACGTCCTTCGTGCTGATCAGACGTGATAACTGACGCACCTTGACGGGAAAGCCATTGAAGCGTTCTTCAAAGTTCTTGAAGTGCTGACGGCATAGCAACGTGGTTGGCACGACCACGGCGACCTGTTTGCCTTCCAGTGCAACGGCAAATGCTGCACGCAGTGCGACTTCAGTTTTACCGAAACCCACGTCACCGCACACCAGACGATCTGTATTGCGACCACTTGCCATATCATCAAGGACGGCTTGAATGGCGCGGAACTGATCATCGGTTTCGGTATAGGGAAAGCGCGCGCAGAATTCGTCATATGCCCCAAGGTTTGGCACAATACGCGCACCACCATGTAGCTCGCGCGCGGCGGCGACCTTGATTAATTCATCGGCCATTTCTCGGATGCGGTCCTTGAGACGCGATTTGCGTGCCTGCCATGCCGCGCCACCAAGCTTATCGAGCTGTGCGCCGGCATCCTCAGACCCGTAACGTGAGATCAATTCGATATTTTCCACCGGCAGGAAAAGCCGGTCATCGCCTGAATAACTCAGTTGTAAACAATCGTGCGCTGCACCCGAGACCTCGATCGCCAACAATCCATCAAAGCGAGCAATGCCGTGATCAACGTGCACCACCAAATCACCGATGTTAAGTGATGCTGCATCGGCGATGATATTTTCCGCTTTAACGCGTTTGTGTTGTGGTCGGTTCAGGCGCTCGCCAAGAATATCCTGTTCTGTGATGAGAGATAGTTCAGGCGTAGAGAACCCACGCTCAAAACCTGCGACTGTCAGCACGGGAACCGATAAACCAAATGTGTTGGCGTGGATCCAGTCATCTGCATTCTGGCAGTTCCCCAAGCCATGTTCCGTGAGGACTTTTTGCAGGCGGTCGCGTGAACCTTCACTGAATGCGGTAATGATGATGCGACGACGTGTTGAGAGCAGTTCTCGTATGTGACTAACCACGGCGTCGAACAATTCCACATCGGGCTGAACGCGTGCATCGGCGAAATCACGACCGGACCGCCCCTCAGCATCAATAACCGGCTGGTTATCGCTGCCAATCGTTTCAGGGGCATCGAATGGTGTAAATCGTCCACCAGGAGAGAGCGTCAAAATCTCGTCCCACTCCTCAGCACGCAGATACATCGCATCTGCTGGAACCGGGTGGTACGCAGAACCGCCTGAAGATAACCTTCCATCAGATACATCATGACGCGCGGTGAAGTACTCACCGATAAGATCAAGGCGGGCATCACGCGCATCATCAGCGTGATAACCAAGCAGGACAGGAGCCTTGCCTATATAATCCAGTAAGGTTTCCAGCTTTTCATGGAACAGCGGTAGCCAGTGTTCCATACCGATATAACGTCGTCCGGCAGAGACAGATTCATATAAAGCATCGTCACTGCCGGTGACCGAAAACATTTCGCGGTAACGTGTACGGAAACGCGAAATAGACTCATCATCAAGAAAGACTTCGCTAACAGGGATGATGCGCATAGCTTGGGCTTCGCCCGTCGTGCGCTGGGTTTCGGAATCAAAAATTCGGATGGCTTCAACATCATCACCAAAGAAGTCCAGACGATATGGAGCTTCACTGCCCGCCGGAAAGATATCAAGAATACCACCGCGACTGGCATATTCACCGGGCTCAACAACCGTATCAGCGCGCACATAACCATTACGAGACAGGAAATTAACAATGGTATCGGGGGCACTGAACTCGCCTTTCTCGACGACCATGAAACGATCACTCAGCGCTTCACGTGACGGCAGCCTTTGCAATAGCGCAGAAACCGTGGTGATAACCACTTGCGCGCAATCGGCTGCGCGTTTTTCCTGTAGGCGCGCCAGGACCTGGATGCGTTGATTAAGCACATCCCCGTTGGGCGAAACCCGATCATAAGGCAGGCAGTCCCATGCTGGAAATTCCAGGCATTCAATAGCCGGATCAAAAAACCGTAGTGCATTGGCGGTCTTGGACATGGCCACGTCATCAGCCGTGACCATCAGGACCCGCCCGGCCTTTTTCGCCCATGATATTAGAACAAGTGCATCACTGCCTTCTGGCGCGCCGCTGATTATTACGCGGCCATCGGCAGCTTGAATTTTTTTCATCAATGTCACGAAGGTGTCCCTAGAGCATTTTCTTATAAGCGATGACGTCACGTAGTGCAGAACTATTGCTTTCCACTGGTGGCGTGGTGGTCTCAAGAATCCACGACATTAAATCGTTATCGCTTTCATCAAGCAGGCATTCGAATTGCGCAAGAGCATCATCATCCATGCTTTCGAGGTTCAAGCGTGCGTAACCACCAAGTAGCAGATCGCTCTCCTTCATACCGCGGTGCGTACTGCGGTAAAGTAGGCGTTTACGGCGGTCATCCATACTTCGTCTCCAGCAATATTGCCCTGACATTCAAAACGGCAGCACAAATCAAATTGTAGTGCTAGGGTATAAGGCTCCAATTGTCACCTGTCAGCCTGAACGAGCATGCGCCCGGAAATTCTTTTTGATGTTTTCAAGTCGGCCACCACCCTGAGCGGTGTTGGCGCACGTACATCCAAGCTCATCGAAGCCACGGCTGGTGGTGATCGGGTGGTGGATTTGTTGTGGCATCTTCCACAAGGGATCATTGACCGGCGCTACGCCCCAAAGATTGCCGAAGCAAAAATTGGTGTGGTTGCAACATTAACCGTGACGGTAGAGCGCCATAACAAGGCTGCTAGTAAACGTGCGCCCTACAGAGTGATCTGTAGTGATGAAACGGGGCGGATATCGCTCATTTTCTTTCACGCCCGTGAGGATTATCTGAACCGTATGCTACCGGTCAGGGAAACACGCGTCATCAGTGGCCCGGTTGAGCAGTTCAATAATGAATTGCAAATGACGCACCCTGATCATATCGGCACTATTGATGACACTGAAAAACTGCGCCGCGTAGAGCCTGTGTACCCACTGACCGCTGGTCTGTCACTGAAAGTCTTGGGCAAGGCAATCACAGCGGCTCTGGAGTTGGCTCCAGCATTACCTGAATGGCTTGATCCGGCGCACTGCACACAAAATAAATGGCCCAGCTGGCATAATGCATTGCTCGCCGCACATAACCCTGAGGATGAAGATGCGTTGCTCGCATCAAGCCCACCACGCGCCCGATTGGCGTATGACGAACTTTTGGCCAATCAACTGGCGTTGGCATTGGTTCGGCGTACCTTGAGGCGGTTGAGTGGTCGAAGCGTAAATGGAGATGGGACCTTGCGTTCGCTTGTGCGCAAGGCCCTGCCTTATACCCTTACAGGTTCTCAGGAACATGCACTTGGTGAAATCGAAGCCGATATGGTGAGCGATACGCGTATGCTCCGCCTGTTGCAGGGGGACGTCGGTAGCGGCAAAACCGTTGTTGCCGTAATTGCCATGCTCAATGCTGTGGAATGCGGTTTACAAAGCGCCCTCATGGCCCCAACAGAAATTCTTGCACGCCAACATGCCGCCACACTTGCTCCGCTCGCTGAAGCTGCTGGTGTGGAAATGATACTGCTGACCGGTCGGGAAAAAGGTGAAAAACGTCAAGCTATTCTCGATAAACTGGCCTCAAGCGAGGCGATGATTGCTGTCGGCACACATGCCTTGTTTCAGGACGGCGTCGAGTTTCGCGACCTGGGCTTTGCTGTTATTGATGAACAACACCGATTTGGCGTACATCAACGCCTGACTCTGGCAGCGAAGGGCAAAGGTGTCGACATGCTGGTCATGACGGCAACACCGATCCCGCGCACTTTGATGCTGACGGCCTATGGCGATATGGAAGTGTCTCGTCTTTTAGAGAAGCCTGCCGGGCGCAAACCGGTCGATACACGCGTTATGCCCATTGAGCGGATTGACGAGGTCGTTGTGGGACTGAAGCGCTCCGTTGAGGCGGGTGCACGGGTCTATTGGGTTTGCCCGCTGATTGAAGAATCCGAAAAAATAGACGCTGCCGCCGCAGAGAACCGCCATCATCATCTGTCTGATATTTTTAGTGCGGCGCGCACGGGACTTGTCCACGGGCGCATGAAAGGAACAGACAAGGACGCTGTCATGAACGCCTTCAAGAATGGCGACATTAACGTTCTTGTGGCGACGACGGTTATCGAAGTCGGCGTGGATGTGCCTGAGGCAACGATCATGGTGATTGAACATGCCGAACGGTTTGGCCTGGCGCAGTTGCATCAATTGCGTGGGCGCATTGGCCGAGGAAGTCGCGAGTCCGTCTGTTTGTTGCTTTATGGACAGCCATTCTCAGAGACGGCAAAAAAGCGATTGCGGATCATGCGAGAAACAGATGATGGATTCCGCATTGCCGAAGAAGATCTGAAATTGCGTGGCGCTGGCGAACTGCTCGGCACCCGTCAGAGTGGTCTACCGGTTTTCCGTATGGCAGATTTAACCACACATGGCGATCTGTTGGCAGCAGCACGGCGCGATGCGCAACTGATTCTGGAGCGTGACCCGGACTTGCAAAGTGAGCGAGGGACGGCATTACGTGCCCTGCTCTATCTATTCGAGTGCGATGCAGCCATCAAGAATCTGCGCTCTGGCTAGCTGTCGTTTGATGAAAGCTCGCCTGGACGCGACCCTTTAGCAACAAGAACTGGCGCACGTTCTTTTTCGCGTAACACATCGACATCTTCATAGACCGCAGCATTGGTCAGTGGCACCGCCCGCTTGTCAGCTGGGCGACGGTCTGGTGGTGTTACAATGCCGCCGGAAATCACCATTTTAATGGCTTCTTCAACACTCATATTGAGTGGGATCAGGTCTTCGCGTGGCACGAACAAAAGAAATCCTGATGTCGGGTTCGGTGTCGTCGGCAGAAAAATATTGGTGCAATCATCTTCGGTGATGTTCTGGACCTCACCTTCTGTACGTCCGGTAATAAAGGCAATAGCCCATATACCGCGTCGTGGATACTCCACCAATACGGCCTCGCGAAAGGCATTTGATTGTTGAGCCAGAACGGTTTCGAGAATTTGTTTCACAGCGTTATAAATGCTGCGCACCACTGGCATGCGATTGAGCAGACCTTCGCTGATACGCGTAAACAGGCGGCCAAGAAAACTCGCCATTAACATACCAACAAACGTCAACCCGAGGAACAATACAGCCAGTCCCAGTCCCGGCAGTGCAAACGGCAGGTAGGTCTCTGGATTATACTGTGCCGGAATCAATGGTGTGATCTTGGCATCCACAAAATTGATAAACAGCAATGCCAGATAAAAGGTGATGGCTATGGGTGCGGTCACCAAGATGCCCGCGAAAAAGTACGCACGAATTCGCTGCATCGGCGTTGTGACTTTCTTTGTAGTATCGGGCATAAAAATATTCCTTACCGCTCAATAATTCGCGGTGAATTATGGCTAAAATTTGATGACGTTATATCAAATGGATGGAGCTTGTATTGTGCCTTCTAAGAGCCTTGCAACCGTCGAATGGTATCAACGAAAATTTTTAACAACGTGCGGATAAAAGGATCGGATGCAGCCATCTTGCTTTCAAACGTTGTGCGGTTGACAACGATCAATGTGCCACCTTTGGACATGCGCGCCGCTGCCATACGCGGCGCATTATCGATCAGGGCCATTTCACCAAAGATACCACCTTGTGGAATGGTTGCGAGAACCTGCACGTCGTCACCATTTACCCTAACGATTTCCACTTCACCAGCCTGAAGAATGTAAGCGCAATTTGCTTCATCACCTTCGTGGAAGACAAAATGTCCCCCTTCAAATGTCAGACGTTCAATCAGACCGTTACTCATTGCTTATCATCCCCATAACACCAAACATAAAAAGACTGTAGTCATTTGCTTACTATTCTAGTCATATGATACGGCGTTTACACCACAAGACTTAACGCACATATGCTGTGCACAAGATGGTACTATTTTTATGTCACGAGAATACCCTCAGGCACCGATTGTCGGCGTTGGCGCAGTTATTATAGATGGCTCAGGTAAGGATGCACGAGTCGTATTGATCCGTCGCGACAAACCACCTCGAGCCGGAAAATGGAGCTTGCCCGGTGGTGCGCAAGAACTGGGAGAAGGCATTTATGATGCCGCCCGTCGCGAAATTTTCGAGGAAACCGGCCTACAGATCAAAGTTCTTGGGATGATTGATGTTGTCGATTCAATCAATAAGGATGATGACGGGCATATCCGGTACCATTACACGCTAGTTGATATTGCCGCGCGGGTCAGTGGCGGCGAACTTTGCGCAGGCGATGATGCCTGTGATGCAAAATGGTTTAGTCTGGAGGACATCCGCACGATGGAATTGCCATTAAAAGCCCTGCGCATTATTGAGGATGCGCTGGAGCAGCATGGGAATGATCTTTAACGAAGGTTGTTTAACAGATCAGCAAATGGTCCTGAAACAGGTTTCAGCAGATATTCTAACAACGTTTTAGGCTCATTTTTGATTTTGGCCTGCACATCCATTCCCGGCAGAATATAATTCATGGTCGGGTCAGCGCCAACGTAATGGCGTTCGAGTGTGACGTTCGCCTTATAATAGGCAATGCCGTCTTTATTCATATCGCTGACGGGTGAAATATCATTTAATTTTCCAACAATCCCACCGTGACGCGCGTAATCAAAATTTGCAATCTTGAGCGTAACCATCTGGCCTGGCCGAAGATCATCAAGATCGTCTTGCTCTAGATAAATTTCTGCACGCAGATATTTTCCAAGCGGGATGATCTCCAAAACCTTACCGCCCGGTGCAACTGTCGAGCCAACAGAGACGCCGTCAGTTTTTTTTATAATTCCACGTGTTGGTGCGTGCAGTTCCATTGTATGGGTGCGTTGTTCGTTGCGAGCGATGAGATCACTTAGCCCTGTCATTTCTGTTGTGCGTTCGCTCATCTCATCAAGTGCAGCGCTGCGCAATTTAGTTTCGAGCAAAGACAGGCGACTACGCAGTTCCTTCATGTGCAAGGCATTCTTCTTGCGTGAACTGGTCAGCGCGGCAAGATTGCCAATGGCATCGTTCAACTCACGTTGAACGTCAAGGTAGGCAATCTCTGAGGACAAGCCATCTTTGAACAGGGCTTCGCGCATAACGAATTCCTCTTCAAGCAATTGCACGCTGCGTAACAGGTTTTTTTCTTCCTCGAGCAAGGTAGCAAGGTCCGTTTCGCCCTGCTCTATTTCAGCGTTTGAAATGGCCCGCTGGTTTAATGCAGCATCATGATAGCTGGCATAAATTTGGAGTTGATCAGCAACCAGTTCACTATTGTTGGGTGTTGCAAAATCAAAATTCGGCTCACGCCCTTCGCCGATGGCACGTAATCGCTCAATTTCCAATTCAAGCAATGTCACGCGTGTGCCTTGTTCGCCCAAAGCATCACGGGCATTGATATTATCAAAACGAATTAAAACGGAATCACGCTCGACCAGCGCTCCATCTGCATACACGACATCAATGATGGTTCCACCTGCCGGATAGTGTAATTCCAGATTTTGCCCAACGGGGCTTACCACGCCTGTCGCGGTTATTATATCATCAACGCGTGTTACAGCGGCCCAGGCGATGAAGGCACTGATGATTAGTGCCAACGTAATAACGGCCAGTCGAAGTAAACCACCTGCTCCAGCTTCTTCCAACGCTATGGCATGGGCAAGAAAACGCCGATGGCGTCCACCACGACGTACGCCGGATTTTTCAATCTGCTGATGTTGCGCATGTTGTAATGTTTGTTCTGCCATATCGTTTTATCCGTGCTCACGGTCATGGGCATCTATCTGCGCAATAATTTGTGCAGAATCACCAAAAGCGTGAACCTGACCGCTATCCAACCACAAAATCTTATCAGCAAGGTTAAGATGGTTGTGTTCATGTGTGGCGATAATAACTGAAGTGTTGCCACGCAGGCTCTCAAGTTTTCGCACATGCACCTGTCGAGCAACTTCATCGAGCCCTGTTGCGGGTTCGTCGAGCAATAAAACCGGCGAGCGCCTGATATAGCCACGCGCAAGGTTGAGCCCTTGTAACAGCGGTTTTGACGCATATAGGCTAGGCTCAGGTACATCGACATCGAAGGCTGTTTTGCCAGTGGTGTATTCCAGACTTTCGACACGTTGCAACACACCCGCTTCATTGACCGCCCAACGCAGTTCATCGAAGGAAGCTGTCGGATGCGCCATACGTAAATTCTGTGCGATAGACCCGGGGGAAAAATCTAGCCCATGCGCAACATAGGACATAGCAAGGCGCAAACTCTCAGTGTCACCTTGATAAACATCTATTCCATCAATCAGAACCCGTCCGCTGTCAGGTGCATCAAGACCGGCGAGCATACGCAGCAATGATGATTTGCCTGCTCCATCGGCACCGTACACGGCAAGAATTTCGCCCGGTGCAACGTCAAAGCTGATGTCACTCAAAGTCTGTGTAGCGTTATCGTCATGGCGACTTGAAACTTGTGAAAAGGTTATAGCGCCAACCAGATCAGGAAGGTGTTTTTGTGTCGATGACGTGCCCAGCGCAGGTTTTTGATTCATGACTGTGTTGATCTGCGCTATGAAAAATCTGGCGCGTGCCAGTTCAGCCAAGGCAACAAAAATACTTTGCACAGGTGCCATGGCGCGCCCAACAAGTATGACGATAGCGATCAATACGCCGATGGTCATACTTCCATCAAAGACATGAGAACTCCCCGTAACGAGAGCGGCAAGTACAGATAGCCCGACAATCAGGGATGACCCGCCATGTAACCACCCCTCTGCACGACTTACCAATAATCCTGCCATACTGCTCTGGCTTGAGCTTTCACGAAAACGGTCGAGCCATTCGTGTTCGCATCCAGCGCCCTGAATAGCCTGCATGTTCATCAGGGTTTCACGCAGGAATGCTGTGGAGTGGCTCTTGTTACGTTCGGCCTCTTCCATACGCTTCTGTAAAACGGGGTGAACAATCAAGCCGAATAATGCAAACACGCCAATCGCGATAATTGGCACGAAAGCAAGTGGGCCTGCCAATGCACCAATAGCGGCGATAAAAACAGCGACAAACGGAAGTTCTACCAAGGCAAGGGTATAGCGCGCACGTAGTGCAGCAGGAATGGAATCAAAATCCGTTAGCCTGGCGATCGTTGCACCAAACGCCGAGCCCTCTCCGGAAACAGGTGGCATGAATAAGAGGCGGCGAAAGATTTCTGTGCCAACGATATTTTCCAGCCGTGCACTCAGGTAAGAAAACATCCGTGCGCGCACACCACGCAAAACGAATTCGCAAGCCATTGCCAAACCGACACCTGCGGCAAAATAAATCATGGTGTCCAGCGCACGGATCGAAACGATCTGATCGATGACAGCCATCGTAAATAGCGGAGTAAGCAATGCCAACAAATTCACAAATAATGTAAGGGCTAAAATCTGATAAGCCATCACGTGAAAGCGCGCTGCGATACTCTGCAACCATCCTTGACGTTCCGACAATAAATTACCGCTTTGCGGTACGGTTGTTTGCGCCTGAAATATATAGGCCTGCCCCTTGATCCCGCGTGCCGATATGGTTTGATATCGACGGGTGCCGCCCTGATAAATCCTGAACGCATCACCATCCGCTCCCAAAACAACCATGGCATCGCCATCATGCGGTAGGAAAAGACACGGCAGATGATCCGGTTTAATGCGCGATAATCTCGTGGCAAGTGGCTGGCTTTTAAAACCTAGGTTCGCCATCAAATTTCGCATGGCGGTGATATCGAACGGCTTTTCAGATTGCGGCATTGATGCGTTTAGGCGGCGCGTATCACCTTGCCCCCCCATTGCTTCAAGCAGTGGCGCGATGCAGTGATACAAGTCCGTTTGTTGGGGCAGATCAAACGAGAGCGCAGAGGTTGGTGTGAAAAGTTTTTGAGGCTCTTTCTCTATTCGTTGTTCAGGCAGCCGCGCGTTCAATAAAGCAGCCGACGTATCTGAGGCAAAACTACGTTGAACTCCAGCACTTGAACTGCTGTTTTCACGCAACGTTTTTGCTGTCGTGATTTTACGCGGCTGGTTTTCATCAAATAAAGGTGTCCCTATCGATGTGGATGGCGTTGGTGGCACTTGAGGGCGGTGCTCTTTGCTGCCTTCGATTGTCGGGAAATACGTGCTCATGACGTATGCCCTGACGGACCCTGCGGGGGCACGTAGGTGACCAAACGACCGTTACGAAGCACGTAGGTATGCTCGGCAAGGTCACGTATTTCTGAGCGTTGAGAAACAAGGATAAGGGTTACGCGTCCTTTTAGCCGCTCAAGGAATTTGTGTAACTGCTGCACTCCATCAGGGTCCAGCGCGCTGTCAACATTGTCGAGCAATAGAACACGTGGTTTACCGACCAGTGCACGCGCAATAGCAATACGTTGGATAATTCCCGGTGACAGGGCGTTGGCAGTGCCCGTGGTGAAAACGGTGTCGTAGCCCATCGGCATATTAGCAATGATGTCGTCGAGCCCAACGGCACGCGCCATATCGCGTGCAATGTTATCCTGATCGGGACGGAACATGGTCAGATTATCGAGTAACGTACCGTGGAACAGTGCGCCTTCACTCGGCAGATAGGCTATAGAGCGCTGTACGGATGCGCGATTGTGCTCATGAATATTGGCACCATCGATCAAAACCTGTCCCGCGCCGAGCGATGCCATGCCATTGAGCGCATTTAAAAGCAATGATGCTCCGGACACAGGAGAGGCGCTGCGTTCTGCTTCATCATCCATAATGCAAATAGCAGAGCCTGCCGGGATATTGAGCGATACATCGTGTAGAACCGGTCTGGCGTAATTCTCGTTTGCCACCGTCGGTGCACTGAGCGTGATATTCTTGAGTGAAATTGCGCCCTGCTTCACTCCGAGGTCAGGCAACATGATATGGGTATTTTTTGATTGCGAAAATATAGAAGCAAGCCGTGTGCGCGTAATCTTGTGCTTCTGAACCTCACCCCATACAGCTAATAGATTGGTTATGGATGAAAGCGCGCGCGCACTGAGCAGCGCACAAGCGGCCAATGCTCCAATTGTAATGGTGCCGTTGATGACCTCATATGCACCCAAACCTACAATGGAGAAAATTCCAGCAAAAGGCAGAATGGTACCCAGTTCAGCAATCGAAAGTGTTTTTCGGGCTGCGTTTCGAACGCCTTCAGCACGGCGTTCTTGATGTCGCGCCAGTCCCTGTTGCGCTCCCTCCTCCAATGCCATGGCTTTAAGCGTATCTGCACCACTTGTGGCCTGCATCAAAAAGCGCTCGCGCTTTTCATCCGCATTCATGACTGCCACGGTCGTTTTATTCAGATTAAATCCGAGTAAAAGCGTTGCAATAAATGCCACAAGTCCCAAACCGATAGGGACGAGAGCGAGTTCGCCTGCCAGAAAGAAAACGGCAACAAAAAATAAAATGCTAAACGGCAAATCCCAGAGTGCCAGCATGGCGCGCCCGCCATAGAAAGTACGTAACCCAGCGATTGTGTTGAACTGCGCCAACCATGTGCCAGGGGGAGCCTTCAAGTATTGCCCGGTTGGCATTTGCAGCAACCGTTCCATAAAGGCGCAACTCGCGACATGTTCAAACCTTGCAGCCATGGCAGAGATCACATAGCTGCGTGCCAGATGGAAAAGGCATTCCAGAAACAAGGCCAGACAGACGCCACCAGCCAGATACCAGAAGATACCATGATCTTTCCCATAGATGACCAGGTCAAGAACAGGCATCAGCGCCAGTGGAAAGGTCAGTGCGAGGATATTGATAAAGTTGGTGGTTAATAAAAGGTCGAAAATACTGGCGCGTGATTGCGTAAAGGCGCCGGGCAAAGCACCGCTACCCTGTGCTGAACTTCTCTGCGTGGATGTTTGTGCAATCGCCAACTTATATGCCTTCGGATCCGCTCGGCTGCTAACATGGACATGTGTGCACTAAATCTAGCAAGGCGTTGTTAATAAACAGTTAGTTATGACCTCAAACTATCGTAAAATCAGGGTGGCGGTAAGCTGGAGTTTAAGTCCGTAATAATACGGCGTGCTACGTTCAATGCTTCAGCTATGCCCAGCCCTTCTGTCATGCGGGGGTCATAAAGCGTGCGCAACAATATCTCATCGCTTCGTGAGAGTGTGACCAGATGATCATGATCACTGAAGATTGATGGGCGCAACATATCCGTGTCATTGGGCAGCCCCATACTCTGGACAAGCTCTTCAAGCAGACAATGATCAATCGCTTTCATGTCGCGTTCGACATTAACGACGATCACGCTGCCAATAATTTGATCGGGTGGGCTTTTAAACGAAAGAAAATAACAACTACGTGGTCCGGCCAACTGCGCAATCGTATCAGGCGAGACATTATTGATTTTGATATTTGACATACGTGCAGCAGGCACAAATACAATTGCAATGTTTTCTGGTTTATCCGGTGCTGAAACAGGCTCGATGGTAATTCCGGTAAGTTGCGTAATACGGGCCAGGTGTCTCCTGATGATATCCTGATGCGCCTGCGTTACGTTTCCCTTAAGAGCAATCCGCAGTGGTTGAGTCCAACGCGCTACGACAGTTGATTTCATGCGTTGATCGATTTCCGCACCGAAAACCACGGTTTCAAAAAAACCAACAAGATGTTCAACGCTGGGCCGTCCCGCCGCACGCACACCCCCTGCTGCCGTCCATAGTGAAAGGAACACGCACACAATTATGAGCAGAGCTTTACGCGACAAGTGGGCCATCATTGTGTGACGCTCTCCATGGCCCATGATTGCGCCATTGTTTCAGCAATGGGGCGGTAGCGCTCAAAACGATCCAACGGAGCAACGAAGGTCCAGACATGTACGACGCTTCCATTGGGGCGCGGGATCACAATTGTCCATTGTCGGTATTGTGTGCCAGCACGAATGAAATCTGAAACCAGTTGAGGGGCCTGAACCGTGCTGCCGGGCGCGCCAAGCGTGACAGGTTCTGCAACAGTGTGTCGCACGTTTGAGACGCTGTAGGCCATTTGAGCCTGTAATTGCTGAAGAATGGCCTCGCTGGCCAAACGCGGCGTGCCAGCCACCGGTGGCGCAACGTTCTGAATGCTAAGTGCGATATAAGCAGAGTCCTCGCCGCTAGGGCCATTAAAAATAACTGTGACTTTATCACGCTGGGTCATGGTCCAGTGTGCTGGATAGAACATGGAATAGCCCATAGTTGGATCATGAAAACGCAGAAGAGTGTTTTCTGGTGCTCGTTTTGTCGGATTATCGGCACTTTCCTGCATCATTACAGAATCAGGTTCTACGCCGAGAGACTCTCCGCTTGCCGGACGAAAAGTTGTCAGAAAACGTTCAAATGAGGGCAAGGCTGCAATATAACCGTCACGTGGAGCTACAAACATGATGATGTAGTCCAATAGCTGTGCGCGAACGACAACCACGCGGATACGCATTCCTGAACCATCATAGGTGCTATCCTGGATCGCGAGGTCGCCCTGCTGACGTCGGGCACTTTCAAGCTTACGCTTCCATGATTTATCTGGCCCAAGGTAGCGCGATTCCAATCCTGTGATCAGGTCTTCCAAACGCGAGTCATTATTGGTTAGCAATGATTGTATGCTTATCCCCCATCCATCACGTGAGCGGATGGAAATATCCATGGGAGGCTTTTGTTCAATAAGTTGTGCGTTCGCGGGAACCTCGAGTGAATAGCCTTTTTCAGGGTGCATATAGTGTGATGGTGAACCAGAATCGCCCGTGCCCGCTCGAACCGAAGGTATTGCTGCAAGCATGAACAGCAGAACGAAAGAAACACTCAAAAACGCTGTAAGACTGCGGTAAATCATACAGCTGGAGTTTAATTTTTCTGGTTTTGTTGACAAAGACGTTTGCATGGCGAAATTTATAGTCAGGCAATATGGTTAATATAAGGTTTATTCGCGCTTCTGCCCTCCGCAGGACGGTACGAAAAGCAAACTGTTAAAGGAAAAAACAGTGTAATGGCAGAGCGCCAAGACTACAGAAGCATGACGGGTCCGCAGAAAGCGGCCATGTTCATGCTCGCCATCGGAATAGAGCACTCAGCGCGCATCTTTGAGCGCATGGATGACGAAGAAATCCGTGAGCTTTCCCAGCAGATGTCAGGCCTCGGCACCATCAATGCAGCACTCATCGAACGCCTGTTCGTGGAATTCGCTGATCAGCTAAGCTCGGCCGGTGGATTGGTCGGGTCGTATGATTCCACCGAGCGCCTGTTACGCAACAGTTTGTCCGATGATCGTGTCTCGTTGATCATGGAAGAACTGCGTGGTCCGGCCGGTCGCACCATGTGGGACAAGCTGGGCAACGTAAACGAGACCGTGTTGGCCAACTATCTGAAGAATGAATACCCGCAGACCGTTTCTGTGGTGCTGTCAAAGATCAAACCCGATCACGCGTCACGCGTGTTGTCTGTGCTGCCCGAGAACTTCGCGCTGGAAGTCATTATGCGCATGCTGCGCATGGAAGCCGTGCAGAAGGATATCCTTGATCACGTGGAGAAGACCCTGCGTGCAGAGTTCATGACCAATCTGGCGCGCACGGCGCGACGTGACAGTCACGAGATGATGGCCGATATCTTCAACTCGCTTGATCGCAACACGGAAAACCGTTTCATGAGCGCACTTGAAGAGCGCAACCGGGAATCAGCCGAACGTATCAAGAGCCTCATGTTCACCTTCGACGATCTCGTACGGGTCGATGCAGCAGGCATCCAGATGCTGCTACGCCAGATCGAAAAGGATCAGTTGGCTATCGCGCTCAAGGGTGCAGCGGCAGACGTCGGCGACCTGTTCTTTGCCAACATGTCCGAACGTGCGGGCAAGATGTTGCGCGAGGATATGGAGGCCATGGGCGCGGTGCGCCTCAAGGACGTGGACGAAGCCCAGGCCAACGTCGTGCAGATCGCCAAAGCGCTGGCTGACGCAGGCGAAATCGTCGTCGCCGGCAGCTCCGATGAAGATGAACTGATTTACTAGTGGCGTGGGCGTGCGCAGCTACTCTTCAGCGTAAAGCTTGAGGAACTTGGTCAGTTCATTGGCTGGCAATGGGCGGCTCAGAAAGAATCCCTGGATTTCATCACAATTATATTGGCGCAGCATCGATAGTTGCTCTTCTGTTTCAACGCCTTCTGCAATAATGCGTCGGTTCAATGTCTTGCCCATGGAAATGATGGTGCGAATGATCTCGGCATCATCACTACTGGTGGTAATGTCAGAGACAAATGAGCGATCAATCTTGATCGTATCAATGGGGAACTTCTTGAGGTAACTCAGTGATGAGTACCCCGTTCCAAAGTCATCCATGGAAATGTGTATGCCTGCCTCATGCAGTTCGCTCAGCGCGACAACGGCACGCTCAGAGTCCGACATCAGCATGGATTCCGTGATTTCTATTTCGATACTGGACGGCGAGACACCCGTACGTTTCAGGATATCTTCAACAATATTGACGAACGATGGTTCTCTGAGCTGACGAGCCGATAGGTTGACGGCAACACGGATTGGTTTCAGTCCGGCATCGCGCCATGCAAGATGCTGACGGCATGCTGTTCGTAGAACCCACTCACCAACTTCAACGACCATGCCGGATTCTTCAAGTACGGGAATGAATTTTACCGGTGAGACCTGGCCGAGGTCTGGACTGTTCCAACGCATAAGCGCTTCCACAGACTCGATTTTTCCAGATTGCAGGTTGAGCTTTGGTTGATAGAACACATCAAATTCGTGGCGATCAACAGCCTTGATCAAGCCATTTTTGATAGCCAGTCGCTCTTGTACTTCTTCGTTCAGGGCCGAGGTATAGAACTGGTAGTTTGCCTTACCTTGCTCCTTGGCAGAGTACATGGCGCTATCAGCATTTTTCAGCAATGTCTTGGTGTTATCACCATCATCAGGAAATACCGTCACGCCGATACTGCCTGAGATAAAGGAATCTTGTCCGCCGAGATGGAATGGTGTGGACAATGCATTGAGAACGCGTTGCGCAACGATTGTAATGTGCCGAGCGTCAACGAGGTTTGGCATAATGACGGTGAATTCATCACCGCCGAGCCGCGCCACTGTATCGCCACTACGCACGCATTCTTCAAGTCTGGTTCCCGTTTCGCGCAACATCTCATCGCCGACGTCGTGGCCCAGAGTATCGTTGACCAACTTGAAGCCATCCAAATCAATAAACATAAGACCAAGTTTGCGCGATGAACGGATCGTATTGGCAATAGCCTGATCCAGACGGTCCATGAACAACACACGGTTTGGTAACCCCGTTATATCATCATAGTTGGCCTGATAGAGGATGCGCTCTTCATCCTGCTTGCGTTTGGTAATATCACTGAGCACTGCAGCATACTGCTGGACCTGCTTCTTGTCTTCCGAGGTCATAGGCGAAACGGAAATATGCGCAGCATATCGCCGACCATCCTTTGCCACGTCCCAGAACTCTCCGTCCCATCCCTTGCCATCTTCAAGTGCCTGAAAGAGTTCGCTCTTCATTTCGACATTTTCGTTCATGGTTTCCATAAACGGCGGAATTTTACTGATCAGTTCTTCAGCGCTGTAACCAGTGATTTTTGAAAATGCAGGGTTTAGCCATGTGACCCTGAAATCTGCATCAAGGCTGACAACGCCTTCATTCAAGCGTTCCATAACCTGCGCCGTCAGGCGCAAATCAGCCTCAGCACGGCGGCGCTCAGATATTTCCTGGCTAAGCTCGCGCGCACGTTCGGCGACACGTAATTCAAGTTCTTCATACCCACGACGCAAAGCATCAGCAGCGCGTTTACGCTCAGTGATGTCATGGGCCTCGATCAACATGGCCTGTGAGCCTGTGTCAGCCATAGATCGGAAGGACGCTTCGACCTCAACAACCATGCCTGTGGTGGAGACCAGTTTCATCGGTAATGAAAGATCATCACCACCGGAAGACACTTCATTGCAAAATTCAGTATAAAGCTCGCGGTAATCATGATGCACGAAGTCGGCAAAAACCCGCCCAAGCACTTCTCTTCGATTGGTGACCCCGATTAATTCCAGCCCAGCCGGATTAATAAAGTCGACCTGACCATCGATGCAGACGCAAAGAAGGCTGCTGACGGAATCAGCTAGGCGCGACAGCCAGTCAGATTGCGGTAATGGCAGCACGTTATTTTGTGCCAATATCAGGCCTCCAGAATGCGTATTAGCCCACGCATGGCCAAATTCGAATGATCAAGTAATTACGTACATACTCATTTACGTTATGAGAGGTTCATAAACCATTAAAGCTGTATATACGAACGTATGCAGTCTTCATTTTTACAGATTTTTCAAAAAATTCGAGTAAATAACAAAATGATGGCGTGTTGACATCGAAGGAAGGATGAAATAAAAATTCTAACCAATTGCAGTGAAAGGGTTTTTCTGGCCTTCGGGCTGGTTTTCACAAAACGTGTCGATATGCGTTTTTACCCCTGAAGAAAGGCAACGCCTTGACCCTGTCCATAGCCAACCCGAGTTTAATCGGCAAATTAAATACCGGTTTATATACTTTTATCCGTAGCGTCGTGCTTACGTATTCTCTGCGTAACTGCGTTTCAAGCTCGCGTACGGCATGATTTAAGCATGGATATTTATCTCCCCATTGCCGAGGTTTCCGTAAATATTTTCCTCATCCTCGGTATGGGTGGTGGAGTGGGGTTCCTGTCAGGGTTGTTCGGTGTCGGTGGCGGTTTTCTTATGACTCCGTTGTTGATGTTTATTGGCATCCCTCCAGCAGTCGCCGTGGCGACGGAAGCCAACCAGATTGTGGCCTCATCTGTATCGGGTGTTCTAGCCCATTGGCGGCGCGGAAATGTTGATTTCAAAATGGGCGGCGTCCTGCTTATTGGTGGTGTTGTTGGTTCCAGTTTTGGTGTCTGGCTATTTACTTTCTTGCGATCTCTTGGACAGATTGATCTCGTTATTAAATTATCCTACGTCGTGTTCTTGAGCGTTATCGGTGTCCTGATGCTGATTGAAAGCGTCAAGGTCATGATGATGCGCCGCCGCAAAGGCAGCGTGACGCAACGCCGTAGCCATACGTGGCTGCACGGTCTGCCCTTTAAAATGCGCTTTCGTAAATCCAAGCTTTATATCAGCGCCACCTTGCCATTAGCCATTGGCTTCGTTGTTGGTGTGCTTGCCGCCATCATGGGTGTGGGCGGTGGTTTCGTCATGGTGCCTGCCATGATCTATCTGCTGGGTATGCCAACCTCGGTGGTTGTTGGCACATCCTTGTTCCAGATCATATTCGTGACCGCTAACGTGACCATATTACAAGCTGCCAGCAATCAGACAGTTGACGTGGTGCTTGCTCTTTTACTGCTAACAGGTGGCGTTATCGGCGCGCAAATTGGTGCGCGGGCTGGTGCAAAGCTGCACGGCGAGCACCTGCGAGGCCTGCTGGCGATGATGGTACTCGGCGTGTGCCTCAAATTGACATACGATCTGGTCGCAACACCAACCGACATATTCTCTCTAGGGATCGGGGGGGCACATTAATGCTCAAGCGCCTCCCTCCCCTGAAGTATATAATCGCCTTTACGGTATTGGGGCTGGCGGCGGCAACAGCGCTTCGCGCACAAGACTTGGTGATCGATATTTCGAATCCAGTGGTTGGTATCACCACAGGGTTTATTGGTACCGATGTTTTACTTTTTGGAGCGACCCGTGGTGAAGGCGATATTGTGGTTGTGGTGCGGGGACCACAACAAAGCCATATCGTACGACGCAAGGAACGGTTCAGCGGCATCTGGATCAACCGCGACGTTGTCACGTTTACAGATGTTCCATCCTATTATGCTTTGGCTGCAAACCGCCCCATTGAGGAATTCGTACCGGGAGCAACAGCAGGCATTCATCAGATCGGTGTTGATGAAATCATCTTTCGCCCAGGGCTTCATCAACTGCCCGTTGATGACATAACGAAATTCAGCGATGGGTTGATCCGCATTAAACAACGTGAAGACCTCTATACGACCAATGCTCAGGACCTTGTATATCTGGGCAATGGACTGTTCCGCACGACAGTCCACTTCCCCGCCACTGTGGCGGTTGGAACGTATGGAATTGATGTCTATCTATTCAGGGATGGCGAACTGGTAGAAACCCAAACGTCTCTGCTTAATGTTCGAAAATTTGGCATTGAGGCAGGGATTTACGGATTTGCGCACCGTCATTCAGCCATATACGGGGTACTTGCAGTGTTGATTGCTGCAATGGCAGGATGGTTAGCGAACCTGGCGTTCAGGAAGGGATGAAGATGAGCGGCGACGGACCAGAAAACTCAGAACCAGATACCGCAGAGGCACCGGCGACGGACCAGCGGACGTTTTTATGTTTGGTTGATTCGAGCGAAGAGTTTGGCCCAACCCTTCGTTTCGCCTGTCGTCGTGCGACCAACACGGGGGGCCGCATCGCCTTGCTCTACATAATTCAGCCAGCGGAGTTTCAGCATTGGCTCGGTGTTGGCGACTTAATGCAGCAGGAAAGCCGCGAAGAAGCAGAAGAGATGTGTCAGGTTATTGCTGATGTGGTGCAACGCCGCACGGGCAAAGTTCCGGTTATCTATATACGTGAAGGCAAACCGCACGAAGTTCTGGTTTCACTCATTCAGGAGGAGCCCCACCTGTCCGTGTTGGTGCTTGGCTCATCTCGTACAGGTGAAGGCCCCGGGCCTATCGTTTCACACATCGTCAATAAAATAGCCGGGGGGTTTGCATTGCCGATCACGATCGTGCCGGGCGGTCTCAGTGACGAAGAAATAGATGCGATCTCATAGACACCGCTACGCGTTACCCCAGCGTTGCTGACTCGCGTATGGCACCAATGGTCGCGGCATAATCATCGCCGCTAAATACAGCACTACCGGCAACCAGGACATCAGCTCCAGCTTTCGCGGCAAGCGCTGCCGTTTCAACATTGACCCCACCATCAACTTGCAACTCAATCGGGCGATCACCGATCATGTTGCGGATGGTGCGAATTTTATCGAGTTGGTTTGTCATGAAGGACTGTCCCCCAAAGCCGGGGTTAACCGTCATAACCAAAATCAGATCAACCTTGTCGAGCACGCATTCAATAGCACTGGCTGGGGTTGATGGATTAAGAGACACACCGGCACGTTTTCCCAACGAGCGGATAACCTGCAACGAACGATCCAGGTGTGCATCAGCCTCGACATGAACCGTGATAATATCTGAACCGGCTTCGGCAAAAGCCTCGAGATAGGGCTGTGCCGGATCAATCATCAGATGCACATCGAACGGCTTATCCGTTATGCCACGCAGTGCGCTTATAATTGGCGGGCCCATGGTAATGTTGGGTACAAAATGCCCGTCCATGACATCAAGGTGCACATAGTCACACCCCGCCGCATCAATAGCGCGAATTTCATCACCAAGACATGAAAAATCCGCCGCCAGTATAGAGGGTGCTATTTTGATGCCCGCGTTCATGCTCATGCCCTTGTCGTAAAACTATGTCGCGCTTACTTGACCATCGGATCAAGATCGCCACTTGCGTAACGTGTGGCCATTTCAGCGAGCGGAATGACCTTGATCTTTGATGCCTGCCCAGCGCAACCGAACCGCTCAAAACGATCAATGCAAACGGCTTCCATGGCGGCCATGGCCGGTTTTAGATAGCTGCGCGGGTCGAACTCGGCTTTCTTTTCGAACAGAACCTTACGGATCTGACCAGTGATTGCCATGCGGTTATCGGTATCGATGTTGACCTTGCGCACGCCATTCTTGATGCCGACTTCGATTTCCTCAATTGGTACACCGTAAGTCTGTGGCATATCGCCACCGAACTCATTGATGATGTCTTGCAGGTCCTGTGGCACCGATGACGAGCCATGCATAACCAAATGGGTGTTGGGCAGCTTGGCGTGGATCGCCTTGATAATATCCATGGAAAGAATATCACCCGTTGGCTTGCGCGTGAATTTATAGGCGCCGTGTGATGTGCCAATGGCTACGGCAAGGGCATCGACCTTTGTCTTGGCAACGAAATCAGCAGCTTCGTCAGGATCGGTGACAAGCATATCCTTGTCGAGCGTGCCTTCAAATCCGTGGCCGTCTTCCTTGTCGCCCTGCCCGGTTTCGAGCGAACCAAGACACCCCAGTTCCCCTTCGACGGAAACGCCGACCATGTGCGCCAGTTCGACGACCTTGCTGGTAACACCAACGTTATAGTCATAGCTGGCTGGACTCTTGCCATCTTCCTCGAGCGAACCATCCATCATCACCGAGCTAAACCCTGCGGCAATGGCCGACATGCAAGTCGGCGCATTGTTGCCATGATCCTGATGCATGCAGATGGGGATATCGGGATACATTTCTGCCGCTGCAATAATCAGGTACTTCAGCACAGTGTCATTGGCGTACTTTCGAGCACCACGGCTGGCCTGCATGATGACGGGGCTGTCCGTCTTGTCAGCCGCCGACATGATCGCAAGCATCTGTTCCATGTTGTTGATATTGAAGGCGGGCATGCCATAGTCATTTTCCGCCGCGTGATCTAACAACTGACGAAGAGATACCAGAGCCATTTTTGAAATTCTCCTTGAGAATTTTCGCGTTAAGTTTTTATCTTATGGTGTGGGTTTCGACTTAAAGTCGGACCTTCACCTGTTCAACAATAGCATCGGGTGTGATGCCAAAATGTTCGAATAGCTGTCCCGCAGGAGCCGAAGCGCCAAAGCCGGACATGCCGACGAAGCCACCATGCGAGCGCGTATAGCGCTCCCAACCCATACGTACAGCAGCTTCCACGCCGACACGAATGGATCCTTGTCCAAGCACCTGCTCGCGGTAGCTCTCGTCCTGCTCATCAAACAGCTCCCAACATGGCATGGAGACGACTGCCGTTGGAATACCTTCACCTTGAAGGGTATCACGAGCTTGCATGGCAAGTGAAACTTCCGAACCAGTAGCCAGCAAAGTTGCCTGACGGGCATCCGCGCCGCCGTCGGCTTCAGCCAAGATATAAGCACCACGCGCGCACAGATTTTCATCGGTGTGTTCGGTGCGTAAAGTTGGAACGCCCTGACGGGTCAGAACCATGCCTGATGGCGTATCGCTCGATTGCAGTGCCAAGCCCCAGCATTCCGCTGTTTCCACGGCGTCACAGGGCCGAAAAACATTAAAGTTGGGTAATGCACGTAACGAGGCCAGCGTCTCGACGGCCTGATGGGTCGGGCCGTCTTCGCCCAGACCGATTGAATCGTGGGTCAGCACATAAACCACACGCTGTTGCATTAGGGCTGAAAGGCGCATGGCCCCCTTCATGTAATCGGCAAAGACCATAAAGGTGCCGCTGTAGGGGATAAATCCGCCGTGCAGCGCCAGACCGTTCATGACCGCAGCCATACCATGTTCGCGTACGCCATAGTGGATGTAGCGCCCACTGAAATCACTTGGCGTTATGGGCTCCATGCCAGCAGCTTTGGTGTTGACCGAGCCGGTTAAATCCGCCGACCCACCAATCAGTTCAGGCATGCTTGCGGCGATGACATCAAGTGCCTTGCCCGAGGCCTGACGCGTGGCCCACGATGGCTTTTCCTGCGAAACGCTTTTCTTGTGGGCGTTTAGTGTATCGAGCCAACCCGATGGCAGTTCACCCGCATTGGTGCGCTCAAACTCCGTACGAACAGTAACGTCAAGACCTGACGTGCGTTCGCGCCACTGTGCATGAGCCGCATCGCCGCGTGCGCCAACCTGACGCCATGCGTTTAAAACCGAATCAGGGACTTCAAACGGTGCATAGGGCCAGTTCAATGCCTCACGTGCAGCTGCGAGTTCTTCATCACCGAGCGGCGCGCCATGGGTTGCCGACGTGCCTTGCTTGTTAGGCGCGCCAAAACCGATCACTGTTTTACACGCAATCATGGACGGTTTGTTTGATGCCTTTGCTGCTTCAATAGCAGCCGCGATAGCATCGTGGTCGTGACCGTCAACGCTATCCACGGACCAGCCCGAAGCACTGAAGCGCTGCAACTGGTCGTCACCAACAGATAGTTCGGTTCCGCCGTCGATACTGATGGCGTTGTCATCGAATAATACAATCAGATTGGAAAGTCCCAGATGGCCCGCCATAGAGATCGCTTCGTGGCTAATGCCTTCCATCAGGCAACCGTCACCCACAATGACATAGGTGTGGTGATCGACCACGTCATCACCATAACGCGCATTCATCATGCGCTCGCCAAGTGCCATACCAACAGCTGTGGCAAGGCCTTGTCCCAATGGTCCTGTGGTGGTCTCGATGCCCGGTGCGTGACCGTATTCTGGATGGCCGGCCGTTTTTGCGCCTAACTGACGGAAATTACGCAGTTCATCAATGGTCATGCCGGGATAGCCGCAAAGATAAAGTAGCGAGTAAAGCAGCATGGAGCCATGGCCCGCCGACAAAACAAAGCGATCGCGGTCAGCCCAATCGGGTGCTGATGCATCAAATTTCAAAAACCGGCTAAACAATACGGTTGCCACATCGGCCATGCCCATGGGCATGCCGGGATGACCCGATTTAGCTTTTTGAACTGCATCTGCGGATAAAAAACGTATGGCATTTGCCATATCCGCAGCGTTGGTCAGCGCGAGAGCATTCTCGTCACTGGGGGCGATTTTGACGCCATCGACATTGGCCGTGCCAGCACCTGACATTCAGAGGCTCCTAGGGTCCGCTTTACAAAGAATTTTCGTTCCTGCTTGTCGCGAATCCTGACATAAAAGTCCAGCATTGAGGGGCGTTTATTTACGGAATTTCAACAATTTTTCAAATTATTGTTCTGTATCTGCACCGATTTGTAATATGGTTAGCGAAAGAAGTGGGTCGTATTGAATAAAAACTAAGATCCACACATTTGGCCAATCCAGATGTTCATATGCGCTTGCAAATGAATTGGCCTGATTTGTTTGGTTACGGCTGCGTATTTACCAGTGTTCGGGTTTGTCTGAACAATTAAAGCGCAATGATCGCAATAATGCGGTGCCCCCCAAGCCAATCAGAGTGTGCAACTGGAGCGGGGCTGAATATGAACCAAAAAGTAATTGACCCTGATGACGAAACAATCGTTATTCACGATGTGGACCGTGATTCCCTGTGGGCATTGCCATTGGTGATGATGCCGCTTGAAACTCAGGCGTTAAAACGCACACGTATTGTCAAAAACACCCACTTGGAAGGCGTGATCGAAATGTTTGACGATCACGACACAGGGAAAGGGCACGTCCGCCCCAAAGACCTTAAACGTGTCTTCGATACCGTTTCTTCGGCAGATTTATCGCTACTTCAAATTCTGGCGAACCTTCAAAGTTACGACGTTTACAGTCTGCGTATTACGCTGCGACAGAACGGTGTCGAGGTTGAAAATTACGACGACCTGAAACTATCAGATTCCAAGCAAGAGGAACTCCAGCTTTATATGCGGCCCTTTCTCGAACGTTTGGTGCTCAATGTATTTGAGCCCGGCCCCAACGAAGCTGAAAATGGGAATGGCACGGGGGATTGGCTAGATACATTTCATCATTCAGACCCCAGAACAACCCGCCAGCATCTTCGCCATATGGCTGGCATGATGGATATACCACTTCATGAGGTACCTGTATTCCTGCAGGAATATGGTGATGTTTATCTATCCATTGCTTACTATCGGCAGTGCCTTGAGGGTATTGATCCCCAGATAAATGATTTTCTGTCTTCGACAGAGGAAATCGTCGGTCATCAGCAATTGCAGCAGGATTACACCCTGATGAAGGCATGCGATCGGCTGCAAACAAAAGTCAGCAGAATCCGCACCATGCTGGGTGGGCAGTTTGCCGTGTTCGGTCAGGCCTCGGAAAATATGTGGTCGGATATGTCGGCCGAGAAATTCGGTGAGTTCCGCGATACGGTACAACGTAACCATACCCAGATTGGTGGTCTGTTGTGCGCGTTAGCTGTGAAGATGAATGCCTGGCACACGCGTTTTCCCGATGCATCCCAGGTTGGCCCCATGCGACGTGCCGACTTTATCCTGACCGATATGGGACAAGGCTGGTAACAGGGTAATAGCATGCCCTAAATGGCATGATGCCCGAGTGCGGCCTTGACCATGTGAAATGTGATCAGCAATTGCGATAACGCCAGAGTGTGGCTGAGTTCGCCGTCCTGTTCGCCCTGCCCGTCTTCCCCGAAACGGCCAAGCTTATCACGCAGATATTGTGCTTCGGGGATCAGGTTCCACAACAGATCCTCCATGCTATTTGCACGCCGCCCATCGATATTGCCCTGAATTTCCAAAACATCGACGGGTTTGCCATCGATATCGCGTGTGAGTTCCAGTTTAATACCTGCTTTTGCACCGGCCTCAATGATCGGTGACAAATCGGGATGCGGCAGCGTCGGGCGAAGAGCGTGACGAACGCTCAGACCTGCACCGGTTTCTTCTGCATTGCTTTCGGGCGGGAAAAACCGCACCACCATGTCGGCAAATGTGCGCTGTGGGTTGATGTAGCGCTCACTGGCGATAATGCGATGATCCAGAATATCCAACACAGCCTTGCGTGTGTAACCACGCATGGACGTATCGCGTTGAATTTTCCAACGCACGCGAAGGTCCTCAACAGGCTCGAGGAATACTTTTACGTCATAGCAATCGCGCATGGCACGGGTGGAATATCCCAACAAGCCTTCCAGAATGATAAATTCCCGTGGCTCAACATATTCTGGTGCGCCAAGTGTACCATCTTCGTGATTGTAGACAGGTTTCAAAATAGGTCTGCCCTGACGCAATAGCTGGATGTGTTGCTCGAGAACATCAACGTAGTTAGCGCGTGGGTCGAGCGCTGTAACCCGGCGATCATTGCGTTCTTCGCGTGAATAACGGTGATAGTCATCCGTGCAGATGGTAACCACACGCTCATCGCCCAGAATATTGGCAATGCCGCGCGTCAGTGTGGTTTTGCCCGCTGCAGAGTCACCCACAATGCCCAGAATGATCGGGCGATCAGATAGCCTGTTGTTAACCATTAGATGCCTTCTGGCGGATTGCCGGGGACGAGAGGATGATAAGTCGTCAAATTGTGGCGTTCTCCAGAACGCCCGGAAATCAATAGACTTTCGGTTCGTTCATAATGATCGGTGGCTTCAATACCATCGAACAGCAGGCCTGTGGTAATCCCCGTCGCTGCAAAATAGACGTCGTCACTGCGGACCAGGTCTGAAACAGCCAGCCATGTATCGGTTGAAAGCTCTGCTTCGCGTACGGCGATGTGCTCACTGGGTAACTGTGGGTCCAGGCGGCCAAAGAATTCACCGCCAATGGCACGAATGGCACAGGCAGAAATGACACCTTCCGGGATGCCCCCTGTGCCGACCAGTGCGTCGATGCCAGAACCCGGAATTGCGGCCATAATTGCGCCGGCGACATCACCGGCTGGATACAGGGCTACGCGTGCGCCAACCCGGTAAATCTCCTCAATCAGTCTACGGTGCCGTGGCTTTTCGACGACATAGACAATCAGATCGGAAATGGATTTTCCGGTTTCACGCGCCACGACGGCCAGTTTTTCAGCAATGGGTGCTGCAGGGTCAATTTGACCGCGGACTTCGGGTGGCCCAGCGAATTTTTCCATATAGAAAGCCGGTCCGGGTTTAAACATTGAATCACGTGGAGCCATAGCGATCACCGCCATGGCGTTTGTCATGCCTTTGGCAAGAAAACTTGTGCCTTCAACAGGATCAACAGCAATATCGAAGGCCGCTTCGTCCTTGCCGCTCCCCACACCCTCGCCCGGCGTGAAAGCTGCGCGCTCGACATTAGCGTCGCTGCCGTCGCCGATCGCGATGTTTCCGTTTATGGGCATTGTGGCAAAGGCTGCACGCATGGCCTCAACGGCGGCCTCATTAATTTGATGCGCATCGCCACGGCCAATCCATTTGCCCGCAGCTCGCGCTGCAGCCTCTGTAACGTCACGCAGGGCAAACATGAGATATCTGGATCGATCATAATCGATCTGGGGGGGTGGATTTTCCATCCGTGTCATCCTCGTGCGATACGAATGCGGTCACTCAAAAGGCGTCATGGCCAGCCAGAAATCTGGCTACAGCCTGAGCCCGATTGTTCACACCAAGTTTTTCATAAAGATTTTTCAGATGAAATTTCACCGTATTCAGTGAAATACCGAGTTCATGTGCAATTTGCGAATTCGTCCGACCATTGGCCAACGCCGATAGCAAGTCACGTTCGCGCGGTGTCAGCGAATCCATACCGTCAGATACTGGCGCGTCTACATTCATGAACGGAAAGACCATGCGCCCTTCTGACACCGAAACCATGGTGTCGACCAGCACCTGAGGGCTGTCCTGTTTCGAGCAGAACCCTGCCCCGCCCAATTGCAGGACCTGTCGCGCAATGCCGGGTTTTGTGCTGCCGGTGTAAACAACAATGCGTGGCGGTTCTTTATGCTCCTTCAATGCGCTCAGAACGTCCCGACCATTCATAAACGGCATTTCCCAACCGATGACGGCGACGTCGAAAGATAACCGCTCAACGGCCTCCATGAAGCGCTCGCCATCGGCGGCTATCGCCAGAATGGAGAAACGGGGATCATCACCGAAAATCTTACTGAGCCCGGAAACCACCAGAGGGCTTTTGTCGACAAGTACGATATCAATGGGCGTCATAGGAGGCAAAATCCGCGTAAAAAACCAACAAAACCCCACCTGAATGGGTAGGCGCAGTCTTTTAAGTATCGAATAGAAGCGGCTTTTGCAAAGGAAAATAAGGGGATTTGGTGGAAAAATATTATACAGGCATAACCCTACCCGGTTTTAGCAATGATATAAGTTTCCTGATCGCGTGCATCAAACGACACTCTTTTTAAAAAAAATATCATAAGTGTGATGGCGCTCACTGCATACCATTGGGTTCTGCGCTAAAAGTAGGTATGGATTCGTCAGAATCCTCTCTCCACTTTCTCCCTGTCAAACTTGCCGGGTCTTTTGACCCGGCTATTTTTTTGTCCGCGCACAAGGCAAAGCGCCGCAATATGCGGAGAAATAGCAGGTGATCGTTTTAAGGGGAGAATGGGGTGACTGACGGGGCTCGAACCCGCGACAACCGGCTCCACAAGCCGGGGCTCTACCAACTGAGCTACAGTCACCACTGAGGCCTTGTTTAGACATTGCCCTGTTACGCGTCAAGCGTGGACATGCTGTTTCAAGTGGTTTTCTTTATGGGCAATAATGCGGCGAACGATAGCGCTCAAAAGAAAACCGGCCACCCAAAGGATGACCGGCATTCTCGAATAAAGAATTGATTAGATGACGGGGCGGTCCGTAAACGAACCGCCCCGATACATCAGCTCTTAGCGGTAACCTTGAGCGTGAAGCTTAGCCGACTCATAAAGAGATTCAGCGTTCGCCAACTTCCTGGCACCTTCAAGTTTTGCCTTATCCTGGAATACAGCATCCTCTTCTGCGAGAAGATTGGCTTCCATCTTGATCTGGATTAAGTGCCAGATGATCCAAGAGGCAATACCTGCAATGGCAAGAGCCATTTCGGTTCCGACGAAAGGATACAGCTCAGACACCTCATTGAGGTTTTGGGTCCAGGTTTCAAGTCCTGTAGACATAAGATGTTCTCCTTTCTATCAGATCAGGCCGCGATTGCGGGCTTCAGCTTCCTCAGCAGCGGCAACATCCGCTTCATCGAGGTAGCGACCATGGAACTCAGCGAGATCCAGACCGGCAACTTCGATACGCTCAGGAATACGCAACAGGCCCATGGCGTTCAGGATCTTCGATACGATGTAGGCAGGCATGAAGCCCAGTACGAAGAACATGATAATAGCGCCGAGGAACTGTCCCCAAGGGGTGATGGTGGAACCAAGATACATCGATGCCGGGTAACCCCAGAGCATGAAGCCGGCCGCACACACACCCAAGAAACCGGCATAACCATGCACGGCGACAGCGCCAACAGCGTCATCAATCTTGAAGCGGTTTTCGACCCAAGCATGCAGCTTGTAAACGATCCACGCAATAACGGCTGCAATGAACATCGCCTGAATGGGATGATACAGATCGTTACCGGCAGACGCGCCGATGACACCAGCAAGGCCCAGTGAGTACGTCCAGAATGCGTCACCCTTGGAAACCAGGTAACCCATCATGAGACCGCCCGAAAGCGACATCAGGAAGTTGAACGTAATCGCCGATGTGGTGGTCGGGGTCAGGTAAATGTTCGTCGTCGAGAAGAACGACTCACTCATACCAGCCATTTCGCCAACATCGAGTATCGGAATGTTACAGGCCACGTAGAATCCCCAGAAACCGGTATAGATCAGGAATAGCCCGACCGTGACCAGCCACGGGTTGTGCGGCACGATGTTGCGCGGGGTGCCGTCAGCGGCAAATTTGCCGATACGCGGGCCAAGCACAACAAGGACACCAAGTGCGAAACCACCAGCAATGGCGTGGATAACACCCGATGCATAGGCATCGTGATAACCCAGTTCACGTACCATCCAACCATCTGGGTGCCAGCCCCAGGAAGCATCGATGATCCATGTGAACGAACCGATAACCACAGCCAGGATCCAGAATGCGCCCGAACGAATACGTTCGATCACAGCACCGGAAACAATGGATGCAGCTGTCCATGAGAACAGCAGGAACGCAGCCCAGAACACACCATTGATGTGTGACCAGTATCCGTCGCCTTCACTGCTCAGTGTTGCGCCCATGAACGGGCTCCACGGAGCGGCCCAGTTAATATCCGTAAGACCGTATGGTGCAGGATCTGCCCCGATAATGCCCGGAATACCGTTGTGCCAGCCAAAGTAAATGTACCAGCCGAAATAGAAGAACGTCACGGTGACCAATGGAATGACCATCGTGTTTTTCATGAGTGTGTGCATCATGTTTTTGCGACGCGAAGCGCCAACTTCATACATGCAGAAACCTACATGGATGAGGAACATGAAAACGACCGTGATCCAGTAATAGACCTCGGTAAATATAGTAGTAAGTGCAGCTAATTGATCAGACATGCAGCTTTCCCCTTCTCCTTAAACAAGTGCGGCTATATACCGCGCTGAAGGTTTTTCCTTCTTTATTCGTCGTCTTTATTGATTAAGCGAATTAGCTATAATTTGGCGTAACACTTATTCAATCGACGAAGTTTGCCGTGGGTTGATATTTCAAGTCAATTGTTTCGTGGGCGTTTAGGTCAAATAAATTCACCCGCAGTAAATATGTATTGCCGCAAGCTATTGAAATATTAGAAATTTCAATGGTAAAGGTTCGAAACTGGACTGAAATTACCCCCATATGGGGAGATTTAACCTGATGCGAAATGTTGCCGTAACTTCTCGCTGGCCGACTCGAGAACTTCATCACGTTTACAGAAACAAAACCGTACAAAATGCGCCGGGGTCTCCCAACGCCGCTCGCCCGGCACGTAAAATGCGCTCATGGGCAAGGCGGTAACGCCAGCCTGTTCTGTGATATGTTGGCAGAAATCAATGTCGGTCCCCTCAAAGCCCGTGGGGCGGATGTCGGCGACCAGGAAATAGGTGCCCGCGCTATTGAGAACCTCAAACTTTGCCCGTTTGAGGCCGCGTGCCAGCAGATCACGTTTTTGCTGCATAGAAGTTTTCAACGTGTTGAAATACGTATCATCCTGTCGCAGACCCTTCTCGACCGCATGCTGTAACAATGGCGGCGTGGTAAAGGTCAGGAACTGATGGGCTTTGGTAATAGCAGCCATCACGTCACCCGTTGCCGTGACATACCCGACTTTCCATCCTGTCATGGAAAACGTCTTGCCAGCGGAACTGATACGAACACAGCGCTCAAACATTCCCGGCAGGCTCATCAATGGAATATGGCTGTGATCGTCATATATAATGTGTTCATAGACTTCATCGCATATGGCAAAGGTATCGTAGCGTTCTACCATTTCAGCAATCAGCGCCAGCTCTTCTGCGCTATAAACCTTGCCTGCCGGATTTTGCGGTGAATTCAGTAGGATCATTTTTGTACGTTCAGAAAAAACTTCTTCCAGCATTTCACGCGTCAGTGTCCATTCCGGTGGGGACAGACGGATGCGCTGGGGTACGCCGCCTGCACGCAGAATCATCGGCATATAACTGTCATACAGTGGTTCAATAACGACAACCTCATCGCCGGGATCGAGCAATGCCAGCATGCATGCGGCAAGCGCCTCGGTTGCCCCCGATGTCACCAGAACATCACTTTCCCAGTCGACTTCCAGACCATAGAAACGCTTGTTCGTCATGGCCACCGCCTTGCGGAGTTCGGGCACCCCTTGCATCGGCGGGTACTGATTGGGCTTTTTGACCATGGCCATGGCGGCAGCCTCTTTCAGCATGGCCGGTCCATCCTGATCCGGGAAGCCCTGCCCCAGATTGATCGCGTCGTTTTCACGCGCCAAGGCTGACATGGTCTCAAAGATCGTTGTGCCATACATGGATAGAACGGAATTGACTGTTTTCATGGCGGCGTCGGGCCTTCTGCTTGTCGATGATCGTGATGATTATGGTTTAGCCAAAAAAGTCGAGGTACCATTCCATATCATCTTCGGACAAGGCATAGCCCCCATCCCCTTTCGGTTTCACTAACGCGCTACCATGTAACGCGCCAAGTTTGGTTTGCAATGTTAACGCTCCGTCTGCTGACAAACCGGCTTTCCAGGCCATCGAAACGATAGACTTGCCGCTCTTGCTGGTCAGAACATCGCGCACGCGCTCCCAACTTAATTGGGTCAATAAAGCCAGTGCATGTATGACGAACATACGCTCGCCTTCTTTGACACCAGACAAAATTTCGCTTTCATCAAGTTTATCGTCACCAAATAATTTTTCAGCGCGCAAGCGTGCCTGCTCGCCGGGCAGCAGATCGGCATCCGCCCCACCCTTCATGATGCGTTCATTAACCTGCAAGCGGATATCGCGTACGAGTTCCTCGGTGATTTCAGAACGATGCGCACACCGCTTGAAAATTTTATCAAGAACGGCATTGCCCACAAAGCTCGCGACGCGACGGATCGTTGCAACCGTCAGGTCTTCGCGTTCGATCAAGCTTTCAAGCATGGCATCAGAATGTTGCGCCATTTCGCTAATCTGTAGAAATACAGTTTCGTCTATCTCTGCTGTTTGATTACCCAGCAAGGCAACCGTAGCGCCGTCATCTTCACGTCCGGCAATAGCCGCCGACACCTCACCACGCAGTCCATGACGGCGTGCAATGGCAGACAATGCACCGCCGTCGATTCCACTGCGGATAATCTCCAATAACTGGCGGTCATTTAACAATGGAGAGTATTCAAGGACCGGCGCAGCAACAATGGATTCCGCGTCCCACACCAATTGCTCGATCAGGGCCTGCGGCATGTGATCAAGCGCCTTTACGGCTTCTGAAATAATGCGACGGACACGGGCTTTCTTATCCTCAGCAAGGACCTTGATGATTTCAAGAACCATTTCGCTGACTTTGTCGGCCTTGTCCGTTGATAGTGTGGGTAGCAATCGGCAAATTTTATCAGCGAGTTCGCTGCGGACTTCGTCACTTTCGTCCTTGGCGAGAATGGCGTCAGCCTGTAGCGGGGTATACGTATTGCGAGCGACAGCCACCCGGACGTTCTCGTCCGGATCGGTGGCGAAGTAATACAGAAATTCCGGTTGCAGACCATTTTGTTCAGCAAGCCAGCGGCGTTTATCAGCATCGCCTTTTTCTGCGATCTCCCGAGACGCCTCATAGGATGGCAGCGCCTCGTTAGGCGCATGATCCTGCTTTGAACCGAACAGCCATGACAGCATCAAACATCTCTCCAGCCCGGATGAAACATGGATTTTACGCGAATCATGCGGGTGGCGCGATTTTAGCAGTCCTGCACGTCAGGGGCGAGCCATGCCATGCCCATTGGGTGGCAATCATTACAATCGGTTAAACATGTATGTGCATCTGACATGTATACGTCATGAACACAGAAGCCTAGAATGACAAAAAACGTGCAAACCCTTGCTTCACAGGCTCAACGTCTTTATGCGATAGGCACATTCTATAAATAGGTAAAGTGATCTCATGGAAAACTTCACACCAATTTCCGCCACATTGGGTGGGCTGTTGATCGGTATAGCTTCAACAATGTTACTTGTGGGCCTAGGCCGGATCGCTGGTATCAGCGGCATTCTTGGCCAACTGTTTGGCCCGGATGCAGATGGGCGGGGGTGGCGTATTGCCTTTCTCGTCGGTCTTATTGGCGCGCCGGCAATCTGGCTGATGGTCAGCGGTGATAGCGTACCGGTGGTCGATGCTCCCCTGCCCTTGCTGATTATCGGTGGGCTGCTTGTTGGTTTTGGCACCCGTTTGGGCGGAGGCTGCACGAGTGGTCACGGCATATGCGGATTGGGCCGCCTGTCGCTTCGCTCGTTGGTCGCGACGCTGGTATTCATGGCCGTAGCCGTCATTACTGTTTTCATCATGCGTCATGTGGTCGGAGGCTAACGCTATGTCTAATTTAACAAAATCGCTCGCTGCCCTTGCCAGCGGCGCTGTGTTCGGCGTTGGCCTGAGTGTATCGCGCATGATTGATCCTGCGAAGGTGCTCGGTTTTCTTGATTTGTTTGGCAATTGGGACCCAAGTCTGGCCTTTGTTATGGCTGGGGGACTGGCTGTTACCACTGTTGCGTTCGCCCTGATTAAAAAGCGCACATCCCCGATTTGGCACGATGTCTTTCATCTTCCTACCAAGAACGAGATTGATGCCAAGCTGGTTTTGGGTTCGGCCCTGTTTGGTGTTGGCTGGGGACTGGTTGGCATGTGCCCAGGCCCTGCATTGGCGAACCTATTGCTCGGTGCCTGGCAGCCATTGGTTTTTGTCGGCGCGATGATCGCTGGCATGATCTTGCACCGCTTGTTGCCAAGTAAAACCTGAGCGTTTCATCTGGCATCAAGGAATTCTACGTGCCGAACAATCCCACCCCCATGTCCGGGCAGGCTCCGGTTACAGCAGCCATCGAACGGCTAGGCACAGAATCTGCCTTTACGGTTATGGCCCGCGCCCAAGCCATTGAGGCAACTGGACGCGAGGTCATCAACCTCGGCATTGGGCAACCCGATTTCAAGACACCGCCACACGTTGTCGAGGCGGCTGTTACGGCTATGCGGGATGGACATCATGGTTACACACCGCCTGCGGGTGTTCCAGCGTTGTGCGAATCTGTTGCTGCCGATATTGAAAAACGACGTGGTGTACGGGTAGATCCCGGGTGCGTGGTCATTGCGCCCGGTGGCAAACCCGTCATGCATTCAGCAATCACGATGTTTGCGGAACCGGGTGTTGAAATCATCTACCCGGACCCGGGTTTCCCGATTTACGAGAATCTGATCCGCTACGGTGGGGCATGCCCTGTTGCCATGCAACTGCGTGAAAAAAACGGTTTTGCCTTTTGTGCCGAAGACGTACTGGCATTGATCACACCACGCACGCGGCTACTGATCCTCAATAGCCCTGCCAATCCAACTGGTGGCGTGACGCCCAAGGTAGAGATGGGTCGCCTCGCCGAGGGCCTCGCTGAACATCCTCACGTCTATATTCTAAGTGATGAGATATACAGTAGGCTGCTTTATGCCGGGCATGAGCATGTTAGTCCCCTGACCTACGCAGCCCTACGTGATCGGGTGATTTTACTCGACGGATGGTCAAAGGCATATGCCATGACGGGATGGCGTCTTGGCTACGGCGTATGGCCTGTAGGCCTTGTGGACTATGCAACACGGCTCGCTATCAATAGTTATTCATGTGTCAACGCACCGGCCCAATATGCAGCGCTCGCAGCATTGGAAGGCCCGCAAGACAGTGTTGCGGCCATGCTGGCTGCATTTGATGAACGCCGTAAGTTGTGCGTTGAATTGCTGAACCAGCTACCGGGGGTATCTTGCGTGGAGCCAGGTGGTGCATTTTATGCGTTCCCCAATATCACCGGCACGGGCAAGACATCCCTTGAACTGCAAGATTGCTTTCTCAATGAAGCCGGCGTGGCCACTATCGCTGGCTCAAGTTTTGGCGCGGCAGGTGAAGGCTATCTGCGTATCTCTTATGCCAATTCGGCGGAGAATATTCGGCGGGCTATCTCACGTATGGGCGAATGCCTTTAACCTACCTATATAAACCATAGGTCGCATCTATGTAGCGCCCTCCGAATTCATGCAGGTTGCCCGTGTATTCCGCCATGGGAGCGAGTGTTTAATACCAAATTCACAGTTTTGACAGATGGTGCGTTCGCACACACTATTACAGCAGAATTGTATCGTATCAGATTTCATTAGAGGCACACCTATCAAACGCCATGAATGCGACCCCCACCCCAATCACACCGAAAATTAAAATCCTGCCGCCACTCATCGCGTCGGTTTTAATTATTGCGGTTTGCCTCGGCTCCTTCTTTATGATGCGTGATCGCGAGCACGGTCGCCTACAGGAAGTTTTTGATCATACGACCTCGTCCTATGCTTCAGTCTTTCAGGCCCGCCTGGAAGGGCACATCCAGGAACTGTCGTCTCTGCAACGTTTCTATAATGGTTCGGCCTTTATTGATCGACAGGAATTCAAGCGTTTTGTTGAACCTGTACTGGAAGCATCTCCCGATATTGAAGCCTTTTTTTGGGTTCCCCGTGTTAAGGGAGAATCCCGCAATATGCTCGAAAAAGATATTTGGGACCGTGGGCTGGCAGGGCATGAGATATTTGATTTCGTTGAGCATGACCAAAGCCTTCGCAACAGAGCGGATCTACGAGATACTCATTATCCAATCCTCTATGCTGAGCCCGAAGCTGTATATGAGGATATTTTTGGTTACGATCTGAATGCGTCGCCGGAAATCAACACGTTGCTTGAAACCCTTGGTGAAACGGGCGGTTCATTTGTAACGCAATTCCAAGGTATTACAGACCACTTCTCCCATGATCACGATGACCCGACCGGCGTGTATGTTATTAAGCCTGTTTACGCAAAACCTCATGAGGGAAAGATAATCTCATCACCCGAGGTTTCTGGTTTCATCCTGATGGAAATAAAGATTGCTTCGGTGTTGGAAAATGCCATTAGCAGTCTGCCGCCCAGCGGAGCCCACATACACCTGTTTAATGACAATGTATCAGGCTCTCAACGTGTTTATTCGCACATATCGCGCACAGGTGATTCTATCGATTTTCAGGCCGATATATCTCCAGAGTCTATCATTGGCATCAAATCCATTGCTCAAATTCAACTGGGTTTTCAGCAATGGCAAATGTTGATGACTCCGACCCGTACGTTTTTTGATCGCCACAATGATTCACAGATATGGCTTGTTCTCTTAATAGAGCTGTTAATTGGTTCCGTCATATTCGGATTTGTGCTCTTTGCTCAAAGACGCGCTGCCACCATGCAGAGCATCCTTGCTGAACGTACACAACGTGCTTATTCCAGTGAGACACACCAACGCGCCATCCTTGAAACCGTGGACGATGGCATTGTCACAATTGCTGGCCGAGGAATCATCACCACGTTTAACCCAGCGGCTGAAAAAATATTTGGTTACACCGCTGAAGAGATTTTAGGGCAAAACGTATCAATCCTCGTGCCAGAGGATGACCGTCAAGAGCACGAGCAATATACCGAGAAGTCAAAGCTGCACGCACCGCGCATCATCAATCAAGCCCGGGACCTGTTAGGTCGTCGTAAGGACGGTTCGTTATTTCCGATGGAATTGAGTGTATCGCCGCTGAATATCGAAGGCGTGCGTAGCTTCGTTGGTGTGGCGCGTGACATCACGGCGCGCAAACAGTCCGAAAGCCTGCTGCGCGAAGCCAAGAACGACGCAGAGAGTGCCAATCAGGCCAAGTCCGAGTTTCTGGCGTCCATGAGTCATGAACTGCGCACGCCGCTCAACGCCATTTTGGGATTTGCTCAATTCATGCAATATGATCCGGGCAATCCGCTGACAGAAAAACAGCAGGATTCCGTTGGTAATATCGTTCATGGCGGCGAGCATCTGCTGGAACTCGTCAATCAGGTTCTTGAGCTTAACCAGATCGAAGCGGGGTCTATGTTCCTCAGCATCGGGGCATTCTCACCGCGCAGCGAATTTGATGCCTGTCTTGCCATGATCCTGCACCGTGCGGAAAAAGAAGGCCTTACGCTGATAGATAAGACGAAAGATACAGACTTTCCTGACCTATGGTCGGACAAGTCGAAGTTAAAGCAAGCCTTGCTCAATTTGTTGTCGAACGCAGTTAAATATAACAGACCGGGCGGCTCCGTGACGCTGTCTTGCGAACGACAGCCCAATAAATTGCTGCGTATCAGCGTCGACGATACCGGTGAAGGCATACCACTCGACAAGATTGATAATCTGTTTAAACCTTTTGACCGTCTGGGTCGTGAAGCTCATAAAATTGAAGGCACAGGTATCGGTCTCTACATCACCAAACAGATTGTTGAAATGTTGGGTGGTGATATTGGCTTTTCCAATCATGAAGGCGTCGGGGCAACCTTCTGGATCGATATCCCCACCATAGAACACCCTTCATATTTTGCTGCTCAAGGCAGTACTGCGGCAATTCAAACGGCCCCCTGATGAGCCTAGATCGAGGACACTGATTCACCGTGTTACACAAGCGGATCATCATTCCGGTTATTGAACGCCTTGATGAGCAACGCGCTGCGTATTTCGGGCGCGTAATGGACCGGCTGGAGCGTCACCCCGGTATAGAAGAGCACCCTAGTCTGCCTATTCTGGTGCTGAAGGAAACGATCGAGGCTCTGCCCATCTATCTCGATCCAGAACGCCTCGTCGAACACCTGTTTTCGTTTGTCGCAAATAATGCTGACGCCCTCAACAGCGTTGTGTACAGCCCATCTTACTTAACCGATAACACCATATTGGCCCCGCGATGTGCTGCCTTTATTTCAGCCGTTGTCACAGAGACCATGGCCACCATTGATAGCCATAGCTGTGATACCGGTGGGGAGCACGGCGAATATCACCTGTCATGGCCTATCAATCCTGATGATTTCCCCTACCGTGATCCGGACGCCCAGGACAATGAATTTGAAGACGATGGGTCCCCATAATCAGGCTGCCTATTTTTTAGGCATTTGCTGTTTTTTTTTGCATCCAGTTGCTTTGGCAACAGTCAAAAAAATATACTGAACCCAACCCAACCCTTTGGTTTATTTTGATTATTTCTAATCAATGAAAACTGGCACGCATCATGCAAATGTTCTAGCACGTGCATTGGCGCGCGGATCATGGGAATTCAGGAGGCTATGCCTTCTCCCTCTGAGCAGAGAAACCGGTCACCGGAGGCGTTAGAGCGATGAAGAAAATTGAAGCGGTCATCAAACCGTTCAAATTGGACGATGTTAAGGAAGCACTGCAGGAAGTTGGACTGCAAGGCATCACTGTTACTGAAGCCAAAGGCTTTGGTCGTCAAAAAGGCCACACCGAACTCTACCGCGGCGCCGAGTATGTCGTTGATTTCCTGCCCAAGGTTAAGCTCGAGATTGTTGTCGATGATGCTATGTTGGAAAAAGCAGTCGAAGCCATCAAGCAGGCAGCCCACACAGGGCGCATTGGCGATGGCAAAATCTTTATTCTCCCGGTAGAAGACGCCATCCGCGTTCGTACGGGTGAAAGCGGCACTGACGCTATTTAAGGCATAAGGTTCCGTAACATCGGACCATGCCCTTTTTTGATAACCAACAAAAATAGGTACGTAACATGTCTCTCAATTTTAATTCTCCTGCGGAACTCATGAAGTTTCTCAAAGACGAAGATATCCCCTTTGTTGACCTGCGTTTCACCGACCCTCGTGGCAAATGGCAGCATCTGGCCATGTGCGCCGACGCGATCAACGATGATGCCTTTGAAGACGGCATTATGTTTGACGGTTCGTCCATTGCGGGCTGGAAAGCTATCAACGAGTCCGACATGGCGCTGATCCCCGACTATACAGCGGCTGTCATGGATCCGTTCGCAGCCCAGCCGTCCATGATCGTATTTTGTGACATTCTGGAGCCTACCACCGGTCAGTCCTACGGACGTGACCCCCGTTCGATTGCCAAGAAAGCCCAGACCTATCTGGCCTCGACCGGTATTGGTGATACGGCATATGTCGGCGCAGAAGCCGAGTTCTTCGTCTTTGATGACGTACGTTTCGACGTCAAGACGAACAGCTGCTTCTATGAATTTGATTCTGAAGAAGCACCTTATGTAACGGGTCGCATCATCGATGAAGGCGGCAACATCGGCCACCGCCCGGGCGTCAAGGGTGGTTACTTCCCCGTTCCCCCTGTTGACTCCTCTCCTGATCTACGTGCCGAAATGGTCACCGTGATGCGGGAAATGGGTTTGACTATGGACAAGCATCACCACGAAGTGGCACCGAGCCAGCACGAGCTTGGCATGGTTTTCGATACCCTGCTGAAAACGGCCGACAACATGCAGATCAACAAATACTGCACGCACATGGTAGCTCACACCTACGGCAAGACGGCGACCTTTATGCCCAAGCCTGTCGCTGGTGATAACGGTTCAGGCATGCACACGCACCAGTCGGTGTGGAAAGACGGCAAGCCCATGTTTGCCGGTTCAGGTTATGCCGACCTGTCCGATACGGCGCTGTATTATATCGGCGGCATCATCAAGCATGCCCGTGCACTGAACGCCTTCACCAACCCATCGACCAACAGCTACAAGCGATTGATCCCGGGTTTTGAAGCACCTGTGCTGCTGGCTTATTCTGCGCGTAATCGCTCAGCATCATGCCGTATCCCATTCGCCACGTCGCCCAACGGTAAGCGCGTCGAGATCCGTTTCCCCGATCCCACTGCAAACCCGTATCTGGCATATTCGGCCATGCTGATGGCTGGCCTGGACGGCGTTCAGAACAAAATCCACCCGGGTGATGCCATGGACAAGGATCTCTACGATCTGCCGCCTGAAGAACTGGCTGATATCCCGACCGTTTGCGGCTCGTTGCGTCAGGCACTTGAGTCACTCGATGCTGACCGTGACTTCCTGAAAAAAGGTGATGTGTTCACCGACGATCTGATCAACGGCTATCTCGACCTGAAATGGGAAGAAGTTTACAACTTCGAGCACACTCCGCACCCGGTCGAATTCATGATGTACTACTCGTGCTAACGATCCCGTGGCCGGAAGGCTGCTAAAAGCGGGGGCGTTCCTTCGGGAACGCCCCCGCTTTTTTATTGGCCTGTTCAATCATGCTCCGCTGGTAAAAGCGGCGGCTCGTCCACAGTCACATAAGTTTCCGGGTAGAAGCCATTGAACTGGGTCGACATGGAGTTTGAATAAGCGCCAAGCTGACCAAATTCGATCCAGTCGCCTTCGCGTACGTCAGCAGGCAAGTCGATCTTGTAAGGGATCACATCCGTGCTGTCGCATGTTGGACCAAAGATCGTAAATGACTCACTCTCGGCCGCCGGTTCACCATCAAGTCTGTGCAATCGCGTCGGCAGTTTGAAGTCGGCTTTCGCCTCGCCCAACGAGTGATAGACACCATCATTAATGTAGAGCGTATCATCCTTGCGTAGTTGCACTTGGGTGATCAGTGTACAGCCACTGCCCACAAGGGCACGGCCGGGCTCACACATCAAAACGCAATCGCCGCGCAAATTGATCTTTGATACGGCGTCCTTGATAGTGTTTACGAAATCCAGAAATGGCGGTGGCTTGTCATCGATATAATGAACCGGGAATCCGCCGCCTACATCGAGATAGTGGATATGGGTCTTTGCCTGACGCAAAACATCGCCAACCGTGGCAATGGCGTCTGAGAATGCTTCGGTTGTACGGACCTGCGAGCCCACATGAAACGCCAGACCGGGCTGGTATCCGGCCTCGGCTACCTTATCGAGCAGATATGCCGCCTGCTGCGTTGGCGCACCGAATTTATCGGACAATTCAAATGCAGCGCCAAACGACTTGGTTCGAATACGCACCAGAACAACCTGACCGTTACCGGGACCAACCACGTCGATCATCTTTTCCAATTCGTTTTCGTGATCGATCACCCAATGGTCAACCCGGTATACGTCATGGGCGCTGAGGATGGCTGCACGTGCCTTCACCGGGTGCATGAAATACGCATCGGCGTCGGAATACATCTCACGGATTGTCGCGACCTCGGTCAACGAAGCCGTATCGAAATGCCGGATGCCCGCGTCATAAAGTGACTGGATCACCAACGGATGGGGATTGCACTTGATTGCGTAAAGCACACGCCCGGGGAAATTGTCGAGAAATAGTTTGGCACAGCGCTGCAATTCAGCAGGTCGCAGGCAGTAAACAGGAAAGCCGGGTTTCAGGGACTCAATAACAGAACGAACGTCGGGAAAATGCGTGCCTCTGTTTGGCATCACACAGCTCCATTGCGTAACAGCCCCTCATTCTCTTGTCGTAAATCGGCGACAAGGGGCCGGACAATGTCTGGGTTGAAAAAGTGAGAACGATCTCGCTTATCATCTTAAAACCATAAGGCCAAGAGACATTTGATCCTGTTTAACGTGGCGGCAAATCAATGGTCAGTTCGCTACTGCCATAACCATCAACACTGCAGTTGGCGCGCACCGTCACTTTAACGGTGCCGATCGGGACTGTTACATTGGCGAGACTGCGTGTGAACGGGATATTTTTTTCGTGCGGGTGAAATAGTGTTCTAACACCAAGCGTGTTACCGGCCTGATCGAGAACCTCCCAACGGTCCACATAATGACTCCATCCATCATCAGGATGGGTGATGGTGACCGACAATGCGTAAAGACCGTTTGGCTGGGCCTCAGCTTTCACATCGAGCACCTGCGGTTCATCAGCACTTGCGCTATTTGGTGCCGTCATGATCAGACAGAAAACCAGACCTGCCGACAGACATAATACCGTAGAACGTGCGAATCGCCGTAAGCGAGTTGTGCCAAAATCAGTGTTGAAACGGGGGGCGGCGAACATGGACTGTCATCCCTTGATGATTGTTTCGCTATGAGCGTTATGGCCCTGACGGTCAGCTTGGATCATCATGACCAGTGCATTGTCTCTTATTATGCCATGACACCAAAAATCAGGTGAGGCAATCAAGCCCTATAGGGTTTTATTTATCCTGACAGATTGGTTTTAAGCACATTCAACGATGCCTGCACGGGTTGGTTTCCTGCCAAATTTCAAGAATAAGGTCATTTGTATTAATTTTATTCTCTTTTTGTTCTTGTTTTATTCCAAAGCATGAGGCATCATCCTTGAAATCAAGATGAAGTAAAATTCAGACATCAAGGAGACAACCATGGCGACCAAAACACATTTTCTGCGTGATCTAGCTGCCTTAAGTGTCCTCGCCTGGGCAGGATATGCCCTGCTGGTGATAACCTGAGTCGCAAAAAGATAGCGTCACACGCAATACGGCACGACATGAAATGAAGATGATTGTCATGCAGCATACGCAATATCTTGTGAATGGCGTGGTATGGTCTAATTTATCGGCAGCAACGTAATCGTTAGCAACATGGTTCCGACCAGTGGCAGACAGTTTCATTGCCAGACATAAAATTCGACAACCAACACGCCCGGTAAGATACTTCGCATGGACGATCTTTTTAGCCTCGCCGACGACCAGAACCCAAAGAAACAAAAGACGACGCAAACTGCGCCCGCCTTATCCGAGGAGACCGCACCAAAAAAACGCGCCGCCAAGAAAGCCGGCGCAAAGGGTGAGGATAGCGCAGGCTACAATGCGCACGATATTGAGGTACTCGAAGGTCTGGAACCGGTTCGGCGCCGCCCTGGTATGTATATTGGTGGCTCTGACGAGAACGCCATGCATCATCTGGCAGCCGAAATCCTTGATAATTCCATGGATGAGGCCGTGGCAGGTCACGCCAGCCGTATCGAGTTTGAATTGCGTCCTGATAACACCATTGTCATTACCGATAATGGTCGCGGCATTCCCGTCGACCCTCACCCCAAATTCAAAGACAAATCTGCATTAGAGGTCATCCTCACAACGCTGCATTCGGGCGGTAAGTTCGATGGTGACGCCTACGAAACGTCGGGTGGCCTGCACGGTGTTGGGCTTAGCGTTGTGAATGCGCTCAGTGCGAACCTGCGCGTCGAAGTGGCACGCGATAAGCACCTCTGGCATCAGGAATACACACAAGGTAAACCGCTTGGTGAATTGGTTGACGCCGGTACAGTGAATAACCGCCGTGGCACGACCATCATTTTCCAGCCTGACCCCGATATCTTCGGTGAAGTCTCGCAATTCCAACCGGCCAAGTTATACCGCATGGCGCGTTCCAAGGCTTATCTCTACCGGGGCGTGGAAATCCGCTGGTCGTGTGATGAGGAGCTCATCGATGACAAGGATGACACCCCGCAAAAAGCATCCCTGCACTTCCCCGGTGGCCTTGAGGACTTCCTGAAAGTCACAATGGAAGGCCGCCGCACCTTGTCGGCTGAACCATTTTCCGGTCAGGCCAAGTTCAATGGTAGCGGCAAGGTGGAATGGGCCATCGCGTGGCCTCTGGATCAGGAATATTATTTCAGTTCCTATTGCAACACCGTGCCCACCCCACTGGGCGGCACCCATGAAAGCGGGTTGCGCTCTGGCCTGTTGCGCGCACTGAAGAACCACGCCGAACTGCTTAATATGAAGCAAGCTTCAAAAATTACAGCCGAAGACGTCATCGGCGGTTGTGGGGCGATGTTGTCTGTGTTTGTTTCTGATCCGCAGTTTCAGGGCCAGACCAAGGAAAAACTGGTCTCGACGTCGGCGACAAAACTGGTTGAAAATGCAATCCGCGACCATTTTGAGCACTGGCTGTCTGGTGATCCGGAAACCGCACAGGCACTTCTTGAACACGTCATCGAACGTGCTGAAAACCGCATGCGTAAGCGCGACGATAAACAGACAAAGCGTCAATCTGCTACCAGACGCCTACGCTTGCCCGGCAAGCTATCTGATTGCACGCTTAACACCGCAGAAGGCACCGAGATATTTCTTGTCGAAGGTGATTCCGCTGGTGGTTCAGCAAAGCAGGGCCGCAAGCGTCAAACCCAGGCCGTGTTGCCATTACGTGGCAAGGTCCTGAACGTTGCCAGTGCGACGCGTGACAAAATCAAGGCCAATCAGGAACTCAGTGATCTGGTTGAGGCACTTGGTTGTGGCTCTGGCGCTACGTTTGATATTGACCAGCTGCGTTATGAAAAGGTTATCATCATGACGGATGCTGATGTTGATGGCGCACATATCGCAGCTTTATTGATAACGTTTTTCTTTAAAGAAATGCAGCAACTTATTGAAAAAGGCTGCCTTTTCCTTGCTATGCCACCACTCTACCGTATAACGCAGGGAACAAAGTCGATCTATGCGCGTGACGATGCGCACAAAGACGAACTGCTGGAAACTGAATTTACCGGGCGCGGCAAGATTGAGATCAGTCGCTTCAAGGGTCTGGGTGAAATGCCACCGCAACAGCTCAAGGAAACCACGATGGATCCAGCGAAACGCATCCTATTGCGTGTCACTGTGCCATTGGGCAATGAGCCCGAATCCATCAAGGAATTCCGCGAGACTAATGGTTTGGTCGAAACACTGATGGGTAAAAAGCCAGAGAAACGTTTTGCCTATATTCAGGAAAACGCTCAGTTTATCGATCAAATTGACGTGTAGGCCACTTGCCGCCCTGATGTGGTCGGCACATATTCATGAGCATGTACCACGCCGTCCCATAAGGAGCGTCGCCATGTCAAAACTCTCGCGTTTACAACAAAGCGGCCTGCCTGCGGTGTTCTCGATGATTAGCGTAACAATGCTTCTGGCAAGTTGCGCAAATAACGCTATCACCTCCTACCCCACCGTGATGAACCATGGCGCTGCCCAGTACTTCAACGCGGCTGCGGCCGATGGTGAGGTCCGTACAGTCATCATTGGTGCACCGTATGAGGGTTTTGACGTTAACGCACTGAGCGCGCGTGTTACGGAGCTTATGGCGGGGGCATATATTGGCCTCCCTGCCCGGTTCTCGAGCGCGGCCAAGCCAGAACATTATGTCGATACGCGCATTGTCATCCAGTTCCAGCCACCGCGTTCAACGGACGTTGGACATATTTGCGATCCGCTGGAAACCATCGAACGCTCACAGTACAGCGATGGCGAAATACTTAATGCCGTCGCAGCCATGTGCATGCGCGAAAACGCACTGACCTGGACACGGGTTTCTGCTCCCATGCCGACAACGCTGGATGATCCGATGTTTGCCAGGTTCATCAAAACCATCACACGTGAGGTTATCGCTCGGCCAGATACGCGACATGAGCGTGATAACTGCTTACAACCGAATTGCTGACGAGTTGGATGTGTTTTGAAAAAATGGTGCGCCCGGCAGGATTCGAACCTGCGACCCCAAGCTTAGAAGGCTCGTGCTCTATCCAACTGAGCTACGGGCGCCTTTATTTTTCAACGCCTTACTGTGCCATGCTCGTTAAGAACATTTACTTTGGCTGATATCTCATCGACTCAATGTCGATGTTATCAATGCAGACGGTTCGGCGAAAAATTCGCGGCGTAATTCTTGATCTGGATAACCCGTTCCTTGGGCTGCTCTACACAGTAATCGAGCGTCTTGCGTTCGGCGTAGGCTACGGCTTCTTCCATGGTATCAAACCGTAATCTCATCTGCGTGCGCGTGTCACTAGACCCGGTCCAGCCCATCAGAGGATCAATCTGCTTTGCGCTACCAGCTTCATGCTCAAGCACCCAACTACGCGTATTGGCGCGTCCCGATTGCATGGCATTTTTTGTCGGCCGGTAGATACGTACCTTGTTGCTCATGGTATATCCCGTTCGCGTCTTGATGTGTGCCGGAAATGTCCTGTTGGAAGATATACACCATTTAAGGGGCGTCGCAAAAGCAAGACCGGGGTGTATTCAAGTTCACCGTTAAAACGGTTCTTTATATTGGTCGGGGCGAGAGGATTCGAACCTCCGACCCCCTGGTCCCAAACCAGGTGCGCTACCAGACTGCGCCACGCCCCGACGCCATGGTTTGTAGGGTGTTCGTGCTACTCAGGCAACCATAAATCACGTATCGCGAATTAATCTTTAAAACGCAGCGTCAGCAACGCGAAAATGCCTGCCCTGACGGCTGTCAGTGCGCCTTGCTTATGCCTCAGTGGCTAGTTTTTATCAGAATCGCGTAGCAGATAGACCGACAAGATGATCAACACGAGAGAGAATATGACAATAACCGTACCGACGGCGTTGATCTCTGGCGTAATACCGCGCCGCAGGGTCGAATAGATATACATGGGCAGCGTGTTATCCCGGCCTGTTAAAAAGAATGTCACCGGGATTTCATCAAACGACACTGTAAACGACAGCAACGCACTGCCAATAATGGCCGAGCGGATATTGGGTAACGTGACCAGAAAGAACGTCTGCCAGGGTCGCGCGCCAAGATCGCTTGAGGCTTCTTCGATGCGGCGGTTGAAGCGCTGTAGCCGTGCATAGACCTGCGTCACCACAATAGACACCAACCCCGTGGCATGGCCCAGAATAACCGTTTCCAGGCTCAGATTAATGCCCATCAACTTGAACATGTTGAGCATGGAAATACCGGTAATAATCCCCGGCAGGGCAATGGGCAGCAAAATCAGGCGGCGAAATACGGTCTTGCCCGGAAAGCTCACCCGGTCGAGGGCAAACGCGGCAATGGTACCGATCACGATGGTGATGGCTGTGGCCATGCCAGCCACATAAAAGCTGTTCCAGATTGCGTTCAGCATATCCTCGTTGTTAAGGACCTTTTCGTACCAGCTCAGCGTGAACCCACGCAGGGGCAGTGTCAGGGACCGGTTGTCGTTGAAGCTGAACACGATCAAGACCAGAACCGGGATATACAAAAACAGCATGGCACCCGCTGCCATCAGGCCAAGCAGGTTATCGCCAAAGCGTTCCTGAATTTTTAAGTTGTTTCGTTTCATCGCTGCGCGGCCTTAATCGAGATCAATACGACCGGCACGTTCAAGCCGATCAGACAGGGAAATAATGGTCAGAACAATGACCAGGACAATAATGGATAGTGCCGCACCCAACGGCCAATTCAGCGTTGCACCGAACTGGCTTTGAATAATCGTCGCCACCATTGCGCCATTGGGGCCACCCACAAGGAAAGCCGCAACAAAGTCGCCGAACGTCAGGCAGATTGTAAAAGTGGCCCCCGCGATCACACCGGGCATGGACAGCGGCAATGTGACCCGCAGGAACGTCCGAATGGGGCCGACGCCGAGGTCTTTCGAAGCCTCGATCATGCTGCGCGGGATTTTTTCGAGCGCCATATAGATCGGCATGACCATAAACGGTACGAAAATATAGGTCAGCGTAACAACCATGGAAAAGTGGTTGTAGAGAAAGATATCGGTCGGTGCGTCGAGAAATCCGCTCCATACAAGGAACGAGTTTAAAATGCCTTCACTGCCCAAAATGGTCTTCCAGGTATAGGCACGTAGCAAATACGAAACCCACAACGGCACGATAACCGCCATGTACAAGATAGAGCGAAACTTGGCGTTCTTGATCTTGAAGACCAGGAAGTACGTCAGTGGATAGGCAATCAGAAGTGCGCTGAACGCGACCATGATCGCAATTTTCGATGTTCTGAGCAGGACCTGAAAATACTGCGGATCGGTGAAGATCGTAATGTAATTTACGAACTCAAACGCCGGCACAAACGTGGGGAATTTCTTCAGGTAAAAGCTATAGGTGAACATCACCATGTAGGGGATGAACAGAAATACCACTGTCCACAGGAACGGCGTAAAGACAATCGTGAAGGACGTAATTTTACGACGTGAAGTTTCCTTCATCAGACGTTGTCCTCGTCGACCGGAAAGACTGACAGCATCTCAGGATCGATAGCTATGTTAACCGATGAACCTGGGCCGGGAATATCAGAGGACCGCAACGCCTGTTTAAGCTGCACATCCACATCGAACAGATGCTGCGTGCCAATGTCGATCTCAAGACGGTAGGAGCTACCGTGAAACAGGGATTCTTTCACCGTACCGGGAATAACCGAAAAATTGTCCGCTGCCTCACCGTCTGCCAACAGCCGAACCTTTTCAGGCCGCACCGTGCCCAACACATCATCGCCGACGCTGAAACGGGTCTGGCCGGGGGTGCTTTGTAGCGTGGCCTGCCCAACCTGCATCGTGACTTGCGCGGCATCGGCCGAAACGATCTTGCCATACAGCTTGTTTGAATTGCCGATGAAGTCCGCCACATAGGGTTTCACCGGGTGGTCATAGAGTTCGGACGGTGTGCCCGACTGGATGATTTTACCCTGATCCATAACCACGACACGGTCTGACATGACCAACGCTTCCTTTTGATCATGGGTCACAAAGACGAACGTAATACCGAGCTGTTCATGCAGGTGTTTCAGTTCCACCTGCATGGATTCACGCAGCTTGGCATCCAGTGCAGAAAGCGGTTCATCGAGCAAAAGAACTTTTGGTTTCCGCACCAGTGCGCGCGCCAGCGCAACGCGCTGTTTCTGACCACCCGAAAGATTGCCCGGACGGGCGTCTACTTTATCAAGCAGGCCAACCGTGCGAAGGGTATCTTCTACAAGCGGGCGAATTTCAGCCTTGGGCATGCCAGCCACACGCAGGCCGTAGCCAACGTTCTCGCTGATACTCATATGGGGGAAAAGTGCGTAATCCTGAAATACGGTGTTGACCTGCCGCTCGTAGGGCGGGTGTTCCGTCACGTCATCACCAGCAAGAAAAATTTGCCCATGTGTGGGAATTTCAAATCCCGCGATCATGCGCAACGTCGTTGTCTTACCACACCCCGATGGGCCGAGAAGCGTTACAAATTCACCTTCTTTAACGCTTAGGGATAGATCATCGACTGCGGTTATATTGCCGGGGTAGGTCTTGGTAACGTTCCTGATCGCGATAATGTCGTTCATCGTAAAAAATCATCAACCTGTCATAAAAAATATCACCCGGGCGGAACAGGGTCCCACCCGGGTGAAGATCATCAAGAGAGCCGTTTAGTTGGCTGCCTTAACGGCGTTCCAGTTGTTGGTATAAGCATCAAGTCTGTCACGCAGGTTTTCCCACAGCAGCAAGCTGTCGAGATATCCAACGTCGTCCTGATGCAGGCCCTTGAACTGTTCAGGTGTCATGCAGTTCTTGGCAGCAACAACGTTTGCGGCTGAATAGCCGTTTACATTGGCGACACCACACTGGCCCTCTTCCGTCGTGGACATATTCATGAACTTGTAGGCGCACTCTTCGTTCGGCGTGCCTTTGACAACCATCCATGAATCCATCCAGCCTTCAGCGCCTTCTTCAGGAATGAACTCTTTGACTACAATGCCCTGATCGGCCAGCAGTGAGGACTGATACCCACCCCATGTGTTGGAAATCCAGACTTCGCCAGCTGCATAGAGATCAACCAGTTCACCAGCCGTTGCCCAGTATTTACGGACCAGCGGCTTCTGCTCGATCAGCTTGTTCTTTGCGGCATCAAGCTGGTCGTCAGAGAGGTTGTAGATGTTCATATTGCCCATGTAGCGTGACGCGACATAAAGCGCGCTTTTGTCATCCCACAGAGAAATCTTGCCCTTCATGTCTGAAGACCAGAGGGTTTTCAGAGATGTCGGCGGGGTATCGAACTTGTCGACACGGTACATGAACGGAATGGAGCCCCAAGCATAAGGAATGCCATAGACTTTGCCGTCGTGATTAATGCCTTCCGAAACACGGAATTTTTCATAGATTTCGCCGTAACGTGGCAATTTAGACAGATCAAGCGGATCAATAAATCCGGCTTCGATTAAAACCTTGGTTGCATCAATGGACGGGGTAACCAGATCATAAACGCCGCCACCTGCGGCAAGCTTCGGTGCGAAATCATCGTTTGAACCGACATATGTTGCGGAAACTTTACAACCTGTTGCTTCTTCAAACGGCTTTACGACGCTTTCATCGGCGTAGCCTTCCCACGTTAGCAGGTTCACTTCTCCGCCAGCGTGTGCGCTACCAGATGCCAGTCCCGTAAATACGGTTACCGCTGCAACGGCTCCCAGAACGTTTTTGAAATTAATCTTCATTGTCTTCCTCCAAGTTTTTGATACGTATTATTGTTTCCTGTTTTTATATTTTTTTGTTTCATTGACCGTGACGCAACGACGCGATCGGACGTTCATTCTGAACGATAACACTATTTTATCAGGCCCTCTTATAATGACTTTAGATATGCCTCGATCTCTGGCGTGCGATATCCATCGTTACGCCAAAGCACCGGGAAATAGTTCTCATCGATAATGTTGTCGCTCAGGCGTTTGTAACGACTGTAGATGCAGCCTGTGCCCTGCCCCAGATGCTCTGGGACATATTGCGTATCACTGCGCATGGCATGTAAGACCAATGCGCGGCGTGGGTGAGTTGCCTTGTTGTGTCCAGAGCCGTGCCATGTCCATCCATGATGGAATGAGCCACCGCCCTTGGGGACCTCGATATAAACAATCTCGGGTTCAACGCCTTCATGTGCTGCGGCAATTTCCATGTACTTACGGTATTCTTCTGGCCCATGGAACTCGCCTTCCGGCATGGAATGCTTCCACTTGTGTGAACCACGCACAAATTCAATGGTGCCGCCATCGGCGCTCGTATCATCCATGGCGATCCAGCAGCTCAACAGGTCCGATGGTGTGTACCACGCCAGATATGCACTATCCTGATGATGGCCAAGTGAACGTGCGCCCGGTGGTTTCCACAATACATTATCGATCATGATCCGCGTGCCGGGCCAGTCGCCCAGTTGCGCAATTGCCTTACCAAGGTCTTCGCGCATAACCACGTTTGCGATCGTACGATCGGCTTTCCATCCGTTACAAATTTGCCGCGTCAGGCTCGGGTCGCCTGTGCCTTCCTGCCAGTTGACTTCATCAGGTGTGATGCCCGTTTCAAACTCCCCACGAAACAGGCACTCATAACGCGCACGCAGAGCATCAACCGTCGCATCATCAACCAGACGCTCTACGATCAGGAAACCGTCTTTGTTGAACTGGTCGATTTGATCTTGTGTAAGCTCAAACATTTCAGCACTCGTCATACTTATGGCAGACAATCCAGATAGGTCTTCACGTCCCAATCGGATGTTTCCCAAATAAACCTGTTCCATTCGTCACGTTTGTACCAATCGTAGATACCGTACATGTCACCGGGCAGCGCGGATTTAACGACCTCATCGGCTGCGAGCGCATCAAGTGCGTCACGCAACGTTGTGGGGATACGCTTTACGTCTTCACCCGACGCAACCACGTCGACAAAATTGCGCTCTTCGGGTGGTCCGGGATCAGTCTTGTTGCGAATACCATCATCAAATGCCTTCAGCAGAGCCGACTGCATCAAATACGGGTTCACCATGGAATCAACAGCGCGGAACTCAAACCTGTCGGGGCTGGAAACACGGATAGAGCAGGACCGGTTTTGCAGTCCCCAACTACGCCCGACCGGTGCCCACATACCCGTGTCATTCAGCCGACGATAGGAATTGACCGTCGATGCGCCAATGGCAACCAGCCCATCCAGATGCTCGAGCATGCCACCCAGTGACCACTTGCCGATATCAGCGGGCATCCATTTTTCGTTGGTATCACGGAATTCATTGGTGCCGCCGGAACTATAGGTAAAGACCTCGTCCATACCCGGTTGCGGGCCATCAACAAGCGAGACCACATTGTTCTCGCCACCGCTCCAAAGGGAAACGTTATGATGGCAACCATTGGCGGGCATGCCCATATAGGGCTTTGACATGAACACAGCGATCAGGCCGAACTCTCTGGCCACCTGCGCGCATATCTGTCGATAGGTCGTCAACCGGTCACTGGTACGCAGGGCATCATCATATTGAAAGTTGAGTTCAATCTGCCCCGGCGCATCTTCATGATCGCCTTGAATCATATCCAGCCCCATGGCGATGGCGTAATCGTATACGCGCAGCCAGACGTCCGAGAGCTGTTCGAACTGATCAATGTGATAGGCGTACGGTTTGGTGGTCGGATGATACGGTGCCGTTTCATCGCCGGGTTTCAGCCACAGCATCTCAGGTTCGCAACCCACGCGTAGATGCAAGCCATGATCATCGTTGAACCGTTTGTGAATGCGCCGCAAATTGCCGCGACAATCGGAATCCAGAAACTCTTCAGGTCGATCGGGATCTTCGCGACTGAAAAACACCGTGCAGTAGACCCGTGCCAGACGTTTATTCCATGGTAATTGGCAGAATGTATCGGGATCGGGTAACGCCAGAAGTTCCGATGCATTGGGTTCAAACCCAATCAGCGCACCTTCCTTATCGGCAAACACATTGGCGACACCGCCCAACCATGTCTGCATGCCGTCGCGCGCCATGCGCTCCCAGTGGCGCGCCGGAATGGTTTTGCCCATAATGCGGCCAGTAATGGAAATATACTGGTAGTAGATACCATCGACCCCAAGCTCTTCGATCTTCTTTGTCACCTGCGAGATCAATGCCTCGCGTGCTGGATCGTTTAAATAATCTTGTAGATCGCTCATACTTTTAGTTTCCCTTCGTATTAGACGACTTCCAGATAACGTGCGCGCTCTGCGGCGCTGGCTTCACGTCGCAAGGCGGCCTCTTCTGCACGAATAGATTTGATGAAATGCGTGATGAACGTTTCGCCCCAAATTTCATTGGCTGCTTTTGAGTCCTCCAGCCGCTCAGCCGCGACGAACAGATCATGCGCCAATGGCGTTCCACCACTGGGCATTTCATCGGGACCACCACCCGTGAACTCGGCGGGTAATTCTGCTTCGTGCTCAATGCCCCACAGCCCTGCCCCTAGAATGTAGGATAAATTCAGGAAAGGGTTGGCATCAGCACCCGGCAGGCGGTATTCGAGCCGACAGTGCGTGACCGGCTTGGTGACGATGCGTACAGCAGCCGAATAATTCTGGTGTGCCCACGATGCGGATTTCGGTGCCCAGTTGCCCGGTGCAATGCGGCGATAGGCATTCGTCGTGTGATGGGTCAGCGCCATGGCCTGCGGAATTAACGTCAGCATACCAGCGACAAAATGCCGGAACGTTTTGCTCATCCCGTCACCGTCGTGATCGGCAAAAACGCTATCACCTGATTTGATGTCAAATAATGAAACGTGTGGGTGCTGGGAAAGCCCCGGCATCCCGGCACCCAACTGCGCCATGAACGATGCGGTCAGGCCATTTTGGCGGCAAAACGCCTTGGTGAACATCTTTAGCACGGCGTGATCATCGGCAGCGCGCATGGCATCGGTATCGCGCAGTGTTGCTTCGAAACAACCCGGCCCTAATTCCAGACTTAATGCCAATAAATCCAGACCGCCACGCGATAGTGTATCGCTCATATCCGCGACAAAATCGGCGTGCGCGGCAGCACTTTCACCGGCCCAGCAGCGGTTATCTTTGGCAAATGCCTCGATAGTTGAGAACCCGCTTTCACGTAAGCTGGCGGCATCTTCATCAAGCACAAAGAACTCAGATTCAAAGGCCGCACGGATACCGAACCCCATGGCCTCGGCTTTCTCGACTTGTCGCTGGAGCAGCCGTCGCGGCGAAATATCAGCCGATGGCCCCGTATAATCGGCCACCATCAAGCAGGCGTTTTCCTCAAAAGGGTATGGGCGGATGGATTGCGGGTCGACGCTGACGCTTTCCCCGACAAAAGGGCCTGATCCAAAAACCTGCTCCCCCGCGTCCCATTGCGGCAACACATTGACGAAGGTGCCGCCGCCATCGAGCACATGTGTCACGTCAGCGAGGCGCAAGCGGCGCTCACGGAATGTCCCCATAAGGTCGAATATCCCGACATGGGCAGTTTCAACGCCTTGTGAGGCAAGTTTATCGATGGAATTCTGTAATGATGCGCTGGACGCACCTGTGGGGCTATCACCCATGATCCTCTACCATTCCCTGTTTATTTTATAATATTACCCCACGATTTTTCGTGGTGGCCACAGACATGGATGCTATGCCCATGCTTTATAACCCACTGATGATGGGGTTTTTAAACGATGAGCGCAATAGGTCTTATCGGCGTTGCATGATCACAACGCACGTGAAAAACAAATTGCATATCTTGGTAGGCAGAAGATGCCAATGGGCTTATTCAGACCCAGCGAAACACTATAAATCCAAAAATCAAAGAGATCGCCAATGCACCCCATAGAGGCGTGCCCATCAGTGCCAGCCACCCGAGATGAATAAATGCGCTGCCGAGCAGCGTAATGAATAACCGATCCCCACGCGTGGTATCGAGGCCAAGAATACCATGACGCGGTGCGCCACCGGGGCAACGCCATTCCCACACCCCCATGCACACCAGCGCGCAGGCGATAAATATAAAGAATGCTGCGGTTGGCCATGTCCATGCCATCCAGGAAAGATCAAACATTTTGCCCTCCCCCGTTATACGCGCCCAAGGGCAAAGCCCTTGGCGATATAGTTACGTACAAAGTAAATCACGAACGCACCCGGCACGATGGTCAACGCGCCGGCCGCCGCCAACAGCCCCAGCTCATATCCTGAGGTGCTGGCCGTTCGGGTCATGGTCGCAGCGATGGGTTTGGCAGCAACCGATGTGAGTGTCTTGGCAAGCAGCAATTCGACCCACGAGAACATGAAGCAGAAAAACGCTGCAACACCAATGCCCGCTGCAATGGTGGGAATAAAGATACGCAGGAAAAATCGCCAGAACGGATAGCCATCCACATAGGCAGTTTCATCAAGTTCCTTGGGAACGCCCGACATGAAGCCTTCCAAAATCCATACGGCAAGCGGGATGTTGAACAGGCAATGTGCCAGAGCCACGGCGAGATGTGTATCGAACAGGTCCACAGCTGAATAAAGCTGGAAAAATGGCAATGCGAATACCGCTGGCGGTGCCATGCGATTTGTTAGCAGCCAGAAGAACAGGTGCTTGTCACCGAGAAACTTGAAGCGCGAAAATGCATAGGCCGCTGGCAGCGCGACGGTGACGGAAATGGATGTGTTAATGACCACATACGACAGCGAGTTGAAGTACCCGTTATACCATGTCGGGTCAGTGAAAATTGTCATGTAGTTTTCAAGCGTGAAATCCTGCGGCCACAGCGAAAACGCGCCAAGAATTTCATTGGTGGTCTTGAACGACATGTTCAGCAGCCAATAAATCGGCAACATCAGAAACAGGATATAAATGGTTGGCACAAGCCAGCGATAACGTCTCATGCCTGATCCTCGTTCTTCATCATCAGTGTGTAGAACACCCAGCACAGCAACAGCACGATCAGGAAGTATATGAGCGACATGGCTGCCGCCGGTCCCAGATCAAACTGCCCGAGCGCGACCTTGACCAGATCAATCGACAGGAACGTCGTGGTATTGCCCGGCCCGCCACCCGTCAGCACAAAGGGCTCGGTATAGATCATAAAGCTGTCCATGAAGCGCAACAGAATGGCGATGGTCAGCACGCGTTTAAGCTTGGGCAACTGGATATGGGCAAACACAGCCCAGGAACTCGCACCATCAATCATCGCCGCCTGATAATAGGCGTCAGGGATCGAGCGCAGACCGGCATAAGCCAGCAGGACCACGAGTGATGTCCAGTGCCACACGTCCATAAGAATGGTGGTGAACCACGCTGCAAACGGTTGCTGGGTGAAGTTATAATCAAACCCCATACCGTTGATCATTCGGCCCAGCAGACCGATATCAGGCAGCGCAAAAATATTCCACATGGCGCCGACCACGTTCCAGGGAATGAGCAGCGGTAACGCCATCAGCACCAGACAAACCGACACCCAGGCCCCGCGCTGCGGCATGGCGAGCGCAATGGCAACGCCGAGCGGCACCTCAATCAACAGGATGATCCCCGTGAACGTCAACTGGCGTAGCAAAGACGCATGGAAGCGTTCGGAATGCAGAACCTGCTCGAACCACTTCACGCCTTCCCAGAAAAACATGTTGTTGCCAAAGGTTTCCTGCACCGAATAATTGACCACGGTCATCAGCGGGATCAGCGCATTGAAAGCGACAAGCACGACCACCGGCAGGACGTAGAGCCAGGCTTTTTGATTTGAGGATTTGGCACTCATGATGCGCTCCCGTTTACTGCCCAGCTATCGGCATAGACTTGGGTATGTGCTGGATCAAAACGAATATGAGCATTGTCAGACGGCAGGGACTGGCCTTCGGGTACCAACAGTTTGATCGAGGTTTCCGCATGCTTAACCTCGACCACGCTATGACGGCCCGTATCGCTTACTTTAACGATTTGTACCGGGATACCATCGTCATCGAAGTGCACAAATTCCGGACGAACGCCCAATTCCAGTTGTGCTGTCGAGTCTGGCATCTTTGCGATAATGCGATCCATGGCAATGGCATGATTACCAAGTCGTGGCCTGCCGTTATCAAGTTGGCAGGGCAGCACGTTCATACCGGGCGAGCCGATGAAATGGCCGACAAAGGTATGTTGAGGGCGTTCGAACAATTCAACAGGTGTACCGATCTGGACCACCGTTCCTTCGTGCATGACGACCACTTGATCGGCGAACGTCATGGCCTCGGTCTGGTCATGGGTCACGTAAATCATGGTCGAACCCACGCGCTGGTGAAGTTCCTTGAGTTTGGATCGCAGTATCCACTTCAGGTGCGGGTCGATAACGGTCAGCGGTTCATCGAACATGATCACATTGACGTCGGAACGAACCAGCCCCCGGCCCAGCGATATCTTCTGCTTGCCGTCTGCCGTCAGCCCCGATGCCCGGTTGTTCAAAGAGTCACCGAGATCGAGCATGTCGGCAATTTCACGCACGCGCGTGTCCACCTGATCATCGGGCACGCCGCGATTGCGCAATGGAAATGCCAAATTGCTGTATACCGTCATGGTGTCGTAAACGACGGGGAACTGAAAAACCTGTGCGATGTTGCGTTGATCCGGCGGCGTATGCGTAACCTCTTCATCACCGAACCAGATACTGCCCTCTGTTGGCGTCAGCAGGCCCGATATGATGTTGAGCAATGTGGTCTTGCCACAACCCGATGGCCCCAGAAGCGCGTAAGCACCGCCGTCCTGCCAATCGATCGACATGTGTTTCAAGGCCCAGTCTTCATCGCTTTGGGGGTTAGCCATATAACTATGGCGCAGATCGCGCAGGATAATCCTCGACATCAGAGCGCCCCCGTTACCAGTTTGCCGTCCGGTCCAAAGAACAGACAGTGACTTGGATCCATATAAAGCCGCACGCCATCACCAACCTTGAAGGGATGAATGCCATGCGATAGCGAAACCCATGACTGCGCCCCGAAATCGATATGCACGACACTTTCCGAACCGCTTAATTCCGTGATCAACACCGGCCCATCAATTGGCACATTCTTTTCTTGGTCGGCCATGGGTGAAATGTGATGCGGGCGAATGCCGACACTATAAGGCCCATCGCGCAGCGATTGTTGCGCACCGATCAGCGCCCAACCTACACCATTTTCGAGAATAAATTGGTCACCCTGTTTATGCCCCGCCGCTGTATTGATGGGCGGATCAGAAAAGACCTCTGCCGTGCTCAGATCAGATGGTTGGCGATAGACCTGCGCGGTTTCACCAAACTGGGTTATGCGCCCTTCATGCATGGTCGCCGTATGGCCGCTCAACAATAGCGCCTCGCTTGGTTCGCTGGTGGCATAAACCACCGTGCAGCCACGGTCCTTGAAGAGCTTGGGTAATTCTTCGCGCAGTTCCTCACGTAACTTGAAATCGAGATTTGCGAGCGGCTCGTCGAGCAGGACCAGGTCCGCATCCTTGACCAGTGCGCGGGCCAATGCCGTTCGCTGCTGCTGGCCACCGGAAAGCTCGCTCGGTTTGCGTTTGAGCATGGGGCCGAGTTTCAACAAGTCGGCCACCTGATGCACGCGCGTATCAATTTCGCTGCGTGTCATGCGTGCGACGCGCAATGGCGACGCGATATTCTCAAAAACAGAAAAATTGGGATAATTAATGAATTGCTGGTGCACCATGGAAACGTTGCGTTTCTGCACCGCCATACCCGTTACATTTTTACCAGCGAACCAGATTTCACCCGTTGTGGGCTTCTCCAGTCCGGCCATCAACTGCATGAGTGTCGTTTTACCTGCAAGCGTTGCGCCCAACAGAATATTGAACCCATCTTCCATCAATCGAATGCTGGTTTCGTGAATGTGGGTGTCTACGCCTTCGCGCTTTGTGACGCCTTTGAGCTCGAGAGCCATATATCCCGCCCCGGGTATTTTATTGTATTGATATTATGACAAAGTCCGGGGGACACATCTGCGCCCCCCGGTAAATTTGTTTTCCAGTCAGAATTATACCCTAACCGGCATTCCACCGCTTCACGAGCTCATCATAATCGATGGTCTCGCCTTGCGGTTTTTCATTCACCTTGGCCTTGGGAGAACCAGGTTTATTGAGCCAGACCGATGGGTCTTGCTCGTCATTCAGACGTGGTCCACAGCCGCCATATGTACCGGCGGCTTCATCAGCTGCCTGCATACGCGACATGACCAGATCCATTTCTGTGGCCAGACGGTCCATAGCCTGTTGTGGCGTGAACGCACCTGAGTTCACGTCACCAATCTGCTGCCACCAGATTTGTGCAAGTTTCGGATAATCCGGAACGTTAACACCGGTTGGTGACCACATCACACGATCGGGTGAGCGATAAAACTCGACCAGACCACCCAGATTGGGAGCGCGTTCCGTGAACGATTTGTGATTAATCGTTGTGTCACGAATAAAGGTCAGACCAACATGGCTCTTCTTCACGTCAACAGTCTTGGAGACCACGAACTGTGCGTAAAGCCAGGCAGCTTTGCGGCGATCAACGGGTGTCGATTTGAACAGTGTCCATGAACCGGCATCCTGATAACCCAGTTTCTGACCATTTTCCCAATAGGGACCATGGGGCGAAGGAGCCATCCGCCAGAGCGGCTTACCATTATCATCAACCGTGTTGTTGCCATCGCTTTTTGGCGCAACCATGGAAGACGTAAAGGCCGTGTACCAGAAAATCTGCTGGGCCACGTTGCCTTGCGAAAGTGCCGGCAGTGACTGATAGAAGTCATAGCTGGCCGCACCCGGAGGCGCATATTTGCGCAGCCATTCATCCCATTTGCGAATGGCATAGACAGCCGCCGGACCGTTAGCTGCACCACCGCGCGACACCGAAGCGCCGACCGGGTTGCATGATCCAGCCTCCATACGGATGCCCCATTCATCAACAGGGACACCGTTTGGCAGACCTTTAGAGCCGCCACCAGCCATGGAAAGCCAGGCATCGGTCATGCGCCAGCCCAAATCTGGTGCACGTTTGCCGTAATCCATATGGCCGTAGATTTTATTGCCGTCGATTTCCTTGACGTGAATGCTGAAGAATTCAGCGATGTCTTCATAGGCTGACCAGTTGACGGGAACGCCAAGCTCGTAGCCATACCGTTTTTTGAACTGTGCCTTCAGATCGGCACGGTCGAACCAGTCCTTGCGGAACCAGTACAGGTTGGCGAACTGCTGATCAGGCAACTGATAGAGCTTGCCATCAGGACCGGTGGTAAATGATTTCCCGACAAAATCATCGATATCGAGCATCGGGTTTGTGACACCCTTGCCCTCACCAGCCATCCAGTCAGACAAATTCACGGCCAGTTGCAGGCGTGAATGCGTACCGATCAGATCAGAGTCATTGATATAGGCATCGTAAAGGTTCCGGTTGGTCTGCATCTGTGTCTGAACAGCCTGCACAACCTCACCCTCACCGAGAAGCTGATGGTTGACCTTGATGCCCGTGATTTCCTCGAACGCCTTGGTCAGGGTCTTGGATTCATAGACATGCGTCGGAATGGTTTCCGATAGCACATTGATTTCCATACCCTTGAACGGAGCCGCCGCCTTGGCGAACCAGTCCATTTCCTTCATTTGATCGCTTTTTGACAAAGCTGAGGGCTGAAATTCATTATCAACCCACTTCTTGGCTTCGCTCGAACCCGCGTTTGCGGTTGATACGAACGAAACCAACGCGACTGCCGAGACAGCAGCCAACATTTTTTTATACATTCGATGACCTCCCTGCTTGATCTCTCAATTATTTCGCGAAAAAACTATCGACTGAAAGCATGTGAAGGTCAAATGAATATTTTCGCGTATTGAACGAAGTGATTTTTTTTCGTCAAATAGGGTATCTCGTAAAAGATACTCAACGACCCAAATAAGGATCAGACATTGCCACCGTTATCACCGCGCCAAACTGATATCGTTCAAATCGCACGCCAACAGGGTCGCGTCGGCGTTGACGCATTGGCCGAAAAGTTCGAGGTCTCACCACAAACCATACGCAAGGATCTCAACGACCTTTGTGACGCTCATATTTTACAGCGCGTACACGGCGGCGCGGTGCTGTCATCGGGTGTGGAGAATTTCGCCTACGATGCGCGACGCCTCTTGGCAGCTGAAGAAAAACAACGAATCGGCCGGAGGGCAGCGGCCATGGTGCCGGATAACTGTTCATTGCTGATCAACATCGGCACCACCACCGAGCAGGTTGCTCACGCGTTGCATGGTCATAAAGGTCTACTTGTGATTTCCAATAACATCAATGTTATCAACATATTACGGAATGATCCTGAAATGGAAGTCATTGTCGCTGGCGGTTTGGTGCGACATTCCGACGGTGGAATTGTTGGTGAGGCAGCCGTTGAGGAAATCAAGCGCTTCAAAGTCGACTATGCCATCATTGGTGCGTCCGCCATCGATGCAGATGGCTCCATCATGGATTATGATTACCGAGAAGTGCAGGTTGCCCAGGCCATTATTGAAAATGCACGCCATACAATTCTCGTTGCTGATGGCATGAAGTTCGAGCGCACGGCACCGATCCGCATCGGTCATATTTCACAACTTGATTACTTCATTACAGACCGCCTGCCCCCGAAAGCGTTCCTCGATATTTGCCGTGAAAACGGTGTGCATGTGCAAACCCCTTCAGAGAGCAATACGGTTTAACCACCCTCCCCACTGAAGCGCGCAACTTTTTTACAAAACCATACTTATTCTCTTTACTGTTTCGTTTTCTTTCGTTTAGGCTTTCGTTTCGACGGAAGCAGAGACAACGAGGCGAACAGGGGGCATCGTGGACTCTTCGATCTATGATATTGCCATTATCGGTGGTGGGATAAACGGCTGCGGCATAGCACGCGACGCTGCGGGCCGTGGCTTGCGCGTTCTGCTGGCCGAACAGGGTGACCTCGCCGGCGCAACATCTTCTGCCTCGACAAAGCTTATTCACGGCGGTCTTCGCTATCTCGAACATTATAAATTTTCGCTGGTTCGCGACTCATTGCGTGAACGTGAAGTCCTGTGGTCCATGGCCCCGCATATCATTGCGCCGCTGCGCTTCGTGTTGCCTCATAATCGTGATTTACGTCCGGCATGGATGATCCGGCTTGGGCTTTTTCTTTATGATCATCTCGGCGGGCGTAAAAATTTGCCGCCCTGTCACAGCGTTGATTTACGAAACGACGCCGTTGGCGCGCCTTTGCGAAACTCCCTGACACGCGGTTTCGAATACTCCGACTGTTGGGTCGATGATGCCAGACTTGTTGTGTTGAACGCCATGGACGCCGCGCAACATGGCGCGGATATCAATGTTTGCACACAGGTTGTCTCAGCCAGACGTGAGGGCAAACTTTGGCGTTTGAGCCTACGTAACATGCACAATGGTATTGAAAAGACAGCCTACGCACACACACTGGTCAATGCCGCAGGCCCGTGGGTTTCTGACGTTGTTACGCGCTGTAGTGATGTCAGCACGCGTGCAACCATCCGCCTGGTCAAGGGCAGTCATATCGTCGTACCGCGCCTGTTTGAGCATGATCGCGCTTACATCTTTCAAAACGCGGATCAACGGATCATCTTCGCTATTCCCTATGAAGATGCCTACACCCTGATCGGTACAACCGATGTGGATTACACTGGTGATCCTGCCTGTGTTGAAGCGTCGGATGAAGAAATAGAATATCTGTGTGCTGCTGCCAGTGAGTATTTCATCGACCCTATTGAGCCAACCGCCGTGGTGTGGTCCTTCTCTGGCGTACGCCCACTCTATGACGAAGGTGCGAGCAAGGCGCAGGAAGCAACCCGTGATTATGTGCTTAAGCTCGATTGCAATGAAGGTGGCCCAGCTCTTCTGAATATATTCGGTGGCAAGATCACCACTTACCGTCGTCTCGCCGAAGAATCCCTATCCATGTTGCACGCGCATTTACCTGAATGTGGCGCAGCATGGACCCGTGGAGCCCCCCTGCCCGGCGGTGACTTTTCTATCGACGGGCGGCAAGCCTTGGCAGACCAGCTCCGACTTGAATTCCCCGCACTGGACATGAAATTCGCTGCGCGATTAACGCGTTCGTATGGAACGCGCGCAAGGGAAATATTGCATGGTGTCAGAACGCGCGACGATCTGGGCATCCATTTTGGCGCTGATTTGTATGAGCGCGAAGTGACGTATCTGATGCGCAATGAATGGGCGCGAACTGCCGAAGACATTCTTTGGCGCAGAACCAAACTGGGGTTACGATTGTCCCGTGATGAACAAGCCGCCTTAGGCCAATGGCTCGAGACCAGCGCCAATATAGATGCAAAAAGCAATACCGGGACTGCCTGATAATGCCGAAATACGTACTTGCTATAGATCAGGGGACAACATCGTCCCGAGCCATTCTGTTTGACCAGGCTTTTGGCGTTGCAGCCATTGCGCAACAGGAATTTGAACAGCACTTCCCGCAATCGGGCTGGGTTGAACATAACCCGGAAGATATCTGGGATACGGTGATTGTGACTGTTCGCGCCGCCATGGCGCAGATTGGTGCGGAACCTGGCGATATAGCCGCCATCGGTATCACCAATCAACGCGAAACCACCGTGGTCTGGGAACGCGCATCCGGGCGCGTTATTCATAATGCCATTGTCTGGCAGGACCGTCGCACATCCGAAATATGTTCTGCCCTGAAAGACGCCGGCAACGAAGACTGGATTACAGATAAAACCGGATTGCTGCTCGATCCCTACTTCTCGGGCACCAAGATTGCATGGATACTCGACCATGTTGAGGGCGCTCGAGAGGCTGCCGATCGTGGTGAACTGGCATTTGGTACGATTGACTGTTTCCTTTTATGGCGCCTGAGCGGTGGACGCGTGCATGCGACCGATGCAACCAATGCCAGCCGCACCATGCTCTATGACATCCATACCGGCCAATGGGATAACGACCTGTTAGAATGCCTGCGTGTGCCGCAATCTGTACTGCCAAAGGTCCACGATTGCGCCGCGGACTTTGGTTACACAGATGATTCTTTTTTCGGCTCCCCCATACCGATCACCGGTATCGCCGGGGATCAACAAGCCGCAACGCTTGGACAGGCATGTTTCAAGCCCGGCATGATGAAGTCCACGTATGGTACGGGTTGCTTTGCCCTGCTCAACACCGGCGATCAGGCTGTTCGTTCAAAGAACCGTTTGCTGAGCACCATCGCCTATCAATTAAACGGGCAACCAACCTACGCGCTTGAGGGTTCCATATTCGTCGCAGGTGCGGCTGTACAATGGCTGCGCGATGGCTTGGGCATCATCGAGAGCACGGCTGATTCTGGCACATTCGCCGAGCAAGCCGACCCGGCGCAGAGCGTTTATATGGTGCCCGCATTCGTCGGGCTTGGTGCGCCCTACTGGGATGCAGAATGCCGTGGTGCCATCTATGGCCTGACACGCGCAACCGGTCCACAGGACCTGGCCTTTGCTGCACTTGAAAGCGTCTGTCACCAGACCAATGATTTGCTGGAAGCCATGCACGCTGATTGGGGGGCTGCGCACGATACTGTATTACGCGTGGACGGTGGCATGGTCGCTTCGGACTGGACGATGCAACGACTGGCTGATCTTCTGGATGCCGCTGTTGATCGACCCAAAGTTCTTGAAACCACGGCACTTGGTGCGGCCTATCTGGCTGGTCTACAGGTCGGGTTCTATCCAGATATGGATGCATTTGCCGCAACATGGGCGCTTGATCGACGTTTTAGCCCAAACATGAAAAAAGATGAACGTGCACAACGCCATGCCGGATGGCGCGACGCCGTACGCCGTACGTTAAGTGCGTAAGGTATCGCGTTTCAGATTCAGCTAAATTTAAAAAATAGTACGCTAAAAATTGTGTATCGCGTTATCATGCTGACGCAACACAAAGGATTCATACATGAACAATTCTGCATCATACATGAAGCTTGGTGTTATCAGCTTTGGTCTGGCCATTGGCCTGACCTTCGCCATTTCAGTATTTACTCTCGGTATTCTCGCAGCTTATCTCGGCTGGGGCGTCTCGCTTGCCGCAACCTTGTCATCGCTTTACGTCGGTTATGGCCCAACGTTCGTCGGCAGCATTACCGGTGCGGTCTGGGCTTTTGTGCATGGTTTCATAGCTGGTGTCCTGATTGCATGGCTCTATAACCGCTTCCTGTTACGGCGTGCGCACGTCCATCACAACAACTGATATCTTGGATGCCGCGCGCCTGCGTGCAGCATAAAATAGTGTTCACACTTCTTTACATTTCAATACAAAGTAGCAGCACAACGGACATACACCGTTTACGTGCGTCGTACAGTATGTACGCATGTCAGAGGGTTTCGTCACTCGAATTTAGTGCTACTTCTCCCCCTCCTCGCGCACCTCTGACAACCTCCCTGTTAAACTTGTCGGTCCCTTTGGGGACCGACTTTTTTTTGTGCATTAGCCACCTATTCGACCTGTCGGAATATGGCGTGCGTAACCCGGTCACCCACCGCAATACCAAGGCGTTCAATCGTTCCGGCATTGAGTTCAAGCACGGCACGCACCGGGGAAGTGCTGGAAATCACATCAAGCGAATGCGGTGTGGTGTCATGCGCGATATTCGCAATGCGGCCATCTGGCGTAATGAACAGCATGTCGAGCGCGATATATGTGTTCTTCATCCACATGCTGACGTGCCGAGGCACTGTATAATCAAATAGCATGCCCGCGTCAGGGGCCATGGAACGCCGATACATCAGGCCGCGCTCACGTGCATCATCCGTATCGGCGACTTCAACGCGAAATACGTGATCACCGCTGCTTGCATGAATTATAATTTCCGCACGCACGGCAGCGTTATCGGCCAATCCGCTCTCACTGCACAACACTATGGCGAACACAAAAAGGAGCCCGCTTAGAACAGAAACTTTATGATTTTTTTGCGTCATGTTTCACGTAAGCACAGCAATAGACACGTTGCAATTACCGCATGCCAGACGTAAGTTCTATGCCATCACCGGGGGGAGCCATCCGACATGGCTGAGAGGTCTCATAGCGAGACGACCCCGATAACCTGATCGGGTTAGTACCCGCGGAGGGACGAGTGGGTTCATGTCAGTCGACACCCGAAATTTGACTTCAATGTCAGCCGCACCACCGTGCGGCATCACGCTGGAAAACATCACGCTGTCTATAGACGGCGTGGCGTTGTTCCGTGATCTTGACCTGCGCATTTCATCTGGAGAATGGACCAGCCTGCTCGGCCCCAGCGGCGTCGGCAAAAGCATGTTGCTGCGCATTATCCTTGATCTTGTTGATGGTACGCATAGCGGTACGCTTGATTGTAGCGGTAGCGTTGTTGGTACTGATGGCGCGCCGTTACATGATCGCGTCGCCTATATGGCGCAACGTGATTTGCTCTATCCATGGCTTAGCGTGCGCGAAAACGTATTGCTTGGCGCACGCCTGCGGTCCCAGTCCGCACCCAGCCAAGCACAACGCGATATGGCTAATGAATTACTTGAAGCCGTTGGGCTGTTCGATCGTGCAGATGACCTGCCCGAGCGCTTGTCCGGCGGCATGCGTCAACGCGCGGCACTGGCACGCACATTGGCCGAAGACAGGCCCATCGTGCTCATGGATGAACCTTTCTCAGCCCTCGACGCAATCACAAAAATCAAGGTCCAGGACCTGTCGGCCCGGTTGTTGAAAGGGCGCTCCGTTTTGATGGTGACACACGATCCGTTGGAAGCCCTGCGGCTCAGCCATAATGTCATCGTCATGTCAGGGCACCCCGCACAAACAGCGCAACCACTTGTTCCAGACGGTAGCGCACCACGCAGTGTAGATGACGCGCACGTCCTTGAAATGCAGGGTGCGTTGCTCCACCAGCTTGCCGAGGCCGCATCATGAGCAAGTGCCCGATACACCAGATACCGTTTCGCCCAATCGTGATTTTCATTGGATTAATTGCTTTGTGGAAAGCCATTGTCTGGATCAGTGGGGTTCCGCCCTACATTCTGCCCGGTCCTGCTGCCGTTGCCATAGCCCTTCGCGAAAAGGCCCTGCTTCTGGCTGAACACGGTTTGATCACGCTGATCGAAATCATTGGTGGTTTGGTGATCGGATCGTTGCTGGGGGCGCTCAGTGCCCTAAGCATGGCCTACTATCGCCCACTTCGGCCCTGGTTATTGCCGATGCTGGTGATCAGTCAGTCCATACCGGTGTTCGCGTTAGCGCCATTATTGGTGCTGTGGCTGGGATACGGCCTGCCATCAAAAATCGCCATGGCGACATTGATCATATACTTCCCGGTGACCGCGACATTCTACGACGGCCTGCGCCGCACCGAACCCGGCTGGATCGATCTGGCGCGCACCATGAATGCCAGTCGCTGGGCAGTGCTGCGTCACGTACGCATTCCCGCTGCGCTACCTGCCGCCGCGTCCGGGCTACGCGTTGCCGCGGCCGTAGCCCCCATCGGAGCTGTGGTCGGTGAATGGGTCGGCTCCAGTGCCGGGCTTGGCTACCTGATGTTGCATGCCAATGCGCGAATGCAGATTGACGTCATGTTTGCCGCGTTGGCGGTGCTCGCGGTCATTGGTGTGGCACTTTATTTTTGCCTCGATGTGCTGCTTCGACGCGCTCTGCCCTGGCAACCCGATATTGAATCTATGGATTATTAACCCGACCCAAATCGAATAAGGAACGAGAATGCCTAGCCTAAGAAATTACGCCCGCGCCCTTTATGCAGCACTGACCATTCTGGCCGTTAGCCTACCTACGAGCGGTGCACGTGCGGCAGAGGAACTAACCGTGTTGCTCGACTGGTTCGTCAATCCCGATCATGCCCCGCTGATCATCGCCAAAGAGCGTGGTTATTTCAGTGATTCCGGCCTGGAGGTCAACCTGATTGCACCGGCTGATCCAAGTGCGCCACCCAAGTTGGTTGCCGCCGGCCAGGCACCGTTGGCAATTTCTTATCAGCCACAGCTCCACGTTCAGGTCGCTGAAGGATTGCCACTGACCCGCATCGCGACGATTGTCGCCACGCCACTGAATTCACTGGTCGTGCTAAAGGACGGCCCGATTAAATCCATCGCGGACCTGAAAGGTCGCAAGGTTGGTTTTTCGGTGGGCGGTTTCGAGGATGCGCTGCTAACAGCTATGCTCGCCAAACATGGTTTGAGCCTGAGCGATATTGAACTGGTCAACGTCAACTTCTCGCTTTCACCATCCATCATTTCAGGACAGGTCGATGCAGCAATCGGCGCGTTTCGTAATTTCGAACTCAACCAGATGGATATTGTTAATGCACCGGGTACGGCGTTCTATCCCGAAGAGGAAGGCGTACCGGCCTATGATGAACTGATCGTTGTTGCCAATACCAAGAACCTCGATGACGCCCGGCTGCCGCGATTTGTCGATGCGCTTGAGCGCGCCGTTCAGTATATGGTCAACCATCCAAACGAAAGCTGGGAACAGTTCATCAAGGCTTACCCTGATTTGAACGACGAATTGAACAAGCGTGCATGGCGCGACACCCTGCCGCGCTTCGCATTGCGCCCCGGCGCGCTTGATCAGCCCCGTTATGATCGGTTCAGTGAATTTCTGCTAAAACAGGGATTGATTGAACACAGCGTTAGCGTGGACACTTACGCCCGCGATATTCGCTGATAGAAAAACCGTACGGAGATACCCATGGTCAAACAAGACGCCAACCCATTTGATCTACGCGATAAAACAGCCATCGTTACAGGTGCGGGGCGTGGACTGGGTGCAGCGATGGCCATGGGGCTTGCCAGCGCCGGTGCACGCGTTATTTGTGCATCGCGCACGCTGGGCGAGATTGAAGACACGGCCAAGGCCATTGTGGAATCCGGTGGACAAGCGCTTGCGCACATTGTTGACGCCTGTGATCGTGACAGCGTTCAGGCGCTCATAGAATTCACCATCAGCCAGTTCGGTGCGCTTAATGTCATGCTGGTCAATCACGGTATTGGTGAGGCCTTTCGCGCCGAGGACATCACCGACGCACAATGGCGGCGCACCATCGACATCAACCTGACGGGTGCTTTCAACTGCGCACAGGCTGCCGGTCGCGTGATGATCAAGCAAGGCCACGGCGGATCGATCATCCTGACCTCATCAAACGCCAGCATCGTGGGCTTCAAGGGCCTGACCAGTTATGGTGCCAGCAAGGCTGGCGTGGATCAGCTTTGCCGCCAACTGGCCGTAGAATGGGGCCAGCACAATATTCGGGTCAACACCATCAACCCCGGATACATGGACCACGCCATGCGCGGTGCGGAAGAACGTTACTATACACCGGAACTTGAGCGCAATATTGCCACCATGACGCCTCTACGTCGACGTGGCGCGCCCGATGAACTTGTCGGGCCGGTGGTCTTTCTGGCATCGGATGCCGCATCATACGTAACAGGCCACACAATCCCCGTTGATGGCGGTTATACGATTCTATGATTTTTTCGTTTTTTTGTGTTCGGAAAACCCATCCCTTCGCCCTCTCATATATCAGAGCCAGCGGATATGTTAGCGTTAAAAAAAATATAAAAAACAGTTGACCAGAACAGGATACATGCTGGTATACCATATACCAGAAAGACAGCGTCGTAAGAAATATGTCCACCAAGAGATGTTTGCCTCACCTCATGACATTTGGTAAGGCTTACAGACAGGAACACACACTGGTAATCAGGGGTTCACAATAGTGTTTCACGCGTTGGGGTTAGGATTGTTTCTAGGGGCCCTTTGGATTCTCTTGTCCGGTTACTTTGAAGCCTGGCTATTGTGGCTCGCGCTCGCTTCGGTCATTTCCATCGTTTATATCGCGCATCGTATGGATGTGAACGACCGGGAAGGGTTTCCCATTCACCTAAGTCCGCGCGCCCTGATCTATTTCCCATGGCTGTTCGTCGAAATCATCAAGTCCAACATCGATGTTGCCCGCGCTATTCTGAGCAATAAGATCAATCCTCAGGTCATCCGCGTACATGTGTCACAGGATAGTGAGCTGGGACAAACCATCTATGCAAATTCTATCACTCTGACGCCCGGCACCGTCACCATCGGCGTTGAAGACAACATGTTTGATGTCCACGCCCTGCTCGATGAAACCGCAGCAGGTGTCGAGACCGGTGACATGGACCGCCGCGTATCGGAAATGAGCAATTCAACGAAGGCCAGTGCATGATGATGTACGCAGCAGCAGCTCTCGCAATTTTGGTTTGCATGGCCTTGACGCTGGTACGCGCCGGGGTCGGACCAACCGTTTTTGACCGAATTCTAGCCGTAAATACCTTCGGCACCCTCACCGTCATTCTGATCTGCGTCTATAATTTCCTGAGCAATCGTCCCGAATTTCTCGATATTGCCCTGATTTATGCATTAATCAACTTTATCGGCACCATGGCCGTCGTCAAATTTGTACGTGGCAGTGAATATTCTGATGCCGACGAAATCGATGTGCAGGGGGATATTTGATGGGATCATTTCTTGATATAGCCACTTGGGCCTGCCTCATCGTGGGATCAACATTCGCCCTGATCGGTGCCATCGGGATCATTCGCTTCCCGGATGTTTACACCCGTATCCATGCGGCAAGCTTGATCGAAACCATGGGCGCGGGCCTGATTTTATTGGGCCTTGCCCTGCAGGCTGGATTGACATTGATCAGCGTAAAGCTGGCACTCATATTCCTGTTTTTATTCTTTACGAACCCGACCACGACACACGCATTGGCGCGCGCATTGATCCATGCCGGGGTCAAGCCATACCAGAAAAATCAAAAGAGTGATGCGACATGATTGAAGACATCATCATTTATACTCTTCTGGTTTTCATGGCCCTGACGGCCCTGGCTCTGGTCAGAACGCGCAACCTTTTTGCTGTCGTCATGATGTCAGGTATTTACAGTCTGCTCGGCGCATCGGTTTATTTTGTAATGGACGCTGTAGACGTTGCATTTACCGAGGCCGCCGTCGGCGCAGGTATCTCTACGGTCTTGATGCTTGGCACATTGGCGCTGACAACATCAGAAGAAAAAGTACACACGAACTTCCGCCCAATTCCCCTGCTGACGGTTCTGGTGACTGGCGCTATCCTTGTTTACGGCACACTTGATATGCCGCGTTATGGCGAGGCCGCTTCGGCAATCCACCACCATGTTGCACCGCGCTATATTGGCAAGTCTGGCGACGAGGTTGGGCCACCCAATATTGTAACCTCTGTGCTGGCCAGTTATCGCGGTTTCGATACCCTGGGTGAGACTTTCGTGGTCTTTGCTGCGGCCACTGGCGTGCTGGCAATTATCGGCCGCGCACCGTTCCGCCGCCGCCGAGAGGACGAACAGGCCGAGGAGGATCGGACATGAAGAGTAAACCGATTATCCGTGTAACATCGAAATTGCTAATTCCACCAATTTTATTGTTTGCCCTTTACGTTCAGTTCCATGGTGATTTTGGTCCCGGCGGTGGTTTTCAGGCTGGCATTATTTTTGCCAGCGCCTTCATCCTGTACGGTATCGTTTATGGCGTTGCCAAGGCGCGGCAGGTCATTCCATCGTGGGTATCACGCGCCTTGCTTGGGGTTGGCGTTTTGCTCTATGCCGGCGTCGGTGTTGCCAGCATGCTGCTTGGCGGGAACTACCTAGATTACAACGTTCTGGCGCATGACCCATTACACGGGCAACATCTCGGCATTACGCTTGTCGAGATTGGTGTCGGTCTGACCGTGGCAATGGCCATGATCACAATATTTTTCACCTTTGCCGGTCAGGACGCGGAGTAGTCATGGGCGATTATTTGGGGCTCTTTACATATTGGGTCGTTATCGCATTGATGATGATGGGCCTGTACGTGGTTATTGCTCAGGAAAACCTCATCAAGAAAATTGTCGGTCTGAACATTTTTCAGGTCTCCGTCTTCTTGTTCTACATAGCCATGAGCAAGGTTGAGGGTGGTACTGCGCCTATCCTGAACACTGCGTTCGAGGTTTACTCGAACCCCCTTCCTCATGTTTTGATCCTGACGGCCATTGTGGTCGGCGTTGCGACAACGGCGCTCGGATTGGCGCTGGTTGTTCGCATCAACCGCGCGTATGGCACCATTGAAGATGACGAAATTATTGCGCAGGAGGACGCCGCGTGATCACTCATCACTTACCCGTCCTTCAGGTCATTATCCCCCTGATGGCCGCTCCGTTCTGCCTGTTTCTTCGCCGCGGTAACTTATGCTGGGGCTTGGCTACGTTGGCAACGTGGTGTGCGTTTGCGGTTTCTATCGCTTTGCTCACCAGCGTTCTCGAAAACGGAACAATCGTTTATGAAATCGGCGGCTGGGCTGCGCCATGGGGTATTGAATACCGTGTCGATCTGATCAGTGCGTTTGTTCTGATCATTGTCTCAACGATAGGCTCGATCACCGTTCCCTATATGTCGCGCAGTGTGGCAAAGGAAATTCCAGAAGAACGTCAGTACCTTTTTTACCTGATGTATCTGCTCTGCTTTGCTGGCTTGCTGGGTATCGCGGTAACGGGTGACGCGTTCAACTTGTTCGTGTTTCTCGAAATCTCATCGCTTTCAACCTATGTATTGATCAGCATGGGCAAGGACCGACGCGCTCTTACCGCCTCGTTCCGCTACCTGATCATGGGCACCATCGGTGCGACGTTCTACATCATCGGCGTCGGCATGATGTATATGATGACCGGTACACTCAACATCGCTGATTTGGCGACGCTGATCCCTGCTGTTGTTGACACACGCACCATTCTTGCAGCTTTGGCGTTCCTGACCGTGGGCCTTTGCCTGAAACTGGCGCTGTTTCCGCTCCATCTATGGCTACCCAACGCCTACACCTACGCGCCGTCAGCAGTGACTGTGTTCCTCGCCTCGACGGCCACGAAAGTCGCTATCTATGCATTGATTCGCGTGTACTTTACGATTTTTGGTCAGATTGACGTTGTTGACGCCAGTGCTGCCCAGATCCTGTGGATCGTGTTTGCCGTTGCCGGCATGTTCATGGGCTCGCTCGTTGCAATCTACCAGACCAATATTAAACGTATGCTCGCGTACTCCAGTGTCGCGCAGGTTGGTTACATGGTGCTGGGCCTCAGCTTCTTTACGGCCACGGGTGTTGCCGCTGGCATTGTCCACCTGTTCAATCACGCCCTGATGAAGGGGGCGCTGTTCATGGCCATGGGTTGCGTTTTCTATTGCATCGGATCGACCAACATCAAGGATATGGCGGGGCTCGGCAAAAGGATGCCGTTCACCATGGCTGCATTTGTTGGCGCAGGTCTAAGCCTCATCGGCGTGCCACTGACTGTTGGCTTTGTATCGAAATGGTATCTTATTCAGGCTGCGCTGGATGGTGGTATGTGGTTCATCGCCGTCCTGATTGTGGGAACCTCCCTGCTCGCCGTGATCTATATCTGGCGCGTTATAGAGGTCGCATATTTCAATTCACCCGAGCCCGGAACTGACACTACGGTTCGCGAAGCCCCGCTTAGCATGCTGGTACCTATGTGGCTGCTGGTAGCGGCGTCGGTTTATTTTGGTACTGATGCGACGACCACCATGAACATCGCGCTCGGTGCCGCCGATTATCTGCTAGGGGCGCAACAATGAGTATCGAGACAATCCTCCTGCTCGCTATCGGGCTGCCTTTCATAACGGCTATCCTTATCGCCGCAACAGGCGCATCGCCTAACCTGCGAGACGGGATATCCGTTTTCGCCGGGAGTGTTGTTTTCTACCTTGTGACCCGAATTTACGCTGTGTTTACGCAAACCGGTGAGATTTCCGTGACCCTGCTGGAGATGATCCCCGGGCTCTCGATTTCCTTTGTTATTGAGCCCCTGGGCATGGTCTTTGGCTTGATTGCCAGTTTCCTGTGGATCATCACCACGATCTATGCCGTCGGTTATATGCGTGGTCACCACGAACAGAACCAGACACGTTTTTACGTTTGCTTCGCAATTGCCATCGGATCAGCACTTGGCATCGCATTTGCCGGTAACATGCTGACCCTCTTTGTGTTTTATGAAGTCCTGACCATTTCCACGTTCCCTCTTGTGACCCATAGCGGGACCGAGGCAGCAAAGAAATCAGGACGGGTCTATCTTGGTATTTTGCTTGGCACATCCGTTGGCTTGCAACTCATCGCCATCATCTGGACCTGGTCACTCACCGGCACGCTGGACTTCAATGAAGGCGGGATCGTGCGGGGGTATGTGGAAGCCCCGATGGTCGGCATTCTGCTCGCGCTGTATATCTTCGGCATCGGCAAGGCTGCGGTTATGCCGTTCCATCGCTGGTTGCCCGCCGCTATGGTTGCGCCGACACCGGTTAGCGCCCTGCTCCATGCTGTGGCCGTGGTAAAGGCCGGTGTGTTCACTGTTCTTAAGGTAACGGTCTATATTTTCGGCATTGATTTTTTGCAGGAAACGTCGGGTTGGCAATGGCTACAGTACGTCGCAGCGGCAACCATCCTGTTTGCTTCATTCATCGCGATGACGAAGGACAACCTGAAAGCGCGGCTTGCATATTCAACGATCAGTCAGTTGTCCTACATCGTTCTGGCCGCCATGTTGGTAACGACCACCAGTATCGTTGGTGGTGGCATGCACATCGCCATGCATGCATTCGGCAAGATCACGCTGTTTTTCTGTGCTGGCGCGATCATGGTAGCAAGCCACAAGACGGAAATCAGTCAAATGCGCGGTATCGGCCGCGTCATGCCATTTACCACGTTCGCCTTCCTGATCGGAAGTCTGAGCATTATCGGGCTGCCGCCATTCGGCGGGCTATGGAGCAAATGGTATATTGCTCTGGGCGCCCTGGAGGCTGATCAAATCATCATGGTTGGCGTGCTGATGGTGTCTTCGCTTCTGAACGTTGCCTATCTATTGCCCATTCCGTTTCGTGGTTTCTTTGCCGATCCAAAGGATAATCCGCCGGTCGCATCAAATCATGTTCACGACCCCGATCACGATCACAGCCACGATCATGATGCCATTGTCGGTATCAAAGAAGCGCCCTGGCCATGTCTACTGGCGATTGCGATCACATCAATCGGTTGCATCGTACTATTTTTCTACCCTGAACCACTTGCCACATTGTTGTGGTCGATTTTCTGAGTTTGGACGATAGGGAAAATACCATGTCGGACCATCACGCATCGACGCCTTCCAAGGATGAGAAGAAGCATATGTTTGACGACCCGAAAAATGTCAAACGCACTATTTACAGCCTGTATGCCGTTTGCATTATCGCGGTCTTATTTGAATTCGTCGTACATCGCCATGTCGACCATCCGTGGGAAAACCTGTTTGGGTTCTACGCTCTCTATGGGTTTGGCGCATGTGTGGTGCTGGTTTTGATTGCCAAGGAATTGCGCAAGATCATCATGCGCGGGGAAGATTATTACGATGACTAGCATGGCCCCGTTTCTTATCTTCTTTATCGGCGCACTTATTGCTGCTGTGACGCGTGGTACCTTACAGCGAGCCGTCATGCTGGCAGTCCCGCTTATTGGTGCAGCCAATCTCTATTACATGCCTGACGGCATTCTCGCGACCGCATCGGTGCTGGACTATGCGCTAACCATCGTTCGTGTCGATAAGCTGAGCACGCTGTTCGGTTATCTGTTCCATCTCGCGGCATTCATCGGCATCATTTACTCTCTCCATGTGCGCGATTCCTCACAGCATGTATCGGGCCTGCTTTATGCTGGCAGCGCGCTTGGTGCCGTGTATGCAGGCGATCTTGTTACCCTTTTCATATTCTGGGAATTGCTGGCGATTACGTCCGTTTTCCTGATCCTTGCGCGCCACACAATGCGCGCGCGTCAGGCAGCCATGCGCTATCTGGTCATTCAAGTCCTGTCCGGCGTCGTTCTGTTGATGGGCGTTCTGGTCATTTACTTTGAAACGGGATCGATTGCATTTGAACATATCGGTCTGGGCGGCCTTGGTTCATGGCTAATATTCCTGGCGTTTGGTGTGAAATGCGCCTTCCCGTTCCTCCATAACTGGTTGACGGACGCTTACCCGGAAGCCACCCCCACAGGCACAGTGTTCCTGAGTGCGTTTACGACCAAAGTCGCAGTGTACGCACTTGCCCGTGGATATGCTGGTACCGAAATATTGGTTTATATCGGCGCGGTTATGGCCATGTTCCCGATCTTTTTTGCTGTGATCGAGAACGACCTCCGCCGCGTACTAGCCTACAGCCTCATCAACCAGGTTGGCTTCATGGTGGTTGGCATCGGCATCGGAACCGACCTCGCCCTTAATGGCGCAATCAGCCATGCGTTCAATGACGTCGTTTTTAAAGGTCTGCTCTTTATGACCATGGGCGCCGTGCTGTTCCGAACAGGCAAGATGGGAGGCTCGGAGCTCGGCGGGTTGTATAAATCCATGCCGTGGACCACAGGGTTTTGTATCGTGGGCGCAGCATCGATTTCGGCCTTCCCACTGTTTTCCGGCTTTGTTTCCAAATCGATGGTCATGGTTGCTGCGCTTGAGGAAGGACACCCAATCGTCTGGCTTGCGTTACTTTTCGCCTCGGCCGGCGTTTTCCATCATGCGGGCATCAAGATTCCATTTTTTGCCTTCTTCTCACACGATTCCGGCATTCGCTGCAAAGAAGCGCCAACCAACATGCTGATCGCTATGGGAATAGCTGCCGTGATCTGCATCTTCAACGGGTCTTACCCCTGGGTGCTTTATTCCATGTTGCCGTTCCCGGTCGACTATGAGCCCTACACGGTTGCGCACGTGCTAACCCAAAGCCAGCTTCTGTTCTATTCTGCGTTGGCTTTCTGCATCCTCAAGCTGACCCATCTCTATCCGCCTGAATTACCAGGTATAAACATTGATGCCGAATGGACCTATCGTCGCCTTGCCCCGCGCATGATTGGAATCGCGGTGCGGGCCATTCATAATATTCGCGGTGACCTGACACTGCTGGCGACACGGGTATTGTTGGCAGGCCATAGCGTCATATTCCGTCATCATGGTCCCACCGGTATGTTAGCCCGATCAATGACTGCAAGCGGTATGGTGATATGGGTAGCCGTATTGCTGGCGCTCTATCTGATAGTCTATTTCCTCTAGCAGATAGTGAATAATAGCGTTGTTTCGTACAGACTATCGGTAGCAATTATCCGCAAAAGTCGGTTAAAGTTAGCTATCTACATGGTCAAGGTATAATGGCGTCTGCGCACACTGCGTTTTCACCCATTACTGCCAAAACGAAGGACCACGCAATTATTGTCGCGCGGAGCGGCTGGAGAAAACATGGCCGGGACCCCACTTGATTTTTTGCCGAACGCTGGCAAGTTGTTTGAGCGAATATCGGCGCCGGGCTTTAGCCCGGTCGAGAGCAACATGCTGATTCTGGTGTCGCTCGAAGGCCTGCCAGGAACAGAAGATTCCAAGTACTGGGATGAATTTTCGCGTGTCCTGATGGGGTTTAAACAACGCTTTAACGCGCATATTTTCCGTATATCCCAGATCGAATACGGCATTCTGGCAAAGGTTTCTGAACTTAATCTGGTCAACACCAATACGACGTTGAAGTTCGATTTGCTCAAGCTTATTCAGCAGCATTTCCCTGAATTTTTTGGCATGGTTGATCAAAGCCGCCTGATCCGAAACATTGATTTGCGCCTGCGCCGTAAAAACGCGATCAGTTATCTGGAATACAGAACCCAGGAAGCCGAAACGCATAACTCCCATGCCCGCAAGACCCGCGCCTTGCGAGAACCCGATATCGCGCGCGTACATCAGGTGCTCGAGCACGTCGGACCGGAATCCTTTTCAAAGCTCTTTGTGCGCCAGCAACCCATAGTTGTGATCAAGGAAGGTATGGATCTGACAGTGGCCATGCATGAATATTACGTGGCCATGGATGATTTGCGAAAGAACGCCTTTCCAGAAGTGGAACTGCGCGGTTCAGGAAACCTGTTCAACCAGTTAACAATTGAGCTTGATAGAATTCTGATGTCCCTGTTCGGGTCTATTACTGCACCCGAAACCAAGGCATCGATCAATCTGAACGTGGAAAGCGTGTTTACGCCTGCTTTTGAAAATTTTCTCAGCAGCCGTGGTGAGACCGGATTGGCAAATCTGGTATTTGAATTTCGCCAACCAGATATTTTGCAACATTTTGAGGAATTTCAGGTTGCAGCGAGCATGATTTATGAGCGCTCAGGCAATATCGCGGTAGACGCTATTTTCCCAGAAACCATTGGTATCGTAAATATCAACCGGATCGGCGCGAGTATGGCAAAAATTTACTGGCAGCAAGGTGCAGAAACATCATTACCAGAACTCGCCAGCGAGATTGAGGCAATGCAGCGCCGTGGCCTGATGGTGATCATGTCGCGTGTTGATGAAGATGTAGCCATTGAAACCGGTCGCAAGTTGGGCATCAATATGTTCCAGGGATTCTACGTGGATAAGATGCTAAAGCACCACGAAGAGAAAAAGGTTATATACCCCGGCTCTGTGTCCGTCGGCTAAGTACGATTGTTCGTCAACAATTATCCGCCAAGGAACAGACGCCCAACATCGGGGTTTTCCAACAACTTATCACCGGCCCCCGCCATTGCTAATCGACCAGAGACCAGAACATAACCGATATCGCAAAATTCTAGACCCTTTTTGGCATTCTGCTCAACCATGATAATGGTCTTGCCATCATTGACCTGTAGATCACGCAGGATATCAAACACCATATCAATGAAGCGCGGTTCCAGTCCGATGCTTGGTTCGTCAACCAGCAAAACACCCGGGTCCATAACCAGTGCGCGTGAAATTTCCAGCAATCGGCGCTCACCGCCTGACAGGACCCCTGCTTTATTGTCACGGCGTTCCGCCAAACGCGGGTATTTATCAAATACCCGCTCAACAGCAACCTTTGCGTCGCTATGCTTGCTCATTAGGTAGCCACCCATGAGCAGGTTTTCCTCGACCGTCATATCGGGGAAGACAGAATTATCCTGCAGGATATAGGCGATCCCGGCGTTCTTCAGCTTGGTGCTTGGGGCCTTCCGGGTCACGTCATTGCCATCGACCGCAATGGTGCCGCCCATGATATTAGTGAAGCCATAAATTGAATGCAGGATTGTCGATTTGCCTGCGCCGTTCGGGCCAATCAAGCACAGAGATTGCCCCTGCCCGATCCGCAGGTCAAAACCGTGAATGATCTGCATCTTCCCGTAACCTGCGACCAGCCCATCAATAGAGAGATACGGATCGCCCGTCACAAGCGCTTCAAGTTCGACAAGTTGTGGCGCATCGCTTGATAGTTGTTCGGCTTCGCGTGCCACGTCATCAACAGATAGAACCGTATCGACAGCACCAAGACCGTAACCACTGATACGTTTTTTTGCCGCTTGTTCAGAAACGTTTTGTATATCGGCCATCAGTGCGCCCCCAAGTAGGCATCGATCACGCGCTGATCGTTTTGCAGTTCATCTGGCGTCCCGTCCGCCAGCATTTCGCCATGTGCCAGACAGTAAATATGTTCGGCCAAATTCATGATCACTCGCATGTTGTGCTCAATCACCAGCAGCGTGATTCCCAAATGTTCATTGGCGCGCTTCAACCGGTCGATAAGGCCATTGATGAGCGTCGGATTGATACCCGCCGTGGGTTCGTCGAGTAGCAGCAATTTAGGCTCATTCATCAGCGCCATGGCAAACTCAAGAAGCTTTTGCTGACCAAACGACAGGTCACCAGCCAGCAGGTGCCGCTTGGAATACAGCCCGACAAACTCAAGCAGTTCCTCAGCGCGTTCTGCCACTTCAGGAATATGGCGGCTGAACATGATTTTGAAACCTTCATGGGCATGGGGCACACTGATGCGCATATTTTCAACACATGTCATGCGGCCATAAACACGGGTTTGTTGAAAGGTTCGCAACAAACCCATGCGCGCAATTTCGGGCACTCGATTATGCGAAATATCGCGGCCCTGAAATAGGATCGAGCCACCATCAATGGGATGGTATCCGACGATGGAATTAAACAGTGTCGTCTTGCCAGACCCGTTTGGTCCAATCAGACCAATGATGCGCCCTTCAGGGACCTCCAGTGAAATATCACTGTTTGCGACAACACCGCCAAAGTTTTTGCTGACGCCTTTGACGTCAAGAAGATTGCTCATGACGTCTGCTCCTCGCGCACATTGCTGGCGTCTACTTTTTGACCCAACAATTCAGGCCAGCGTTCCCGGATAAAGCCCATGATGCCTTCGGGGAAGAACACCACGATTGCGACGATAAGTACGCCCAATGCTACACGCTGCCAACCGAGCAGATAGGTCCAGAACAGTTCCTGTGTAATATGAAAGACAACCGCGCCGATAACGGGGCCCCATATAGTGCCCTTGCCACCAAGAATGGCCATCAACACCATCCACACACCATATGTCGCACCGGCAAAGGCGACCTCAACAGGGTCAATGAAGCCGACAAGGTTTCCAACCGCGCCACCAGCAAGAGCGAGGAAAAACGCTGAAAAACACCACGCCACAGTTTTATAACGGGTGGTATGGACCCCCATGGCTTCGGCCTTGTCCTCATCATCACGGATAGCATTGATGGCTAATCCGAAACGTCCGCGATAAAGCCAACGCAATGTCAGGAACGTCGCTGTGGCAAGGACCAGAAAGTAGTAGTAAAAAAAGTATCCACGATCGCCAAGAATTTCTGATGGAAATACTGGTGTTACCAGTCCCGAGCCTGCGCCAATGTATTCCGTACCAGCGGCAATTTCAGCCGCAGCAATACT
>CBFCYM010000008.1:0-152374 GCA_965602485.1 uncultured Rhodospirillales bacterium | reverse complement strand
CATAACCAGAACAGATTCTACTTATGAATGAGGACATATTGGGGAGCACGTCACTTGCCATCTATGACAGACAGATATCTTTCACCCAGATGCAAATCTCTAGGCGTTAATTTTACAATTTCCGAACGCCTCATGGCTGTCTCATAGGCCACCTCAACAATGATCGCCATGACAGGAGGCAAGGCAGATATAAGCAACTCAAGTTCATGTGGTTCTATGACCCGGTTACGGGGTTTTCCATTAGGTGGCATTGAAACCCCATCAACAGGATTTCCAATATCCAACAGGTATTCCCGTTTTGCCCATCTGTAGATACGAGAGATCAGCATCAGGTCTTTACGACATGTTGCAGGGGCAACCTTATTCAAACGAAAAACTCTGAACGTATTTATATCTTCCTGTTTGATATGATCAATGGAATCAGGAAGACCAAGGTTTTTAAACGCAGTACAGATGCACCTAAGGTGGAGAATGGTCTCCTGTTGTGTGGATTTGCCCCGAAGACCAATGGAACAATACTTGTCACCTAGCTCATACAAGGTTTGTGCGAGTTTGTTGCTCTTGATGCTCAGCATCTGCTCAGTTGCCCAAGCTTCCGCTTCTACTTTAGTTTCAAACGATGCGGATAATGCTTTATGGCCTTTGATACGAACCTGTGCGTTCCATAAACCACTCGCCAATTTTCTGTAAGATGCCATAATATAAATCCTCGTAACATGTTGTTATTACAAGGATTACTTGGTCTTCGGGAGGCGGGGGCCGGAGGTTCAAATCCTCTCACTCCGACCAGTTTTCATCTTTAAAATCATATCCTTGCGTTTTGATTGGCCAACCGACAGAAAAGAATAAAACAGGATTTGGCGCCAGTTGCAGGATCAGTAAACACGGTTTGTTCCCCTACCCCAGCATTTCGGATGTGACGTTGTTCGTCGCCACCAATTTTTGCCAGCACCCATTCAGCAATTCACGCCCGTTAAACGTATATAAGCAGACATATTCAGGTGGTGACTGGAACTTCGGTTCTTAACCACAAGCAGACATCACCCCATCAACGCCGCTTACTGCCCTCAGCAGATGCATCTTTCTTCGGTGCTTACACGCCTGCCTGTTTACTCAGGTGCGTTGATAAATTGCTTCCACCATGCCTCACGACCGCCCGCCTGCTCAGGATTGACCACCTCTCCTACTTTGGGGGTGAGATAATCGATATCAGCTTGATTGGCTGCAACTAAAAATCGCTCGATCGGTTCGTACCAAGGGAACATCCCCAGATCAAAGGTGCCCCAGCCGCCAGGCACCATCAGTTTACCTCTTACGGCCTGGTGTGCTTTAACTGCCTGTTCGGGAGTGTAATGGACCTCCTTCCAACCTCTTATTTCACCGTAGGCCCCGATCTCAAAGAAGGTCATATCGAAAGGCCCTAGTCGTTCACCGATCTCGTAGAGCCCCTCATACCAACCAGAGTCTCCGCTAAGGTATAGGTTGCGTTTCTTTCCCCGAATACCAAAGGAGGCCCAAAGCGTCTTGTTTTTATCAAAAACTCCCCGCTCGGAAGTGTGTTTAGCCGGTGCCGCGGTAATCGTTAAACCATCAATGGATTTTATCTGCCACCAGTCAAGTTCGGTTATATTTTTATGAGATACGCCCCACTCTTCCAACAACTTCCCTGCTGCCAAGGGCACAATGAAGTGTCTGGTCTTGGGAATTAGCGCCTTAATTGAACTTTCGTCCAGATGGTCGGAATGATTATGAGTAATCAATACCACATCGACCACGGAAAGGCTGTCCGTCGAAGCAAGCGTTTTGGAATATCGCACAGGACTAAACCATCCATAGGTGCCTGCTTGTTGTGAGAACATGGGATCGGTCAAGATCACTTTGTCATCAATCTTGATAAGGAAGGTTGCGTGCCCTAGCCAGGCAAATTGTAAGTCTCGATGCCCATTCCACTGGAAGATGTCAAATGGCTCCGCAGGCAGCGTGGAACTGGGTGAATATCCTTCTGGTTTATTGAAGAAATAATTCCAGAAGGTCACCAGACTTTTCCCCCATTCAGTAGCGGGCACTCGTTCCGAGTTTTGGAAGTTTCTCCCATTCCATTGTGGACTTTCTGAAATGCGTTGCTGTCGAACCATATCATCTGCAGACGTTGCGACAGAGCACCCAAACAAGGGAATCTGCATAAGAAGGAACCCAATAAGGAAGGGATTTTTCATTACTCTTGTCGCAGTGACAGCCTTTGCCGTGAAGGACGAAGGCATGGTGCCACCACTCCTTTCTCATATGAGCCCGTGGTCATTATCAAGTGTAGCCGATTATGTTGGTTCAGGGAATCATGGCCCATTTTCATAATGGGTTAGTAAAGGGTAGGTGGCAGGCTTCATGAGAGCCTGTCAGATCGGGGAGCGCCTTTAGAAATGGTGCTGGAGAAGTGACTGCCAATTCTTTTCCCGGCCGAACAGAATTTTAGCATCCAACGCCAAGCGGTGTGTGCCGTGACATTGGGCGCATGCCAACACAGCCACCATCCCTAATGAACGGCCCTTGGCTTTTTTATCACCGGTTCTCAAGTTTTCTTCCAGCGTTGCCATGGCCTCGGACACGGCAGGGCCGGGGTAAATCTTCTTGCCCAATTTGTCGTGACACCCGACACAGGTTCCCCCCAGTTCAGCCATGCCGGTTTTCAAGTCCGCAAACGCGGCCAGAGCGTCCGTGTCGCGTCCGTCGACAAAGGCGATCTTGATGTGATTAACATGACGACTCAACGCGACCATGTGCTCGTCCAACGGCTTGCCGTCGGCGACCTTCAATCCGGAAAAATCCGGCGAGCGATACAAGGCGGCGGTGACGGCGCGGAAGTCCGCATGGCAGGACCGACAGCTGTCGTTCAAGCCACCCAAGGCGGCGAGCACGTCCTTGTAGGACGTCTTGCCGATCCCTTTCTGAACAGCGGCCAGCGCATCCAAATCCAGACGGGGCGTCCATTCAGGTACCATGGAGGCAATTTTCCGGTAGTCCTTATCCAGCTTTTCAGCCCATTTGTTCAGGTTCTCCGGTTCTTCTGCCAAGGCATAGGTCTCTATCGCCAACATTGCGCGGCGTAACTCGAACATGGTGTGCAGCCAAACCTGACGCTTGTTTTCAGGCTTATACCACTGGGCAATGGATTGCGGCGGTTTCTTCGCGATGATGACGTGATCATCATGCATCCGTACGACGATGACGACGACCGCCGTAACGATTAAAATCGGAAGGCCGATAAAAAACCACCAGCGCATGTCTAATCCTCTCACTCCGACCCGTTTTCTTTTCGAAGGTTAAATAGTGGCTTATCTGTTGTCGCGAAGAAAGCTGCGCAATTCCCCTGCGCCGCCCTCAGCCCCGGCCAATTCGAGTTTTGCAAACGCGATTGCAACAATTTCATGCCTGGTAAATGGCTCTAACAGGGGACGGTCTTCTATCGGCGCGACCTCTTCCAGGGCAAAAAACTCGACCATGTAATCTGGATATTTAACGGTGATGTCTTCAAGGAAGTCTTGCCACGTCATGGCTTTGAAACGTCCGCAATGCTCGCGACCGATTGCATGCAACGCCGCATCCTCACGTGTTTGCAAGCCATGACGTGTCAACAGTGGGCGAACAGAGTCCACGACACTACGTTCAATCTGCGATAACAGAGACAGCTTCTCGTGCTGGTGGGGTTCGACAAAGTAATCACCAAGGCCCAGGAAAAAGGCCTCGCCCATGATCTCTTCCTCAATATAGCGAAGCAGAAAAGGCTCGTAGTCTGATTTGGAACTGGCGAGTTGAAGCGCCGCCTGTTTTTGGTCGTTGAGATTTACCATGTAACCATCACCATAACCGAGAACCCGACAGGGCGCTACATCACACCCAGCCCATAGCAAAGCGGGATGTTTTCCACGGTCATGATGCTTGTAACGGTTTCGCCGTCTTCTGATAGTGGCAAGCGCACATCGGGGTAGACATAGGGTGCGCCGCTCGGCGAATTGATTTCGTGCATCAGGTATTGCGGCGCGCGGGTCTTTATGATGTCGGGCGCGGTGGCGATAAAGCTGTCCATGACACCGTTGTGATCAAATTGCGACAACCGTTCGCCCGTCGGCTCGATGCCAAATGCCGAAACCAGCCCCGTGCCCCAATAGCGTATCCGAAAATCAGACTGTTCCGGCACGATATCGGCGACCATGACACCCTGTAACAGGACCGGTAAAAATTCTGAAAGATCAATATCGGTCCAACGCGGCGCAAACCGCGCACCGGACTTTTCACGCCAATAGGCTATGGCCCAGTCCAGTTTGTGCTCTGTCAAAATCTGTGCCCCCGGCGGGCCCAGAACCTTGGCTCCCTGGCGTCGATTTTGCGCTTTGCTCATATCCCACCCAATATCTTCATGGCATTTTTTATCGTAAAAACAGTGCTGTATGCTGGGCGATTGGGTTTTCAGATACAAGTGCCTAGAATTCAACATTGGGCACAGTCTTATGCACGGCAAATGCTGTCGTTAAAGATCGAATAGCCGGTTACCGCGCATGAGTGAGTATTTGGATGGTTGGCAATAACGCCGTATAACAACATCACACAATATTCGCCGCCTCGATATATCCGCATGGAGAACAAAGCCATTCCCGACGATACTCACTTCAGCGCCTGTCCCCATGATTGTCCCAGCGTCTGTGCGCTGGAGATCGAGCGCCTTGGCCCGTCAACGATTGGCCGGGTGCGCGGCGCGCGCGATAACACCTATACCGATGGCGTGGTTTGCGAAAAGGTCGGGCGTTACGCCGAGCGCGCCCACCACCCCGACCGGCTGCTCACGCCGCTGCGGCGCAGGGGCGACAAAGGCACAGGCGAATTCGAGCCCATATCGTGGGACGATGCACTCGACGAGGTCGCGGAGAACCTGCTGCGCGCCGAACAGCAGCACGGCGCAGAGACCGTCTGGCCGTACTATTACGCCGGCACCATGGGGCTGGTCATGCGCGACGGCATCAACCGGCTGCGCCATGCCAAGGGTTATTCAGGGCAATATTCCACCATCTGCACGCAAATCGCGTGGCCCGGCTATATCGCGGGAACAGGCAAGCTGATGGGCCCCGACCCGCGCGAAATGGCGCTATCGGATCTGGTGGTGATCTGGGGCACCAATGCGGTGAGCACACAGATCAACGTCATGACCCACGTCACCAAGGCGCGCAAGACCCGTGGCGCAAAGATCGTGGTGATCGATACCTATCGCAACGAGACAGCAAAAAAAGCCGATATGTTTCTGTGCGTGCGGCCGGGCACCGATGGCGCGCTGGCCTGTGGTGTGATGCACATACTATTCCGCGACGGCCATGCTGACCGTGACTATCTGGCACAATTCAGCGACGCGCCGGATGAGCTGGAAGCCCACCTGCAAAGCCGCACGCCCGCGTGGGCATCCGATATCTGCGGCGTGCCGGTTGCTGAGATCGAGGCCCTTGCCGCCATGATCGGGCAAACGCCGCGCACCTATCTGCGGCTGGGCTATGGCTTCACACGCAGCCGCAATGGCGCGGTGAACATGCACGCGGCGGCCTCTATCGCAACCATCACCGGGGCGTGGCGGTATGAGGGCGGCGGCGCGTTTCATAACAACGGCGCGATTTATCACTGGGACCGCACCCTGATCGAAGGCTCAGACTTACGTGATGACAGCGTGCGGGTGTTTGACCAGTCGCGCATCGGCGCGGTGCTGAACGGCAACAAGACCGATCTGGCCGGTGGGCCACCGGTCACCGCGCTGTTTATCCAGAACACCAATCCCATGTCGGTTGCGCCTGATCTGGGCGCGGTGCATGCCGGGTTTGCGCGCAAGGACCTGTTCACCTGTGTGCACGAGCAGTTCATGACCGAGACCGCACAGGTCGCCGACATCGTGTTACCCGCCACCATGTTCGTGGAACACGACGATCTGTATCAGGGTGGCGGCCAGCAACATATCCTGCTCGGCCCCAAGATCATTGATGCGCCGGGTGAATGCCGATCCAACCATGACGTGATCTGCGCATTGGCCGAACGATTGGGCGCAAAGCACCCCGGTTTCGAGATGAGTCCGCGCGAGCTGATCGACGCCACCTTGCAGGCATCGGGCTGGGGCGATCTGGCAAATCTGGAAGCGCACCACTGGATCGATTGCCAACCATCGTTTGAGGACTCGCACTTTATCGGCGGCTTCAAACACCCCGACGGAAAATTCCGCTTCAAGCCCGACTGGCGCGCCTGTCAGCCCACAGGCTTTATACCCGACGTGCTGCTCGACAACATGCCTGCGCTGCCCGATCACTGGGCGGTGACCGATGCTGCCAATAGCGAGCGACCGTTCCGGCTGGTCACCGCACCGGCCCGCACGTTCCTCAATTCAAGCTTCAACGAGACGCCGTCATCACGCAAACGCGAAGGTCGCCCCGAAGTCATGATCCATACCGATGATGCCAGCGCACATGCCATCACCGATGGTGCGCGCGTTAGCATGGGCAATGCGCGCGGCGAGATCATCCTGCACGCACGCGTCTTTGACGGCCTGCAACGCGGCGTGGTGATCAGCGAAGGCATCTGGCCCAACGACGCGTTTGAGAGCGGCATCGGCATCAATCTGCTGATCGGCGCAGACGCCGCCGCCCCCATCGGTGGGGCGACGTTTCATGACACCGCCGTGTGGATCAAGCCCACGTGATCGGCGTGCTGAACCGCGCGGCTCGCCTGCTTCGCATCGGACGCGGCCTGTGGAGCATGCGTCGCGCCGCCGATCCATCCGCGCAGGCCCACGCCAAGGCCGCGTTGGCTGAATTGTTTGAAGATGCGCGCGGCACAACCATGAAAATCGGCCAGCTGTTTTCCGAAGTTGGCGGCGACACACCGTTTGATAATCTGGCAAAGGGTGTCGAGCCCTATCCGCTCGCAACCATGCTGCCAGTTCTTGAAGCCGGGCTGAGCAAACCGGTTGATGCGGTTTTCACGCACATCGAAGAACGCGGTATTGCGGCGTCTCTGGGGCAGGTCCACCGCGCCACCCTAAAAGACGGCACCGAGGTCGCAGTTAAAATCCGCTACCCCGGTATTGTCAAAGCCGTGACCTCGGAAATGCGTCTTGCCGGACTGATCCCCGGCCTTGGTCCAGCGAAAAAATGGGGCATTGATCTGAACGGTTACAAGAAAACGCTCAAGGCCAACATGGATCGCGAGCTTGATTACCGGGGCGAGGCCGAGCGCCAGATCGCATTTGCACAAAACAATCATGTGCCCGGATTATGCGTACCCAAAGTATACACTGAACTGTCCAGCGAGGCCGTGCTGGTACAAAGCTGGGAAGACGGGCAATACCTCGACACCGTGCTCGACTGGCCGTTTGAGGAACGCTCGGCCATCGCCCACATGATCCTGTCGATCATGCTACACGGCCTGTTTGTCAGCGGTGAGATGCACGGCGACCCGCATATGGGGAATTCGCTCTATCGTCATGCACCCGGCGGGGACCGTTCGCCCGAAATGGTGTTGCTCGATTATGGCTGCACCGTCAGCATCAACCATACACAGCGCGAATCCTTGCTGGAGCTTATTCTGGCGTGCCGCGATGGTGGTGTCGTGCCCGCCTATGCCTACCTGTGTGAAATGGGTTTCGATGCCGAAAAACTCGACTACATCCGCGAAGACCTGGTGGCGATCTGCCACCTCCTGCTCAAGCCATTTATTGGTGATGCGCCGTTCGATCCTGCCACATGGGGCCTAAAAGAGGGCTTTGACGATCTGTTGGGTGAACGGCGCTGGTGGCTGCGTTCATCGGGTCCGCCCGAATCCCTGCTTACCGTTCGGGTCTTTCACGGCGCCATTGCGCAACTGGAAAGCCTTGGCGTGTCCTTGGCGTGGTGGTCTTTCTTGCAAAGCGCGCTGCCAGCGGCAATGCTCGGGGCCGCCGAAAACCGGCTGGCTGAGAAACGGAAAGCAATCATGGCGGAAGATGCACAAGACGAAGAAGAAGACCGTCCGGCGCTGGCCAGCGAACTGCGCGTCCATGTCACCGAAGGCACGCGCATGGTGGTGTCCATGGCAATGCCGGCGCGTGCAGCCTATGACCTGCCAGACATCATGCCCGGTGACGTGATCGACTATATCCGTTCATCAGGCAGCATTGATCTCGATGCAGTCATGCAAAGGATTAATGACTCCCAGGCCGCGCCACAGATATTATTTGAACTCGACCGCGAGAAACGCCACTACAAAGTCTGGCTTTTATAGGTTGAATTATTGAATTATGGCCCCAGATTAAGGCCTGAGCAAAAAACCAAGGAGAAGACCTGAATGGTCACCATCGGCATGAACTACCGGGTATTGCCCGGCAAAGAAGAAGAATTCGTCAGCAACTTCCGCGCTGTGCTGGCAGCCATCAACGAGGCTGACGGCCACGACGATTCCCACCTGTTCGAGGATGTCGATGAACCCGGTTCATACCTGATCGTCAGCAACTGGAATGAACTGGAAGCCTTTCAATCCTTTATCCAGAGCGACGAATTCAAGGCCGTTACCGCATTTGCCAAAGAAAACATTCTGGCTGAACGTCCCAAGCATAAAGTTTACCGCACCTGATCTGTATCCGGCGTCGGCTGATGGTTAATTCCCATTAGCCGATTTTGGTGCCCATTCCAGCGCCATGGCCTCGGCCTTGGCGATCTGGTCCGCCGATAGCCGGGCAGACAGGTCCGTGACATTCTGCCGCGCCGATCCAAGCCCCTGCTTGGCGGCGAGCAGCAGATACATCAGGGAACGGACCTCATCCTTGGCAATCCCTTCACCACTGGCAAGGCGCACACCGATATGGTTCTGCGCCTTGGCATAGCCTTGTTCGGCTGCCGCCATAAACCATTTGGCCGCCTGTTCCTTGTCCTGCTCCACGCCATCGCCGTCACGGTACATCTTGCCGACGTTGTATTGCGCTTTGTCAAAGCCGCTATTGGCAGCCTTCAAAATCCAGTAGAACGCCTCTTCGTCATCGGCATCCACGCCGTAGCCGTAGGCGTACATCTTGCCGAGAGAATATTGCGAACGCACCGCACCGGACTCTGCGGCCTGACGCAGCCATTCCAGCGCCTTATCATAATCCTGCGCAACACCTGCACCGCTGATATGGGCGAGCGCCAGATTGTGCATGGCGCGGTAACTGCCGCCAGCCGCTGCACGCATCCACCACTCCACAGCCAGCTTTCGACTTTCTTCGACGCCGCGCCCCTCGTCATACATCAGACCGAGGTTGAACTGCGCACGCGGATCACCCGCATCGGCCAGCGGTTGCCACGCCGCCAGCGCACCCGCAAAATCACCTTGCTGATAGGCCTGCCAGCCGCTCTGGAAGTCCGCGCGCGCCAGCGTCGGAACACCGAGCACGCCGATCACTGCCAAAACAATGGCAAAGGTCAGGTATGCCTTGCCTCTTAATAACCCTCCCCAGGGCGTTCTGCGTGACATATCAATCTCCCTCAATCGGCTCGTTTATTTGGTATCCTATGAGGATTGAGCCGTGAATTTCGTCACTTGCATACGCAGATTCTCAATCAGGCCATCAACGCCGCGCGACTTGATCACGGAAGCGAATTCCGAGCGCTGCGCAGATATCATGCTGATCCCTTCAACAATAACGTCGAGGATCTGGTAACCATTCTCCATGCGCCGCACCCGCCAACCACAGGTCACCGGCGCGGCACCGGAACGATGTATTTTGGTAAATACAACCGCATCACGTTTGCCAATGGGTTCGGCCTTGACCACTTCAAGCGCCTCACCAGCATAACCGCCGAGCCTGCGCGAATACGTCGCCAATACATAGCGCGAAAATAAATTCAGATATTCCGATTGTTGCGCCTGCGAAGCCTTTTTCCATGCGTTGCCAAGCACAAACCGACCAATCTGGGCCAACGCAATATTACGCGAAAGCAATTGCCGCACGTTGGCCTCACGCTGTTCGAGCGTTGCCGACTGGTCGCCCAGCACGTCAAACGCCTGCGTACCCAGCGTGTCGACAAAGCGCGCTGCTTCAGCGGGTTTTGTGACTTCCTGTGCCGAGGCCGGGGCCGAAAAAATCGATCCAAATGCAAGCGCCACAATCAAAATACCTAGCCGCTTCATAACATTATCTAGTCCTGTACAATCGCGTATGACCACAACCATAGGAGCGTTCTTGCCCCACGACAATATACAAGGATTTTTGGCAAGCCAGACGAGACGCTTCCTGATAAGGTTTCTGCCTTGTGCGCGATGCTAATGGACGTTTGAAACCGGCTAACGGCTTAAACTATGCAAAAGATCATCATTGGTTCCCTGATCGGTATTGTCATCGGTGTCCTGTTTGGCGCATCGGTTGTTGCGCCTCGTTTAACCGGCGAGCATGCTGAACGTCTGGTCGGTAGCGAACAATCAGGCGACGACCAAGCGAGCACCACACCCGACAATCAAACTGAACAAATGGCCCAGCAGGTCACCGGCGCATCTGCTGCGCCACAAACGTTGGCCATTCCGGTTAATCTGACAGCCACGACGGATATGCCCAATACCCCAGACGGGAACCGGGTGCATTGGAATATGGCCGGGGCATATACATCATCGCTACCCCTGTTCGGTACATTGGGGGCACGACTGGAACGTGAAATTTTCGCCATTTCACACGGCGATATAACCATCAGGTTCCATGAGCCCAACACTCTGGCCCCCGCTCACGAGTTATTCAACGCGGTCAGTTCAGGTGCAATTGATGCGGCATTTACCACGCCTGCACTGTCGGCCGAACACATCCCTGCCCTCGGTCTGTTTGGCTCGTCCCCCTTTGGCCCTTCATCGGGTGAACTGCTAGCCTGGCTATACGCTGGCGACGGACGAGAACGCCTCAACGATGTTCATCATGTCCGCAATCTGCACGCCGAACCCTGTGGCATGGTCGCCGCAGCGCCCGCCGGGTGGTTTCGCCGTGAAATCAACTCGGTTGCTGATCTGAACGGCCTGCGCATGCACATTGACGGCCTTGGTGCCCGGGCGGCTGAAAAACTCGGTGTACAACCTGTCTGGTTGAATCAGGACGATATCAGCGCAGCATTAAGCCGTGGTGATATTGACGCGGCAGAGTTTTCGTTACCATCTGTTGACCAGCAACTGGGCCTGCATAAGGCTGCCAAAAACTACTATTTCCCCGGCTGGCATCAACGCGCCACACTGCTCGTACTGCTTGTCCGTCTGGAGACATGGCAAGCCTTGCCGACCCTGCAACGCACACGCCTTATGGCTGTATGCGGCGACAATGTCCGCCAGGGTCTGGCCGAAGGTGAAGCCATGCAGTTTGAAGCCCTCAAAAAGATCACTGCCGCGGGCACCACTGTTGCACGCTTGCCCGATGATGTGTTGAGCGCACTGTCAGATGCATGGCACACGGTCGCAAGTGAACAGGCCGCCGATAACAAGGAATTCGCACAGGTATGGTCATCGCTCTCGGCGTTCCGGCGCGATTACGATATTTGGAACGAACTGAGCGCCATGTAAGCTTTTTCCCGCGCTGTCATGGTTTTGTCATGATTGCGGGTTATGAAATGATATTAATATTGCTCAGTGGTTGAAAGTCTGATGCCTTGGGTTTATGAATGCGTCCGAAATTTTGGGTCCGGGATTCGATTTTACTCATACACACGGTAACCCCCGTGAAGGAGATATCTACAATGAAGAAAACCCTTATCACCTCGTTTGCCGTGGCCGCTGTTGCTGCTCTCGGTTTGATCAGCACCCCCGCATCCGCAGACGTGGACAAAGGTGCAAAAGTCTTCAAAAAGTGCAAGGCATGTCACACCACGGAAGCTGGCGGCAAGAACAAGGTCGGCCCGAACCTGAGCGGCATCGTCGGCAAGGCAGCCGGTACAGTCGAAGGCTTCAAGTACTCCAAGGCAATGGCTGCAGCCGCTGCCGATGGCCTTGTCTGGGACGAAGCCAATCTGGACGCGTTCCTGAAAAAACCGAAAAAATTCATCAAGAAAACCAAGATGTCCTTCGGTGGCGTAAAGAAAGACAGCCAGCGCGCTGATCTGATCGAATATCTCGGCACGCTGAAATAAGCTTACCGATACGTCGACACCAAATGCGAAGCGCCGCATCCCAAACCGGGATGCGGCGTTTTTCTTTTACCACCAGCAATGATGCTGATTACATCAGCCCGGCTTCCTTGAAGTACCGCACCGCGCCCTCGTGCAGCGGCGCGAAAATAGTCCCCTGCGCCATGGTCTTCTTGTCGAGGGATTTCAGCACGGGGTGAAGTTTTTTGAAGTCCTCAAAATTCTCAAACACCGCCCTGACCACATTGTAAACGATATCAGCGTCCATCGCGCTTGACGTCACGAATGTAGCATTCCCACCAAAGGTCGAAATATCATTCGCGTTTCCCCGGTACATACCACCGAGAATGCTTCCCGCACTGTAATATTCCTTCTCGCCAATCAGGCTTTCCACGGCAAGGCCGGCAACATCGACCAGCACACCACCACACATGGTCGTGGCTTCCTTGATCGACCCATTGGGGTGACCAACGGTAAACACCATGGCGTCAATTTCATCGTTACATAAGGCCGCCGACTGTTCGGCCGATTTCAGTTCCACAGCCATGGAAAACGTGCCCATGGTCCAGCCAAGTTTTGCCATCAAGGCCTCCATGGTATTGCGCTGCCCTGATCCGGCATTACCAACATTGACCCGTTTGCCCGGCAGGTCCTGAAGCGATTTGATACCCGCGTCGGCGCGCGCAACCAGCGTGAACAACTCTGCATGCAGCGAAAACATTGAGCGCAATTGTGAAAATGGCCCATGCTCAGAATGACTACCCAATCCGTGTAAGGCCTCATAATGCACATCCGTCTGAACGATACCCATGTCCAGTTCACCGGCACGAATTTCATCGATGTTAAACTTGGAGCCGCCAGTGCTTTCAACCGAGCAGCGCACGCCATGCATCTTGCGCCCCTTGTTGACCATGCGGCAAATGGCTCCTCCGGCTGGATAGTACACACCGGCAACGCCACCCGTACCGAGTGTAATAAACTTTTGCTCCGCAGCCTCGGCGGCACTGGCACTCAGGGCGGCCCCGATTAAAGCCACTGCAAACAGCATTTTTTTCATGCACATAACCCTTGATCTATTCTGTTTACCCAAAGCGTATTGAGGGCAAGTATGTTCGTATCCTCGCATTTACGCCGTCTTGGGGCAACTTTATGCAGGGCGTGACAAAATTTCGCGTGCCTGTGCCGCATCCGCGACGGGGCGCGCCAGCAATGCCGCTGCGTCATGAATCTGGTGCACAAATGCCGCGTTCCCCGGCGTCAGCGTTCCATCATTCAGATAAAGATTGTTTTCCATGCCGACACGCACATGCCCGCCGAACGTGGCTGCACTTAACACGCAGGCCCCTTCCAACGCGCCAAAGGCACAGACGCTCCAGTGCCAGTCGGCATCCACATCGTGCGCCGCATTAAGAAATTCCAATAGATCAGACGGTTGCGAGCGTTGGTCCCTGGCATACCGACCCAGCACATAAAGCACCGAGATCGCATCACCGGGCAGCACACCGCGTGCGCGCAGATCAACAAACCGGCGCAGATCAGCCGCGTCATACAGAATGTACTGCACCGCAATGTTTTCGCGCGCCGCCCAGCCATAAAATTCCGCAGCCTGCACCTCGGATGCGGCGTCGGGCACCAGTTCGCGCACGGCGGTGGATATGGCCTCGGGCCGCACGTCACGCACCATCGCCATTTGCTGCTCGGCACTGTAGATACCGACAGCCTCTGTGGTGACCTGAATAATCAGATCATCACCCACGTTGGCGCGTACAGCGGCGATGGCGTCACGATATAAATCGGCATCCAGCGAGTGCTTTGCGTCTGCGTCACGCACATGCAAATGGATCATGGCCGCACCGGCGTCACGGCAGCGCGCTGCCTCATAACCGCTTTCGCGCGCGCTCAGGGGGATATCAGGATGATCGGCCTTGGTGCGCCGCGCACCATTGGGTGCCACGGCGATAATCAGTGGCGACCACAGGGATGGCGCGCTCATGATGATACTGCCTTTACCGCTGCGTCAATGGCCGCCGTAACCCGGTCTGCTATTTCGTTCACGTCGTCTTCGGTCACAATAAAAGGCGGTGCCAGCAAGACATGATCACCGCGCACACCGTCCGCCGTGCCGCCGCTGGGATAACAAATCAGGCCACGTTCAAAGGCCTCGCGCTTGATCACACTGTGCAGTTTCAGGGCCGGATCAAACGGTTCCTTGGTGGCGCGGTCCGCCACCAGTTCAATGGCCCAAAACAGCCCACGCCCACGGATATCACCGATATAGGGCTGATTACCAAGGCGCTCGGTCAGCGCGCGTTGCAGCGCCGCACCCTGAATGCGGATATTTTCAAGCAACCCGCGATCGCGCACGGCGCGTTGCACCGCCAGCGCGGCGGCACACGCCGTGGGGTGCCCCATATAGGTATGACTGTGATGGAAAGACCCCGACCCGGCGGAAATCGCATCATAGACCCTGCCCGAGACCATAAGTGCGCCGATAGGCTGGTAGCCACCGCCAAGGCCCTTGGCAACGGTGATCAGGTCGGGCGAAATACCTTCCTGCTCACAAGCAAAGGTCGTGCCCGTACGCCCCATACCGCACATGACCTCGTCGAGGATCAGCAAAATGCCGTGTTCGTCACAGATTTCACGCACGCGCTTGAAGTACCCCGGCACAGGGCTCAGCACACCGGCTGACGCACCGCCCACGGTCTCGGCAATAAAGGCGCAGACATTCTGCGCGCCAAGGCGGCGGATTTCCGTGTCCAGTTCGTTTGCCACGCGCTGGCCGTATTCATGCTCACTCTCATCATCAGACCTGTAGCGATAGGCGTAGCACGGCGCGATGTGCGAAGTATCGAGCAACAATGGCTCGACAGCCTGACGACGGGCATGGCTGGAACCAACCGAAAGCGCGGCCAGCGTATTGCCGTGGTAGCTATGACGCCGCGCGATAAAGCGCGTGCGCGAGGACTCACCACGTTCGACAAAATACTGCCGTGCCATGAGCAATGCGGCCTCTACGGCCTCGGACCCGCCGGACACGAAATACGCCATTTCAATGCCATCGGGGGACGCTTCAATCATCAGGTCGGCCAGGTCCTCGGTTGGTTGCGAGGAAAAGAAGCTGGTATGGGCAAACGCGATCTTGCCGACCTGCTCGCGCACGGCGGCAATCACATCGGGGTCTGAATGCCCGAGGCACGACACCGCTGCACCGCCCGAGGCATCGATGTATCGTTTGCCCGCAGCATCAATGATCTCGATGCCATCACCACCAACGGCAATGGGCAGGTCTGAGCGGGGGCTACGATGGAAGACATGGCTCATGGTGATATTCCTATCCTGACAGGATGCCAAAATGATACAGAAGCGCAACTTTGGAAATAGCTGATTCAGGGCGACTAAATATAATACGGTCATTGTCAGTACCGGGGCAGCCCGATACCATGGCCATCCTGCCCGACAATCACATCTCAGCATTACGGAAGACACTATGGACCTGAAAGACCACATTCGCTCGATCCCTGATTTTCCCAAACCGGGCATCCAGTTTTATGACATATCCACCCTGCTGGCCCATCCCGACGCATGGTCGGTCGCTATGGGCCGCATGGCAAAAATCGTCAGCCGCCACCAGCCCGACGTGCTGGCCGGTGTGGACTCGCGTGGTTTTTTGGTCGCCGCACCGCTGGCGCTGAAATTGGGGTTGGGCTTCACCATGGTGCGCAAAAAAGGCAAGCTGCCCGGCGAACTCTACAGCCATGAATATGATCTGGAATACGGCTCCGACACCATCGAAATTCAAACCGACGCGGTTAACCCCGGCGACCGGGTGGTGGTGCTTGATGATCTGCTGGCAACCGGCGGCACGCTGGGCGCATGCACAAACCTGTTCGAAAAGGCCGGAGCCAAAGTCGTCGGCATGGCCTGCATTGTCGAACTGACATTCCTGAACGGGCGCGAGCGCCTGGGCGACATCCCGTTCGATGCGTTAATGTCTTACGACGACTAAGCCAGCGTTCAAATCCGTGCGTTTGGCAGGAACGGGTCTATATTGAGGCCCGACACCGGGTTGGGCTCAGTGTCTGCGACCGCAATGTTATGGGCGTGCACGTCATCACCGGCATGTTCCCTGAGGATTTTCAGGGCGCGTGCCTCGTGTTCTTCATCGCGCAGGCGCACCCACAGCAACAAGCCGCCGTGGACAAGCTGATCGGTGATATGATCTGCGCGTTTCTGTCCGAGACGCGTCGCAAATGCCGTGCCCAGCAAGCCACCCGATCCGCCGACCAGTCCGGCCGCCAGAAAGGCCGTCAGCGCCGTACCGCCCGAGGACACCACCGCGCCGATGGCAGCCAACGCGCCAACATAGGCCAGCCCGCCGATAATCAGGCTCTGGCCTTCGACCAGAGACTCACGCTCGACAAACGTGGCGCGCGGCACCGCGGCGTCGTCTTCCAGCTCACTGGCACGCTCATAACGGTGACCGAGCTTTTCGGTTATGGCATGTTCGCTGGCAAGCACACTGATATCAGCGCGATCAAAACCCGAGCGTTCAAGGTGATCAATTGCGGCCTCAAAGGCCATTGCATTATGAAATACGCCAACCGCCTCGCGCACCTGCAAAGGCGACGTTGCATCGTGAGTAAGGGTTTGGGCCATGATAGCCTCCCATAATCAGTCATGTGATCAGTCGCGATTTATGTAACGCCAGACCTGCGCGGGCATCTATGCCATAGCGCTCAGGTCCGTACCCGAGTATAACAGAAAATCACTTTTTATACTACAAGCCCCCGCCTATAAGCCCCATATGACAAGACCCATATACAGGACACCATGATGACCCAAAGCAAAACATCGCTGTTTACCCCTGTGCTATTGGCGGGCTGCCTGATCCTGATGGCGGGCTTTGCCATTCGCGCCAGCTTTGGTGTGTTCCAAATCCCCATCGCCGAGCAGTTTGGCTGGCTGCGCTATGAGTTCTCTTTTGCCATCGCCATCCAGAATCTGGCATGGGGGGTTGGCCAACCGATCTTTGCCGCCATCGCTGAAAAGTTCGGCGAGCGCCGCGCCATCGTGCTTGGCGCGCTGACCTATGCCACCGGGCTGGTGCTGAGCAGCTATGCCGTAACACCCGAAGCCCACCAGTTCCTCGAAATCCTTGTCGGGTTCGGTGTGGCGGGTACCGGGTTCGGCGTCATTCTGGCCGTCGTCGGACGCGCCGCATCGGACGATAACCGCTCGCTCGCGCTCGGCATCGCCACAGCGGCGGGTTCCGTCGGACAGATTATCGGCCCGCCGGTGGCCGATACCCTGCTGCGCGTCATGCCGTGGTCATCAGTGTTTCTGTTCTTTGCCGCCGCTATCATCGCGGTTCTGGTCGTACTGCCGGTGTTCAAGGGCAAGCCCGCCGCCGCCAATATCGCTGAGCAGAGCGTACCGCAAAGCAACATGGGCGAGGTCGTCATGGCCGCCCTGCGCGACCGCAATTACATCATGATCTTTCTTGGTTTCTTTTCGTGCGGCTTTCAGCTTGCCTTTGTAACCGCACATTTTCCGGCCTTCATCACCGAGGTCTGCGCCGCCATCCCGCCAAACAGCGTGCTGCGCAGCATGGGCGTCAATTCGACCACCTCACTGGGCGCGTTTTCCATTGCGTTGATCGGTCTGGCCAATATCGTCGGCACGATCACTGCGGGGGCACTGGGTAAGAACTGGTCAAAGAAATACCTGCTCGCCGCCGTCTATACCGGGCGCACCATCGCGGCAGCCCTATTCATCATGCTGCCCATGACACCCGATACGGTGGTTATATTCTCGCTCGTCATGGGCTCGCTATGGCTTGCCACCGTACCGCTGACATCGGGTCTGGTAGCGCAAATTTATGGCCTGCGCTACATGGGCACGCTGTTCGGCATTGTGTTTCTGTCGCACCAGTTGGGCTCGTTCATGGGCGTCTGGCTGGGTGGGGTAATGTATGATGCCTATGGCTCATACGATGTGGTGTGGTGGGTCGGCGTTGGTGTTGGCGCGTTTTCCGCCATCATCCATCTGCCCATCCGCGAAACCCCGTCCCGCCACGCACTGGCGGCCAGCACGTAACTTTAGCGTGCGTGCCTCGCATTCGTTAGCGCGCGTGCCGCGCGACTTTCTTCATCACCGTGGGCAGGGCGTGCGCGCCGAAATCCTGCGGTGCCGCCCAGATGGCGTTACCCGCGCGGCTCGCGGTGTCCAGCCGACCACGCACCACGCGCAGCACCAGATGAAAATGCGTGAATGTGTGCTCCACCGTACCCTCGACGCTGTCCCATGCCACGCCATCGAGCGGCGCACCGCTCAGCGCTTCATCGAGCGGCCATTCACCTTCGCGCCAGTCGGTTGACGGCACCTCGATCATGCCACCGAGCAAGCCCGCCTCAGCGCGACGGCGCAACATGATGCGGCCCTCGGCATCTTCCAGCCAGAACGCCACGCCGTGCCGCGTCGGACGGGCGCGCTTGGCCGCCTTGCGCGGATAGGCCTCGGCTTGCCCTGCGTTGGATGCGAGGCACGCACCCAACCATGGACAGGCCGGACAATCGGGCTTGCGCGGCGTGCACACCGTGGCCCCCAGATCCATCATGGCCTGTGCGAAATCGCCTGGACGCGCGGGTGGCACCATGCCCGCAACGACATCACGTACAACGGCCTTGCCCGCTGGCATGATGGTATCCAGCGCCATCAGGCGGCTGATCACGCGAATGATATTGCCGTCCACCGGCGCGGCGACCTGTCCAAAGGCAATGGCGGCGATGGCAGCGGCGGTATAGTCACCGATACCGGGCAGCGCGCGCAATGCGTCTTCGTCGGGCGGGAACACCCCGCCGTACTGCGCCGCGACCACACCGGCACAGCGGTGCAGGTTGCGCGCCCGCGCGTAATAGCCCAGCCCCTGCCATTCATGCAGCACGTCATCGAGCGGTGCAGCGGCCAGCGCCTCAACGCTCGGCCAGCGCGCCAGAAACGATAAAAAGCGCGGCGTCACAGCCGCCACCGTGGTCTGCTGCAACATGACCTCGGACAACCAGACATGATAAGGCGCAGCAACACAGCCCGCCAAAGCGCGCCAAGGCAAGGCACGCCGCGCACCGTCGTACCAACGCAGCAGCGCGTCCGTCGTATTCATATCATCCGAATTTGCCATTTGCGCTGTTTGCACCGTTTGCTCTGTGAACGCGCGGACTCTATCATTGCGGTATGGATAGACGAAAGACCCCACGGCATGGCCGATAGCAAAACCGACCCGAAAACCGGCACAAAGAAGCGCAGTTTTCGCGGTGGCAAGGCGCGTTCGCTGGGCCAGCATGTTGGCTGGCTGACCAAGCGTGCGTTCGGCCAGCGCGGCTTTGCCGATGGCGCCGTGGTCGCCCAATGGCCGACCATCGTCGGTGAGCATCTGTCTGATCTGTCGGCGCCCGAGCGCATTTCATTTCCACGCGGCAAGCGCGCCGGTGGCACGCTGTATCTGCGTATCGCATCGGGTTCCATCGCGGTGGAGCTACAGCACCTCGAACCAGTGCTGATCGAACGCATCAACAGCCATTTCGGCTATAAGGCCGTCGAGCGTATCCGCATGCATCAGGCTCCGCTGCCGCCCAAGGTGAGCCAGACAGGCCGCGCCGCACGCGCCGAACTGAGCGCCGAACAAACCGAGAGCATCACCAAATCGCTCGACGGAGTGGACGACCCGGATTTACACGACGCGCTGGAACGTCTGGCGCGCGCGGTCATGGGGCGCAAGGCGACCTGAGCACTCGCGCGATTGGCCGGAAGTTTGTTTAGCTAGGTGGTCCCCATGAAACGATCGCGCATCATTCTTCTACTGAATGCCGTCATCATCGTTATCGCGGCGTGGCTATGGCTAATGCCGCCACGCTGGTGGCTCAATACCATAAAGCCCGTTGATCTCACCGACCCGGTTGCTGCGGGCCAGCTTGTGGTCGAAGACTACGGCTGTCGGGCCTGCCACCTGATCGGCGCAGAAGGTCACCGGCTGAAAGCGCCGGACCTGAACGGTATTACCGAGCGCCTGGACGCCGTCTCGCTACGGCTATGGCTACGCGATCCGCGCGCCATCAAGTGGAAAACCCTGATGCCCAACTTCAATCTTTCCGATCCCGAAATCGAAGCCATTGCAGCCTATTTGGGCACGCTGACTGACGCAGGCAACTAACCGCTAGGCGCGGCAGGCCTGCAATGCTGTGACGAGCCGGGTGAGTTCTTCATCGGTGTTGTAGTAATGTGGTGCCGCGCGCAGCACGGTGGGTAAGCTGCGCGCCTGTGCGTCGAGCCGCGTACTGTCGGGGTCTGACGCGCCGATGGTTATGCCCTGCTCGCCCAGCGCTGCGACGACCGCGCGCGGCTCCAGCCCCTCAATGGTAAAGCTGACTATGGCGCAGGTCTCGGCGCCGATATCGCGGACCTGACAGCCGGGGATATCCATGAGCATGGTGCGCAAGGTCTGCGCCAGCGTCCATGCGCGATCACGAATAGCGTCCAGCCCCAGCGCCATGGCGTACTGAACCGCAACACCAAGTCCGGCACGTAACGCATAGGAGTTCTCCCACGTCTCAAACCGCCGTGCATCGTTGCGCAATTCATAGCGGTCCGTGGCAACCCATGGCGCGGCGAAATGATCGATCATGGCTGGCTCGAGCGTATCGAGCCATGCCTCGCGGACATAGAGGAACCCGGTGCCACGCGGAGCGCGCAGGAACTTTCGGCCCGTGGCGGACAGAAAGTCACAGCCCAGTTCACCCACGTTCACCGGCATTTGCCCGACAGCCTGACAGGCATCGAGCAGATAGGGAATATTGTGGGCGCGCGCAATCGCACCAATTTGGGCCGCCGGGTTGACCAGCCCGCCGTTGGTCGGGATCCACGTCATGGCGATCAGCCCGACGCGATCATCAATCATGGCTTCCAGTGCGCCAAGATCGAGCGCACCCGATGCATCGCTGGGCACCACATCGATGATGATGCCGTCGCGTTTGGCGCGTTGCAGGAAGGCCACGTAATTCGCGGCGTACTCGGCCTCGCACGTCAGCACGCGCTGGCCCGCGCGCAGCGGCAATGCGTAAAAGGCCTGACACCATGCGGCGGTGGCGTTTTCAACCAGCGCGATCTCACGCGGCTTCGCACCGATCAGCGCGGCCACCAGATCATAGACACCATCGAGTTCGGCGGCCTGACGGGCCTGGGCCTCATAGCCACCAAGGCGGGCTTCAAGCCGGGTATAGGCAACAACGGCGTCAACCACGCCTTGCGGCATCAACGCCGAGCCACACGCTGCGAAATGCGCGCCCGCATCAATGCCCGGCGTGTCCGCGCGGATTTGGTCGATATCGAGCGCCACAGTCATTCCCCCAGCCTAATCAAAATACCCTGCGCGCACCGCCGCGCCGATATAGTTGATGGCGAAGCGCCCGGCGACGTTTGAGGTGATTTCGTTGACGTCGTATTTGGGCGCGATCTCGTTGAGGTCCATGCCGACCAGCGTGCCCTTGTTGACCAGCCCGTGGATCAGCGTGCGGACCTGATGAAACAACAGGCCGCCCGGCGCGGGCCCCATGACGCCCGGTGCGACGCTGGGGTCCATGCCGTCGAGATCGATGGTCAGGTAATAGTCTCCGCCGTCGGCGATACGCTCAAGCACGCTCTGCATGCCGTTGTCGTGAATCTCATAGGACGTGATGATGTTAGCACCATAGGCCCGTGCGGCCTCGACCTCTTGCGTGCGCGCGCTGCCCGATGAGCGTATGCCGAGCTGGTAAATCTCGCCGATGTGATCCATCTCCGAGGCCCGGCGGATCGGGCTGGAATAGCCCTCGCGCACGCCGCGCACTTCGTCACGCCAGTCAATGTGGGCGTCGATCTGGACCAGCGTGATGGTGCGGCCGAGCTGTTCAAGCCCGCGCATGACCGGAATCGGCACACCGTGATCACCGCCCAGCACGATGGGCCGTACACCGTTTGCAACCAGCGTGCGCGTGGCCGCTTCGGCACGAACGTAGTGCGCGCCGAGGTCTTGCGCATCGCTGACAATATCGCCGACGTCGACGACCGAGATATCCTTGCCATCGAACAGCGTACCGCCGATGTCAAAATCCCAGCGGTTCAGGTGATCGCTGATGCGCACCGATTCCCGGCGAATGGCCGTCGGCGCGTTGCTCTGGTCGTTGGTGACCTCGTCAATACTGTACGGATCGCCATAGGGAATCCCCATGACCGCCACATGTGCGGCGCTGAGCTGGGCGCTTGCAAGGTCCGTGCACAGCGGAAAATCCATGAATGTCTGGAATGCCCGTCTTGGTGGTTGGGTGGGTGAATTGACCATGATTTATCCCCTGTTTTCTGGCTGCTTTACGCCGCGCGATTGTGGCGTTATGTGACGTGCCACGCAATGGCCGCATTTGCGCGACAGATTGTGCCCACAGAAAAAACCCGATTGTGGAAAACATTGCCTCGACTCGGGCGTTTTCAAGATTCTATAGTTCTATATCTAGTAGTTTAGGAGCACGCTTTGCGTCATTATATACAAGGTCTAGGGGTCGCGCTGGCGATCATCGTTGCAGCAGCAGGTTCATTTGGCGGGTTTTCGGGCACAGCGCGTGCTGAAATCCTCGGTACTGAGGCTGCACTGGCGGATCGCTCGCTGGGTGATCCCAACGCGCCGGTGACGATCATTGAGTATTCGTCACTGGGTTGTTCGCACTGCAAGGCGTTTCACACTGAAACCCTGCCGGTGCTGCAAAAGGAGTATATTGATACGGGCAAGGTGCGCCTGATCTACCGCGACTTTCCGCTCGGCAACCGGGCCATGGCCGCGGCCATGATTGCACGCTGCGCCCCGGCTGAACGTTACTTTGGCATGGTGAAGCTGTTTTTTGCCAAGCAATCAGACTGGAGCCAGTCGGAAGACGCCATCGGCGCACTGAGCAAGGTTGCAAAGTTCGGCGGCCTGTCAGGCACCGACGTCAGCGCCTGCTTGCAGAATCAGGCCCTGATTGATGGCCTGCGCGCACGCGCCGAGACCGGACAGGAAGAACACGGTGTGGAATCCACGCCAACGTTCTTCATCGTGAACAACGGCGAAGTCATCAAGGGCTCTTTGCCTGCCGATGCCTTTCGCGAAAGAATTGAAGCGGCGCTGAACTAAGCCGAACCATCGGCGCGTTATAGCCACTAAAGGGATAAACCGGGTTGCTGCACTTTACCAAACTCAAGCTGTCGGGCTTCAAGTCCTTCGTCGACAATACCGAACTGCCCGTTGAACTGGGCATGACCGGCGTGGTCGGCCCGAACGGTTGTGGCAAATCCAATCTGGTTGAAGCCCTGCGCTGGGTCATGGGCGAGACCTCGGCCAAGCAGATGCGCGGCAGCGGAATGGAAGACGTTATCTTTGGCGGCACCGACTCGCGTTCAGCGCGCAACATCGCCGAAGTGACGCTGGCGCTTGATAACAAGGAACGCGTCGCACCCGCCGTGTTCAACGAGTACACCGATCTGGAAGTCAGCCGCAAGATCGAGCGCGACAAGGGCTCGCTGTACCGCGTCAATGGCAAGGAAGTGCGCGCGCGCGACGTGCAGTTGCTGTTTGCCGATGCGTCATCGGGCGCACGTTCGACCGCAATGGTCTCGCAGGGCCGCATCGGTCAGATCATCTCGCAGAAACCCACCGAGCGCCGCCACCTGCTCGAAGAGGCCGCCGGCATCACCGGCCTGCATTCACGTCGCCACGAAGCCGAGCTTCGCCTGCGCGCGGCTGAAAACAACATGGAACGGCTCGACGATATTCTCGGCACGCTGGAAACCCAGCTCCAGAGCCTGAAGAAACAGGCCCGTCAGGCCAGCCGCTACCGCAATCTGAGTGACCACATCCGCAAGGCCGAAGCCACCCTGTTCCATCTGCGCTGGGTACAGGCCGACGCGGCCATGGTTAAATCGCGCGAAGTCCTGCAAACGGCCGAAGATACAGTCAACGAACTGACCCGGCGCACCGCCACGGCGTCACTGATGCAAACCCAGTCGGCGGCCGATCTGCCAACCCTGCGCGAAGCCGAGGCCGCCGCAGCGGCAGAACTGCAACGCCTGACCATCGCGCGTGACAGTCTGGCGGCAGAAGAAGAACGCATTCAGCGCGAACACGATGACTGTTCGGTGCGTATCGAGCAGGTCGGCAATGACATCGAGCGCGAGATGACCCGCGCGGCGGATGCCGTAAAAGACATCAAGCGACTCGAAGAGGAGCATGCCGCGCTGGAAGAATCCCGCGACGGACAGGATGAGGCCGTGACCAAGGCCGCCGACGCACTGGGCGAAGCCAACGGCAAGGTTGAGGAACTCGACGGCGAGCACACCCGCCTGACCGAAGACCTCGCCGCCGCCGAAGCACGCCGCGCCAGCCTTGAGCGACAAGCTACTGACCTGACCCGCCGCCTCGAACAGATCGTTGAGCGTCTCGACGTGACACAGGCCCAACGCAATGTGCTGCTCGAAGAAACCGGTGAAGCCGAAGGCCTCGACGCCGCCGCTGCTGAGATGACCAGCGCCGAAGCCGCCCTTGAGGCTGCGCGCGCCGAGATCGAAAAGGCCGAAGCCGCACGCGAAGCTGCCACCGCCGAGGTCGATACCGCACGCGCCGCCGAGGATACCGCACGCTCACAGTTGAACCGCTTTGAAGCCGAAGAGCGCGCGCTCAGCGATATCCTTGAAGGCAGCGAACCAGACATGTTCGCGCCGCTGATCGACGCACTGAACGTCGAACCCGGCTATGAAGGCGCGCTTGGTGCCGCGCTTGGTGATGACCTGTCCGCACCGGTCGATGAGCCGTCTGCTGTGCATTGGCGCACGCTGTCGCCCTATGGCGCACCTGCGGCTCTGCCCGGTGACGCGCAATCACTGGCAGACAAGGTACAGGCACCCGGCGCCCTGAGCCGCCGCCTGTCACAGGTTGGCGTGGTCGCCGATGAAGCCACCGGCAAACGCCTGCAGGGTGATCTGGAACAGGGCCAGCGGCTGGTCAGCCGTGATGGCTGGCTGTGGCGCTGGGATGGTTTCACGACCTCGCCCGATGCCGCCACGGGTGCCGCCAAGCGACTGGAACAACGCAACCGTCTGGCCGATGTACGGCGTGACATGGATGATGCCCGCGCCGACGCGCAAACCGCCACGGCCAGCACACAAAAAGCCCGCGAACACGTCGAACAGGCCCAGCAGGCCCAGCGCGATGCGCGAAGCCATTCGCATGAAGCCGAAAAAAGCCTTGCCGTGGCACGCGAACGCCATGGTGGCATGAAGGAAAAAGCTGCTGCACGCTCCTCACGCGTGGGTGCACTGGAAGAACAGCTCGATGCCCTGAAGAGCGACCGCGACGAGATCAGCACGCAGAGCGAAGCCGCCACAACGGCTGTGGGTGAACTGCCCGCCACCGAAGACCAACGCACCCGCCTCGAAGAACTGCGCGCCGAGTTGTCATCGCGCCGCACCCATCAGGCGGAATGCCAGACCCACCACGCCGGACTGGCGCGCGCCGCACAGGACCGCGAGCGCCGCATCGCCGATATCGTGCGCGAACTGGAATCATGGCGCAACCGGCGCGAAGATGCACTGGGCCAGATTGAACAGCTTGAAGCCCGCCGCGAAGCACTGGGATCACAGCAGGAACGCCTGCGTAACCTGCCCGCCGAGATCGAACAACAACGTCTTGATCTGGCCGAAAAGGTCGATGCAGCAGAACGCAAACGCGCCGAGGCCGCCGATAAGCTGGCCGGTAGCGAAAGCAAGGTCAACGAAGCCAGCCGCACGTTGCGTGATTTCGAAGCCGGACTGGCCGACGCCCGCGAAGCGCGCGCACGCGCACAAGGCTTGGTTGAACAGAACAAGGTAACGATTGATTCCATCACCGAACGGGTCGCCGAGAAACTGCAAGTCGCACCGCAGCAGCTCCGCGAACTGGCCGAGATCGAAGACGATTCCAAACTGCCCGACATGGAAGCATCCGAACGCCGCGTCGAGCGGTTGGTGCGTGAACGCGATACCATGGGCCCGGTCAACCTGCGCGCCGAGCAGGAATCCGAGGAAATGACTGAGCAGATCGACACGCTGAATTCCGAGCGCGATGACCTGCTCTCAGCCATCGCCAAGCTGCGCAAGGGCATCGCCGAGTTGAACCGCGAAGGTCGCGAACGTCTATTGGCATCGTTCAAGGAAGTCGACGAGCACTTCCAGGAGCTGTTCGTCAAACTGTTCGGCGGCGGCAAGGCCTACCTGACTCTGACCGACAGTGATGATCCGCTGGAAGCCGGTCTGGAAATCATGGCCAGCCCGCCGGGTAAAAAGCTACAGGTTCTGTCGCTACTGTCGGGTGGTGAACAAGCCATGACCGCAACGGCGCTGTTGTTTGCGGTGTTCCTGACCAACCCGGCACCGATTTGCGTGCTCGATGAGGTCGATGCCCCGCTTGATGACGCCAACGTGGACCGCTTCTGCACCATGGTCGAAAGCATGGCGCACAACACCGGCACGCGCTTCATCATCATCACCCACCACCGCATGACCATGTCGCGCATGGACCGCCTGTTCGGTGTGACCATGACGGAACGCGGCGTCTCACGGCTGGTCTCGGTTGACCTCAAGCAAGCCGAAGAAATCCGCCAAACGGCCTAAAGCGCCCCGTAACACTCAATATTGTATGGTCTTATTCTGCTGCTGAACGCAGCCGTAGCAGGTTGTTCTGCACGGTTAGCAGGTGATCGCGCATGGCGTTGTACGCACCGTCCTGATCGCGCTCGCTGATAGCGTTCACAATCAGGTCGTGTTGCACGAAACTGTGGTGATTGGTGGGCGGTTGATCTGGCTTGTCGCGCAAGCGGCCCCACACAACGGCCCGGCGAACGGCGTTTAGCTGATCAAACAGCGCCGTCAGGACCGTATTGCCTGCGGCTTCCGCCACCGTGCGGTGCAGCCGGTTATCGGCGTTCTCGTACTGCCGCCAGGTCGTGGCCTCACGTTGCATACGCACACAACGAAACATTTCCTCGAGATGTGCCCCGGTGGCATTCACGGCAGCTTCACGCGCCATCAACGGTTCGACCAGCAGACGCGCCTGCATGACCTCCATGGGGTTTGTGCCTTCGGCAATGGCGGCAACCGATGAGTATTCCTCGACCGGTCGCGGCCCAATGAAGGTGCCTTTACCAACATGACGCCAGAGCTCGCCATTGCCCTCGAGCACAGCCAGCGCCTTGCGCAATTCGCCGCGTGAAACACCAAGCACCTCACACATTTCCCGCTCAGAGGGCAGTCGCCCGTCGGCTGGCAGATCGCGCTGTGCGAGCCATGCCCTGAGTTGTGTCAATGCGCCGTCGGCGGCATCCATTACGACCTCATATATACAGTGTCTATTCGATCTCAACTTTTGCCACGGCGATCCAATCCGCGTCAAGAGTTTGACCAATATATAGCTATTGCTTAATCAATTCAATATTGGTTAAATACCCCCAACGTTGGAACAACCGACGATACAGAAGCTCACCCCCATCAAGGGGAATGGCACAGGTATATGAAACAGAGGAGGAGTGAGACTATGAGACTCGTTTCCAAAAAAATCGGTGCGGTACTCGCCGCATTCTTCCTTGTGATGCTAACGCTCACAGGGAACGCGCAGGCCGGAAAAATCCGCATTGCACTGGCTGAAACACCATCTGACGAACTTGCCGCATTCTTTGTCGCGCTGGACCGGGCCAAGGCCATGGGCCTCGACTATGAATGGACAGCATTTTCTGATGAAGAACTGGCTATTCAGGCCATCCTGAGCGGTCAGATGGATATCGGCTTCGGTACGCCCTATTCGGCAATGCAACGCTCGAAAGCACCGGTTCGGATCATCTTTCAACTCTCCAAGTTGAAGTTTTTCCCCGTAACGTCGAAAAAGTATTCCAAGCTGGAAGACCTGAACGGCGAGCCAATCATGCTGCATTCACGTGGCGGCGGCACCGACTCGATCGCCAATGTCATTGAAAGCAAGCTCGGCATCCAGTTCGGCACACGCTCATACGTGCCCGGCTCATCAAACCGTATTGTTGCGCTGATTTCCGGTCAGACGGATGCGACGATTGTCGATCTTTCGAACAAGAATAAGCTCGTTAAGCAAAAAGGCAGCGAATTCAACGTTCTGCCCATGTTTGAAGTTGATGCCAGCGATGAAGCGCTGTTCGCCAACCTCGACTGGATCAAGGAAAATGCCAAGGATGTCGATATCTTTGTGAAGGCGCTGGTCAGCGTCTATCAAGACATGCACAAGGACCCGACCATCATCCGCCGGGAAACCGATCCGGACGGCCCCATTGGGCAGCTTCCCAAAGAGGTCCTTGACGAACTCGACGGCTTTTACACCGACGCCGTTGCGGGTGGCCTGTATGATCCAAATGGTGGCGGTAAAGTCGCTGCAAATGCGGATATGGAATGGTATTCCAAAGCAGGTCAACTGACCGGCAATCTGGCCGATCTGGATATCAACGACTTCTGGTACATGGAGCCCCTGAAGCGGGCAACACAGTAACATCCCTGACGAGCTGTCGGCGGCGCTATGGTTTGGCCCCGCTGGCAGCTCACTTCTTTTCTTTTTTATATTTTCCAGATAACGAATTGACCATCATGCGCCATCGCCCTGCCCTGCTAAAACTCTTTTCAGCGATCGTTGTATTTGGTGCTTGGGAGATTGCAGGCAGAGTTCCGGTCAGTTACGCCTTTCCCACATTCATTGAATCCATATCCGCGTTTTGGGCTTTGCTGATCGACGGCACGATGTTCAGGGCCTACGGCGAAACACTCAAACCGCTCGTTGTCGGCGTGCTGATTTCCTCAGTTCTGGGTATAGGATTTGGATTGTGGATTGGCCTCAGCCGCACGTTCGACTGGCTGGTTTCGCCGATTTTTGTCGTCATGCAAACCGCACCGCTGGCCGCGCTGATCCCGTTGCTTGTGATGATTTACGGCATCGGACTGACGTCCAAGGTGTTCGTGGTTTGCATTATGGCGATGCCCGTCATCGTGCTGAATACGAGCGGCGCGGTGCGCAATACACCCGCGTCCATTGTCGAGATGGGACATGCCTTCCTCGGATCAAGGCGCGACGTCATTTTGAAAATCATCCTGCCCGCCGCGTCGCCCATTATTTTCGCCGGGCTGCGCCTTGGTGTGTCGGCAGGTTTCATCGGCGCCATTCTGTCGGAACTGAAAATCACACCGACCGGTGTCGGCGATATAATTACCTATAGTCGCTCGATTGCCGACTATCCAAGTATGTACGCCGCGATCATGTCGATCATTATTCTGGCCGTGGTGTTCCTCAACGTTCTAGAGCGCATTGAGGTGTTCCTGTTTCAGGGCACCCGACGCGGCTATGTCTCAGACTGATAATTGCAGGTACGCATGAATAACGTGATGACGAATACGCCACCAGAAGCCGATACAGCCAACGCGGTCAGCGTCCGTAATGTCTGCAAGAATTACGGCGAGACCGAGGCCCTGCGCGACCTGACACTTGATTTTCCGCGTGGGGAACTGACCTCATTGCTCGGCCCATCGGGTTGCGGCAAGACCACATTGCTGAAAATCATCGCCGGACTGTTAGCGCCGACAAGCGGTGAAATCATGGTCAACGGCCAGCATGTTTCAAAGCCAGGGCCGGACCGCGCCTTTGTGTTTCAGGACTTCGCACTACTGCCATGGGCCAGTGTGCTGCGCAATGTTGCCTTTGGACTGGAATTGCGCGGTGTCGCTAAATCAGAGCGCGAAGCCATTGCGGAAAAATACATTGGCGATGTCGGACTGACGGGCTTTGAGCATAGCTACCCCCATGAACTATCGGGTGGCATGCGTCAGCGTGTCGGCCTCGCCAGAGCGCTGAGCGTCGACGCGCAGGTCCTGCTGATGGACGAACCGTTCTCGGCCGTGGACGAACAGACGCGCCGGAAGTTTCAGGAAGACCTGCTCAATCTCGTCAAGAACGAGAACAAGACGTTTATCTTCGTCACCCATTCGATTGAAGAGGCGGTCTATGTCTCCGATCAGATTGCCCTGCTGCTGCCGCGCCCGAGCCGGGTCTCGGAAATCATCCGGCCATCTGGTTTCAGGGACAAGGGCGTCGACAGCATCAGGCGCGATCCGGAGTACCTCGACATCGTCGACCGGATATGGGAATCACTTCGCACATATGTGGAATAGAGCACTCAAATGAAGGTATTTGGTTACCAGTTACCGGGCATGTCGTCGCTCATTTTGTGGGGGATTGCGTGGGAGATTGCCGGCCAGCTTGAGCTGACCTTCTTTCTGCCGCCGTTGTCGGCGATCTTTACGACATTAATGGAGATCGCCCCGACAAAGGTATTCCGTCAGGCGCTGGCCGATACCGGCTATGCATTTTTTGCCGGTACGTTCTTCGCCATCATCATCGGTATCCCGCTCGGTATCTTGATGGGCAAGAACCGCTTCGTTGATGAACTGTTCCTGCCGTGGGTCAACATGTTCCTCAGTGCGCCACTGACCGCGCTGGTGCCGGTGCTTATGGTGCTGTTCGGGTTTGGCCTGAAAACCATCATCATCACGACTGCCCTATTTGCCATCTGGATTATCGTGCTGAACGCGCGCGCAGGTGTCCTGCAGATCAACCGCTCACTGATCGAGATGGCGCAATCCTTTGGCGCCTCGCCGAAGGACGCATTCTTCAAGATTTACTTCTGGGCCGCGCTGCCCGAAATTCTCGGCGGTGTGCGCATTGGCTTCATCCGCGCGGTCAAGGGCGTGATCATCGGCCAATTGCTGATTTCAATCGTCGGGTTTGGCGCGCTGTTTGAGCTCTATTCATCGAATTTCCTGATGAAACACTTCTGGGCCGTGCTGATCGTCCTGTTCGCCATCTCATTCATCATTGCCGAGTTCCTTGCCTATCTGGAACGCCGGGTCGAGTACTACGCCGCTTCGCGGTCATAACATAGCAATTCAAGAGGAGCCTGACGCATATGTCATACGCCATCACACCACCACAACAGCCTTCGATGCCGATCCGTGGCTCCGACGAGCGTTTCCCCATTCGCCGCATCTACTGCGTTGGGCGCAACTATGCCGCCCACACCATCGAGATGGGCGGCGATCCCGACCGCGAGGTGCCGTTCTTCTTTCAGAAGAACCCCGACAACATCGTGACCGGCGGTGCGGACTTCCCCTACCCCGACATGTCCGAAGACGTGCACCACGAAATCGAGATGATTGTCGCGCTCAAATCCGGCGGCGCGAACATCCCGCTCGATCAGGCGCTCGACTGCGTCTGGGGCTATAGCGTGTCGCTGGATATGACCCGGCGCGACCTGCAGGCCAAGTGCAAGGAAAGCCGCAAGCCATGGGAAATCGGCAAGGCGTTCGATCACTCCGCACCATCATCGGACCTCGTTCCAGCCAGTGAAATCGGCCATCCAACGGACGGCGATATCTGGCTCAAGGTCAACGGCGAGATGCGACAGCAGGGCGACCTGAACCAGATGATCTGGAAGGTGCCGGAAATGATTTCCTATCTGTCGGGGCTGTTCACGCTGGCACCGGGCGACCTGATTATGTCAGGCACACCATCGGGCGTTGGCGCGGTACAGCGCGGCGACGTGCTGGAAGGCCACATCGACGGCGTCGGCGACCTGCACTGCAAGGTGGCCTGACAAACCCGTAATATCCTCCGCAAATAGCACGCCCGCCCCCCGTCCAGAGCGCTCTGGACGGGGGGCTTTCGTTCAATCTCACCTGAATTCATTCGCTCGGCACGTTTTGATCATGTAGATTAGCACTCTCGACTTTGAGGGGAGAGGCGGGACGTGAGCGATAACGCAGACCAACGACGCCTTTCGGCGATCCTTGCAGCCGATGTTGTCGGCTATACGCGCCTGATGGAGAGCGATACCGACGGCACGGTCGCCGCCTGGAAAAACGCTCGTTCCAATATCATTGATCCGGCGATCTCCAATCGGTCCGGGCGCATTGTAAAACACACGGGCGATGGTTTTCTGGCTGAATTTCAAACGGTTCAGGACGCTGTCCATTGCGCCGTTGAGCTACAACAGGCCCTGAACGATAACCCGCTTGATTTTCGCATAGGCATCAACCTCGGCGATATTATCGACGATGGGGAAGACATCCACGGCGAGGGTGTCAACATCGCCGCCCGCATTGAAGCCCTGGCTGATCCCGGCGGCATCTGCGTTTCACGCGGCGTGTACGATCAGGTCATCAACCGGGTCGATTATGCGTTCGTCGATATGGGCGAGCATTCCGTCAAGCATGTCTCGGCGCCGGTTCAGCTCCACCGGATCGAAATGGCCAAATCAATTCCACCGCCGACGCAAGGCGATGTGCTCAGCGAACCCGAGCGGCCCTCGATCATCGTCTTGCCGTTTGAAAACATGACAGGCGACCCCGATCAGGATTTTCTGGCCGACGGGCTGCGATTGGATATTCAGAATGCCCTGGTCAAGGTCTCGGGCGTTTTTCTGATCGCGTTTGGCAGTGCGTCGAAACAACAGGGGAAATCCCCGCAAAGCTCCACATCGCGCATGGGTGTGCGGTTTGCATTGGAAGGAAGCGTCCGTCGCGCAGGGAACACGCTGCGCATATCCATGACCCTGACCGACGGGATCACGGGTGAAATCGTCTGGACGGAAAATTTCGACCGACAAATGGATGATGCCTTCGCGCTACTCGACGAAATCACCGAGCGGGTGTTGACCGCCTTGAGCGTGGAATTGGTGGCGGGCGAGCCGGCAAAGGTCTGGCACAAGACATTACCGGATTTGCGCTCACTTGAAGCCCTGTACCGTGGCATGCACGCATTTTTAAAAATGCAGCCGTCATCGCTTGATGAGGCGCTCAGACATTTCGAACTGATTTCAAGATTACACCCCGAGGCGTCCGTGGGACCGACGTGGGTTGCGTTGACCCACTGGTACAATTTCCAACGCGGCTGGAACAATTCACGCGACGAGTCCATTTGCCTGGCAAAAGAGTGGGCCGGAAAAAGCGTTGCATTACCCGATTGCGACGGTCAGGCACAAACGGTCTTATGCCATCTTCATCTTCTGGATCAGGATTTTGACGCGGCGCTGGCGGCGGGCAAGGCAGCCATCGCAAACCGGCCCAATTGCACCCACGCCAATGGCTATTACGCAAATATTCTGCACTATTGCGGCGAGCAGGAAGCCGCGCTACGGCATATCAAACTGGCGATCCGGTACTCACCCATTCATCCGTCATTGTTTACAGATATTCTTGCAAATATCTACCGCGCCATGGGGGAACATGATCTGGCCATTTCAACGGCCAAATCCGCAATTGCAGCCAACCCGGATGATTTGATGGCACGGCTTGTGTTGGCCAGCGTAGCGGCCCGCCAGAACCAACCTGAGATCGCTGCCGCCATGGCGCGGGAAATCTGCCAGCTCGAACCCGCCTTTTCAGTTGCCCAGTTTGCCGCCGGGCAGCCGTACCGCAACAAGGCGTTTCTGGCAGAACTGGTTGCTGAATTGCGTGCGGCGGGTTTGCCGGAATAACCTAGCCCCGCAGGATGTCTGCGTGGGTGGTGATCACGTCTGTGAGCGCCCCCACGTAAGCATCCAGGTCGCCTTCGCTGGTGGCTAATGACAGCGTCATGTAGCCGCGCTGGGCATAGACGAAGCCGCGCATCATCATCTCAAGGTGGATCAGCGTCTGCTTTTCGGGCATTGGATCTTCGCTGTCGGCGGGGCTGTTGATGGGGTGAGACACCGCGTCACCACACGTGTGCATGCCCATGATCGAACCGACGCCGGTGAACTGCATGGACAGCTCATGCGCACTGACCAGCGCATTGAGCCGGGCGCGAAAGCCCTCGCCCATCTCATACAGCGTCTCGGCGGCCTCGGGTGTGAAGACCTCGCTGAGGCCCGTATAACCTGCCGCCATGGACATCACGTTGTTGTTGAACGTCCCGGCATGGGGCAGTGCGCCAGGTAACGTCGGATCGAACTGCGCCATGATATCGAGGCGACCGCCAAACGCACCAAAGCTCGAGCCACCACCGATGTATTTGCCCAGCGTCGTTATGTCCGGCGTCACGCCAAGGCGCTGTTGCAGGCCACCGGCTGAGGAACGCGAGGTCATGACCTCATCAAAAATCAGGATCATACCGTGCTTGTTGGTGGCATCACGCAGCGCGCTCAGAAATTCACGCTGCGCGGGGATACAGCCACCCGCCCCCATCATAGGCTCGATCAACACACAGGCCAGATCAGCCGCGTGGGCCTCGATCAGGGCCAGCGTCGCCTCGGCATCGTTATAGCTGCCGTAGACCACGGGGAACGGCACGTTGATCGGTGTGCCGCCATGCGCGAAGTACAGCACGCCACCGTGATAGGCGCCGTCGAACACCATGATCTTGTCGCGCCCGGTGAGCGCACGTGCAGCGCCCAGCGCCATCAGGTTGGCCTCGGTCCCGGAATTGGTGAAGCGGACCTGCTCGATGGATGGAAAGCGGCCACAGACCTCAACCGCCAGACCGCTTTCCCAGCGATTGGGCGCGCCCAGAGCCATACCGCCCTGCACGGCTTCACGCAGCGCAGCGGTCACCACCGGGTGGGAATGGCCATATAGCCCGGCGGAATATTCGCCGAGGAAATCGGTGTAATGATGATCGTCGAGATCCCACAGATACGCACCCTCGCCGCGCGCCATGGTCACGGGGAACGGGTCGTAATGCAGCACGGTGCGGGTGTTGCCGCCCGGCATGACCGAACGTGCATGTTCCCAGCGTGCCAGACTTTCGGGATTGGCTGCGACAAAACGCTCGGTAACGTCGGCCACGGCGTCTTTCAGACGGTTATCACCGGGCCGCTCGGGCTGATTTTGAAAGACGGACATGGCACATACGCTCCCCGGTTCAGGCAGGTTTACGACCACGCAGGTGGCCGAGCCGCAACTGGCCCTGCCCTGAAATGAGTGCACGTTTTTTTGCCTGTGACAATAGCAGGTCGGCATCTTCCTGACCCAACTCGGCCACGATCATGGCGTAATCGGTTTTGCGCAAGCGGCCGACGGATTTTGTCGTGTAATCGGTGAACCACGCATTGCGGTCCAGCGTCGTGCAATCGACAAACCCGGCCTTGGCCAGGAACGCCGCGTCATTGGCGATGGGGGCCAGCGCAAAGCTCAGGTCGGTCTCGTCCACCCAATCGGTCATCTCGCGCGTGAACGGCTGATCGCTGCAATACCAGTCACTCATGACCAGCCAGCCACCCGGCTTGAGCACCCGGTAGGCTTCCTTGAACAGCGCCAGCTTGTTGGGGATGTGAACAATGGAATCCTTGCTGAACACCACATCGAAGCTTTTATCGTCAAACGACAGCTTGCCGCGCGCCACGCGCTTCAGGGTGATACGATCCCCCAAGCCACGCCGCGCCACCAGCGCGGCGGCCTTGTCCAGAACGGGCTGCTCGATATCAATGCCCATAACATGCGCCGCGTCGTGATTTTCAACCAGCGCACAGGCCGGACCACCAACACCGACACCCAGATCAAGCACGCTCTTGCCGGCAATCCGGATGCCTTCAACGATCTTGGCGACCTCATCGACCCCACCGGGCGACAGAAAGTCTTCGCTGAACATCCATTCCATCTCGGCAATGACGTCAGACGTATATTCGATTTTCTTTTCGCGCGGCATGTTTGTTATCTCTCGGGCAGCGGGTCATTTGATCAGGCGATCATGCACGCGGGATATATGGCGTGGGCCACGTTAATGCAAGCGTATGCGCGCTGCGGTGTCTAAAGCGCGTCCACCATGGGCTTGGTCGCAGGAATTGCCGCGACCAGCGCGTCGAGGCCTGCCTGATTATTATCGCGCTTCATGGCCTTGGCCGATTCCGCCACCAGTTCAGGGAACGTGAACGGTTTTTCAACGTATCCGTCCGAGGTCCACAGACTGCGCTGGTCCATCACCGCGCCGAAATCGCCGCCATAGATATGCAGCGCACTGCCGACCTCGGAATTGGGATTTTCAATGTGGTGAATGGCGTCCGCATGTAAGGCAATGACCTTACCCACCGTGGCGGTCATGGACCCGGTTTCACGCAAACCACCATCCTCGGGCGTACGCTCGTACATGGTGCTGGTTTCCGCACCTGATAACTGCCCGATACAGGCGAACACCGTGTGATTGTGGATGCCGCTTCTAAAGCGCGGCGGCACCCGGCCATACAGCATGGTCAGCTCGGGTGACTGATGGACGATCATCTCGCCGATGTCGGCACCTTCGGGAATGGCGGCGTCCAGCGTGGCGATGATGTCGGCGCAAGCGTTGTCGCGCAATGTCTGCTCCAGAAATGCCTTGGCCGCGACATGGCGGTTATCGGCGTCATCCATGGCCTGCTTGCAGCCCTGCGCAAATCCTTCAATGGAAAAATCCGTCATAACGTACCCTCCCCAATATCGAATATGACCCGGCTATACGTTAAGGGAAAATGCGAAATCTGGCAATTTGGCAGTATAGGTAGACAGGGGATATGAGGTGCATACGGAGAGCGCCTGCTTCAAATCAAACGCTAAGATCAGGGTGCCTTCTATTTCTATTCTACTTCAATTTTAGCGCAGAAATTCCCTGCCCAAGGTCCCTATCCAGAATTTCTTCCAGTTCATGAATTTTCTGAATCTTCTCTGCTGTCTCTGTAATCTGGACATCGAGAAGTTCGATCTCTTCACGATTGAGAACCTTCCCTTGCTCCGCCTTAAACTTGATAAATTGCATATTGGTGAGGAGATTATTGACGATGTCATTAACGGACGTCATCGTTAATTGCAGTGTACGAATACGGTCGTTAATGACTTCTCCACGCCGTTTCAATTTCGCTCTATGCCCGACAATATCAATCACAACCCCAATCAGGGTGATGAACATAAGTATAATAAGCTCATCAATTTCGTAATCATTATGGTGAAACTCGGCAACACCGGCGATTAATATCCCGAACAGGTCGAGGCCCAAATATAGATCGAAAAATATCACGACAAAGCCAATAGACATGGCTATCCACGTCGCTGATAAATTGGTGAGAATGCCGGGCTTGATATTAATCAATTGATCTATCTTTTCATTCTTTTGTTTCACATTATCGTATGCATATAGACGGTGTACTAACGTATGCAGCCCTATGTAGCAATATTAAAATTGAAAGGGGTTTTGACAATCCATTCTGCATCAAGGTCCACGTTGCGCCATAACCGCCAAGCCACTGCCGGTGGCGATGCCCACAACGACGATAGCGCGTCTAAGCTTTTATATCGGTAGGAATTATGGTGAGGAATATATATGTGCATCACGTCTGCTTACCCATACCAAGCAACCTATCGAAACGATTTCGCAATGGGTCGCTTTTGACCCAAGGCGCACCTTAAATAAGAGCTGCCTGAATATACCCGTTTACGACACACGCTTTTGTTCAACAGCGAAGGGGCTCAGACCGAGCCATTTTTGCATCTTCTTGGCCAGTAATGGTTCGCCATCCAAAATAACGGCATTGCTTTTTTGTTCTGATTCTACAGTTGATAACCCCATCCAAATGGACGTCATCGACCTGAGCTTTGTCGTTACATACAGATCAACATCAAACCCCGGTTCTACGGAGCAGAGATCCACGTCACCCGTTGGTTCAACGATGAGCCACCAACTTTTTTGCACGGCGGGGAGATCGGTGTAATGAAATTCTATGACGCTCCGCCTTTTCGGCAAAGGCGCCGTGTTCAAGTTGCGCCGCATGTCCCACATAAGGAGAGATGGATCCAGGTTATCGAGCGACAGGTCCGTATCCACCCAACGCTGGCCCCAGACACCAATGGTCTCAACAACAGAGCGCAAATCCTTGCCAGCATCGGTTAGCTGATATTCATAGGCACTCCGCTCGGCCTTCGATTCAATCCGCTCGACAATACCTGCGTCCTCAAGCTCTTTAAGCCTTTTTGAAAGCAAAGCTGGTGACATCCTTGGAACGCCCCGCCGTAATTCATTAAAGCGGGTCGATCCGGCGACAAGCTCGCGGAGCAGAACCATGGTCCATCGTGTACACAGAATTTCTGCAGCCATCGCTACAGGGCAAAATTGTTTATACCCGGCTTGCATGAGGTTAGCCCTTCTCCGTTTTTACCCGGTGCCCACGCTATCCATCTGCTTTGGCGCGATTCACTTTCTGTACTAGACCTTTGAATATTCTAACACTTAGAATGATTCAGCAATCCAAATTACAAAATTGATATAACAAGGAGAAGTAATAATGTCAGGATCATTGTATGAACGGCTGGGCGGAACTGAAGGAATCCAGCGGATTGCGAATGATTTAATCGATAATCATCTGGGGAACCCCAGGATATCGAAAAGATTTGCCGAAAGTAACGAGGGCAACCTCAAGAAAGGCGCTGCCGAATTTATCATAACAGGTACTGGCGGCCCCAATGTCTATAAAGGCAAAGACATGATTGGAACCCATAAGGGCATGAATATCAGTGATGACGAGTTCATGGCCGTCGTAGACGATGCGATGGGGGCCCTTGATAGCAACGGGATTGGACAACGTGAAAAGGAAGAAGTTTTGTTTATTCTCTATTGCCTAAGGGCTGAGGTGGTTGCGCAATAGCAGGCGCCATCATGTTGGGCTCTCACATTCTTGATAGCCCTGAGGGATACAAAGCAGAGGGCACTTTGCCAGACAGTGGCAAAGTGCCCTTTTCAGTAAGCAAAACCACCATAGGCGACAATTTCCACCATCAGGTGATTGCCCACAATTATCACCATGTCCGCCGCGCCAAGCCCAGCGGGGGAAATGACGACCAGCACAGCGGCGGAAAACAGCACGGATTTTGGATTTTTAAAATATACGGTTTTGGCAGTTTTTCATAATATTGCCCGCATGAGACCAAAGGCGGGCCCTACTGAACCGCCATCCCGATACGTGCGAAGCGTATGGTCTGTGACCAGCGCCAGACCTGCCACCACCGCGCCGACCCGATCATCGAGGCGTACAGAACCTCGGCACGGGCAAACACGTTTTCGCGCGGGATAAAACCGACAGATGTGAGGTAGCGGCTATCGCGCGAGCGGTCGCGATTATCGCCCATGGCGAAATAGTGCCCGTCAGGCACCGTGTAAACTTCGGTATTATCCATGGAGCCGGTATCGCCATGAGCCTCAAGGATCGCATAGGTCCGCCCGCCGGGCAGGGTTTCGCTAAACTGCTGCGTCCTACGCGCGTTGCCTTGACCATTGGCATCGACATAGTCGTCTGTTTTATCTCGACCAACCGCCACACCATTGATATGCAATATGCCGCTAACGATCTGTATGGCATCACCGGGCAAGCCAACCAGACGCTTGATATAATCCACATCGGGATTGCCCGGCAGTTTGAATATGGCGATATCGCCGCGCTGCGGGTCTGCGTCGCGATAGGCACCTGTGTTCGCAAACAGATGATCACCAACCAGCAAAGTCGGCGCCATGGAACGCGATGGAATTGAATAGCTCTCGAGCGGGTGCTCAATCACCGTCTCCAGGCTGAACGCGACAAAGGCGATGGGCACATAGACGTACCAGCGGTTATAGCGCCGCAAGGCGATGCCACCCATGCGGCGCGCAGCGCGAAATGCATCGACAACGGCAAATATCTGAAATCCCACCGCAACCAGCAAACCAACATAAACCACCACGACGCCCCGAGCAGAGAACATCAGGTCTGAGAACACGAACGCTGCAACGGTGAACAGCACGCTGATGCAAAACAGCACAACGGCGCGGCGAAGCTGGCCGTTATAAAGCTGGCCCAATCCAACCACGACAAGAGACAGCAACGCCGCCACAATCGGACGTCGCACGATAATTTTTTCTGTCATAAAGAACTGGCCCTGATCGCTATGGCTACCCCACCCAAGGGAGACGATAGCGCGTCTAAGTGATTATATCGATAGGGATTATGGTGTGGTGAAGGTATAGGATTTTCAGCAATCAGACGTGGCATGAGACGCACGCAGGATACGCCCAGTCGCCAAGGTTTAAGTGGAAAGACCGTTTATCTACCGATAGAAATCACCCATGGCCCCTCCGTCCCAATACTGATTAACATACCCCCATCAGATCTGGTCGTGTAAACATTTCTAGTTTGATTTCCGCTCGGAATTCCAATCGTTCGATCACGATACCAAGGTACAGTTTCTTGACTGTCAAACTCCTTGTCTTTATCAGACATAATAACAATTGCTGGTCGGCAGATTCCAAACACGTCCTCACAACACCCGTTCCTGCGCCCATGATGGGATGCTACGAACACACTTGTACTGGCCAAATCTTGGGCAAACGCTTGATTTTCAAGTAATTTACGCCACCCCGCTTCCTCAAGATCGCCGGGAAACACTATTTTAAAACCCAAGTACTCAATAATTAACACCAGACTAAGATTATTTGTATCTGTAAAATCAGCCCCAAATGTGTTGCAATAAACTCTGTAGTTAACTGGCGATAGATCAAGTGGGTCTTCTAAATTTCCTGCGCCTGCACTCGTCAATATTGTATGAATAGTTTGAATACCAATCCCCATGCCGTCTGATGCTTTCATATCAGCAAGGTTTTTGGCTGTAATTGTATTGTTTAGCTGGTAGCGCGAGATATTACATTGATTTCGCATATTTTCGAAATCTGAGACATGATCTTCGTCATAGTTTGAGATTGCTAGAATATCGATGGTTTCGCCCTGAAAGTGTCCCGACGGTGTCCATCCTTGACTAGGGGCGCTTCCGCAATCGATCATCATGCGTTTGCCGTTAGGTGATGTAACAACCGCACACGCGCCATGACCGACATTAAATATTTCAATCTGCATTTTATTTTTCTCCCCCTTCGGCATAGGCGACGAATACTTCAACGGCGTAGAGACGATAAAATTTCAAGAACCGATGGAACATCATTACGCCACCGGCAAAGGAGATTGCTGAATGGGCAAGTAGTTGATCTGCCGATATCTGACCGCATGGGATGGCTGCAAAATTAAATGCTGCGGATAGGAAACCAACGAACGCGATATTACGACAGAAACCATACTGGTTCAAAAAAGTTCCCATTCGGGGGTATGCGGTTGGGTCACGCTTTGCAATAGCGTATGCGTGCCAAAAAAGGGGCTGCCCCAGCGTTATGCTATCACCTGATCTTTCGCGAATGCGTTTTTGCAGATTTGCGTCGAGCGGCGCATAAAATTCTGACAGGATGGAGAGTTTCAATACTTTCCGCCAACCCGTTTGCGATTCTGCGAACAGATTGGTTGCGGGTGAATGCAGCAGCATCCCAACGAGCCGTCGCTCTAGTAACCATGAAGACGGCGTGGCTAGAATTTGACCGATGATATATGCCGCAAATACAATGAGTGTACCGTCAGATGGGGACCAATCCGCTTTTAAAACCCAGCTAGTACCAAACGCAAAATCCCACGCCGCAATTGTCAGGATGCCAGACGAAAGGTAGGCCCAAATATCATAATCAGAAAATCGAATGAAACGCTCCATTTTCTCGATCCATATATTAATACTGTTCCTTAAACGCCCACTATGACATGCAAAGCGTTAATAAATACATTGACTTTATTCCTATAATATGATAGTTTACCATTTCGCTTTCTTAACCCTTGGATATCTGTGCTTATGGCGACGGACGTGCTGCGTTTTGCTGCCGTGTAACCTGTTGATTTGGTTCGTTTTGTAGACCTTTGTAGACCTCGGTGTTCAAAATCGCCCTGTTTGGCTGAATGGGTGTACAAATGTCTACCGTTTTGGGTCGTTATTTTTTGCCAAGGCATTGAAAACAAACGAAACCTGTGGGAAAGAACGCAAAAGGTCTACGAAAGTCTACATTTTGTTGAATATCAATGTCTTAGCCTGCCCCGATTTAACCACCGCGCAGGCCACATACACAAAGCTAAACACATATGAACAAAACTAAACATTTTTACGGGGCCAGCAAAACAGGTCCAAGGCCGCAGAAAACCGGTGTTTTTCAGCCATATGCCAAACAGCGGCATCACAAAACTAAACAAAGATAAACAAAACATGGAATATCAATGCCTTAGCCCCGCACGCGTTTTGCCTAACCCATTGAAACATCACAAACTTGCCAAAACCCAAAATGAGCCTTGCGCGATGACATGAACAAAACTGAACAAACGCGCATGGATCGCCACGCTTCGCGCCGTGGACTTGACCTGTCAGATCACCCATGTCACACCGCGCGCGTTGCGCGGACGCACGAATAAGGCGCAATTTTTTGGATTCCTGTCTATAAATACGCAGCGCACATATGGACGCTATAAAAAATCATCACACGCTGTGGTGAAACGACGAAAGCCACAATGATGACCGAGCGGCCCGAGGACACCACGCAAGACAAGATGGCAAACCGTTTTTCTGAGGAAAAACAAGGACTTGACGATATCGGTCGGCGCCTGAACAAAGCCCGCGCCGAGCACGACAAACCGTCCGGACTGGCCATGAAAATGAAAGCGCCACCAAGTAACGTTCTGGGGCTTGCCTTTCGGGTGTCTGTCGAGGTAGTTTCCGCGCTGGCTGTGGGTTTTGGCATCGGCTGGCTGCTCGATCAGTGGCTCGATACCCGCCCGTGGTTCATGCTGGTTTTCCTGCTGTTAGGCTCGATTGCCGGTATGCTGAACGTCTATCGGGTGGCCAGCGGTTTTGGTATGGCGGCCGGTTATGATACGACGGACAGTGAAGATGGTGAAGACGACAAAGACGCGAAAGAAGACGAGAACAAAGATTAACGACGATCACTCTGCTGCCGGGCCACGGTCCAACGGCGCGATCTGATCGGAAACAAATTTCGGTCGGTTCCGGAAATGAATTTCGGGGCCGCTATATATAGACGAAGATGTAAAAGGGGTTCCCCAGGGTGTCCGCAGAAAAACATAGCCCGCTCGCACAGTTCGAAATCAAGCAACTGATCCCAATGGAGATCGGTAACGTCGATGCTTCGTTCACGAACTCGTCGCTGATGATGGTTCTGACCGTACTGTGCGTTTCGGCCTTTCTGGTTCTTGGCATGCGCAAGCACGCACACGTTCCCGGCCGCTGGCAGTCCATGGCCGAACTGAGCTACATCTTTATTGCCAATCTGGCGAAGGATACCGTGGGCAGCGAAGGCCGCGCCTACTTCCCCTTCATCTTTACCGTGTTCATGTTTGTGCTGTTCGGCAATCTGCTGGGCATGATGCCCTACAGCTTTACGTTCACCAGCCACATCGTTGTGACCTTCACCATGGCGCTGTTTGTCTTTCTTGGCGTGACGGTTATCGCGCTGATCAAGCACAAGATGCACTTTTTCACATTCTTCATGCCGCCGGGTGTTCCCATGTATATGGCCCCGCTGCTGATCCCCATCGAAATCATTTCCTACCTGTCGCGTCCGATCAGCCTCAGCGTTCGTTTGTTTGCGAACATGCTGGCCGGTCACACCCTGCTAAAGGTGTTCGCCGGGTTCATTATTTCGCTGGGCATGTTCGGCGTGTTTCCGCTGGTCTTTGTTGTTGCACTGACCGGTCTGGAATTCGTCATCGCATTCCTGCAGGCTTTCGTCTTTGCCATTCTGACGTGCCTGTATCTGAACGACGCGCTGCACCTGCACTAAGACGCAGACAGGGCAATACAACCAATCAACCCGTTTATCATATCATTCTAGAAAAAAGAGGAATTACCCATGGAAATCGAAGCTGCGAAGCTGCTTGGCGCAGGTCTGGCCGTTATCGGTGTTATCGGCTCCGGTATTGGCATTGGTAACATCTTTGCTGCGTTCATTCAGGCTGTGGGTCGTAACCCATCGGCTCAGAGCGCCGTGTTCCCTATGACCATGCTGGGCTTTGCCCTCGTGGAAGCCATCGCGCTGTTCGCGCTGGTTATCGCGCTCGTCATTCTGTTTGGCTAATCATCCAATTGGCTTCGCTGGCACGCTCGACGTGCCAGCACGGCCCCGGAGGACGTTATGCCACAACTAGAGCAAATCTGGTCTTTTCCGTCGCAGATTATCTGGCTCACGATTACGTTCGCGGCCCTTTTCCTGATTATGTGGAAAGTGGCCGTACCGCGTATTTCCGAGGTGCTGGAATCACGTCAGCGGCGTATTGAAGACAATCTGGACAAGGCCGCCACCTTTAAGGCGGAGGCCGAGGCCGCGATTGAAGCTTATGAAAAAGCCATTGCAACGGCACGCGCCGATGCACATGGCATGCTCAATGAGACCGCAGCAGAGATCGCTGCGGAGGCTGCCAAACAGGAAGCCGCCCTCAACGAGAAGCTTCAGGCCCGTATCGCCGAAGGTGAAGCAGCCATTGCCGAGGCAAAACAGAGCGCTATCGCGGGTGTCCGTGATATGGCCTGTGATGTCGCGGTCAGTGCGGTGGAGAAACTGTCGGGCGAGGCACCAGATGCCAAAGCCGCCGGTGCTGCCATCGATGCCGCCATGAAGGCACGGTCATAAGGAGCCCATGAACATGGAAAACATGATTCAAGACCCCACGTTCTGGGTTAGCGTTGCCTTCCTGCTGCTGCTCTGCCTGCTGGTTTACCTCAAGGTACCCGGCCTGGTCGGCGGCAAGCTTGATGAGCGCGCCACGCAGATCGAAAGCGACATTCGCGAAGCTGAAAAGCTGCGTGAAGAAGCACAGGAACTGCTGGCAACTTATGAGCGTAAGCAGAAAGAAGCCCTGCGCGAAGCCGAGGCCATCATGCAAAACGCCAAGGACGAAGCCACGCGCATCGCCGAACAGGGCAAGGAACGCCTCGAGCAGTCCCTTGCACGGCGTGAGAAGATGGCCATTGACCGCATTGCACAGGTCGAAGCCCAGGCCATTGACGAAGTTCGTCTGATGGCCGTTGAAATCGCCATGGACGCGACCCGTGATCTGGTCGCTGCACAGGCCGATGCCAAGGGTGACAAAATCATCGATAACGCCATCAGTGAACTGGGCAGCAAGCTGCACTAAACCGGTTTTACGATGAGCGCTCGACGCTTTTAAAACCGGGGCGCACCGCAAGGCACGCCCCGGTTTTTTTTATGCAGGAGCCACCATGAGCCCCGAACACGTGACAAATCCGAACAAGGCGCTGGTGCTGTTTTCCGGCGGCCAGGATTCCACCACCACGCTGGTCTGGGCCTTGGCGCGCTACAGCCATGTGGAAACCATCGGCTTTGATTACGGCCAGCGCCACGCCATCGAACTGGACTGTCGCCCCGGCTTGCTAAAGGCCGTGCGCGCGCTCAACCCGAGCTGGGACGCCGCGCTGGGCGAAGACCACGTTGTTGATCTCGGCGTATTGGGCGAGATCAGCGATACCGCCCTGACCCGCGACGTTGAAATCCAGATGAGCGAAAGCGGCCTGCCCACGACCTTTGTGCCGGGTCGCAATCTGGTGTTTCTGACCTTTGCCGCCGCCGTGGCCTATCGGCGTGGCCTGGGCAGCCTTGTGGCGGGCGTGTGTGAGACCGATTTCTCGGGCTACCCCGACTGTCGCAACGAGACCATGAAGGCCATGGAGCGCGCCCTGAGCCTTGGTATGGACGAAACCTTTGCCATCGAACGGCCCCTGATGTGGATCGACAAGGCCGAGACCTGGGCGCTGGCCCATGAGCTCGGCGGTAACGCGCTGGTCGATCTTATTATCGAGCAGACCCACACGTGTTATCTGGGCGAACGCGGCGAGCGGCACGACTGGGGCTACGGCTGCGGCACCTGCCCGTCATGTGAGCTGCGCGCCAACGGCTGGGCGGGTTATACGGCTACGACCGGGGCCTAGTCCCACACGAAGATCGAGGGCGTGTGGATGTGGTCGATCCATGAGGCGAAGCTAAGCAGCGGTTGATCGCCGGTTTGCGTGGCGTGTCGCATGCCCGAGGGATGATAGATGATATCACCGGACGGTCGCGTGACCCACGGCTCGGCACCGCGCTGCCACTGGGCCTCACCGCCAACAACGCCGTAGACCTCGCTCTGGCGGTGGACATGGGCCGGATACCACGTGTCGGGGCCTTGCAGGCTCAGCGCTGTGGTCAGATCATCGGCGTACCAGTCGCCCTTTGGCCCGGCCAGCCGCACGATGGTGTAGTTGGCATGTAAGCCAGCGACGCGTTCGTCGTCGTCATAGCTATGGTACATGGTGAACCACTCCAGCATGTCGGCCTCGGCCAGCGCGGCGCGGCCCAGATCACCCAGCGGATTGTCCCCGGCCAGTTCGACGGCCTGCTTGAAGTACTTTTTGACCACGGCGTTTGTTTTCGGTTTGACCGTTTTGCGCCGATTATCCCAGTCGACGCGTTGCAGGATTTCGTTATACCCCACAGCAGATTCGTGGCCGCTGGCGACGGCCCATTCGCAGACCGCCTTGAGCGCCTTTATGGTTTTTTGCATGATTTGTTATTCCTCAGCGATACGTTCGCGCAGCACGAACTTCTGGATCTTCCCTGTCGAGGTCTTGGGCAATTCGCCAAAGACCACACGCGATGGCCGCTTGAAGCCTGCCATGTTGTCTTTACAGAACGCAATCAGTTCCGCCTCGCTGGGCTCGGCACCGGGCTTGAGCTCAACGAATGCACACGGCGTCTCGCCCCACTTTTCATGGGCCATGGCAACCACGGCAGCCAACGCAACGGCAGGATGGCGATAGAGCACGCTCTCGATCTCAACCGACGAGATGTTCTCACCGCCCGAGATAATAACGTCCTTGAGCCGATCCTTGATCTCGATGTAGCCGCTCGGATGCACCACGGCCAGATCAGCAGAGCGGAACCAGCCGCCCTCGAAGGCGGCCTCGGTGGCCTCGGGGTTTTTGAAGTAGCCCTTCATGACCGTATTGCCACGGATCACGATTTCGCCCATGGCCGTGGCGTCGGCAGGCACGTCCTCGCGGCTTTCAAGGTCAACCACGCGGACACCTTCTGTCATGGGGAAGCGCACGCCCTGACGGGCCTTGATCTCGGCCTGTTCACCAAACGGCAGGGTATCCCACTCATCTTGCCAGGCGCACTGCACCACATGACCATAGGTCTCGGTCAGGCCGTAGACCTGCATCACGTCAAAGCCCAGCGCCTGAACCTTTTCAAGCACGGCGGCGGGCGGCGGTGCCCCTGCGGTCATGGCCTTGACCGGGTGGCTGATGGTGCGGCGCTCTTCCTCTGGAGCATTGACCAACAAACCAAGCACCACCGGCGCGCCACCAAAGTGCGTGATCTTGTGTTCATCAATGGCCTCAAAAATGGCCTTGGCCGTAATATAGCGACAGCACACCACCGTGCCGCTCAGCGCCGCCATGGTCCACGCATGGCCCCAGCCGTTGCAGTGAAACATGGGCACTGTGTAGAGATACTTCGGGTGGTTCGGCAGCCCCCAACCGATCACGGTTCCCATGCTCAAGAGATAGGAGCCACGGTGGTGATAGACCACGCCCTTGGGCCGCCCACTGGTACCGGATGTATAATTCAGCGCTAGCGCCTGCCATTCATTGATTGGTAGCTGCCACGCATAGCCCGGATCACCGCCAGCGATAAAGGCCTCATAGTCTGCCCTGCCCAAGCACTCACCCTCGCCTGCGCCCAGCACGGCCTGATCGTCGACGATATCGATAACGTGCAGATCATCGCGCCCGAGCATCGCAAGTGCCTTGGACACAATGGGTGAGAATTGGCTATCTGCGATCAACACTTTAGCTTCGCTGTGCTCAAGGATATAGGCCACCGTAGCGGCATCGAGTCGCGTATTGACCGTATTGAGCACCGCGCCACTCATGGGCACGCCAAAGTGGGCCTCAAACAATTCTGGTGTGTTGGCGGCCATGACCGTCACGGTATCACCAATGCCGATACCAAGGTCTGATAACGCGCCCGCAAGCCGCACGCAGCGTTCATAGGTCTCTGCCCACGTATAACGGCGATGGCCGTAGATCACGGCGTCATAATGGGGATACACATCGCGTGAGCGTTTGATGAATGAAAGCGGCGACAGCGCCACGTGATTTGCGGCGTTCTTTTGCAGAGCGCTGTCATAATGACTTGTTGCGCTGTCAGACATCCATCCCTCCCCCTTGTTTATTCACGGCCCCTGCCCCGGTGCGAAAGCAGGCGTGCTATCAGCCGGACCAGTCGAGTTTGCACAACTCGGCACTGCGACCATCAAAATTCCACACACGGCCAAAATCACGCACGCGGCTCTTGTCAGCCTTAGCCACCACCACATCGGGGGCGATCCAATATCCGCTGTTCTGGATAACCACGGGGTCTTTTCTGTTGCCACCCGTAATGGGGGTGATGCTGCCTTCTATTTTCTTTGGAATATGGAAATGGCGCGTGTCACCATTTTTTGCATAGGAAATGGGCACCTGCTGTGTACCAAGAAAATTACCCACTAAAATACTGAGCAAGCCCGTGCTGCCGCCCGCCTGTCCGGTGAAGATTTTCTCAAGCCCTGACAATGCTGCGCCATTGGCACGCTCGTCCACGTAGAGTGCGGCGGTCCAGTTACCACGACCCATGTTACCGGGGATATCGAGCAATATTCCTACATTGAGACCATCCAGAGAGGCATTGCCAAAGCTGCCTTCGTCAATATGGATACCGGCCCAACCCTGACAGTATCCTTCCGTGGGCGGGTGCTCACCGAGCGACACCACGCATGGGCAGAACACCGTACAGCTACAGTTGAGGATGAGCTCACCCTTGATGGTCCAATTCTTTTTCATCGTCATATCCCCAGTAAATTCAGCCCCACGGCGCTCAATAGAACACCCCACACAATAAACAGCCCCCCGGCAATCCTGCCATACAGCTTGGCACGGGGGGTAACTTTCTCAATCAGCATGGCAGCTGTTAGCAGTGCCATCCATATCAAATTCATCGTACCCCCAACAAACATCAGCGCCATCAATGCCCAGCAGCACCCGGCACAATATATACCGTGTCGCGCCCCCATACGCAGTGCACCAAAGTTACCATCGCGCCAATGGCTCATGAAAAAACGCATGGGTGAGCGGCACTGGCTCAGACACGCCTCTTTCAGTGCACTCCACTGATAGGCGCCAGCCAGAATAAGCACGGCACCACCAGCCAGTGGAGCAAAGCTCATCAGGTCAGCCGTGCCAACACCAAAGATGTTCAGAGCCCACTGTAATAGCGTGGCGAGCAGCCCAAGCAGCGCCCATACCAACAAGTACCCGGCAACGAATATGCTGCTCGGTGCGGCGTCTTTGCCTTTGTCCAATGCAGCATGACGAATATCGCCATAGGCCGCGATCACCGGGGCGGCAGTAGGCAGCATCATGGCAACGGCCATGACCTGCCACATCAGTAAAGCCAGCAAACCCTGCTGCCACGACCAAGCTCCAACGTGAGCATTACCAGCCGTGGCAAAAGCGCGGCAGATATCACCCCACACGCCCTCAATGGGCGCGTCCTCGCCACCAAATAATCCGGCAAGCGTATCAATAACCTGCATGCCCGGACCGAGCGCCGAGAAGCTGCCAAGCTCGGCAGCATGCGAATAAGCCATGGACCAAAGCACGATCCAGCCAATAACAGATGCCAACCCGATCAGGCCATAGACGAATGATCGATTGTGCATGAGACGCCGAGCGTCCGCATTGAGTTGGTCAGGCATGGCCTAGCCCCGCACAATAACCAGCTCGGAATCCAGATGGCTGGTCCACAGCCACATAGCCAACATAGGGGCGGTGTTGGTCTGCATGGCGTGACGCACACCGCTGGAGTGAAACATCATGTCACCGGGCTCAACGCCGAACCACGGCTCTGACCCGATCTTCCAGTCGCCATCACCACCGACAAGCCAATATACTTCCTCGGCCTGATGAACATGGGGCGGATAATAGGTATCTGGCCCTTGTAACGTCAGCCCGGCTTCGATCTTGGTGCTGTGAAGCGGCGCATGTGCACCGATCACTGAACACCACGCATAGCTGCGCCGAAATGCCGCCATGTCGGGCTCGTCATCAAATTCCTCGTAGGCTTCGTGCCATTGAATTTCATTGCGCACCTCAAGGGCGGCCTCGGCAATCATATGAGGGTTTGATCCATATTGGCCGGAATGCGCACAAGCTTCGTCCAACCACGCATCCACAACAGGTACGCTCTGAGCTGCATGTTTCTTTAATTTGGCCGACCAATCGACGTTTTCGAGCGTATAATTTATGGCATCAACGCTCTCGCCGCCAACGATGGACGTTGCGGTTACAAGGCCTTCGATGACATCAATTAACTGGCGCATGAATAAAGGATCCTTCGTCTCTGTCGGGCAAGACCTAAACCATGCCTCGCATGCAGAAATCGTTCAACCAAAACCCTTTATCAAGCCGTATCTATTGTCATGATGGGCTTGTGATATGGCAATAACGCCAACCATACATGACGGCGTAAAATTTGATTTAACCCGGCGGAGCGTTAACCAGCGTATGCCAATCTGCCTCGCTGAGCACCTCAATGCCGAGTTCCTGTGCCTTCTTGGCCTTCGAGCCCGCACCCGGACCGGCAACGACATAATCGGTTTTCTTCGATACTGACCCAGCCACCTTTGCGCCCAGTGTCTCGGCGCGCGCCTTGGCCTCGCTACGGCTCATGGTTTCCAACGTACCGGTGAACACCACGGTCTTGCCTGCCACGGGTGAGGACGAGGTGTCGGGTGCTTCTACGTCCTTGATGACAAGTTCGCTCTTCAATGCATCAAGCACTTCAATATTGTGCGGTTCGTGGAAGAAATTCACCAAGGCATCGGCCACCGCATCGCCGATGGAATCCAGTTCAACCAGTTCCTGACGTTCCTGCGTGCCAATCGTCGCGGCCATGATGTTCATGGCATGGCGCCAATTATCGAAAGAACCGTAATGGCGTGCCACCAGTTTGGCCGTGGTCTGCCCGACGTGATGGATGCCGAGCCCGTAGATGAAACGATCAAGCGGCACGGAACGGCGCGCATCAATTGCCGTCATCAAGTTATCGGCGGACTTATCGCCCCAGCCTTCCTGTTTGGCGATGGTATCGCGGTGCTTTTCTTTCAGAAGGAAGATATCGGCTGGCGTCTTGATAAGCCCATCATCGAGGAAGGCCTCGATATGCTTGCCGCCGAAGCCCTCAATATCGAAAGCGTCGCGCGAAACAAAGTGTTTCAGGCGCTCGACCGCCTGGGCACGACACACCAACCCACCACTGCAGCGCCATGCGACCTCACCGTCCTCGCGCACCACAGCACTGCCACATTCGGGGCATGCCGTGGGAAAAACAAACGGTATGGCACCATCAGGGCGCTTGTCGCTCAGCACTTCAAGAACCTGCGGTATAACATCACCAGCGCGCTGGATCATAACCGTATCACCAGAGCAGACACCGCCCAGACGATTAATTTCATCCTCGTTGTGCAGCGTAGCGCGGCTGACCACGACCCCGCCCACATTAACGGGTTCAAGTTCAGCAACCGGCGTCAGTTTACCGGTACGCCCGACCTGCACGCGGACCTCGTTTAATATGGTAAATGCTTTTTCGGCAGGAAACTTGTGGGCGATGGCCCAGCGCGGCGCACGGCTGATAAAGCCTAACCGTTCCTGCCAGTCCAGCCGGTTGACCTTATAAACAATGCCGTCGATATCATAATCCAGCCCGGCGCGTTCCAGCCCAACATGCTCATAGAAATCCATGATGTCATCCAGGCTCGCGCAGGCCTGTTCCAGCGGGTTGATGCTGAAACCCCACTGCCGGAACTGCGCAAGCACGTCAGCATGGGTCGCACCCAACGGCTGGCTGACCTCACCCCAGGCATAAGCAAAAAAATGCAGTTTGCGGCGCGCTGTCACGCTTGCATCAAGTTGTCGCAAGCTACCGGCGGCTGCATTGCGTGGATTGGCGAACAGTTTCTGTCCACGGGCTTCCTGACGCTCATTTAACGCAGCAAATTCCGACTTGGCCATAAAGACTTCACCACGCACCTCGACCACGTCAGGGACATCACCCGGTAGCGTCTTGGGGACCTGCTCTTCGCTGAACGTCATCAGGTTATGGGTGACATCCTCGCCCTCGGCACCATCACCGCGCGTGGCGGCCTGCACAAAGCGGCCCTGTTCATATCGTAGTGTAATGGAAAGCCCGTCAATCTTGGGTTCAGCAGCGATCTCAACAACCTCGCCAGCTTCAAGTCCCAGAAAACGGCGGATACGATCAAGGAAGTCATCCACATCTTCACGCGAAAATGCATTGCCGAGCGAAAGCATGGGGCGTGCGTGTTTGACCTTGCCAAAGCCAGACGACACCGCGGCGCCGATCCGCTTGGATGGGCTATCGGGTCGAACCAATTCCCTAAATGCAGCCTCAAGAGCATCGTTGCGTTGGCGCAGGGCATCATATTCAGCGTCCGTGACCACAGGCGCGTCAGACTGGTGATAGGCTAGGTCATGTGCCGTAATCTGTTCGGACAGGGCACGCAATTCCTCTGCCGCTTCAAGGGGGGTCAGGTCCTCTACCGCGATGTCGCGAAAGCCCGTATCTTTGCCACTCACGCCGCCGTTCCTTCGGCCCGCTCGCTCAACAAGCTGGCTGCCGCTGCACGGGCCTCATCAGTGATTTCAGCACCCGAGAGCATACGGGCGATCTCCTCTTCGCGTTGTGCGGCATCAAGCACGTCGACACTGGTGCGTATTCCACCATTGAGCGCGCCATCACCCTTGCTGACACGCCAGTGCTGCGCGCCCATGGATGCCACCTGTGGTGAATGGGTCACCACCAGCACCTGAACATCATCGGCCAGAGCGGCCAGACGTTCACCTACGGCGGCGGCTGTCGCGCCACCGATACCGCTATCAACCTCGTCAAAGACAATGGTCGGTACATTGTCGGTCTGTGCCAACACCACCTTGAGCGCCAAAGTAAAGCGGGCCAGTTCGCCACCCGAGGCAATTTTGCCGATAGGCCCCGGGGCGCTGCCCGGATTGGTCGCGATCAGGAATGAAACCCTGTCCATGCCGTTTTCGCCCCATTCGGCTTCATCAAGGGCCTCAACTGCAACGTTGAAGCGTGCATTGCCGAGCTTCAAGGGTGCCAGTTCGCCGCTGACAGCCTTTTCCATACGGGTAGCGGCCTTGGTGCGTGCCTTGTTTAATGCAGTGGCGCTCTCTTGATAGGTCGTGCGAGCAGCCTCGGCCTCGGCCTTCAGACGGATGATATCGGCGCCACCATGCTCGATAGACGTAAGTTGGCTTTCAAAGTCCTCAAGCAGCGCGGCCAGTGCATCGACCGACACACCGTGTTTGCGTGCCAAGGCACGCAGCGCGAACAGGCGTTCTTCAACGCGTTCAAGACTGGCCGGATTCAGGTCCATGTCGGAACTCAACCGATCAAGATCCGATATGGCTTCTGCAACCTCAGCTGAAGCCCGATCAATGGTCGCGATGACAGGTTCAAAGCGCCCATCGACCTTGTCGGCCAGCCTGTGTAACTGGCGTGCGGCACTTTGCAGAGAGCCTTCGATACCGCCACGTGGGCCATAGGCCATGTCTTTTTTCGCACCATCAATTGCCTCGGCGATTTTTTCACCGTGCATCATCACTGTGCGATTTTCAGCCAACTCGCTTTCCTCGCCAGCGCTTGGTGCCAACGCGGAAATTTCCTCAACCGCGTGACGCAGGAAGTCCTCCTCACGCTGCGCTTTTTCATAGGCTTCCTGGGCATCACGCACGGCGGCTTCATATGCACGCCAGCTTCGCCATGTCTTGGCCGTTTTCACGCCAGCAGGTTCCAGCGCCCCATAAGCATCAAGCAAGCCACGATGCGCCGATGGATTGAGCAATCGTTGGCTTTCAAACTGACCGTGAACCTCTGCCAACCGCTCGCCAATGGCCCGCAACGCACCAATGGTGGCGGGTTCTCCGTTCACAAAGGCACGCGAGCGTCCGTCCTTACCAAGCACCCGCTTGACGATCAGGCCTTCTGCGGCAACGTCAGCGCCGAGGCCTTGGTCCTGCAGGATATCATCGATCAACCCATCAATGCCGTCGAATGCTGCGCTCACGGAGGCCTGCTCAGCGCCCTGTCGCACCAACCCGGCCTCGGCACGCGCGCCGAGGGCAAGCCCGAGGGAGTCCAGCAGGATCGATTTCCCCGCGCCGGTTTCTCCGCTCAACACGGACAGACCCGCACGAAAATCAAGATCAAGTTTCTCGATCAGGACTACGTCTCGAATGGAAAGTGTCGTGAGCATGCCGCCGGGCCGATCCACGCAGTTAAAAACCGCTTACCAGATTTTATACCAGGATTCATCTTCGCCACCTTCTGATTGCAGGGTCTTGCCCTCAACCAATTGGTAGGCATCTAAATACCATTCGCTGCCGGGGAAATTATGCCCCAATATCGAAGCCGTCTTACGGGCTTCTTCGCGTAACCCCAGCGCCATATAGGACTCCGTCATACGCAACAGAGCCTCAGGCACATGGATCGTCGTCTGATGATGATCAATCACAGTCTTGAAACGGTTAATCGCTGCAAGGTGATGGTTCTGGCGTTGATAATACCGGCCGATTTCCATTTCCTTGCCAGCAAGGTGATCGACAGTCAGGTCCATCTTGACCTTGGCATCACGCGCGAACTTGCTTTGTGGAAAACGCGTCATCAGCTCGTTGAGTGTACGCCGCGCGTTGTCCGTCATCAGCTGATCGCGATCAACTGTCGAAATCTGCTCATAATAGGACAATGCCTTGAGGTAGTAGGCATAGGGAACATCTTTATGAGATGGATGGAGCTGAATGAAACGATCAAGCGCAATCACAGCATCGTCGTATTTGTTATCCATGTAGTAAGCATAGGCCGACATAAGCTGCGCCTTGGTGGCCCACTTGGAATAGGGATGCTGGCGCTCGACCTCGTCAAATTTAAGCGCTGCTCGCTCGTATTCCTTCTTGGCCATATAGTCCTGTGCAACATTGTAGAGTGTGTTGACAGGTTCCTCGACATACTCATCGGTATCATCGGCAGCGCAGGCTGCAACAAGCAGTATGATCGCCATGAGCGATACAATTCTGGCCGGGGTTTCACGTGCGCAGATGCGCAGCCTGGCAATCATATGAAAGCGATCACGAAGGGTATTTTCCTTCGCTGGCCCCGCCATTTCAGGGCCCCTAGAACTGGCCATTCTCATTCCCGAACATTCACAGGTTTTCAGATGAATGTGGACGCATAGCGCCACACGTAAAGTCGCGTGACTATAACATGCCCAACGCGGATGACGAACATTCTTAAGGGCGCTGATCGGAGACCGAGCGCCCTTAAGAATACCGTATGTTTTTACTTAAAATCAGGCAGTTGCAGCCATCGGAACAGGTGATAATTCAGCCTGCAGGCCACCATTTGGAACGTTCTCGGCATCGCTTAATGACAAGGTGCCATACGTCCACGCCGATTCGTCAGCAAACAGTGCATGAAGCAGCGCGTTATTCATCGCATGACCTGAACGTTCGCCGCTGAAAGCGCCAATAATCTGACCACCAGCAAGATACATATCACCGACTGCGTCGAGTGCTTTATGACGAACGAATTCGTCATCGAAGCGCAAACCGTCCTCGTTCATGACCTCATCACCTGAAATCACGATAGCATTCTCAAGCGAACCACCCTTAGCCAGACCGACTGCGCGCATAGCCTCGACTTCGTGCAGGAAGCCAAACGTGCGGGCGCGGGCCAATTCCTTGGAGAACACACCATTGACGACACCCAGACGGATGTTTTGGCAATTCACAGCGGCACTGTCGAAATCAATTTTCATGTCGACGGAAAAATGCTGCGCAGGGCTTAACGTCACGCTGCAAGCATCATCGCTAACACTGATCTGTTTGAGGACACGGATGACACGACGTGGCGCATCCAGATCAACCACTCCAGCGCATTCAATCAGAAATACGAAAGGCTCAGAGCTGCCATCCATGATTGGCACTTCGGGGCCGTTGATATCGATCAACGCGTTATCAATGCCACAACCAGCCAAGGCCGCCATGACGTGCTCGACCGTCGAAACGGTAATGCCATCATCGTTACCCAAAACACTGCACAGACGCGTATCAACCACGTTATGCCAAAGTGCTGGAATTTCCGCACCCTTGCCCGCCACATCGGTGCGGCGGAATACAATGCCCGCATCAGCTTCGGCGGGACGCATGGTCATCTTAACGTCGTTACCACTGTGCAAAGCCACGCCAGTACAATCAATGGCGGCTTTTAGCGTACGTTGACGAAGGGAAATTTTATCCGCGCTTAGGTGGTCGATACCGTCCATCTTCGCGTGTTCTCCATATCCAGTTTGTTATTTCGCTCATAAATGAAACTTCATTCATGAACGCGGCGCCAAGGTCGGGCAGCCTTTTTAAGTTGCTATATTGATACCAATCCATACCGCAACGCACAAATCACTCTTTGTTTCCTTTTGTTACGCTATAGAAACCTGCTTAAGAGGCGGTTAAATAACAAAAAAACAGGGGGAGCGCTGATTGGCGCTCCCCCCGTAAAACATCGCAAAATGCGTGTCTATTTTTACACCTAATTCGCCTGACGTCGCAGGAATGCCGGGATATCCAGCAAGTCTTCCTGAGCATCGGCTGCAGGGGCACGCTCAGCCTCTTCCATAGCACTTAACTGGCTCTGCGCGACAGCCATGCTCGGCGAGCTCTGCGGCATGCTGGGCATCGTACTCTGCATGGGTGCAGGGCTGGCATGCAGAGTCGGCTGCTGCGTTATAGATGCCGATTCGCGTTCAGCGGGAGGGTTGCTTTGCCAATCAAGCGGCTGGGGCGTTTCGATGGTTTTATTTGCACCCATAATCCGGCCAAACAGGCTACCGGCGCGTTTCTTGACCGAATCGCGTGTTGGCAACGTGGATACAACACCGCTTGGCTCACTTGCGCCATTGACCATTGCAGCGGCAGCATAAGGCTTGGCAGGTGCGATCTCTTCCTTACCCGCAGCCATCGCCGGTGCAGGTGGAATAAATGCGTCTTTGCCATCCATACCCGGCATGGCAGCAGGTGCAATTTCAACCTCTGGTATGACAACAGGCGCTGGCTCAGGCATGACGTCCGCTACTGCGGGGGACAATGCCTTAATCTCTTCTGCCAAGGTCATCGGTTCAGCTTGGGTCGCTGCATCAGCTTCAACCTCTTCAGCCGGAACATCAATGGGCAGCTCTGGATTTCCCAGTTCAGCCACACCAACCGCTTCGTCAGTCGTATGATCGTCTTCAACCTCGACATGGCCGTACGGAACCAATGGTTCGCTGTCAGCCATTAAAGGGGCTTGCGCGACCTCAGGCTCGTCGGGAAGACGAAGCACCTCTACCGGGTCGTCTGCTTCAGCCGTCTGAATAGTCTGTGATGCAGGGCGCTCCATCGCACTCAGAATAGCCGGTGCAGCGCGCTTGGAAGCTTCAGCATCAATGCCGGTCGCAACCACAGAAACACGCACCTGACCGTCAAGGTCATTATCAAAGGCCGAACCAAAAATGATATAAGCATCTTCGTCGACTTCCGAGCGGATGCGGTTAGCAGCTTCATCAACCTCGAACAACGTCATATCGCTGCCGCCGGTGATATTGATCAGAACGCCCTTGGCACCCTTCATGGAGCAATCATCAAGCAGCGGATTTGCGATGGCGGCTTCGGCAGCATCGAGCGCACGACGTTCACCCTCGGCTTGACCGGTGCCCATCATGGCCTTGCCCATCTCGCTCATAACCGAACGGATATCGGCAAAATCCAGATTGATCATGCCGGGCATAACCATCAGGTCCGTCACGCCACGCACACCAGAGTAAAGCACTTCGTCAGCCATCCGGAAGGCGTCAGCAAACGTGGTTTTCTCATTGGCGATACGGAACAGGTTCTGGTTGGGAATAACGATCAGCGTATCAACATACTGCTCGAGTTCCTCAATACCCTGTTCGGCCAGACGCATGCGGTGCACGCCTTCGAAATGGAAGGGCTTGGTCACCACACCAACGGTCAGGATACCTTTTTCACGCGCTGCTCTGGCAATAACCGGTGCGGCACCCGTTCCGGTACCACCACCCATACCGGCAGCAACAAAAGCCATGTTCGAACCATCGAGATGCTCCAGAAGTTCACTGAGCGATTCCTCAGCGGCGGCACGACCGACATCAGGTTTTGCGCCAGCACCCAGTCCGTGGGTGATGGAAGCGCCCATCTGCACCCGACGCTCGGCATTGGAACCCTGCAGTGCCTGGGCATCAGTATTTGCCACCAGGAACTCCACGCCTTCCAACTGCGAGGAAATCATATCGTTGACCGCATTTCCGCCTGCGCCACCGACGCCGACTACGGTAATTCTTGGCTTTAGTTCCTGCTCAATATGCATTTCAGGAACGCTCAGGTTGATACTCATGGTGCCCTCCGGATCACTCAACATCTCTATCGTTTAAAGCGACATGGTTGATATCAGGTAAAAATTTGGATGATGACGTGAATTTTTTAATTTTTTTCATTTTAGAAATTTTCCCGAAACCACTGGCCCAGACGGCCAAATTTACTGCCGCTGTGCGCTGCGGGCTGGAATATTCCGGCATTGGCTTCACGCGATGCGCTCGCAGCATAATTAATCAGGCCCACGCAGGTCGAAAACGCCGGACCTGATACGGCCTCGGCCAAACCATCAATCGGTGTCGGGCGCGCAATACGAACCTGTCGTTCGAGTACCTGGGCGGCCACATCACTGACCCCGGGCAGTTGCGAAGCACCACCCGTCAGCACCACGCGCGGGCCAGAAACCTGTTCAAAGCCAGCCTGGGCCAGGCGATCCCGTATCAATTCAAAGGTTTCCTCGACGCGTGGGCGAATAATACCAATCAGCATGGAACGTGGCACCTGACTGGCCTCACCAACACCATCTTCCCCAATAAGCGGTACTTCGATCACGGCGCGATCATCAGACGATGACGGCACGGCGTTACCAAATAGCGTCTTGACCCGTTCGGCATGACCCAACGGCGTCGACAGGCCGCGCGCAATATCATTTGTAATATGAGACCCGCCAAGCGGCACCACATCGGTGTGCACCAGTTCACCATCAAAGAACACGGCAACCGTGGTCGTGCCGCCGCCCATATCAATCATTGTCACGCCAAGCTTTGTCTCATCCCCAACCAGGCAGGCCAGCGCCGAAGCATAGGGTGATACAGCCGCATCAGCGACGCCCAAGTGGCAGTGCGCCACAGCAGTCTCTAAATTTCGCATGGCCGGCGATGACGCCGAGACCACGTGCATATTCACCGCCAGCCGGTCGCCATACATACCAATGGGATCGCGCACACCGCGCGTGCCATCAATGCTGTAACCAACAGGAATGGTATGAACCCGCTCACGTCCCTCACCTTCTTCAGCCTGCAGAGCATGCGGGTCAAGCAGATGACGTAGATCGGCCTCATCGATACGGTGTCCGGCGGTGGAAACTTCATAGGCAATCAAACGTGACCGCACGCCTACGTTGGTCAGATTAATGGTCACATCGCGCACGTTGTCTTCGGCCATCTGTTCAGCGGCTTCGACCGTGGCACGGACGGCACCTTCGAGTGCATCCATATCAACCACTGTGCCATTGCGCATGCCTGCAGATACCTGATGACCGATGCCGACGATCTTGGGTCCGAATTCACCCATACGCGCGATCAAGCAGCAAATCTTGGTCGTGCCAATATCCAGCGCCGCAATCAGGCCGTTTCTCGGCAATGGCTGTCTGTTTACTTTTTTCATCGTCTCATCCGCTTATGTCTCTTGCCCCAAGTCGGCTGTCGTCCCGCTCTGCGAAGGCGATTTGCGTACGATCAACCGGTCAGGCATACGCAAGTCGACAATCAGGACATCACGTTCAAGAACTCCATGCGAGCGCTGGTACTGCGCAAGGCGTGTCCACGCCAGTGTCGCGTCCTGCTCGGGTAGCTGCACATCAATTCCACCAATCAATTTCAAATTCCAGCGCCGTCCACCAACCCATACGGCAGCGCGTACAAGGCTCAGAAGTTCAGGCTGGGAGCCGAGCGTTTCCAGCAAGTTGGCTGTATGGCGCGGCGCATCTGAACCAACCACAATCATCAAGTCACGATAGGCTTCCAGACCGTGGCGCAGAATAATCTGCCCCTCATAGTCAATCAGCGAAAATTGCCCATCGCTCTGCCACAAAGCCAACGGCTTGCGCTCTTCCACACTGAGCAGGATAGTATCGGGCAGCATGCGCTCCACGGAAGCCCGCCGCACCCATGGCAGTTTCTCAACGCGCTGCTTGGCACGCCTCACATCGAACGCCAAAATCGGTGCGCCACGTGATGTTCCCAGAGCCTCGAGAAGTTTTTCCTGATTGGTATGATCGCGCCCGACCACGAGCACTTCATCAATTTTCAAACCAGCTTGGGCCGAAACTGCGATGGCCTGCCATTTCCCGGTCTGAACCACTTGCTCAAGCGCACCCGTGCGCAGCAACCACCATCCACTGCCACCCATGCCAAGTAACACGACAACACAAACAGCCACGCGAAAACTGCGGCGCCGCCAAAGTGGCGTCGCACGTTTGCGCGGTTTGCCCTGTGGCGCAGAACGCCGCGCTGTCTTAACCTGTTTTTTCGCGGCCGTGCTCATTCGTCGCACTCCGCGTTCTCAACCATCCAACCCACCAGTTCCTCGAACGACATACCAATGGCCTGCGCCTGTTCGGGCACCAAAGAAGTTTGCGTCATACCGGGTTGGGTGTTGACCTCAAGCACATACAGCTCTTTACCGTCGTAGCGGAAATCGGTACGCGATATACCGCGACAGCCCAGCGCGCAGTGCGCCACTTCGGCTGCGCGCTTGGCTTCATCAAATACAGTCTGATCGATATCGGCAGGCACCACGTGAATCGAACCGCCGTCCTCGTACTTTGCGTCGTAATCATAAAATCCACGCGCGGTCGTAATCTCGGTTACCGACATAGCCTTGGCCGCGTCACCCTTGCCCATCACAGCAACGGTTAGTTCGCGTCCGTTGATAAAGCGTTCAACCATGACCTCTGATCCATACGGCCAGCCGCTTTCACTGTAAGGCAGATCATTTGAACCCTCGCGTACGATATGCACGCCCACGCTGGAGCCTTCGTTGATAGGTTTGACGACATATGGCCGCGGCATAGGGTCACCTGCCAAAAGCGTATCCTGATCAACAATCAGCTCTTCAGCGACGCTCAGGCCTTTGGCTGCAAACAGGCGTTTGGCCATGGGTTTGTTCATGGCGATGGCAGATGCCAACAAACCAGAGTGCGTATAGCGAACACCCAGAATATCGAGCAGACCCTGTACGCAGCCATCCTCACCAAAACGACCATGCAAGGCATTGAACACGGCGTAGGGACGCGGCAGCAAACGGGTTAGCAAAGCGCCCATATCGCGCTGCACATCGATCGGCGTAACGCCATACCCCGCACGTTTCAGCGCATTGGCGCAGGACGCACCACTGACCAGTGAGACTTCACGTTCAGCAGACCATCCGCCCATGAGCACCGCGATATTTTTAGTCATGCACGCCCCCCATCAAGTGCAAGCCCGATGCGGCGGATTTCCCATTTCAGCTCAACACCCGTCCGTGCCAGAACACGGCGGCGCACGTCGTCGCCCAGACCTTCCAGATCAGTCGAGGTCGCCTCGCCAGTGTTGAGCAGGAAATTACAATGCTTTTCTGACACCATGGCACCGCCACGCACCAGACCGCGACACCCCGCATCGTCAATTAACTGCCATGCCTTGCGGCCGCCGCTGTCATTTGGATTGGGATTGGCGAAGGTCGAGCCACCGGTGCGCGTACGCAGGGGCTGAGTCTCTTCGCGCTGGCTACGAATTTCCTCCATCCGGCGCGCAACAGATCCACGATCATCCTTGGCACCTTGCAGCACCACACCAATAACAATCCAGTCTTCAGGCATATCCGTGTGGCGATAATCAAAACCCATTTCATCGGCGCGCACATGGCGCTGGTTACCATCGGAATCCACAACGCGCGCGTAGAGCACGATATCTTTCATTTCGCGTTCATAGGCCCCGGCGTTCATTCGCACAGCACCACCAATGGTGCCGGGAATACCGGCCAGAAATTCCAGTCCGCTTAATCCAGCGTCGCGAGCCGCTGCCGCCACGCTGACATCGAGTGCGCCACCCGCGGCCATAATTCGGTCCTCGCGGACACTGACGCAGCCAAAACCGCGCCCTAACCGAACCACCACACCGGGTACACCGCCATCACGAATGAGCAGATTTGAGCCAACACCGATCACCGTAACAGGGACGTCTTGCGGTTTGCGTTCGATAAAGGCCGCCAGATCATCCGCATCAGCGGGCTTGAACAGAACCTCAGCCGGACCACCAGTGCGAAACCACGTATAGCGCGACAGGGAAGCCTGCTCGACATACTCACCACGTACTTCGGGCAAGCGAGCAATCAAATTGGTGCTGAAGCGTTCTGCCGCAATCATCAACGTGTCTCCTCCAACTTGGCCGCCAGCGCACCCAATTCATCAGGCAATGCCGCCGCCCACTGGGTAATGTTACCTGCGCCCAGACACACCACCATGTCGCCGGGCTTGGCCAATTCCATAATCGATGCCGCCAGATCACCCGGCGCATTGACGCCCATAACGGTGCGATGACCATGTTCGCGCAGGCCTGCGACCAGCGCGTCACGATCAGCCCCCGCGATGGGCGCCTCGCCTGCCGCATAGACATCTGCGACCAAAACAGCATCGGCGTCGTTGAAGCATGTACAGAACTCTTCAAACAAATCCTTAAGACGGCTATACCGATGCGGTTGCACCACGGCCAGAACCTGGCCCTGTGCCGCGCCACGTGCGGCTTTCAGCACCGCAGAAATTTCTACCGGGTGATGCCCATAATCATCAATAACCGTGATCCCGGCAGCTTCGCCGGTCTTGGTAAAGCGCCGATTAACGCCTTCGAAGCCAGCCAGCGCGCGCACCACGACATCATCTGCGATACCCATTTCATCAGCGATAACCAAACAAGACAGGGCATTCTGGACGTTATGTTCGCCGTGCATGGGCAAATGAATATTTTCAATCGTGCGTTGCGAACCATCACGGCGATGGGTGATCACAGCGTCAAAACGCATACCGTCAGGGGATGCGTTAACGTTAACGCCACGTATATCAGCCTGTGGGCTAAAGCCGTATGTCACCACCCGGCGATCCGAAACACGCGGGATCAGCGCCTGAACCTCGGGATGGTCAACGCACAATGCAGCAAAACCATAGAAAGGCAGGTTTTCAACGAACTGCATGAAAGCATCGCGCACCGCATCGAACGATCCATAGTGATCAAGGTGCTCGGGATCGATATTGGTCACCACCGCAATGGTGGCAGGTAATTTCAGAAAGGTGCCATCGGACTCATCGGCCTCAACCACCATCCACTCGCCATTGCCGAGCCGCGCATTGGAGCCCCAGGCATTGATGATGCCGCCATTGATGACGGTTGGATCAAGCCCGGCGGTATCGAATAACGCCGCAAGCAATGAGGTCGTCGTTGTCTTGCCATGCGTGCCACCAACCGCAACGCCCCACTTCAAACGCATCAGTTCGCCAAGCATCTCGGCGCGCTTGACCACGGGAACCAAATGTTCGCGCGCAGCGACAACTTCTGGATTATCGGCTTTTACCGCAGAGGAAATGACAACCACCTTGGCCTCGCCCAGATTTTCTCCGGCGTGACCGATAGCGACCTCGATACCCATTTTACGCAACCGTTTTACATTCGGGTTTTCCGACAGATCACTGCCCTGCACCGCATGACCCAGCGTATGCAGGACCTCGGCTATACCGCTCATACCGATACCGCCGATACCGACGAAATGAATTTTGCCCAAATCAAGGGGAAGCGTTTTCATGCCCCTGTACTGCCTTCTTGTTTATTGTGTTTGTCATAACCGAGTTCACCGACAAGGCCTTCGACCATATCAGCCAGACACCGCGCAGCATCGGTTAGACCGACCTTGCGTGCACATGCGGCGGCCCCCTGAATAATGCCCTGTGAAGCGAACAATTCACCCAACCGTGCGGCCAGATTTTCTGGCGTAAATACACTCTGATCCATCATCCACCCTGCGCCAGCCTCAGCCACAGCATGAGCATTGGCTGACTGGTGGTCATCTACGGCGTGGGGGTAAGGCACCAAAACACTCGGGCGACCGACAGCGAGCGCCTCGGCCACCGTGGAAGCCCCTGCCCGTGCGATCAACAGGTGCGCAGCACTCAGGCGCTGAGGCACATCACCAAAAAACGTGTGGAGTTCGGCGCTGACCTCCATATCGCGGTAAGCTGCACGAACACGCTCGATGTCCTCTGCACGGCACTGCTGCACAATACGCAGACGGTAGCGAATAGCGTTATCCAGTTTGCCTATGGCAGCGGGTACAACCTCGCTCAGTACCCTTGCGCCCTGACTGCCGCCGAGTACCAAAAGTCCCAACGGTCCCTCATCATCAATATCGGGATAACCCGCATCATGCATGGCTGCAATTTCCGGACGTACCGGCATACCGCTCAGCAACACCTTGTGTTTTGATGCAGGCGGCACAGCGCGGCATTCGCCGTACGAGGTTGCGATGCAATCAACCCGTCCGGCCAACAACCGGTTGGCCCGTCCGAGCACAGCGTTCTGTTCATGAATTGCCGTCTTATAACCACCAAATGTCGCGGCCATCATGGTTGGTGCCGAAGCATAACCGCCAAAACCAACCACCACGTCAGGGGCCAGCCTGCGCAGTAACTTACGCGCCTGTAACGTACCGATGGCGAGCTCCACAATGCTGCGCAGGCGCCCAAAAACGGATTTCCCGGCAACACCGCCAGCACGCACCTGATAGGTTTCAACGCCTGCCATGGCACCCACCGCACCGCCGCGACGATCCGTTATAAAGACCACCCGCCAACCACGCGCGTGCATTTCTGCCGCCAGCGCACTGGCTGGAAAAACGTGTCCGCCGGTCCCGCCTGCGGCCAGCGCAATGGTGCGTGACAGACCGCTCACGGGCTTCTCCTCACAACTTTGCCAGTCCCGACTGCCGAACCGGGCCGCGCTCGCGTCAGGGCGAGCACCATGCCCATACCCAGCGCAATCGCCAACGTTGACGACCCGCCATAGGATATAAACGGCAGGGTCATACCCTTGGGCGGCATCATATTCAGGGTCGAAGCCATATTGATGATGGTTTGCAGGGCAAACTGCACCATCAGACCGGAAACCGCGAGCATGGCGAACAGGTCATCGTCGCGAAATGCGCGGCTCAGACCCCGGAATACAATCAAAGCAAACAACGCGACCAGCAGCAGACACACAATCAGGCCAAACTCTTCGCCCGCAACGGCGAGAATGAAATCAGCATGAGCATCGGGCAGCACTTCCTTGATGTGACCCTCACCCGGGCCACGGCCAAGCAAGCCACCATTGCGCAGGGCCTCAAGCGCACGCGTGACCTGATAACCTTCGCCCGCACTGGGATCGAGGAACCGGTCAACGCGTGATTGCACATGATCAAAGGTGAAGTACGCTGCGCCGCTACCGGCCAAAAACAGCAGACCCAGCGCAATAACCAGCATCAGCGGTAGCCCAGCCAAAAAGAACTGCACCGCCCAGACCGCAGAAACCACGATGGTCATACCGATATCGGGCTGCAAAGCCAGCAACCCGGCAATCAACAGGTAAAGTCCGGTGGCAAACGCATACCCCGAAAAACGTTCATCGAGACGACGACGCGAAAATAACCATGCTGCGAGAACAGCGAACCCGGGCTTAACAAATTCCGACGGTTGCAACGTAAAGCCACCGAAGCGGATCCAGCGGCTTGCGCCTTTGACCTCGTCGCCAATGATCAGCGTCAGCACCATCAGAATGATGGCCCCTGCCGTCATCGCCAGCGCAACACTGCGCACACCGCGTGGGCTCAAAAGCGAAATGGCCAACATCCCGGCCACACCAAGCGGCAGAAAGACAAGCTGGCGCGTGGCAAAATAATAGGTATCAAGACCAATACGCTCAGCAACCGCAGGCGAAGCCGCCAGTGTCAGCACGCCGCCAGCAAATACCAGTGCGGCGATCATGACCAATAGCCAGCGATCAACCGTCCACCACCAGTGCCCGACAAGGCTGGTATCTGTGCGTGCGACAGCGCTCATTCAGCGTCTCCCTGCCAGTCTTCTTCGGCGTCGGTGTGTTCACCCGGCAAAGCCTCGACGTAGTGTTTGAAGGCATTGCCACGTGTCTCGAAGCTGTCGAACTGATCGAATGACGCGCACGCTGGCGACAACAGCACGACCGAGCCGCTGATGCCGTCAGCCTTGGCCTGTTCGTGTGCGGCATGTGTTGCGGCCTCAATGGTTTTTGAAATCGTACTGGGAACCCTGTCACCAAGCATGCTCGCGATGGATTGCGCACCCTCGCCCACCAGATAGGCATGGCGCACCACATCGAGGTGAGGCTCAAGCGCCGCGTAACCACCGTCTTTCTCACGCCCGCCTGCGATCCAGTAAATTGTTTCGTAGCTGGCCAGTGCGCATGCCGCCGCGTCGGCATTGGTTGCCTTGGAATCATTGACGAACAGCACACCATCAACGCTCTCAACCAGTTCCTGACGATGAACCAGACCGGGGTAGCTGTTGATGCAGGCCATGACGGCATGGGGTTCAACCCCGGCGGCGCGCGCGGCAGCATAAGCCGCAGCTGTGTTTTGCCAATTATGAACACCAGGCAAGGTCGGCACGCCACGCAAATCCATTACCGGTGTGCGCTGACCATCCATATCGTCAATCAAGGTACCATCAAGTGCGTAAACGCCGCCATCAATAGCGCTATGTCCAGAAATCGGAATGACGCGCTGTTCCCCGGCGGCCTTGAGTTCTTCATAGATGCGCGCACTGTATTCATCATCAATACCGATCACTGCGGTACGCGGCGAAGTCTGGCGGTGGAAAATACTTTTCTTTGCTGCAATGTAGCCGTCCATACCGCCGTGCCGTTCAAGGTGATCGGCCGATAGATTCAGCAGCACCGCAACGTCATAGGTAATCGAAACGGTCAGTTCCAACTGGTAAGACGACATTTCCAGCACGTACGTGCCCTCGTTGCCCAACGGCAACAGATCGAGCGCGGGCATGCCGAGATTGCCGCCGACCTCTGCCTCGCGGCCCGAAACCTGCATGATATGACCGAGCAATGCCGTGGTGGTGGATTTTCCATTGGTCCCGGTGATGCCGATATAGGCGGCGTCACGTTGGGTGCGCGCCAACAACTCAATATCACCAATGACTTCGCATTCGGCGGCACGTGCCATTTCAACAATGGGATGGGGTGCCGGGTGATGCAGGGCAATACCCGGGCTCAGCACCAGTGTGGTGGTTTCTTTCCAGTCGCATTTGTAGAGATCGACCAGCGGCACGCCAGCTTCCTCGGCACGCGCCCGCGCGTTTTCATTGTCATCCCAGGCCCAGACTTCAGCGCCGCTTTTATGCAGGGCACGCGCCGCAATCAAACCCGAACGCCCCAGCCCAAAGACGGCAACGGGAAAACTTGCGAATGGAAAAACGTCAATCATCGTGCGTATCTCTCCTGCTCATCGCAGTTTCAAAGTTGCCAGCCCGACAAGCGCCAGGATTGAGGCAATAATCCAAAACCGGATGACGATGGTGCTCTCGGCCCATCCTTTTTGTTCGAAATGATGGTGAAGTGGGGCCATGCGAAAAACCCGCTTGCCCGTTAATTTAAAGGACGCCACCTGAACGATGACGGAAACGGTCTCCAGCACAAACAAACCACCGACGATAGCCAGCACCAGCTCATGCTTTGTAATGATACTGACGGCGCCCAATGCACCGCCCAATGCAAGTGAACCAGTATCGCCCATAAAGATGCGTGCTGGCGGTGCGTTAAACCATAAAAAGCCGAGCCCTGCACCCACGAGTGCGCCACAAAATACAGATAACTCACCAGCCCCCGGCACATAGTGTAATTGCAGGTAATCCGAAAACACCGCGTTGCCCACCAGATAGGCGATGAGCACGAACACACCCGAGGCGATCATCACCGGCACGATCGCCAATCCGTCGAGGCCATCGGTCAGGTTCACGGCGTTTGATGCGCCGACCATGACCAACACGGCAAACACCACGAACACCCAGCCGAGATCAAGCAGCACACTCTTTAGAAAAGGCACCGCGAGTGTTGTCGTCAGTGGTTCGGGCAGATGGCTTAGAATCCAGAATGCAACCACGGCTGCGATTGAGACCTGCAACACGAGCTTTAGCTTGCCAGACAGTCCACGGCTGTTGCGCTGGCTGACCTTCAAATAGTCATCCATGAAGCCGATCAGACCATAGGCAATGGTGATCGCCAGTGCCGCCCATACAAACCCGTTGGATAAATCGGCCCATAACAACGTGGCACAGGTCAACGCCAGCAGGATCAGCACACCACCCATGGTCGGCGTGCCCTGCTTGGTCAGCAGATGGCTTTCGGGGCCATCTTCACGGATGGGTTGACCGCCAGACTGACGATTTTTGAGCACGCGAATCAGCACAGGACCAAACAGGAAACTCAGAATCAGTGCCGTCATCACCGCACCACCGGTGCGGAACGTGATGTAACGGAACACGTTCAACGCCGAGAATTGATCTGCCAGAGGTACAAGAATATATTGAAGCATGGTTTTCCCCTTAGCCTCCAAGAGTCGGTGATGAGTTGGATTGTTCGGTGGTGTCAAGTGCAAGCAAGGCATCGACCACAGCGCCGATACGACTGCCCAGTGAACCCTTGACCATGACCACGTCACCGGGCCGCACGGCGCTGGATACAACCATGGAAAGCTTGTCCGGGCTGATGGAATGCCCGCCGCGCATCTCTGCGGGTAATGCTTCCCACAGCTCCATGGTGTGTTGGCCGGACGTAAAGACGAGATCAAACGCGTTATCGCGCAACGAAGCCAGAAGCCCCAGATGCATTGGAATTGTATTTTCACCCAGTTCCAGCATATCGCCAAGTACGGCAATACGACGTCCGCCATTGGTCGGTATCATGCGCCCGGCAACGGCCATTGCTGCGCGCATGGATGCCGGGCTTGCATTATAGCTTTCATCGATCAGGACCATATCGCCTGCGCCCAATGCTACAACCAGACAACTACCGCGTCCCTTGGGTGGTCTGAATTCGCTCAGGGCATGGGCCGCTTTCACCACTTCACCACCTGCGGCAACAACGGCAGCCAGCGCGGCAAGACTGTTTTTAACAAGATGCTCACCCGGCGCGCCGAGACGGTAATGAATAACCTCTCCGTTCACCATGGCCTCAACGTCACTATGATCTGGCTCGAGCTTTATATGATGGGCACAAACCGTACATTGCGGGTCTGTACCAAAATCCAGCACACGCTCAACACCGGCTGTTGTGGCAGCCTCGACGAGTTGATTATAAAAATCGCCGTCACGCTTGAGGACAGCTACGCCACCCGACTCCAAACCTTCAAAGATTTCTGCTTTGGCGTCAGCAATTTGCTCAACGGACTCAAAAAATTCCGTGTGAGCAGGCTCAATGGCCGTGATCACGGCAACATGAGGTCGCGCCATTTTTGTCAGGGCACGGATCTCGCCGGGGTGATTCATGCCCAATTCAAATACGCCGAAGTCCGTATCGGCCCCCATGCGCGCCAGACTGAGCGGCAAGCCCCAGTGATTGTTCAGATTGCCCTGTGTGACCGCAACGACGCCTTGGTCGGACAGCGCCAGCCGCAGCATTTCCTTGGTCGAAGTCTTGCCCACACTACCGGTTACCGCGATCACACGACCACGCATGCGGTTGCGCGCGGCAATGCCCAATTGCTCTAACGCACGGGTCGTGTCACCGACCATAATCAACGGTGCATCGGCATCACAGTCATCGGGGCACCGCGTAACCACGGCTGCCGCCGCGCCACGTTTAAAGGCGCTGGCAACATAATCGTGACCGTCAAAATTCGGTCCGCTCAAGGCAATGAAAAGATCACCGGCAACAAGGGTCCGGCTGTCGATGGATACACCAGTGGCCTGCCATGCACCGGGTTGTGACGCGCCAACGGCTTGCGCCACATCACCCGCAGTCCACAGGGTTGGCAGCGCCATCATGATGAGGCCTCCGCATCCGCGATAGCACGTTGCACGACATCAACATCATCAAACGGCAGCACCTCGCCTCTGACAATTTGGCCCTGCTCATGCCCCTTGCCTGCGACCACCAGCAAGTCACCGGCTTCAAGCGCTGCAACAGCACGCTGAATTGCCTCGGCACGATCACCAATTTCTAAAGCGTCCGGACAACCCGTCATGGCCTGCGCGCGAATAGCGCTGGCGTCCTCGCTCCGCGGATTGTCATCGCTGACGAAAACCTGATCGGCATGTCCAGCGGCCGCCCGACCCATCTCGACGCGCTTGCCGGAATCGCGATCACCGCCGCAACCAAACACCACCGACACACGACCGCTTGCGTGCGGTCGCACGGCTTGCAGGACATTGACGAGCGCATCAGGCGTATGGGCGTAATCCACATAGACACTGGCACCGTTGGGTAGTTTGCCCGCGTGCTGCAATCGCCCGCGAACGCCGCGCAGGGTTTCCAATGCATCAAGAGCGCTCATCAAGTCTGCACCAGAGGCCAAAACAATACCCAGAGCACACAATACATTGGCTGTCTGGAAACTGCCGATTAATGGCAGATGACGCTCAACATCGCGCCCGTTTACACACAAGCGCAGGCCTTGGCCGTCGCCCACGGGCAGCGCTTCGTCGAGCCGGATATCCGTTGCCGCACGGCCATAATCAATCATTGTCGCACCACGCTTTCGCACCACAGCGGCAAGTTCATCGAACTGCGTGCAATCAGCATTGAGCACCGCCACGCCGTCGCTGCGCAGAAGATCAGAGAACAGACGGCGCTTGGCCGCGTAGTACGTCGCTTCATCGCCGTGGTAATCGAGATGATCACGCGACAGATTGGTAAAGGCCGCAATCGCGACATCGACACCGTCGATCCGGTATTGATCAAGCCCGTGGCTCGAGGCCTCCATGGCAAGATGCTCAATACCGTATCCAGCCAGTTCAGCCAGCGTGCGATGCAAATCCGCTGGATCAGGTGTGGTCAGGCTGCCGCCAAGATTGAGATCAAGGCCCCCGCCCGTAGCGCGCGTACCCAGCGTGCCCGTGCTGGCCGCACGCATTCCCAGTGCGCTCCAAATTTGACGGGTAAACGTCGCGACCGACGTCTTTCCATTGGTACCAGTAATGGCTGCCACACTAGCCGGTTGTCGGGCATAGAACGTTGATGCCATAAGCGCATAACGATGACGCGGATTTTGATCGGTGATCAGCGGCATTGCCGGTTCAGGTAAATCATCCGGGGTCGTGCCGTGTGGTGCGAGGATGGCGCTGGCACCCTTTGCAATGGCATCGGTGATGAACGCACGTCCGTCGGCTGCCGTTCCCGGTAATGCAGCAAACAGAAAACCCGGCTCGACACGCCTGGAATCACAGGCAATCCCGGTGATATCCGCCGTCAATGCGTGTGCGTCGACACCCACGTTCTTGCCATCCCCTTCCAACAACTCAGCGAGCCTCAATGGTTCGCTCCCACGCCTGAATGAAACCGTCTCGCACAGCGTTCTCTGTCACGCTCAGACGTTGTTGCGGCCGTATACCCAACAATGGCCCCATGCGACCAACAATGTGGCCAACAGCAGGTGCCGCTACCCATCCACCGGTGGCATAATTAAACGTGCTGGCGTTGCCCTTGGGTTCATCAACAACCACGAGAACCACATAGCGCGGGCTCTCGATGGGAAAAGCTCCGATAAACGAAGCAATACGCTTGTCACGCTGGTAACGTCCGTCGACCTGCTTATCAGCCGTGCCGGTCTTGCCGCCGATCAAGTAACCCTCTGCACGAGCCTTCTTGCCTGTACCGTGGCTTACGACCAGACGCATCAGGCCGCGCATCTGCTCCGAAGTGGTTTCCGACAGAACACGCTCACCAGGAATAAAGCTGCCCGGCTCACGCGCCAGCAGAGTGGCGGGGCGGGCAATGCCGCCATTGACCAACGTCGAAACACCGCTGACCATCTGCAGCGGACTAACGGCAATGCCGTGTCCATACGAGACAGTCATGGTATTCACGTCGCGCCAGCGCGGCGGCACCAATGGTTTGCCAACTTCTGGCAACTCAATCTCGGCAAGTCCGAGCAAGCCCAGCGCGCCGAGATATTGCTGTTGTTTTTCTGCACCCACAGCCATCGCCATTTTGGCTGTACCGATGTTAGACGAATAAATCAGAATTTCCGGTACAGATAACCAACGGTTCTCGCCATGAAAATCAGAAATAGTGAAGCGCGATATCTTAATAGGCTCTGATGCGTCATAGCCGTCATCAAGCCCAATGGTGCCGGTATCAAGCGCCATCGCCGTGGTGAACAGCTTGAAGGTAGAACCCATCTCGTAGACGCCCTTGGTGGCGCGGTTAAACACCGCATCACCCACTGCCGTACCGGGCACATTAGGATCAAAATCAGGCAACGACACCATAGCGATCAGTTCGCCAGTCATCACATCCATGACCACAGAGGCAGCACCAATAGCCTGAAACTCAGCCATCGTTACGGCAAGTTCATCACGCACCTGAGACTGCACCCGCACATCAATTGAAAGCCTCAGTGGTGTTTCAGCACCATCAAGCACACCGTCAAAATAACGCTCGAGCCCGGCAATGCCGGTACCGTCAGTATCGGTCAGGCCAACCACATGTGCCAGTAGTGGGCCGTGCGGATAGACCCGGCGTTCCTCGCGCTGGAAAGCCAATCCGGGCAGGCCCAATCCATTAACGGCGTACTGCTCATCGGGCGTCAAATTGCGTTGCAGCCAGACGAAGCGGCGTTTGGACTTCAGCTTCTTTTCGATCTCTGCACGCTCGAGCGACGGCATGACCTCGCTCAACCGGGCAGCGGCTTCCTCGGGATCAAGCACCAGATGCGGATCGGCATAAAGCGACGCCGTGGGCAAGCTGGTTGCGACCAGTATGCCGTTACGATCAACAATGTCGGCACGTGAAGCTGGCGCACGTAACCCGACGGGGGCTTGCGCGATACGCGGTTCGCTGGCCCCACCCATAACCATCAGATCGACCAGACGGATGGAAATAGCGGCAAAGGCCATCATCAACAAAGCGCCGGCAACCAACAGACGCGAACGCCCCATCTCGAGAGCCTGCTTGCGCACACCCTCTACCCTGATGCGCGTCGCGCCACCGCTAGGGGTGGCGCCGGGAGTATGCCGTTCGGCCTCATTCATTGTTGTTGCTCTGCGGCGACAAGTTCCTGCACCATGGCCTGTATTACGTCCAGTCGATCAGGCGGGTCTTTTACGCCCTCTTCACCGGGCGGGCCGTCGCGAAGCGGAATATCGTTCAAATCACCCATGTTCGCCGCGCTGAGGCCACCCGCGCCAAGATAACGCATAGCCAGATTGCGCAGACGCGCGGGCTCGTTCAGATGGCTCCACTCGGCAAGCAACACATGGATCGACTGGCGCTCACGTTCGATCCCGCGATTGAGTTCAATATATTCGGCTTCAAGATCCTGAACTTCGTATTTTACACCAAACACAATGACCGCGAGAACGGAACCGATAAGCAAACCAACGAAAGTAGCACTGCGGATCATAACGAACCTCCTGCGGCCAAACGGCCGCCTTGTTCATTCCAAGTCGACGCCTGTGTTCTTTCCGCCCACCGTAAACGCGCCGAGCGCGAACGTGGGTTCTCTCTGATTTCTTTGTCACCTGCCGCAATGCCGCTCCGCTTGATCAGGCGGAACGTCGGCGCATTTTCTGGCACCGCGCCATTAAACGGCATATGGCGTGATCCCTTGGGCTGACCACCGCTGCGGTCACGCAGGAAAAGTTTAATCAGACGGTCTTCAAGTGAATGAAACGAAACAACCGCCAGACGCCCGCCGGGCGCCAGCACGGCTTCGGCGGCACGCAAGCCGCGTTCGACCTCGCCAAGTTCATCGTTCACATGAATGCGCAGTGCCTGAAATGTTCGTGTTGCCTGGTCAATGCCATCCTTGGACTTGCGCACGACAGAGCGCACAAGCTCTGCCAGTTCATTGGTGCGCGTAATGGGCTCGACCTCACGCTGTTCGGCAATAACACGTGCGACCTTGCGAGACGCACGCTCTTCACCGTACTGATAGATGACGTCGGCGAGTTCTGCTTCATCCATGGTATTGACCACGTCAGCAGCCGACATGCCGTCCTGGCCCATACGCATATCCAGCGGCCCGTCAGCGCGGAAGGAAAATCCTCGCGCCGGGTCATCCAGTTGCATGGACGAAACCCCAAGATCGATTGCCACGCCATCAACGGCGCTAACACCAACATCGCGCAGCAAAGCCTGCATGTCGCCAAAGCAACCGCGTAACAACGTCACACGACCAGGAAACTCTTGGGCCAACGCGTCACTGTACTGCCTGGCGTCAGGATCACGATCAATTGCCCAAACTGTACATTCCGCAGCCTCCAACAGTGCGCGTGTATAACCACCCGCACCGAACGTACCATCCACATAGATAGCGCCATCACGTGGCTGCAAGGCTTCGATCACTTCATGCATCAGGACGGGTTTATGGGGCGCGGCGTGACTTGCCATGCTCAACCCTCCTCGCCTGCGCCATGACCCGAGCGCAACCGCAACGTTGCACCGCGTGCACGCGCGCGATCAAACGCACGCTGGCTATGGGCATCAAACCCTTCGGGCGTCCATATCTGAAAGCGCCGTCCACGACCGACAAAAACGGCGTTGCTGCCCAGCCCCGCATGATCGCTCAGGCGCTTGGGCAATACGATGCGGCCTTCCGGATCAAATGGCAGGGCTTCGGCATTGTTCATGATGACGGCGGCGAGATCGTCCTGCTCGTCAGAAAACATATCAAGCTCATCAAGGCTATCGCTCAGGCGCGCCATGAAGGCCTCGTCGCAAATCTCGATAGCGGGATATTTGAATAGCGGATAGGCGTAAACGCCATTGAAGGCCTGCTGGGCAAAGCTCGCACGGAAGGGCTTGGGCACGGAAACCCGGCCCTTCTTATCGATCTTGTTCGTATGCCTGCCAACAAGCAGCGTCATCACGTCCCCACAAACCTCACCCACGCGCGTTACACATCGCAACGTCGAGCCCGTCCCTGTTCAGACCCATTTTGGGTATATATGGGATACCATGGGAAAGAATGGGCGTCAATGGGATATTGCGAGCATTTGACCACATGGAAGCCTTGGAAACCCGCAGAACTCCAAGCCTTTTGGAGGCATTTCACAACCTGAGCAAAGAGCCTGCGGACAGCCTCAATATGGCGTTAATATTGAATAGCATTCACAATGGCTTAGAGGGCCCGACGGCACGTATGGGCCATAAACCATGGAAATATGATGAAAATGCGGCGAATTCCGCCACAAAGTGGCAGAAAACAGAGAAAAAATGCCAGACGGCCTATAAGCCGGGTTCTGTACCTGCCGAAGCAAGTGACGACCATTCATCTGGGACGTCCGTTGCCGGACGCCTCGCGCAACCTACCCGGACCACGACGCGAAAACCCGCCTGACTCGCGAAGAGTCTGCAGTCCCTACTCGGTTTTGCTCCCGGTGGGGTTTACCATGCCACGACTGTCACCAGCCGTGCGGTGCGCTCTTACCGCACCCTTTCACCCTTACCTCATGGCCCCGGTCGAAACCGGCAGACGAGGCGGTATACTTTCTGTGGCACTGTCCCTGGGGTCGCCCCCGCCGGGCGTTACCCGGCACCGTGTTTCCGTGGAGCCCGGACTTTCCTCCCTCCGCAATTAGCCGAAGCCTCGCGAAGAGCAGCCGTCCAGCCGTCTGACGTTGCTGATTTACCACGAACAGGGTGCAAAACTCCAACAGGAATTACACCTGCCACAGCGCTCCACCAGATTATGAAAAGCTGTGATATGCTGGGCCTATGCTTGAACTGCGCGTACCACATGAAGACGAATTGTCCGCCCTGAGCGCGCTATGCCTGCGTTCCAAGGCCGTGTGGGGCTATGACAAAGCCTTCATGACTGCATGCGTGTCCGAATTAACCGTCTCACTGGATGACCTGCACAACACCTCCATGCAGATTGCCGAGGGCGAGCACGGTGTCATCGGCATGGCGCAGGTTGCGCTGGGTAAGGCCCCGGGCGAAGCTTCACTGGAAAGGCTGTTTATTGAACCTGATTATATGGGAAATAGTGCCGGTCGCCTGCTATTTGACTGGGCGCTTGAAACCGCGCGGGCACTGGGTGCGCACCATATGTTGATTGAGGCTGATCCCGATGCCGCACCGTTCTATCGCCATATGGGTGCACGCGATATCGGCGCGGCGCCGTCGGGCTCTATTGCCGGACGCATGCTGCCGCTGCTCAGGATTGATCTGTAATCAATAGCGTATCAACAGCCGCAATAAGGTGTGCGGTTTCATCATCAAAATCCCCTGATACATCGGCGGGTCGATAGCGGCGCTGAAACGCGCTCAACGTCGCGGTCATATCACTGACATCATAGCCGATCGCTGCCAATTGTACCGTGGCCAGTGCGGCGTCCGGATCGACAGATAAAACCTTGCCGGGCCAGAGCCCGATCCCGGCCTCAGCCAACCGCGCCCAGTTAAAGCGCTCGCCGGGGTCCTGTTTGCGCGCCGGTGCAACATCGCTATGCCCCACCACATTGCGCGCCGGGATTGGATGGTGCTTGAGAAGATCGCGGCTCAGCGAAACCAGCGTATCCATCTGCGCAGCAGGGAAATCACGGTAACCGAACTCATGTCCGGGATTGACTAGTTCAATACCAATGGAGCGTGCATTAATATCGCTCTGCCCGCGCCATGACGAAATACCCGCATGCCATGCGCGGCATTGCTCATCCACCAATGCGTAGAGCATGCCATCTTCATCAATAAGATAGTGCGCGCTAACCGCTGCCGCATCGTCACACAGTCGCGCAAGCGCACCCGCACAACTTTCCATGCCGGTGTAATGCAACACCAGCATATCGAGCGGCGTTCCCACCGGGCGTTCATCATGGTTCGGGGATGGCCGTTCAATCATGGCGCACTCGTGCCTGTGCCTGTGCCTGTTCAATGGGCGCTACTTGATCCCGCGCTGCTTACAGATTTTGTCATAGGCAGCGTTGATGGTTGCCAGCTTTTCATTCGCCAGATCGATAAATTCCTGCGGCAGCCCCTGTGCCATCAGTTTATCGGGGTGGTTCTGACGCACCAGATCACGGTAGGTCTTTTTGATCTCGGCATCGCTGACATCTTTGCTCAAGTCGAGAATTTCATACGGGTCTTCGGCGTCTACACCCTTGACATACATATCTTCAAGACGCTGGAAATCATGCTGCGCAAAGCCGAAAATCATCGCCACACGAACCAGATAATCGCGCTCGGCGGGGTGGTATTGCCCATCCGCCATGGCGATCTGGAACAGCGCACCCAACAGGTCCTCCAGCATCACGCGTTGCTGGGAGAAGATAGCGGCAACCTGCTGTGCATAGGGCTCAAACCCGCCAGAGTCCTGCTTGGCTTCATTAAACAGTTTACCAACGTCACCGGCATCATTCGGTGGAATACTGAACACGCGCTTAAAGGTCGCGACTTCGTCCTTTGTCACATGCCCGTCAACCTTGGCGAGTTTCGCGCCAAGCACGATGACCGCGACCGTAAAGGCTACCTGACGGGATTCCATGTCTTCGGGGATAGCGCCCGGCCCCGTCGGGGTGGTTGCATGCATGCGATCCATGGCGTGTCCGGCCACAGCACCCATGATGGCGCCCAGCGGGCCGCCCAATGCAAAACCGGCGACACCGCCAATAACCTTGCCCCAGATCGTCATGATGATTGAACCTTTCGATTAGATATACGCAGGAATACCTAGGCCGGTTCTGCCGTACAGGCAAGGGCTGCATCGCGCAGTGCCCTGAAAATGCATCGTTGTTTATGGCTGAGCGGAAAGCGGCGATAATCGTCCGATACCAGGTAGCTTGAGCGCCAGGTCCTTGGGGTCAACGCCGAAGGTCAGGCCCAACAGGTTGACCTCGATACCTTCTTCGAGCGCCGCCATGAGCCCGAACAGGCCAAACACGGATAACTGTATACCCGTTCCGCTGGGCGTGCCGGCGATAATAGTGTCGCTCAGATAATCCTTGCCGATGGCCGTCGGCGGCAGGTCCAGCATCAGCGCCGGAACCGCACGCGCCACAAAGGCGGTAAAGGTATTGGAATTAGGCCCCGGCCACAGACGGTATTCATTGGCATGGGGATAGGCCGCCACGGCAGCCTCGATATCATCGATCACGGCTTCGGTATCATCGCCGCGCAGGTCCAGCAAGACCGACGGCATAGCCCCGAACCAGCGCCGGTCAGGGGCGTGCTGAGCGATCGAGACCACGGGTAAATCGTGATAACCACGCCAGCCAATGACTTCGTACACCGTATAATGCTGCGCATCGCGGCGCTTTGAAGCAATCCACGTATGCACACCCAGATAGCCGCGCCAGCTGAACGCACGCGCGGCATAGACCTGAACCACGGGTTCACGCACCGTTACGGGATCAGGCGCGATGCCGGCTGACTCGCGGCTGGCGGTGCGCCAGTCAGCAGCCATGGCATGCCCCTCGCGCGAAGCAGACCACACAGCCCCCACACCCAACAGGGCAATCAATATCAAGACGAATGGTTTCCATCGCATTTTCAACTTCCCTGTGATGAGCGTCATAGCGTGTCGTGCTCTGGATATGACAAGCTATGCCTCATCATGCAAGGGGCGCTCGCCATATTGTGATCCACATGACGAGATATAGTTTGCCGTTACAAACGATGACATGAGGTCTGGAATAGTTTTCAGCCTGTCACGTGGCCTTCAGAATGACAGTTTAAATTACTTCAAATTTAGCATAAATATTACGGCATTTTACGCGCATATAATTGTATTGATCAGGCGGGTTTTTGAGGCCTACCATTATAAATACACCGTTTATTTATTCATATACAGACACGGCATATTGATGCCGATCACATTGGAGATGATTATGACACAGACCTCAAAACGGCTTGGTTACCGACTGGCAGCAACTACGGCGATCACCGCCATGTTTCTGGCAGCAGCGCCCGTAAGCGTTGATTTTGGCACCCTCAGCCTCGACCTCAACGCAGCCTATGCCGCTAATGGTAATAGCGGCGGTAATGGCGGTGGAAACGGTGGCGGTAACGGTGGCGGTAACGGTGGCGGTAACGGCGGCGGCAACAGCGGTGGCGGTAACGGCGGCGGCAACAGCGGTGGCGGGAATAGCGGCAACAGCGGGAATAGCGGTAGTAGCGCCAACGCTAGCAGCAATAGTAGCAGCAACGGCAATGCGAGCGCCGGTGGTTCAACCAAAGACTTCTCAAGTCCCAACAAAGGCGCGACGGCCAGCGCTCTGGGCTCACTCAACGCTGCGCACGCCAATGAAAAAGCCTTAAGCAACGCTTCAGCCAATTCCACCGTAGGGGCCATTGGCGAGGGCGATATTGAATCTGCTGCCAACAAGGATATAACGGAATCTGTGCTTGATGCTCTGGCTGGCCTACTCGAAGGCAAAACCATTGAGCGCACAAGCGGCGAAGACGAAGGTGATGGCACGACCGAAGGCGACGGCACAGCAGAAGGCGATGGTACCGGTGAAGATGATGGCACGGGCGAAACCGCCACGGCTTCCACCGATCCAGCGGACGATGGCGACACCACGCAGTAAATTCAACCTCCTCCTTAAAACTCACAGGGCCAGCGGACGAACATTCGCTGGCCCTTTTTCTATGCCAACCTCGCTGCCGCAGCCCTGAATTCGGGTTTACCGGCACAGCCGGACGTGTTACCGCAATCGCATAACCAAAAGGCGGGAGCACACCATGTCTGACGCGGCAATCGACAAGCGCTGGCAGTTCTGGATTGACCGGGGCGGCACCTTCACGGACGTGGTTGCATGCAAGCCCGACGGTGATCTGGTCACGCACAAGCTGCTGTCTGAAAACCCCGAACAATACGAAGACGCCGCCCTGCAGGGTATCCGCGACATCCTCGGCATAGACAAGGACGCGCCGATCCCCGCCGAGATGGTGGAAGCCGTTAAAATGGGCACCACCGTGGCCACCAATGCGCTGCTCGAGCGCAAAGGCGACCGCACAGTACTGGTCACCACCGAAGGTTTCGCCGACGCCCTGCGCATCGGGTACCAGAACCGTCCTCGACTGTTTGACCGCCATATCAAATTGCCGGAAATGCTGTATGAGCGCGTTGTCGAGGTTGCCGAGCGCGTCACCGCGCAAGGCGAAGTTTTGCAAGACCCCGACATGGATACCGTACGAAAAGATTTACAGGCTGCCTATGACGAAGGTATCCGCTCGGCTGCCATCGTGTTCATGCACAGCTACCGCTTTCCTGATCACGAACAAGCGGTGGCCGATCTGGCACGCGATATCGGCTTCACACAAGTCTCGGTGTCACACGATATCAGTCCGTTGATCAAACTGGTTTCGCGCGGTGACACGACCGTTGTCGATGCTTATCTGTCACCCATCCTGCGGCGGTATGTGGACCGGGTTGCCGCCGATATCGAACACCGCGAGGATACAAGCAGTGAAGCAACACGCCTGATGTTCATGCAGTCCAACGGCGGGCTAACTGATGCCAACCTGTTCCAGGGCAAGGACAGCATCCTGTCTGGCCCGGCGGGCGGTGTCGTGGGCATGGTGCGCACCGCCGCCATGGGTGGCTTTGACAAGGTCATTGGTTTTGACATGGGTGGCACGTCCACCGACGTTTCACATTTCGACGGCGAATACGAACGCGAGTTCGAGACGCTGGTTGCCGGGGTGCGCATGCGTGCACCCATGATGCGCATCCACACTGTGGCTGCGGGCGGTGGATCGGTCCTGCATTTCGATGGTGCGCGGATGCGGGTCGGCCCGGATTCAGCCGGTGCCGATCCCGGACCGGCATGTTACCGACGCGGCGGCCCACTCGCCGTGACCGATTGCAATGTGATGCTCGGCAAAATTCAACCCGCTCACTTCCCCAGTGTGTTCGGTCCCAAAGCCGATCAACCACTGGACGGCGATGTGGTGGTGCAAAAATTCAGCGCGCTCGCCGATGAAATCGGTGCCGCCACGGGCGAACGTCCCGACCCACGCGATGTGGCCGAGGGCTTCCTGAAAATCGCCATTGAAAACATGGCCAACGCCATCAAACAGATTTCCGTGCAGCGCGGCTACGATGTCACCGAATATACACTGAACAGCTTTGGTGGCGCAGGCGGACAACATGCCTGCCTGGTCGCTGACTCGCTTGGCATGACCCGGGTGTTCCTGCATCCCTTTGCCGGGGTGCTGTCAGCCTATGGCATGGGACTGGCCGATGTCCGTTCCATGCGCGAGAAAACCGTCGAGGCCGCACTCAGTCCTGAACTGCTCGATAGCCTGTCGGGTGGCTTCGCAGCACTGGATGCACAGGCTCGCGCAGAGGTCGAAGACCAGGGTGTTGCAGCAGGAAACATTGAGATCGCACGCAAGGTTCACCTGCGCTACGAGGGCACAGATACCTCGCTGATCATCGCCTTTGGCACCAACGACGATATGATCGCCGCGTTCGAGGACGCCCACCACAAACGCTTTGGCTTCAGCGCACCTGAACGCGAGCGCATCGTCGGCACCATCACATCGGAAGCCATCGGCCTGACCGAAAAAATCAACGACGCCGAAAGTAACGAAGATGTCAGCACACAAACACCGACGCCCATCGATAGTGTGTCGCTCTATTCCGCTGCGCAAAGCCACACCACACCGGTCTATGAGCGCGACGCGCTGCGTCCGGGTCAACAGGTTGACGGTCCGGCCATCATCGCGGAAACCACCGGCACCACGGTGCTGGAGCCTGGCTGGCGCGCCGAACTGACGCGGCGCGGTCATCTGGTACTGGAACGTGCCGTGCCCCTGCCCGCGCGTATCGCCATCGGCACCGGCCACGACGGTGCAGGTGCTGATCCCATCTTGCTGGAAATCTTCAACAACCTGTTCATGTCCATCGCCGAGCAGATGGGCGCAACGTTGGCGAATACGGCCTATTCGGTGAACATCAAGGAACGTCTTGATTTCTCCTGCGCGATGTTTGATCAGGATGGCAATCTGGTGGCCAACGCGCCGCATATGCCGGTCCATCTGGGCAGCATGGGCGAAAGCATCCAGACCGTAATTCGTGAGCGTGCAGGCACCATCAAACCGGGTGATGTCTATGCATTGAACGCGCCCTATAACGGCGGCACACACCTGCCCGACGTCACCGTGATCACCCCGGTCTTCGACAAGGATGACAAGGACCTGCTGTTCTTCGTCGGCTCACGCGGGCATCATGCCGATATCGGTGGCATCACACCGGGCTCCATGCCCGCTGACAGCACCACCGTGGATCAGGAAGGCGTGCTGATCGATAACTTCCTGCTGGTCGAAGGTGGCCGCCTGCGCGAACGCGAGCTGCGCGAACTGCTTGCCAGTGGCCGGTACCCCGCGCGCAACCCGCACCAGAACATTGCTGATTTGTCAGCTCAGATCGCAGCCAACGAAAAAGGCGTACAAGAACTGCACAAAATGGTCGAGCACTTCGGTCTCGACACCGTGCATGCGTACATGCGCCACGTGCAGGACAACGCTGAGGAATCCGTGCGCCGCGTGCTCGACGTGCTGAAGGACGGCACGTTCGAATACGAACTTGATCAGGGCCACGTCATCCGCGTGACGATCACCATCGACAAGGACAACCGCAGCGCGGTGATCGACTTCACCGGCACGTCCGAGCAACTCGACAACAACTTCAACGCGCCGTCTGCTGTGTGCAAGGCCGCCGTGCTCTATGTCTTCCGCACCTTGGTGGACGATGATATCCCGCTCAATGCCGGGTGCCTGAAACCGCTCGACATCATCATTCCCGAGGGCTGCATGCTGAACCCGGTTTATCCGGCTGCGGTGGTAGCGGGTAATGTGGAAACATCACAAAGCGTGACAGATACGTTGTATGGCGCACTCGGTGTGATGGCGGGGGCACAGGGCTCCATGAACAATTTCACCTTCGGCAATGATCGCTATCAGTATTATGAAACCGTATGTGGTGGTTCGGGCGCGGGGCCAGATTTCGATGGTACCGACGCCGTGCACACGCACATGACCAATTCACGACTGACCGATCCTGAAATCCTTGAATGGCGTTTCCCGGTGCTGCTGGAAAGCTTCGCCATTCGCCATGGATCAGGCGGTGCTGGTGCGCACCATGGCGGTGACGGTACCGTGCGGCGCATGCGCTTCCTCGAACCCATGACAGCATCCATTCTATCAGATCATCGTCGGGTTCCCCCGTTCGGTATCGACGGTGGCAGCCCCGGACATCTGGGGCGCAACAGTGTCATTCGCACCGATGGACGCACCGATGAACTGCCCGGTGCAGCCAGTACAGAGATGGCTGCAGGCGATGTTTTCGTCATTGAAACACCGGGCGGTGGTGGTTTCGGAAGCGCCTGAGCAGCCCCTCTGACACCACATATGGTGAAATCCCCTTGACAGAACCCCTTTATTTTGGGGCAATTAAGGGGTATCCGAACTTATATCTATAGGTAAAGCATTGATTCGGCTGAACTTTCAACAATTGGGCCGAATCCCTACCGGCGCTAAACCCAGTTTTTGCACCGGCGGGCGCTTTGTTATGCCTATACGCATGCTGGGGTACGCTGCTGCGTTCACCGGGTGTTTACTCGGCGCGCCAACAATCGTGCAGGCCATGTCCATTGAAACCGCGTTGGGTCTGTTGCTGCTCGAACACCCCAGCATTCAGGCGGCGGAAAAGACCGGTGAGTCCGCACGTTTCGAAATTGCCAAGGCCAAGGCCGGACTGTTGCCCAGTGTTGCGTTATCGGCCGAAACCGGTCCGCAGCATATCGATAACCCGACAACGCGCTCTGCCGGTGATGGCGCGCCCTATTCACGCAGCAAGCAAACGGCAACGCTCACCGTGACCCAAAACCTGTTCGATGGAAACCTGACCACATCGAACATCCGCAGCGCGCGATTAAGCACAGAGGCCTCGGCCATCGCACTGGAACAGACCCGCCAGTCTATCATGTTTGAGGGCATCAACAGCTACATTGACACACTGCGTCAAAAGCGTCTGGTGGATCTGGGGCGTGAAACTGTCGCCAACATCCAGCGCCAGTTAAATCTGGAAGACGAACGCGTACAGCGTGGCTCAGGCATCGCGGTTGATGTGCTGGAAGCAAAATCGCGCCTACAGATCGCCAAAGAGCGCCTGATCGGTTTCGAAGGCGCGCTGATCAACGCCATGACGCGTTATCAGCAGGTCTATGGACGTTACCCCGATGTCGACGCCATGATGGACCCTTGGCCACCCATAGACCTGATCCCCAGCACACTTGATCAGGCTATCGCGTTTGGCCTGCGCCAGAACCCGGCGGTCAACAACAGCGCTGCGAATATGGAATTGGCGCGCGAACGCCGCGAAACAACGAAAGCAGAGCTGTTCCCCACCCTTGATCTTGAAGGTGCCGCCAATTACGAAAAGAATAACGACACCACAATCGGCATCCGGCGCGACTATACGGTTTTGCTGCGCGCATCGTGGGACCTGTTTACAGGATTTTCCACACCGACCAGCCTTGACCAAACGGTCTACGATTACCGTGCCAGCAGCGACAATCACCGCAATACGGAACGCAAGGTTATCGAGCAGGTCCGCTTGGCATGGCAGTCACTGCTGACCACGCGTGAACGTGTCAGCAAGCTGGAAAACTCCGTCAACATTGCTTCAGAGCTTTATGCATCGCGCGTCAAATTACGCGAAGCGGGCAAGGAAACCGTGATCAACGTGTTGGATGCCCAGAACCAGGTCACCAACGCGCAGATCAACTACACCTCGACCGCCTATGACGTTCGTCTGGCGGCCTATCAGCTATTGCTGGCCATGGGGCAGTTATCGTCTGAAAGCATGGGGCTGCCGCGCTCCTAAGCCCCCTACGACTGACCTTGCGTACGCTCACCGCGCTCGTGGAAGATATAACCCAAAAATCCAAGTAACAGTTGCGCTGCCAGAAAAGACGTCGTGTCAGCCTGATCGTAATCAGGTGCGACCTCAACCAGATCCATACCGACCACGTCACCCTGCTTGGCGAGTCCTTGCAGAATTTCCAGCACTTCATAGAACAGGAAGCCACCATGGCTTGGCGTGCCCGTACCCGGTGCAATGGATGGGTCAAAACCATCGATATCGATGGTGCAGTAATAACGCACACCCTTGGGGATACGCGCCAACACGCCTTCGGCACCCAGCTTGCGCACGTCACGTACAGACAGGATATCAGAGCCGGCCTTGCGCGCGGCCTCATAGTCGCCCCGATTTGATGATGACACAAAGCGAATACCCATTTGCGTCATACCGGTGACGTGTTTCATTTCCGATGCACGGCGCAGCGGATTGCCATGGCCATACATCACGCCATGACGGGAATCCACGAAATCAAGGTGGGCATCGAAGTGAATGATGTGCACCGGTTCCTGATCATCAAAGGCACGGATGCAAGGAATATGAACTGAGTGATCGCCGCCGAGCACAAGTGGCATGGCACCAGCTTTGAGAATTTTGCGCACACCGAATTCGATATTGTCGTGGCTCTTGATGGTGTCGGTATGGATCATGTCGGCATCGCCGATATCAACCATGGAGACCTTGTCACGTGGCAGATACACCACGTCGTCCTCAAAGTCATAGGCACCGCCATGGCCGAAGGAAAACAGCGTTGAGGCTTCACGGATAGAGCGTGGGCCGAAACGTGCGCCTGCACGGTACTGCGTGCCCATATCGAACGGCGCGCCCATTACGGCCACATCGGCATTGATATCGTCCCAGTCCAGACACACCGGGTATTTGCCAAACGTGCAATGGCCCACGAACGGCAAATTCAGTCGGCCTTTTTCATAACCGTGATCAGACATGTCTTCCTCCCGCGTGGTGTTTTTAGTCTTACCTGAATGGATACGCCCTCACAGCAGCAGACTTCAAGCTTCCTGTTTCGTATCACGGCTGGAACCATATGGCGCTTCGTGCGAAAACGTCTTCATCTTAACTGCTCTGGAAACGCGAATGCTGCAAATCTATGTCGATGCCGATGCCTGCCCCGTCAAGGATGAGGTCCTGCGTGTGGCGCAGCGCCACAAGCTGCAAATCCATATGGTGTCCAATAGCTGGATGCGGCTCGCCGATAGTCCGCTGATCAACCGCGTGGTGGTCGCCGAAGGTGCCGACGTGGCCGATGACTGGATTGCTGAACATATCGGCGAAGGTGATATTGCCATCACCGCCGATATTCCGCTGGCATCGCGTTGCATTAAAAAGGGCGCGCAGGTTATCGGTTCGACCGGCAAACCGTTTACCGAAGACAGCATCGGTATGGCGCTGGCGACACGCGACCTGATGACAACGTTACGTGAAACCGGCGAGATTACAGGCGGCCCGTCTGGCTTTACCAAGCAGGACCGCTCGCGTTTTCTGGGAACACTGGAAAACGTTATTCAAACCATTCGGCGCAGCGCCTAGAAGGCCTCGCTCAATCCCTGAACGGAACTTCGGGCAGACCAACAACACCGGGCTCATGCACGAACAGGCCGCCCGACAGCGGTGCTTCCTTGAGTTGATCCTCGCTCAGATCATAACGTGCCGTCGTAATATAGAGTTGACCAAGGTTCGCCCCACCAAAGGCCACGCTGGTAACCTGCGGTACGGGTAGTTCAACAATCCGCTCGATAGTACCATCGGGATCATAGCGTGTAACCCGCCAGCCATCCCAGTGCGCGCTCCAGACAAAGCCATCAGCATCGACGCACAGGCCATCAGGTGCACCAAGGGATGGATCAATCACAGCAAATTCGCGGCGATTTTCCATAGCACCGCTCTGCGGGTCAAAATCATAGGCGTAGATCACACCCGTTCCACTTTCGGTGAAATACATAACACTGTCGTCAGGGCTCCAGCCCGTGCCATTCGGCACAATAAGGCCAGACAGCGCTGCTGTGACACTGTTACGCGTGCTGACGCAGTATAGCGAGCCACTGGCGGCTTCCTCGTCACGGTCGAGACTGCCTGTCCAGAAACGTCCCTGACGGTCGCACTTACCATCATTAAAACGGTTATTGGCAATGGCATTCTCTGGATCAGCAAAGATTTCGAGGTTCGCCAGATCGTCATCAAGTAACGCCAGTCCGGCGTCTACGGCAGCAATGAAACCGCCGCTCTCGCGCTTGACGATGCAGCCGATCTCATAATTCTGGGGGAAAGTATCGCGCGCGCCGGTTTTCGGGTTCAGGCGCATCACCGCCTTGCCGTCAATATCAACCCAGTAGAGAACCTGTTTATCGACACACCAAACGGGTGCTTCGCCGAGGGTTGCTCCGGCTGGCCACACGCACTCGACAGATTGCGTCCTACTCTTCGGACTCATAGACAGGCCTCCTTGTTTATTATTCCGGCCGCAGACTCTTGTTTCGTTGTGGTCGCGGTCCGGGGTGTCAGGTTTACCCCGACCTTTTCTTATCGTCTCGTGTACGTAACATAAGCTGGGCGGCAACCAGCAGGATCAGCGATACCGCGAGCACAATGGTACCAATGGCGTTAACCTCTGGTGTGATACCGCGCCGGATGGACGAGAACACATAGATCGGCAGTGTCGTGTTCGGGCCAGCGACAAAGAACGAAATAATGAAATCGTCGAAACTGAAGGTAAAGCTAAGCAGAAAGCCCGCCATGATTGCCGGGAAAATCTGCGGCAACGTAATCTGGTAAAACGTCCGCCATGGTGTGGCGTACAGGTCAGTTGATGCCTCTATCAACGCGCGGTCCATACCACTGATACGCGCACGCACCAGAACGATAACCAGCGACATCGTAAATAGCGTATGCGCGGCAATCACCGTGGCATAGCCCATGGACAGCTTGGGTGCCTTTACACCTTCGGGCCACATGGCTGCCAGCACGGGATTGAGAATATCAAATACCGTGACCAGCGCGACCAGCGTGGCAATGCCGATAACAATGCCCGGGATCGTGATGGAAACATAGATCAGGCCATCGAAAATAACGCGCATGGTACCGCGCACGCGCTGCAAAGCCAGCGCTGCTGCGGTGCCCATGACGCTCGACAGTACGGCTGCCGAGAATGCGATAATCAGACTTGTGACAAATGCTTCTGTAACGAACGGATTCGACAGGGCCTTGCCGTACCACTCGGTCGAAAAGCCGCGGAAATCACTGGCGTGCCGTCCCGAGTTGAAGCTGAACAACACGATGATGCCGATCGGCACATAGAGAAACAGGTATACGGCGATAGAATAAATGCGCATGACTTTGTGTCTCTCCGCCTACATCAAGGTTTCGTCGCGGCCGTTTTTGCCGCCAAGCGTCATACGCATGTACAGGCTAACGGTAACCAGCATGATAATGACCAGCGTCACCGCCAGGGCCGAGCCGAATGGCCAGTTACGCGATTGCAGGAACAGGTCCACCAGTGCGTTACCGAGGAAGAATATCTTGCCGCCACCAAGTAGGGCCGGGATCAGGAACTCACCCATCAACAGGATGAAAACCAGCATGCAACCCGTTGCCACGCCGGGCATCGAAAGCGGCAGCGTAATTTGCCAGAAGGTGCGAGCGGGCGTACCGCCCAAATCGCTGGATGCTTCCAACAGGTCTTTGTCCAGCTTATCGAGCGAGACATAAATCGGGAACACCATCAACGGCAGGTAGCCATAGACAATGCCCAGCAACACCGCAAATGGTGTGTTGATCAGGCGTATGCTCTCAAAACCAAACCAGCCGATAATTGCCGGGATCCCCTTGCCACCGAGAATTGTGATCCAGGCATAGGTGCGGATCAGCAGACTGGTCCAGAATGGTACAATGACCAAAACCAGCAGGATAAGCTTCCAACGCCGGTCAACCCGCACGGCCAGATAATACGCCAGCGGATAGGCCACCAATAGGCTTAGTAGTGTACCAAGCGGCGCGAATGTGAGTGTGTTGGTAAACGCCTTTAGCCGCGAGGGCATATTGGCGTACTGCTCGAACGTAAACGCCGGGGTGTACCCACCCATAGCAGCGCGTTCACCGAAGCTGAAGATGGCGACGACAACCAAGGGCATCACCAGCAGGATCAAAAACCACAGTGTCGTGGGTGCCAACAGCGCCGCTGTCAGCCAGTGGTTTTTCCCACTCGTGTCCTTCATTGCCGTCACCTTCTTCAAATCTTCAGTTCGTCAATTAGGCCGACTTGAAGCGAGCGATCACTTCAGCACGACCCGGATCGGTCAGGGTAGCTGCAGCACCGAATTCAAGTGCGTTCATCAGCTCTGCTGCCGGGTACAGGATCGGATCGTTGACAATGCTGGCGGGCAGCATGGCATCGACGCGTGAATCGCTGGTTGGGTAACCATGCGAAGCAAAGTCACGTGCCTGAATGAACGGATCCTGCATGTAGTTGAGGAATGCATACGCCGCTTCAGTGTGCGGAGCATCGGTCGGAATGGCATAGAAATCAGACCACAACTCGCCGCCGTCCGAAGCAACAACGTATTCCATTTCCGACATATCGGTGTTGAGCTGTTTGCCATCACCAGTCCAGCAGATGGACATCCATGCATCACCGCTACGCATACCAGGCTGATAATCAGACGTGATAGCAAACAGGTGAGGCTTGGAATCGATCAGCAGTTTTTCGGCCTTGGCCAGCTCGCCTGAGTCGATGGAGTTGAACGAGAAGCCCAGTGCACACAGTGCTGCACCGATGGTGGTGAGCTGGTAATCGTGCACGATGGTGTGACCGGAGCCAGCACCCATGGTGACATCGAAGAAGTCTTTCCACGATTTCGGGCCGCTCTTGATTTCGTCGGTGTTGACCACAAAACCGGTAGTGCCCCAGTTTTTCGGCACGGCATAGACTTTGCCATTAACCGTTGCTGGACCAGAAAACTTCGAGTTCTGCGAAGCGGCGTCGAAGTTGGGAATGCGAGACAGGTCAAGTTCCTGAATCAGGCCCAGTTCAACATATGTGGAGATGGTGTAATTGGTCGGCACGAAAACGTCCCAGCCAGCGCCACCAGCCTGCAACTTGGCCAGCATTTCTTCGTTGGAACCGAAAGCGTTGACCTGAACGTTCACGCCGGTGTTGGCGGTGAAGTCTTCGATATTGACCGGATTGTGATAGTTCGGCCAGGTCGAGAACACCAGACGATCGCCCACATCACCAAAAGCGTTTGCCTTCTTCGGCATCAGCGACGGCATAGCCGTACCCATGACGGCCATGGCGGTACCCAGACCGGTGACACCCATGAAGTGGCGACGTGAAACCGAACCCTTCTGGTAACGGTGCAGCTCTTCCATAAATTTCTTAGCCGTAATCGGCATGTTGTCTTTATCGTTCTTGCTCATTTTTATTAGCCTCCGTGCTGTTGTAATCCGTTATCTCTATTGTCTCGTGGACTGTCGCCGACGGATCGACGGCGCAGGCCGGTTAATCTCCTAGAACCAATGCCACGTCATTCTTCCAGCCGATTGCAACATCTGCACCGGGCTCAAAGCTGCCGCGTACATTCTCAATATGCTTGGGTGAAAGCACCAGAACGTCGCCTAGGCCTTCACAAGTAATCAGGTATTCGGTGTGTTCGCCAAGAAAGATGCGGTTCTTTATCTGACCCGTAATCTTGATATCGGTATCAAGCCCGCTGCCATCTGCCGTAGCAACGGAAATCAGTTCAGGGCGCACTGCGACACTGGCCCGCGTGCCGTTGGCAAATCCCGCAGTGCCTTTTGCGCCCATGCCAGAAAAGACGTCGCCAGTTGCGGTTTTCACGGAAAATGCGCCCGCATCTGATGAAACCACGTCACCTTCAAAGAAATTGGTCTTACCAACAAAATCAGCCACGTAGCGATTGAGTGGGTCATCATACAGTTCGCGCGGGCTGCCGGTCTGAACAATCTGACCATCGCGCATAATGCAGATGCTATCGCTCATGGACAGGGCTTCTTCCTGATCATGGGTAACCAGCACAAAGGTAATCCCCACATCACGTTGCAGGGTCTGCAATTCGATCTGCATTTCGCGGCGCAGCTTGCGATCAAGCGCGGCCAGCGGCTCATCGAGCAGCAACACAGTGGGGTGATTGATCAGGGCGCGGGCCAAAGCAACACGTTGCTGCTGTCCACCCGACATTTCCCAAATACGGCGCGGGCCGAAGCCTGACAGACGGACCAATTCAAGGGTCTCGTCCACGCGCCGAAGGATCTCAGCCTTCGAAGGTTTGGGTGCACGCTGGCGCAGACCGTAGGCGATATTGTCAGCCACCGTCATATGTGGGAACAGCGCATATTGCTGGAACACCATATTGACCGGACGTTTATGCGGCGGAATACCAACCACGGATTCCCCACCGATATAAACGTTGCCTTCGGTTGGCTGTTCAAAGCCAGCGATCAAACGCAATGAAGTGGTTTTGCCGCAACCCGATGGGCCGAGAAAACTAAAAAACGCACCGCGTTCAACGCTCAGATCTACATTATCGACGGCCGCAACATCGCCAAATCGTTTTGAAACGCCCACAAACTGAATGTCTGGTGCGTCGGCGGCACTGATTTGTGCGCCTGAAGAGGGACGATGTTCCATACTGAGCGTTCACCACGTAAAAGGTTATTTTTATGCCGGAACACTGAATTCCAGCGGAATTTGGACGATACAATGAACCGATGAACGGGTGGCGTATATATCCCCCACGGGATATAAACGTGGAAATAGCCTTGGGAAGGGATACATGAGTACCGTAACAGGCACACCGCATGAGATTTTGAAGCTGGATTCACGCGCCTGGCACGAGCAGGTTGCGCAGCTTATGGCCGCACACGATACCGCGCAGTTTCCTGCAATTCTGGTCGATACGCTCAGGCATGTGGTGCCGTTTGATTACTCGGTATTCTTCGCCTACCGCGGCCAGGAACGACCGCTCTGCCTGTTTGACACCTTTACACCACAGCAACGCATTGTGTTTGTTACAGATTATCAGGTAGGCCCCTATCTGCTTGATCCGTTTTACCAGGCCTGCGGCGAACGCATTGAACCGGGCCTCTACCGCCTGCGCGAAATCGCACCAGACCGCTTTTATCACGCCGAATACTACCGCTCCTACTATCGGCGCACCGGGCTATCCGAAGAAATCGGCTTTATCATTGCCCTACCCGATGACGTCATGCTGGTGATTTCGCTTATGCGCGCAGGCAACAGTGCGTGTTTCAGTGATCGTGATATGAATAAATTACGCCGTGCCGAACCCATTTTACATGCGGCGGCGGCCCAACACTGGAACAGCTTAGGCAAGGAGCGCGGTGATGAAATCAAGGCTGACAGTGCGGTTGCATCGTTCGATATGCATGTTGTCAGTGCGTTTGAGAATTTCGGCAGTACGATCCTGACCCGGCGCGAGCGCGAGGTCGTTGGCATGGTGCTACGCGGACATTCATCGGAATCCATTGGACGGCATTTTGGCATTTCGACCGGCACGGTAAAGATTCACCGCAAAAATATCTATGCCAAGCTCGATATCTCATCACAATCAGAACTGTTCTCGCAGTTTATCTCCTATCTATCGGGCAAAGGTGCCGTTGGGGCCAATGCCACACAGCCCCACAAAGTCGCCCCACAGGAAGCCCCACACGCACAGGCCTGAGTAACCATATGCGGCACGTTCTCCTGGTTTCACCCGATATCGCTCAGACAAAAAAATAACGCGGCTAAAAAGCCGCGTTATTTATCAACTAATTCGCAGCGCGTGCTGTCAGAAACAGGCAAGCGTTACGAATAAAGCTGTTTACCGTCTACCTTAGTCGAGAGCGACGAGGTTTTCAGCGGAAGATTTGCCGTTCTGGCCGGGGACGAGCTCGAACTCGACCTTCTGACCTTCACGCAGGCCAGACAGGCCGGCGCGTTCAACAGCGGAAATGTGAACGAAAGCATCCTTGGAGCCATCGTCGGGCTCAACAAATCCATAACCCTTGGTAGCGTTAAACCATTTAACTGTTCCGGTAGCCATCTCTAATAGTCCTTTTCTAAATCGTATTCGACGCAGCCGTACTGCGGCACGTTACTAGTATTATCGGTTCACAAGGTCTCGGAGTAACGCGGCTAAAAGCGCAGGGGCGTCTAGGGGATACGACCGAATTTAGTGCACCACGATTATTAGTTGCGCGTTTTTTGATTCATTGCAAGAAGATATCGCAAAATAATGCATATTTATCCGTGCGCTAGCCTCTATAAAGAATGTGGAAAACTATTAAACATAATGCTGATTGAGTTATTATGATCACGAATAAAGCGAAGGGAACGCGTCGATATGCTTGGTGATCTGAACGCAGTACGTAAGCTGGTCAATTTCCGGGATGCAGATTTCGAAATTTACAGTCTGCAAGGCAAGCCACAGGAGGATATCTCCTGGTACAACATCAGCTATGACGAGACCATTGATACCGGTTTCTTTCTGGTCCGCTTTGCGCCCGGTGGCAGCTCCATCCCGCACGAACACTTGGGTTTTGAGGAGTTTGTCATCCTCGACGGCGAATTGATCGAGCACGACGGCACGATCTACCGCACCGGCGACTGCGTGTCCCTGCCCAAGGGATCATGCCATGTCACACGCTCGGAAACCGGTGCAACGGTTGCGGTGTTTGTGCGCGGTGGCTTCCGCACGCTGTAAGTAAGCACCCTGCCCCTGCCTCTAATATGAGCGCGGTAATCCAAGAACATGCTTGGCGATATAGGACAGAATCAGATTGGTTGAAATCGGCGCAACCTGATACAGCCGCGTTTCACGGAATTTCCGCTCGACATCGTATTCTTCAGAAAAGCCAAACCCGCCATGGGTTTGCAGGCACGTATCACCCGCCATCCATGAGGCTTCAGCCGCCAGATATTTCGCCATATTGGCTTCCGGCCCGATGGATTTACCAATATCGAACAGGCGCGCGGCCTTTTGCACCATCAGATCGGCCGCCTCGCTTGCGGCATAAGCCTTGGCAATAGGGAACGAAACGCCTTGGTTTCTGCCGATGGGGCCGCCGAAAACCTCGCGTTCATTGGCGTAGTTCACGGCTTTATCGATAAACCATCGCGCATCACCGATGCATTCCGCCGCAATCAGCACCCGCTCTGCATTCATGCCGTCGAGAATATAGCGAAAACCCTTGTCGACCTCGCCCACCAGATTTTCAGCCGGGACCTTTAAGTTATCGAAGAAGACCTCGGTCGCAGCATGATTAACCATGGCACGGATTGGCTTGATCCCAAGGCCATTACCCACAGCCTCGCGCATATCAACGAGGAAGACCGACAGCCCGTCGCCTTTCTTCTGCACCGCGTCCTGCGGCGTGGTGCGCGCCAGCAATAGCATCAAATCGGAATGCTCAGCGCGTGAGGTCCAGACTTTTTGGCCGTTGATGACATAATGATCGCCATCCCGCACCGCGCTGGTGCGCAGGCTCAGGGTATCGGTGCCGCTGGTCGGCTCGGTCACGCCAAAGGCCTGAAGCCGCAAGTTTCCCGAGGCAATCGCGGGCAGCCATTGAGCCTTCTGGGCATCGCTGCCGTGGCGCAGGATCGTGCCCATGGTGTACATCTGGGCATGGCAGGCCCCGCCGTTACAGCCGGATTTATGGATTTCCTCCATAATCGCTGCACCATGGAGCAAGCCAAGCCCACTGCCGCCATAAGCCTCAGGTATCAACGCGGCGAGAAACCCGGCCTCGCTCAGCGCAGCGACGAATTCTTCGGGATAGGCCCGCTCACGGTCCTTTTCACGCCAGTATGCGCCGGGGAACCCCGCACATAACGCGCGCACGGACTGGCGGATGGCACGGATTTCATCCTCTTCCCCATCAACGGGGATAGCAGCAATGTCTGGTGTACTCATCGTGAAACCTCCTCAGCCTCAAGCCGCGCCCAGATATCGCGCACCCGCTGCTTGATCAGCAGGGCCTCTTCCCAACGATCAGATTGTTCGTAACCATCCGGGCCGGTGATAGCGTATTCCTTGGGCCCCAGTTCACACAGAAAATTTAGCACCGCGCCATCTGGTTCGCGTGCGCGCCACGCACGAAAGCCCGCTTCCCACCAACTGGCGAACAGGTCATACCATTCGCGGTGATGGGGAAAGCTGATCTGTAGCTGGATTTGTTCACGCGATGCGATGCGGCCCTGAAATGTCTTGGAGCGGTCAAGAATTTTGCTGATAAGGCCCTGTGTCCAGTCATCAATTGGCCAACCGAACTCGCGTCCGACCACGTAATGCGACAGGTCCGCGCACATCCACATCTCGGGCACGGCGTCCATCAGTTGCAGGGTATAGAGCATGTCGGTGGTGATGCAGTCGCGGTGAGTCTCAATAATCACCTCGACCCCGGCCTTATCGGCCATGTCGAGCCAGCCGCGTATGATGTCGCGCCCCTCGTCCACGGTGAATGGGTACATCTGGCCGATAACATTGAGGTGAACTGCGCCCAGTTCGCGCGCCATATCAAGATCGGCCTGAAACCCGGCCAGCGACTTGGGGAACGCGCAACCGCTACAGACCAGCCCGTGATGATCCAGCAGCGTTTTGGCAGCGCGTGATTGGTCCGGGCGAAAGGTCAACAGGTCCATGCCGTCATAGCCAGCCGCAGCGACCATCTCGACAATCTGTTCAAGCGGCCATTCGTCACCATCGGGTCGGCGACGTTCCATCGCCCATATGGATTGAAAAACCTGTAATTTCTGCATGCGATGCCCTCCGTTCCAGCATGCTTAGCATACTGCGGGGAAAGCATGGAGACTCGTTATTCGCGCCAGCGCGCTTTTAATCGGCGGACCCGTGGGACCGACCACATCAGCATCCCGGTCAGACCGAATACGGCCATCGCCCCACCAACAATATCGGCGATCCATGTGCCAAGCCCCCAACCAAGCCAGCCTGATCGGTGCAGGTCTTTAAAGACCGCACCCCAATAAGCCTTGGTGTGCAAGCGCGCACCGTCCGGCCCATAGGTTCGTCGCAGATACCGCGATTTCAAATAATAATGCCCGGTCGTAACAGACAGCACCGTCGTTCCCACGGCGTTCTGCACATAGATGGCAGGTCTGCCATGATAGGGTTCTTCCCAGACCTTGGTGGTGGCCTGATCGGGCCACGCCATAGCGGCCAACCGCTCTGCTTCCTCGCGCGTGCCGTGCTGCGCGAGCGGCAGGGTTTCAAAATGAGCTTCGGAATACGCGGCGCTGATCATCGGATAGATCACGCGAGAATGGTTTAGATACACACCCGTCAATCCAATGGCGATGACCCACGGCAATACGAAAATGCCAAGCCATGAATGCGCAAACCGACAGCCTCTGAGAAATTTTTGCATGAACCCACTGTATGTCCGCTATGCCAAAATAACAAAGGCCCAGGGGGTTTTTGCAAATCAACCCTAAGCCTTTGAAATAATGGTGGGCTGTGTAGGATTCGAACCTACGACCCGCTGATTAAGAGTCAGCTGCTCTACCAACTGAGCTAACAGCCCCCAGAGAGAGCGTGCGATATAGCAAAGCCCCCCGGCTTTGTCGACAACCGAATTCCGATTTACCGATATTGTGCCGCCGTGTTCAGCCCGGTCCTTCTAATCCGGCGGAGCGTCGACCGATCAGGGACTCACGATGCACGTGCACACCAATCATCAACCCAAAGCCGATCATCAGCGTCAGCATGGCCGTGCCGCCATAGGAAATCAGCGGCAGCGGCACACCAACCACCGGGATTAACCCCGTCACCATGGCAATGTTGATGAACACATAGAGGAAGAACGTCGAGGAAATACCAACAGCAACCAACCGCCCGAACTGATTACGACACGAAGCAGCAAACACCACGCCATAAATCAGAATAACCCCGTAGAGTGCGATCAACACCATAGCGCCGACCATGCCAGTTTCCTCGGCCAGCATAGTGAAGATGAAATCAGTCTGCATTTCCGGCAAAAAGCTGAGGTGGCTCTGCGTGCCCTGCATGAAGCCCTTACCAAAAACGCCGCCAGAGCCGAGCGCAATCTTGGACTGGATAATATGATACCCACTGCCCAACGGATCATTTTCAGGGTTCAGGAATGTCAGCACGCGTTGCTTCTGATACTCACGCAAAAACTGCCAGGCAACGGGCAGCGCGGCGATGCCAGAGCCCAACACCACGGCAAATTTCCACATTCTCACTCCGGCGACAAAAAAGATCGCGCCGCTGCCCAGGATCAGCATCAACGCCGTGCCCAAATCCGGCTGGCGCAGGACCAACCCGGCGGGTAGAAGCACCAAAACCAACGGCGCTACCAGATAAAACGGGCTCTGTACGTCTTCCAGCCGCGCACCATGGAAATAGCGCGCCAGCGCCAACACCAGCGCGATCTTCATGACTTCGGACGGTTGCACCGTGATCACACCAAGATCAATCCAGCGCTGCGCACCCATACCGATGGTGCCGGTAATTTCAACTGCTACAAGCAACACCAGCGCGCCGGCATAGATGAAATAGGCATAGCGCAGCCAGATACGGACATCGATAAGTGCAAGGACAATCATAATCGAAAACCCAACCCCGAACCGAACCATCTGGCGCGATGCCCACGGGTCAATATCACCGCCAGCAGCGGAATACAGCATACCAAAACCGATACTGGCCGTAGCAGTCAAGACGAGCACGAACACCCAGTTAATGTTCCATAGCTTCTGCCAGATGGTAAGCGAGGGTTCGCCGAAACGATACTTAGCCATGGTTATCTCCCTCGCCCGGTGGCGGATCAACGTTCACAGCAGCGGCACTTGATTCAATCACGTTCGCAGGTTTGCCAATGGCACGGCGCTGCGCCTCAAGCAGGATATCGCGCGCGATGGGGGCGGCTGCACGCGAACCGCTGCCGCCGTGCTCGACCACCACGGACACGGCATAGCGCGGCGCATCAACCGGCGCATAGCCCACAAATATGGCGTGGTCGCGCTCTTTCCACTCCAGGTCCTTATTCTTCACTACGCCGGTTTCACGCTCGGCCTTGGATATCCGGCGAACCTGTACCGTGCCGGTCTTGCCGGCCATCTCCATGCCTTCATCTTTGATACGTGAACGCCGTGCCGTGCCGTGCGAGCCATTGACGACCCCTGCCATGGCCTTGCGGATCAATGTCAGGTCATTTGCAGAAACACCAATTTCAGCAAAGGTCTGTTCTGCGGTAGTCACCTGAGAAGCGTCGGCCTTGATAATGTTGCGCGTCAAATGCGGGCTGACCGCCAGACCGCCATTTGCCAGACGCGCCGTCATCGTCGCCAGTTGTAGCGGCGTGGTCAGAATATAACCTTGCCCAATGCCCAGAATAACGGTTTCGCCCTTTTGCCATGACGACCCGACAGCGCTCTTTTTCCATTCTGGCGTGGGGATCAGGCCACCGCGTTCACCGGGCAAATCGATACCCAGCGGTTCGCCCAGACCCATTTTGTTCGCCATTTCAGCAATACGCTCAATGCCGACGCGCTTGGCAACCTCATAGAAATAAACATCACACGATTGCTCAATAGCGCTTGTAACGTTCATGGTGCCGTGCCCGCCACGCTTCCAGCAATGGAACGTCGCATTGCCCAGTCTCATTTTTCCATTACAGAAAAACGTACTGTCTGGATTGATAATACCGTGCTTTAGCGCCGCCAGAGCGACGGCCATCTTAAACGTCGAACCGGGTGAATATTGACCGCGAATAGCCTTATTAATAAGTGGCGAACGCGGATTGTTGACCAGATCATGCCACTGTGCGGTGCTCAGTCCCTGATTGAACTGATTGGGATCAAAGCTGGGGCTTGATGCCAACGTCAGAACTTCACCATTGTGCACGTCAAGCACCACCACCGTGGCGCTTTCATCGGCGATACGCTGGGCCGTGAAACGCTGCAATTCCATATCAAGAGTTAGCTGAACCTCGGCACCCGGCTCGCCTTCCTGACGGTTAAGTTCGCGGATGACGCGGCCATAGGCGTTGACCTCGACCTGCGAGTTCCCGCCCGAACCACGCAAGGCCAGATCATGGACCTTTTCAATACCGGCCTTACCAATGCGAAAGCCCGGCAGTCCAAGCAATGGATCGCCATTGACCTCGTCCTCGGAAACCGCTGCGACATATCCCAGCACATGGGCAAAGTCACCGCCATAAGGGTAGTGGCGGCTTTCACCCACGTCGATCATCACGCCGGGCAGGTCGGGCGTATTGACCTCAATGCTTGAGACCTGCTGCCACAACAGATTGTCCTGCACCGTCACCGGCATGAAGCGCTTGTTACGTTTCACGTCGCGCAGGATACGCTTGCGCTCACCCTCGCTCAGATCAATGATCTGCTCCAACGCATCAAGCGTAGCATCAACCGAAACCGTATTTTCGGAAACCAGCAAGACACGGTAGTTCTGCTGATTATCTGCGATAGGCTTGCCGTTGCGATCAGTAATACGACCACGCGGTGGCGGCAGAAGTCGAAAGTTAATCCGGTTCTCATCGGCCAGCGTCTTGTACTTTTCCGACTCAATAACCTGTAGGTAATACAGTCGGGAACACAGTGCACCCAGTAATACAAACTGGCCGCCCGCCAGCATCGCCATACGGCGATTAAACAGTTTATGGCGATCAGAATCGCGATGCATAGCGGCTGATCTCCCCTAATCCGTTTTCAAATAAGCTTGCTGCCAGCGCAACAACAACCACGCCAGCGCCGGGAAGAATGCAAAATTCAGGATGAACTGAAAGAACACGGCGCGTGGCTCGACGATAGTTCCCGACAAGATAGAGACCAGCACCCAGGACAAAATAGCAGCCCCCATCGCCACCAGACCAAAACCAAACCAGATAACCAGGAATGATTTGCCGGTAAAAAACCGCTGCTGAAACGCCACCACACCATAAACCACTAAAAATACCAGTGCATTAACGCCCAAAGGAGCCCCCGACAGAATATCGTAAAGCACCCCGATCAGAAACACCGCCAGCGGCGGCATAACCTCGGGTCGGTAAACTGCCCAGTGATAGATGGCCATTAACGGCAATACGGGAACGATACGCGACAGACCCGGCACATGCAGCGGTATCATGTTCATGATGACCAGCAGCACAGTGAAAATCACCGGCAAGCTGTGGCGCGTTATCAGATCAAGTTGCTGGCCGAACGTGAGCTTCATCGTCCGTCCTCAAACGTTGGTATCATTGCCCTTGGCTATCCCCGGCACCGTCGCCCACGCTGCCTTGAGGCAGTGCCTCAACGGTTTCGGGTATGACGGCCGTAACCGGCTTCTCCTCGATAGGCTGTGAACGCAAGATGCCCTCCAGACCGAAATCAACCACGCGAACCAGCTCCAGACGCTCGCGCTCGACAAAAGGTTCAACCACAGCACCATTTTCGCTGACCATGGAAACCACCCCAACGGCCAACCCAACAGGGAATGCCCCACCGTGGCCCGAGGTCACGACGGTTTCACCCGGTGATAAGGTCGTGCCCGGAGGCAAGTGGATCAATCGCGGTCGGTCAGAGTTATCACCCGCCAGAATAGCACGTACCCGGCTTGGCTCAACGACCACCGGAATGCGCGAATTCAAATCTGAAATCAGCAAAATACGTGATGAACGTGAACCGACACCTGCAATGCGCCCGACAAGCCCCTCGCTCGTAATCACGGCCTGGCCCTTGGCAACGTTGTCGCGCGCACCGGCATTAAGCAACAGGCTGTGTGCGAACGCGCCGCCAGTATCGGCGATAACGCGCGCTGTAATGAACCCAGCGCCGAGATCGGGTACGTATTTCAACAAATCGCGCAGAGCCTTGTTTTCAGCTTCAAGTTTTCGCGCCACGGCCTGCCACTGAATCAGTCGCGACTTATCTTCACGCAGGGCCTGATTTTCCTCATACATACCCCACAGGGATTCGACCTTGCTGGCAAATTCAGATGCACTTTCAATAGGTTCGGATATGGCATCGAGAATAGGTGCCACGCTGTCGGTGACCATGGTGCGTGCACGGTCCATGAGCACGGCATCGACCTTGCCCAGCATCATCAGTGCAAACGCGGCAATAATGAGTCCGGCATAGGCGAAGCGGTGCGCCAGCCCACGGATGGGCTGTGCAATACGGTGAATGACCCTTGGACTATCCTTCATCGGCGCCTCTTTACGTCAGCGTCCGAAAACACATGACACCATGTGCTTTATTGATGAAATGCTCAGATTTTCAAGCATAAACGCCCCACTTTTACCGGGCAATGCTCGACATGCACCGAACGACATCAATTCTTGCGTCATATTATACAAATACGCATAGCACGACGCACCAAACGCAAGTTCGGCACCCATGCTACGTAAGTTATGATTAAGACTGGATTAATACGCCCGCGACGATGTCGCCGAAGCGATAATTAATACATGGATGTCAAAACGTCGCGCAGGCGCTTCATTTCTTCAAGCGCACGCCCCGTGCCCAGCACAACACACGACAGCGGATCATCGGCAATGCTCACAGGCAAGCCCGTGGCATGACGCAATACGAAGTCGAGATTGCCAAGCAGCGCCCCACCACCGGTGAGCACGATGCCCTTGTCAACGATATCGGCTGCCAGTTCCGGCTCGGTGTGCTCCAGTGCGACCTTGACGGCCTCTATGATAGCACCGACCGGTTCGGCCAGACTTTCTGAAATCTGGCGCTCTGAAATAATCAGTTCCTTGGGCACGCCGTTCATCAGATCGCGGCCCTTGATCTCCATGGTACGGCCTTCGCCGTCGGCTGGCGGACAAGCCGAGCCAATTTCTTCCTTGATGCGTGCGGCACTGCCTTCACCCACCAACAGATTATGATTACGGCGAATGTAGCCAATGATGGCTTCATCCATCTTGTCACCACCGACGCGCACACTGCGCGCGTACACGATGCCACCCAGCGACAGCACAGCGACCTCGGTCGTGCCACCACCGATATCAACAACCATGGAACCGGTTGGCTCGGTTACGGGAAGACCCGCACCAATAGCGGCGGCCATGGGTTCTTCGATCAGGAAGACGCGACGCGCACCTGCGCTCTCGGCTGATTCCTGAATGGCGCGGCGCTCAACCGCCGTCGAACCAGACGGCACGCAGACGACAACCAGCGGGCTGGCGAAGGTCTTGCGATTGTGCACCTTGCGAATGAAATATTTGATCATCTCTTCGGCGACTTCAAAGTCAGCGATGACCCCGTCACGCAGAGGGCGAATGGCGCGGATGTTGCCCGGTGTACGACCAAGCATCTGCTTGGCCTCTTCACCGACGGCGAGAACCTGCTTCTTGCCCTTGTTTTCGACAATGGCGACCACAGAGGGTTCGTTCAAAACGATGCCCTTGCCCTTGACGTAAACAAGTGTGTTGGCTGTGCCAAGATCGATGGCCATATCGGCCGAGAGAAATCCGAACAATCGCGAAAGCATTAAACCTCACCGCATGTTCCAGCGCTTGCGCCGGTTAAAACCTGATTCAACAGATGCCGGAGGGGATTAAGCCTCCGGCATCGGCTAGCTTCTTATACTCAAGAATGCACAACGGACTCCAGCACAAAACCCCTTAAGAAAGTCTTAGAGCATCGTCCAAAAAAACCTACGCGCTGATTGCCGCAGGCGCACTCTTTTCACGTTTGACGAGCAGTTTGTTCAAGGCGTTCACGTAAGCACGCACAGATGCAACCATGGTGTCCGTATCTGCGCCCTGACCATTCACACTGCGACCGTTCTCTTCCAACCTTACAGTGACCTTGGCCTGGGCGTCTGTGCCCTCGGTCACAGCATGCACCTGATAGAGTTGCAACCTGGCCTCGTGCGGGAACAATTCGTGCAGGGCATTAAACGCTGCGTCCACCGGGCCATCACCGGTTGCCTCGCAGGTTTTTACGTCACCGTCGACACTCAGTTCCAGCGTTGCCCTTGGCGTTTTGTGCACATTGCCACAAATCACTTCCAGCGAAACCATGCGGATACGATCATTGTCGCGCACGACTTCATCATCGACCAATGCGATAATGTCCTCATCGAACACCTCTTTCTTTGCGTCGGCCAAATCCTTGAATCGCTTAAAGGCATCCTGCACGGCGTTATCGCCCAGTTCGTAGCCCAGTTCCTTCAGTTTTTCGCGAAAAGCGTGACGACCGGAATGTTTGCCCAGCACCAGATTGGACTGGTTCAGGCCAACTGATTCCGGGGTCATGATCTCATAAGTCCCGGCGTGCTTCAGCATGCCGTCCTGATGGATACCGGATTCATGGGCGAATGCATTGGCCCCGACGATGGCCTTGTTCGGCTGCACGTTAAAGCCAGTCACCGTCGATACAAGCCGCGATGCCCGCATGATATCCTCGGTCTTTACACCTGTGGCGTAGGGCATGGAATCCTGACGTGTCTTCAGCGCCATGACGATTTCTTCCAGCGCCGCATTGCCCGCACGTTCACCCAAACCGTTGATCGTGCATTCAATCTGACGCGCACCGGCATCAACAGCGGCCAGTGAGTTGGCAACACCCAGCCCCAGATCATTGTGACAATGCACCGAGATAATGGCCTGATCGATATTGGGCACGCGATTAATCAGCATGGCGATCAGATCGCCGAACTCTCCGGGCAGGGCATAACCAACTGTATCAGGGATATTGATGGTGCCCGCGCCGGACTTGATCGCCGCTTCCACGCAACGACACAGGAAGTCGTGCTCGGTGCGCGAACCGTCCTCGCATGACCATTCCACGTCGTCGGTGAAATTACGCGCCATGCTAACGCTATCGATGATGGCCTGATGCACGGCATCGGGCTCCATCTGCAACTTGTACTTCATATGCAGCGGGCTGGTGGCAATGAACGTGTGGATGCGTCCGCGCTCGGCCGGCTTGATGGCCTCGGCGCAACGTTCAATATCAGCACGCGTGGCACGCGCCAGACCACACACCGTGGAATTGCGCACGGCCCTGGCGATCTGGTTGACGCACTCGAAATCACCGTCCGAAGCAATCGGGAACCCGGCTTCGATGACGTCGACGCCCATGCCCTCGAGCACCTCGGCGATGCGCAGCTTCTCGTCCAGATTCATGGACGCGCCCGGCGACTGCTCGCCGTCGCGCAGGGTGGTGTCAAAAATGATGACCCGGTTGCTATCTCGTGATTCAGTATTCTGCGATGTGCTCATGGCACGTTTCCTTCTTCAAACCCTCAGGTGTTGCATATAAATGTGGTAAGTCGCTTATCCCCTGAACACCCTGCCGTCGTGGCAAAAGTTTGTTGTGCGCTCAGGGGCACCTAAGTCGAAGGGTCTCAGCTAGCGATAGGAGAAGGACGGGCAGATCAGCGCGCACGACGACAGCCCGACCCGATGTAAAATCGGACGGTGCGTGGTCGCACATTGCTACTGAGAACGCGGTGCGTTCCATGTTGATCTCCCATAAGTCCAGCCCTCTCAAGGACCAGACCCATATTTTGTAAGGCTTCTGACAATGCCCCGCAAGTCTTAAAGACAGGTTTATGCACCTGACGTCAGGTTTCATCATCATGGCAGACGACAACAGTTTATGTATAATCACACATGATTCTTACGTTCATGTGCGGGGGAAACATGGCCGGACCGGATAAAAAACGCATCCTGCTTGTCGAAGATCACGATGGCATGGCCCATGTGTACATCGGTATCATGCGCCAACTCGGCTATGCCGTAGCACGCGCGCCGGACATGGAGATGGCCATCGAGGAATTTGAGCGTACGCCCTATGACCTTGTGATCACCGATATTTTCATGGAAGGCATGGGCGGCGTTGCAGGCATCAGTCAGATCCGCGCCAGGAACGCAGAAATCCCCATCATTGCCATGTCTGCGGGGTTTGAAGGGGCCATGACGTCCAAGGACGCACTGGAAGCCGCGCGCAAGATCGGTGCCAACGCCATCGTGCCCAAACCGATCAGCGTCGAAAGCCTCGCGGCGGCCATCGCGCAGGCGCTGGGCTAAGAGGCCAGAACCTGAACGCCGCCGGAATTCCTTAAATTTCACACCAGAGCTTGCTAAGCTGCCGTCCAATAAGGGTCCATAACAACGGCAGGGGGACAGAAACCATGGATGACGCGCAAAGCGAGATTTTTCTGGAATACGACGACGACATGATCACCTTGCTCGAGGCAGTTTGGGGGCGTGGCTTCATGTCGCCAGGCGGCATTGCGGAGGTCGACCGCATCCTGCAGGCGTTGGACCTGGACGGCAAGGTCATCGCCGATATCGGCTGCGGGCTGGGCGGCATGGACGTTCATATCGCCGCAACCCACGCCGTCGAGCGCATCATCGGCATCGATATTGAGGACGACCTGGTGCAACGCTGCCACGCGCTGGCGGGCGAACGCGGCGTGGTCGATCGGGTCGGGTTTCGCTACGTCGAGCCCGGCCCCCTGCCCTTCGGCGACGGCACCCTCGACATGGTCATCAGCAAGGATTCCATCATCCATATCCCCGACAAGGCGGCGCTTGCCGCTGATGTCTACCGGGTCCTGAAACCCGACGGCTGGTTCGCCGCCAGCGACTGGCTGGCGGGCTACGACGGCGAGCCGTCGCCGCAGATGCAGGCCTACATCGAGGCCGAAGGACTGGATTTCGGCATTGCCTCGGCGCGAACCTATGAAGACGCTCTGCGCGCTGCCGGTTTTACCAACATCGAGTTCACCGACCGCAACGCATGGTACCGCGCGGAAGCACGGCGCGAACGCGATAACCTGGCAGGGGCGCTGTTCGAGGGCCTGACCACAAGTATCAACCGGGAATTTCTGGAACGCGAAGTCGATGTCTGGGACAAGATGATCGTCGTGCTCGACCGTGGAGAACTGCGCCCGACACACATGCGCGCGCGCAAACCGGCGCCATAAATGGTCTCGGCGCTCCAAGCCTGGATAAGCAACCCGGCCGGAATGAAGCTGGAGGCATGTTCACAAACGATCAAAAAGTTTCCCTGACCTGATCGATTGCTGACCTCGACAACTTCATCCCTTGAAGCATCGTCATTATTTCTAATGCCGATGCTTCATGGCCTAAGGCGCTCCCTCTCCCCTAACCGCTCCCCTAATATTGAAGCTATCTTTTCAGAACTGTCCAATCAGTCAAGTTATTTTCTGAAACATTTTCTTCTCTAAAAATCCCTATGATTTTTATATTTCATGCATATATTGGGTTGGCGGCATACGCCGATACGGGGGAGAAACACATTTCTACGCCATCATCACAGGGCCTGACGGTCGCGGAACGCATACGCAGCAAGTTCGACTCCCTGACACGGGCCGAGCGCCAGTTGGGCAACGCCATGCTCGAAAACTACCCCGTTTCAGGGCTGGGCAGCATCACTGCCGTTGCCGAAGCATCGGATGTATCGACGCCAACCGTTGTGCGCATGGCCAAAAAACTCGGCTTCAGCGGGTTTCCGAACATGCAGGCCGCCCTGCGCGTCGAGCTTGAAGCAACGCTCTCCAACCCCATTACAAAACAGGACCGTTGGACCGAGAATGCGCCCGACACCCATATCCTGAACCGTTTCGCCGATGTCGCCATGGACAACATGCGCCAGACGCTACGCCAGATTAATCCCGAGGACTTCAACGCCGTCGTTGAGTTGCTATCGGACCGTGAGCGTTCCGTACATATCGTCGGTGGTCGGATCACACGATCACTGGCAGATTATTTATTTACCCATATGCAGGTCATTCGCAACGACATGACATTGGTGGCATCGAATTCCAATACCTGGCCGCATTACCTGTTGAATATGCACGCCGGAGATGTGCTGATCGTATTTGATGTCCGCCGCTACGAGCGCGACATCATGCGGCTGGCCGAAATGGCCAATGAAAAAGGCCTGATACTGGTACTGTTCACAGACCAATGGGGCTCACCGGCGGACAAATACGCCACGCACAGTTTCCACGCGCGCATTGAAGCGCCATCGGCCTGGGATTCCTCGGTCGTCACCCTGTTCATTCTGGAAGCCATGATCGCGGCAATACAAACCGCAACCTGGGATGAAACCAAGGGTCGCATGAAAACGCTCGAAGACATGTTCGATCAGACCCGCATGTTCCGCAAATTCACCTAGCCCGGAACCTCGCCGCTCAGTGCGCCAACTTCTAGAGCCCCAATTCCAAGCGTGGGCCAATCTCTGAAAACCCACAACGTTTATAAAAATCCACGCTTCTCTGCCAGCGTGGAACATCCGGTGCGCCGACCTCAAGAAAAGGCCAACCACGCTCGCGGCCAAAGTCTGCCACGCGCTCAATAAGCTGCGTGCCGAGGCCTGCGCTGCGGAAATTCGGATCGATATAAAGCTCGGCGATTTCGCCAAAATCACCCCGTGCATAAAGCGCCCTACATTCGTTCAGCGACACCATGGCGATGGCTTTGTCTGCAGTGCCCTTTGATCCATCAAAAGCCAACATAACCCAAAACCCCTGTGACCTTACAAGAAGACGTTGCGCCGCTTCCGTCAAACCTGCGCGTTCATCAGGTGTGTGAATTTCCGGCATCAGTTCACACAGCAATCGACAAACCAGCTCCCCGACAAGGGCACTGTCATCCAAAGTTGCAAACCGGATCAAAGATGTTGATGTATCGTTCATGCCACAAGCTTGGCAGAACAGTATGTCGCAGCCCAATACCCCCGAGGGAGTAAGAGGCTATGTCGTATCAAACAGGCATTATTGACCTGTAGGCGCTAAGGCCTGATGCACCAGCGCGTGGAAATGATGTAAGGCGTGCTCGCTTATGCCCGAGCGTGCATTATCGACCATAATCCGGCCCTGATGATAACCCAGCGAATGCAGACCGTGCTGCACGTCCTCGACCAACCCGACGTCCTCTGGCCCCAGCACATCACGGAAGTACGCCAGCGCATCGCTCTCGGTATCATCCGGCGCGCCATCCACCGCATGATAGATAAAGGCCTGATGGGTTAATTCCGCTTGCAGCGGCAAAAACGAGAACGTCGCAATACCCGGCACACCGGGGAATTTCACAAACGCCATGGCCGGCCACATATAGAGCGCGTAAAAACCCACACCGTCAGCACTGCCTGCATTGAAATCAAAGGCCGTATTTTCGGCGCGGCACTGGCCGTATTGCACGGACCAATGCGCGTGGGCCTCTGTGCGATAGGTCTGCATGTCCACCAAATCAACGAAAGCCTTGTGCGATGTTGAGCAGTGATAGCATTCAAGGAAATTATCCCCGACGTTTTTCCAGTTGCCCTTGATATCGAATAGCACGTCACCGCCCGGTGTCAGTGTATCGACAGCAGGACAGGCGTCGCGAAGCCAATCCTCGGCACCGGGGTAGACTTCAGCCATGCTCGGCGCATCGGCGTCCAGATTAACGAATACAAACCCGGCGAAGCTCTCAACCCGCACGGCGGCCAGACCAAAGCACGTCTTGTCGAAGTCCTGCACATTTTCGCTGTTGGGGGCCGCCTGCAAAGCGCCGTCGTGATCGTAGCTCCAGCTATGATAGGGACAGACGCTGGCCCTTACCCTTGAGCAGGGAATGACCGCGATGCTGACAGACGTTGAAGAAAGCGCGTAAGTCGCCCTGCGCATCACAGATCACAAAAACCCGCTGACCCACAATTTCAGCGGTGACGTAATCACCGGGCACCTGTAATTCCGCTGCATGCCCCACATGGTTCCACGAGCGCTCAAAGATGGCGCGTTTCTCGTCTTCGAGAACCTGCGCGTCATGATACATCCAGCCCGGCAGCGTATAGGAACGCGCAGCATCGTGATTGAACTGATCGGTCGATTTATCGGGACGTTTAAACATCTGATTCATTTGAGCACCTTGGCATGGCTTGCAAACAAGCATGGCACTTCACAGGTGCGCACGCAAATGCCCAAAGAAAAAGGGGACGCCAGTGCGTCCCCTTATCCGTTCGATAGAACTTTGCGATGAGGCTTAGTTCTTTTCTTTGTCGACCAGCTTGTTGGCACCGATCCACGGCATCATGCCGCGCAGGCGTTCGCCAACTTCTTCGATGTTGTGTTCTGCGTTGCGACGACGGGTCGCCTTGAAGGATGGCTGACCGGCTTTGCATTCCGTCATCCAATCGCGGGTGAAGCGGCCGGACTGAATGTCGTCAAGGACACGCTTCATCTCGGCTTTGGTTTCTGATGTGATGATCCGTGGGCCGGTGACGTAATCACCATATTCAGCCGTGTTGGAGATCGAATAACGCATGTTGGCCATGCCGCCTTCGTACATCAGATCAACGATCAGTTTCACTTCGTGCAGACATTCAAAGTATGCCATTTCAGGGGCGTAACCGGCTTCGGTCAGGGTCTCAAAACCGTTCTTGATCAGTTCCATCAGACCACCGCAAAGCACAACCTGCTCGCCGAACAGATCGGTTTCGCATTCTTCCTTAAAGGTGGTTTCGATGATACCGGAACGACCACCGCCAACGGCAGAGGCATAAGACAGGGCAACTTCCAGCGCATTGCCGGTTGCGTTCTGATGAACGGCAACCAGACAAGGAACGCCGCCGCCTTTAACATATTCGCCGCGAACCGTATGGCCGGGGCCTTTCGGTGCGATCATGAACACGTCGAGATCAGCGCGGGGCTCGATCAGGTTGAAATGAACATTCAGGCCATGAGCAAAGGCCAGAGCGGCGCCCTGCTTCATGTTGTCATGCATTTCTGCGTAATAGATTTCAGCCTGCAGTTCATCAGGCGTCAGCATCATCATCACGTCGGCCCAGGCGGACGCTTCGGCAACGGTCATGCACTTGATGCCTTCGGCTTCGGCTTTGGCGCGGGTGGAAGAACCTTCACGCAGGGCGACAACGACTTCGGTCGCACCGGAATCACGCAGGTTCAATGTGTGGGCATGGCCCTGGCTGCCGTAGCCGACAATGGCCACTTTCTTCGACTTGATGAGATTTACATCAGCGTCGCGATCGTAATAAACGCGCATGTCTTTGTTTCCTTGCTTACGGTGATCTGTACGAATTAAAAATTTGATGGGTGCGTTTTATAACGCGCCGAGCCCTCGCGCAATGGCGACGACACCGGTACGTGACACATCGGCCAGCCCCAGCGGTTTCATAAGGTCAATAAATGCGTCGATCTTGCCGGTCTTGCCGACAATTTCGAACACGAAAGACTCATTGGTGCTATCGACCGCGCGGGCGCGGAAGATGTCAGCGATACGCAGGGCCTCGACCCGAGATTCATCCTTGCCGATAACCTTGATTAGCGCCAGTTCGCGCTCCACATGGGGGCTTTCCAGCGTCAGATCAGCGACCTTGTGGATTGGCACAAGCCGCATCAACTGGGCCTTTATCTGTTCGATAATCATGGGCGTACCCGATGTCACGACAGTGATACGCGACAGGTTCTGCTCCAGATTGACCTCAGCCACGGTCAGGCTTTCGATATTGTAGCCACGGCCGGAAAATAGTCCGATGACGCGCGCAAGCACGCCCGGTTCGTTATCCACCAGAATACTGATCGTGTGCCGGTTCTCTTCCGCGATTTGCGCGTTCAAGGCTTATTACTCCGTTTGGTCTTGGTTACTAAGATGACAGGGTGCCGCGTCGTATCAGACAAGGACCATGCCGTCCTCAGATACAGGCTTGGCGGCCTTGTCTTCTGGTCCAAGCAGCATTTCATTGTGCGCCGCGCCCGAGGGGATCATGGGGTAAACGTTTTCCGTTTGATCCACACAGATATCGGCAATCACGGATTTCTCACAGGCGATCATATCCTTGATCACGTCATCAAGTTCATCGACCTTGGTGGCGCGCATGCCAACCACGCCAAAGGATTCAGCCAGTTTCACGAAATCTGGCAGCGAGTCCATATAGCTCTCGGAATAACGCCCGCCGTGCAGCAGTTCCTGCCACTGACGCACCATGCCCATGTACTGGTTGTTCAGGATAAAGACCTTCACCGGCAGACGATACTGCGCAATGGTCGCCATTTCCTGAATGTTCATCAGCACCGAAGCTTCACCCGAGATATCAACCACCAGAGCGTCAGGGTGCGCGATCTGCGCGCCGACAGCGGCCGGCAAGCCATAGCCCATGGTGCCCAGACCACCGGACGTCATCCACTGGTTGGGTTTGTCGAAATGGAAGTACTGTGCCGCCCACATCTGGTGCTGGCCGACCTCTGTGCTGACCAGAACCTTCTTTTTCTTTCTGGTCAGCTCATACAGGCGCTCAATGGCGTACTGCGGCTTGATAATATCGCTCCCGGACGGGGCATAATCCAGGCACTTGCGCTTGCGCCAGCCGTCAATCTGCTGCCACCAGCCCTTCATGGCCTTGGCGTCGGATTTGATCTTTCGCGCCTTATAGACCTTCAGGATATCACCCAGCACATTCTTCACATCACCAACAACGCCGAGATCAACCGGCACGTTCTTATTGATGCTTGAGGGATCAATATCGATGTGGATCTTCTTTGAGCCCGGTGAAAATGCATCCAGACGTCCGGTGATGCGGTCGTCAAAACGCGAACCCACGGCGATCATCAGATCACAATGGTGCATGGCGAGATTGGATTCGTACGTGCCGTGCATGCCAACCATGCCGAGGAACTGTTTGTCGCTGGCCGGGAATGCGCCCAGACCCATGAGCGTCAGCGTGCACGGAGCACCCGTCAGATGGGTGAATTCCTTGAGCAGCTTTGAAGCCTGTGGGCCAGAGTTTATAACACCGCCACCAGCATAGATCAGCGGGCGCTTGGCTTGCGCGATCATGTCCACGACCTGCTCGATCTTGCTCATATCGGCTTTGACCTGCGGCTTATAGCTCTTCGGCTTGGACTTGGCCGCCGTGGTATAAAGGCCTGCCGCCATGGCGACGTCCTTGGGCAGATCGATCAGGACCGGGCCCGGACGACCGCTGCGTGCCACATAGAATGCCTCGTGCATGACGCGCGCCAGATCATTCACGTCCTTGACCAGATAATTATGCTTGGTGCATGGCCGCGTGATACCGGTGGTGTCGCATTCCTGAAAAGCGTCATTGCCGATCAGATGCGTTGGCACCTGTCCGGTAATACAGACCAGCGGAATGGAATCCATCAGCGCATCGGTCAAACCGGTCACCGCGTTGGTCGCACCGGGACCCGAGGTCACCAACACAACGCCGACCTTACCCGTCGAGCGAGCGTAACCCTCCGCTGCGTGCACCGCACCGCCTTCCTGACGAACCAGGATGTGGCGAATACTGTTCTGATTGAACAATGCATCGTACAGCGGCAGGACCGCGCCGCCAGGATATCCGAAAATGTGCTCCACGCCCTGATCGACAAGGGCCTTCAACACGATTTCCGCTCCAGTCATTTCCTGCTGGCTCATGCTCACTCTTTCTCTCTTTCTCGTGCCTGATGCCTTAACACAGGCAACGACACATATTGATTATTATTTGGCTCAAACAAAGAACCACGGCCAACGCTGCACTGCGCCGACCGCGTACATTTATCTTCAAATTCAATTATAACCAGCAAATTCAACGAATTTTCATCGAAAAACCGGGATTTCTCCCCTAGGGCGCGCGCAACCTAGTCCCTCAGAACCCGTCGGTCAACACAAACTGACGAACAAATGAAAAGATTTTTGACCTTTGGCTTTCCGAATATTGCGCAAAAATCGTTTCAGCTTCGCGAATCTGATTTCGAAACCACGTCATTTGGCGTTTCGCGTAGTTCCGGCTGGCCTGCTGGGCCTTGGCAACAGCCTCTTCGCGCGTGATCTCGCCGCTCAGATAGGCCGCCAGTTCCCGCACACCCACAGCTTTCATGGCCGATAGACCGGGATCGAGCCCCAATTCCATGATAGCGCGGACCTCATCAAGTCCACCGTGCTCAACCATCTGCTCAAAACGGGCATCAATCCGGGCATAAAGCTCGGCACGCGGCGGCATCAGCACCAACACACCGAACCGCGCGTCGTCCAGCGCGCCCCGGTTGCCATCGGCAAGCCACTGGCTCAGTGGTCGCTGGGTGGCGCGAAAGACCTCAACAGCGCGGATCAGGCGCTGGCTGTCGCCCGGTGCCAGGCGCGCGGCTGTTTCCGGGTCAATTTCGCTCAGTTCATCGTGCAGGGCCTGCGGACCGGTTGCATCGAGCTTTTGCTGAACTTCGGCGCGTATCACGTCCGGAACCGTGGGGATCGGTGCCAACCCATGCATGAGCGCGCGCAGGTACATCCCCGTACCACCGGTCACCACAGGCAGGCGGCCAGCCGCAAAGGCGGCTTCGACTTCCTTCGTCGCCATCTCGAGCCACTGCGCCACGGAGCACGAGCGTGACGGCGGGAACACGCCGTACAGGCGGTGCGGCACGCGGCGTTCATCTTCTTCACTGGGTCGCGCGCTGAGGATATTCAGCTCGCTATAGACCTGCATGCTGTCGGCATTGATGACCACGCCGTTGAATTGCGCCGCCACGTCCATAGCCAACGCAGATTTCCCGCTCGCCGTGGGGCCAGCGACAATCAGTACGGCTTTATCGCCCGTGGCTGGAGACGAAACTGGGGACGGTGTGGTGTTATCGGTTGCGGAACTCATAACTGCGGTCTAACACATTTGCATGGATTATGTACTGACTTTGGTCGCACCGGACGGCGCGGCGGGCGTTCTTGATGAGCCCATACTCGCCGAGCTTGGCGCGGCGCTCAATACGCAAGGTGCGCACAGTGGCGAAACAGACTGGTTATCACACCGGCGCGCCTGTGATGTGGCCTTCGGCGACCTTGATCCGAAACGCTGCGAAGACATAGCACGCGGCGTTCTGGGCGAGCGCCCGGTTGACCTCTACGCTGCATCTACCAACGAGCGGCGCAAGCGCCTGTTGATCGCGGATATGGATTCCACCATCGTGACCTCGGAAACCCTGGACGAGATAGCAGCCCACGCCGGTATCAAAGACGAGATCGCCGCCATCAGCGCGCGCAGCATGCTCGGTGAGATCAATTTCGAAGACTCCCTGCGTGAGCGCATCGCCATGCTCAAAGGCCTCTCGACCGAGGCCCTGCGCATGACACTGGAAGCCACGCATCTGAGCACTGGCGCACGCACGTTCGTGCGCACCATGGCCGCACACGGCGCGTACACGGCGCTGGTATCGGGTGGCTTCACGTATTTCACGGCGACCATTCGCAAGGCCTGTGGTTTTCATCACGACGCCGCCAATGAGCTGGAAGTCATTGATGGCGCACTCAGCGGCCGGGTTGGCGAACCCATCCTCGGTCCAACCGCCAAGCGCGCCGCACTTGATACGCTCTGCGCACAGCAGGGCATCGGCCCCCATGACGCCCTGACCATCGGTGACGGTGCGAATGATCAGGACATGATCCGCGCCGCCGGACTGGGCATCGCGTACTACGGCAAGCCCATACTGGCCGCCAACGCACGTGCGTGCATTGATCATACCGATCTACGCACGGCGCTCTATTTCCAGGGTTACCGCGACAGCGAATTTATCGAAGACTAACGTTTAATCGCGAATTTGCATGCTCGGATCATAATCGTCGAGAGTTTCATAGAAGGTATCGGCCGGGCCAACAATTTTTGGATCGGGGGTGATCAAAACATCATCGCTGGATCTAGGATATTCGAGGTTTGACAAGAAATGGCGCATACAGTTGAGCCTGGCGCGTTTTTTGTCATCGGAGCGAACAACAATCCATTGAGAATCAGCCGTATGCGTATTGAAGAACATCGCCTCCTTGGCTTCAGAGTAGTCGTCCCATAGATCAAGGGATTCAAGGTCAACGGGGCTTAGTTTCCATTGCTTTAGCGGATCGTTCTGACGAGAGCGAAAGCGACGCAATTGTTCTTCCCTGCTAACTGAAAACCAGAATTTGAATATACGGATTCCACTTCGCACAAGCATCCGCTCAAACTCTGGAACCTGCCGCATAAACTCCATGTATTCTGCAGGAGAACAGAACCCCATGACCCTTTCGACACCGGCTCTATTGTACCATGACCGGTCGAAGAAAACGATCTCTCCACGCGTTGGCAACTGCTGGGCATAACGCTGGAAATACCATTGACCACGCTCTTCATCGCTAGGCTTTTCCAAAGCAACAACACGCGATCCGCGAGGGTTCAAATGTTCCGTGAATCTTTTAATCGTGCCACCCTTGCCTGCTGCATCACGTCCTTCAAAAATACATAAGACTCTTTGCCCCGTATCTTTGACCCAGTTCTGCACTTTTAGTAATTCAATCTGCAGCTCCTGTTTGCGAACTTCATATGTGGCTCGCCGCATACGTCGTTTATAGGGGTAGTTCGCGGGCAATGGGGCTGCCCGGCCCTTCTTCTCAATCGTGTCGTGTAGAATTAAAGCATTACTTTTCTGGATTTTATCCTTGTTCTTCGCTTTTGACGTTGACGGTTTCTTTGCGGACTTGGATGGTTTTTTATTTTTGGGGCTTGGCGGCGCGTTCTTCCCCAATGCTTTCGCATTCTTGCTTTTTTTCAATTCTGGACGAACGCCCTCTGCCCGCAGTTCTTCTTTCTGAGAAGCACCAGCCGAATCAATATTTATTTGCATAATACTTGCCTCCATTTCTTCCGCTGGTGATCCCTAAAAATCTGTCATTGAGAATTCAAAGCCAAAACATCAAGAGCCGTAAATCACGATATTTACCCAACGAATTAAGATGAGAAATTCAGGTTATTTCTTTTTACCTGATTTCTTTTCCACCTTCTTTTTTGCTTTCTTGCTGTCTTTGGAAATAATTTTCTTCTTTTCCTTTTTCAGTTTTTTAATTTTCTTTTTCAGCTTTTTGATTTTTGCTTCATCTTTGGAATCAGACATTTTTTCCTCCTTAAGAGTTTCACCTTTACTGACTTTGCTGGCCGGGCGTTTTTTCTTCTTGGCTTTTGCCTTTTCCGAATTACTTGCTGTTGCAACTTTTATCGGTGCCACTGCTTTGCGGGTTTTATTTTTTCTGGTTCTTGGTGGAGACGATCTTGTCGCCAGTGACCTGGCAGAGGCAATTATAAGCCCGGCCCTCTTTTCACTGATTCCTGGGACGACCGATAAATCACTTGGTTTTGCCGCCGCAATCTTTGCAATAGTCCGGTAATTGTTTTTCACACAAGCAGCTGCCAATGAGGGTCCGACGCCCTCAATATCTGTTAAACTAGGCATACTCCAAGCCTCCCTTCTTTGGTTTCATCCATAAGACAGGACGATCAGTTTGTTCCATCCATATTGGTTATTAACTGAGAACACAGGCCCAACAGCGAGATCGCTTTCGCACCCAGACATACCCCACCCTCATAAATTGAGAGCCCAATTAACACCGACCTCGTTGCCGTCTTATTGCGTAAATTATAAAGCAATCACACAGTGCCGCCTTGATCAGGATCAAATGGATAACCCGCACACTGGTGGATACACTGGCACCGGTTGGCGCAGCTATGAATCTGTATTTGATTGAACGAAGGCTCAGCGCTTGGCTGGGAACACCGTGTCGGGTGTAATGCTACGCGCGAAACAGAGTGCTCATGATGCCACGCACGCCGTTGCCGCCTGCTCACTCAGAATACCGTCATGCATGGTGAGCATACGCTGACAGCGCCCGGCAAGATTGCCGTCGTGGGTGATCAGCATCAGGGTCGTGCCGAACAGATCACAAAGTTCGAACATGTGTTCAATGATCTGCTCGCCGGTGTCACCATCAAGGTTCCCAGTCGGCTCATCGGCGAGTAGCAGACCGGGCTCGACGACAAAGGCACGAGCAAGCGCTGTGCGCTGCTGCTCGCCACCAGAAAGTTGGCCCGGATAGTGACTGAGGCGGTGTTCAAGATTGACCGCGCCTAACATCTCGCGTGCGCGCGCAAACGCATCGTCACGGCCCGCCAGTTCCAGCGGCACTGCAACGTTCTCCAGCGCTGACATGGTCGGCACCAGATTAAAGCTCTGGAAGACAATGCCCATGCGGTCGCGGCGAAGCATCGCTAGACTATCCTCGCTTGCGGTCATTAAATTGCAGCCGTCGATTTGGACCGAACCAGATGTTGCACGTTCCAACCCGGCGGCAACCATCATCATTGATGTCTTGCCCGACCCCGACGGCCCAACGATAGAGATCGTTTCGCCACGCCTGGCCTCAAAGTTTACGCCACGCAGGATGTGGACCTCACCTGCTTCACTATTGAGACGCAGATGGACATCCTTGAGGGTCATGAGGGGGGCATCAACCATAAATACTCGCTTTTCAGAAAACGTTCGTCACAGGAGACGTTCGCATAATCTAGACATACCCCAAGCCTTACTCCATCTTAAATGATGCAAGTTTCAGCAAGACTCTACGGAATACATGACGCTTTTTAATGACATTGCCTCGGCAACTCGCATAGCCGCACGCGACATGCGCGGTGACGTTCGTGCCTTATGGTTATTGGTGGCAGGGGTCTTCATCGGTGCCGCGGCTGTGGCCCTGGTCGGTGCCACGTCGCATAGCATTGCTGATGGTGCACGCAGAGGTGCGCTTGAAACAGTGGGTGGTGATCTGAGCCTGCGGTTGTTTCATCGCCCCCCGAGCGAAGCCGAGCTTGCGATCATCCGCCGCGAAGGCACCATCAGCGTCAGCGCTGAATTACGCCCCATGGCACGCACACTCAAAAATGGTCAGGCGAATGGAACGTCGTTACTGGTGGAACTAAAAGGCGTGGATCAAGCGTACCCGCTTATTGGTGCCGTGGAAATTCTCCCTAAGCTCAACCTTCATCAAACACTCGCTCAACGTGACGGTGTTTACGGCGCTGTTGCAGATTCAGCATTGTTTGATGCGTTGGATCTGACGCTGGGTGATAGCGTACAAATCGGCGATGCCCAATATCAATTACGCGGCACGCTGGTTGTTGAGCCCGACCGTGCCTTCCGGGCCTTTACCCTTGGTCCGCGCATCATGGTGTCACATGAAAGTATAACCACCACCAACGTTAGCGACGAGGGGGCTAATGCTTATTTTTATACCCGTGTGAAGTTGCCTCAAAAATCAAGTATGCGCGCTTCAGCAAGCGCCGCGATGTCGCGTATTGATCAAGCCTTTCCACATTCGGGTTGGCGGATGGTCAATGCCCATAATGGCGTACCGGGGGTAGAACGGACATTAGCCATGGCGCATGCCCTGCTGCTGTTTATTGGGCTGGGTGTGATGCTGGTGGGTGGCGCCGGTATCGTGAGCGCAGTACGTGCGCACATAGCGGAGAAGACAAAGACCATCGCGATCTTAAAGTCCATCGGTGCCGCACCCCACGTCATCACTTTAGCTATTGGGTTCGAGGTCATGGCGGCTGCCGGCGTTGGCACTGTTTTAGGTGTTGGCTTGGGCGCGTTCGGTCCCGCCTTGGCCGCGTCCGCATTAGCGGGACAATTGCCCTTTGCACTAGAAGCTACACCGGGCATGAAGCCATTGTTGGCAGCGAGACTATTCGGCATTCTGGTAGCGTTGATGTTTGCATGGTGGCCGTTGATGGGGGTGCGCAATATGAACGCCCAGATGCTGCTACGCGAACACATCACACACACGAGCAAGACGTTGGGCGCCAGTGGTTGGATCGGCCTGGGCCTTATCTTATCGGCACTTACGACGCTCGTATTCTGGGTTTCGCCCATGCCTGCGTTGACGGTGGGGTTCTTGAGTGGCGCATTGACGCTGGCAGTCTTTTATTATGCCTTTGGCATTGGTTTAATGCGCATGGCAAAGTTTATGGCCAAAGGAAAAGGCGTCAACGTGCGTCTTGCCCTAAGTAATCTCTATCGAACGGGGGCACCTACCAGTTCGGTGGTAATGGCGCTCGGGCTGACACTAACGTTATTGATCGCGTTGGACGGCATCGGCGCTGCTGCGCGCCTTCATGTCCAGAAAACCCTGCCCCATAGCGCGCCGGACCTGGTGGCCTTTTCACTCAAACCCGAAGTAGCAACGCGTCTTGATGGCGAACTTTCTGACTCCGGACTCGTTGAGCAACAGCGCTCCGCACCTTTTCTACATGCCCGCGTGCAAGCCATCGGTGGTATTGCAGTGCGAGATATTAAAATACCGGGGTCAATGAATTGGGTTATTCGCGGTGATCGTGGCGTATCGTTCGCGCAAACGCTACCTGACGGCACGCGTTGGAAGGGCTCTCAATCAGAACGCCCCGGTTTTTCTGTGGAAACGGGCGTGGCAGAAAAACTGGGGCTTAATATTGGCGACATGATGTCTCTGAACATTAGCGGGTATGTGCGTAGCGGTGCGATTTTGAGGTTTCATCACGTCGATTGGAATGGCTTGAATCTAGACTTTCCCATCATCGCAACGCCCGCCACGTTCGCAGGTATCCCCTATACCTTTGCAGCGTCCCTGAAAGCCATACCCGGCGAGTTAGGCACGCTGGAAGCATTCATCAAGCAAGGCTTCCCGAGCGTGCCCTTAATCCGTGTGACAGATGTTTTGCGATCTCTAGCCAAGGCTCTTGATGCCGTCGTGGCGGGGTTGGAAATGGCGGCGTTGATATGTGGCCTGACGGCCTTGGTGGTATTGGCTGGCAGTGTGCTTCAGGGGCTAAGAGAACGCATCAACGAGGCTGTATTGCTTAAAGTACTGGGCGCGCGCAGACGTCAGTTACTGGGTTTGCTCATGGCGGAGTTTCTGGGGCTCGGAACGCTGGTCGCTCTGGTTGCCGTGCCGTTGGGCTCAGGCGTTGCTTATGGCGTGGCACACGCGGCGGGCCTTGGCAATGTCGGTCTGTCGTGGACCGGTGGCATCGTGCTGGCCGTGATCGCTATTTTCGTGACGCTGGCCGTAGGTTTCGCAGTCACGCTGCGCGTTTATACCACAAAGCCCGCACGGGCTTTGCGCAACCGCCAACTTTGAACAGCAACATGGACACTGCCCTGCGCTCAGCGTCTGGCCGGGAACACCGTGTCGGGTGTGATGGCGCAGATGATGTCGGCCAGCTTTTCGAGCACCTTCGCGCGCGGATATGCCGCACGGTAAACCAGCCGGACCGCACGGTGCGCCGCGCCCGACGTAATGCGGCGCAGGGCAATACCTGAATCCGTGGTCCATGAACCGCGCAGGCTCATGGCCGGGGCCAGCGTGACACCCGCACCGGCACCAACCAGCGCCAGAATGGTCGGCAGGCTGGTCTGCTGGGTACTCACATTGGGGCTTGCCGCAAAGCTTGTGGTGCAAAACGAAAGAACCTGATCACGCAGGCAGTGCCCGTCGGCCAGCAGCAACAGTTCCTCAGCACGGATCTGATTGATATCCACGTCATCAAGCGCTGCGAGCGGGTGTTTGCTCGGCAAAGCCAGCCAGAACGGCTCGTCATACAGCGCGATCTCGCGCAGGCGATCATCGCTCGGTTGCGTCGCCAGCACGGCCGCATCGATGTCACCATCAAGCAGCTTGGCTTCGAGCTCTTCGGTGGTTGCCTCAATCAGTTGCAGGTCGAGCTTCGGCAGGCCATGCACAACAGACGGTAGCAGGAGCGGCGTCAAGTACGGCCCGATGGTATGGATCATGCCGAGCCGCAATGTTCCCGCGAGCGGATCAGCGTGAGCATGTGCAGCGTCTTCGATCGCGGCAACACGCTCCAGCACCTCTCGTGCGCGCGCAATAATGTCGGTGCCCGCCGCACTGATGCGCACACTGCGATTGGTGCGTTCGAACAGTGCCACGCCAAGGTGGTCTTCCAGTTTGCGGATTTGTCCGCTGAGTGCGGGCTGACTGACATGGCAGGCCTGCGCCGCACGGCCGAAATGACCGTGATCGGCGACAGCGACAGCATATTGCAGGTCGCGGATATTCATGGCCTATAACCAACATCTTATTAATCGGTAATTCTTATTGTTCTTATAGTTATCATATATTTTATTTATCACAAGTCATCTGGCATTTTCTGGTCATCGCAACCGACCAAAGGAAAATGACAATGACCCGCACTGTTCCCGCCGTAACGTTCAAGACCCGCGTACGCAACGAAGCCATCGACGGCCCCAATCCGTTCGAATGGAAAGACCTGAGCAGCGATAAAGTTTTCAAAGGCAAGCGCGTCGTTCTGTTCGCCCTGCCCGGTGCCTTCACCCCAACGTGTTCGACAACGCACCTGCCGCGTTACGAAGAACTGCACGATGAGATCGTCGCCCACGGCGTAGATAACATTGTCTGCCTGTCGGTAAACGATGCCTTCACCATGTACCAGTGGGGCAAGCAACTCGGCGCGAAAAACGTCTTCCTGCTGCCCGACGGCAACGCCGAGTTCACCCGCAAAATGGGTATGCTGGTCGACAAGTCCAATCTCGGCTTCGGCATGCGCAGCTGGCGTTACTCCATGGTCGTCAACGACGGCGAAATCGAACGCATGTTCATGGAACCGGGCAGCGAAGACAACTGTCCGACCGATCCGTTCGAAGTGTCAGATGCCGATACCATGCTGACCTATCTAAAGGGTGTGGCCGCCGACAATAAAGCCGCCTGAGTCCACATATAAAAAGGGCGAGGCCTTGCGGCCTCGCCCTGATGGGACATCCTCCCTGGGAAGAGAGTTCATCCCTGTCTCAAAGACCTGTCCGGGTTTCCGGTATCAAGCCTAAGCGACAAATCGTCTTATTCTTCGTCGCCGATCCGCAGGGCAACAAAACGCAGCCCTCCCTGACCTTCAACCAGCAACAGTATGGATTTACGGCCTGTTTTACGCGCCGCCTCGATACGCTTGGTAATCTGGGCCGGTTCGGAAACTTCTTCCTGGCTGACCTCAACGATCAGGTCTCCCGGACGAATACCCTTCTCCGCCGCAGAGCCCATGTCACTAACCGCCGTTACGATAACGCCCTTGGCATTTTCGTCCATGGCGAATTGCTCACGCACATCTTCGCTCAAAACAGCGACGTCCATACCCAGTTCGGGAATGCTGACTTCCTTGGGTGCATCGCCATTGCCATTACCGTTGGCAGCAGCCATCACCGTGTCATCGTCAAGTTCGCCGACCATAACCGAAAGTTTGGTCTTCTCACCGTCACGCCAAACATAGACATCAACCGCCAAGCCGACCTCTGTATCGGCAACGATTTTCGGCAGGCGACGCATTTCTGTTACGTCCACGCCATTGAATTCAATCACCACATCACCAGCCTTGATACCACCGGCTGCGGCGGGGCCATCTTCCATGACATTGGCGACCAGCGCACCCATGGCTTTGTCCATGCCCAGCGTCTCGGCGATTTCCTCAGAGACCTCCTGAATATGAACGCCAAGCCAGCCACGACGGACTTCGCCGTGCTTGATCAATTGCTTGATTACGGGACCGGCAACATTCGATGGGATGGCAAAGCCAATGCCCACGCTGCCTCCCGATGGCGAGAAAATAGCTGTATTAATACCGATGACCTCACCATCCATGTTGAACATGGGGCCACCCGAGTTGCCTCGGTTGATGGATGCATCGGTCTGGATAAAGTCGTCATAGGGGCCAGCATTGATATCGCGGCCGCGCGCGGAAATGATACCCGCCGTTACCGTGCCACCAAGGCCGAATGGATTACCAATTGCCATGACCCAGTCACCGACCCGAGACACGTCGGAATCACCAAACGATGAGAACGGCAGCTTGCCTTCGGGCACGACCTTGAGCAGTGCCAGATCGGTTTTCATATCGCGGCCAATCAGTTCGGCCTTGAGCGTCGTGTCGTCATGCAGTGTCACCGAAATTTCATCGGCGTCCTGAATGACGTGATTGTTGGTTACAATGTAACCGTCCGCCGAGACGATGAACCCGGAACCCAACGACGTGGCGCGACGCTGGCGCTGCTGCGGCTGGTTGCGATCAAAGAACTCTTTAAAGAAATCTTCAAACGGCGAGCCCGGCGGCAGTTGCGGCATATTCGGTGTTTCGCGACCTTCAACCACGGTCGTGGTGGAAACATTCACCACCATGGGCAACAGCTCTTCGGCCAGGTCAGCGAAGCTATCAGGCGCGCTACGCGCATGTGCGGACGTAATCTGAAACAGCAATGCGAGCATCACCAGCAGACCCAGCAATGTGGGCATAATTGCGCCCGTCATGTTCGCCTTGCGCGTTGCGACAATCGTGTTCACGACGTTATCTCCTTGTCTTCACATACCGGCGGCCAAACCGCCGATGCCTGATTGCGGTATCCCGCCTGTATGATCACTGAATATGGTGGAACTATGGCCGTTGCTGGGCCGCTTTGTGATTTTTGTCAGAGCAAACGTCTTAGCCTCTTGCGAGCCAGACGACAACAACCCCCGCTATGGCCGCCGACAGTCCGGCACGCCGCAGGTGACCCGCCGGTTGGGCGAGCACCTGTAGCATGAACCGCTTCATGGCGTCGGGGAAGAGGGCGTAAACCACGCCCTCTATGGCAATTGCCAACCCCAACGCCGTCAACAAATCGGTCAATTCGCATTCCCGGGTTGCAGCGGCATCTCGTTAAAGTACCGGAAGAATTCCGAATCCGGGCTGAGCACCCACGTGGTGTTGCCACCCAGTGATGTGCCGTAAGCTTCCATGGAGCGGTAGAAGGCGAAGAATTCAGGATCGCGGCCCTGTGCCTCAACCAGAATTCTGTTTCGCTCACCTTCGCCCTGACCACGCAGGATTTCGGATGTCCGCTGTGCCTCGGCAATGATCACCGTACGCTTGCGATCAGCTTCGGCCTGAATGCGCAGCTTTTGCTGTTCACCCACGGCGCGCAGTTGCGCAGCAGATGCCACACGGTCTGAGCGCATACGGTTATAAACCGACTGAGCGGTGTCTTCGGGCAAGTCGGTACGACCGATGCGAACGTCGATCACCTCAACCCCGAATTCCTTGGCGTTGTCCTTCATCAGCTGGGCGATGTCGGCCATGATGCGGGCACGCTTGTCCGTCAACATGTCACCGAGCAGGATGCGACCGATCTCTGCACGGATGGCGGAATTAAGCCGCTGTCCGAACACGTCACGGAAGTTGGCGTCGGTTCCTGCACGCTTACGATATTCAAGCGGGTCGACGATCTTGTAACGTGCGAAGGCATCGACGTTGACGCGCTTCTGATCGGCAAGGATGATTTCCTGTACCGGCGGATCGAGATCGAGAACCCGGCGATCGTAGTAGTCGACGTTCTGCAGGAACGGAACCTTGAAGGACAGGCCCGGCTCCTGCTCAACGCGAACCGGATTACCGAATTGCAGTACGAGCGCCTGACGGGTCTGGTGTACGATAAACAGCGAATTATAGGCAACGACGCCAATAACCGCGATGAGGATGCCAGCAATGGCTAAAGGTACGCGGTTCATTGTGAGCCTCCATTCGAACTTTTCATAAGCTCATTCAACGGCAGGTACGGCACGACGCCCGAACCACCATCCTGTTGGTCGATAATCATCTTGTCCGAACCGCTGAGGATTTCCTGCATGCGCTCAAGATAGAGGCGCAGACGCGTTACGTCCTTGGCACCCTTATAGGTTTCATAAACCGCGAGGAAGCGCTGGGCTTCACCGTCAGCTTCCTTGATGACCTTTTCTTTGTAGGCTTCAGCTTCCTGAACCATCTTTTGCCCTTCGCCCTTGGCGCGCGGCACGATGTTGTTGCTGTAAGCCGTGGCTTCGTTGATCGAGCGTTCCTGATCCTGCTTGGCACGCTGCACATCATTGAAGGCGTCGATGACTTCGCGCGGTGGATCAGCATTCTGCAACTGGATACTGACCACGGATACGCCCGCTTTGTAATCGTCGAGAATGGACTGAACCAGACGCTGGGTGCCTTCGGCAACCTGTTGACGTTCGCTTGTCAGCGCGGCTTCCAGCTTGGTCTGGCCGATGACTTCACGCATGGCGCTTTCAGAAGCGACCTTGATGGTGTTTTCCGGATCACGGATATTAAACAGAAAATCCGAAGCATCCTTGATACGCCACTGCACCGAGAAATCGATATCGATAATGTTCTGATCACCCGTCAGCATCAGGCTTTCCAGCGACACGTCACGCGCGTTGCTGCTGCTCAGGCCAGTATCCGCAGAACTGCGGAAGCCAACATTAACGGTGTTGGTGCGTTCCACATTCAGCTTGATCACATCGCCAATAGGGCCCGGAGGCCAGTAGTTCAAACCCGGGGATGTCAGTTTGGCAAATTTGCCAAACAACAGTTCAACACCCTGTTCGCCGGGCTGCACGCGATAGAAACCGCTGCCAAGCCACAACACGAGGGCGGCCAGCACGACCAGAATCAGGCCGCGCGCACCACCGCCACCAGCGGGCATGAAGCTCTTGAATTTGTCTTGGCTGCGTCGAAGCATTTCTTCGATATCGGGAGGCTGCTGCCCCGCGCCACCGCCGCCAGGCCTTTGTCCGCCACCACCGCCCCCCCAGGGGCCTTCTCCGTCTGATTTCCAGGACATCTAATGCTTCCGTTCAAATAATTCGTTTAATGTGAAGAATGGCTATTGAAAAAAAATATCACCACTCCACTTCGTTTTACAGGCTGCCTGCCCTATAAGGAAGGCCGCTCAGGCGTCAGCATGTGCCGACGCGAGTAAAATATGGTCTAAATAGCGGAGTTTGCAAGTATGGCAGCGGTTACAGAACAACAGATTGTTGATGCACTGTCGGGTGTTCAGGATCCCGACAAGGGTAAAAGCATCATTGATTTGAACATGGTCACGGGTCTTCAGGTCAAGGAAGGACACGTGGCATTTGCCATCGAGGTCGATCCGCAGCGTGGTCCAAATCTTGAACCACTGCGAAAAGAAGCCGAATCCACCGTGCATGCCCTGCCCGGTGTGCTAACAGCCACAGTCGTGCTAACAGCTGAACGTTCGGCAGGCGCAGGTGGAAATGGTGGTGGCAACGGACAGGATCACGGACACAATCACGATCATGGCCATGACCACGGCCATAGCCACGATCAGGCTCCACCACCACAAGGCGGTGGCCGCGGTCCGGCCGCAGGCATTGATATGGAAATCCTCAACACCGTCGGCGCCATTGTCGCCGTGGCATCAGGCAAGGGCGGCGTCGGCAAGTCCACCACCGCGATCAACATCGCCATGGGTCTGGCTGCATCGGGCAAGAAAGTTGGCCTGCTCGACGCGGATATTTACGGTCCATCCATGCCACGCATGATGGGTATTTCCGGTCGTCCGGCCTCGGCTGACGGCAAAACGCTGGAACCCATGGAAAACTATGGCGTCAAAGTCATGTCCATGGGCTTTCTGGTCGAGGAAGACACCCCCATGATCTGGCGTGGCCCTATGGTCCAGTCTGCCCTTGAGCAGATGATGAAAGACGTCAACTGGGGCGAGCTTGATGTCATGATCGTCGATATGCCACCGGGCACCGGTGATGCACAGCTGACCATGGCCCAGCGTGTACCGCTGACCGGCGCTGTCATTGTATCAACGCCGCAGGACATTGCCCTGCTCGACGCACGCAAGGGGCTGAACATGTTCCGCAAGGTCAACGTGCCGGTCTTTGGCGTGGTCGAGAACATGAGCTACTTCTCATGCCCCAAATGCAATGAACGCACGGAAATCTTCGGTCACGGCGGCGCACGCGAAACCGCAGCCGAGCTTGGCACCGATTTCCTTGGTGAAATTCCGCTGCACCTTGATATCCGCGAGACCTCGGACAGCGGACGACCCATCGTCGTCTCCAAACCCGAAAGCGAGCACGCCAAGGCCTACCGCGCCGTAGCCGATCAGGTCTGGCAAAAGGTTGAGGAAGCTCTGGCCGCACGCGCCAGCGGACAGCCCCGTATCGTTATCGACTAAGACGAAACGCCTACCACAGGGTCTTTTGGGCCCGTGCGGCCCATGCCCGGTCATAGTCCTCGCCGCCCACGCGTTCATCGCTCTGGGTGGCGAGGATTTGCCCCGGCGTTGGCAGGCTCGCCGGATCAACATGGTTTTCGGTGTCCCATAGCCCCGAGCGCACAATGGCGCGGGCGCACTGAAAATATACAGTCTCTACCGTCATCACGATGACCGAACGCGGCGCTTTGCCGTTCACGGCAAAAGACTCGAGCAATTCAGGCTCGGCGCTCAGGCGCGCCTGTCCATTGACCCGGAACGTATTGCCCACGCCGGGGATTAAGAACAGCAGCGCGACACGCGGATCAGCGATGATATTGCGCAGGGAATCGATGCGGTTGTTACCGTGACGATCAGGCAGCATCAGTGTTTTATCATCATGCACCTGCACAAACCCGGCGACATCACCGCGCGGCGAGCAATCCAGCCCATCCGGCCCGGCTGTGGCCAGCGCGGCAAATGGCGCGGTCTCTATAATGGTGCGGTACTGCGGCGTGATCCGGTCGGCCTCTTTAACGATAGAGGCCTCCTTGGGCAGACCGTAAATCGCCTCCAGCTGTTCAACCGTTGTTATGTCTGACATTCCCTAATCCTTACTGTGCCCCAAGCATGCAAGGCATGCCGCGCCCAATGGCGCGTAAGCCTGCGTGGCGTCTGAACGCTTATATCAAGGCGCGCCAACGCCGGTCTTGGGCGCATCGGCGGCACCCTTGTGCAGCTTGGCTTCACGCTGGGCGATATAAAGCGAGCTGGCGATGATGATGGCTGCGCCGATTATGGTCGGGCCATCGGGTATTTCATCAAACAGAAAATAAGCCGCAATGGCGATCACGACGATGCGGGCGTACTGAAACGGGGCCATAACGCTGGCCTCGCCGGTGGCGTAACCTTTGGTATCGCTGAAACCACGCAGGGTGCCAAAGCCCGCCACACAGGCCATGAACAGCCATTCCAGCCAGGACGGGGTCTGCCACACACTGATCGCAATGGGCATGCTGCCCAGCCCGGCAATGACCATGGCGTAACACATCATGGTGCCGATGGTATCGGTCTTGCTCAGTCGTTTCCCCATCAGCAGCACACCGGCAAAGATCAGTGAACTGGCGATGGCGAACAGCATGTTGGGGTCAAACCCGCCGATGCCGGGGCGTAACACAACAATGGTACCGATGAACCCTGCCAGCGTCGCCAGGCCGCGCCGCCAGCCCACGGTTTCTCCAAAAAAGGGTACAGCCAGCACGGTAACGAACAACGGCGCGGTAAAGAACAACACCGTCGCGGTGGTTAGGGGCAGAACCGATATGGAGTAAAACCCACAAAGCAATGCGACCAGCGTCATTGAACTGCGCACCACCATCCATTTCCATTGTGGCGTGCGCACGTTAATGCTGCCGTAACGTGCCGAGAACACCAGCACCAGCCCCAACCCCAGCACGCAGCGCACAAAGACGATCTGGGCCGTGGGAATTTCACCACCAATTCCCCGGATGCTAAGGCTCATGCCCGCAGCACAGGTCGCCGCCAGTAAAATCCACAGAGCACCGCGCAGGTTATCGTTCATTGAGCAGGTATCTCAGCCACCGAACATTTTCTTCAGATTATCCAGTCCGGCCTGATAGACACCGTTCACGATATCACTGGCTTCGCTTTCTGCGCCAAGCGGATCAAACTCGCCCGACCAGTCCACGGTGCAACCGTTATCGGTATCATGCACCACAATCGTCGAGACATAGTTCGCCAGCGGCAACGGGCTGTCGACAATGCTGTAGGTATACGTGCGTGCATCGTCGTCAAGCTTTTCAAGCTTCTCGACAATGCTACCGCCACCGGCCAGCGACAGGGTGCGGGTTTGACCTTCCTCGGTCAATTCGCTTTTCTCAATCGCCGGATGCCAGTCGGGCAGCGTATTAAAGCCGCCGATCATTTTCCAGGCTTCGTCGGCAGAAACGTTCAGATGGGTTGATAGCGATATCTTTGTCATAATCCCCCTCCTCGTTTGGCTACAGTCAGGCTTAGCTGCGCGCACGCTCCATGACGACAAAACTGAGCGCGGGTGCGCTGTCGTCTTCGCCTTGCTCATCACCCTCACGCGAGATTTCGCGCCACTGCGCAGGTGGCAGTTCGGGAAAGACCGTATCACCATCCACGCTCATATGCACCTCGGTCAGATAGACGCGGTCTGCCACGTCCAGTGCCTCGGCATAAATCTGTCCGCCGCCGATCACCATAATCTCGTCGGCACCGTCTTCCCCGGCCAAACGCTGCGCCAGTTTCAGGCCTTCATCCAGCGAGCCCACCGCCCACGCGCCATCGGGCGCATAGTTCGCGTCACGCGTAATGACGACATTGGGGCGGCCCGGCAAGGGCTTGCCGATGGACTCAAAGGTCTTGCGCCCCATGACCACAGGCTTACCCAGCGTAACGGCCTTGAAATAGCGCAGATCACCGGGCAGGTGCCACGGCATGCCGCCGTCACGCCCGATCACACGATTTTCTGCCATGGCGACAATCAGGGATATCAACACGCCGTCAGGTCCTTACAACAGTCACGTCAGACCGCCACCGGGGCGGCAATGTGGGGTTGGGCTTCGTAGCCCTGCAAATCAAAGTCTTCGTATGTGAAGGCGAACAGGTCCTTCACATCACGGTTGATGACCATTTTCGGCAGCGTGCCCGGTTCACGCGCAAGCTGCAAATCAGCCTGCTCGAAATGGTTGGCGTACAGGTGCACATCACCAAATGTGTGAATGAACTCGCCCGGTTGCAGGCCGCAGACCTGCGCGATCATCATGGTCATCAGGGCGTAGGACGCGATGTTGAACGGCACGCCGAGAAACACGTCGGCGCTGCGCTGGTATAGCTGACATGACAGGCGGCCATCGGCGACATAGAACTGAAACAGGCAATGGCACGGCGGCAACGCCATCTTGTCCACGTCCGCCACGTTCCACGCGCAGACAATCAGGCGGCGCGAATTGGGATTGTTTTGAATTTGGTCGAGCAACTGCGTGATCTGGTCGATATGGCCCCCACCCGGCGTCGGCCACGAGCGCCACTGATGGCCGTACACCGGACCCAGTTCGCCATTTTCATCGGCCCAGTCATCCCAGATGGTAACGCCGTTGTCGCGCAGATAGGCAACATTGGTGTCGCCGCTGAGAAACCACAGCAATTCATGAATGATCGAACGCAAATGCAGCTTCTTGGTGGTCAGCACCGGAAAGCCGTCGGCCAGATCAAACCGGACCTGACGTCCAAACAGGCCCTGCGTACCGGTCCCGGTACGGTCCCCACGCATGGTTCCATCTTCACGAATATTGCGCAGAAGGTCGAGATATTGACGCATATTACCACCATAGTATCGAGCTTGTCGGGAAGGCCCTGGAGCACCACCCCGAATCCCCGCAATTCTAGCGTGCTGCCCGGTACGGTGAAAGCGATGAAAAGCATGTGCAATTCGTTTGTATGCAAGGCTTTCAATTCACCCCTTGGCTTTCTATATTGGTTATGTCGGGAAACCGACTATGGCGATAAACGCTATACGGAATAAGCATTGCGGACCCGGGGGCGGTACCCGGCGCCTCCACCATTTTCTTTTCGGCCAGCGAAAGCAGCCGGTTCATGGGGGCGAAACAGGATCGACGCGTGTAGTAAAGGTATGGTTTTTGCTCGGCATGGTTCCGCCGTTACCGGGCCATTTTTACAGATGCCAACGATAACGAGGCATTTGCAGTTGCCGCTTAATCGCTAAGCAACTACGGGGTTCGGGAGGCACCTGGCAACAGAAGCCTCCCACTTAATTCACCGCCATACCCGGCGGCATAGTATTGATGACAGAGAGTTACCACACGGCCATGGATATTGATGACAACGACCCAATCCGTTACGACCGCTGGATCGAAGACGCCCTGCGCAGTGTCATCCACAAGGCATTGTCCTATGTGGCTGAACACGGTTTGACGGGTGACCACCATTTCTACATCACATTCCGCACCGATACTGATGCCGTGACCATGCCCGATCACATGCGCGTCCAGCACCCTGCCGAGATGACCATCGTGCTGCAACATCAATACGAAGAGCTGCTGGTTGGTGACAATGAATTCTCTGTAACCTTGCGCTTCAACGGCAAGCCCGAGCGCCTCAACGTTCCATTCGACGAGGTCACCGGCTTTACCGATCCATCGGTGAACTTTGGCCTGCAGCTTAAGAATACGGATTTCGACGACGACGAAGACATCGATGATTTCGATTACCCGTTTGAGTCCGCCGCCGAAGAGCAGGGCAATGCAGCACCGGGCAGCACCGACAGCGAAGACGACGCCGTCGCGAAAACAGGCGAGGTCATTGCACTCGACGCCTTTCGCAAGAAATAAGGCGCGTCGCGTCTGCTCTCATAAACCTCCCCCCTCCGCACGTGCGCACGGCGCATGAACGTGACTGAAATGGCCATGAAGAGGATACCCGGGTGATGAGCGACTTTGCCTATCATGAAATGTTCCCGCTGAACGCTGAAGAGCCTGAATACCGGCTACTGACTACCGATTACGTCAGTACGACACAGCTCGACGGCCAGGACATCCTGAAAATCGACCCGACCGCCCTGACTTTGCTCAGCGCCACGGCCATGCGCGACATTGCCCACCTGCTGCGTCCGGGTCACCTGAAACAGCTCGCCAGCATCCTCGATGACCCCGAAGCATCGGACAACGACCGCTTTGTCGCGCTTGATCTGCTGAAAAATGCCAACATTGCCGCTGGTGGCGTGCTGCCCATGTGTCAGGACACCGGCACCGCCATCATCATGGGCAAAAAGGGTCAGAACGTGTGGAGTGGCAACGACGACGAAGCCGCTTTGGCACATGGCGTACAGCGCACCTATAGCGAGACCAGCCTGCGCTACAGCCAGCTTGCGCCGCTCGATATGTATCAGGAAACCAATACTGGAACGAACCTGCCGGCACAGATCGATCTGTATGCCACCGGTGGTGATGCCTATAAATTCCTGTTCATGGCCAAGGGCGGCGGCTCGGCCAACAAGACGTTTCTGTACCAGCAGACCAAGGCGCTGCTGAACCCCGAAAGCCTGATGGCGTTTCTCGATGAGAAAATCCGCACACTGGGTACGGCGGCCTGCCCGCCCTATCATCTGGCTATCGTGATCGGCGGCACCTCGGCAGAGGCCAACCTGAAAACCGTCAAGCTTGCCAGCACACGCTATTACGATGGCCTGCCGACGCAGGGCAACGAGCACGGGCAGGCCTTCCGTGATCTGGAACTCGAGGCTGACGTCCACAAGATGACCCAGAGCATGGGCATTGGCGCGCAGTTCGGCGGCAAGTACTTCTGTCATGATGTGCGCGTCATCCGTCTGCCACGTCACGGCGCGTCCTGCCCGGTGGGCATCGGCGTTTCCTGCTCGGCTGATCGCCAGTGCCTTGGCAAGATCACCCGCGACGGCGTGTTCATCGAACAACTTGAAGCCAACCCGGCGCAGTACATGCCCGACGTCAGCGATGTGCATCTGGACGACGACGTGGTGGACATCGACCTGAACAAACCCATGAGCGAGATCCTTGGCATGCTAACGCGCTACCCGGTCAAAACCCGCCTGAACCTGAGCGGGCCGCTGATCGTGGCACGCGACATCGCCCACGCCAAGCTCAAGGAACGCCTCGACGCCGGCGATGGTCTGCCCGATTACATCAAGAACCACGCGGTCTATTACGCCGGCCCGGCCAAGACACCGAAAGGTCTGGCATCTGGCTCGTTCGGGCCGACCACGGCGGGCCGCATGGATTCCTATGTTGATCAGTTTCAGGCTGCGCACGGCTCCATGGTCATGCTGGCGAAGGGCAACCGGTCCGCCGCCGTGACCAAGGCCTGTCAGGCCCATGGCGGGTTCTATCTCGGTTCCATTGGTGGTCCGGGCGCACGCGTGGCGCAGGACTGCATCAAGAAGGTCGAGGTGCTGGAATATCCCGAACTGGGTATGGAAGCCATCTGGCGCATTGAGGTCGAAAACTTCCCGGCCTTCATCGTGGTTGACGACAAGGGTAACGACTTTTTCAAGGAATTTGTCCCGTCCTAAATAGCAAAACGGAGCACAAGCATGTTCGGTATATTCGGCAAGAGCGATGAAAAAATCCAGGAACTCATCGATAACAAACAGTTCGATGAGCTGCCCACCGAGGTCATTGACGAACTGGCCAAGGACATCATCGTCACCACCGAGCCCGTGATGAACGAATACCGCGTGACTGCACGCCTTGAGGTCATCACGGCGGAATGCGTGTTTGGCATGAACCTGTTTCGTGATTTCTTTGCCAGCATCACCGACATTCTCGGCGGTCGCTCATCATCATCGCAAAAGGTCCTGCGCGATGCGCGCCGCACCTGCCTGACCGAGCTGCGCCGCGAGGCTCTGATTGCCGAGGCCAACGCCATCGTCGGTGTCGATCTCGACTACAGCGAGATTTCCGGTGACGGCAAGAACATGCTGTTTCTGGTCGCCAGCGGCACGGCTGTGCGCGTCGAGAAGCTCTGAGCCACTCGCACGAAAGCCCTGCACACAACAAAAAACCGCCGCCCGGATAACCGGACGGCGGTTTTGTTGTTTGTTGCGCGAGCGATTAGCTGTTGGGCAGCAGGATCACCGATTCCTCGGCCCAGGTCAGCCACACGGCATGTTCTTTATCGCCCAGACGCGACGCTGCGCCGCCAAGGTTCTGCATGGCGCTCAGCACAGGCTGTTCGCGTCCATCAATGGTGACATAGACGTGCGCGCGATCACCAAGGAATGCCGAGGCCCGGATATATCCCTGTACAGCGTTGCCCGATGCTGGCGCTTCAAACGCGACCTGCATGTTTTCTGGCCGAACAGCGGCCGTTACATCACTACCCACGGCGAAGTCCATGTTGGGCCCTTTTGAAGTCACCGCGCCGATGTCGGAGGTCGCGATGACCGCCTGTCCGCCACCGATGCTCTCAACACGACCGTTGAAGAAGTTCATGGTGCCAAGGAAGTCGGCGCAGAACTGTGTCTTGGGCTGTTCATAAAGCGGTGCCGGGGCATCAACTTCCAGTACCTTGCCGTCCTTCATAACCGCGATGCGGTCAGACATGGTCAGGGCTTCTTCCTGATCGTGGGTCACGAACACGAATGTGATACCGACTTCACGCTGTAATTCGCGCAATTCAAGCTGCATCTGTTCGCGCAGCTTCTTGTCCAGCGCGCCGAGCGGTTCATCAAGCAGCAGCACCTTCGGTTTCTTGATCAGGGCGCGCGCCAAAGCCACACGCTGGCGCTGACCACCCGATAGTTCGTCCGCGCCGCGCGAGCCGTAACCAGGCAAGGCAATCATCTCCAGCGCCTCATCAACCAGTTTGTCGAGTTCCGCCTTGGGCAGCTTGTCCTTGCGCAAGCCAAAAGCAATGTTCTGGCGCACTGTCAGATGCGGGAAGATGGCATAGTTCTGGAACACCATGTTGACCGGGCGCTCATGCGGCGCAATGCCGGTGATGGGCTGACCATCGATGTACATCTCGCCCATGGTTGGAACTTCAAAGCCCGCCAGCATGCGCAACAGCGTGGTCTTGCCGCAGCCTGATGGTCCCAGCAGGGCAAAGAATTCGCCACGGCGAATATCTATGGACACATCATCAACGGCGCGAACCTCGCCGAAGTGCTTGGAAGTGTTCTGTATCGAAATAAAGGAGTCGTCACTCATCTCATACCCCGGAGGCTGTCTGTATCTGAACGCCACGGCGGCGGAACCATTCCGCGAATGTCACCACAACGAACGATGCAAGGAAAATAGCGGAACCCAACGCCAGAACGCTGGGAAGTTTTTTCGGGAAGCGCAATTGGCTCCAGATATAAAGCGGCAGTGTCGGTTCATCCGCGCCGAGGAAGAAGGCCAGAATAAATTCATCGAATGAAATCGTGAAGCACAGCAACAGGCTGGCGATAATACCGGGAATGGCCAGCGGGAAGGTAACCCGCCAGAACGTCATCCAAGGTGTTTCGCCAAGATCCTGCGCGGCTTCCTCAATATTTCTGTCGAAACCTTCGAGACGCGAAATCATCACAAACATGGAAAACGGCACACAGATCACCGTGTGCGCCAGTGTAATGGTCATCAGCGATAACGGCACATTGATCGCGTTCAGCACGATAAGCAGGGAAATACCGAGAATAATCAGCGGAATAACCAGTGGGATCGAAATGAACCCCGTCAACGCCTTGGTGCCGGGCAACCGATAGCGGGTAAACGCCTTGGCCGCGAGAATACCGAAAAACGTGCTCAGAATGGATACCGCAACACCGACCTTGAGGCTGTTCTGCAGGGCGTTAATCAGCGAGTCCTGATGGATCATCTGATCATACCACTGCAGGGTGAAGCCCTTTAGCGGGAACGCGATATAGATCGAGTCATTGAACGAGAACAAGGGCAGGAACAGCACGGGGATATACAGGAATCCCAGATAAACAACCGTGTAAATGCCAAGCAGGCCAAATTTCTTTTTCATATTCCGAGCCTCACGAACCGCGTTTCTTGGCACGCCCGATGCCCCATAGGTACAGGCAAACAACCAGGGTGATAGCGAGCATGGCGATGACCGAGAGCGCCGCCCCCATGGGCCAGTTATTACCCCGCCCGAACATATTCGAGATCAAATTTCCAATCATAACACCGCCACTGCCGCCCACCAGTTTGGGCGTCACGTAATCCCCCACTGTGGGAATGAAGACCAGCAGCGAAGCCGCGATCACGCCGGGTGCCGACAATGGCAATGTGACACGCAGGAAGCTCATCAGCGGCCCTTCCCCAAGATCGGAAGCGGCTTCAAGCAATGAGCGATCAATTTTTTCCAACGAAACATAAATCGGCAGGATGGCAAACGCCGCCCATGCATGGGCCAGCGTCAGCACCACCGCATTCACATTATAGAGCAGGAATTGCAGAGGCTCATCAATGATGCCCATGGCGACCAGGCCGGAATTGATGACGCCGTTGTAACCCAGAATAACCTTCCACGAGAACACACGCAGCAGGTAACTGGTCCAGAACGGCACGGTGATCAGGATCAGCCAGACAAGTTTGTTTTTCTTGACGTGAAAAGCGATGAAATAAGCCGCCGGATAGGCCAGCAGAACCGTCAACAAGGTCACGGAGCCTGAAATCAGGAGAGAGCGCCACAGAAGCAATGGATAAATCTTTTTCTCGAAGAACATCAGGTAGTTCTTCGCGGTAAAGTCCGGCACGAGATCCATGCCGACCTGGCTCCAGAAACTGAGCCCAATCAGCATGACGATCGGTGTCACCATGGCAAAGAGCAGCAATCCCAAGGTGGGTGCCAGAAGCCCATAACCACGCGCGGTTTCATGCCGTATAAAATAACTGCGAAAGCCACCGGTTTTCGCGTTCATCGTCTGAGTACTCATATTAGCCTTTACTCGCCACCTCTACTGCAACGGCAAATCGATAATCGACTGCTCGCCGCTACGCATGCAACGTTTTATTGCATCAGGGATTGTATTGGAGGTTCTCACCATGCTCCGCGTGTCATTTGCGTTGATATTTGCATCAACATACGGTGTAAATGGCCTTTCCGAACGCTGCCCTGTTATTTTTGTATTGCCGAACCTTATCATAGCGGCAGAACAAAAAACATAGGGGTATTGAACCGCTCCTTGCTATGCCCCAATTGTGGTACATATGGTGTGGAACGTCGTGCAGACCTGTGGGAAGGAACATCGTAATGAACGTGGTTATTATCGGCGCGGGGCACGCCGCAGGACAACTCGCAGCATCCCTGCGTCAGGACGGTCACGAGGGTGCCATCCGCATTATCGGTGACGAGCCATACGCCCCCTATCAGCGTCCGCCGCTTTCCAAGCAGTTTCTGTCTGGCGAGATGGAACTTGAGCAGATCTATCTGAAACCCGAAGACTTCTACACGACCCACGATATTGAGCTGACGCTCGGTCGCCGGATAGAGGCCATTGATCGTGCCGCCAAGACCGTCAGCCTCGATAACGGTGAAGACGTCCCCTATGACAAGCTGGCACTTACCACTGGCACGCGGGTGCGCAAACTGGGCATCCCCGGCGCGGAGTTGGACGGTGTATTCTATGTACGCGCCATTGATGACACCCTTGCCCTGCGCGAGCGCTTTAGTCCCGGCGCACGGCTGGTCGTGGTGGGCGGCGGTTATATCGGGCTCGAAGTCGCGGCAGCGGCGGCCAAACAGGGCCTTAGCGTTACGGTTCTGGAAATGGCAGACCGCGTCATGAACCGCGTGGTCGCACCAGAGGTCTCGACATTTTACGAAAAGGAACACCGCTCGCACGGTGTCGATATCCATACCGATATGCTGGTCGCAGCATTTGCCGGTGACGGTAACGTGGAACTGGTCAGTTGCGAGAACGGCAGCGAATTCCCCGCTGATCTGGTGGTCGTCGGTGTCGGTGTGATTGCCAATGACGAACTGGCCGAAGCCTGTGGTCTGGCGTGCGATAACGGCATTGTGGTCGACGACTGCGCACGCACAAGCGATCCTGACATTGTCGCGGCGGGCGATTGCACCAACCACCCCAACGCCATCTACGGCACCAATATTCGTCTGGAATCCGTGCAAAACGCCGTTGATCAGGCCAAGGCCGCCGCCAAGGCGATCTGCGGCAAGCCCGAAATCTATAACGCTGCGCCGTGGTTCTGGTCGGACCAGTTCGATATCAAGCTACAGATCGTTGGCCTGTCACAGGGCTATGATCAGACCGTGCTACGCGGTGATCCCGCTGATCGATCGTTCGCGGTGTTCTATCTGAAAGACGGCGTGCTGATCGCTGTTGATGCCATTAACAGTCCACGCGAGTACATGATGGGTCGCAAACTTGTCGCCGAATGCGCCCGACCAGACCCGGCCCGCATCACCGATACCAGTATTTCAGTCAAAGAGATTGTCTAGGCTTTCCCACAGACAACAGATTTGATATTTTCCCCCTACGCTAAGATTACACACCCGAGTTATAAGGACGCAGCATGGCTAAAGTTACCTATATTCAGGCAGATGGCTCCAGTAAGGATGTCGAGGTTCAGCCCGGACAGTCCATCAAGGACGGCGCGGTCAACAACCTGATTCCCGGCATTCTGGCCGAATGCGGCGGCGCATGTGCCTGTGCGACCTGCCATGTCTATATCGACGGTGCCTGGTGGGAAAAGACCGGACCGGCCGGTGCGGTCGAAGCCGACATGCTGGACTTTGCCACCGACGTACGCGAGCACAGCCGCCTGAGCTGTCAGGTCGATGTCACCGCCGAGATGGACGGTCTGGTTATTCACGTTCCTGCGGAACAATAAACAACCGACAACAGACACAAGGAAACGGCGACATGGGCTTTTCAGAGAAAGTTGCTTTTGTCGCCGGGGCCGGTGGCGGCATGGGGCTCGCCATCGCCAATGCGCTGATTGAGCGTGGCTGCCACGTCTGCCTTGCCGATCAGAAGCCTGCACCTGCCGATATTGCAGACGGACCGGGCACGCACCTTTATATCGAAGGCGATCTCAGCGAGGAAGCCTTCGTTGGTGAGGCTGTAAACCGCGCAGCAGACCAGTTCGGACGCCTCGATTATCTGGTCAACACCACAGGTGTTCTATGGTTCGAGCATGATAAATCCGTTGTTGATATGGACATGGACGTGTGGGACCGCGTTATGGCGATCAACGTCAAATCCTTTGCCCTGAGCGCACGCTTCGCCGTTCCGCATATGCGCGCGGCAGGTGGCGGGGCCATGGTGCACTTTTCCTCAATTGACGCCATGGGCGGCGATGCCCCGGCGCAGGATGCCTATGGCGCGTCCAAAGCCGCCGTGATCCGGCTGGCAAAGTCGCTCGCCGTGCAGTTCGCACCAGACGCTATCCGCTCCAACGTCATCCTGCCCGGACCAACGCGCTCACCCATGCAGGAACGCTGGGATGGTGACGACGATACACTGGCGCGTGTCGCAGGCTTCGCACCGCTGGGTCGAATCGCCAACACAGCCGATATGGCCCATGCCTGTCTGTTCCTGCTATCGGATGAAGCCAGCTTTATCACCGGTGTCAGCCTGCCGGTAGACGGCGGCATCACCGCACGGGTATAAGCCCTCCAACACAACGGAGCGTTACGAGACCCATATGACCAGTCATACTTTCACCTGCATCGACGCGCATACCTGTGGCAACCCTGTGCGCGTGGTGCGCAGCGGTGGCCCGAAATTGCGCGGTTCGGACATGATCCAGCAGCGTCGGCATTTTCTCGATGAATTCGACTGGGTACGCACAGGCCTGATGTTTGAGCCACGTGGCCATGACGTAATGTCGGGCAGCATCCTCTATCCATCGACGCGCGATGACTGTGACACGGCGATCCTGTTTATCGAGGTTTCCGGCTGCCTGCCCATGTGCGGGCACGGCACCATCGGCACGGTCACTGTCGCCATCGAACGCGGCCTCGTAACCCCGCGCGAGCCGGGCATCCTGCGCCTCGACACCCCTGCCGGACTGGTCGAAGCGCGCTATGAGAAACACGGCAAGCACGTCGACTCAGTGCGCCTGACCAACGTTAAATCGTTCCTGCATGCGACAGACCTGTGCGTCGACGTGCCGGGTATGGGCACCCTGCGCATGGACGTGGCTTACGGCGGGAACTTCTACGCCATCATTGAGCCACAGGATGGCTATGCCGATCTGGACGACCTGAGCCCCGGTGATATCCAGCGCCTGAGCCCCGTGGTGCGTGCGCTGATGAACGAGAAATACGACTTCTCCCACCCCGAACAGTCCGCCATCAAGGGCCTGAGCCATGTGATGTGGACGGGTCGCCCCAAGGACCCCACAGCCGACGCGCGCAACGCCGTGTTTTATGGCGACAAGGCCATCGACCGCTCGCCATGTGGCACCGGCACTTCGGCGCGCATGGCGCAGCTCGCAGCGCGCGGTGAACTGCTCAAGGGTGACCGCTTCGTGCACGAAAGCATCATCGGCAGCCTGTTCACCGGCGCGGTGGAAGACATCACCACAGTGGGCGGCAAACCGGCCATCGTGCCCTCTATCGAGGGCTGGGCACGCATCACCGGTGACAACACCATCTACATTGATGATCGCGACCCCTTTGCACACGGTTTTGTCCTGACCTGAACCCGGCGGGTTATGCCTACGCATAAGGTTTGATGCCTGCCGGGCGCAGGCATATAGTGCGCGCAATGAAGTACCTGCGCGAAAAAACCGGACTGTTCGCCACGCTTGCGGCGTTTGCCATGCTGGCCAACGTGCTGGTCGCGTCCATGTGCGCCACGGGTATGCAGTCAGGCTTTGGCACCAACGCGCATGCATCGGAAATATGCACTGTTAATGGCGGTGCCATGCCCGCTCAGGGCAACGGACTGCCCATGTCGGGCGAAAGCTGCCCCATGTGCTTCTCGATCTGCGCCGCCACGCTCTTGCTGCCGGCGCTGCTAATCATCATGCTGCGCGGCTTCATGCCACACCCGCACTTCGCAGCCGCAAGCGGGTTATGGCGCACATCCGCACGCCTCAACACCGGATTTCTTGGCCGCGCGCCACCACTTTCTGCCTGACACACACCGAACAAATACCATCGGCCTCCGATCACCGGAACGCCGGTCTGCTTATCTGTCAGAAGGAAGACTTCATATGCGTAAAATTATCCTCGCCCTTGCTATCATGCTGGGCGCTCTATCCACGGCTTCGGCTCATGATTACACCCTTGGTGGCCTGACCATCGATCACCCCCACGCACGCCCGTCCATGGGCGGCATGCGCACCAGCGCCACGTTCATGATGATCGCAAACAAAGGCGATCACGACGACAAGCTGGTGGCGGCCTCCTCAGACGCAGCCAAGCGCGTCGAATTGCACGAACATATCTTTGAAAACGACGTCGCCAAGATGCGCCGGGTCAAAGGCGGCATCGCCGTTCCCGCAGGCGGCATGGCCGCGCTGAAACCCGGCGGCTACCATATCATGCTAATGGACCTGACCAAGGCGCTTGAAGAAGGTGACAGCTTCGCCATGACGCTAAGCTTTGAGCACGCTGGTGATATCACCATCGAAGTCCCCGTACTGGAGATCATGGCAGAAACCATGGATCACAGCGCCATGGAAGGCGAAATGGACCATAATGCCATGGAAGGTGAGATGGACCACGGCGAGATGGATCATAACGACATGAACCACAGCGACATGAACCACAGCGACAGCGCGCAGTAGATTTACGGTATTGGTCGGTCGAGCTACTCGACCGGCCAGCCGGGCCGCTGCATGGTAAAGATGTCGTTGACCCGCACGTAATCCATATACCCGATGCGCCCGACCATGTCGGTCTTGCTCATATCCACCATGCCGTCACGCATAACATCATCGCGGATGTGAATACCGACGACTTTGCCAAAGACCACCAGATTGGCGGCAGCCTCATCAGCGCGCTCCAGTTCAACGGTTTGGGTATAGACACATTCCAGATGCGCCGGGCAGCCCTTGACGCGCGGCGGCGCAACCATCTCGGCGGTTTCTTTTTCCAGCCCCGCGACCTCGAACTCATCAACGTTCTTGGGTGCCGCAGTCGAGGTCACGTTCATGGCTTCGCGCAACTCCCAGTTCACCATGTTAACGACGAACTCGCCGGTTTCCTGAATATTGCGCACGCTGTCCTTCAAGCCGCCTTCGGTGTGGTAACCGCTGGCAGCGAACATGACCTGTGGCGGTGAATAAGACACAGCATTGAAGAATGAATAGGGCGCAAGGTTAACGTTGCCCGCACCATCAACCGATGAAATCCAACCAATCGGCCGGGGCGTTACCAGTGCGTTAAATGGATTGTGTGGCAGACCGTGTGGCTCGTCAGTGCGGTAGAACATATCTTAATCCCTATCATTTCATGACCGGGGCCAAAATAGCGACGGGGCGGCCCCGTGAAAAGCCGCCCCGTCAACATTATGCGTATTTTTGCCTTGGTAATCAGACCGGGTCGCGGCGCAATGGCTGACACATGCAGTGCACACCACCGCCAGCGTTGAGGAACATGGACATATCGGGGTCGTACACCGTAAAGCCCAACGCGCGCAGCTTGCCGATCAGCTCCTTGCTGGACGCTGGTGCAATAACCCGCTCATTGCCCAGCGAAACCACGTTACAGCCCAGCGCCATGGTGTCGCGGAAGCTGACAGGTACAAGCTCGATCTTTTTGGATTTCAACCAGTTGAGAATGTGATCAGGCGTGGTGTCGAGACACACTGCCGCCAGCTTGGGTGCCAGCATGCAGACCATCAGATCAATATGGACATAAAAGTTATCAATGGGTGCAAAGTGGACCTCCCAGCCCTCCTTTTCGACCCATGCCGCAATCTGGCGTGCGGCGACTTCCTCACAACGCAAGCCGGTATAGCCGATCATCACCGCGCCGGGTTCGATGATGTTGAAATCACCGCCCTCGAAATTCCCCGCCGAGACCATGTCGTAAATGGGAATGCCGCGTGATTCGTAAAACCTCAGGGCGGATGAATACTCGCCACGGCGGCGCGGATTGGCGAGCTGCGTGATGACCGCACCCCACGGCGTCATGAAGCTCGAGTCACGCGCATAGACCTGATAGCAGAGCTCTTCCTGCGGCGGGTGCTGGTGAACGCTAACCCCGGCCTGCTCGTAGGCATCGACCATTTCGCGGTGCTGGCGCATGGCCGCCTGTTTGTCGAACGCCAGCCCGTCACGGCCCGCTGCGCGCACTACAGAGCTGAACTGTGCGTTTTCAGCAATCATCCAGCGAAAGGTTTCCGCCGGACCGAGCAGCACGTCGCGCAATACACCATACTCGCTATTAATGCCCCACTCGCCGAGCGGCTCGGTGCCGCCCTCAAGCTTGCGACGACGAAACCGTGAGTCCGTAACCTGCGACATTTCGTTCATGATCCATCTCTCTTGCATGCACGTTCAATGACGATCATTGAACGCCATGGCGGCACGCCACGAAATACCCGCGTTGGGTTATCGCGCGTAAACGCGATCAGCGCTGCGGCTGGACGCGTGACCACCAGTCATGCAGGGACTGATAATTGAAATCGACCTCATCACCCATTTCACCCGTGAATTCGCGCCATAGATCACGCACCCCATCGGGCACAGCAACCAGTGTGGGCACGCCTTCCGATACAGCATGCAGGATATCGCCCGCCATGCCCGCGCCCTGCTGTTCCTGCTCACCAAATTTCTCAACGATGATCAGGTCCATACCGCTTTCAACGGCACGTTCAATGGCGCTGCTGGTTTCGGCCAGCTTGGTGGTATCGAGCGAACAGGTCTTGTGCATGCGGTCTGTCTTGGTTGGCCGGTTGATGGCAATGCGCGCCCCGGTGTCGATCTCGATAGCATCGATACCAATGGCATTACCGTCTTCGTCGAGCAGGATTTCCTGCACGATGCCGCCGACACGCCAGCCCTGTGCGCTGAGCTCATCCACAAAGCGTTTCAGCAATCCCGGCTCACGCTTGCGCGAGACATAAAATGCCCCGGCCAGACAGATATCGTCATCAGACTGTGTCGTGCCGGATTGTTCAGGTTGCGCCATAGCTTGTAGATATCCTTGTGGCCTTGCTTGATGCGCAGTCTATCAGGTCCGCTCCTGCGTGAAAATGCCGCATCCCCCTTTTGGGCCGGTTGCGCCTGAACGCATAAGTTGATAAAACCCCACTTCATACGTGGACACTCCCCCCCAGATATTAAGGTCCCGTGCTCCCATGACAGATAACATCCTGAAGCTCAGTGAAATGGAAGACCGGTTTTCCGCTGATCCAGAGGCCTCCTACACACTGGCCGCGCCGTATTTCTACGATGAAGCACTGTACCGTCAGGAGCAGGAAAAAATCTTTGCCCGGCAGTGGAACTACGCCTGCCATCAAAACGAAATCCCCGATGCCGGAAACTACAAGACCATCGAGATCGCCGGAGAACCGATCTTTGTGATCCGTGGCAAGGACAATGTTATTCGCGGTTTCTATAATGTTTGCCAGCACCGCGCAGCACAGTTGGTGCAGGGTGATGGCACGGCGGCGTCCGTTATCTCGTGCCCCTATCATTCGTGGAGCTATGATTTTGAGGGCAACTTGCGCGGCGCGCATGCCTGTGAACGGGTCAAGGGTTTCGAGAAAAAGGACTTCAGCCTGAAGACCGTTCAGGTCGAAATCTTCGCCGGTTTCGTCATGGTCAATCTGGACCTGAAAGCGCAATCCCTGTGCGCGCAGGCCGAGGGCCTGCTGGACTGGCTTAAAAAGGAATGCCCCGAAATCGAGAACTATCAGCTGGCCGAGGGCAACCACAACGTCGTCGATTGCAACTGGAAAGTCCTGACTGACAACTTCATCGAGAGCTACCATCTGAGTCTGTCTGGCCCCTGCCACAAGGCCTTCACTGATCTGGTGGAATGTGAAGCACTGGACGTGCGTACCCACACCATCTGGTCGAGCCACTTTGGCCCAGCTGGACCGATGGACAATTCAGCCTTTGCATACAAGAACCCACGGAGTCTGGGCGGCAGCAACGATTTCGTCAGCTTCCAGCTTTACCCCGCCATCGGCTTTACCCTGTTCCCCGGCGTCAGCGCGCTCAACGTGTTTGTCAACGCGCCGCACGGCCCTGAACAGACGGCGCAGTACTTTGCCTATTACACGCCTGACGGCACGGTGCACGAAGACACCAAACGCGGTGCGCACTATTTCAGCTATGAACTGGGCGTCGAGGACAATGATCTCTGCGCCATGGTGCAAAAAGGCCTGCGCTCACGCGCCTATCATCAGGGCCGCTTCATGATTGATGAGCAGCGCAGCGGCATCGGCGAGCACGCCGTGCACCATTTTCACAGCTGGGTTCGCGATCAAATGGCGGACTGACGATGGTCCGGGTTCAGTGCTGTTGCGCGCTGACGATATAGGCATCAATGGTTACGTCACCCAGTGAGCGGCGCGCTTCCATGCGGTTTACACCCTTGACCAGAACGAGGCGGTCCTTGCCCTTGCGCACCTTGATCGGGCGGACTTCGACATCTTCCATAATCTCCTCGGCAATGGCCTCGACCTTCTGGGGGTCGAGTTCCTTACGGCGATCAGCTGGAATATAAATGTCTTCGATTTTCACGGCGACGGTCTTGAGCAACTTAGTTCCCCTTTCCGGGACAGATCGCGCGATACGGCGTATCGGGCATCGCCATCATGACAGGACAAGGGCTGCGTATCGAACCTTTAAAACTAAGCCGCCCGGTGGTAGCGGGCATGAAACTGTTCACGGATATGACGCGCCATTTCCTGACCTGTTTCTGACCCGCCAGCTTTCGGCATGTACATGTTAATATCAAAGCTCGGCAAGGCTGGCAGCGCGGCCTCTGGCGGTAAAATTATCAAACCATCGGGCACGGATGAAGATAGCATCGGCGCGACAGCCAGGTCGGCTTCCATAGCGGCATAGATCGCCAGCATACCGCCCCCATCCGATACAGTCCGCCACTCACGCCCTGCATCGGCCAGCACCTTGTGCGCGCAAGCGCGGAACGAGCAGTGCTTGTCACCGAATGAAACCGGTAATGGATTTTGACTGTAAGCCCGGCCGTTGTAGGCCCCGCCCCAGACAAGCTTGTCCACCGTCAGCACCTCACCACCACCACTTCCCTGCGGTTCCGTGGTCATCGTCAGATCGATTTCGCCATTATCAAGCGCGGCCAGAAGTAGCGGCGTTGCCATCGCCACAATCATCACGTCGACCCGGGGCCATGCCCGGTTGAAGCTTTTTAAAATCGGCGGCATGAAGGTTTTAACGATGTCATGGGGCACGCCGACATGGACCACGCCTTCGAAGTCCGGCGCGATCATTGCACCCCAGACCTGATCATTGGTTTCCAGCATGCGTTGCGCGAGTGGCAACAGGCGTTCACCATTTGACGTCAGCAAAAGGCTGCGCTTTTCGCGCTCGAACAGCTTTGTCTGAAACAGGTCTTCAAGACGTTTGACCTGTTGGCTGATGGCGGCTTGCGTCAAATTTAAAAACTGCCCGGCCCGCGTCATGCTGCCGCTCTCGGCTACGGCAACGAAGGTACGCAAAAGTGCCGGGTCAATGTTACGGGTCATGGTTCGAATCAATCAATAAGGTTTTCTTATGCTATACATAATAAACATTCATTTTTATTATGCAACTGGAATGTGTATCCCTATGTGACAGCAACCTGATCAGCCATAGGAGGCCCGATATGCAACCCCAGACCAGTGCCGCTCCCTTCGCCCCTGCGTTGCGTGCCGTTTTCCGGACGATCCGCATGACATCCCTGATCGCCTATGCGCTTCGGGTGTTTCAGGTCCATCGCCAGCGCCGCGAATTGGCAAACCTGTCGGACAAACAGCTCAGCGATATCGGCACCACCCGGGGCGATGCCCGCATCGAGGCCAATCGGCCGTTCTGGGATTTGCCCGAAAAATAGACGGCAATCCGTGCAAATCGGCCGATCACGCACCTAATATGATAATGCAATCAACCCGACGATAGACAACAGCGACAGAAAGCGATGCAAATGGATATAAATTCTGACTTCACCACGCGCGCTATCGTTCACGCCGATCAGGCTGAATGGATAGCCTCACCGTCTATCGGCGTCGAACGCAAGATGCTTGACCGGATCGGTGATGAGGTTGCACGCGCGACCAGTATCGTTCGCTTCAACCCCGGCGGCACCTTTCCAACGCATATTCACGGCGGAGGAGAGGAGTTCATTGTGCTTGAAGGCACGTTCTCCGATGAGAACGGTGACTTCGGCCCCGGCTCATATGTGCGAAATCCGGTTGGCACATCGCATGCGCCGCATACTCGCGACGGCTGCACAATTTTCGTTAAACTCTGGCAGTTTCAAGACGGCGATACCGAGTCTGTTGAGATCGATACACATACTGCGGCATTTGCACCAGGCACCGTGGACGGCCTCAGCGTCCTGCCATTGCATCAATTCAAAACCGAGAGTGCGGCACTGGTGCGGTGGCAACCGGGAACCCATTTCAATCGTCACACCCATTTCGGTGGCGAAGAGATATATGTTCTTGAGGGTACTTTTCAGGACGAATTCGGTACCTACCCTACCGGAACCTGGATTCGCAACCCGCACCGCAGCGTGCACACCCCTTTTTCTGATGAGGGCTGCCTGATCTACGTTAAAGTCGGCCACTTGTTGACGGAAAACGGTACTTTAAGTGACCCCGGCGAACGGAACTGAGGCTTTCTAGGTTCTGACGACGGACTATTCAGGTAACTGCCAGTCGCACCGTCAGAAGCTTGATGATGCCCTTGTAGAGGAACCTAACCATGCGCAAGCTTGAATACAGGCGCTCAGTCAGCCCGAAAATTTCCTGATCAAGGTATTAAGGTATCGACTTCTTCTTTGCAGATGAGCGGCGATTTCCTCGGCAAAGGACAGGTCTTCCGTTGTGAACTCGTTGTCATTCGCCTTGTTCAGTAACTGAAAAGCACCTGCGTTGCGTGCCGTTTTCCGGACGATCCGCATGACACGCCTGATCGCCTATGCGCTTCGGGTGCTTCAAGTCCATCGCCAGCGCCGTGAATTGGCCGACCTGTCGGACAAGCAACTCAGCGATATCGGCACCACACGTGGTGACGCCCGCATCGAGGCCAATCGAGCATTCTGGGACCTGCCGAAAGGCTAGGTTTGGGTAATGTCATCGTCTTAAAAGCTTCATCCTGACGGCACGGTTCTGTCATAGAGCGCCCCTATGGTCCTTTCCCATGGACATCGCTATTGCCTGGGAGAACAAATCATGACGCCATTCAGATCAAAAGCATCGCGCCCATGTATCATGCGAGAGCCAAAACTACAGGAACTGCTTGATGACCCCATCATGGCACTGGTGATGCAGCGTGACGGCATCGAGATGACAGACCTGACAGATTTCCTCTCGACCATGCGCAAACGCCTGATCATCAAAAGTTGGCGCTGTGCCGCCTGAACTGGCAGCAATAAAATCTCGTTATTTTACGCCTATCCCCGACCTTAAAACGCCGATACGCTGCACCTGAGTTCAGCATCAAAATACAGGCGGGGGCGCTGGCGATGGCTAGGGCGCGCGACACGAACAACAGCTATGACTACATCATCATCGGCGCGGGTTCAGCGGGTTGCGTGCTGGTAAACCGTCTGAGCGAAAATGGTCGCCACCGGGTGCTGGTGTTGGAGGCTGGCGGCTCGGACCGACGCTTCTGGATCAAGGTGCCCATTGGCTACGGCAAGAGCTTTTATAACCCTGCGGTCAACTGGATGTATGATTCCGAGCCCGACGCGGGGCTCGGCGGGCGCACCGAATATTTCCCGCGCGGTAAGGTTCTGGGCGGTTCAAGTTCGATCAACGCCATGGTCTATATCCGTGGTCAGGCGCGCGATTTCGATGACTGGAAAGCCGCCGGTAATCCCGGCTGGGGCGCAGACGACGTAGCGCATTACTTCAAAAAAGCCGAAGACCACGCATGGGGCGCAAGTGCGCACCACGGTGCGGGCGGCCCCATGCATGTCGCAGACGTTCGCAGCGAGCTGCATCCGCTGTGCGAGACATACCTGCGCGGCGTACAGGAAACCGGCGTGCCCTATAGCGAGGATTTCAACGCTGACCAGAGCGAAGGCGTTGGGTATTACCAGATCAACACACGCGGTGGTTTTCGCGAATCAGCCGCCACGGCCTTTCTGCGTCCGGCCATGAAGCGCGCCAACGTGCGCGTTGAAACCAAAGCGCACGTAACCCGTATCCTGTTTGAAGGCCGCCGCGCGGTGGGTGTGGAGTACCAACAAAACGGCGCGACCCACACGGCGCGCGCTGCGGGCGAGGTTATCCTCTCGGGCGGTGCCATCAATTCACCACAGGTCCTGCAGCTATCGGGTATTGGGCCGGGTGCGCTGCTGCAAAGCCACGGTATCAAAACCCACACGGACAGCCCCGCCGTGGGTCGCAATCTGCAGGACCATCTCGGCATCAATTATTACTATCTGTCGAACCAGCCGACCCTGAATGATCAGCTGCGGCCATGGTGGGGACAGTTGTGGGCGGGCATGAAATATGTCCTGACACGGCGTGGGCCGCTGTCGATCAGCGTCAATCAGGCCGGTGGGTTCCTGCGCTTGAATCCTGAGAGTCCGGGGCCTGATATCCAGCTCTACTTTTCGCCGGTCAGCTATACCAAATCGCCGCCGGGCGAGCGCCCGCTCATGGCGCCTGATCCGTGGTCCGGACTGTTCCTGTCGTTTGCGCAGTGTCGACCATCCAGCCGGGGGCACGTTCAAATTCGCTCCAATGATCCGTTCGATGCTCCGATCATTGCGCCCAACTATCTATCGCGTGATGACGATGTTTCGAGCGCCATCGCGGCGTGCCGTTACCTGCGCAAGCTGGCCGCCACCCCGGCCATGTCGGACGTTATCGAGCGCGAGCTTCACCCCGGACCCGACGTCACCACGGACGCTGACATTCTGGCCGATTTCCGCGCGCGCGCAGGTAGTGTGTTCCACCCCAGTTGCACCTGCACCATGGGGCCAGACCCGGCAACGTCCGTGATCGATGCACGGCTAAAAGTACACGGGGTCGATGCCCTGCGCGTGGTTGATGCCTCGGTCTTTCCCAACGTCACATCGGGCAACACCAATGCGCCGACCATCATGGTCGCCGAAAAGGGTGCGGATATGATCCGTGCAGACGCAGGGTAGGATTATACTTCGCTGATCTGATAATCTGCCGCCTCAAGCCACGCCGGGCTGATCTCGACACCCCAGCCGGGTGCATCGCTGATGATGACGTGACCGTCCTCAACATCATAGGGTGAGCGCACGAACAGGTCCTGCTGCCACGGGTAATAGTCCGCGCCCTCGATGGAGAATTCCAGATACTTGCCTGCATTGGGAATGGCGCGCAGCAGGTGCATGGTGAACAGCGTCACCATGGACAGGTTGGCGCAATGCGGCGTGCACGGCAGGCCCGCACCTGCGGCCATGGCGGCCACCCGCATGACCCGTGTGATACCGCCCAGATAGCACACGTCGGGCTGGATGATATCGACCACGCGGTCATCGATCATGCGCCGCCATGTGGGGATATCGCAGTCCTGCTCGCCGCCGGTGATATCGATGGGCAGATCAGACAGGGCCTGCGTCACGGCGCGGGTCTGATCGAACTCCCAGTATGGGCAGGGTTCCTCGAAATGAGCGACGCCGTTATCGACCAACATATGGCCGACCTCGATGGCGCGCTCGGGTGAAAAACCGCTGTTGGCGTCGACCAGCAGGGCCACATCATCACCCAGCGCGGCGCGTACGGTGGGCACGATGTCCTCAGTCCGGCCGGGCCATTCATCAATGTCGTGGCCGCATTCCGCCGCGACGCGGAACTTGAAGGCATCAAAGCCGAAATCATCGCGCAGCTTTGACAGCCGCGCGGCCTCATCAACCGCACTGATATCGCGCCGCATGGATGAGCCGTAGGCCCGCAAGCGCCCCGGCGTACCGCCAATCAATTCACACACGGGCCTGCCCTCAACCTTGCCACGCAAATCCCACAACGCGGTATCAAGCCCGCACATGGCGCGCCGCAGGTACGATCCGGGAAACTTATGCTCGCGCTCGGCAATCAGGTCCAGCAAGCCACCGATCCCGGCGATGTCGGCATCCAGTTCATAACCCGCGCCATGACCCAATGCATGGGGCGCGATCTGGCGGTGCAGCACCTGGGCGGTGATGTCGGCATTATAGGTCGAGACCTGCCCCCAGCCCTCGTCCCCGGTGTCACCGCGCACGCGCACGAAACCAACGAACTCGTTGCTGAATGTCTCAATGCTGGTGATTTTCAAAGCCCTGCTCCCCCATCCGGTGCCACAAATACATGGCGCACGAAACGGGGTGTGGGGTCAATGGGAATGTGGGGTGATCGAGGGAAAATGGCGGAGGGTTAAGCTTTACGCTAAATGATCAGCATTTTTCCATTTGACCGGGGTAACGTAAACGACACCGTCATCAACATTGACCATTACATCGCCGTTCTGAATATTAACCTGCAGCTTCATCAAACGACTGGCCTGTTTTCCCAGTTCGTTGGTGTCCTTCTTTGAAAAATTTATAACCTGAAGGTTATCAAATCGGGTGGTGCTGTTTTTGATTTTCTCCCACCACGCCTCAGCCGTGCTGCCGCCGTAACAATAGACAATTACCTCATTGGCCTTGCCACAGGATTGACGAACAACCTTCTCACTCGGCAGTCCCAACGCCACCCACAACTCATGCTCGCCACTCAGGCTTTTCTGCCAAATGTCAGGCTCGTCATCCGTTGAAATGCCCCTGGTAAATTCCAACTGCTCATGGGCATTCAGCGCAAAAGCGAGAATACGCACCATTAACCGTTCATCCGTCTCCGAAGGATGTTTGGCAACGGTCAGGTTATGGGTCTCGTAATAGTGACGATCCATATCGGCAACGGAAAGTTCAACTTTATAAATGGTGGCTTTCTGCGCCATGATTTGTCCCTGAATAGTGAAGATAAGGATGTCTAATGCGTTTGGCGACTTTGTGAAAGCAGGAGGCAACTGGTAGACGCGCACCACACCCGAACAGGATTACCTCAGTCGGTACTGCAGCATGCTCCCAGATACAGGGAAGGTTTCAGACCCTTACAGGATTGCCCGTGGCATTGGTGGTCAAATGCATCCGTTCAAGCAACGGCATAATGCGGGGCTGAGTGTGGGACTGGAAACCATTCAAAACATAACTGCATTATATATCAATAAGTTATGAATAGTTAGTGGCGGAGGGACGGGGATTCGAACCCCGGAAGGGCTTGCACCCTTGCTGGTTTTCAAGACCAGTGCATTCAACCGCTCTGCC
>CBFCYM010000007.1:0-157470 GCA_965602485.1 uncultured Rhodospirillales bacterium | reverse complement strand
CTTCTTCCGGTTCTTCATAGGGAAGAGGCTCATGCCAACCAAGCCACAACCATTTTTGGCAAGCTAGGCCATTCATAAAACGGCTTTTGGTGAGGTAGGGTTGCTTATGCATATTTCAGTTCCCTGGTCGTAGATTAAGCGTAGGCGTAACAGGTGTACCGCCGAGTTCGTTAACATTCGCCAGAAATTATGTAACTTTTATTCCCTGTATATTCACGGCTGGCTGGAGCTTATATATTAGATACTCTTCAAGTGAGGGGGCTTCATATTTATGTTCAAGTCCCACGGTTAGAATGTATTGGGGAGGTTTTTCACCCCAATTACTAGATTTTGGGATTCCTTTGGTTTTCGTTTCGTCATACCGAAAGTAACTACTCAATCGGCGGCCCAAATGGACAGCCTTGCCGATGTAGAGTAATGATTTTTTGCTGTCGAAGATTGCGTAACATCCCGGCAAGCTATTATTAGGCCATGTCGTCCTGAAATCCTTCTCAATATCCCAAAGTTCGCTCCACATTAGTTTCAGATCACCGTATCGCTGCGCGTATTCTTTAGCTGTGTGTTTAACGCTTTCAACTGTGTGTATGTCTTTTTCGACTTTCTTCATAACCCAGTTATCTCCGACTTGTTTTAACTGCCCTGTGGTCGAAAATAGGTGCGCCCGTTGATGGGTTCACCATTCAATTCAAAGCGACCCGTATACCAAACCTCGTCCCGTTGCTGAAAAATATCCCACACAATCAGTCCAAACATCTTGGCTGCGAGTTCCTCATTTTTCAGGGCGCATTTTTGATAGATTGGATCAAAGGGGGTATCAGACCAGTCGTTTCCGGGCATCCAACTACTCGTCTGGATTTCTGTACCTTCGATCATGATGTCTAGAGTCTGGTGAATTTCTGCCAATTCTCTGGGTGAAATACGACTCCTTATGATATCCATCAATTCGGGGTAAGGCTCCTTTGGCATAGGTTGGCTGGACTCAAAATCGTGTAACATATAGTTTCCTTGTCAATCTTTGAGCTCTATCCGTTTAGTGTATTGAACACATTTTGCACACCTCATAGTAGTGTGGCAAATGTCGGATATACGGGCCAAGTTTCAGAACTATCGTCAGCCATTGTATTCTTCTCTACTTGCCGTTCGTCTGGCATAGTTTTATCCATCGCGCTACCCAGCGGATGTCAGCCTTGTTTCTCGGATACAAACCCATGGACATTTTTGTCTGAAGTTCCAGTGATCTCACTATTTCAGGAGATGTGAGTTCATTGGCAAGAGACATCGTTGAGAGGAGATTGATGTTTGCAGCAGCGCCTGAGGATAGTTTATCCAGCATCGTCAGGTCGTGGTTGCGATTAAGACTGTAAACGGCATGCCCCTTGGTCAGCTCCAAGACGATCTCAGCAGCTTCCTTCGGCGTCTTACCGTATTTGAGAAGATCAATATCTGTAATGTGAGCAAGAACCTGGATGCGTTTTTTCTTTCTCTGTCTTTCCCTGTTTTTTTCCTCCTGTCGCGTTTCTTGCCAGAAGAGCCCCCACGACGTCGGCGGGCTGATGAGGATGGTGTGAAATTTCCCTGAGTCTTGGTCTGCAACACCAATAGCAATTGGGAAACGCTCCTTAGGAACTTGATAACGCTTCTTCGGTGTTGAACCATATGGAAAGACAGATGCTATACCTATGAGCATTTAGCTATCTCCGGACTTATTGTCATTTACTAGGAGAAAAGGTACAGATTAAATGCGTCAAATATTGACGCGTATATTTCCCATCATTGGTGAACAGCGTAGGAGTTACGTCGCGGATGTCTGAAAAAGCGGAAACAATCTTCAAGTTAGCTTTGCAGATGCAGGGAACAGGCGAAGGTGTAACTTTAGAAAACATCATGAGTGAGCATGGAGTATCCCGCCGGACAGCAGAGCGTATGCGTGACACCGTCGAGCGTATTTTTCCGCAAATGGAGGAAGCGTATTCTGAAGGTCGTACAAAGAGGTGGCGTTTACCCTCCGGGATGTTAAACCGCCTAACAGCGTTTGGTGTTGTGGAATTGTTGGCCTTGGAGAACGCAATTAAGCTCGCAACCCGCGATGGCCAAGAAGATCAAGTTGATAATTTGAAGTCGTTACTCGGTAAGCTCCAGATACTACAACCCGATAGACAGAAACGTATCACCGAGCCTGATCTGGAAGCTTTGCTGGAAGCAGAAGGGTTCGCATACAGGCCAGGTCCGCGTCCAACCATTGATCCAAACGTACTCCAGAAAATTCGCCATGCAATCAAGGCGGGATGCAAGGTACGGGTGCGTTATCAGTCCAGAGACACAGGAAAAACGACTACACAGCGAATTTGCCCTTATGGCCTGATATATGGGAGCCGTAACTATCTTGTAGCCTTTAGTCTAAATCCGAATGTGCTGGATTATCGCCTTTACAGTCTTTCAAACATCAAGCATATGGAAATGCTGGAAGACAGCTTCGTTCGTGACCAGGGTTTCTCTTTGGAGGGATACATGCAGCAGTCATTCGGCGTCTTTCAGGAAAAGCCATTCGACGTTGTATGGAAATTCGCTCCTGATGCGGCACCTGATGCGAAAGAATGGAAATTCCACACAAGTCAGTCATTTGAGGAGTTAGGCGATGGCTCTTTGATCGTTCGTTTCAAGGCAGGAGGGCGTATGGAAATGGACTGGCATCTCTATACGTGGGGCGATCAGGTTCAGGATTTGACGGATTACGGTGATGAGAGAAATTAGAGTTTAGCCAATGGGTGAGTTGCTGTTGATACAGTTAGATACGTGCGTGATTATGCTTGCGGAAATGAAGGATGGCTTTGATTGTCGCGGATTCAACGAAAAAATTGTAATGCGAGAATTATTTGGTATAGATGAATCAATGTAAGCATGTATACCAACTCTACATTCTTGGTGAGGGAAAACCCCATGCAACCCATTGATCTCTGGTGCCTACTATTTCTCCCTCACCTTTGCGTAAGAGCTTGACAACTCACGCTTCTTGCACACCGCCCCCGGGCACCATTTTTTTCAGTTGGTGCAGAATATTTCCTGAACCTTTGCGCCGAGACTTTTCTTGATGCTTTGCGGTTGTGCGAAATCGGCTATTTGCTCATCTGTCGGCTTCATGGCCCAAAGCTGCTCAACAAGTTGTTCCAGCGCGCGCTCATGCTGCGCAAGGCTTGTCGATTTGGTTTCAAGGGTCTGTTCGAGGAAAGCCACGCGGCGGCGCAGCATGACAGTGTCCCAGTTGATGTTGGCTCCATCCATATCGGGACCGTCTGTCGCAGAGGAATCCATCATGTCCCAGAATGACAACCCGGCACGTTCGAGCATGCCCTTGGCCATTTGGAAGGCAGCAATGGACTCGCCGCTTGTTTTAGAATCCATGAGCCGCAGGATTTTTCGTAAACGATCCATGTCGATGGATTGGCCGCTCATGGTTTTGTCCTTTAAAGCAAAATGGTTGGTATAGTTTGCGGCTCCGGGGTGAATACATGGTTAATATCGCGCCACAGGCGTTGAATGAAAATTACAGGAGGCTCCATGGCGTCGGCACACGGTGATTTAGGGCAGGATGAACTGCTGCGCAGGCTCGACGCTTTGGCGCATGAAGCTGCAAAACGGATCGCCGCACCCGGTGCGTTATCCATCCGGCGCATCAGTCATTCGGAGAATACGACGTACCTGCTGAGCGATACTGTGAGCGGCGAACGTAAAATTCTGAGGATACACCGTACGGATTATCATTCCCCGACTGCTATTGCGTCTGAACTGAACTGGATGGAAGCCTTGCGCGAGGACGCCGGGATTCGTACGCCACGGGTTCTTGCGGGAAGTGACGGTGAGTGTATTCATCTGGTTGAGAGCGATGACGTACCCGATGGCCGACAGTGTGTGTTCTTTGAGCATCTGGAAGGTGTCGAGCCGAGTGAAGTTGATTTATTGGCCTCGTTCCCCAATCTGGGCGAGATCACAGCGCGCATGCACCAACACGTGCACAACTGGACTGCGCCTGTTGGGTTTGAGCGTTTCGACTGGAATGTTGAAACGGTGTTTGGGGATGCCCCGCATTGGGGGCACTGGTATCAGGGGCCGAACCTGAATGATGAACGCCGCGTGCTGCTTGGCCGTATGGTTGATGTCATGTGTGCGCGACTTGGCGCGTTCGGTATTGCGCGCGAACGCTATGGCCTGATCCATGCCGATATGCGGCTAGCCAATCTGTTGGTGCATGATGGCGAGACACGGGTCATTGATTTCGATGACAGCGGTATCAGCTGGTATCTTTATGATCTGGCGGCGGCGCTCAGCTTTATGGAAGCCCGCCCTGATGTACCAGAACTGGTGGCTGTATGGCTGGAAGGTTATCGCCGGGTGTTAGCGGTCTCACAAGCCGAAGAAGACGAGGTGCCGACTTTCTTGATGTTGCGCCGCATGTTGATACTGGCGTGGATGGGCACGCACGGCGAGACCGATCTGGCGCGCTCTCTGGGTGATGCGTTCACCGATGAGACATGTGAACTCGCAGAGCGGTATCTTGGAACGTTTGGTTGAAACAGGATTTCAGGTGCTACACAGCATCATCGAGTTTGTGCATGACCTCGGAAATCCGGTAGGTATTGCGACCGCCATCTTTGGCAGCGTATAGCGCGTCGTCTGCTGCTTTGATCAGGGCTTCTGCATCTGCGCCGTTTTCCGGGTAAAAGCTGATGCCGATACTGGTGCCAATCGAAATTTCGTTGCCGTCTATATCGATGGGTTTTGTCAGAGCTTCTATGATGCGTGTGCTTGGCAGCTTTGCACTGTCATGATCTTCCATGTCTACTAAAATGATGGCAAATTCATCACCGCCAAGTCGTGCAACCACATCCGTATCACGGCAGATATCCAGTAAGACTTCTGATACATGTTGTAGCAGTTTGTCACCGGCCGGATGCCCGTAGGTATCGTTGACAGGCTTGAACTTATCAAGATCAAGCATCATTAAGCCCATGATGGTGTCTTGCCGCTCTGCCAGTTTCAGTGAGTCCTCCAAGCGCGTTTGGAACTGATTGCGATTGGCTAGGCCGGTCAGGGCATCTGTCATGGCCATACGTAGTATTTCTTCTTCCGCAGCCTTGCGGGCAGTTATGTCGCGAATAACGCCGGTGAAGGTTTGGGCATCACCAATGGTGACCGAGTTAACCGCAAGCTCTATCGCAAACTGTGTTCCATCCTTACGTTCGGCGACCTGCTCGCTCACCATGCCGAGAATGCGTGCAGGTCTGCCAGCCAAGAATGAACTCAGGTATTTATCGTGATTTGTGCGGTGCGGTTCGGGCATGAGCATTGATACATTCTGGCCGATGGCTTCATTTGCCGTATAACCAAATAATCTTTCCGCCGCAGGGTTAAAGGTTTCAATCACACCTGCAGATGTGATTGTAAGAATACCATCGGCAACTGTATTGAGGATTGAGCTAATTCTGTTCCTGTCAGATTTTGCCTGCCGTGTTGCCAACTCGGCTTCTTCTCGTGCGATAGATAGGTCTTCGGCCAGACCAATAGCTTTAGATGCTTCCTCTTCTGCACGCTCACGCATGTCTTCGAATGTCAGTAATTGGGCCTGAAGTTCTACGTTCGCATCTTCCAGTTTTTCTTCTGCATGTTTCTGGCTTTCTGCAAAGGATCGGAAAACAAGAACGGAGCGACTCATTTCACCAATTTCATTACTTTTATCAGTATTTGTGATTTGGGTACTCATATCGCCCTTGGCCAAGGATGTCATGATGCCCGATAAATGAGCAATAGGCCCGACAACCTGGGATCGCATGAACCAGACGAATCCGCCAACGACAAGCACGATCAAACAGATCATGGTCAGGGTCATGTACTTTTCCATCGTGGTGATGAAAGTAAGCGTGGCGCTGACTTCTTTTGCTGCGGTATCAATATTAAGCGCAATAGCGCGGTCGATGATCCGCAGACCGCGAAGTGCGCGTGTGTCATCAATTCTGACGGCGGCATCTATTTCTTCGGGTGTTTTATTTTCCTGAGCCAGCGCGCTGGCTTTCTCTATCCCATGTGCATAAGCCTCAATAGTGGCTTCAATATCAAGGAGGGCGAGTTCTTCAGCCCTTGTTATATTTTGAGCACGGTAAGCCAAAATTTGCTTATTCAGAAAGGCAAGGCGTTCATAAGCTTGATCGATATAGCGATCTTCCTGACGGAGCACAAAATTCTTGAAAACGTGAATTAGTCCACCATAGCCAAGCCCAGCACGAATTTGAGATGACAGAAAAGCTTTGCTTGTGCGCGCTATCTGATTGTCATTGCGCGCCAAGATTTCCATGTCGAGATTATCGAGACCTCGGAAAGCCAATGCGTCATTGACGGTTGCGAGGGAATCAATATCGCGAGCATTTGACCCGTATTCAATGAGGGGCGAGATCGTGTCCAGTGCGGCTTCGTATCGTGAGAGCGTGACGCGAATATCTTCCAGAGCGATACGCTCGGCGTCGTTGGTGCCAAGCGTATTATATTGATCAATTGCGGTGCGCACGGCACCAAGGTCATGATGAACAGCTTCGGCGTACTTCTGTTCCTTACGCAGGACGAGGTTCTTGAAGTTATGGATCATGTGTCCGTAGCCAAGCGAGCTGCGCAAGAGGTTCTTCAGGCGTGCTTTTTCTGAACGCTCGACCTGAAAAATTGACCACAAATTATCGACCTTGCCGGCACTGTGATGGATGACCTGATTGCCTGTCACCAGAATTGCACCAAGCACGATCAGGGTGCTGGCGAGCAATATAGATGCTTTTTTGAGCGTCAAATTACGGAACATTTTTCCTCGTTAAGATAATTTTAGTGCGCGCTTAACCAATAGGCAGGAAGATTACCTGATTTTATGAATGCATACGATGATATTTTTTTAGAGACTACATTCAATTGTTGGAGAGTCTAGCAAAACAACTAAAGGTAGTTAACCCCATTCTGTATGTCTGTAAGCAACAAGATGGGTGATGGGGCGATGTAATTATTTGAATTTTCGATGGAAATCTCAGCAGCCAGAATATGTAACTTGATATGAATATCGCGAAGGTTGCGTGCCGGTGTACTTGTGATGTGCTCCAAAATTCTGGCTAGGTGTTCTTGTCGCCGTTCTACTTCATCGTTAGCGGTAGCGTATGAAGATGCAACTTCCCACGCAGCACAGCGTTGGGCATGTGTTGTGATTTCATTTTCGAAGAAGTCAGAGAGGATACGTCGTAAGGATCGATGTTGCGTAGGGGCTAGGCCCTGTATCCGATGTTGGTCGAATATAGCAATAGCATACTGGCTATCTGATTTTCTCAAACCTGGGCGACGATACCAAGCGGGGCTTGTGTTCCAAATGTCATCGGCGCGCCGTAATGCCTGTTCATAGGCTATCGTTGCACCACGCCATTGAGTGAAGAGTATCTCTAGGTCGGGGGTATCTGCTATGGGGGCCAAAGTCGCTCTCCTGTTGCTTTGCGATGGGTATAAAGCAGGAGAACCCGAATTTTAGGCAATTTTATGATGCGTTTTACGTGTGCTAGCCGCCCTGGATCGGCGGGAAAATAGTGACCTTCTCATTGGTTTGTAAAATACGGGCGTCGCGTTCATCAATGCCTATGGGCAGATCATTGATCATGACGGCATAGACAGCTTCCGTTGGCAAGTTGAGCAATTCAATGAGCGATGTAACACTGGTTCCATCGGGTACGTCTCGCACGGATGATCCGTCACCTGACCCGCCATGTACGGAAATAATGCGGATATCAAGTTTCATACTGTGTCGCTCAGTTCAAGCCAAGTCGTTTCAGCGTCTCGGAACTTGGCGTGCCGTCGGTATCCCAGCCACGTACGGCATAGTATTCCGGTAGCATGGCTGACAGTTCATTGACTTTGCCTGCCGCTGCGCCGGTTTTTGCGGGTTCGTTCAGAACGCGTGCAGGCAGGGTATCGTCGGCCACAGTGAAGCCAGCGGCCAGATTGAACTGACGTTCCAGATTCCAGATGCGTTCGCCAGCGATGCGCAGACGCTCGGTATCCCAGTCACCGGGGAGCGCCGCGTCAATTTGCGCAACAAGCATGTCATCGCCAAATCCGCCGCGTGAAAACAGGCAGAGCCCGGTGGAATCGTACATGGCGGTATTGTCCTGAGCCTCCTTGACCACAGGTGCGCGCCCCTTGGGTGACACGTCTGTGTAATCCTCGTTCCATGACGCGCCGCGTAGATGGCATGCGCCACGGTTCGAGGTGGCATAGAGCAGCCCCATACCCTGCATGGCACGTGGATCGTATCCAGCGAATTCTTGCCCTTTAACGGACATGGAAAATTCGGGATGGCCGTATTTTTCACATAGCCGCTTGGAGCCCAGCCCCAGTTCCTGCCCGAAACCTTGGGCTGTTCCAGTGACTTCGGCAGCCCAGCAGAGAGCCTCGGCAGAGCCGAACTCCAATGCCATGCCACCGGTATTCTCCTGGGTGATGGCGCCGATGTCATAAAGCTCCATGGCTGCGCCGAGCGTTGCGCCAAATGAAATCGGGTCCATGCCGTGCTCATTACACAGCACACTGGCATAGGTCGCAGCTTCGATGTCATCTACGCCGACGAAGGGGCCAAGGGCAAATGCGCCTTCATATTCCAAACCGCCCTCTGCACCTTTGTATTTATCACCTTTGTCGCGAACACTGAAATGGGTCGGGTCAATCACCGACACGCGACCACAGCCAATGGAGCAGGCAAAACAGGCTTTGTTACGTAAAAGATTGGAACGCCCATCGGTCAAACGTTTGCGCGTCATGGCATCGACGTTGATGTTTTCCTCACCTTCAAACTGGACGTCACGGCAGTTGCGTGTTGGTAGGCTGCCCCAGGACTGGTTTACATCCATCATCGCCATGGTGCCTACGGCGGCCTTACGCTTGCGATCTGCTGTGGCATTTAACTGTGCTGCTGCCTTTGCAGTGGCGGCAAGGAAGCGCTTGGGCGCATCGACCTGAACGCCTACGGTTCCGCGCACAGCAACAGTTTTCAGGTTTTTCGAGCCCATGACGGTGCCGACACCTGAACGGCCTGCCGCGCGGTCACGATCATTGACAACGGCTGCATACATGACGCCTTGTTCGCCCGCCACGCCGATGGAGGCGAGCTTTATGTTTGGATCCTGATGGCGCAAGCGGACCTGTTCTTCGGTTTCCCAAACGCTGCGCCCCCAGATAAATCCTTCTGCGTCGAGAATTTCAACTTTGTCATTCCGGATGTTGAGATAAACCGGTTTTGGTGCACGGCCTTCAAAAATGATCATGTCCCAGCCGGCGAGCTTCAACTCGCCACCGAAATGGCCACCTGAGTTCGAACATGCAATGGCGCCGGTCAATGCGCCCTTGGTTACGACCGACCACCGGCCACCGGTGGAAGCGCCCGTTCCTGTCAAAGGACCAGTGGCAAAAATCAGTTTGTTTTGTGGGGACAATGGGTCGACCTTAGGGTCGATTTCTTCCAACAGGTATTTCGTGGCAAGACCGCGCTGACCGATGAACTGCTCTGCCCATTCAATATTCAGCGGCTCTTCGCGCGCGGTGAGGGCTGTCAGATCGACGCGGAGGATTTTGCCGTGCCAAGCCATGTTGTTATCTCCTGAATGTGCGCCGGGCGACTTAGAGTTGCCAGCGTAAGTCTATAATTGGAACGCGTATTGTGGACTGTCCGCGACGTGGGTCAATGATCTTTATTGAGACATTCCTGCTTTTGCATACGGCCTTAGCGTGTGGTGCGATTGATTTCCCTGCAGCGTGTAAGGGCCGCATCAAGGGCCTCTGGCCACGCCGTAAGGCCACCGTTCTTACGTAGTGCCTCAAGTGTTGTCAGGGTCAGGCTGCCCGGTGTGGCATACTGCGTGACCATGTCCTGAACGGCTTGTTCGGGGTGTGCCAGCACCATGCTGGCCGTGGCTCGCACGGATTGGGCGCTGAGTTCGCGTGCGGCTTCGGGGGCTAGTCCTGCATCTTCATACCACGTTGCTAGGCTTGCGATGCCAGCGTGAAAGGCGCTGTAGATAACACCCTGCATGCTGGCAAGATCAAACATACCTTCATCATCAAAGCTATGGACGCTGCCGAGTTGTTCGAACAGGGCACGTGCTTGAGAATTGTCCGGGTAGATGCATGTCGGGCTTTCTCCGATTTCGGCAGACGTCACGGGCAGGGAGCGCACGGCAGCTGCCGGGGCAACGGCACGCTGTAGTCCTGACAAGGCGACACCGGCTGCAACCGATAACGCAATCTGGTCATCACGCCAGGGAAGATCGCTAATTGCATCAATTAAATCGCCGGGACGTGTTGCGAGCAGCACAATATCGCTGCGCTCTACCACATCGGCGTTGCTCGTGGCTATGGGAAGTCCGTAGCGTTCGGACAATTTCCTGGCGCTATCCGCACCGCGTGGCGAGAGCACGATAGTTGGTGGCGTTTCACTGCGCATCAGGCCGGTGACCAGATAGCCTGCCAGATGGCCAACGCCGATTATGCCAATTGTCGCGTTCATCAATTTCCCTCTAATGGTTGAATTTTCATGCTGAGCTTGAAGTCGCAATGTCGGCGAGCCGAGTGAGCATGGTCTCGACATCCTGACAGGTGATCGCACCTTTGGCTTCGATATCGGCACTGACATCCACAGGCAAGCTTGAATTGCTGTCTGCTGGTATCTGGTTGAGTTTGCCGCCGATGAAAACGGGTATGTCGAAGTTTCTGCTGTCGAGTTCATCGCGCAGCCGCTCGATAAAATCGAGTGCAATTCCGTTGTAGGTGCTGATGGCAATGGCGTGGACATTATGGTCGTGCGCGGTTTGCGCCAGGAAATCAGGATCAGTGCTGACGCCACCATCTATAATTTTAACGCAGCTATCGCGCAGCACGCGCTCCACCACGACCTTGCCGTATTCATGCACGTCAGTTGTGGCAACACATACACGAAGATTCTTGCCTGCAATGATGCTCACGTCATTTTTTGCGTTGTTCAATACGGCTTTAGCCATGCTGTCCAATTCGCCAATGACCGGTGTTTCGACAATTGGGCGACGCCCGGATGGCGTATCGTTATCTGGCTGGCCGGGACCATAGAGGGCCTCAAGGCGACGTGCGCCCAAACGCTTCAGGCTGAGCAGCATTTCAAGTGCATTTGTTGTATCAATGCCACGTTCATCAAGCGCCGCCATAACCCGTTCATAAAATATATGCGCGCCATCAACCAGCTTGTCAGCCAGCGCATCTGCCGGACCGCAATCGTACAGGGGGCGGCTGGCCGGGGCATCCTCAATCATGCGCGCGGCAAACAGGTTGGCGTCGATGATTTCATCGATGTCAGGAATACGCTTGGCCTCGGAAACCGGAACAGGATTGATGGCGTGGCCACTTGGTGTGTCACGTTGGGCGGTGATGTCGATGCCGAGGTAGCCAGCGAGAGCAGCATAGTTCATGGCCTCGCTGGAGCCATAAGATGTGGTGTTGCCGTAGACCATGGTGCCGGGACCACCACCCAGTCGGGCCAATGCGCGCTGAAACCCCCATCTGGATACGGGGTTGGAAAATGTATGCCCATAACAATGGCCCAACTGACATCCTAGCAGTGTTTCTACAATATGGCGTTCAAGCAGCACGGCACCCAGCGCACATGACAGATCGGTGAACAATGCGGCAAAGCCATCATCGAGATTCGAGTGGATCAGGATGGGTTCTGGTTGGGCGGCACACAGCGCCAAGGCTGCTACCGTAGCCTTCGTGGTTGTCACGTCGTCATGCCAGTTGGGCAGGCGAAAGGTAAAATACTGACCTATGTTGCCAATAGCTGTGGAACCTGCACCAAGCGCAGCAGCCGTGTTTTCAAGGGCTGCAGGCATGCCGAGCACAAAGTCTCCGAAATGCGGCGCAACGGGCGCGCATGATGTGAGTTGTTGGAATTCTGCTGGATCATGCAGGATCAGACCGGTGCCCTTTGAGCGGCCTTGACGCTCTCCGATTGGGTAGCCCATGGACCAATCCAGACAGATGCCATAACGATCAATGCGCCCGCCGTCACGGCTTACACAGTGATGGATTTTATCATAGGCGCGGCGCGATTTCTCCAGATCACGAAATCCGATCTGGGCATGGACCATAACGACACCAGTTTCAACGCAACGCTTTTTAAAGGCAATTTCGCTGCGCACATTGTGCTGATCATAGAAAGGTGATGACCCGATGCTCACCGATTGTGCCAGTTTCTGCCCTAGGCCGAGTGCATCGCCCAGCGCGCCGTCAAGCACATCCGTACCGTATTCGGGCAAGATATCGCCGCGAGTCCAATTATCACTACGGCTCGATTTTGAGCTTATGGGTGTGTGTATGTTCATTGGGCACACTCTAACGCTCGGGTGACTAATTCGGCAATTTTTTACCTGTCACCTAGGCAGAAATATCCTATTTGCGCATGAATATGACTGTATTCAGGAAGCTGCAGGTTATTTTACGGACGGCTAAGTTCTTCTGAATCATAAAGATTTGTTAACCACGCCGTGCGTTCATCAAGGTTGGCACGTGAGTTGCTTCTACTTTCAGTGAACGACACTGTTATTTCCAGGAGTAAGAACCATGCAGGTCAACTATAACATGATGAACGAATACAGCGATTTTCTGCATCCAGACGCCGGGACTGTATCGGGGTTGAGGGAATCTGTTGGTGACCGTTTCACAACGGCGGCAAAGGCTTTTGATTTTCTCAGCACAGATTTGAGTTTAGACGATGCAATCCTTGATCTTGAAGAATTGGCGTAACGAGAGCACGCAGAGCCAAACTGACGTTTTAGCGGTGCATGGGGATGCGTTAAATCAAGCAGACCCGCAGCGTGCGTTGGCCGACAAGTTGGTAGAGGCTGTTGGCGTCGCACGCGCATTGGAATTTGCCCGTGATCGTCAGTGGTTTGGCATTATCGGTTATATTCACCGGCACTAAACTGGCGAATTAGCACGATAGAAGACGTCAGCCGAAGAATGCGTCTGTCTTTGTCTTCTTCAGTTGTCCTCGTTCTCGAGTGCATGAGCGTCGGCCGCAGCAACTGCGGACATATTGACGATGCCGCGTGCGGTGACCGATGCGGTCAAAATATGGGCGGGTTTTGCTGCGCCCAACAGGATTGGCCCAATCACGAGGCCTTCAGCGATCTTCTTGACCATACTGAAAGCAATATGCGCGGCGTCCAGATTGGGCATGATGAACAGGTTTGCCTGACCTTTCAGACGACTATCGGGGAAAATACGGCTCCGCAGTTCTTCGTCCAGCGCGCTATCGGCGTGCATTTCACCTTCGACCATGAGTTCAGGATGATCTTCACGCAGGATGCGAGCAGCTTCGCGCATTTTCTTGGCGGAATCAGTATCGAGCGAACCAAAATCGGAATGCGATACCAAGGCAATGCGTGGTTCAATCCCGAACCGTTTAATTTCCTTTGCCGCCATCAGGGTCATTTCAACCACTTCATCGATGGAAGGGTCTGGTGTGACGTGTGTGTCACAGAAAAAGACTGTGCCCTTGGGCATGATCAGTGCGCTCAGAGTGGATATATCCTTGCCGCCCGGCGCTTTGCCGATAACGTTCATCAGGTATTTTAGGTGCCAACTAAAACGCCCGTAAATACCACAGATCATGGCGTCCGCTTCGCCCTGTGCAACCATGCATGCAGCGATAACGGTATTGTTGGTACGGATGATGGTTCGTGCAGCATCAGGTGAAATTCCGCTCCGTCCGGCGCGCTCAAGGAAAAATCGCCAATAGCGGTCATACCTTGGATCGCTTTCCGGATTACAGACTTCAAAGTCCTTGTCGATTTCCAGTCGCAGGCCGAACCGCTCGATACGGTTGGCGATAACCTCGGGACGGCCAATAAGGATCGGCCGTCCAATGCCATCATCGACGATAACACGCACGGCGCGCAGGACCCGTTCATCCTCGCCTTCGGCATATACAATCCGCTTTTCGGCCAGACGCGCGCGCTCGAAAATTGGTTTCATGAGCATGCCACTGCGGAACACAAAGCGGCTCAACTGCTCGCGGTAGGCATCGAAGTCCTCAATGGGGCGGGTCGCAACGCCACTATCCATAGCGGCTTTGGCAACGGCTGGCGCGACTTCCATAATCAGGCGTAAATCGAAGGGTTTTGGAATCAGGTATTCGGGTCCGAATACAAGGTCTTCGTCGCTATAGGCCTTTGCGACCACTTCGGAGCTTTCCGCCATGGCCAGATCGGCTATGGCATGCACAGCAGCCAGTTTCATGTCCTCATTGATGGTGGTCGCCCCGGCATCAATGGCGCCACGGAATATGAACGGGAAGCACAGCACATTGTTGACCTGATTGGGAAAATCAGAACGCCCTGTGGCGATCACGGCGTCGGGACGTGCCGCACGCGCCACGTCAGGCATGATTTCCGGATCCGGGTTGGCGAGCGCCATGATAAGCGGGCTCGGTGCCATACGCTTGACCATCTCTGGTGTCAGGATTCCACCGGCTGACAAGCCAAGGAAAATATCGGCCCCATCAATAACTTCATCGAGTGAGCGGGCATCTGTGTCTTGTGCAAAAATTGCTTTGTGCGGGTTCATTTCCTCAGCACGGTCTTTGTAGACAACGCCAATATGATCAACGAGAGTCACGTTCTCACGCTTCAGGCCCATACTGACCATCAGGTTGAGGCATGCAATACCGGCAGCACCACCACCCGTGGATACAACCTTGACCTTGGCAATGTCCTTTTTGACGCTGCGAAGGCCGTTGAGCATCGCCGCGCCGACGACGATGGCCGTGCCGTGCTGGTCGTCGTGAAATACTGGAATGCCCATGCGTTCACGACAAATCTGCTCGACGATAAAGCAATCGGGCGCCTTGATGTCTTCAAGATTGATGGCGCCAAAGGTTGGCTCCAGAGCGATGACTATCTCGGCGAGTTTTTCAGGGTCGCTTTCATCGACTTCAATATCGAACACGTCAATGCCGGCAAACTGTTTGAATAGAACGGCTTTGCCTTCCATAACGGGTTTGGACGCCAGCGGCCCGATCGAGCCCAGTCCGAGCACCGCCGTACCATTGGTGATAACAGCCACCAGATTGCCCCGGTTGGTCAGGTTGCGGGCTTCGGACGGGTCGTCCTTGATAGCTTCGCAGGCGAAGGCCACGCCGGGTGAGTAGGCGAGTGCAAGATCACGTTGGTTGCCGAGCGGCTTGGTCGCCGCGATCTGAGTTTTCCCCGGGCGCGGGTAACGGTGATAATGCAGCGCCATATCCTTCAGGGTTTCTTGATCAGCCATGTCCGGCACGCTCCATTACGCTCATTACATAAAAGTGTTATATTTACCGTTGCTTGTCGTTGCGGGCTGTTTACTGTGGGCCAGCATGACAAAAACGCAGCTTCTGTGAAAGTATTGGCGTATGAACTCCCAACTGTCCAGCAACGCACGCGTATTGCCATCTGTTATTGGTCATCGTGGCGCATGTGGGCATGCGCCTGAAAACACACTCGCATCTATTCTGCAAGCCAGCGAACTCGGTGTGACTTGGGTTGAATTTGACGTCAAGCTGAGTGCAGATGGAAAGGTCATCGTATTTCATGATGATACACTTGAGCGCACAACGGACGGTCAGGGGCCACTGACAGACGTATCTCTTGCGGAATTAAGCCTGCTTGATGCTGGTGGCTGGTTTGACGAAGCCTTTCGGGGTGAGCCGGTGCCGACACTGGAAGATGCCATAACGATTTTGGCGGCCCTGGGGTTGAGCGCGAATATCGAAATCAAACCCAGTGAAGGCCGTGAAGTTGAAACGGCTGAGGCCGTTTGTCGGGTCTTATCGGAGCACTGGCCTGAAAGCATGCAGCCCCCACTGATTTCAAGCTTCAAGGATGCTTGCCTGATGGTGTGCTGTGAGCAGCTCAATCATATTGAGCGTGCCTTGTTGGTGCTGGAACTTCCCGATGACTGGCAAGCCCGCGTCGAAGCCACAGGCAGTAGCGCAATCCATGTGTGGTATGAACCTCTGACACAGGATCAGGTTCAGGCCATTATAGCGGCGGGCTATCCTGTCCGGAGCTATACGGTTAATGAACAGGCCGACGGTGCGCGCCTGTTTGACTGGGGCGTGCAGAGCATCATTACGAATTTCCCGGATCGTTTTCTTTGATTGCGCCTAAAACGGTTACAGCCGTATGAAATAAGGCTTAATTAACGGTATCTCCCTCTATTACACTTGCCACGGACAACCCCCAGACGCTAAAAATTGCGTGAAATATACGCCTTGCTGTCGCTGGCATAGCCCCCCATGGAGACCATCATGTCCGATACTATCGTCGCATCACATATCCTATGTTCGTCTGACGGCAGCAGCCGCGAAGAAGCCCTTGAGCAGGTTACAGCTTTGATTGCCGAACTCGAAGGCGGCGCGGATTTCGCTGATCTGGCGCGTGAACATTCTGCCTGCCCATCCGGGCGAAGCGGTGGCGACCTTGGCAGTTTTGGCCGCGGTATGATGGTACCTGAATTCGAACAGGCAGCTTTCGCACTCGAGGTTGGCGAAGTCAGCGGTTCGGTAGAAACCAATTTTGGTTATCACCTGATCAAGCGCACGGCCTGAGCGCTCTAAACTTCTAAATCCTGTATTGAGAACCGCCCGCCGGGATCTTCAATTTCGATCACCCAGCAATCGGGATCGAAGTTGAACTGGCGGGCGAGGTATTCGTCGGCTTGCCCTTCGTCAACTGGGACTTCCCCGGTGGCGGACATCCAGACGCGTTCGCCCTGTGCACCGTATGTGCGGCTGAACACCTGACAGCCGTCGCCCATCCTGTTGATCTTGATATAGACAGCCCCGCCATCGGAGTCGCCCGAGCGCACCACCACAGCGGTAATCAGGTCCACGTCGAGACGGCGTATCAGTGCCTTGACCCAGATGCCGGGTTTAAGTCTTGGTTCCACAGCTTTACACCGCCTGCTTATGCATCACGTTTGGCGGCGGCTTGGGCACGGATTGCGCTGAGCGTTGTAACCGGGGATATTGCCTCGGGATCAACCTTCAATTCGATGAGTGCCGGTTTTCCCGATGCCCGCGCCCGCTTGAAAGCATCGGCAAAGTCTTCGGTGCGCTCTACGGTCTCGCCATGACCACCGTAGGCGCGTGCCAGATCAGCAAAGTCCGGATTGACCAGCGTCGTACCAGATACTCGCTCAGGATACTCGCGCTCTTGATGCATGCGAATGGTGCCGTACATGCCATTGTTGACCAACAGCACGATAATGTTGGCGTTGTACTGCATGGCGGTGGCGAATTCCTGACCATGCATCATGAAATCTCCGTCACCTGCCATCACCACGACTTCGCGCTCGGGGTGCATGATCTTTGCTGCCACGCCTGCCGGGGCACCATAGCCCATGGACCCACTGGTCGGGGCCAGTTGTGTGCGGTAATCGTGATAGCGGTAAAAACGATGTGCCCAGGATGAGAAGTTCCCCGCGCCGTTGCAGATAAAGGCGTCTGAACCCAGATTTTCACGCAGCCATAAAATGACCTCGCCCATGTGGATATCACCGGGCACGGCAGGCGGCGTGCCGTTCCAAATTTCGTATTCGGCGCGTGCTTCACATGTCCAGTCGGCGCGGTTGCCGGGTTGTGCCTTGATGTGTGCCGTGGCTTTCAGAAACGCTTTCATGCCAGCGTTTATGCCGAGTGCCGGACGATAAACACGTCCCAGCTCTTCGGCCCCGGGATGAACGTGGATCAGTGTCTGGCGGGGCTCGGGTGCCTCAATCAGGGTATAGTTCGAGGTCGTCATTTCGCCGAGTCGCGCGCCTAGCGACAGAATTACGTCAGCGTTGCGCACACGCTCTGCCAGTTTTGGGTTGATGCCAATGCCGACATCGCCAACATAATGGGGATGATCATTGTCCATGCGGTCCTGGGCACGGAATGAAGCCGCTACGGGCAGGTCCCATGCTTCGGCAAAGTGTTGCAGGTCTACGCAGTCTTCACCATCCCATCCGCCACCGCCAACGATCACCAGTGGGCGTTTGGCTTCGGCCAGCATATCGCTCATGCGTGCCAGATCGGTGCTACCGGGGTGGGGCTCGATAACGTTGTAGCGCGGTACGTCGGGAGCGTCGCTTAGTTCGCGCAACATGTCTTCGGGCAGGGCGAGGACCACCGGGCCCGGTCGACCTGATGTAGCGGTGTGATAGGCGCGACTAATGTATTCGGGGATGCGTGCGGGATCGTCGATCTGGGCAACCCATTTCGCCAGTTGTCCGAACATGCGCCGGTAATCTATTTCCTGAAATGCTTCGCGGTCCATCTGATCTCGTGCCACCTGACCGATAAACAGGATCATGGGCGTGGAATCCTGCTGGGCGATATGCACGCCTGCGCTGGCGTTGGTTGCACCGGGGCCGCGTGTGACAAAGCAGATGCCGGGCTTGCCGGTTATCTTGCCATAAGCATCAGCCATCATGGCCGCGCCGCCTTCCTGACGGCAGACAATAAACCGCAGGTCCGGCGCGTCGTGCATGGCATCAAGCACGGCAAGATAACTTTCACCGGGCACACCAAACGCAATGTCCGTGCCCTGCGCCAGCAAGGAGTCCACCAAAATCTGTCCGCCGGTACGCATGCTCAGGCCTCCGAATACATCAATTATGTAAGACAGTTATGCCATGATGCAGCGATGGGCAAACGCTGTTTTTTTGCGGGTTATTAAATTCCACTATCAGATAGCGGGCCGCGCCGTTGCCCATGGCATGGTTTTTTCAATGGCCGCCCCGATGCGCAGGGCAAGCGCGTCATCCCAGCGTCGCGCCACAATCTGGGTTGCCGTGGGTAGTCCACCGGTGAAACCAGACGGTACGGACAACACAGGGCACTGGGCCATGTAGTTGAACACGCCAGTCATATCCATGGTGTTGAGCAGCCCCTGTTCATTGACACCCACAAAATCCCAGTCGCGCACTTCAACGGGCGGAGCAGGGATTGCCATGGTTGGACATAACAGAGCATGGTGCTTTTCGAGAACGGCGGCCAGCTTATGCCAATATTTGGTGCGTTCGAATTCCCATTTGCGCGCGGTGACTGCATCGATCTTGCGTCCCATATCGATCAGGTCCACCAGACCTTTGCTCATGCGCTCGCGGTTTTCATCAAGCGGTACGTCCGTGGTGTTGTCATAGGCGGCCGCCATGAAAATACCCCAGGTGCCATACCACATGTCGACCAGTCTGCTATCCCAGCCCAGACTGACTTCTTCAATGGTGGCACCAGCCTCGCGCAGGGCGTCCGCTGTAGCGCGCAGATTGGCCTCGACACCCGGGTCAACGGCGCAGAACCCCAGATTGATGTCGAGAGCAAATGACATGCCTTTAACATCGGTTGGTACGGGGATGCTCAGTTCGCAGCGCGGCAGGGACTGTATGTCAGAGGGGTGTTCGCCCTGTACGGTGTCGAGGAACAGTGCGGCGTCACCAACGGTGCGCGCCAGCGGGCCGAAATGCGAAATATTGCAATAGGCCGTATCGATAATGTCCATGGGAATACGGCCGATGGTCGGCTTATGCCCGACGATACCGCATAGCGCGGCGGGAATGCGTACGCTACCGCCCATATCCGTGCCTTCAGCAAATGGTACGCAACCCGATGCGACAGCCGCGCCCGACCCGCCCGACGAGCCGCCGGTGGTGCGTGATGTATCCCAGGGGTTGCGGGTGATGCCCCACAGCGGAGAATCCGTGAAGCCCGAGGTGGCGAATTCTGGCGTGGCTGTTTTGCCCACCATAATGGCCCCGGCGGCTTCCAATCGCTCAACCAGCGCAGGGCTCCAGTCAGGCACCCAGTCTTCCAGCAGTTTCGATCCGCGCGTCGTTACCTTGCCCTTGGTCGGGGTGAAGTCCTTGATCGCCATGGGAATGCCTTCAAGCGGGCGTGCATTTCCTGCCGCTAGCGCCTGTTCGGCGGCCTTGGCTTTGTTCATGGCTTCATCGGGATAGGTGAAGCAGAGGCAGTTCAGTGCCGGGTTGACCTCGTTAATCCGGTTCAGAGAATTCTGGATAACCTCAACCGGCGAAATTTCGTTAGCACGGTACATGCGCGCCAGTTCAGTGGCGGGGGTGTAGCAAAGATCGAGGTCGGCCATGTGAGGTTGTGCTCCCGGTTGTCGTGTTGGCCCGTACTCTGGGGCAATGAAACCGGAACTTCTATATCAGGCGTGGGATATATGCGGAAGAGGGTGGTCGGCTACCCGGCAGTGCTCAGCACTCCACCACGTTGACGGCAAGACCACCTTGGCTGGTTTCTTTGTACTTCGACTGCATATCTTCACCGGTTTGACGCATGGTCTCAATCACCATGTCGAGTGATACGAAGTGCTCGCCATCACCATGCAGCGCCAGTGATGCTGCGTTGATGGCCTTGACTGCGCCCATGGCATTGCGTTCGATGCATGGGATTTGCACCAGCCCGCCAACCGGATCACAGGTCATGCCGAGATGGTGTTCAAGTCCGATCTCGGCGGCGTTTTCGACTTGTTTGTTGGTGCCGCCAAGGGCTGCTGCCAAACCGCCAGCCGCCATGGCACAGGCAGAGCCCACTTCACCCTGACAACCTGCCTCGGCTCCCGAAATTGAGGCGTTGAGCTTAATCAGGACGCCCACGGCTGTTGCAGCCAATAGAAAGTCGTGGATGCCACGACGATCCGCACCGGGGCACATTTCTTCGTAATACCGGATAACGGCGGGGATGACGCCTGCTGCACCGTTGGTTGGTGCGGTGACGATGCGACCGCCCGAGGCATTTTCTTCATTCACGGCGATAGCCCATAAGCTGATCCAGTCCATACAGCCGTGTGGCATCATCATGTTCTTGGTGGAATCGTGATCCAGTTCGCTACGCAGCGCTTTGGCGCGACGTCGCACCTGAAGCCCACCGGGAAGAATGCCCTCTGCCTTGATGCCGCGTTCTATGCAATTACGCATGGTTTTCCAGATATGATCCAGGCCTGTGCGAACATCGTTCGGCACGCGCCATGCACATTCATTGGAAAATACCATTTCGGAGAAGGTTTTGTCCGAAACCTCACCCATGCGCAGTAGCTCTTCTGCCGTGGTGTAGTCATATGGAATAGCAATTTCGGGTGCAGCTTCAACCCGTTCGCCTGACATTTCCGATTCATCAGCGACGAAACCACCGCCAATGGAATAGTAGATGCTTTTATGCAGGCATGCGTCGGCGGCGTCATAGGCGTAGATGCACATGCCATTTGAATGGGCTGGCAGGGTGACTTCATAATCGAACACCAGATCGCGCTCTTCAACAAAGGCAATCTGACGCTCTCCGCCGAGATTGAGGGTGTTGCCGGATCGAATGGTTTCAACAATACCGGCTACAGAATCTGGTTCGACTGTGTCGGGTTTTTCGCCGCTCAGTCCAAGCAGTATAGCGACGTCCGATTCGTGTCCCTTGCCGGTAAAAGCCAATGAGCCGTGCAGTCGCGCGCTGACTCGCATCACATTGTCGAACTGTCCGCCATCTTTTAATTCATTGATGAAACGCGCAGCCGCAACCATGGGGCCCACGGTGTGGGAACTCGATGGCCCAATGCCGATCTTGAACAGATCAAATACGCTGTACGGCACGCAATAGTCTCCTCGCTATATATTTTTTTCGTAATACCACCCGTTAATACAATTGGTTAGGGTGAGCTTTGATGACAATGGAAAATAACGAAATGTGGTGCAAGCTGTATTCTCACGACGGCGAATTTTATTCTACCAGTGCCGTGTAATTATGCATTCAGGGGCATGGACAGGCGGGCATCATCTGTTGCGAAATAGTCATGCATACAAGCCAAAAACGCGCTCGCCGCGCGGGTCGGTGGATGGGCGCTGGGATAGGCGGCAATAAGCTTCTGACCCATGACTTTCTCGCGTAAGGGTCTGCTTGTCAGCGTACGGCCATCACTCGCACGATTATGGGTCGGTCGTGTGATTAACAGGGATACGCCATGCCCACTGGCAACCATGCCACGGACCATTTCGACGGAACCCACCAAATGGCGGACATCGGGTTCCAGGCCATGCTGCCAGAACGGTGTGAGCAGGAATTCCCGACTCATCGGCAGGTCGACCAGAATGAACGGCTCTTTCGCTAGGTCGTGCAGAGATACAGTTTCTTGCTGCGCCAACGGGTGGTCTTCCGGCACGACGGCATAGGGCTTGAACTCCGCCAAGGCTTCCTTGGCAATTAGCCCGGTAACGCCGACATCATAGGTCAGCGCAATCTCCATACGGCCATCACGCAAACGCTGGGTAATCTCGCCAAGGTCACATTCCGCCATATCAATATTGAGTTGGGGGTGACGCTCTACGCAATGGTGTAGCAACGCAGGAACATGAGAGGGGCCCAGTGCTGTGAAATAGCCAAACGCCACCGCACCGTGCAGTTCTGCGTCGTCTTCAGTGATGCTTTCAAAAGCGCTGGCCTCAGCCAACAGGCGGCGTGCCTCAATCAGCTTGCGATGCCCAAATGGCGTCAGGCTCAGCCCTTTTGCGTATAGCCGGTGGAACAATGGCTGACCGAGTTGTGTTTCAAGATCACGAATGGCTGTGGAAATGGATGGCTGGGAAATATGGACAACTTCAGCTGCGCGCGACGCACTGCCATGTTCGGCGGCGGCAACGAAATACCCCAGTTGGCGTAAATTGGTCTTCATATATTTATCCAAAAGAAAAAACTATAGTAAAAATCGTTAGTTAATATTTTATCCGATATTTATGCAGATGCACAATAGTACCCGGAACATTGATCCATACCGGGGGAACGACCATGCGCAATTCTCGTCTCGACAACACACGTCATATTGAAGCGCCTCGCGGTAGCGAATTATCGTGCAAGAGCTGGCTTAGTGAAGCGCCCATGCGCATGCTGATGAATAACCTCGACAGCGGCGTGGCTGAAAAACCCGAAGAACTGGTGGTGTACGGCGGTATTGGTCGCGCGGCGCGCACCTGGGCTGATTACGACCGGATCGTCAGCGCCCTACAGGGCCTAGAAGACGACGAGACCCTGTTGGTGCAGTCGGGCAAGCCTGTCGGGGTGTTTCGCACGCACAGCGATGCACCACGCGTGCTGATTGCGAATTCAAACCTTGTGCCCCATTGGGCCACTTGGGAGCATTTCAACAAGCTCGATCAGGCAGGCCTGATGATGTACGGCCAGATGACGGCGGGCTCGTGGATTTATATCGGCAGTCAGGGGATCGTACAGGGTACGTACGAGACGTTTGTCGAAGCCGGGCGTCAGCATTATGGCGGTGATCTTAAGGGTAAATGGATACTGACCGGTGGGTTGGGTGGCATGGGCGGCGCACAGCCGCTGGCCGCAACCATGGCCGGGGCCAGCATGTTGGCTGTGGAATGCCGCCCAAGCCGTATCGAGATGCGGCTCAAGACGGGCTACCTTGACCGCGAAGCGCACGACCTCGATACGGCGCTGGCGATCATTGATGAGGCCCATGCCAAGGGTGAAAGCGTATCCGTTGGTCTGCTGGGCAACGCGTCTGAGGTCTTTCCTGAGCTTGTGGCACGTGGAGTGCGGCCCGATCTCGTAACCGATCAAACCAGCGCACATGATCCGTTACATGGTTACCTGCCTGCAGGATGGAGCGTTGATGATTGGGAAATCCGTCAACAGAGCGACCCCGGTGCGGTAACCGAAGCTGCCATGCAATCCATGGCGGTGCAGGTTCAAGCCATGCTCGATTTCCATGCACAGGGTGTCCCGACGTTCGATTATGGCAACAATATTCGTCAGATGGCCAAGGATGTCGGCGTCGAATATGCCTTCAGTTTTCCAGGCTTCGTGCCAGCTTATATCCGCCCGTTGTTCTGTCGTGGTGTGGGGCCGTTCCGTTGGGTCGCGCTGTCGGGTGACCCTGAGGATATCTACAAGACGGATGCGAAGGTGAAAGAACTGATCCCGGATGATCCGAATCTGCACAACTGGTTGGATATGGCGCGCGAGCGTATTCATTTTCAGGGCCTGCCATCACGTATCTGCTGGGTTGGTCTGGGCCAGCGTGACCGGCTGGGGCTGGCATTCAACGAGATGGTGGCTTCGGGTGAATTGTCCGCACCGGTGGTGATCGGACGTGATCATCTGGACTCCGGTTCGGTGGCAAGTCCAAACCGTGAGACCGAAGGTATGAAGGACGGTTCAGACGCGGTGTCAGACTGGCCATTGCTTAATGCGTTGCTCAATACCGCCAGCGGTGCGACATGGGTCTCGCTGCACCACGGTGGCGGCGTGGGCATGGGGTATTCGCAGCATTCAGGCATGGTCATTGTCTGTGATGGCACGGACGCGGCAGCTGAGCGCATCAAACGCGTGTTGTGGAATGATCCGGCAACCGGGGTCATGCGTCATGCTGATGCGGGATATGATATTGCCGAAGACTGTGCGCGTGAACACGGCCTGAACTTACCGTTCCTGGCTGATTAAAAGGGATAGCGTTATGAGCGAGATGATTAAAGTCCGACCCGGTAATATGAGTCTAGCCGATATGCGTGCTATCGAACGTACTGGCGTGGCGCTCGAGATCACCGGCGGCTGGCGTGCAGACGTAGAGGCCGCCGCAGATGTTGTCCGCCGAGTGGTTGAGGAAGAACGCGTTGTTTATGGCATTAACACGGGCTTTGGTCTGTTGGCGCGAGAAAATATTTCACCGGAAGATGTACGTGAATTACAGGTCCGTCTGGTGCGCTCGCACTGTGCGGGCACGGGTTTTCTGCTTGATGTAGAAACTGTGCGGTTGGTTATGGCGCTCAAGGTCATCTCGCTGGCGCGCGGGTATTCCGGTGTACGTGTCGGGACCGTTGAATTGTTGCTCGACATGCTGGCACGTGGTGTCATCCCGGCCATTCCTGCCAAGGGCTCGGTCGGGGCGTCTGGTGATCTGGCGCCGCTTGCCCATATGGCTGCTGTCATGATCGGTGAGGGCGAAGCCTTCTATGATGGCGTGTGTATACCTGGCGTGGCGGCTCTGAACAAGGCAGGCCTCGAGCCCATTAAACTGCAAGCCAAGGAAGGTCTGGCATTGCTCAACGGTACGCAGGTCTCCACCGCGCTTGCCTTGCGCGGTGCCAGCGCGACCGAGGATGTCTTTAAGGCCGCCATGATGTCGGGTGCGCTTTCCATTGAGGCCATGAAAGGCTCCGATGCACCGTTTGATCCGCGTATTCAGTATTTGGGCGGACAGTTGGGGCAGGTCGATGTGGCTGCCGCGCTTATGGCGCTCATCGAAGGCAGCCGCATCCGTGAAAGCCATCTTGATTGTGACCGGGTTCAGGATCCCTATTCGCTGCGCTGCCAGCCGCGTGTCATGGGGGCATGCATTGATCAACTTCGTATGGCCGTCGCGGTTCTGTTGCGTGAGGCCAACGGCGTATCAGATAACCCGCTTGTCTTTACCGATAGCGATGATGTGCTGTCGGGTGGAAATTTTCATGCTGAACCGGTGGCCTTCGCCGCCGATCAGATTGCCAATGCGTTGGCAGAGATCGGCGCGTTGTCGGAGCGCCGCACTGCGCTGCTGGTCAATCCGGCCATGAGCGGCCTGCCGGCATTTCTAACACCCGATCCCGGCATCAATTCAGGCTTCATGATGGCACAGGTTACAGCCGCCGCGCTGGTCAGCGAAAATCGTCAGCGTGCAACACCGGCCAGCGTAGACAGCTTGCCGACGTCAGCCGATCAGGAAGACCATGTATCCATGGCGACATATGCCGCGCGGCGTTTGCTCGATATGGCCGAGAATACATTCGGGATCGTGGCGATTGAATTGATGGCGGCGACACAAGGCATCGGATTTCACAGACCTTTGCGCTCATCAGGCGCGCTTGAGGCCTGTGTCGCAGAAATTGAGGCCCTGGTCCCGCCGCGCACGGATGACCGCGAGTTTTCGCGTGAAATCGATTTGGTCAAAGACGGCATCCGTGATGGCCGTTTTCAGGGAGAGGCTGTGGCAGCAATGACGATAGTCTGAGGCCGTCAGTTGATTCCCGGTACCCGGATGGGGCCTTCGGCGCGGCTGAGGATAAACTGTTCGACGAAGGGGTTGCCGCAGCTTTCGGCCTCGGCCGATGGACCGCACCAGATGATATGACCGTCGTGCAGCATGGCCAGTGTACCCGCGATACGTTTTGCGCCGGTCATGTCGCTATTGACCGAGATAACGGTGACGCCAAGTTCGGCAATAACCTTGAGGATCAATTCGTTGATGATCTCGCTCATAATGGGGTCGAGGCCTGCCGTGGGTTCGTCCAGCAACAGGATTTCCGGTTCTGCGGCAATGGCGCGCACCAGCCCGACACGCTTCTGCATGCCGCCTGAAAGCTCGGAAGGGTACAGGTCGGCCACATCGGCACCCATGCCGACGATGGCGAGTTTGTCGGCAGCTAGGTCGCGAACCTGCGTTCGGCTCATGCCGCCTTCCTGCAATAGCTGGAAGCCAACGTTTTCCCAGATCGGCAAGCTGTCGAACAGTCCCGATTTCTGGAACTGCATGCCAAAGCGGGCAATTACGGCGTCACGGTTGTTGCCGCTCAGGTGGGCCGTTTCCTTACCATCAATCAGAACGCTGCCTGCGTCAGGCTCCATCAGGCCGAGGATAGTTTTGAGCAGCAAGGTCTTGCCGCAACCCGACGCACCAACGAGTACCACTGACTGGCCGGTGCCGACATCGAGGTCTACGCCGGTCAGAACATGGTTTTCATCAAAGCTTTTGCTCACCCCGCGAAGTGAGACTTTCGGTGTTGTCGTGGCGTTGCTCATGCCTGTGGTCCATTGCCATATTTTTGTTGGTTCTTTTGTGGCGCTATCCTCAGGGATTGGCAAGAGCGCAAAGCGTCGCGCGGAAATTGTCTTCTGCTATTTCTTCCATCGCATGATGACCGTTATGGATCACATGCTGCCCGCCAACAAAAACCTCGGCAACCGGGTTTGTGTCGCAGGCAAAAATCCAGGCATCGAGAATGGCGTTCCCGTTACAGCCAGCAAGTGGGCTATGGGCGGTGTCGAGAACCACGATGTCAGCTCTCTTGCCGACCTCAAGTGCGCCGATGGGGCGACCGCAGGCCTGTGCACCACCGACAAGGGCATCGTTATACAGCTCAGCTCCGGTGGAGCGCGAGGCTCCACCCGAAAGCACCGTGCGTTGGCGCTCGAACAGTCGCTGACCGTATTCCAGCCAGCGCAGTTCTTCTTTTACGTTGACCGAAATATGGCTGTCAGACCCAATACCCATAACCCCGCCAGCAGCCATGAATCGGCGTGCGGGAAACAGCCCGTCGCCAAGGTTGGCTTCGGTGGTAGGGCACAGCCCCGCCACGGCACCAGAGGCAGCGAGCGCGTCGGTTTCACGATCAATCAGATGGGTTGCATGGATGAGGCACCAACGTTGATCAATCGACTGGTGCTCGAGAAGCCATTCCACCGGGCGCTGGCCCGACCATGCCAGACAGTCATCGACCTCCTTGGTCTGTTCGGCAATGTGGATATGAACCGGCGCGGTGGCGTCCAACGTATTGAGGCCGCCAAGAACGTTAGCCAACAGTTCGGGCGTTACGGCGCGCAGCGAATGTGGCGCGATACCGATGCGGACCTGAGGGTTGTTGCTGTGCACCTCGTGCAGGGTGCTGACGATCTGCATGAAGCCATCTGCATCATTGAGGAAACGTCGCTGGCCATCATTGGCAGCAGTGCCACCAAAGCCGCCGAAGTTATAGAGCACGGGCAGGTGGGTGATGCCGATACCGGTGCTTGCAGCTGCGGCAATCATGCGCGCCGACATCTCAGCGCGTTCGCTGTAGGGCGTGCCCGTGGGGTCATGATGCACATAGTGAAATTCGGCGAGCGCGGTATAGCCGGCTTTAAGCATGTCGATATAGAGTCTGGTGGCGATGGATTCGGCATGATCCGGTGTCATGGTGCGCAGAAAACCGTACATAGTTTGCCGCCATGTCCAGAAGCTGTCGGGCTCGCTGTCGGGGCGCACAGGACCGGATATCTCTCCCATACCCGCCATGGCTCGCTGAAAGGCATGGCTGTGCAGATTTGGCATGCCGGGAAGTGCCGCGCCTTGAATGCGGGCAGCATCTTGCGCGGAAGCGTTTGCCTCAATGTGCGCAATGTCGCCGTTTGCGTCAATTGTGATCGCAACGTTATCTGCCCAACCGTCGTGCAGCAACGCGGTTTCAAAAAGAAGCGTGGTCATGTCCCCCCACTGTTTCCTAGAATGATCGTCGTTGGCACTTATTCTAGGGTTACGGTAGCACTGATAAAGGTCTGTTAGCGCAATGAAATTTGATAATCCCGACATGCTGATTGTAGATTCCCGACTTGCCACCATGGACGGTGCCAAGAGCAGTGATTTGGGCGTGATCGAAGATGGTGCCATTGCCATTCAGGATGGCGTTATTACGTGGATTGGTTCGCGCGGAGATTTACCCGCAGGGCTGGCAGCTACGGCTGGACACGTTATTGAGGCTGGGCATGCCTGGATCACGCCCGGACTAATCGATTGCCATACTCATGTGGTTTATGGCGGTAACAGGGCAGGAGAATTTGCCGCACGGCTGGAAGGCGCAAGCTATGAAGACATCGCGCGTGCTGGCGGCGGTATTCTGTCAACCGTTACGGCAACCCGCGCGGCTGATGAGGATGCGCTGCTTACAGGAGCGCTGCCGCGTGTCGATGCGCTTATGAGCAGCGGTGTCACGACATTGGAGATTAAATCCGGCTATGGCCTGAACTGCGAAACGGAATGGCGCATGCTGCGTGCTGCACGGCGTATTTCTGTCGAACGTGCTGTGAGTGTCCAAACCACGTTTCTTGGAGCGCATGCGCTGCCGCCCGAATATAGCGGAAATGCCGAAGGCTACATTGATCTGGTTTGCGGCGAGATGATGAGCGGCGCACATGAGCAGGGGCTATGTGACGCAGTCGATGCCTTTTGCGAGGGGATTGCTTTTTCGCCTGATCAGGTGCGCCGGGTCTTTGAGCACGCCCATACGCTGGGCTTGCCGGTCAAGTTACATGCCGAACAGTTATCCGATCTGAAGGGCGCGGCATTGGCGGCATCATTCAATGCGATATCGGTGGACCATCTGGAATACGTTGGCGCGGATGGTGTGGCTGCCATGGCGGCGGCGGGCAGCGTGTCGGTAATTCTGCCCGGGGCGTTTTATTATCTGGGTGAAACCCGCAAGCCACCTATTGACATGTTACGCGACGCCGGGGTGCCCATGGCCGTTGCGACGGATGCGAATCCGGGAAGCTCGCCAGTCTTTTCCATGCTTACGGCCATGAACATGGCTTGCGTATTATTTGGCATGACGCCGCGTGAGGTGCTTGTCGGTGCCACCCAAAACGCCGCGCGTGCGCTTGGTTTAACCGATCGCGGCGTCTTGGCGACGGGCATGCGCGCCGATCTGGCCTGCTGGTCAGTGGACCATCCGACAGAACTGGCCTATGCACTGGGGGGGCAGCCATTGCAATGGGCCATGGTTGCAGGGGCTATGCGGGAGTAATTCATGACGGGCGCCATTTTTAATTTTATGTCCGGCGAGCAACCGGTGTTGATCAGTTGCCCACATGTGGGCACCCATGTTCCCGATGAGATCGCCACGCGCTTTACGCCTGCGGGAAAATTGCTGGCTGATACAGACTGGCATGTGGACTGGCTTTATGGTGACGCAGCAAGTGCGCTGGGCATGTCATTATTAACCGCAACACACTCCCGCTACGTCATCGACCTTAATCGCGCAGCCGATGGTGCGGCGCTTTATGCGGGTGCTGACAACACGGAGCTATGTCCGACGGCGACCTTTGATCAGGAGCCTATCTATGCAGGCTCGGTTCCCGATGCTGCTGAGATCGGCGTGCGTATCGAAAAATACTGGCGGCCCTATCATGGAAAACTGGAACAGACCTTAAATACAATGGTGGCGCGCCATGGCGTTGCCGTGTTGATAGAGGGTCACTCCATACGCTCTGTCGTGCCACGGTTTTTTGAGGGCCGCTTGCCTGACCTCAATCTTGGCACAGCTGATGGGATGAGTGCGGATGGTGAACTGGCAGCTCGCGTGATGGACGTGTTTGAAGATCATGGGGCTTATTCATCTGTTCAGAACGGCCGGTTCAAGGGCGGCTATATCACACGCACCTACGGCAGGCCTGATGCCAATATTCATGCCCTGCAACTGGAAATGGCGCATGCATGTTACATGGACGAAGACCCACCGTTTGCTTTTCGCGCTGATCTGGCATCCGGCGTACAGCCTGTCGTTCACGCTATGCTGCAAACCGTGCTCGATTGGACGAATGAGGTGCGTGCAGGGCGTTGAGTGGTCGTTTATGGAATATTTGCCGGTGCTTCGTCATCATCGGTTTCAAGCTCGTAAATGGCTTGTGAACTTTTCGGCACCGGTACGAAGGTCGCGCGCTCCATGGTGTCGTCGATTGGACGGCGCAGAATACGAAATAATACAAAGACAGCGAGAAGTGCGAACAGTACAGCCATGAACAGAAATAGATATCCGGCATCTATGCTCTGCATCAAGGGGGCAACTGTTAGCGGCCCCAGAAATGCTCCAGCGCCATATACCAACAACAGACCGCCTGATGTCTCGACCAGTTTATCCTGCGGAGCAACGTCATTTGCATGCGCCAGAATCAGACCATAGAGCGGCAACATGAAGCCACCGTGCAGACATGCGATAATAAAGGGAAGCATACCTTCATGGGTCGGTGCAAAAGCGAGTGTCAGGCCGGTACCAATGGTGCCCAGACAACACCCGATAATCATGATGCGGCGATCAATGCGATCTGAAATCCAGCCTATCGGCCATTGCAGCAATGTGCCGCCAAGCATGAAGGCACTCATGAAAATCGTTACCCCGGCAATGGTGAAGCCACGGTCCTGAGCGAATACCGGGCCCAATGACCAGAACGACCCATCCACCAAACCAAATATCAGGCAACCGACAAAGCCGACCGGCGAAAGCCGCAACAGCGCACCGACGTTTAGCCGCGCTGTCGGGGGCGCGGTTGGTTCGGAAATGGCTGACAAAGATAATGGTGCCAGTGAAATACAGATCAGGATAGCACACCACATGAACAGGACGCCCTTTGTGGGGTCCTCTAAATTCAACATAAGCTGACCGCCCATGGTGACGATATTGCCGATGATGATGTAGAGCGACAGAACCTTGCCGCGGTTTGCATTGGTTGACTGATCGTTTAGCCAGCTTTCAATGACCATGAACAGCACAGCAAAGCACATACCTGTAAAGCCACGCGCCAAAACCCATGCCGCCGGGGTTGGTGATAGTTGGAAAATGAGCGAGGCCGCCGCCGAGAGGGCAGCAAATCCGGCAAAGACGCGAATATGCCCGACATTGCGGACCATGGAAGGGCCGATCAGGCAACCAATGGCAAAGCCGCCATAGTACGCGCCACCCATGGAGCCGATCCATGTCGTTGAAAAACCCTCAATCGCACCACGCACCGGCAGTAGCGTAACCAGTAGCCCCTGTCCGAGCATCAGGATTGCCGTGCCGATTAACAGGATTGTGATGTTGTTGCGAACCGAGTTCATACACTTCCCCCATACCTTAGCGACATTTATGGACCGGCGATCTTATGGCGTCTACCAAATGACGCTGAACTGATAGAGTATTGTGTGATCCGTCGAACAGGAAAATCGAGCATACCGTGAGTCGCGCATTCGTTAAGGAACCTGATGGTGATGCCGTGGGCGATGATGCCCCGGAATTACCCGTTAGCTCGCACCCGAACCTGATGACGCAACGTGGACTTGCGGTGCTGCATGCGGAACTGGATAGCTTAAACGTGAAGCGACAGAGCCTGTTGGATCAAAACGACCCTGTGGCGACGCAGATTGAGGTGTTCGCCATTGATCGGCGTCGACGTTATTTGCTCGCTCGTATTGAGAGCGCCCTGGTGCAACTGCCGGAAAATCAATCACCGGATCAAGTCGGCTTTGGTGCGACCGTAAGAGTTGTCGATGAAGATGATTGTGAAAGTACATTCACCATCGTTGGTGAGGACGAAGCCAACCCGGCGCAGGGGCTTATCAGCTGGACGTCACCGATTGCGCGCAATTTGATGGAACGCAAGGTCAGCGAAAGTGTAACGTGGCGTCGGCCCAAGGGGGATACGGTTCTGGAAATTCTATCGATTGATTTCGAAATGTAATCAGTAGACTGACGTAACATTCGTTCAGTCCATCGTAGTGTTGCCAGAAAGAACCCGTGAAGGCGGAAAATGCACGGTTACCGTCATGCCGCCGCCAAGAGTTGTCTGAATTTCCAATGTGCCACCATGTAAATCAATGAGTTGCTTGGATAGCGACAGGCCCAAGCCTGTCCCGTCATGGGTGTGGTGCGGGCTTGATCGAACCTGTCCAAATGGTGAGAGAATAACCTCAAGCTTATCAGGCGCGACGCCCGGGCCCGTGTCGGCTATGGAAAATGATGCGCCGCCGCCATCTTCAATCATGGCCGAGGTTGTGATGGTGCCGCCATCAGGTGTGAATTTAACGGCATTTGAGAGCAGGTTGAGCAGGATTTGCCGAAATACTCGTTTGTCGCCATGCAGCATGATCGATACTGGCATTTGCCCAGCTAACAGATGAGGTCCGTGGCCATCTTGGATGATTCCGGCCGATAAATTAATACACTCTGATAATGCTGTAATCGCATCAAAATTATCTTCAATGAGGGTGAAATTACCGGCTTCGATTTTCGATATGTCGAGCACATCATTGACAATTCGGGTGAGGTGCTTGCCGGAAAAGAGGATGTCTTGAAGGTATTCACGGTATTTTTCATTGCCGATTATGCCAAATGGTTCGCTCAGGATAGCCTCTGAAAACCCACGAATGGCGTTCAGCGGGGTTCTGAATTCATGGCTCATGTGAGCGAGGAAATCGGATTTTGCCAAATTTGCTTTTTCGGCTTCTTCTTTGGCTTTTACCAATTGCAGTTCGGCTTCAATCCGTTCGGAAATGTCACGCACGATACCCGTGAATAAGGTTTCACCGCGCAGGTTTGTATGGCTGACGGCAAGGTTCATGGGGAATATATCGCCGTTTTTGCGTTGCCCCTGTACGTCACGTCCAAAACCGATAACTTTGGCTGCGCCTGTACGAAGATACGCAGCGAGATATTCGTCATGCTGGCTGGTATAGGGCTCAGGCATGAGCATTTTGATATTTTTGCCCGCAACTTCGGCGGTCATGTAACCAAAAATTTCTTCAGCCGCCGTATTGTATGACTGCACGATGCCAAATTCGTTGATGGTAATAATACCGTCTGCAGCGGTATCAATGATTGCACGCATGCGGGCTTCTGCTTCTTCGAGTGACAGCGCCGCCTGCTTTTCGATGGTTATGTCACGCATAGTGCCGAGTGATGTCAGGACACGACCGTTTTTCACCTCATAGGATTGGGCCGCTTCCTGAACCCATCGCTCACTACCGTCTTTTTGAATGATGCGGTATTCGTGTTGATAGCTTTCCCGCCGCTCGGTCAGACCTATGAAATGATTTTCAACCATTTTGCGGTCATCGGGATGGATATAGGGTAGGGCTGAGTTTTCCCCAACGCCCGGTCCCATGAATTCTTCCATGCTCATATCGAACATGGATGGAATTTCATCGCTACAAAAAATGCATTTATCTTCAGGCTCATTCCATAGCCAATGTCCGATTCCAGCCAGACTTTCGGCCTGGCGCGCGAGAATATCACGTTGCTTGAGGCCTTCTTCGCGCGAACGCCACTCCGTTACATCCTGAACTGTGCCAACAGAGGTCATCGATACGCCATGACGCGTGGCGACATCTTTGCCGGTTTCATGGATCCAACGGATAGAGCCATCCGGGAGGATGATGCGATATTCAATATTGAATGGTTTGTTTTCAGCCGTGGTTGCCGTAAATGCTTCGCGTACAAAGTCTCGATCATCGGAGTGGACGATGTCCAGCCGTTGTGCCCTTGGCATCTGTCTCTGCAGGTTCTCCGGGGCTAATCCGTAGATTTCACTTAGCTCTGGTGACAGGTATGAAAAAGTGTTGTTTGGAACGTTGAGTATCCAAAAGCCAATGCGTGCAATCGAGGATGCCTGCTCCAGCAATTCGTCCTTCTGGTTAGCGAAAGCTTCGGATTGCTTGATCTGCGTAATGTCCTGAACTGTACCCAGGCTGCGTAAGCGGTTGCCATGTTCATCGTAACTGAGCTCGCCAATTTCACGTACCCATCGCTCTGTGCCACCGTTATGGGGCAGTCGGTATATGATTTCCCAAGAACTATTTTCTCCGGCCTGACGATTTGATTCGGTCAGGTAGTGCTCCAGATCGTCGGGGTGAATACTATGGGCGTAATTATTTCTGGTCGGACTACTTGATGCATGTATGTAGTCGTCCTGGCTTATGCCAAGCATATCGACGTATTCATTGGAGCCATAAAGTGGGGTGTCATTGATTTCATCCCACTCCCAGAAACCGAAATTAGCCAGCATGGCTATGCGTTCTAGCGGTTGCCGTTTTCGCTGTGGTTCATCTTCTGCCGGGCGGGTTTCGCGCCGCGTGCCTTCATCCACGCGGATCATCAATTCATGGATAGCCTCGTCGATGACAGACCCAGAATCAGCGTCTTTTGTGAGATTTATATAGCGCGTAATCCCCAACTGGGATGCGCCTTCGGATACATCCGTGCTGCCATGGCGCGCGATTATGATGATGGGAATGAGAGAGGACTTGCCAAGCAGTTGGGAGCATAACTCCAGCGTTTCGCTATTATAGAGCGGGTGCGCAATGACAACAGCTTGATAAATGCCCACATTGAAGAGCTTGAGAGCGCTTTCGGCGGATTGCGCAATTTCGGTATGTTTGAACTTGTTTCTAGCGCTACCCTCGGCAATTTGAGCCGATGCTGGATCGCTATCAATATAAAGCAGCGTCGAAATAACCCGTATCCCTTCTGGAACGTAGAATCGTGATCAAAGTTAGTGCCCATCATCGGGCAAACAGAGATCAATTTCTATAGTGCTTTGAGGATACGAAGCACAAAAATAAGGGTGTCAGGTGGGGCTATCGGTAGGCTGCGGTACACTGCGCCGATATAGGTGCCAACTGGCATGACCCAGAATTGGTAAAACCACAAACAGACCGATGAGTGCCGAAGCCATGGACGCGCCAATCAACAGGGCAATTGTCACGAACCACAACACCATGGGCCGAGGGTTTTTCCGGACCAGTTTCACGCTGGTGATCATCGCTGTGATGAAATCAATATCGCGGTGATAGAGCATGGGAATGGAAATAACGGAAATGGAAAAAACAAAGAATGCAATGACGGCTCCGACGGTATTCCCTATGGCAAGGAAAAGTATGCCCATGGGGGTGGTGAGGATGATATTGAAAAGATCGCTGATAACGAAGGTGCGCATGCCAAAAAAACCAAAGGTCAACAATGCCGCCATATCCATCCAGATAAATAAAGAAAATCCCGTAACCAGCGCCATCCAGCCCAGATCACGGCGAAACATTAATCGCAATGAAGCAAATACGTCCGGCCAGGTTATGGCCTTGCCAAATTCCAGCTGACGACTGACATGATAAAAGCTGCTGGCAATGAAGGGTGCAATCAGCGCAAAGCCCGCTGCGAGTGGATAGACCAGATAGGGCACATCAAAATACAACAGCATCAGGATGAGCAACCACCCACCGACGGCGTAGATCCCACCAAAAAACAAACCGTACGCGGGGGCCTGACGAAAATCTCGTACACCTGCTTTCAGAACCTCTTGGATGTCGCGCACACTCAATGCGGGCTCGTCCGGCATTAAGGCGGCAGTGCTTTTATTCTTATGGTCGTGCGTGGCAGCATCCATCATAGGTAGGCTTGTCCTTAATTATCCAAGGGTTATTAGAGGATAATGGACAATTTTTTGATGGACGTCAGCTAAAAGATGAAAAATTTGGCGCCCCCAAGGGGACTCGAACCCCTGTTTCCGGCGTGAGAGGCCAGCGTCCTAGGCCACTAGACGATGGGGGCGCTCTGCACGGGCACGGTGTAGCGCGGAATATGCCCGTCGATCAAGCGTCTTCATCTTATGCTGCGTGCGCCTGTGCGTTTTTGATGAAGGCATCAACGTGCGCCGGGTTTGTATTAAATGCTGTTACCAGACGCAGCAACGTGCCGTCCTCGGCACCCCAGCGATAGAATTCAAAACCGTCGCCTTCCAGACCACTGATCACCTGTTCGGGCAAGGTCACAAAAATTTCGTTGGCCTCGACGGGCGTATCAAACTGCGCGCCGGGTACCTGTGACAGGCCGTCGGCTAGTCGGCTCGCCATGGCATTGGCGTGTTGCGCGTTGTTAAGCCACAAATCGTCGCTCAGATAGGCATCTAGCTGCGCCGATATAAACCGCATCTTGGAAAACAGGTGCCCGGCCCGCTTGCGCCGGAAGGCGAACTCGCGTGCCAGGTCGCGGTTAAACAGAACCACGGCCTCGGCCGCCATGCAGCCGTTCTTTGATGCGCCAAAGGACAGAGCGTCGATGCCCGCTTTCCAGGTGACCTCGGCGGGGGCGCAGCCCAGCGTGGCGATGGCGTTGGCAAAGCGCGCGCCGTCCATGTGCATGTTTAACCCATGCCCGTGCGCAACCTCGCTGATTGCGGCAACATCGTCGACCGGGTAGATGGTGCCGGCTTCGCTGGCTTGCGTAATGCTGACCGCACCGGGTTGCACCTGATGTACGGATTTTTCAATGCCCTGCCATCCGGCTTCCAGCCCGCGCGCAGTAATCTTGCCGTTGTCGTCGTCAAGGTGGATCAGCTTGGCACCACCGGTAAAGAATTCAGGCGCACCGCATTCATCGACTTCGATATGGGCCTTGGCGTGGCAGAATACCGCGCCATATGGCGGCGTCATGACCGACATGGATAGCGCGTTGGCCGCCGTGCCTGTTGCGACCAGGAAAACCTCGGCATCGGTTTCGAACAGATCACGGATGCGGTCTTCGACCCGTTTGGTCAGTTCATCGCTACCGTATGGCATGGCGTGGCCATCATTGGCCCGGATCAGGGCATCCATCACGCTGGGCGAGGCCCCGGTTGCGTTATCAGAACAAAAATTCATGTCGAAGGTCCTTTGCCGGGATCAAGCTGTGAGGCGCGTTGTGGTGGTGTGTGCCAGTCTGTGGTGCGCAGTTCAAGAGGCTTAAAGGCGCTGGCGTCTGCATGTGGCATGAACGCCGCGCTTTGTACCGCTTGGCCATCGCGCACGGATATAATCAGCCAGACCAGTTCAGGTTCGTAGACCATGGACAGGTCGGTCTGTGATGGCAAGGCAGGGTGATCGGGGTGCGAATGGTAATGCCCGATGATCTCTTCGTCGCTGCCTTCGAGTTCGCGCATGAGATCAAATCGCACCTTCGGGTCGACTTCAAAGCTGTCGCGCCTGCGATCCTGCGCCACATTGGCGCTGTCGATCACACGGGTTACGGTTGTCGCTGTTATTGCCGCATCATTATTTCGAATGCCTGCGAGCAGGCCACAGCATTCCTCGGGATACGCGGCTTCGGCAACATCTACGATGTGCTTCAGGTGTTCGGGTGAAAAAACAATCATGGTTGCAGGACAACGCTCCCCGCAATTTCACCGGTATTCATATCGATGATGGTAACCTTTTGACAGGATGGGCCTGTGCCGCTGAGGCGCACCGTCAGGCGAGAACCCTGCGTACTGGCATCTGCAATTACACAGCCAGCATTGCCATGCAGGGCAATCTCGCCGAACGTGCCAAGCGGTGCGGTGTTGCTGATATCGGTAGCATCTTCACCTTTGTTGCTTTTTGCGACAAACCCGTAAACGAGCAACGCTAGCCCCAAAACGATCAGAATACCCATGCCGATAACAAGAGCCTTGAGAAATTGCATGGTATTTTCAGCCTCTACTGCGTAAGTCTTGTGCGCGACGACATTATTATATCAGTGCAAGGAACATATCGTGCCCCCGGCGGATTTAAATCAGGAAACACCTTTAAGCGTATCTGTGCCTGCCGACAAGGTTGGTATGCGTCTTGACCGATTCCTCGCCGACTCATTTGACGGGCTTTCGCGCAATCGAATTCAGGCGCTACTTGCCGAGGGACAGGTCACGCTGGATGGTGATGTCATCAGCGAGGCCAAGCGAAAGGTCCGCGAGGACGATTCTTATGAGATCGTCGTTCCACCTCCCGAGGTCACGATTCTGAAGGCGCAGGATATTCCATTAAATGTCATATATGAGGATGACGATATTATTGTCATCAACAAACCACAGGGCATGGTGGTGCATCCTGCACCGGGGAACTGGGATGGCACATTGGTTAACGCGCTGCTTGCGCATTGTGGTGATTCGCTGACCGGTGTTGGCGGTGTGGCCCGGCCCGGCATTGTTCATCGTCTCGATAAGGATACAAGTGGCTTGATGGTTGCTGCCAAGAACGGCGCGGCACATGCCAACCTGTCAGATCAGTTTGCCGCGCACACTGTTGAGCGCGCTTATAAAGCTCTCGTCTGGGGCGTGCCTTCGCCTCTGAGCGGAAAAATTGAAGGTAACATCGGGCGGAGTGCGCGAAATCGCAAAAAAATGGCGGTGGTCACGCACGGCGGCAAGCATGCCATTACCAATTACCGGGTCGAACAGGCGTTCGGCACCATGGCAGCACTTGTCGAGTGTCGGTTGGAAACCGGCCGTACACACCAAATTCGTGTACACATGGCGAACCTGGGCCATGCGGTCATCGGTGATCCCCTATATGGCGGTGGTGAGCGCCGGGCACGAGGCTTGTCGCCAGTTGCTCAAGCTATCCTTTCTGGGCAACAACAGCAGCTTCTCCATGCTTATTTGCTTGGTTTTAAGCATCCACGTGATGGGGAGATAATGCGATGGGAGGATAAAATACCAAATAATATCAGTAAGATAAGTCATAAATTAGAGACGCTATGATTTTTTCTATACTTGAGTAATTTAGTCGTATATTCTCCTTGTCACAGGGCTGCCGTGCTGAGTCAGTGATCCTTTGGGGGGTGCGGAGCTTCATTTCCAGGCCGTAATCGTATGGTGTGTATGGAAGGGAGGTACGTTATGACGACAAGCCATATTGCGTTGGATGTTTCCCCGGAAAGAAACGTATCACGCTACCTGCAACGCATTCGCCAATATCCTATGCTTGAAGCCGATGAAGAGCGTGATCTTGCGACTCGCTGGCGCGATCATAATGATCACAATGCCATGCACCAGATGGTGAACAGCTATCTGCGGTTGGTTGCAAAAATTGCCATGGGTTACCGCGGGTATGGATTACCGGTCAGCGAACTGATTTCAGAGGGTAATATCGGTATGATGCAGGCCGTTAACCGCTTCGATCCGGAGCGCGGCTTTCGCTTATCAACATATGCCATGTGGTGGATACGCGCGGCTATTCAGGAATACATCCTGCATTCGTGGTCCTTGGTCAAAATGGGTACAACGGCCTCTCAGAAAAAACTGTTCTTCAATTTGCGTAAACTCAAGGCGCAGATGAAGGCGTTTGATGAAGGTGATCTGGCACCCGATCAGGTCAGCCATATCGCAAACCAGCTCAGGGTTTCCGAAAAAGACGTCATTTCAATGAACCGGCGTCTTGCGAAGTCTGATCAATCCCTCAATACACCGGTCCACGAAGACGGCGAGGGAGAATGGATCGATTGGCTGCAATCCGATGTGCCGAGTCACGAAACCATGATTGGTGAATTTGAAGAGTTGAATGTACGCCGTGACCTGTTGAGTTCTGCTCTGGACGGCCTGGGCGAGAGAGAACGCAATATCGTTATGGAGCGGCGCTTGAAGGATACGCCATCAACCTTGCAGAACCTGAGCCAGCACTACGGTATATCGCGTGAACGGGTGCGCCAGATTGAGGTTCGGGCCTTTGAGAAAATCCGGAAGTCCATAAACAACGCAGCGCGCGAAATGCAATACGTGCAGTAGTGCCGTTTAGCGCGATGGTGCGGGCACTCAGGATGGTTTGATCATGCCTGGGTTATTATCTGTGCCCGCAATATGTAACTCTTTCTCGGCCATGGCTGCCATGTTGGCTTGATGTGCAACCATTTCTCCCCATTCTTCGATCAGGCTCCTTTGCTGGGCGCGCAATGCTGCAACCCGACGTTGGGCCAGGACGGCAAGGAATGACGTTATGACGGGCGGCACTGTGCTGAATATGATCCAGCCGAAGGCCGCTGATCCGTACATGATAACCAGGATGAATACGTCGGTTAGCATATTGGATGCGGCGCGGATGGTGTGTGCGTTTATCCACAGGTCCATCATGTAAGGGAATACGCCACAAAAATTCATGCTGGCGACGCTGAACGTTGCGTATTTTTCCTTCGTGCGGTCGACAATGTAGGCACCAAGCGTCGGCAGCATGCCAACAAGCAGCAACATGACCGTCGGCAGCGAGAATACCAACATCCCAACGACTGCGATCGAAACCCATATGACCAGCATTGGGCGTGGCGGGGTTTTTGCCTGGGGTTGTCTTGCCATGTAAACTCCTGTCCCCGGTTTTACCAGCCGCTCAGCAGAACGAGCATGAAGACAATAATCATGGACAGAAGAATGGCGAACATGGCCGATGTTTTCTGTCCGGATTTCAATAGCTTGCTTTCTTTTTCACCTTCGCGGCCTTCGATCTCAAGGATGCTCTCCTCGGCCTGCAGGAATTCTTCCTGCGCTGCGGTGAACCCGTTTTCATCACTGCCTCTGCGCTCGGCATTGTCGATCAGGTCGAAGAGCTCGGGCAGGCTGCCTTTGCGCACGAGCTGGGGAATTTCGCGTTCCAGATCGCGTCGTGTCGAACGGTTATGATACGTATTGATCGCTGGACCCAAAAGTCCCCCGAGCCAGCTTGCCAGACCCAATACGGCGTCTGTCTTTATTTTCCATTGCAGGAACGCATACAGGCTGAGCAGACCGATAATTGAACGTTCGGGCTCTGGCGAGGCCAGCGCTTTAAGATGAGGGTGGATATCCTCGGTAAAACGCGCCGCGATAAATGCCGTGATGTGCCGATCAATGGGACGTGTATCGTGTTCAACATGACTTGCGGCACGGTCAACCGCGGGGAGCAAAAAGTCGATGTCGGTAATGTAGTCGTCAATCACAAGTGGGCTTTGGCACGGCAGGTTTGAATTCAGCTCATACAGGCATCGCTCAAGGCCATATCCCAGATCATTGATTTTCAGGAAGCTACGGCATTGCACGAACATACGGTGCCATAGAACATGATCAGGTGAATTGTTGGTCTGGGACTTAAACCATGTCTCGTACACTTCGAGATTGATGATTTCCGAAATAGTCTGCGCCTTGTTGCCTGCGAGTATTTCATGCGCCAGCATATGGCCAAGCGCATCGGGCATCAGGGCTGCATCTTTGTAACGAATGGGACCAGCGGGATCGAGCAGGGCGCAGACTCGTGATATAATGACATCGGGTGCCGCCGCCGGACTGCCTTGCATGGCGCCGGCCTGTTCTATCAGGGCTTTGACCCGTTCTGACAGTTCCTCGTTCTGAAGTCCGCGGTGTATCCATGAAATCAAATTTTCGTCGGATTTCAGAACCCGGAAGGCTTCGTCTGGCGCTTGTGCAAAACTGTATGCCAGTGTGCGTGGGCTGGAATGCGGGTGCGTCTGAAACATGTATGGGCTATTGGCCTTTGGCTGGCCGCGACGTTGTATGGGGGTGCGTTTGCGCCCATCGATCCAGGTTTCGACATCCTCGATTGACCAACGTGTTTCTTCTTCGTCTGATAAAAGCCCACGCAGAACCTCGATCATTGATAACGGTACGCGCGAATTTCCACATACGGCGGCATAGCTGCCGCGTAAGACCTTGGCACTGAGAATCTCCAGATCACTCATCTCCTGCGTCGGATTGTGACCAAGAAGAGTCAAGATCATGCTGACGCCCAGCGAGTATAGATCCTCCAGCATTGTCGCGGGACCACGACCGATGGGTTTCGCCGTGGAGCGCTCAATGGATTCAAAAATTACGGGCTGGTCAAATGCAGGCGGCGACGTCAGGCAGTCGCCAAAAACGATTTCAGCGCGATCTTCGTCCATGAAGAACATATTGTCCGGGCGGATGGCGCGATGGGTAACTTGATGGTTGGCCATGTGTTCAATTGCGCCCATGGCGGGCTGCAAAATACGCCGCACGATATCATATTCATTGATGCGCGTTGTGCCGTTTGCAAGGACGTCGCTCAGGCGCCCGCCAAGTGGGCGTTCATAGACCAGCGTCATGACCTGTTGCCCCAAGGGCGGCCAATCCATGGAATCCCATTCAACGAGCGATAACAATCCCGGCACTTTTAAGGATTTCAGCCGCATCATACCATTGGTGCGTGCCGGTATGCTGGGCGTGCAAATCAGGGCGAACAGTTTTTGTTCGGGGTTGTTTTTGTCACTTGCGGCATAGGCACGCGCGTTCGGCGTATCAAGTTCAGGCAACGGTTGCCCACTATCAACGAGATATCGGTCCCGCAGGACAGCGACTGGAGCATTGGGGTCTACTGGCGCGCTCGCGCTTTCATCCGTTTGCTCTTGCGCAATATTAGTGGCCGTTTCTGCCATATTGCCTTTATCCGGTCTTGCCGGTTATCAGCTTACCAAAGCCGTACGGTTCTGTGCGGCCTTCCATAAACCATTGCGTGTTATCAGCCAACATTTTGCGCTGATTTACACCCAACACATAACAGAGAATCGCACACAGCAACGATTTGCAAGACTTATTGCGCAATTGGGGTGTTCGAGTACACCAAATAATAAGACAATTACGGGTGTTGCAGGGGTTTATATCTGCCGAAAATCGTGCTGAATGTATACCACAATATCGCTAAACACCGTGGTGAGGATGCCCAGAATGCTGGAACAATACGCAACGATCGAAGACATGATCGCCGCCCTGCAGCCCGAGGAAAGTATTTATTGCATCCGTCCGGGTATTTTGGAGCAGCGCGCGCGCGAATTTATCGCAGCGTTTGATGGTCGCGTGCTCTACGCGCTAAAGGCCAATCCCATGGACCCGGTGGTTGATGCGCTCTACTGCGGGGGCATCCGACACTTTGATACGGCGTCGATTGGTGAAATTGCCGCCATCTCGGCGCGTTACGATGACGCCACCACCTATTTCATGCATCCGGTCAAAGGCTGGCGCGCCATGGCCGCGGCCTATCACCAGCATGGGGTTCGCCATTTTGTCATCGATCACGCCGATGAACTCGACAAGGTCCTTGATGTTCTGGGCGACGTGCCCGAGCCGCCGGTGATCATGGTCAGGCTGGCAACGCCGAGCAAGGATGCGACGTTTAATCTGTCGAGCAAATTCGGTGCCTCGCCCGAACGGTGCGCCGAACTGTTACGCATGGCGCAATCACGCGGCGCGCGTACGGGGCTGTGTTTTCATGTGGGCTCGCAATGCGTCACCACGCAGGGCCATGAAAACGCGCTGGAACTGGCTGCGCGTGTTATTGAAACGGCTGGCGTCGCCATCGAATGTCTCGATGTTGGTGGCGGGTTCCCGGCACCCTACGAGGGTGATAATCCGCCACCGCTTTCATCCTATCTCGAGGTCGTTTCGCGCGGTATCGCTGCCATGAATCTGCCCGCAGGCTGCACGATAATGTGCGAACCCGGCCGCGCTCTGGTGGCCGAGGGCATGTCCATGGTCGCACAGGTTCAGTTGCGCAAAGATAACAGCCTGTACCTGAACGACGGCGTATACGGCACCTTGGGCGGTACCCGGCTGGGGCTGCATTTCCCGACCCGGGTCATTCGCCGCAATGCCCAAGACGCTAACGCGCACACCACGAAAACCGCGTTCACCATTTACGGCCCGACCTGTGACGGTCTGGATGTTCTGCCCTATACGCTGGATCTGCGCAGTGATATCGCGGCGGGTGACTGGGTCGAGTTCGGTACGCTCGGCGCATACGGCCCGGCGACCCGCACCGAATTCAACGGTTTCAAGCCCGATCAGTACTGTTATGTGGATGCACCGTTTACTGCCGAAACCTGAACGCGCAACCTATTGATTTCAAACAAAATGTAGACTTTTGGCTACTTTTGTAGACTTCCTGCGCGTTGCATTTTTGGGTTTTGTTTGTTTTCAATGTGTTGGCGCGTTTTTGCGGCGCAAAAATGTAGACTTTTATACACTTCAGCGCCCAAACGGCCCGATTTTCGGCATTCGGGTCTACAAAAGTCTACAAAATGATATTTTTCAACTGGTTACATGACACGCAGTTATGTGTGCACAGCTTGCTGATTCACGATGTAAAAGAGCGTAATGCGAAAAGGAATTTAATCATATATCTGTGAAAATGTCAAGTTAAAAGCCCATAATCGCCCACACAATCACGCCATCGTTGACGGTTGCCATACAGGGGTGCTACCCATTGCGCCATGAATACGATTTTGAAAACCAACGGACTTAAACGAATGCGGTGCGTCACCATGACGCGGGTGGGCACCCGCATGCATTCGTTTTCCCGTTACAGTGGTTTTCAAGAGAGTTTTCATCATGTCGTCCCAGCCGTCAGCTGAACAGCGTCCATCCGCGCAAGATATTTACCTTAATCGTGATCACGGCGAACGCGCCGCCCATACGCAGCGCGCCTTGGTGCGTTTGCATGTGCGCATGGATATTGACCCGCGTGCGGCGACGGAACTGACCCTGCACATTGTCCGGTTGATGGCGCGGCTGATGCCTCACGCACCACGCCTGATCGCCAGCGGCGATGACAGCATTACCCTGCGCGTGCGTCATGGTGATATTAGCGTGGTTCAAAGTGATCAACTCGTGTGCCGGTTGGCGCGGCTTGCCGGTGTGCGCAATGTCCGTGCCGAACACCAGCGCGTGGGCGAGGGCGTGCTCTACGCAGCAAGGCTTCGCGGACGCGCCGCAATCGGTTAAGCTGGGATTCTTGGGAAGAGGGAACATATCTATGGGCGTTCAGAACGGAAAACTACTCGGCATTGCGCGAAAGGGGAAACCCCATGCCGAGATGGAAACACTCGATAGCGTGGAAATCGGCGTTGAGTTCGGCCTCAAAGGTGACTGGCGCGGCCCCAGTGTGGACGGTCCGTTGTTTGGCCGTCAGGTTAGCGTCATGTCGATCGAGGATTGGAACGCGACCTGCGGCGATGCGGGTGGTGATCTGCCATGGACCGTGCGCCGGGCCAACCTGCTGGTTGAGGGCCTAGCCCTGAAAGAAACCGCCGGTGCGCGCATTCGCATTGGTGATGTGGTGCTGCGCGTGCATCAGGAAACCGATCCCTGTTCACGCATGGATGCCCAGCATCAGGGATTGACCGACGCACTGATGCCCGACTGGCGCGGCGGCGTGTGCTGTCTTGTTGAAAGCGGTGGCAGTATCGCTTTGAATGATGCGGTTGAAATGGGCGACGCTGAGGATCAGCCCTAGGCACACATATTCATAGACGGATATTCATATACGGGCATCAGCTGGGCGGCTCGCCCTTCGCCGCATGCGCTTCGCCGTAAAGCCGACTAAGGATTTCCGAGGAGTCTTCGGCCAGCAGTATGGCCTCGCTCAACAACGGCAGAATTTGCATATTGTTGGTGATGACGTGCTCGGCCTCGTCGCTGCCATTGCTCATCATGTTCGAGCACCGCAGCAGGATATCGTTGCGCACCAGACGCAGGATATCCTCCAGTTTGGCACCGTCAGGATTATCGTCTGAAACCAGTAATTTGGTCATGGCTATCTCCCATCATATGGCGGCCCCGGACAGGGGGGTAGCCCTGCCAGAGCATACCACGATATGGTGGGGTGCCTAGCGCGATAGTTGAAAGCGGCGCTTTAGTCCTGAAACGGGTCGTGCACCAGAATGGTGTCGTCGCGTTCCGGGCTGGTCGACAGGATCGCGACGGGCGCTTCGATCAGTTCCTCGATACGGCGAATGTATTTGATCGCCGTAGCGGGCAGGTCGGCCCAGGTGCGTGCACCCTGTGTGGTTTCGCTCCAACCTTCCATGGTTTCATAGATCGGCTCGACGTTGGCCTGTAACTCGGTCGCTGCGGGCAGGTGGTCATATTCCTTGCCATTAATGCGGTAACCGACACAGACCTTGAGCTCTTTCAGACCATCGAGCACGTCGAGCTTGGTTAGCGCGATACCGGTGATGCCGTTGACGCACACGGCCTGATGGACCAATACGGCATCAAACCAGCCACAGCGGCGCTTACGGCCGGTGACAACGCCGAATTCATGGCCGCGCTCGCCGAGAAACTGGCCAACTTCGCCTTCGTCTTCGGTCGGGAAGGGGCCGCTGCCCACACGTGTGGTATAGGCCTTGGTGATGCCCAGCACGTAATCAATGGCGCTCGGGCCCTGTCCGGTGCCCACGGCGGCCTGTGCTGCAACAACGTTTGATGACGTCACGAACGGGTACGTGCCGTGATCGATGTCGAGCATGGTGCCCTGTGCGCCTTCGTACAGGATACGGTCGCCCTTGCGGCGTGCTTCGTTGAGCACTTTCCAGACGACGTCGATGAACGGCGTAATCTTGGGCGTGATCTCGGCCAGTTGGGCAACGAGTTCCACACGGTTCACCGTTTCCATGCCCATACCACGCAGCAGGGCGTCGTGGTGGAACAGCAAGGCGTCGATCTTGGCGTCGAGGGTGTCGGGTGACAACAGATCACCAACGCGGATGGCGCGGCGTGCGATTTTATCTTCATAGGCCGGACCAATGCCGCGGCCTGTGGTGCCGATCTTGTCATTACCGGCGGCCTTTTCACGCGCCAGATCAAGATTGCTGTGCAGCGGCAGGATCAGCACGGCGTTTTCAGCAATGCGCAGATTTTCCGGGCTAACCGAAACACCCTGACCATGCAGCGTGTCGATTTCCTTAAACAAGGCCCACGGATCAACCACCACACCGTTGCCGATGACCGACAGTTTACCAGGGCGTACGATACCCGACGGCAGCAGGCTCAGCTTGTAGACTTTGCCGTCGATGACAAGGGTATGTCCGGCGTTATGACCGCCCTGAAAGCGTGCAACCACATCGGCGCGCTCAGATAACCAGTCAACGATCTTTCCTTTACCCTCATCGCCCCACTGGGAGCCGACGACCACTACATTAGCCATTTCAAATCGATCCTTCCGTCTTTATCGGGAATATCAGGCGAGCGGCTGTGCCGCGCCATTGTCAAATACGTGTCCACAGCCAAGGCGCTTGGCCTCGCTGTTGATGTCGGATGCGTCATCCAGTCCCTGCACCGTGACCCAGCCTTGTGCGCGCAAGGCGCTGGCGTCGTCATGTGAACTGCCCATGGGCATATAGACGCGCTGCGCGGGCGTTGCCTTGGGGATTGCGCGTAACAGCGTGTCGGTGAACAGGGTCAATCCGCTCGAAGGTTCCGCGTCGTCAGCTTCATTGGTCATGTAGCTGCCGCCTGCGCCCAGTTCACCACGGACGCCGCGCGTGAAAAAGGTATAGGTCACGCCGGTGTGGTATTCCCAGCCGCGATTTTCCACCGGATCGGTGGTCAACACCAGATCAGGGGCAGCACTTTGCACGGCGGTAACAACGGCCTTGAGTGCGGCACATTCAGCCTTGGCGGCTGTACCAAAGTCCAGCTTGTCCAGTGCGCTCAGCGTGTCAGACGCTGGACCCATAGCGGCCAGCAGTGCGCCAAACAACTCGGCAGCGTCTGCGCCGATCACATTGCCAAGGCCGGCGATTTCCGCCGCGTCCTTGCGATCAAGCGCGTCGCGCAGGGCAATTTGGGATTCTTCTGCAAGGCCAAAATCACGGCATACAGCAGGTACCAGCGTTGGCAGGCAGATATCTACCGACATGTCCTTGACGCCCAGTGCACCCAGCGCACCGGCGGCCATCAGAATAATTTCAGCGTGCGCGGCCGGTGTGTCGGCACCGATTAATTCTGCGCCGACCTGACCGAACTGGCGTTCGCCACGCAACTGGGTGCCTTTGACGCGCAGGATCTGGCCTGCGTAGCTCAGACGCAGCGGGCGCGGCGCATTGCGCAGGCGGGTCGTGGCGATGCGTGCGACCTGTGGCGTGATGTCAGCGCGCAGGCCCATCATGCGTTGCGAAACCGGGTCCATCAGACGGAACGTCTGGGCGCCCATGGCGGCACCGGGGCCGCGCAGCAAATTCTGTTCAAATTCGAGCAGTGGCGGTTTTACGCGATCGTAACCGTGCGCGCCGAACGCCGCCATAAGCTGTTCCACGACGTCGGCTTCGAAAGCGGCGTCGGGCGGCAATACATCACCCATACCTGCGGGTAGCAGGGCTTTATCGGCGTTATCGTTGATCGCATCCATGGTCATAATATCCGGCGTAAGGCCCGTTCAGTATCGTTTAAGCAGCAAAAAAGGGCTGTATGGCGATCCGCCACAGCCCTTGCACGCGCGTGTGGCGCACAGTCCTAGCCGGAATCTGCCGCTGCGGCAAGACCGGGGGCACGTTGATTGTGTGGTTATGAGTCCAGACGCTCGAAGCCAACCAGCCGGGCGACCACAATGGGACCGATCAGGGTCAGGGCTGCGATTGTGCCGAATGCCATGATCCATGCGGTTTTGCTATGTTCGCCGCCGCCCAGATCAAGCACGCCGCCGAGGATAATGGGACCCATTGCGCCACCCAAAAAGCCAATAACGGAATAAAAAGACATGGTCGTGCCCTTGTAGCGCGGCTCGGCAACATGGATGACGCCAGCCGATATGGTCGACGAATCCCCTGCGATGGTCATGCTGAAGACAAACGCCATGCCAACGACCAGCAGGTAAGGTCCTGTGGACAGGCTGGCGAAGCTTACGCCGACGATGGCGGAGAGAATCATGGCAATGATGATCACGCGCTGGCGGCCGACGCGCTGGGCGACCTCGTTGATGGTGACGCTGGCGGGCAGGGCGACGACCGAGACCAGCGCGGCAATAGTGCCCAGCGACCAGTCCGTGCCCATGGTGCCGGTGGCCTGCACGGAATTGCTGAACACCAGAAAAGGCACCAGCCACGAGCTGAACGCGATTAGCTCCATGTTGTGCAGGCCGTAGAGGATGGCAAAGCCCACGGCGCGGCGGTTTTTGAGGATCGGCCGGTAATCAAACAGGCGTGTATCGGGCCGGATATGCGGCGCGGGTGTGGACGGAATGCAGAAAATCGAGAGTGCGGCGGCGAGCAGCGGGCCAGCGGATGCTGCCACGTAGGTCCACTCCCAACCCGCGACGGGCTCCATTTCAAGCGCCAGCAGATAGGAAATAGCAGCTGCCAGATAGTAGGTTGCAGTATACAGCGAGGTGCCCCGACTGCGGTGCGTCTGTGGCAGGTGATCGGTGAGGATTTTCAGGCCGGGCATATAGGTGCCGCCCAGTGCGAGGCCTTGCAGGAAGCGCCACAATCCAGCGCTCCAGACATCACTTGCCGTCAGCGCAAAGCCGATGCCAGCAAGAAAACCCAGCAACAGGCTGAAGACGAAGATCGGCTTGGCGTTGACGCGGTCGGTCATCGCCGTCAGCACCGTAACGCCGAGCATTTCACCGGCAAAGAAGAGACCGCTGATGGTGCCAGCCTGTGAGTTGTTGATACTCCATTCGCGCTGAAAGACCGGGATCAGCGAGGGAAAGGTCGAGAGCGTCGTCATGCTGAGGACCTCGATCCCGCATGCTATGGCGATCAGCGCCACGGGTGTGCGCATGGGCGCGGCGATGCTCACTCTAGAGAAATGCCTGATAGAGCGTGGCGGCGATGATTGAACCAACGGCTGCGAGCAACAGGTACCATAGGAAAACCGCGCGGCGCACCAGCACGAACACTGCGATGGCGGCGGGGATTGAGGTAATGCCGCCACCGAGCAGGAAGCCAAGTGCCGCGCCCGGTGCCATGCCCATATCGATCAGGCGTGCCATCAGCGGGATGGCCGCGTAACCGTTGAGGTACGCCGGGACGCTCGCCAGCACGGCGGCCGGAATGGTCCACCACTGCCCGCTGCCCAGCCAGTCGGTGATCACTGTGGCGGGAACATAGGCCGTCATCAGGCTTTCGATGATGAACGCAAAGGTCAGCCACTTGCCTAGAAACCAGCCGGTTTCAAGCGAGGATGATACAAACGCCGAGCGCCGCGCAGGCTCGCTCCAGAACCGCCACTGGATTTTTGTCTGGTCCGGCGCGTCGCAGCTTGTGCCACAACAGGCCATCGCTGCGCCGCGCAATGGATCGCTGAACAGCCCGGCACTCAATGCAAAGTGCGTGGCAAATCCTGCCAGCAGGCCAATGCCGATGGTTGAGGCGAGCTTCACGGTGGTGAAGGAGATACCCAGCGATGCAGTGCTCAGGATAAACATCTCGGGATCCATCAGCGGGGAGCTGACCCAGAATGCCATGACCGGAGCGAGCGGCACGCCAGCGGCCAGCAGCCCGGCAATCACCGGGATGACGCCACACGAACAAAACGGTGAAAGCGCGCCAAACAGGGCGGCGATGACGATCATGCGTAGCGGCCTGCCGGTGAACACCTGGGCGATGACGCTGTCGGCACCGCTGGCCTTGATGGCGGCGGCCGTGACCACCGAGAGCACCAGAAACGGCGAAACCCACAGCAGTGAGGCCCATGTAAACAACAGGCTTTCGAGAACCTGCGGCGGATCGATCAGCGCAATGATGCCAAACAGCGCCGCGCTTGCCATAACAACCCGGTCCATGCGCCGCAGAAACGCCCATGGCGCGATGGAAGGGGTTGGAGAGGATTGTTGTGTCTGCGTGCTCATGCTGCGTCACTTTGCGTTTTGTTGTCAGGTTCAAGGTCCGGCAAGCCCATGCAACACTGGTCGCTGAGGAAGCCCACCAATTCATCCATGCGGTCGTGACAGGCGCTGCACCACAGGCTGCGTCCGTCACGGCGTTGATGGATTAACCCGACGCGTGCCAGATGGGCCAGGTGATGTGACAGGGTTGAGCCCGGCACGTCGAGGTGGCGCGCAATATCACCAACCACCACGCCATCGGGACCGGCCTGCACAAGCAGACGGAAAACCGCCAGCCGCGTCGGGTTGCCAAGTTCGCTTAAACATTGAGCTGCTGAAAGTGTATCCATCCTCAAAGTCTGGCAGATACATGAGTCCAAAGCAACTATATTTCCAGAAATATCGAAATGTTTATTTAGGGTAAATCAACATAGGACAAAGGTGACGTTTTACGGGTGCGTGGCGCTACTGGATGGGGAAGGTTTGCCGGGTGACGGATTTGCCGATGGCGTCGGCCAGCGCGGGGATCATGCCGCGCATCAATGTGTAACTGTCAGATTGACCAAGCTCTGCGCCAGCCCAGCCTTCCCAAAGGCGGCGGCCGCCCTCGGCGCTGTCGATGGTGATCTGCAATTCGTACTGGCTCGGGGTGACGATGCTCGTTCCGCTGCTGCCCTGGTTCAGGATGCCGCCTGTGTTGCTGTTGAACAGGTTGAATTTAATCTGGGACTCATCATCATCGTATTCGGATTGGCGGCTTTTGAGTTCAACCACATGACGGCGATCCGTCGTGGTCCAGGCACCGATCTCGTCGTGTGTCTCAATTGTGAGAATTAGCGCGGCGTTGTCGCTGAGCGTGTAGCCACGTGCGGTGAGCGCCTGTGTAAGTTCTCGCGCCAGCGCAAGGTTCTGATCAGAATTATCCAGCGTTTGAATCTCAATGGTGCTGGCACCCGGCAGCGGGAAAAAGCTTACGGCATTGAGTGTGCCGGTTCCGGTGCTCTGGGCAAAAGCCGAGAAATTCAACAGGGCAGCAAGGATAGCTGCCAACCAAAACATACGCCGCATGTGTTCTCTCTTGATCAATTCAGGGTGCCGTCGGCCGGTTCGCAGGGAATCATAGGTCATGGGGCCTGTCAATCAAGCCCCTCATTGAGCGTACAATATATGTGGCGTTGACAGGCAAGCATATGGCCCGCTACCAAAACAGGGTGATTTAATATTTTCGAGCACAGGGCGTCATAATGCCAAAGGCCAAGTATGCAGGCGCGATTGCTGCGGGACACGGCGACACCGTGGCTGCCGCACGCATGATCCTCGAGGCCGGCGGCAATGCATTTGACGCTGCGCTTGCTGCGCTTGCCGCATCATGCGTTGCCGAGCCTGTTCTGGCATCGCTTGGCGGCGGCGGGTTTATGTTGGCACGCCGTGCCGATGCACCCGAGCAGGCGGTGGTCTATGATTTTTTCGCGCACACGCCACGCACGAAACAGCCTACCGATGAGCACGCGTTTTTCCCGATCCTTGCGGATTTTGGAACCGCGACACAGGAATTCCATATCGGTGCCGGGTCTGTCGCCACACCGGGCATGGGCCCCGGCCTGTTCGCCATTCATCGCGACCTTTGCCATATGCCACTTGGCGACATTCTGGCACCTGCCATTGCCATGGCGCGCGAGGGCGTCGTGGTCAATGACTTTCAGGCCTATCTGTTTGGCGTTGTCGCAGCAATTTATCAGCGTGACGCAGCCAGCCTCGCATGTTTCGGTTCCCCGGGTGGGGGGCTAGCGAAGGCCGGTGAAACCATGCGCAATCCGCAATTGGCTGATGCCTTCGAGGCGCTAGGTCGTGAGGGCGAGGCGCTTTTGCGCACCGGCGAGATTGCACAGGCCATGGTGCGTATCAGCGAAGAGCACAGCGGCCATCTACGCACCGATGATCTGGCGCAATACCGCGTTGAGCGGCGAACGCCGCTCTCGGTGACCTATCGCGGCGCGCGATTGCTGAGCAACCCCGCGCCGTCATCGGGCGGTATCCTGATCGGGTTCGCCCTGCGTTTGCTGGAAGATGCAGGTATTACTCCAGCAGCGCTGAGCGGTGATGACGGGTTGCTGCATTTGGCCCGTGTGATGGATAAGACAAATGACGCGCGCATCCGCAGTGGCCTGAACCACGGCGCGCATGATGCCGTCGATCGTTTGCTTGATGCGGATTTTCTGACTGAATACAGCGCGCATATTTTGGGTCGACCCACGGCGCCGCGTGGTACCACCCACATCAGCATTGTGGATGGAGAGGGAAACGCAGCCGCGCTGACCCTTTCAAATGGCGAGGGTTGCGGCGCAATGGTGCCGGGCATGGGCTTCATGTTGAACAACATGCTCGGTGAAGAGGATATCAATCCGCTTGGCTTCAACAATTGGCCAACCAACGAACGGTTATGTTCGATGATGGCTCCGAGTATGATCGAGCATGGCGACGGTGATATCTGCGTGCTGGGTTCGGGGGGCTCGAACCGTATCCGTACGGCGCTGCTTCAGGTGATCATCAATATGCTCGATCGCGGTATGGAGCTGCGCGCGGCGGTAGAGGCTCCTCGCATGCACGTCGAGAACGCACGGGTCAATGTAGAAGCCTTTTTCGCGCTTAATGAAATGGCATCTCTGGAGCCCGACTTTCAAAACATCGTAACGTGGGATGATCGCAATATGTTTTTTGGCGGCGTTCATGCTGTACATCACGCGGCGGGAACGGGGCGCTTTGAGGCTGTCGGCGATCCGCGGCGCGGCGGCGCATTGGTGATTATTTAATGGCTTTACGGCGAATGCTATATGCTCTCTCGCCAAAGTGGCAAAACGTTTGTAAACTCTGCGAACAAATGAACAGCCCAGATTAGTTATATAATCTTTAGAAGAGGCTGGGGTGCGCATGGTTGCTATATTGGCGGCCTGCAGAGGGAGGGATCGGGTGCCAAATTCGGAGACATCATCGCTGGCGAATATTGCGCTGCTTGCGCATTTAAAGCGTGCCGAACTGATTGAACTGGAAAAGGTCTGTACGTGGAAGCGATTTGCTACACATGAGCAGATCATTGACCGACATAACCCATCGCGCGATATCTGTTTTGTCGTTGAAGGTCATGTACGTATCGCCAATTTTTCGCTGTCCGGGCGCGAGATCACACTTGATGAACTGAACGCCGGTGCGCACTTTGGCGAACTTGCAGCCATTGACGGCTTTCCCCGCTCTGCTTCGGCTGTTGCATTAAGCGAATGTCTCATTGCCATGCTGTCACCCAGCAGATTTGAGGAACTGTGCATCAGCCATCCACGTGTTGCGCTTGATGTTATGAACTCCATGGCCACGATAATTCGCTCTGCCACCGAACGCATCATGGATTTGAGTACGCTGGCTGCGAACAACCGGGTTCATGCCGAATTATTGCGGCAAGCCAGACTGGTTATGAATGGCGATAATCAGGCAGAAATTTCACCGATTCCCGTGCACGCCGATATGGCCAGCCGGGTGAGTACGACACGCGAGACCGTGGCACGTGTGATGAATGATCTGGCCCGCCAAAATATTGTGACGCGCGGAAAAAATTCGTTGACCGTGACAGATGTCGAAATGCTCGAGGATATGGTGGAAGAGGTTAAAGGTGAATAAGATTGTGTGACTTGCAGGGGTCTTGCAGTTACACTCGTATTCATCTGGCTGGCTTGAATATGGGGACTGGTATCATCGGGTCGAATAATAGTACGATCCCCGGATATCGATAATATGCCCGATGTTCAGGGGCTTGGAAGCAGCGTTGTTATTGTTAATCGCGTGCTATCAACGGATAGTACATTGTCGCAGTAAAATTTTCGCCACAGGAAGCATTCATGAGCAAGACCATTTTGATTGTTGAAGACAACGAACTGAACATGAAGTTGTTCAACGACCTTCTTCAGGCGCACGGTTATAACACCGTGCAGACCATGGATGGACGTGATGCTGTACGTTTGGCGCGTGATCATTCCCCCGATCTGGTTCTGATGGATATTCAGCTACCCGAGATTTCCGGTTTGGAAGTTACAAAAATGCTGAAGGCCGATGATGAGCTGAAACACATCCCAGTTATCGCCGTTACGGCTTTTGCCATGAAGGGTGACGAGGAAAAAATTCGTGAAGGTGGTTGCGAGGGGTATATCGCCAAACCGATTTCAGTTCCGACTTTCCTCGAAACCATCTCGAAATTCCTGAGCTAACAGGCGCATTATATTATTGAGCCAAGAATTGTGCTCATAGTGCAGACTGTGTAACAGCAAAAAAAAACGCCGCCAGTTCCCATAAGGAACGGCGGCATTTTTTTTGCTGTACTCCCGCAGATGCGGAATTTACATGCAAATTATTTGATCTTGGCTTCCTTGAAAAGCACGTGCTTGCGCACAACCGGATCATATTTACGGAACTCGAACTTCTCAGTTGAATTACGAGGGTTCTTCTTGGTCACGTAGTAGAAACCGGTGTCGGCGGTGCTGACAAGTTTGATCAGAATACTGTTTGGCTTGGCCATAGCTTGGTGTCCGTTTGAATTATGATATTCAGGTCGCGCACCATACCGTGAGCGACGCCGGTGTCAAGAGGATACATAGCATATCCGCTCTCTGACCCTGTTTTACTTTATTGGGCTGTCTCAGCCGTGGATGCGGCCAGTTGCAGGGCGCGCATATACAGTGTTCCGTCTTCGATCAGCCGGCGGGCAATTTTAATGTCATCGTTGTTGGTATGACGTTCGGGTGGGCACAGTGTACGCAAATGTCCACGCGATTCGGTATCACTGATCAACGTCTCGCGCCAAGCGTCAAATATATCCAGCGTGTCCTTACTATTGTCGAGCACCTGCTCCAGCCCGTTTTCAGCGTTTGGCACGCCACCACTGGTGCAAATCATTGGATACACACCCAGTCCATGCAGGGCATAGCCCGATGGCGTCATGAAACGTGACCACGTCAGTGTCAGTTCTCCATCATTGGGCAGCCGGATAACGGTTTGCACCGTTCCTTTGCCATACGATGCCGTGCCAACGATCACCGCGCGTTCACGGTCCTGTAGGGCCGCCGCGACGATCTCGGCAGCCGATGCAGATTTCCCGTCAATTAAGACCACCATGGGCAGACCAAGCGCCTGATCCTGCCCGGCGGCTTCATAATGCTGAATACTGTCGGGGTGACGGCCCAACGTGTTGAGGATGTCACCATGCACCAGAAACGTATCGGCAAGCTGCACGGATTGGTTTAACAGGCCACCTGGATTGCCGCGCAGATCAAGAATAATCCCCTTAACATCGTCATTACCCGACGTATCGCTTTCCAGTGCCTTGCGCAGTTCATGGCTGACGCTGCGCGTGGTGCCCTGATTAAAGCTTTTAATGCGGACATAAACGATGCCGTTTAACATTTTGGCACTGACCGTAGCAGGCACAATATGGTTGCGTTCAAGGCGAATATTCAAGTTCCCAAGGCCGTGGCGTTCAATGCCCAATTCGACGGAGCTGCCGATTGGACCACGTAAGCGTGTGACCACATCATGTGACGCCAGGCCGCCCAGTGGCTTGCCCTGTAGTGTACTAAGGACATCGCCAACCAGAATGCCGGCGTGTTCGGCCGGGGTTTCGGGCATGACTTCGGTGACCAGAACATGCGCGTCATCAATGCGAAAGCGTATGCCTATGCCGCCAAAGCCATCGCGCTGTGCGCGGTTTCCACCTGCCTCATCAGCACCGGCGTAACGTGAATAGACATCCAGTGTGCTGACGGCACCATCAAAAACGGCTTCGTAAAGCCGTTCGGCTGACGCAACCGAAAGCTCGCTGGAATGCCGCCTGCTTTCGGCTGTAAGCAGCATGACGACATGTGCCCAGCCATCGACATCATTCTTGGCAGGGGCAAGGATGCTCAGTGCCGTTTTATTTGAATAACGCAATACGATCTGGTTTTCATCGCGCGCGATCATGATTGCAGGGTCCAGCGTCGCCAGACCGCGTGCGCCTTCCAGCGCGACCTGTTCGACCGTAACGCGCTCGATATAGCGCTTTGCAATGTTGTCAAAGCCAGCGCTGAAGACGTCTTCGGCTTCATTGTGCGGAAAGGTATCGGGAATCGTAGCCTGATGCTGTGGCGTCGCGGAACAGGCGACCATCAGCAATAGCCCAAGGGCTATCAAGGCGTGGCGATATGGTTCACGTCGTTTGAGCATGCGTCCCCGTTGCATTCTTTGTAAGCGTAGTCATCTTACGGTCAGATCAAAACGGGAACAAGAGCGTATGCTATTTGTTGAAGGCTAACGCTTTGGTGATTTCTTTCCACTGCGCTTGGCCGCGTGTTTTGTGCGCTTCTTGCCGCCACGGTGCGGTTGTCTGCGACGCGGGCCACCGCGCGCAGGCGACCACGAAGCCGCATCTTCGTCTGCGTCATCGCTGCACAGCTGCATGATCATGCCACCGGTAATGGGGTCAGCTTCGCGCAGGATAACCTGCAGACGTTGGCCCAGCGTGAACTCGCGGCCACTGTCATCACCACGTAAACAGTGCTGAGCCTCATCATGGCGGTAGTAGTCATTGGGCAGAGTGCTGACGGGCACCAGCCCGTCGGCGCCGGTCTCGTCGAGACGGACAAACAGCCCAAAGCGCGTCACGCCGCTGACACGGCCGCTGAATTCACTGCCCACGCGGTCATGCAGGAAACCCGCGACGAAGCGGTCTACCGCGTCACGCTCAGCCACCGAAGAGCGTCGCTCCGTCTGTGACAGGTGTGCGCCCAGTTCGGTGAAATCACGGTGATCGGATTCAAGGCCGCCATCGCCAAGACCCAGCGCACGGATCAGTGCGCGGTGCACCAACAGGTCCGAGTAGCGCCGGATGGGCGACGTGAAGTGACAGTATTTGAGTAGGTTAAGGCCGAAGTGACCGATGTTGTCCGGGTTATATTCGGCCTGTGACTGGCTGCGCAGGACCACGGTGTTGACGATCTCGGCAGAAGGCGTGTCGGCCACGCGCTCGAGAATGCCATTGAACTGTCCGGCACGCATGACCTGACCCTTGGGCAAGGAGATATCCAGACTGGACAGGAAATCGCGCAAGGCTTCGAGCTTTTCCATACTTGGCTGATCGTGGATGCGGTACATGCAGGGTTGTTTGTGTTTTTCAAGCGTCTGCGCGGCGGCCACGTTGGCCGCGATCATGAATTCTTCGATCAACTTGTGGGAATCGAAACGCTCGCGCATTGCGACCCCGGCCACGCTGCCATCTTCACCAATAACGATGCGGCGCTCGGGCAGGTCAAGTTCGAGCGCACCACGTTTTATCCGTGCCGCAGACAACGCCTCATAAGCGCCATACAGCGGCTCTATGACGTCTGCGAGTAGTGGCTGTGTCGTCTCGTCAGGATCGCCATCGCGGGCCTGCTGAACCTGCTCATAGGTCAGCCGGGCATGGCTGCGCATCATGGCGCGGCTGAACGTATGCCGGGCGATGTTGCCGTCGGCGGACAGCCACATGTGCGCGACCATGCATGGCCGGTCTTCGTGTGGCACCAGCGAACACCAGCCGTTGGATATGGCCTCGGGCAGCATGGGCACCACGCGATCGGGGAAATAGGTTGAATTGCCGCGCGTAAAGCCTGCCCGGTCGAGCGCGTCGTTGGGGCGCACGTACCACGAGACATCGGCAATGGCGACACGTATATGCCAGCCGCCTTTGTTATTGGGGTCGGGGTCGGGGTGAGCCCAGACCGCGTCATCAAAATCACGCGCGTCTGCGCCATCAATGGTGACAAGTGGCACGTCACGCAGGTTTTCACGCTTACCCAGCGGTGCGGCCTTGGCGTGCTCGGCTTGCTCAAGGGCTTCAGGTGGGAATTCCACCGGTATACCGTGGTCGTGGATGGCAATCAGGCTGGCGGCGCGTGGATCGTCGAGCGAGGCCAGTTTTTCCATCACGCGCGCCTGTTTCAGGCCCAAACGTTTACCCGGCAGCAATTCGGCGCGGACCAGATCACCCGCCCCGGCATTGCCTGCCTCGGTGCGCGGAATGACCAGTTCAGATTTGGAGCGGCGATCGGTTGGACGCAGGCGGAAATGTCCGCCGACGTCTTCGAGCACACCCATGATCTTGGCTGGTGATACGGTCAGGCGCCGGATGGTGCTGCCTTCGTATAGTAGCGCATCATCATCGTTGGTGCGGTTCAGGTCGTTGAGGCGTGCCAGCACGCGGTCACCGACGGCGAGTGCCGGATGGCCGCGCCGTTCCGGGGCCATATAGATCACCGGCATGAGCGTATCGTGTTCCCACTGCACCGGTCGGGCGAGAACCTCGCCGTCCAGATCGAGGCCCGAGACTTCAACCACGCAGACGGCGGGAAGCTTGCCAGCTTCGGCATAGCGCTTGCCGCGCCCGCGTTGCAGCGAGCCGTCGAGCTCGAGCTCGCGTAGCAGTTTCTTGAGCAGGATCTTTTGCTGCGCGTCGAGTTGGAAGGCGCGCGCAATTTCGCGCTTTCCCACGTTGTCGGGGTTTTCGTGAATATAACGCACGACCTCTTCCCGGCTTGGGAAAGGGGCGGGCTGTTTGCGGCCCTGTTTGCGGCCTTCTGTCACTATCGTTACGCCTTTGAAGTGCGCCTGAGCGCTGTTATTCGCTGACTGTATCAGCTTTTACCGTCTTCTTCTTGGCGGTCTTGGCCTTGGCTTTGGCTTTCGGTTTAGCCTTTGCTTTTGCTTTGGGCTTGGCTTTTGCCTTTGGTTTCGCCTTAGCCTTGGCCTTAGGGGCCGACTTGCCGTCTTTCGCAGCTTTCGCCGCGATCAGTTCGATGGCAAGTTCAAGCGTCATCGCTTCGATGTCGCTGTCTTTGGGCAGGTTCGCACGCAGGCGGCCATGCTGTACAAAGGGTCCCCAGCGACCGGATTTCTGGGTCACTGGCTTGCCATCAGCCGGATGCATGCCGAGCTCTATGACCGGGGCTTTTGGTGGGGCCTCGGCGATCAGGGTAACGGCCCGGTTCAAACCGATTTCCAGCGCGTCGTCTTCTTTCAGCGAAACATAGTTGCCCTGATATTTCAGATAGGGGCCGAAGCGACCAAGACCGGCGACGATCATATCGCGGGTTTCGGGGTGCTCACCCACGTCACGCGGCATGGCGAGCAGTTTAAGCGCGCGCTCCAGATCAACCGCGTTGTTGTCCATATCCTTGGGGATTGAGGCGCGTTTGGGCTTTTCGGCAGCGGCCTTTTTCTTGCTGGTTGTCTTTGGCGGCGTCTCGCCGAGCTGGACATAGGCACCAAATGGTCCCTTGCGCAGGGAAATAGGCAGACCGCTCGCTGGGTCCGTGCCCAGTTCGCGCGGACCGGCATCAGCCGCTGCGGCATCATCGGCGTCGCCTGTGACGATACCCAGTTCACGTGTGTAGTTGCACTCGGGATAGTTGGAGCAACCGATAAAGAAACCGCTCTGGCGGCTTGGCTTAAGACCCATGCGGCCATCGTCGCATTTTGGGCAGTCACGGGTGTTCTTGCCGTCTTCGCGTTCGGGGAAGAAATGCGGGCCAAGCGATTGATCGATGGCGTCAACGATTTCGCGGTTTGGGCGTCCCTTGATTTCTTCGGTGATCGTAAAGAACGGCGACCAGAATGCGCGCAGCACAGACTTCCAGTCGATCTTGCCGTCCGAAATTCCATCGAGGTCGTTCTCAAGTTCGGCCGTGAAATCATATTCCACGTAGCGCGGGAAATATTCGCTGAGGAACGCGGTTACCACGCGGCCACGATTTGCGGGGATGAAGCGGCGCTTATCCAGGCGCACGTAGTCGCGTTCCTGCAATACCGATATGATGGATGCATAGGTTGATGGGCGGCCGATGCCGAGCTCTTCGAGCGATTTGACCAGACTGGCTTCGGAGTAGCGCGGTGGCGGTTGCGTGAAGTGCTGCTCGGGTAGCACCTCAACGCTTTGCAACGCCATGCCTTCGCTTAACGGCGGCAGCAGGCGGTCATTGTCATCGCCCCCGGCACCATTTCCATTGCTGCCATCGTCTTTGCCTTCCTGATAGAGCCGCAGGAAGCCGTCAAAGGCCATAACCGAACCTGTCGCGCGCAACGCCACACTGCCGTCGGCAGCGGGGATATCCACGCCGACCTGATCAAGCACGGCGGATTCCATCTGGCTGGCGACGGTCCGCTTCCAGATCAGGTCATAGAGTTTGAGCTGATCTGCATCGAGGTAGACAGCAACGTCCTTGGGGGTGCGGCTGATGTCGGTCGGGCGGATGGCCTCGTGGGCCTCCTGCGCGTTCTTCGCCTTGTTCTTATAGACGCGTGGGTTTTCTGGCAGATACTCATTGCCGTAGTTGCTTCCGATCAGACCGCGTGCGGCGTCGATGGCTTCACCCGCGATAGAGATACCGTCGGTACGCATATAGGTGATCAGACCGACGGTCTCGCCGCCAATCGTGGTGCCTTCATAAAGACGCTGCGCAACCTGCATGGTCTTGCGTGCACCGAAATACAGTTTGCGTGAGGCTTCCTGTTGCAGAGTCGAGGTCGTGAACGGTGCCGCCGGATTACGGCGAACCTGTTTGCGCTCGATCTTTCCGGCGGCAAACGTGGCGGCGTTAATGGCAGCAACGGCACGTTGCGCAGTGCCTTCTGATCCAAGCGAGAGTTTTTTGAGCTTCTCACCATCGAATTGGGTCAGGGCGGCTTTGAACTTTTTACCATCAGGGGTGTCGAGCGTGACGTCGACGCTCCAGTATTCCTGTGGCTTGAAAATTTCGATTTCGGTTTCGCGTTCGCAGATCAGGCGCAGGGCAACCGATTGTACGCGACCTGCCGAGCGCGAGCCGGGCAATTTACGCCACAACACCGGTGACAGGGTGAAGCCAACCAGATAGTCCAGCGCGCGGCGCGCCAGATAGGCGTCGACCAGTTCAACATTAAGATCGCGTGGATGGTTGAAGGCTTCGAGGATGGCGCTCTTGGTGATCTCGTTGAAAACGACGCGCTTGACCTCTTTGCCTTCAAGCAGCTTGCCGTTGTCGAGGATTTCACGCACGTGCCATGAGATGGCTTCACCTTCGCGGTCCGGATCGGTCGCGAGGTAGAGGCTGTCGGCCTTTTTGATGGCCTTTTCAATGGCGTCGATATGTTTGCGCGCACGCGCATCGATTTCCCAGTCCATGGAGAAATCTTCATCGGGACGCACGGAGCCGTCTTTTGCCGGCAAATCACGGATATGCCCATAGCTGGCAAGAACCTGATAATCACTGCCCAGGTACTTGTTGATGGTTTTAGCCTTCGAGGGGCTTTCTACGATGACAAGGGTGCTCATGCCGGGATCTGATCGCTTTCTCTCGATGTTGCTCTACACGAAAATTCCGGTTACCCGGATGGGGCCAGCAGCCAAAAAAATTCTGTTTTCACAGCATGCTGAACATCATAGCGATGGAGAATTGGCAGTTGCAGAGCCGTTCGTCAACCGCTTCGAACTTTGAAGTGTGTGTTTTTTATGTACAGGTCAATTTTTTATACGACCATTGCCTGCCATTCGGGTGTATCCATAACATATTGATATTGCAGCATAAAAAAAATCAATTGAGGTGGTTTATTGGGCAGCATTCATTGCGATAAAATACGTATGGCAAAAAACCACATCCATAGCGCAATGGCATGGCTATTGATCGGATGTGTTTACCGTCCGTCTGGCATTATCCAGTAATGTCTGGTTTTCCTTCAAGTCCGTGACATCTGTGCGCATGATGAATGTGCCGCCATTGGATGTCTTGATGTCGCGTGACATGAACCAGCCACCGTTGCGACCCTGGTGAAAAGTAGGGGCTTGTGGATTTCTGAACCGTGCGACCCGGTATTGTACCCAGCCGTCTTGATCATCTTGCCAATTGGGAACAAGCCCACGCTCGTGACAGAGTCGGCAGATGTCTTCAAACAAGGCCCCTGGCACAAGAATATCCATAACGTCGCTGAACAGGTCGCGGTATTTTGAATTGCACATGACAAATCGTTCATCGTGATCGTACAGGCAGACACTATCGGGTAAACCTTCGATAGCATCGGCTAACTGGTGTTCCGCATGGGACGCGCGCCGTTCGGCAAGAACCTGATCGGTTAGGTTCGTTGTGGTGCCACGATATCCAACGAATTCTTTTTGCTCATTGAAAATGGGAACGCCGCTGATCCGGACGTAAAGCCGGTTTCCCTCGAGGCCGTCCATTTCATATTCGAAGTCTCGAAATGCGATGCGATTGTCCAGATCTTCAAGGTGCCGGTGCCAAATGTTTTGGTCCATGGTGGTGGCAACGATTTCTTTGCGCTGCTTGCCGATAAAGGACTTTGGATCCAGACCGGTTATGTTCTTGAATTGCTCGCTGAAATAAGAGAACTGTAAATCCTTGTCCATCTCCCAGAACCAGTCAGACGATACCTCTGCCAGATTGCGTACGCGCTCTTCGCTTTCGCGCAGGGACTTCTCGGCAAAGCGGCGTTCTTCGATTTCTTCCTGCATTTGCCGGGTCCGTTCGAGGATTCTTGTTTCCAGTTCATCATGTGACCATTGCAGGATCTGTTCAGCCTGCTTGCGTTCTGTAATGTCCTGTACCACGGCGATATACACGGGTGGCGTTTCGCTACCCATGTATTGCAGATGAATTTCAACGGGATACTGCGTGCTGTCCTTGCGTTGATGGACGGTTTCAAAGATGACCTGGCTCTTAAATCCATTGGACAAGGATTTGGTGATCTCTGCAAAACCCTTTGATGAGAATTTGGGTTTGATATCCAACGGCGATAGCCTGCTCAGGTCTGCGGCGCTATAGCCCAGATTGTCACGCGCGCCTTTATTGACCTGAAGGAACTTCAGTGTGTTCGCATCGAAGACATAAATTTCATTGATGGATTGCTCGATAATCGAGCCAAGTCTTGCGTTTCTTTCCTCGGCGCGCTTGTACTGCGTGATGTCCACATCGATGCCACCAATACCGATAACCTGATCATTCGCGCCAAATATGGGGAATTTATGCGCGATAATGGCGTGGTCTTGACCGTCTGAAAACTGCTGCTGCAGTTCCCATGTCTTTGCTGCTCTTTCGTGCAGGATTTCCTGATCCTGTTTAGCAAAGAAAACGGCATTGCCGGGGTCGGTAAACTGGTGATGGCGTTGGCCAATGGTTTCTTCGGGCGTGCTGCCATACCATTCACTGAATTTGTTGTTTACGAACAGGTAGCGCCCTTCGGTATCTTTCATCAGGATGGCGATGGGTGAGTTATCAAGTATCGCGCGCAGGCGTTCCTGACTCTCATCAAGCTTTTCGGCAATACGTTTATGGCTGGTTATGTCCTGCATGGTGCCGTTGGATCGTATATGACGGCCATCCGCGTCGAACATCGGCTCAGCCAATTCATGCACATGGCGGGTTTCGCCACGCCGATTGATGATCCTGTACTCAACATCCAGAACGCATCGGTTGTCGGACCCGTTGCCATTTTTTGCTACGTAGCTGGCGATCTCTGTTGAATAGGCATCACGGTCATCGGGATGAATCCAGTCCAGATCCTTTTCCAGGGTAGAGGCAGCATCGAAATAGTCGGCAACGCTGATGCCGTAAATTCTTGCCTGTTCAGGCGAGCACATTTCCAGTTGGTCATTGATTTCATCCCATTGCCAGTGACCAATATTGGCAATGCGCGCGGCCTGATCAAACAACTGTTCATTTTCGAGTAGGGTGTCGCGTGCCAGTCGGTCTTGCGTAATATCAATCAGGGTGCCAAATAAATTTTCAGTGGCATCGGTAGGTGTGATGTCAGAGGTAATGTCACGAAACCAGACATGGCTACCGTCTGCGGCAAGCATACGGTATTCACACTCATGGTGCCCCGGTCGTTGTATGCCCGCGTTACGGTGCTCTACGGCACGTTGGCTATCTTCGGGATGTAAATGGGTGCGCCAGAAATCTTTCTCGTACCACGCTTCAAGCGGGTGCCCGAGAACCTCATGTGCGTGATCAGAGACCCGCACGAAGCACTCTGTGGCGGGATCTATTTCCCATGAAATGGACTTAGGGTGCATTATTCTTTTTCTTTAATTGAACAGTCCGCATATTTCTATTCGCAACGAACCAGCTAGCGAGGAGGGGTAAATAAATTCAGTCCATTAAACCCTTGATTCTGTTGGCCTGCTAGAAAAAGTTGAACACGAGGTAAGAAAATTGCACAGAAACGCAACCCCGACCACTTTGGATTGTGTTTTTCGCAAAAACTTCAACTGTTTTCGACGCATGATGATGGCAACAAGAGGCGTATACGGGTTCCTTTTCCCGATTCGCTCTGGATGCTGAAATCGCCACCGTGCAGGTTTACCAGGTTTTCGGATAAGGGCAGTCCCAGACCAGTCCCTTTGGTTTTGCGGTCATAGGTCGTATTGGCGCGCCCAAAGGCTGACATGGCTGTGGCAAGTTCACTGTCATTCATGCCAATGCCTGTGTCATTTACGGCAACCAAAAGTTCACCTGCATCCGTCAATTCTGCTGAGAGCGTAACAGTGCCATCCGGTGGTGTGCTGTTGATGGCATTGGTCAGCAGGTTGAGCAGGATCTGGCGAAAACGCCGTTTGTCGATGGAAGCAAGAGGCAACTCTTTTGTCAGATCAAGCGATAGCGCAACACCATGAGCGTTGGCGTGGAGGGTGACAAAATCAATGCATGAGGTGGCGAGTTCAGACAGGTCAACGGGTTCGCGATAGAGCTCTAGCTTGTTAGATTCAATGGCGGAAATGTCGAGAATATCATTGGCCAGCTCCAACAGATGCTGGCCCGAGTTTTGGATTATGTCGATGTATTCCGCATAGTGTTCGTTTTCCATCGGGCCAAAAACCTGAGCCTGCATTGCGCCCGTATACCCGAGAATTGCATTGAGCGGCGTCCTGATCTGATGGCTCATGCTGGCAAGGGATGCTGACTTTGCCTTGCTGACCTCTTCGAACTGTAACTGCGTCTGTTTGAGTTCTGTGATGTCTGTATAAATTATCAGGGTGCCCCCGCTGCGTGTTCTGTGCTCGTGGGCCATAATCCATTCACTGCTGCTGCGTTGATGGACCATGGCGCTGCCGGGTTTATGAATTGCAGCCAACCGGAATGCGACCCAATCATCAACGCTGCCATCCCAGTTTGCGACGATGCCGTTGTTGAAGCTTTCCCGGCAAATGGCCTCGAAGGCGATGCCGGGATTTAAAAGGTGGGATATAGCATTCAATGTTTTGCGGCAGCGTGAATTGCACAGGACGAAGTTGTCATCTTTATCGAGTAGCAAAACGCCGTCAGAGAGACTCTCAATGGCATCGACAAGCTGTCGTTCTGCATCAATGGCCCGGCGTTCGGCCAAAAACTGTTCCGTAATGTTGGTCGCTGTGCCGCGATAGCCGACGAATTTATCAGCTTCGAAAACGGGTGTGCCACTGATGCGTACATGGATAATGCTGCCATCGGGGCATGGCATACCGTACTGGAAGTCGCGGAATGGCCGACGGTTGCGCAGGTCAGTCATATGCACCTGCCATTTCACCTGATCTTCACCTGGCGAGAAAAGTTCCTGGCGGGTCTTGCCCAGAAAGGCGTCCGGGCTGAAGCCGGTAATCCTCTTGAAGCGGCTACCAAGATAGGAAAGCTTTAGACGTTCGTCCATTGCCCAGAACCAGTCAGACGATGATTCTGCAAAATCACGATTGCGTTCCTCGCTATCACGCAATGCCACTTCAATTTGCTTGCGCTCTTCGATTTCGGCGCTCAATTGCGCCGTGCGTTCCGTTACGTGAAGTTCAAGGTCATCGAAGGCCTTTTGGAGGTCTTGCTCGGCCTGTTTGCGATCACTGATATCGGTGTCTGTGCCACCAATACCAATGATTTCACCGTTTGTTCCATAAACGGGAAACTTGCGGATCATGATGGTGCGCGCTTTTCCATCAGCGAAGACGTGGGATGCTTCAAAATCCATTTCTGATTTTGTTTGCAGCACTAAACGATCCTGCTCGGCGTAGCGGCGTGCGATTGTATCGGGAGAAAAGTTATCGTGCGTTTTGCCGATCGCAAATCCGGGCTCCCCGCCGTACCACTCCGAAAATCGCTTGTTTACAAACTGGTATTGGCCCTGCATATCTTTCATGAAAATAACGAATGGCGCATGGTTCATAATGGCATGCAGGGTCGCTTCGCTTTTCTGTAATTCATCTTCGAGCTGTTTCTGGTTTGTGATGTCCTGCGTAGTTCCCAGTGAGCGGATATGTCGGCCATTCACGTCGAATTCAGGCACGGCGCACATGCGGACATGGCGGATCTCGCCCGTGCGCCGGATAATGCGGTAGTCCATATCAAGCTCGTGAGCGTTCCCGGCGGCGTCCCTGTTTTGATGGACGTAATCGGAATATTTCTTTTCGTACCATTTACGATCATCTGGATGGACCCAGCTTATATCTTCGTCATAGGTTGTTGCTGCTGTCGCATAGTCCTCAACGGACAGGCCATAAATTGTCGCATTGCCGGGCGAGCACATCGATAATCTGTCGGTAATTTCATCCCAAACCCAGTGTCCGATACCCGTCATTTTTTCGACGTGCTCATACGTGACTGCATCGTCTGAGGTTGCTTCTTCTGCGACCGTGGGTGCGCCCTCATCAGTGATAAAACTGCGCAAGAAAGTCAGTTTATTTTCGTCGGTGCAGACTTCGACCAGTTCGCGCAACCATACGATGCTTCCGTCGGCATGGTGCATGCGATAGCTGGATTCAAAATTTTCCGACGCGGCAACAGCGTTATGGCGTTGATTAATGACGCGCTGCCGATCATCGGCATGAATTTTATCATGCCAGTCTTCTTCGTTTGTCCAGGCTTCCGGGTGATAGCCAAGGCAGTCTTTAATGTATGGCGAAACACGTGAGAATTGACCCGTCGTTGGGTCAAGTTCCCAGGTTATTATACGGCTTGGCATTTAAAATCTCGTTCGTTTCTGCTTTGGTTTTTTTATGGTTTTATAAGAGCGCAGAACGTCTGTTCTTTTTATGGCATGAAATATAAGGGCGGAAACCTTTACCAGACGTCAATATTTCTTAAAAGATAAAGGTCTGTGCTCGCATAGTATGAACGCATGCTCTGGCAGCCTAGTCCGGGGCTATAATCAGGGAAATGCGATTCCCCGGCAGCCGCTCAAGCCGTCCGGCAAGTTCCAATTCAAGCAGAACGGCCGAAACCTCGGCGACGCAGAAACCGCTGGCTCGGAGCAGATCATCGACGTCGAGGGGGGCAGGACCCAGCAATTCAAGAACTTTGGGGCGGGCACGTTCAATCGCGTCGTTTTCAACGCTATCAGCGGGCGGTGTGCCTCCAAACCCAAGGGTGTATTGCCGGCCCGATGATAGGGCAGGGGACGCGCCAATGACGCGCAGTACATCGGCGGCGGTTTCCGTCAGAACAGCACCATCGCGGATCAATCCATTGGTGCCGCGTGCGCGTGGATCGCCCGGTGCACCGGGAACAGCAAAAACGTCGCGGCCCTGATCCAGTGCCGTTCTGGCGGTGATCAGGGAACCCGAGCGCGGTGAGGCCTCTACGACCACCACACCTTTTGACATGCCTGAAATAATGCGGTTACGGGCCGGAAACATGCGTGCTGTCGGGCGTGTGCCAATGGGCATTTCTGCGATGATGACGCCGCGCTCTGCAATGGCGTCGTAAAGTGTTTGGTTTTCCGTCGGGTAAACGACATCCACGCCTCCAGCAACCACGGCCACGGTTCCTGTTTCCATTGCGCCTTCGTGCGCGGCAGTATCAATGCCGCGGGCCATGCCTGATGCCACGATGACGTCCTGACAACCGAAACCGCCGCGACCAATATCGGCGGCCAGTCTGCGTGCGAAGCCAAGGCCATTGGCCGAAGCATTGCGCGCACCGACAATGCCGAGTGTCAGTTGTTCGAGAAGATGAATGTTGCCTTTGACATTGAGCAGCGGTGGCGCATCAGTGGTCATGCGCAAGAGTGGCGGGTAGCCGGGCTCGGCATGCGCCAGCAAGGCCGCACCGGATTTACTTATGCGTTCCAGTTCTGCCTCAGCCTTGTCTTTTGTCGCAGGTTTGTAGCGTTGCCGACCGCCATGGCGGGCCAGTTCCGGCAGGGCATCCAGCGCGTGGCTCGCACTGTGATAACGCGCCATCAGTTTATGGAACGTGACCGGGCCGACGTTCTCGGAGCGTATCAGGCGTAACCATGATATTCGCTCGCCGTCAGGTAGTTTTTCTGGTTTGAAATTCAACATGCGCGTGATCGTGAAGTAGCCGGTATTGCCGGTCAAGGGATCAGGCCGAATTCCCAGTCATGGGATTTAGGACATGTAAGGTTGTTGATAGGTTCGCCGTGTACATATGTATGTGCAGAATGAGTATGAAATTCGTGCTTATAGGTATATGGCAAAGGCAAATATAATTAAGATGCAGGACGAAACTGCAATGCACCCGGATTTTTTTTCGGGGGGCATTGCCGTGTCTATTCTAGCCGCGATCCCCGATCTGGTTTGCGTTTGCCGTGGTTCGGAAATTCTGTGGGTCAATGATGTCGGTGTGCAGGTGCTTGAAGCTGATTGCGTCGATGCTGTGATCGGCCAATCATTCATGCAGTTTCTGTCGCCCGATTATGCCATGCTTGGCGATGATTTCTTTGTGCTGCTTGCCGAGGAAAGACGTCCAGTTCAGGTCAAGGTCATCGGGGTGAAGGGCGCGTCGCATGATTGCGAATTAACGCTTTTACCCACAGATGATGGTGCTTTCGGTGGGACTGATGTGCATGTTGTGCACGCGCGTAACATCACCGACATCAACCGCGTCGCTGAAACATTGCATCGTAACGAATTGCACCTGCGTGAATTGATCAATAACTCCATGAGCATGATCTGCGAATGCCGTGATGGTCTGGTTTATTTCACCAATGCCGCTGGTGTGAATATGATCGGCGCGCAGGGCCCTGAACAGCTTGTCGGCAAGCCAATCCACGAGCTTTTTCATGCAGACTATGTGGAAATTTTGGGCACGGGTTTGAGCACTTTGCTAGAGGAAAAGACCTTTGTGCCGTTGCGCCTGTTATGTCTGGACGGTACCTACAAGAATGTTGAAATGGCGGTGACGCCGCTTGTGAACATGGGTGATAACAGCTTCCTTGCCGAGGTGCGAGATATAACACGCCATAATGAGGCTGTGGGCGCGTTGCGTGATTCCATTGAAAATCTGGAAAATCGGGTCGTTGAGCGTACGGCATCCTTACAACGCGAAATTACCGTGCGCCGCGAGGCTGAAGACAAGCTTTTGCATTTAGCCTATCACGATGGTCTGACCGGGCTCGCCAATCGAGGGCTGTTGATGCAGCATCTCGAGAAGGAAATGACTTCGGTCCGCAGGCATGGAAACAGACTGGCCCTGATGTTTCTCGATCTTGACGGTTTCAAGGCTGTTAATGACACCCTGGGTCATGATGCGGGCGATGACGTGTTAATCTGGGTCGCGCGTATCCTGCAGGAATGCACCCGTGCTACAGACACCGTGGCAAGGCTTGGCGGGGATGAATTTGCTCTGGTGATCACCGATGTTGATGATCACGGTGCCGTCAGCAAGGTCGCCGATAAAATTCTCGAACGCGTTGGGGAAAAGGTTCAAATTCAGGGTGCCAAGGTCGACATCGGTGTCAGCATCGGTATCTCGCTATTTCCCAGTGAGGTCGATGCTTGTGATGCCGATGCGCTTTTGCGCACGGCAGACCATGCCATGTATGCAGTCAAGAAGAAGGGCAAGAACAATTACATGTTTTTCCCGCCAGAGGCTTAGGCAAGCCCTCTCGCTTACGTCTTCTTGCTGCCGATCTTTGACTCTTCACCCTTGATAAGACGCCCGATGTTGGTGTGGTGACGCGCGATCCCCAGAATGGCGATTGCTGCTGTTGCGATGCTCAGCGACATGTTGTCGGGGGCCTCTATCAGCAGCCATGACCACACCGGCGCAAGGCTAAGCGCGGCCAATGAAGCAAGCGATGAGTAGCGGAACACAGCGGCGACAGCCAGCCAGCTCAGGCATACACCAACGCCGACCGGCCATGCTGCAACAAGGATCATGCCGATGGTGGTTGCTACGCCCTTGCCACCCTTAAAGCCCAGCCAGATCGGAAAGTTGTGACCGAGCACGGCACATGCACCAGCAATCAGCGCCACATCATGCGCGCCGCTCAACATCAGTACGGCAGCAACCGCGATGCCACCCTTGCCGCCATCGAGCAGCAGGGTTGCCAGTGCCAGAAATTTATTGCCTGTGCGCAAAACGTTTGTCGCACCGATATTGCCAGAACCGATAGCGCGAATATCTCCGAGGCCAGCCAGTCGGGTCAGGACAAGTCCGAATGGTATCGAGCCCAGCACATAACCAGCAATCGCTGCGGTTGCCATCAAGGCTACGGGATTTTCCAGCAAGGTGCTCATGATGCCATTGTAGTCTCAAAAACCGTGCGACCGTCAACCACGGTGCGCAACACGCTGCCCTGAACGGGGCGTCCATCAAATGGCGTGTTTTGGGATTTTGACATCAGCTTGCCGCTGTCAACTTTCCAGCCACGCTGCGGGTCTAACAGTGCCAGGTCGCAAGGCTGCCCAATAGCCAGCCTGCCAGCGTTCAGCCCCAGCAGTTGCGCTGGACGATTCGTAATCAGGTTTATGGCCTCAAGCAGTGACAGGTGGCCGTTATGGTAAAGTTCCAGCGTCAGCGGCAGCAATGTATCGAGACCAACACCACCAAACGCCGCCTGGGCAAAGGGAACGCGCTTGGCTTCCTCGTCCTGCGGACTGTGGTCCGAGGCAATGACATCGATCGTGCCGTCCTTGATGCCCGCGACGATGGCTTGCCGGTCGTCTTCGGGGCGCAGTGGCGGTGATAGCTTGGCAAAGGTTCGGTAGTCGCCGACGGCGGTTTCGTTCAGGGCAAAATATGGTGGTGCGGTATCACATGTGATGGGCAGGCCACGCGCCTTGGCACGGCGGATGACATCGACGGCTTGTGCTGTTGAGACATGGGCGAAGTGTAGCCGTACGCCGGTCATTTCAGCCAGCCGGATATCGCGCTCAACCATGATGACTTCGGCCTGCGGCGCAATGCCGCCAAGCCCCAGCCGTGTGGCGGTTTCACCGGAATTCATCACACCACCGCCTGCCAGTACGGGGTCTTCGGGGTGCTGTACGAGCATCAGGTCGAAGGTCGCGGCGTAGCTCATGGCTTGTGCCATGACTTTGGCATTGCCCACAGCGTGGATGCCATCGGTAAAGGCGACGGCTCCAGCTTCGGCCAACATACCCATTTCGGCCAGTTCTTCGCCGGCTGTGGACTTGGTGATGGCACCGTAGGGATAGACCTTGGTCAGGCCCAGTTTGCGCGCACGCCGCGCAACAAATTCAAGTACGCTCATGTCATCGATGACGGGCTTGGTGTTGGGCAGGCAGACCATTGAGGTGATGCCGCCACCGGTCGCGGCGCGTCCGGCCGTAGCCAGTGTGCCCTTGTGTTCCTGACCCGGTTCGCCCAGTTGCACGCGGATATCGACAAAGCCCGGTGTAAGATAATGTCCGCCACAATCAACGACCTCGATACCGTCGGGCACGGACCAGTCATCGCCTGTGCGAAACAGCTCAGGGCCGAGGTCCGCGATGACCTCGCCGTCGCTCAGCAACGCGCCGATCTCGTTCAGGCCGCTGGCCGGATCAAGCAGGTGGGCATTGATATAGGCAACCTTGCCCGGTGTTTCGTGATCAGACGAGCGCTTCAGTTTATCGACCATGTTTACGCTCCCCCTGACGCGGCATCGGATTCGCGCAGGGCGAATGTTTCGAGGCATGCCATACGTACCGCGACGCCCATCTCGACCTGTTCACGGATAACGCTGCGCCCGTAATCGTCGGCAACTTCCGAGTCGATCTCGACGCCACGGTTCATCGGGCCGGGGTGCATAATCAGCGCGTCGGGCTTGGTGTTGGCGAGCTTTTCATAATCCAGCCCGAAGAAGTGGAAGTACTCGCGGATCGAGGGGAAGAAGTTCGAGGCCATGCGCTCTTTTTGCAGGCGCAGCATCATCACAATGTCACAATCCTTCAGGCCCTCGGCCATGTCGTAGAAGACTTCGACGCCAAGCCGCTCAACCTGCGAGGGGATCAGTGTGCGCGGTGCGATCAGGCGAACCCGCGCGCCCATGGTATTGAGCAGATGGATGTTCGAGCGCGCCACACGTGAATGGCGCACATCGCCGCAGATCGCAACATTGAGTGCGCTCAGTGTGCCCTTGCGGCGTCGGATGGTCAGCGCATCGAGCAGGGCCTGCGTCGGGTGTTCGTGGCTGCCGTCGCCGCCTGAAATCACCGCGCAGTTGACCTTTTCCGAGAGCAATTTCACCGCACCGGAATCCGGGTGACGCACGACCAGCACATCAGGGTGCATGGCGTTCAGCGTCATGGCCGTATCGATCAGGGTCTCGCCCTTTTTGACCGAACTGGTGGCAACCGACATGTTGATGACGTCGGCACCGAGCCGCTTGGCGGCCAGCTCGAACGAGGTGCGTGTGCGCGTTGAGTTTTCGAAGAACAAATTGACGACGGTCAGACCGTCCAGCGAAGCCTTCTTTTTATTACCAGGCTGGCGGTTGTGATCGACATAAGAGTCGGCCCGGTCCAGCAGGTATGAAATTTCAATTGGGGAAAGGCCTTCGATGCCGAGCAGATGTCGGTGCGGATATACGACGGTATCGGTCATGTTCGGGCTCATTAAGGGCGCATCATATTGTTGTTGAGGGGCTTTTTGCAAGCATCGCGGAAAATATCAAGTAGCATCGAGGAATCCTTGCAGAATGTAGACGGCAGCCAGCTTGTCGATGACCTCGCCACGGCGCTTGCGTGTCATGTCCACATCATTGATCAGCATGCGTTCAACCGCAATGGTCGACAGGCGTTCATCCCAGAATGCGGTGGGCAGATCAACCAATCCCAGCATGTTCTCGGCAAAGGCGCGGGTGGACTGGCAACGCGGGCCTTCGGTGCCATCCATGCTGACGGGCAGACCGAGCACGATGCCGCCGACTTCGTGTTCGACAATAATGGCGCGCAGGCGCGCCGAATCTTCGCGAAACTTCTTGCGTTTGACCGTTTCCAGTGGGCTGGCGATCATGTGCATGACGTCCGATAGCGCCACGCCAATGGTCTTCGACCCGAGGTCGAGACCCATGATGCGCTTGCCTGTGGGCATTGCCAGTTTGAATTCTTCGCGTGTCAGTATGCTCATGGCCGGGGTTATAGACCTTCGTGATGCAAAGGGATAGGCCTTGGCGGATGATCATTGCCCTGCTTATCATGCACGGGGTGTATCAATTTTAACGGCTTTGCTCATGGTTGATAGCAATATGCACAGGCAAATAATGTGCGCGACAGCCGCTGGCGTGCTGGCAGGCCTGTGTTGTGTTGCCCTGCTCGTACTCACATTGCCGCGTACAGCGCTGGCGAGCGAATTCCTTGGTGTTGAAATCGACGAAGAGCGCGGCGGAGTCTATACGGTGCTGCGTGACGTCAACATGCGCACCAAACCCGATACTAAAAGCAAAAGGATACGTGGTCTCAAAAAAGGTGAAGTGCTCAATGTACGCGGCCGCCATCAGGGATGGCTGGCAATCGAGGAAGACTCCAAACCTGTTGGGTTCGCATATTTTAAATATCTCATACAGATCATTGATGGCACACTCGATAAACCTGTGCTTGGTCGTGTGGACCTTGGCGCGCGTGGTAACTGTGCATACGAAATCACATTTATCGGCAAGAGCCCGGCGGGCAACGAACCCTACGACATGGCCGACTATGAAGCTGCATTGAGTTGTGATGTGGCAGCGGGTCGGGCGGACTTTACCCTGATGATGTTTATGACAGAAGGTTCCTATATCCTCGCCAAGCAGTCGGTCCACCAGATCGGCATGGACATGCTCGAGATTGCTTATGAGAATGGCTACGACGAGAACTTCACGACCAATGTGTTTTACAACCATGCCAAGAATCGTGTGGTCTTCGATAGCGTGACCATCAAGGATATGGCTGGAAGCCCACCGGAAAAAGAAGTCGATGCAAACTCTGTGGCTGAGGCCCTGAGCGTCGCCGTGAGAATGGCGCTGGGCGCGTGGAACGATAATGTCTGGGCAGAAATTGACAAACTGGTGCCGTAGCCATCTGTTCTATTGTTTGCCTCAGATCATGGTCTGAAATGCCTGTATTGCTAGAATTAAACCGTTGAAAATATTCAATACCTGTGGGCCTTAGCCCGATACTCTGTTTCCTGCTCCGGGCAAGGTCAAGAATAAGGGAATGTGTTATATTAAAAACAAACCGCAATAGAAAAACCTTATCTCGGTCTTTGCCACTGATTGCAGGACTGTTCGGTAGTGCTCTCGCTGTAGGCGGGAATAGTGCCAGGCTGACGTGCCAAAAATCGAGTGGTCCAATGTACCTGTGAAGACGGTCATACTATTTTATCCCGGTACGTCCAGCTATCAGTGGTGACGTAGCCCTGATCACAAACGCGCCAACAAAAAAGTGATGGCGGGTGACTCCTGAGTGCCATGCCATGAAGAGGGAGCATCAAACCAGAGCGCAAGCGTGGTCAGAAACAACACACCTATGCGCGTGAAAACAACATGACTTGCATCGATTGCCACTACAATCTGGTGCATGACGAAATCGAGCCACGCGACAGCTTTCTGGAAGAAGCCGAAGCGGGGCAATACCCCCCCGCGCAACCGCGTCTTCGGAAGAACTGGTGCGAACCTCGCAGAGCGTGATAAGGGTGATCCATGCATAAGGATCACCCATGAAACGCCTCACCGATAAATCTGTTTCCCCCGCCCTTGTCACCGTCTGTGCGGCGGGGCTCTGGGGGGTGTTCTGGATACCGCTCAGGGCCTTTGAAGCTGCCGGGATACCTGCTGACTGGATAACGTTGGCCCAGTTCATGCCTGCCGTTGTGGTCATGCTGCCCTTCGCCGCATGGCGCTTGCTGCGTGGTCAACCGATGCGCATGCGTCAGGCCATGGCCGGTGTCGGTATCAGCGCTGCCATGGTGCTCTATTGCGAGAGCCTGCTGCTGACCGAGGTCGTGCGTGCCTTGCTGCTGTTTTATATCGTGCCGGTCTGGGGCACGTTGCTCGAAGTCCTGTTCATGGGGATCAAGTTGACACGGGTCCGCATGCTGGCACTCGCCATGGGGCTTGGCGGGTTGTATGTGGTGCTTGGCGGCGATACCGGTATCCCGATGCCCAGAAACGTGGGCGATGTTCTTGCCCTGATTTCAGGTGCCGTGTTCGCGCTCAGTTCCATGCGGATCCGGCAGATGCCCGAAATCAGCACCTTTGAGCATACATTCGGACTGTTCTTCTATGGCGCCATTCTGGCCTATGCCATGACGTGGCTGCCCATCGAAGGCCTCGGTGTGGCACCGGACTGGGCAACGATAAAATCCCTGTTGCCGTGGCTGACGCTGGTCGGTGCCGGTTTCATGATACCGACCATGTGGGGGATATTGTGGGGCTCAAAACGTTTGGACCCGGGGCGTCTCGCCATCCTGTTACAGATGGAAGCGGTGGTTGGAATTGGCAGCGCGGCGATCCTCATTGACGAACCGTTCGGCACCATGGAAATCCTCGGCACGGTCTTGATCATCGGCGCTGGCGTTGTCGACGTGCTGGGCGCACGCCCCGCGCCAGAGGGCATGGCGGACGAGCCCGTCTGAACACCGGAACAAGTGGTGACGCTGCAAAATTGAGGCGGGAAAGCCCGGAGATGCCGGGCAGGGCCTTAAGCCTGCTGGGACGTGGTGTCGATATCCGATTGCAGGCGGATGAGTTCGGATTGAATCTCGCTGGTCAATTGCGCTGTCTTGTTGTGCAGGGCCATGAGGCGATCAAGTTTAACGGACATGTTATCCGTTTCGCTGAGTTGTGAAGCTTCATCTTCATCGGCCAGGGGCGGTTGGTCCCCGGTCAACAGCCATGCAACCGATACATTCAAAACGCCGGCAAGTCGGACGGACATGCGCGCTGACGGCTCTGCCTGATCGCTTTCCCAGTTTTCAATGGAGAGTTCCTGCACGCCAAGCCGGTGGGCCAGTTGGCTGGTTGAAAGGTAGCGTGAATTGCGTGCTTCGGTAATGCGACCGCCGAGTGTCGTTTCAGTCATAGGCTGATGATGCTTTCTTATTATTAATATCAGTCAAAAGCATATTCATAAATTCAAGAATGTCAAACTTGCAAATAAATAACAAATAAATAACAAATAGATATATTTGTTATTTTGTATAATGATTTAAAAAATAAGTATTGTATACTATCTTTTAGTGATGAAAATTTATTATAGAGTTATATTTATAAATCAACAATGAGTTCTCTGTTTTTGAAATTAATGATGCTCAAGTATTTAATATTTACTTCATTTCCGTGATGGGTGGCATGCGAATGAGTCTGCTGAAATCCATGTTTTTTTATGATCCCTGAAGACGCTAAGCGGTGAATGCCGACGGTGGCTGTGTATTGAGGTTGAGCCCCGGCGGCGCGGGTGCTAATTTCCGCGCCAATTGATATCCAGCACTATTGGAGAAACTGACCACATGGCTTTGGACCGCGAAACCGTACAGCGTATCGCTTATCTCGCCCGTATCCGGGTGCCCGATGATCGCCTCGACCAGATGGCCGGGGAAATCGACGGTATCATTCATTGGGTCGAGCAACTATCGGAAGTCGATACCGATGGTGTCGAGCCGATGACCAGTGTCACCGAAATGACCATGCCGCAACGCGTCGATGTGGTCAGCGATGGCAATTGCCGTGACAAGGTTCTGGCCAATGCACCCGATCCGGTGGATGGTTTTTTCACAGTTCCCAAGGTGGTGGAGTAAGGCTATGAGCGAATTTACAAACCTCACCATTGCAGCCGCCCGCGACGGGCTGGCAACGGGCAATTTTTCCGCTGTTGAACTGGCCGAGGCGCACAACGCCGCCGTTGCCGGTGCACGCGATCTGAACGCCTTTGTCACTGAAACGCCGGAACTCGCGCTTGAAGCCGCCAAGGCGTCCGATGCGCGCCGGGCAGATCGAAAAGAACTTGGCCCCATGGACGGTGTGCCCATCGCCATGAAGGACCTGTTTTGCACCGAAGGCGTGCAGAGCACAGCGGGCTCGCACATTCTCGAAGGCTTTGTGCCGCGCTATGAATCGACCGTTTCGGGCAACCTGAAAAATGCCGGTGCGGTGATGCTGGGCAAGGCCAACATGGACGAATTCGCCATGGGCTCTGCGAACATCACCAGCTACTACGGTAACACCATCAACCCGTGGAAGGCCGCCAGCGGTCCCAATGCGGGTAAGGATCTGGTGCCCGGTGGCTCCAGTGGAGGTTCGGCCTCGGCCGTTGCCGCACGTTTGTGCCTTGGTGCGACGGGTACCGATACCGGTGGGTCCATCCGCCAGCCTGCGGCGTTCACCGGCATTGTCGGGTTAAAGCCAACCTACGGGCGCTGTTCGCGCTGGGGTATTGTGGCGTTTGCCTCGAGCCTCGATCAGGCCGGACCCATGACCCGCACGGTACAAGACAGCGCCATCATGCTGGGTGCCATGGCCGGGTACGATCCAAAGGACTCTACGTCCGCCCAAGTCGAATTGCCCGATTTTGAAAGTGCGATTGGTCAGGGTGTTAAAGGCCTACGCGTCGGTATTCCCAAGGAATATACCGCCGACGGTATGGACGCTGAGATCAGCGCGCTGTGGCAGCGCGGCGCGGAGTGGCTGCGTGAAGCCGGTGCCGAGATTGTTGATGTCAGTTTGCCGCACACAAAATACGCCCTGCCGACCTATTACATTGTTGCCCCGGCAGAGGCCTCGTCCAATCTGGCGCGCTATGACGGCGTGCGTTACGGCCTGCGCGTCGATGGCGATAGCCTTGATGACATGTACATGAACTCACGCGCCGAAGGTTTTGGTGACGAGGTTCAGCGCCGTATCCTCATCGGTACTTACGTGCTGTCGGCGGGTTATTACGATGCCTATTACGTCAAGGCGCAGAAGGTGCGCACGCGCATCGCCGGTGATTTCACCGCAGCGTTTAACGATGTCGATGTGATCCTGGCACCCACCGCGCCATCTGCCGCATTCGCCATTGGTGAAAAAATGAATGATCCCGTCGCCATGTTCTTGAATGATGTCTTCACGGTGCCGGCCTCGCTTGCCGGGTTGCCCGCGATTTCAGTACCTGCGGGGATGTCGGCTGACGGATTGCCGCTTGGTTTGCAGTTGATTGCAAAGCCGTTCGATGAAATGACCCTGCTGCGCGCAGCGGAGTCCATCGAGCAGGCCGCCGGGTTCAAGCTGCCGGTATTTTCAGGCGGGGAGGGCTGAGCCATGACGTATCTTATTTCAGGTGAAACTGGTGACTGGGAAGTCGTGATTGGCCTGGAAATTCATGCCCAGATCACATCGAACTCCAAACTGTTTTCTGGTTCGTCCACCGAATTTGGTGCCGAGCAGAACGAGCAGGTCTCGCTGGTCGATGCCGCCATGCCGGGCATGCTACCGGTCATTAACGAGCACTGCATTGAGCAGGCCGTGCGCACGGGCCTTGGCCTGAAGGCACAGATCAATCTGTACTCGGTGTTTGAGCGCAAGAACTACTTCTACGCTGATCTGCCGCAGGGCTATCAGATTTCACAGTTCCAACATCCTATCGTGGGTGCCGGTACGGTGATCCTCGACATGCCCGATGGCACGACGCGTGAAATCGGTATCGAGCGCCTGCACATGGAGCAGGACGCCGGTAAGTCCATGCACGATCAGGACCCGCGTCGCACGTTTGTCGATCTCAACCGTTCGGGCGTGGCGCTGATGGAAATTGTCTCGGACCCCGACATGCGCTCGCCGGAAGAAGCCGGTATCTACGTGCGCAAACTGCGTTCCATCGTGCGCTACCTTGGTAGCTGCGACGGCAACATGGATCAGGGCTCCATGCGCGCTGACGTCAATGTCTCGGTGCGTAAGCCCGGCGAAACCGAACTGCGCACACGCTGCGAAATCAAGAACGTCAACTCGGTTCGCTTTGTCATGCAGGCCATTGAGGCCGAAGCCCAGCGTCAGGTTGAGGTCTGGGAAAACGGCGGCGAAGTACAGCAGGAAACCCGCCAGTTCGACCCAAGCAAGGGCGAGACACGCGCCATGCGGTCGAAGGAGTTCGCACATGATTACCGTTACTTCCCCGATCCGGACCTGCTGCCTATCAAGCTGAGCGCGGACTACGTGGATGCTATTGCCGCGACCCTGCCCGAGCTGCCTGATGAGAAAAAACAGCGCTATATGTCCGAGTTCGGCCTGTCGGCCTATGATGCGGGCGTGCTGGTGGTCGAGCGTGAAACCGGTGCGTATTACGAAGCCGTCGTGCGCAGCGATGAAAAGGGTAAGCAGCGTGACCCCAAGCAGGCCGCCAACTGGGTCATCACCAATCTGTTCGGTGCGCTCAATGCCAAGGGGCTCGATATCAAGGATAGCCCGGTTTCGGCTGACCAGCTGGGCCAGTTGATTGAGTTGATTGGCGACGACACGATTTCCGGTCGTATTGCCAAGGACGTTTTCGAGATCATGATCGAGACCTCGAAGGACCCCGCCGATATTGTCGAGGAAAAGGGCCTGACGCAGATTTCCGATACGGGCGCGATTGAAGCCGCCATTGACGAGGTCATCGCAGGCAACCCCGAACAGGTCGAAAAGTACCGTGGCGGCAATGACAAGCTAATCGGCTGGTTCGTTGGACAGGTCATGAAGATGACCCAGGGTAAGGCTAATCCCGGCATGGTCAACAAGCTGCTGAGTGAAAAGCTGAAAGGGTAGCGTTCGCGCTACCCTTTACGCCGCTGGCCCGTTACACTCCCGCCACCGCCCGGCAACGACCGGGTGATTAGGGAGAGTATTACGTGAAGAATTCCATGCGTAGAGTGGATTTTATCCATTCGATTACCCGTTATTTCATGATGCGCCAAGAGCCCAATGAACAGTATCTGCTGGTCTGTGGCGGCGGCGCAGAGCATGTCGTGCTGCTGGCCTCGCAGCTTGAACGCTTCCGCCTCGCGCTGGGTGGTAAAAGAACGCAACTGGCAGTCCTGATTCGCGAAGATGCCATGGCTGCGGCATTTCTGTTTGATGGGCGCGCCGAGGTCATCAGCATTGATTTCGAGCGTTTTAGTACGCAACCGAATTATCGTGCGAATACGATGACGGGCCTTCTCGAAGGTAATTTCAAGGGTGTGGTATCGCTCGATTATGTGCGCCATCCATGGGTTGACGAAGCCATGATCCGGGCCTGCCGTCGCCCGGCCATGGCCATGAAGCCTGCACCGATATCCGACCCGACCCTTAGTGCGGCGCTGGAGTCCAATGCTTCGCTCTATAAGACACAGTTTGATAGCGGTGCACCCGGTCTGCACATCGCCGAGCGCTGGGCAGATTTCGCTGATTATCTGAGCGCAGCGGAAAGCCGCACACCGGTTGATCTGCAATTGGACGAGGCATTGCTTGCGCCCGCCGCTGTGCTCGATAAACCGATGGTATTCCTGCAACCGTTTTGTCGTGATGGTGCGCGCAGGCCCTCGGCTGAATTTTTTGCCGCGCTGATCGATGCTGTTCCAGTCGACCATGATGTCGTCATGCCGTGCACGGACGACCTGCTGACGGCCAACCCTGATTTACAGGTTCTGGCCTCGCATAACCGGGTGAGTACGAAGAACATCGGGCTTTCCACCGCTTTGCCGCTGATGCGTGCGGCAAAGCTGGTCATTGCGGCGGAAAGCGCGCCTATGCACATTGCGTTGCTGGGCGGTATGCCGACGCTGGCACTTGCCAGTGCGGCATATTGGGGCGACACCCTGCCGTATCCCGGCGAGAATGGTGCGCACGCACACGTGCTTCAGCATGATATTGCATGCAAGGGCTGCCGTGGTGATTGCGCTGAGCCGCTGCGCGACGGGCGCACGGCGTGTATTGCCATGGTGGATCAGGACGCGGCTGTGTCTATCGTGCGTGATACGCTGTCGGCCTGAACAGAATTCCCAAAAAAAACGCCGTCACTCAGGGAAAGTGACGGCGTAATAAGTCAGGGAGAGATCTTATAAGCTCGATCTCGGATTATTTATCCGGGGGAGTGATCGATAAGATCCATATGATCCGGGAACATACACAGTTGCGATGGGGGGAAGCCTCTGCGCACTCTTGACCGATTCAACAAGGTTAATATGGCATGTGGCATACCACATGCCAAGTGCTAAATGCGCCTGATACCGTAAAATCACGAATAAATTTTAAGGCTGTCCCAGATAATTCAGTTGATTGAGCATTTTGTCGCGGACACGACGGTTCGGGCGGCTTCAAGCCTGTGCGGGGTGAACCGCAAAACGTCGGCCTTCTACATTCTCCGCCCATGCAGAACCCATAGCAGAATACAAATTTCTTATAATATTTTTTGGATTATGAAAGAAAATGTCACCAGCTTTTTGAAAGGTTTATAGCTTCGGCAAACTTTTCTCTGATTGCATTGTTTATAGGTTTAGGATGGTAGGTGCGGAATTCAGTGTTTGATATGCTGCTGTTCGCAGATTGAGAGGCGGCACTTTTTGCAAGCATGGCCGTTCCAAATGCTGTCAGCTCATTAAAAGCAGGTACCTTAATGTCACGTTCCAGAATATTGGAAAGGAACTGGCAGAAGTATGGGTTGCCAGACATGCCACCATCAACAGAGATGGCTTTGCTGACGGGCGTAAAATCATTCATCGCATCGAGTACTTCGCATGCGCGCAAGGCTACGCCTTCAATAACCGCCTGAACCATATCAAGCGGCTGGGTGTCCTGAGACAACCCAATCCATAGACCGGTTGCACGTCTGTCCCAATGAGGGCAGGCAAGACCGTTTAAAGCTGGCACAAAAACCAGATTGCGTTCGATGGCGGGCGGCCGTTCGAAATGGTTGATCTGTGAAAAATCGTTAAACAGGCCGAGAGACCTGGCCCAGTTCACAGCCGAGCTGGCACAATGTACACCGCCATCCAGCGCATAAACCGGCGCTTCACCATCCAACTGCCATGCAATTGTCGGAAGCAAACCTTTTTGCGGGGCGCGGTAGCTTTGCGCCCCCGTTAAAGTCAGGGCAAAGGCTCCGGTTCCAAAGGTGATTTTAGCATCCCCGCTGGTGCGACACCCGTGACCATAAAGCGAGGCCTGTTGATCAACAATGCTGGCTGTGACCGGAATGCTTTTGCCCTTTATATTGACGGAACCAAAATCACCAGTCGTGGGGACAATTTGTGGCAGGGCTTCTATGGGCACACCGAACAATTCACATAATTGTGGATCCCATTGCCCGGTATCCAGGTCCATTAATGATGTGCGTGAAGCGGTGGTTATGTCGGTAACAAATTTGCCGCACAGTCGATCCAGAAAAAATGCATCTGTCGTTCCAAGACGCAGTTTACCTTTCTTCAACAGCTCTTTTGCTTGCGGGATCGTGCGAATAATCCAGTCAAATTTCGATGCGGAAAAATAGGAATCCAGCGGAAGGCCCGTCTTCTGCTCGACCAGCTCTTCTGCTCCATTGGCCTTCAAAGCCTCTATCACATCATGGGTGCGATTGTCTTGCCAGACTATAACCGGGCAGATGGCCTCACCCGTTTCAGCGTTCCAGGCCAGACAACTTTCGCCTTGATTATCGATGCCGATAGCGGAGCTATCCTCACCGCTCTCCATGCAGTTCAGTACGTTTCGAATGAGTTCTTCAGGATCGTGCTCAACCCATCCCTTTTGAGGGTAGAATTGCTCATGTTCAATAACCATGGTGATGGTCGCCACCCCATGATCATCGAGTGTCATGGCACGGGTACTGGTCGTTCCCTGATCAATGGCGAGTACAGACATTTATGATCTTTCTTCAAAATGAAATTAAACATTCTCTACATTACTGGGACGTGCAGATCACCACATACCTCGCCATGCATACAATTCTGAAACGTTTATTTCAGAAACCTTGTTAGTTGTAACATTATTGACAGAAAATTATTTTTCTGAAAATATAATTTCAAATAAAGTGGGGGAATACTTGGCGAATGGGCTTGGGCAGAAATCAACATATTCACAATGGTGATGATATTGAGTTGATCAATCCGGTTGGCAAAGGCCGGATGATTCTCGCATGTGAGCATGCGACTAATTTTATCCCTGAAGAATATGCTGGTTTGGGTCTCGACGCCCTGGCCCTTGAAAGCCATATCGCCTGGGATCCTGGAGCGTGGGCGGTCGCTAGAGAATTATCTGTAAAATTTGATGCTCCCTTAATTGCACCGGGTGTATCGCGTTTGGTCTTTGACTGTAATCGCTCAATTGACGCTCATGATGCTGTTGTTGAAAAATCAGAAATCTATGATGTTCCGGGCAATAAAGGAATTAGTGATACGGAACGTAACAATCGTATTGAGCGATATCATGTGCCTTTTCATCGTGCATTAAGCCAAATTGTTGAAAAATTCGTAGAGCGCGACCCGGACATTTTTATTGTTACGGTACATTCTTTTTCTCCAGTGTTTAATGGTGAGTCTCGCGACCTCGATATTGGCCTCTTGCATGATCGTGATGTCAGGTTAGCCAATGAGATAGAGAAAACCGTGAATGCAGAGGGAACATTCGATGTGCGCTCAAATGAACCTTATGGCATTGAGGATGGTGTGACATATACTCTCGCAAAGCATGCTTTGCCACGTGGTTTACCGAACGTGATGCTCGAAATTCGAAATAACTTAATTCTGGATGCGGTAAGCCAGAAAAAAATGGCGGAGCATTTGGTGAAGCATTTAACATTGGCAACAGAGGCTTTGGGCCGAGCGTGAGTTTGTAGCAATATTCAGTTGAATTTAGCTGGTGCTAAAATCGGGTATATTCGAAATTTGGGAAATGGCGGCAGGAACGTATAAAATATGCCAAAGATTATTACATCCTATGTGAAGTATGTTGATTTCGTTTCAGAGAAATGCGGCAGGCTGGCCATGTATATGGTTCTCGTAATGATTGCTACATTATTGCTGAGTGCCATCACGCGAAATGTTGTTAATTATCCACTTTCATGGTGTGTCGAAATGGCACAATTCACCATGGCTGCTTACTATATTCTTGGCGGCGCTTATTCCATGCAGACGGATGACCATGTCAGGATGGATTTGATCTATGACCATTGCTCGGAAAAGACCAAGGCAAAGATAGACGTCGCGACGAGCTTCTTTCTGATGTTCTATCTTGTGACGCTTTTTATTGGTTCAATTTCCAGCACAATGTACGCCATTGAATATGGCCAGAGAAAATTCTCTCAATGGAACCCGTCAATGATTCCTATAAAAGTCATCATGGTTTTCGGTATCAGTCTGATGATTCTTCAAACAATTTCGATGTTTTTTAAAGACCTCGCTAAAGCCAAGGGAAAACCAATTTCATGAGCTATGAACTCATAGCAATATTGATGCTCTCATCAATGCTTCTGATGCTTCTGACTGGACAACGCGTCTTTGGCGCTATTGGGTTTGTTTCTGCTGCAGCGGCACTCCTGCTTTGGGGTGATGGTGCAGTCGAAATGCCGTTCAATGCAGCTTTTAAACTCTTTAACTGGTATCCCCTGCTAACGCTCCCACTCTTTGTTTTTATGGGCTATCTGCTTTCCGAATCCGGCATCGCCAATGATCTGTACAAGATGTTTCATGTCTGGTTCGGTAATTTAAAAGGCGGACTGGCGATTGGCACCATCGGTTTGATGGTCGTGATCTCGGCCATGAACGGTCTGAGTGTGGCCGGTATGGCGATCGGGGCCAGTATTGCACTGCCGGAGATGTTGAGGCGAGGTTATGACAAGATCATGATCACGGGGGTTGTCCAAGCGGGTAGTTCGCTTGGCATTCTGGTCCCGCCAAGCGTTGTTCTGGTGCTCTATGGCATGATTGCCCGCCAACCCGTTGGCAAGCTATGGCTGGCTGGCGTGTTTCCCGGGTTAATGATGGCGTCTTTGTTCATCATCTACATTTGGGTTCGTTGTCATCTGCAACCTGAACTCGGCCCAACGGTTTCCAAGGAAGAACGCGACATCCCGTTTAGCGAGAAGCTTAAGCTTCTCAGAGCGGGCATTATTCCGTTCTTGATCTTCTTCTTCATGACCGGCCTGTTTGTTATGGGTGTGACCAGTCTTGTGGAAAGCTCAGCCGTCGGTGCGACGTCTGCAATTCTTGCCGCAGCCTTTAAGAAAAGGCTGACGAGAAAAGTTATTGATGAAACTTTAAAGAAGACGCTTGGCGTATCCTGCATGTTCCTGTGGATCATTCTGGCTGCCTTATGCTTCGGCGCTGTTTTTGACGGTATTGGCGCTGTAAAGGCTATCGAATCACTGTTTATTACCAAGTGGAACCTTAGCCCTTGGGAAGTTCTGATCATGATGCAACTATCCTACATCGTCATGGGCATGTTCCTTGATGATACGGCTATGCTGGTGATTGTTGCACCGCTGTACGTTCCATTGATTATTGCCTTGGGCTTCAACCCGATCTGGTACGGTGTGCTCTACACAATCACCTGTCAGATTGCGTATATGACGCCACCTTTTGGGTACAATCTGTTTCTTATGCGCGCCATGGCCCCGAAGGAAATTACACTACCGGACATCTATCGATCCATTATTCCGTTTGTCATTGTTATGACGTTTGGATTGATGCTTGTAATACTGTTCCCGCAAATGGCTCTCTGGTTACCAGAGTACGTCTATAGCCATCGTTAAACAGGGAAGAGTATTTTTTTAACCATCGTTAACAGGGAAGAGTGTCTTTAAAACTCTAGGGAGGATTAGATGAAAGAGATCAAAACAACAAAAAAGACTCAAACCAACAAACGCCGTGACTTTCTGAAGAAAGCTGGGACTGCGACAGCTGGTGTTGTTGCAGCATCAACTGTCGGCGCCCCATATGTGTACGCTGCCAGTAACCCGATCAAGTGGCGATTGCAGACTTATTCCGGTGCCCCACTTGGTGCACACGTGATCAAGCCTCAGATCGAAGCTTTCAACCAGGCCGCACACGGTGAAATGGAAATCGAACTCTACTATGCAGATCAGCTTGTCCCGACGGATGAACTGTTTCGCGCTATGCAGAGTGGCGTAATTGATGCCGTACAAAGTGATGACGCCACCATGGCTTCACCGGTCGACATCAACGTGTTCGGTGGCTATTTCCCGTTCTCAACGCGTTATAGTCTCGATATGCCGGTGCTGTTCAAGTACTACGGTCTGAACGAAATCTGGGCCGAAGCTTATGGTGAGGTTAAAGGCGTTGAATGGTTGGGTGCCGGTGCATGGGATCCATGCCACATCTTCACGAAAGACCCAATTCGCAGCATTGCTGACATGAAAGGCAAACGCGTATTTGGTGTTCCAACGGCTGGTCGCTTCCTGTCACGCTACGGCCTGATTCCTGTGACCCTGCCTTGGGATGACATTGAAGTTGCGCTGCAAACCGGCGAGCTTGATGGTGTTGCATGGTGTGGATTTACCGAAGCCTACGAAGTGGGTTGGGCCGATGTTTGCAACTACGCCTTGCTCAACAACGTTACCGGCGCATGGTGTGGTTCATACTTTGCCAACACCAAAAGCTGGGAAGGCATTTCACCGAAACTTCAGGCGCTGTTCAAACTTTCCATGGATAGCTCCCACCACTACCGTAATGTTTGGTATTGGGGCGGTGAAGCCAAGCTTCGCGTTGAAGGCAAGAAAATGGAACTCACCACCATCCCGGCAGCAGAATGGGATACTGTGGTTAAAGATTCAGAAGAGTTCTGGGACGAATTGGCCGGTATCAGCCCACGGGCAGCGAAAGTGGTCGAAGCGTATAAGACTTACGCACAGGTCATGGAAAAAGCTGGCGTACCATACCGGTATTCCTGATCCAAACAAAAACAATCACCCCGGCGCATTCGTGTGCCGGGGTTTTTTTTGTTCAGGATATTAGCTTGTGTTAGGCGTTGAGCTCAAAGGGCGTCTAGACTTCATATATGAGCCAGCAATTTTTCGATCACCTGAATGCCGAGATCGCAACCGTCAGGGCGGCGGGACTGTATAAGGCCGAGCGTGTCATCACCTCGCCGCAGGGTTCGATCATCCATGTAGCCGAAGGCATAGGCAGTGGCGAGGTCCTGAATTTTTGCGCCAACAATTATCTCGGACTGGCCGATCACCCCGATGTGGTGGCTGCAGCCGAACGTGCGCTTGAGCAGCATGGCTATGGTATGGCGTCGGTACGCTTTATCTGTGGCACGCAAGATGTTCATAAGGCACTCGAGGATCGTATTGCGCGTTTTCTTGGCACCGATGACGCCATTTTGTATTCGTCGTGTTTTGATGCCAACACCGGATTGTTTGAAACCATCCTTGGTGACGTCGACGCGGTGATTTCCGATAGCCTGAACCATGCCAGCATTATCGACGGGGTGCGGCTGTGCAAGGCTCAGCGACTGCGTTACGCCAACAATGATATGGATGATCTGGAGCGCTGCCTGCGCGAGGCCCGCGATTGCCGCTTTCGCCTGATCGCCACGGATGGCGTGTTTTCCATGGATGGCACCATCGCCAATCTGGCCGACATCTGCACGCTGGCGGATACCTATGACGCACTGGTCATGGTCGATGACAGCCACGCCGTGGGCTTCATGGGGCCGGGTGGGCGCGGCACGCCAGAGCACTGTGGCGTCAGCGCGCGTGTCGATATTGTCACCGGCACACTGGGCAAGGCGCTGGGTGGCGCGTCGGGCGGCTATACCGCAGCGCGTGGCCCCGTTGTCGAATGGCTGCGCCAGCGTTCGCGGCCATACCTGTTTTCAAATTCGCTGGCTCCCATGATCGCCACCACGTCCATCGCCATCCTCGATATGCTGGACGGCAGCGCCGCCCTGCGCGAGCAGTTACACGCAAATGCCGCACAGTTCCGCACGGGCATGACGGCACTTGGTTTCAATCTCGTGCCCGGTGAGCATCCTATCATTCCCATCATGCTCGGCGACGCGCGGTTGGCCTCTGACATGGCTGATGCATTGCTTGCGCGCGGTATCTATGTCGTCGGTTTCTCATTCCCCGTGGTGCCACAAGATCAGGCGCGCATTCGCACCCAAATGTCGGCGGCCCATACGCCGGAGCAGATCGATCGGGCCATCACGGCATTTGCCGAGGTCGGTCGCGAACTGGGTGTCATTTCATGAACGTGAGGACATAACGCATGAAGGCACTCGTGAAAGCCAAGGCTGAGCCCGGTATCTGGATGGAGGACGTGCCAACGCCGGAACTCGGCCACAACGACGTGCGTATCAAAATTCATAAAACCGCCATATGCGGCACCGACGTGCATATCTACAACTGGGACCACTGGGCACAGGCCACCATTCCGGTGCCCATGGTCGTTGGCCACGAGTTCATGGGCGAGGTCATCGAACTGGGCATTGAGGTGCGCGGCATTGCCCTCGGCGACCGGGTTTCGGGCGAAGGGCACATTACGTGCGGGCATTGTCGCAATTGCCGCGCGGGTCGGCGTCATCTGTGCCGCAACACCATCGGCGTCGGCGTCAATCGAGCGGGCTGTTTCGCACAGGAACTGGTGATCCCGGCGGTTAATGTCTTCCAGTTGCCCGACGATGTGTCCTCGGACGTGGCATCAATCCTCGATCCGTTCGGCAATGCAACCCATACGGCGCTGGCCTTTGACATGGTGGGCGAGGACGTCTTGATAACAGGTGCCGGGCCTATCGGCATCATGGCCGCAGGCATCGCACGCCATGTTGGCGCACACCATGTGGTGGTTAGCGATATCAACAACTACCGGCTTGATCTGGCGCGCAAGCTGGGTGCGACATGTACCGTCAACGTGATGGACACCACGCTGGGTGAGGTTATGGAAGACCTCGGTATGGTTGAGGGCTTCGACGTCGGGCTGGAAATGTCGGGCAATCCGCGAGCCTTTCGCTCCATGTTGCAAAGCATGAACCACGGTGGTCGCATTGCCATTCTCGGCATCATGCCGGAAGAGGCCGCCATCGACTGGAACGAGGTAGTATTCAAGGGCTTGCAGCTTAAGGGCATCTATGGCCGCGAGATGTTTGAGACCTGGTACAAGATGTCGGCCATGCTGCAATCGGGCCTCGACATCAGGCCTGTCATCACCCACCACTTCGCAATTGATGATTTCCAGCAGGGCTTTGACATCATGTGTTCTGGCCAGTCCGGCAAAGTCATCCTGCACTGGGACGGTTGACAGGGGACCGCGCCGCAATCATATGCATGAGACGCCTGTGACAGACATCAAGCAACGGAGTTTACGATCCATGGAAACCGCGACCTTTGCGGCGGGCTGCTTCTGGGGCCCCGAACTGACCTTTGGCAAGGTCCCCGGCGTAACCAGTACCAGCGTCGGCTATATCGGCGGGCACGTGGACAATCCCGATTACCGCGACGTGTGCACGGGAACCTCAAACCATGCCGAGGCCGTGCAGGTTGAGTTTGATCCCTCGGTTGTGAGCTACGCACAGCTGCTCGAGGTGTTCTGGGCCAGCCACGACCCGACCCAGCTTAACCGGCAGGGACCAGACGTGGGCACACAGTATCGCTCGGCTATTTTTTGCCACACAGAAGATCAGCTGGCCGCTGCACAGGCCGCGAAAGTGACACTTGGGGATGCCGTTGATGCTGGTCGTCCCATCACCACGACTGTGGAAATGGCACCGACGTTCTGGACGGCGGAAGAGCATCACCAGAAATTTCTGGAAAAGCGTGGCGCGACGACCTGCCATATGTGACAAGTCTTTATGAGCATTACAAAACCGGATTTCAGCATGGTCGCCAAGGGCGCCGTGTTTGGTATTCTCGCCGCCATTGTGTGGGGTATATCACCCGTTTTCACCCGCCTTGGCGTGCAACAATCGCTCGACCCCTATGACCTGACCGCGTTGCGATTCGCCATATCCGGCGTGATCCTGTTGCCCATCGTGTTGCGTCATGGTGTGCGCGGCGTGGGCTGGCTGCGCGCCTTTGTGCTGGCTGCCGGTGCGGGTATTCCCTTTATGCTGTTTCAGGCCGGTGGCCTGCTCTATGCCCCGGCCGGTCATGCCGGGCTGATTATCCCTGCGGTTATGTTGAGCTGCTCCATGCTGGGTGGCTGGCTGTTGCACGGTGATAAACCAGACCGCCTGCGCCTGCTGGGGTACGCCATTATCCTCGGCGGTTTGGGCCTGATCGGTTATGAAGGACTGGCTGGTACGGCACGCGCTGGCGCGTGGCTCGGCGATCTGATGTTCGCCTGCGCCGGGATGACATGGGCCATGTATACGGTGTGCGCGCGCAGCGCGGGCATCGCGCCATTACACGCTACGGGACTGGTTGCCGTGATTTCCATGGTGCTCTTCCTGCCATGGTATTTTGTATTCGGTGAGCCGGGCATTTTTAACGCGCCTATCGGCGAAGTGATCTTTCAGGGCGTCTTTCAGGGTGTCTTCACTTCGATCCTGGCATTGTTGTTCTATACCCGCGCGGTTGCCATGTTGGGTGCCGCACGCGGCGCGGTGTTTGCCGCGCTGACGCCAGCCGTTGCCATGCTGGTGGCCTATCCGGTGCTCGGCGAAATCCCTAACACCGTCGAACTATCAGGCCTCGTCGTGGTCAGTGCAGGTCTGGTCTACGCGCTTGGTCTGGTCAGTGGCCGCAGGGCAGTCAAGGCTGCACCCTAGAGGCACGCTATTCGATTATGTGCCTGGCGTGTGTAGGCATCTGCATCATATTCGAATTGCCTGCCAAGCTCAGCGCCATATCATTTCCACAACACAGTAGAAACTGTGCACGCGGGTTGGTAACCTCGACTGATTATGTTTTCAGGCCCGGGGAATTTTAATGCTGAACATGCTGACGCGTTCATCAGTGGCGCGTATATCGCGGCGGCGCTTTGTTGCCATCGCGGGCGCAGCACTTTCGGTTTTGCCCGCTGCGGGGGCTCGCAGCGCGACGCAACCCGTTCGTTTCGGCCTGACGCCAGTGTTTCTGGATTCTGATGTTGAGCTTCTCAATACACTGAAAAGCTATCTGACGCGCGCTGTTGGGCAGGACGTAGAGCTATTCAAGCGGCGGACCTATCAGGAAATCACCCTGATGCTACTGTCGGGTGAGATCGATGCCGCCTGGATTTGTGGCTTTCCGTTTGTGCGCTATCAGGAAAAATTATCGTTACTCGGGGTGCCGCTCTATAAAGGCCAGCCGCTTTACCAATCTTATATCATCGTCAATACCAGCAATCCGGCTACAACAATTGAGGAACTGCGCGGCCAGACCCACGCGTTTTCCGATCCTGACAGCAACTCGGGATTTCTTGTTACGCGCTCTTTGCTGGCGCAGCTTGATGAACGCCCCGAATCGTTTTTTGCCCGTTCGTTCTTCACCTATGGGCATCGCAACGTGATCCGTGCCGTTAGCTCTGGCCTGGCTCAAAGCGGCAGCGTGGATGGTTATGTGTGGGACGTTATGGCCGATATTGCGCCTGAACTGATTGCCAGCACGAAAGTAATCCGCAAGTCAGAATTGATGGGATTCCCGCCTGTTGCGTGTGCCAAAGCCAATCGCAACAGCCCGGCTGTGCAACGTATCGAGGGCGCCATCCTGTCCATGGCCGATGATCCACAAGGTAAGGCGGTGCTATCGTCGCTGCATCTGGATGGCTTTGTTTCAGGCAGTATGGACCTGTTCGATCCGATCGCGCGGAATTTTCAAATTGTTCAGGCGCAAGCCAAATGAGTTTGGCTCTGAATCCGTTACTTTGGCCCGTTCGGGTCCGCATCCCGCTGGTGGTTGCGGGGCTTATGATCGTTGTGTCTGTTGCCATGACGCAGGTCGTCCTATCGCGGCTGATCGCCAATCAGGAGCAAGGACTTCAGCAACTGGCGAATGCTTATCTCGATGGTGTATCTACGGCACTGTTTCCCTATATCGAACGCCGTGACGTTTGGGAATCCTACGACGTGCTGGAACGCGCAGCCCAAAACTACGCCGGGCTGCAGTTGCGTTTTTCCATCATTGCATTACCCGATGGAAGCGTTCTGGCAGCATCTGACCCGGTGGGGTATCCCGTGGATTCTGCGCTACCTGAATCAATTTCGCAGCGTCATGCCACCGATCAGTTCTTCGTTATTAACGAGGACGAGCAACGCGCCTGGCTGCATCGGCGCATATCCGAAAACGACTATCTGCTCGGAGATCTTTATGCCGAGGCCGACCTGTCGTCGTTGATAAAGGAGCGCCGCGACGTGTTCTGGACGCTCGTCGGTGTGAACACGTTTCTGACATTCCTGTTTGCCGGTATAGGCTACCTGATTGCCTGGCGCATGTTGCGGCCCCTTGGCGTTATTACGTCCTTTATTGAACAGGTCCGTCATGGTGGAACGGCGTCTATTCCACCGGAATCCATGCCGCGAAAGGGGTCGGAATATTATGATGTCTATATCCGCCTGAACGCCATGATCGACGCGCTTCACGAACGCAGACTGCTGGCGCAGAAGCTGGCCGATGAAGAAAAACTCGCCATGCTTGGCAAGCTGACCTCTGGCATCGCGCATGAGGTCAACAACCCCCTCGGCGGTATGATGAACGCCGTCGATACCCTGAAAAAACATGGCGCAGACGCGGGCATCCGCGATACCTCTGTTGGCCTGCTTGAACGCGGATTGAAGGGTATCCGCGACGTGGTGCAGGCTGCACTTGTGACTTACAAGGTGCACGGCAAGGCAGAGGCACTGTCGGCCAACCATCTTGATGATCTTAAATTTTTGATCCATCACGAAGTCATCCGCCGGCAGTTGCGGCTTGTATGGTGCAATGAGATTGCGGCCCCGGTTGATATTGACGCCGTTCCCGTGCGTCAGGCGACCCTTAATATCCTGCTCAACGCATGTGCCGCATCGCGCATTGGCGGTTCGGTTGAGCTTATGGCGCGTTGTGATCAAGACACACTACGAATTTCGGTCACAGATTCAGGCGCGGGTATGCCGGATGAAATTGCCACCCTGTTGCAGCAACGTGACCCTGACTCCTTGCCCTTGCAGGGTGATTCCGGGTTGGGAGCATGGTTGGCAAATCGCCTTGTCGTTCGCCTGGGGGGGCATTGCAGCGTTGACGTGAATAGCAAAACCGGCTCGACTGTCACAATCCACCTGCCCATCATGGGGCACTCTAGCGATCAAAAAGAGGATTTCGGGGCCGTTGCATAATTCTCAGGCACATCAAATGCGAAAACCGCAACCGATCCGCGTCGGCATCATCGAGGACGATCCGGTGATGGGGGAGTCGCTTGTCCAAAGGCTTGAGATTGAAGGCTATGAACCGGTCTGGTGGATGACGGGCGCTGCTGCATTGAATGCTCTGGAGCAATCAGGCGTGGATATTCTTGTCTGTGATATTCGCTTGCCGGACATGAGCGGGGAAGAGGTTTTTTCTCGCTGCCAGAACTTTATCAATCACACGCCGATCTTGTTTGTGACCGCGTTTGCCAATATCGAGCAGGCGGTTCGCCTGATGCGTAAGGGCGCGGATGAATACATCACGAAGCCTTTTGATATGAGCGATTTTCTTGTTCGGCTTGAAAACCTGACGGAACATCGTGCCGCGCCCATAAACATTGCCCACGAGTCCCTCGGCGTGTCGTCCACCATGCGCGGTATCGAAGACTTATTGCGCCGCATCGCCGATGTTCAAAGCTCGGTTCTGTTTGCCGGCGAGAGCGGCAGCGGCAAGGAAGTCTCGGCGCGTTTTTTGCATAATATTTCGCCACGCCAGGATCAGGCATTTATGGCCGTGAACTGCGCCGCGATCCCAAGTGAGCTTATGGAGAGTGAATTCTTCGGCCATGAAAAAGGCGCGTTCACTGGTGCGCACGCACGCCATGACGGATATGCCACACGCGCTATGGGCGGCACCCTGTTTCTTGATGAGGTCGGTGACCTGCCGCTGCCCATGCAGGGCAAACTACTGCGCTTGCTGCAAGACGGCACATATAACCGTGTCGGTGGTGAGGAGCAGCTGCACTTCGATGCGCGCGTCGTATGTGCGACAAACAGGAACCTCGAAACATTGGTCAACGAAGGCAAGTTTCGTGAGGACCTGTATTACAGGATCAATGTGATTCCCGTCGCCATCCCGCCACTGCGTGAACACCGTGATGACATTCCGACGCTGGCGCAGGCCTATCTGTCACACTTCGCCGAACGCTTTGAGCGCAACGTGCGTGGCTTAACCGATCATGCGCAGGAAGCTATCTTATCCTATGATTGGCCCGGCAATGTGCGCGAATTGCGCAACCGCATGGAGCGAGCTGTCGCCCTGTCGAACGGTGGGCGGGTCGCGACGCAGGATATTTTCCCCGATGCCCGCTCGGCAAGCGATGAGAATGAAATGCCGACCTTGCAGGAGGTCCGTGATCTGGCGGAACGTCGTCATATCCAACGCGCTATTGATCATACCGGTGGCCAGATCAAGACCGCCGCCGAGCTTCTCGGCGTGTCGCGTACCACCATGTGGGAAAAAATGAGAAAGCTTGATATCCCTGCCATACAGGGCGATGACGAGCGTTCGGATAATTAAACATATTGCACCGCCGAAGGTTCGGATTTCCGAACACTGACGTCTAAAATCGCCCCGACTTCTGCCGATCACGGATTGGCACAGCCTTTGCAATTAGTTCTATGCGTCAACGCATAAAAAACTAACATTGTGGAGGTTTTACATCATGAAAAGGTGCAATTCGCTGGTCGAAGTCGGCCGACGTCAGTTCTTGCGCGGGGGATCGCTAGCGACAGCCGGATTGGCAAGTGCAGCGGTGCTGCCCGCACAGCAGGCCAAGGCCGCGCCTGCAAATGCGCAAATCGATTATCCATCCAATAAGCTGGGCAATATTTCGGACCTCAAGCTCAACAAACCAATGGATATCGCATACCCCGATGCCGACAGCCCGGGCGCACTCATCAAGCTGGGCGAAGCTGTTGAAGGTGGCGTTGGCCCAGATGGGGATATTGTGGCGTTTTCCACGATTTGTCCGCACAAGGGATGGTCGCTCTCCTACAACGCAGATGACAGTACCTACAACTGTCCTGGCCATTTCTCCCGCTTCGATGTGGAAGCTGGCGGCCAGCAGGTATGGGGCCATGCAACCCAGAACCTTCCTCAATTCACACTGCGTGTTGATGACAAGGGTGACATCTACGCAGAAGGCGCGAGCGACCTGATCTTCGGTCGTCCGTCAAACGTATTGTAAGGGGAGGAAGTACCATGGCTTATAAAAGACAAATCGACCGCCTGCCGATTCCACCGAAGGACGCAACGGTTCACAATGTAACGTGCCACTACTGCATCGTCGGCTGCGGCTACAAGGCCTATACATGGCCACGGAATACACAGGGCACGCTGACCAGCAACGCTCTTGGCATCAACCTTGGCGAGCAACAGGGCCCAGACGGCACCTGGATGGCGCCTTCGATGTATAATGTGGTTAAGCAGGACGGCAAGGATGTACACTTGGCCGTCATGCCTGATCATGACTGTGTCGTTAACGCCGGTCTTGGTTCTGTTCGCGGTGCGCGTATGGCTGAAAACAGGCCTTCCACTGTAACTGGAACGCAGCAACAGCGCCTGACTGACCCGATGGTATGGCGTGGCGGCGTGTTACAGCCAACAAGCTGGAATGATGCGCTGGATCTTGTCGCGCAGGTTACGGCACACATCGTAACGGATGGATCTGAGGACGATCTGATCGTTTCCATGTTCGATCATGGTGGGTCGGCTGGTGGCTACGAAAACACGTGGGGAACCGGCAAACTCTATTTTGAGTCAATGAAAGTCAAAAACTGCCGTATCCATAACCGCCCAGCCTATAATTCAGAAGTACACTCCACCCGTGATATGGGCGTGGGTGAGCTGAATTATCAATACAAGGATTATGAGCTGACCGACACGATCATGATCGTCGGTGCTAATCCTCTGGAAACACAGACCAACCTGTTCCTGAACCACATGGTGCCGGGCATGCGTAACGGCGCGAAGGTGATCGTTGTCGAACCAAGGCGTACGGTTACCGTCAATGCCGCCGAAGAGGTTGCTGGCAAGGAAAACGTGCTGCATTTGCAGATCAATACCGGTACAGACATGGCGCTCTTCAATGCCCTTCTGACCGAGATTGTGAGCAAGGGTTGGATCGATAAGGACTTCATCGCCAATTCGACGTTCCAGGATGGTATTGCACAGGCCGAAGATGCGGCTCATCCCGCTGCGCTTGGTAGCATGGATGAGGCCATGAAAGCCTGCAGTATGTCACTGAACGACGCCGCTGATATCTGCGGTGTTTCTGCTGGCGATATCGCAAAGGCAGCTGCATGGATTGCCAAACCCAAGAACGGTCAACGTCGCAAATGTGTGACCGCATATGAAAAGGGCATCATCTGGGGCAATGACAACTACCGCACGATCGGTGCGCTGGTGAATATCGCCCTGGCAACGGGTAACATTGGACGCGAAGGCGGCGGCGTTTGTCGCCTTGGTGGTCATCAGGAAGGATACTATCGTCCTTCTGACGCCCACGTCGGTCGACCCGCGACCTATGTCGATCAGTTGTTGATCAATGGCGGTGGCAAAATTCATCACATTTGGGCCTGCGATCATTACAAGACAACGCTGAACGCTTCGCAGTTCAAACGCATTCACAAGAAGCGTTCGGACATGGTGAAAGACGCTATGGATGCTGCCGCCGGCGGCACCCGTGACGATCTCGTCCATGCAATCGTTGATGCGGTTAACAAGGGTGGCCTGTTCGTTGTCGATGTTGACATCATCAACAGCCAAATTGGTCAGAACGCCCATGTTGTTCTCGCAGCGTGTGAATCCAACGAGATGAACCTCACGTCGATGAACGGCGAACGTCGTCTGCGTCTATCCGAGAAATATATGGATCCCTTCGGGAACTCCAGACCGGATTGCCTGATTGCTGCCGGGATTGCTCAGAACATGGAGCGTGTACTCCGTGCCAAGGGCAAGGATGCCTATGCCGACCAGTTCAAAGGATATGACTGGGAGACCGAGGAAGACGCCTTCATGGATGGCTACAACAAAGGCAATCCTGACGTCACCTATGACCGGTTACGTGCGATGGGAAACAACGGCGTGCTTGAGCCGGTTGTTGGCTACGAGAACGGCAAGCTGGTTGGAACCGAACGTCTGTACTCCAACGGTGAGTTCGGTGCCGGTGACAAGAAAGCCCGGTTCTGTGCTGCTGGCTGGAGAGGCTGGCAGGCTGAAGGCAAGGAAGCTGAACAGAAGAAGTTTAAATACTGGATCAATAATGGCCGGGCCAATATCTTCTGGCAGAACCAGTTCCTTGATCAGGATAACGATTTCATTCAGGACCGCTTCCCATTCCCGTTCATCGAGATGAACCCCGCCGACATGGCCGATATTGGTGCCGGTCCGGGTGATCTGGTTGAAATCTTCAACGACAATGGTGCAACCCAGGCAATGGTCTATCCAACACCGACCGCACGGCGTGGGGAAACTCTTATGGTCTTTGGTTCGCCAGCTGGTTCACAAGGTAACGTGATCAATCCGGGGGTGAACGAACTGGTATTGCCGGACTACAAGCATACCTGGGCGGACATTCGCAAAATTTCCGATGCTCCTGCCACGGCTAAGGGTGTTTCTTTCAAGTCGAAAGAGTACACGCCAGCCTGATCTGAAATCAAAATATCTAACGACACGACTGGGGTGAAGCTTAACGGCTTCACCCCTTTTTTTGTTTTAGCGCGCACTGCGCACCTTGCTGCTGAAAACTCCCATGACGCGACGGCAGTGATTTGGCAGGGAGGGACTAATCTAAAAACTGTGTAAGCGTTTGAATTTGCGTTCAGCATTGAATACGATCGTATACATCGCCCGCCTTTGCCCGCTCATTTGGGAGTGATTGTTTAAAATGAAGCTTTTGCACGAGCTATTTTTATTGGCAGCATGCCTTATGGGGCTTATGTGGACATCATCGTCTTTGGCGAATGAAACGCTGGTTTTCGCCTCTCGCGAAAAAACCATTACAAACAGATTTGCTGAACTTGTTCTTTCAGAGGCTTATGCCCGCTTGAACATAAATATTCAATTTGCATTATACCCCGACGCGCGTTCCGTTCAGGAGGCCAATGAAGGCCGTGCGGATGGTGAAGTTGCGCGACTGGAAAGTGTGCTCAAACGATATACCGACCTGAGAAAGGTTCCCGCCGTGTTGTTCCATTCTGAACTGTCTGCATTTGTGCATGAGGGCTATGAAGTTGATATTTCCGACTGGAGCTCACTTCATGCCTATTCCTTAACGACAGTGCGTGGGTTTGAGTATGTGCAAAACAAACTTGGAGGTAAGTCGTCACGGGTTGTTACTACCGCTGCACAGGCCATACAAATGGTTCAGGATGATCTGGTCGAGGTCGCAGTTCTCAATCAGTTTCTTGGCCAGTTGGCGATTGTTGAAACCGGCTCAAAGAATGTTTTGGTGCATTACCCACCGTTGGAGCGGTTACCCGTTTTTCATCTTCTGCATAAAAAACATGCGTCTTTGATACCGAAAATAACGGCGGCTCTTGAGGACATGGAGCGTGACGGTGCGATCCGCACCATGTGGGAGGCGTTTACGGCTCAGGAAATTATGAAAGTGGCACGCTAGGTGAATGCGATATTGAGTGTAATCGGACGCATGATCTGATTGATTTGGGAGAAGGATACAAATGCCAAGAAAACCGTTTGGAATGTTGCGTGTGTTTTTACTATCGGCCCTGGTCTCATCGGGGCTTTGCCAAACCGCTTTGGCAGACCCTGATGTTTATGTTCTCAACACCAGCACAGGTGCACCCTATGCCACCAAGGATCGTACAGGGTTTCAGGATGTTATCGTCGCCGAGGTATTCCGCCGTATCGGGCTTAAGGGGCAGGTGGAAATGTATAAGGCGTCAGCACGCGCGTTGATCAATGCCAACGATAACATTGATCACGGCGTCGTCATGCGCGTCAAAGGGTTGGAAAAGAAGTTTCCAAATCTGGTGCGGGTTGAAGAACGTCTGATCGAAAATAACTTTGTGGCCTATTCAGCAGGACTGGATTTAGTCACCGATAGTTGGGACAGCCTGAAGCCGTATGTCGCTGCATATATCAATGGCTGGGTGATTTTTGAGCGCAACCTTAGCGCCACGCAAGACAGGCAGGCGGTCAAGGAACCTGCCCAAATGTTCTCCATGCTGGAGCAGGGCCGGGTTGACGTTATTCTGTATGAAAAATGGCAAGGCCTGCAGCGTGCCAAGGATACCGCACTGAGCGTGAAGGTGCATGAGCCGCCATTGGCTTCCGTCGATATGTACATGTACGTGCATAAGGAACATGCCCATCTCGCACCCAAATTGGCTGTAGCACTGCGCGAAATGAAGGCCGATGGTACATATCAGGAAATTTTTGACCGTATTCTGACGCCCCTGTTACCAGCCAACTGACGGTAACGCCATCACCATGCACAGGTTCTTTCACCCCAGTCAGATCGCAATAAAGCTGATTAAACTGCTGATTGTTTTCAGCTCTTTGATCACGCTGATAACGACGGGGGTACAACTATGGTCCGAATACGGGCGAGATGTTGATTCCATCGAGTTTCGATTTGATCAGGTGGAACGCGGATATCTTGAAAGTATAGCTGAAAACGTTTGGCAATCTGATGTTGAACGTTTGGAGCTGTTGATTAAAGGCATCATAGAAACGCCCGATTTCAAGCTGGCCAATGTGCGCACCGAGAACGGTGAGCTTTTCGCCAGCGCGGGCCACAATGAGGACAAGGATGTTATTCGCAAGGTCTATCCGCTGAGCTACCTTTATCGCGGTGAAACGATTGTCATTGGTGAGTTGGAAGTCGTCGCCAGCCTGACCGAAGTCTACAACCGCACAATCAATCGGTTTGGTCTGATCCTGCTGTCAAATGCCATCAAGACCTTCATGGTGGCCATGTTCATGTTTGCCGTTGTGCAGGCGCTGCTGACCCGACATTTCGATGCGATGGTAAATTTTGCCTGCAGGATGGATTTTTCCATTCCGGCAGAACCCCTGAAACTTGAACGCGGTTTTTTTGGCAGCAAGCGTGATGAGATCGACCAGTTGGCGGACTCGCTCAACGACATGCAATCCTCGTTACGCCATGCTCACGAGGAGCTGGAAGGGCGGGTGAAAGAGCGAACGCAGAATTTATCGGATGAAATTCAGGCTCATAAGAAAACCGAGATCGAACTCCGAATCGTTTCAAGTGCCGTTGAGCAAAGCTCCAACCTTATATTCATCACAGACATTGAAGGCGTTATTGAATACGTCAATCCGCGTTTCACGGAATTGGTGGGATACAGCGCTGATGAGGCAATAGGGCAGAATGCCAGCTTAATTCAATCCGGTGAAACGGCTGCGGACGTTTATGCAGGCCTGTGGGAAACGATCCTGTCTGGCAATGAGTGGCGCGGAGAACTGAAAGACCGTCGTAAAAATGGCGAGCTGTTCTGGGCGTCCGTATCCATTGTGCCGGTGCATAATGAGGGTAATGGCATTACCCATTTCGTTGCCATGCACGAGGACATTGAAGTTCGTAAAGCCGCTGAAGAGACCATGCGGAATGCCCGCGCGGCCGCCGAAACAGCCAATAAGTCCAAGTCCGATTTCATGGCCAATATGAGCCATGAGCTTCGCACTCCCTTAAACGCCATCATCGGTTTTTCAGATATCATGAGGCTTTCTGTTTTTGGTCCCTTGGGTAGCCCCCAATACGAAGAATATATGAATTTTATCCATTCTTCCGGCACGCATCTGCTGGAAATTATCAATGACATCCTGGATGTATCTGCCGTTGAGGCGGGCAAGCTTACGCTAAGGGAAGAAGATGTCGACGTTAACGATGCCTACAATAATGCTGTTATGGTCATTCAGACGAAGGCAAATGAAGACAAGGTCTCCTTGAATGCAATTAACCTGTCTTTGCCCATGTTGCGCGCAGACCCGTTACGTCTGAATCAGATTTTTATCAATCTATTGTCCAATGCCGTTAAATTCACACCTGAGAATGGTTCAGTTTCCTGTGATGCGTATGTCGATGGTGAAGAACGTATGGTCATCACCATTACAGATACCGGGGTCGGGATGGATGAAACTGGCTTGGAGAAGGCTATGTCCAAGTTCGGGCAGGTCGATAGTTCTCTGGCCCGCACACATGAAGGAAGCGGCCTTGGGCTGCCCTTGACGAAGGGGTTGGTCGAACTGCACGGCGGCACATTGGAAATCCAGAGCACGCCTGGCGAGGGCACAAAAGTAACAATTAGTTTCCCTTCGGAGAGACTTGTGCCACAGGCCGGCTAGTTTCGCATGCTTCCAGATAATGGTTTCATTGCAGCACTGAAACCTAAACGCAGTTCAGCAGGTTGGTCTTGCATTCTTTCTTGCAGGATTTGTCGCTGCCGCAGTCCTTCTTGCATTGCTTGAAGGTCGCCATGCAACCCTGATTGCCGTTCTGTTGTGTGAGCGGGTTGATACCGGCGCAACCCTGCTTGCATGTCGCCAGTTCGCTCTTGCCATTTTCAAGGACGCAATCGCTGACACATTGCATCAGGTCGTCAGCGGCATCGGCCTGCACGGTGTTCGGCATGGCCAAGTTTAGCAGCAGTGCGAGTGCCAGAATAATCGCTGGTGTTGTCCTGCGCATTAAGTGTCCTTTTCTGCATTATGCATCACTTGATGTATGGCGGCCTACTCTCGTATGCTAATGCCCTGCGCACAGAATATAACAACAAAAACAGGGATGCAAAATGATCGATCTTTACACATGGGGCACGCCGAACGGTCGCAAGGTTTCTATCATGCTTGAAGAGGTCGGCTTGCCCTATGTCGTACACACCGTCGATATTGGTGCAAACGAACAGTTCGATCCGGATTTTCTGGTGATCAGCCCAAATAACAAGATTCCCGCCATTGTCGATCCCAACGGACCCGATGGCGAGCCTTTGGCGCTGTTCGAATCCGGTGCCATCCTGATCTATTTGGCGGAAAAAACCGGCAGCGTGTTATTGCCAACGGACGCGCGCGAACGTCTGGTGACGCTGCAATGGTTGATGTTCCAGATGGGCAACGTCGGACCGTTCTTCGGTCAGACCAACCATTTCCTGAAATTCGCCAAGGAAGAGGTGCCTTATGCCATGAACCGTTACCGTGCCGAGGCCCACCGGTTGTACGGCGTGATGGATCAACGTTTGGCAGAGGTGCCCTATCTGGCGGGTGAGCATTACAGCATTGCCGACGTCGCGACCTATCCGTGGGTCATGCGATGGACATGGCACGAAATCGATCTGAAAGCTGAATGCCCCAACGTGTGGGATTGGGCACAGCGCATCGGCGCACGACCCGCCGTGCAAAAAGGTATGGCGGTGCCCGCGTCATAGGCGGACACTGTAAGGTGTGGTGGAGGATTGCCGATGGCTGAGCTGGAAACCAAAAGTGGCTACCTTGAAAATGAACCGGTCCGCCGGGTCCGTCAAATTCTGCTTGATGGTGGATACGGCGATCGGGTGATTGAACTGGCCGAGACCGCACGCAGCGCGCAGGACGCGGCGACCTCTGTCGGCACCGAATTGGGCTCTATCGTCAAATCCCTAATATTTTCCATTGATGGCACGCTGGTCATGGCGCTGGTTGCGGGTGATCACCGATGCCTGAGCGAGAATCTGCCACGCGCGCTAAATCTGGAAGGCCTGGTTGAACGCGCCGATGCCGACGCCATCAAGGGCGCTACCGGGTTCTCCATCGGTGGCGTGTCGCCCATCGGCCAGTTAAGTCCGCTGCCCGTGGTGATCGATCGCTCGCTAAAGCGCTTTGAAACCGTTTACGCGGCGGCGGGACATCCGCATTGCGTCTTTCCGCTCAGTGTGCCCGAACTCAAGCGTCTGAGCGGCGGTATTGTGTCTTATAATATCGCCAGTCCAACTACGGATTGAGCGCACGACGCGGCGCACAAGTTTTCTTTGCCGCGGCGGGCAATATTTCTCATTTCGGCGATGGCCTATGGTTGTGAAATGATCCTCTCAGCAGGGAGCTCCAGTCATGGGCAATACAGCAAGCATCGAATTCGAACCATTGACCGGTTGCATCGGTGCGCGCGTGCACGGCGTGGACCTTGGTGTTGTGCTTGGCGATGACGATTTTGACGTGCTGGTCGCGGGACTGATGGAACACCTGATTTTGGTCTTTGCACAGCAGGATATCAGCCCGGCGCAGCATGTCGACCTGGGTCGGCGCTTTGGCGCCCTGGAGCCGCGTCACCCGCTCTATCCCATCGTCGATAATCTTGAGAATATCATGCTGATCGAAAATGGCCCCGAGCGCCCGCCCGATAACGAGACATGGCACGCCGACATGACCTTTCGGCCTGCGCCATGCCACGTATCGCTGCTTCAGGCCAAGGTTCTGCCGCCCAAGGGTGGCGACACCATGTTTGCCAGCATGTATGCGGTCTATGATGACCTGTCAGCGCCCCTACAGGCGTTTCTGGGCGACCTCAGCGCCGTACATGATGTCGAATGCGGCTTCCGCGCGGATATTGTGAACAGGGGCGAGGGCGAACGCCTCGACGCGCTGGACCATATGGACCGCGCGAGCGCGCAGGCCTGCCATCCGGTCATCGCCAGCCATCCGGTGACAGGGCGGCGGTTTATCAATGTGAATGAATGCTTCACCAGCCATATTGTCGAGCTTTCAAGCCATGAAAGCCGCGACGTGCTGGCAGGCCTGTACGCCATGGTGCGCGAGCCGCGATATCAGGTCCGGCACCGCTGGTGCGTCAACGATCTGGCGGTTTGGGACAACCTGGCGACACAGCATTTTGCGGTCGGTGATTACAGCCAATACCGCGCCATGCACCGCGTGACGGTAAAACATGTCGATTGGCGCTTTCCATGCATTGACGCGGCCTGAACTAGAGGCTAGATAGTGCTCAGCCACGACTGCGGACAGGTGGGTGAGTGGCTGAAACCAGTGGATTGCTAATCCGCCGTACTCCTACCGGGGTACCGAGGGTTCGAATCCCTCCCTGTCCGCCATTTTTATTATATATTGTTTAAAATCAATAAGTTATGTGTGTTCCATTTTAAAAAGTGGGACACTTTTCTTGTCCACATTTTGTCCCACCATCTCCTAAGTGTTTGAACACGTTGGGTCGTGGTAGATTCTCCCGGATTCACACGTTAAATTACGGGGTAGCCCATTACAGCGGTTGTCATACTTGACGTAGCCACATCATCAAGTTTCTACTTGAGGCATGACAGAACATCTTGAAGTCAAACCCCCCTTGGCTGACCGTACCCTTGTCCATGGGCGAAATACCATGGCCATCGCAGGTGTGATTCTTGTGCTTGCCTGGCTTCCCGGAATCGAAATTACAAAATTCGAACCCTTTGGCTTTAAATTCGATGTTGGAAGCGAAATATCCGCATGGTTTCTTCTTTTCGTTGCTATGATTTATTATGCGGCTCGCTTTTATAAAGATTGCCATACGGACCTTAGTGCTTGGGTAAGCGAAATGATAAGGTACGAAGACTTTGGCAAAAATAGCCAACAATATCTTCACGCGCTTCGATTGAGGGCGCGCGCATGGCGATGGGACATAACCCCGCCATTCATTTTGTCCGTATTAGCGACAATTGCGGCGGTGTTTGAAATTCTTTCTCTATTACGACAGTAAGCCATTAAAGGTTATTGCGCATATTCGTAATCTAACAACAGTAAAGAAAACTGCTTAATGTATGAAAACTTTAAATTATGTAAGCATCTCAACCCTTCAGAAATTTGCATAATAGTTGAGCAATATACTGGTGGGGAAATGATAAGAAAGTTTCATGAGCATGTGCCAAGGTCGAGATTAAATAAAGATGCACACATCAATTTATTACGTGCGCTTTGTTCACACTTTTCAGGTGATAATCCTGAAACAATAATACGTCGTCATTTGAATAAAATTGGGAAAATTCCAGAGTCACAGACAATTCCGATTATAACTGTTTACTCAGAGCCCGGCGTGCTGCGCAATTATTGCGGAACGAATACTAGCGTTTGGTCAGATCAGGTTATTGAGAAAGAGAAGTTTCGAAATTCCAATTGAGAATCTGAAAAATTCATAAATCAAACATTGTAAAATGCATTTCTTCTTAGCCAAATGGGTAATCTCTTACGTGACGCATTAATGCCTTCTGTAAGTGATATTGCTCAATAGTACCTATTGATTATTCCCATTTAGATGAGACACAAATTGACCCACATGATGAACAATCTTTTGTGACATTTTCATCCATCTCGTTGCGACGGAACATCAATAGCTTCGCTATATTTGTTCCTCCAAAGCGCATCTTGAGCAACAGCCGCAAACCTTTTTGCGCCATCATCAGCCACCATCTCACTAATTATGAAGCTTGGTAAAAAAATCGAATGCGATTTTCTTGGTTCTATAGACACAGGGAGGTCAGTTTCTATTTTATCAAAAACCATACCGTTGTGGACCCAGCCTTCATACCTAAACACACGCCGGTACTTAATGGCGCTAACAACCTTTTCCTTCCAGCTAATTCTTCTATAGGGATATATTAGGGATACGCTATTTATGTGTACGGTTCGATTTGAGGGATTTTTTATGGACAGATAAACTCCAGAGATATAGCCCTCTTCTGACTTGCTCAACCCAGGCACCAATTCCAATTCTATGTGAGCGCGAGATGAATTTACGTTCCAGTAAGCTATTACTGTTGAAAGCGCTGCCGCATAGAAAGCAAGGTAATCGGTTATTTCCATATGAACGGCGTCTCAGATACACATATGTCTATTTCGGGTCGCTGTCGCAGGACACGTTTAACCTCTTTGATTCTACCATCACGGTCTTTACTAGGGCCGATAATGACACGTTTGATGGGAAGGCGGGGAATACCCTTGTTATCGAACAAATCAATGAATTGACTCCCGCGTCGTTTCCTAACGGGCTTTAGTTTCCCCCGGCCCCGTTCTTCCTTTGATGCATTGGTAAAATGCTGCTTTATCCAGGGTGAGGCAATTATCCGAACCTCACGCTCTTCTTTAAAGGCTCTGTGCTTAAAGCGGGTTGCCACGCTGAGAAAGTCCACAACATTATCTTTTGATGCTTCATATTTCTCAGGCCCCAAAAGCATTTCCATTGCGTCATCTTTGATATTGGCAACGGCCTTACCCATTTCTTTTTCAAATGCTTCCATATCATCATCGTAAACGACAGTACCAATGCCTCCGTAACTGTACTTGAATTTTTCGGCCTCTTTATTGAATAAGTCATTCAGTGAACCTGTATCAAAGACTAGGGCAACGCCGCCATCTATGCCATAACCGCGCCACATACTAAGCAAGCCATTTTCTCTGGCATACTCATCCTCTGATCGAGCATGACAACAAAAGGAAACTATATATGGGGGGAATAGGGGCAACTTGTCATCCGTGCCAAACGTTACCTCGAAGAAAGAGCGCATTGCTATTACAGCATCATGCTTTGCGAGCTCTCTCATGCCTCTCGCTTCTTTAATAAGGGGCTTTAGGTTAGAACGATTTTGTTGAATGTATTTTTTAAGCTGCGTAGTGAGTAAATCAGCAAGACGTGTTTCAGCATGAAATATTTCTGTAGTATCGTTCAGATCGCGGAAATACTTAGCCCACAATGTTTGTGATTTTACGATGTCCTCGAATGCATCAAATGAGGTGTAATGGAATAATTCGGGATGCTGTTCCACTAATTCCTTACGGGCTATTTCATCCCTAGAAGTTTTTTTCTTTCCTCCCACGTCATTCCCTCCGGTTCTCCGTCCTCCGCAATTATACCGCGTGTTGGATCGAGAATCACCTCTACATATCCATACGAGCCTGAACGGTTGGACTGCGCCTCTTCAAAGAATCCGGCTTCGGTTTGAGCACATTCTTGTGTCTGAAATTCGAAGTGGCGTGCGTGATTGTAACTTCTCTGGTTGCAGTGGTGTGATATCTCTCCCGACTATTGACTGATTCGCTATGTTCTTTTTCTCTGCCACGAATGAGGTTGGAAAAGTGAACATCAGGCTTTTAGAAAGATAGTTCGATTCCCTGTATGGGATTCGAACTCAAGAGGTGGGACATAAATTACGAAAAACTACGGAAAACAACGAAAGATTGGTGCGTCCCACTTCCTTATAACCCATTGAAAAAAACAATTGAATGTGACCCTCCCTGTCCGCCATTTTCCTGTTCGTGAATATCCCTGACTATCCATATTATTTAGCTTCCATAAAGACTTATGGGTCATGTTGTGTTGCGCGCTATCCTGAACTCCCTCCAGTTTTTGGTGGAGTTCGTGGGTAAGGAGGGCGGGCGATGAGGCACAGCAGGTTTTCAGGAGAGCAGGTCATAGGCGTCCTCCGAGAATAGGAGTCCGGCATGGAGGCGGCAGATGTGCAATTCGGCGTCTTCTGTTTCTTGCTGACGGATTGCATTCTGGCGGGGCTCATTTGTGCCCAAACGGCAACGATGGAAGACTTGTTTTCGATCAACAAGTGAAACAGAGAGGCAGCAACGCCAAACCTTGACTATCTGTGCCGCCACCAGCCGTTTTCGTTTATGGAATACTGGATTTTGTAGTGCTTTATTTTTTCTGCATTGAGGACTTGGTCAATCTGGTTATCAAGAATTAAGGCGTTATCTTCATGGTAAACAACCAAAATTGCATGGCCGACATTCAGGTTAAGGTCCTGGACAACGACTATCCTCATGTCAGATGGCGCGAAGCCGATTTTCCGTAATGAAAGATACTTGGCAATTGCATAGTCCTCGCAATCCCCGTTTCGTGCGAAGAATTCATGGGGAACTTCCCAGTAATCTTCCACCTTCCAGTTCACAGGGTCGGTTAGATACTTTGCCTGATTTTGATAGTCATTTACCGCAGTGATTTTTTCCGGTGTGGTTTTCCCTTCTATGCTCAATAGGAAATCCGGCCACGGCTGTAATTCGCAACTATCGTGGAAAAAGGGATCGCAAGGTTTACCGTCAGTGGATTTCATTGATTCATAGCGTTCCAGCACCTCGGTCCACTTCTGGAATACTTTGATATCGTCGTAGTGTCGCTCACGCGTTCCGAACAATGGCGGGTATTTGCGTACGGTGGACGCCGCCAAATCTGCAATACCAAATCCAAGGAGAAAAATGGCAGTCCCGGCAATAAGGGTACTTTTTGATATCACAGCGTTTTGATCGTCTGTTGTGCCATTTTATATTCTCCGCAACCGTGATTGGGGAAGCCACAGTTTGCTTTCCCAGCCTTCGTAGAAGTCCCTGTGCCGATTTGCCCACCTGACAACGCTTCTACATAACAAGATCACCGATCGGCAATGCTTAAGACATACTATGGCATGTTTAAATTAAAGTTACCTGACGATAATCTATAATATGGCCCGATCGCCTGCTTCCGCTGGAGGCATGACAAAATTTTCTTGATCATGGGGAAGGATTACACGAAAGCTTTAGGGGGTGCTGATTTTGCTCTTGGGCATAAGAGGCTTGGAAGAACGTCAACGATGATCAGAAACAATGACGGGAGAAGCCCTGGATTGGGGAATTGTCCTGATGATGCAGATCAGATTTCATGACCTAACTTGTTGATCACCTCGATCAAGCCTTCCGTCGTCAGCTCTTTTTTGCTGGTTTGTAAAACAAATTCAATAATTTCCATCCCACCATGGTTCTCAATATGGTTTGCAAGAGCAGAAAGTACATGGGGGCCAAAGTGGGGATCTGACTCGTTTAGCAATGTTGCTAAGGCGGAATTGTACGGGACGGCTTCACGGTAGGCTCGTGGGCTTACCATCCCAACCAACGCTGATGTGCACGCAATCAGCCGTGAGGTTAAGGGAATTTCTTCACCCTTTAATCCATGTGGGCCTGAGCCATCCCAATATTCACGAACGTATCCCAGTGTGTCGACCACTGGTAATCCAAAATCAACATTATGAATGAGTTCGGAAGCAATACCGATGCTGTCTTTTACAAACGTCTTTTCATCCCTTGACAGTTTTCCCGACTTGGTAAGAACATCTCTGGGAACAACAGCCTTCCCGATATGGATGAGGTTTGCGGCCAGTTCAATCGTATGACAGTCGTCTTCGCAAAGGCCCATATCAACAGCAGTGCCCGCCGCTAATTTGGCGACAACAGCCGAATGCACCGTGGAATAGGGGTCCCTTTGATCCAGGAGGATGACCAGAGCCTGGATCAGTTGACGCATCCCCTTGCGCTGTAGTTCCTGCTGTTGAAGGAGTTCCGTAATATCGTCAACCACCATGAGCGTACCCGAAGGTGAATTGGCCTCGCCAGTCAGTGGTATACTGCTAACCTTGCAGATTTGCCCACCGTTCTCAGTATCAAGGTGAATAACCTGCTCGACTTTCTTCTGATTATTAGCAGAAGTCAGGTTGGTCTCGCCATAAGCCTTTGCTTTGGCTGGCCCCAAAACGCTGGCCAGTGTTTTCCCCTTCATGTCCTGAGGCGAGGTGTTGGCATTATTGGCTGCCGTCCAGTTGGCGAAGGTATATTTCCCGTCCTGGCTAATCGCGAAGATTTCGGCCGGCATGTTGTCGGCAAGGACGCGCATGAATTTCAGGATGTTTTCGAACAATATTGAGGATTCACGGAATTGCTGCATGGCTCGATCGGAGCGAACTGACGCGCCATATCGCCAAGCGGCAACGATTACCGCTAATAATAGGATGACGACGATAATGCCAATTATAAGAATTTCCTGAAGACGGCTATCGGATTCAGCCAACACCTCAGCACGGTCTACCTTATAAAGCAGGGTCCATGGTGCCCCGATAATCTTGCGGCTGACAACAAGGACTTCATGATTTTGATAATCTGTCTTGATGGCAAATCCGCCGGGCTTGTTAATCGCAAAGCCGGCAGCCAGCACATCATCCGCATCAATGGAAATTGTAAGTTTCATCAGTTCTGCGTCGCCGGAAAGCGGGGATAAATACTCAACGATTCCGTTTGTTTCCTGGACCAGAATGCCTTCAGCCGTTTTTTCGGTTACGCCCGGCTGCTTCAGCAGAGGGTATAAACCTTTCGCAACATGGCGCAGGGTGAGAAGGGTGGCGACCTGGTCGTTTGCGGTCTTGTCGCCCTGAACAGAGAACACGGGTGCCGAAAATCCCATGACCGGCTGTCCGGATACATCCAGATACAAGTCGATCAGCCCTCGCTTTGCCAATGGCAAGCTGGCGATCTCGGCGGCGAGACTCTTTTCAATCCCCATCATGCCCTGGGAGGCGACCAGAATTTCGCCTTTGAGGTTCAGGAGGGCGATACCGGTATCGCCAATTCGGCTTACATTGGCGTCCACCCCGGTTTGACTGGGCGGGCTTGCTATGCCTTCACGTTCTGCCGTGACGGTCAACAGGTTGAACAGGTACTGGGCTTCGGCAACGTCATTCCAGTCAACGCTCGTATCCTCGGACTCCGATTCTGATGCCGCAAGCAGGTCCATTCCGTAAAACTGCAGGGAAGAATTCTGCGACAGGGAAACGAGAGTGCCGTATTGGTCGTCAATCCATTTCTCGACGGCAGCATGGCGACTGTCAGCGACGATACCAAGCCTGATTTGCCATTCGCGGACGTCCCTTTGCCGTTCGCTATCGACAAACTGGATAACGAACCAGAATGCCACGATAGAGCCAATAATCAGTGCTGATACCGAAAGAATAACACTGAACGGTATGCCCTTTAGAACGGACCCTCGTTCCTGCGCAGGTTCCCCATCCATTGATTTTCTCCGAAATCTCAAAAGGTTATTGTGGTGCATTGGCTTGGGAGCGTTGTCCACCCTATCACGTCTGGTGAGGACGGTGATGATAGAATGCAGTGAAATAGGCACGCCCTGCAACTATGAATTGTGAAATATACAGTGGAAACAGATATTGCACCGGTTCAGGATCTGGCAAGTGCCGCGTTTATTCGACTTTTTGCGGGGTAGGGAGAACATGTTCGGAAACGCTTGCCTTGATGTCTGATTTTTCCGGTTATTCAGGTTGTTAACCATGTTTGGGGTAGACGTGTAAAAATGCCCGTAATTATATATTAAGGGTTGATTGACAGAGACATGTCAGGGTAATGTAAGATTGAATTCGGCTCGCCAGCAATGTCTGGCGTTGTGGTTGAGAGTTCAGGGAGCTGGGCATCCTTTGCTCCTAGGGGGGGTAGCCTAGGATCTTGGAAAGTTCGGTCGAGCGCGTTTTGAGGGCTGATTTTTTCTATGGTTTGGAGCCTCGTGTTCTGGACTGAGGCAGGGAATGGAGAAGACGATGTCGATGAAATTTAGCTTTAAGGTCGTCCTGTTGACGATGGCCCTTGCTCTGGCGGCTCCTTTTGGCAGCACAGTATATGCAGCAGAAGGGGATGCTACGGCGCTCAGCGCAGATATCACGGCCCAGATTAATGGTGCCGCTGATGCTGATGCGCTCCTGGTAATTCTCGCGGGCATGGTGGGAGACAATCAGGCGTTGGCTGCGCAGATTGCCCAGGCCGCTGCAACTCGCTTTCCTGCTGCTGCTGCGCAAGTCGCGGCGACAGTAACCAAGGAAGCCCCCGCCGCCGCCGCCGCCATTGCCTCTTCCGTTACGACGGCTGCTCCTGAACAAGCTGCACAGATTGCGGCTAACGTGACCAAGGAAGCCCCCGCCGCCGCCGCCGCCGTTGCCTCATCTGTCGTCGCTGCCGCCGTTGATGCGGGTGACCCAGATGCCAGCGAAACGGTAACGGCTGCACTTGTTGCCAATATTGCCAAGGAAGTTGCAACAGTAGCTCCGGAGGCTGCCGCTGCTGTCGCTGCGTCCGTTTCCGCTGCGACACCGCAAGCTGCTGCCAGTATTGCCGCTTCGGTTTCTGAGGCTGTGCCGGATGCATCGGGAGAGATCGCTGCTGCTTCAAGCGAAGCGTCGGGCACGGACCTTAAATCGGTGGTCGCGGCTGTCGCCACATCAACCGGCAAAACGGCAAGTGACGTGCAGAAATCTGCGGATAAAGCTGATGTCAGTGTGATCGTTGCCTCTGCCGCCAAGGATGCTGAACAGGCCACGAAAAACACAACGACAGCGAACAACACCTTTACGACGGCTTTGGCTAATGTGTCGACGGCGGCTGGCACCCCCACGACGCAACTCGATGGAGACGCGAGCCCGTCTTGATCGGGTATATGCTTGGGCCGAAATCTTACCAAGTATTTGACAATTATAAAAAAACAGGGCAGTAGACAGGTTGGATAACAGTTCTGCAACCTTAGAGGGTAAGGGTTAAGACATGAAGTCAGATGCACATGTAGAGGCGAAGAATCGCCTACGCACTGTCAACTGTAAGCAAAGCCTTCTCGCGGGCGTCGCTCTGACGCTCGCTTTAGCAGGGCCACAGGCTGTCTTTGCTCAGACTGGCGACGAAGAACCGACACAGGGTCAGGGCGTGGAAGAGCGCCAGAGCGAACGCGCAAAGGGTGATGCATTCACCCCGATCGGCGCGCGCGTCGGTTCGTTTCAGTTGTTTCCCGCTATGGATGTGGACATTGAGTATGGCGATAACATCTATGCCACCCAGACCGGTGAAAAAGACGACTGGCTGACCCGAATTCGGCCAGAACTTTCATTGAACTCAGACTGGTCAAACCATGCCCTGAACTTCAAGGGAACTGGTGAGTTTGTCCGCTATGATGAATATACGGATGACGATGTCGAGAATTATGACATCGAAACCGACGCACGTCTTGATCTGTACCGATCACTCACGGTGACCATGGGGGCTGCCTATGGTCTCGGACATGGCACACGGGGTGATCCCGATGCTTCCAGTGCAGCAAAGTCGCCGGAAGAGTCCGTTACGACCAGCGCCAATATCGGTTTGGCATATGATCCGAACAAGTTTTCCTCCAGCCTTGATCTGACCTACAAGGATGAGGACTACGATGATGTGCTCAATACCGATTCGACGATTACCAACAATGATGACCGCGACAAGGACAAGTATGAACTGACAGGGCGCTTGGGATACGAGTATCTGCCTGGTACGGATGCCTTCATCAAGGCCAGCGTTAACGAAATCGACTACGTAGACAGCACGGAAGATGGTGGTGAGAATCGCGATTCGGATGGTTTCTCCGTCGTCGTTGGAACAGGTTTGGCATTTACCGAGATCGTGAGAGGCGATGTTTTTGTCGGCTATATGGAACAGTCCTATGCTGATGCGTCCCTAGGCGATGTCAACAGCCCGACCGCGGGCGCCAGTGTCAGCTGGGATGCAACACCTTTGATTACGGTGAACGGTTCGCTGTCGCGGTCTATCACAGAAACCACCACGAGTGGTTCACCCGCGTATTTGTCTACGGTGGCCAGTCTATCGGCTGATTATGAAATCCTTCGCCATTTGACAGCAGATGCCGAGGTCAAATGGACCCGTGACGATTATGAAAAGATTACCAAGGAAGACGATACCTTTCTTGCCAGCGCTGGCGCCAAGTACCTGTTTAACCGGAATTACTCCGCCGGGCTGAATTATTCCTTCACGCGGAAGAATGCCAGCAACAGTTCTGGTGATTCCTACAGCCAGCAGGTTGTCTTGATGTCCCTTAGGGGACAGTATTAGGCAATCCTGATGAATCGCGAATTGCTGAACAGGGTTCTTCGCGGATCATTCTCCCGCAGTCTCATCCTTTTAGGGCTGTTGTTTGCTGTTCTTTCATCTCAAGTCAGTGCGCAATCCTCCACTGAAGAATACATGCTTGATGCCGGTGACAAGGTACGGGTTCTTGTCTTCGACGAAGACGACCTTTCCGGTGAGCATGAGGTAAGCGCCAATGGATTTATCTCAATTCCGCTGATCGGTGAAGTCAAGGCCGCAGGGCTTGGCGAACGCGGCCTCGAAGCCGCAATTATCAGCAAGCTTGCTGATGGGTTTTTGGTCAATCCACGGGTTTCCGTTCAGGTTCTCAACTACCGCCCCTTTTATGTTATGGGGGAGGTTAATACTCCGGGAAGCTACGCTTACGTCAGCGGAATGACGGTCCTGAATGCCGTGGCCATGGGTGGCGGCTTCACCTATCGCGCAGATGAAAAGAACATTTTCATCACCCGCGCCACTAATCCTGAGCAGAAAAAAGAGAAAGTCGAAAGCATGACCCGGGTCATGCCTGGTGATGTAATTAACGTCGAAGAACGCTTTTTCTGATTTATCGGGCAGCCAAGTATCAGGTCTGCAGGTAGCGTCGCTCCGTTCCCTCGAGCACCAGACACGTCAACCGATTGGAATAATATGCCCCCGTATCGATCCCGATCCGGTTATTCTGCACATCAGGATCGCCGGATATGGAGTGACCATGAACAATGACCTTACCGTGATGTTTTCTTGATTGCAGGAAGTCATCGCGGATCCAGAAAAGGTCTTCATCCCGCTGATTGTACAGGGAGCGGGAAGGGTGAACCCCCGCATGGGCAAAGAAGTAATCACCAATTTCAAAGCTGGACTGTAGTGAAGATAAAAACCGGATATGGTCATTCGGTATCTTCAACTGAAGCTCGGCCTGAATTTCCTGTAGAATGGAGTCCGTGCGTATGCCGGGACGCATCGTAACGCCGTAACTTAGCACCGTTGCTTCGCCACCGAACTGAAACCAGTCCCGGGCAACCCGGAAGTCTTTCAGAAAGTTCAGCAGGGTATCTTCATGGTTGCCCATCAGGAAAGTAGGGGTAAGTCCGCTCAAGGGTTGCGAAACAAGTTCATCAATGACCTGTCTGCTTTGATGGCCTCGATCGATGTAATCGCCCAGATAAACAATGTATGCATCTCCATCATACGGTTGGTCGTCGGCAACGATCTGTTTGTGAAGATTGCACAGCAGGTCGTGTCGGCCATGAATATCACCAATGACATATACGCGCTGTCCCGACGGGATCGAACTTGCTTCATCTTTAAGCTCGGAAGAAGCAGCCCATGACCATATTTTGGATAATATCCCCGATCTGTCTGGTTCGTTTTTCATCTATGATTCCACCTACAGCCACAGTCGTTTTATTGTAATGAACCCATTGTTCTTATTGTATCTTTATCCTTAGAAGTTTGTGCTATTTTCATAGCGGGGCGGCATGCCCTTTTTAGTTACATATGCTTAATGTTTTCTCAGCAAAGGTTGTTTCAGAAGAAGAAAACCCGTATTTTCCAGAGGTCTGCACATCAACAGTGGGCTGATAAAATTATGAACGGTAAAAAGCCGGCGTGTACCTGAAGGGGAGAGCATGAACAACCTGATTTCGGAACCTGCGCCGTTAGGAGCGCCGAGCAATGATGACCGCTCATCGTCACCCGATAGCGCGCCGATTCGGGCACTTGATCTGGATATAGAGGTTATTGATCTCCGGCACATGCTGATGACCCTGTGGCGTCGGAAATCGGTCATCATTTCCACGGTTTTTCTGGTCACCTGCTTTGCTGTCCTGCTGGCTTTCCAGCTGACCCCCAAATATACCGCTTCAACAAAGGTCATGATTGATACCCGGACCAACCAGACTGTTGATATGGAATCGGTTCTGTCCGGTCTGTCTTCCGATGATGCAACGGTGCTGAGTGAAATTGAGATACTGCGCTCGCGCTCGCTGATGGCACGTGTGGTCAAGAACCTTGGGCTCCAGGATGATCCTGAATTCAACGCCACCCTCAGGGAGGAAGGTTATTTCTCCTCACTATTGAAACCGGCTAACTGGCTGCCTGAAGCATGGCTAGCCTGGCTGAGCTCTGTCTTCGTGCCGGCACCCGTTGTTGAATTAAGCCCTGAGGAGATTAAGGACCAAGTCAGCGTCAGGGTCGTCGACAACGTGATCAAGGAGTTTGCCATCACACCGGTACGGCGGTCTTACGTTATCAACATTATTTTCACATCAGAGGATCCGCGCAAAGCCATGGAAGTGGCCAACAGTCTGGCAGATCACTATATTGTTGACCAGTTGGAGGCCAAGTTTGAGGCTACCCGGCGGGCAACGGCGTGGCTGAATGACCGGATCGGAGATATCCGTAGCAAGGTCCGGGATTCTGAACAGGCGGTCGAGTTATTTCGGAGTGCCAAGGGGCTGGCCCAGGGCAATGATTCGAGCGTTATCTCCCAGCAGTTGTCAGAATTGAATACCCAGTTGATTCTGGCCAAGAGTGATCGGGCCGAAGCGGAGGCACGCTTGCGCCAGGCCAAGGAACTGTTGAATTCAAGTGATGGCGTCGAGTCGGCGACCGAGGTGTTAACATCCAATCTTATCCAGGCGCTGAAGGAAGAAGAGTCCAAAGTTCTACGGAAAGCTTCGGAGCTGTCGACGCGCTATGGCGAGCGCCACCCCGAAATCATCAACGTGCGGGCGGAGCTTGAGGACATCAAGAAGAAAATCTTCCTCGAAATATCACGGATTGCCAAGAGTCTTGAAAATGAAGTGGCCGTTGTAAGAGCGCGGGAAAGAAGTTTGCAGGACGGCCTTTCGAAACTGGAGAGCGCAACATCAGGGCAGGGGCGCGACGAGATACAGTTGCGTGAGCTGGAACGTGAAGCAAAGGCCAATCGCCTCCTATATGAAAGTTTTCTGGGCCGTTTCAAGGAAACCTCCCAGCAGGACGATTTGCAACAAGCCGATGCCCGCATCATTTCCCGCGCGGAAGTGCCAGCAGAATCCTCGTTTCCTAAAAAGCGCCTGATCGTCATGATTGCCATGGTCGGTTCGGCATTCCTGGGAATATTATTGGTATTTGTTCTCGAACGTTTGGATAACGGCTTCAGGACGGCTGAGCAGATTGAGAACCTTACTGGAATCCCGTCTCTCGGCATGATCCCAGCGGCCCGTGGAGCGGCTAATAAAACGCAGGTTGACCGCTATGTCATCTACAAGCCCACGTCATCCATTTCGGAATCTATCCGTTCCATCCGGACATCAATCATGCTTTCCGATATCGATCACCCCCCCAAGGTGATCGCGGTTACATCGACGGTGCCTTCGGAGGGCAAGACCATGCTGGCACTCAATCTGGCGCGCGCCTCGGCTTCTGCAGGGCAGCGAACCCTGTTTATTGATGGCGACCTGCGTCGGCCCCGGATGCACAAATCCATGGGCATTCCGAACGCGAAAAGCCTGATCGAACTGTTGAGCGGTGAGTTGAAACTCAATGATGTGTGTCGTCTCGAGAAGGAAACCGGACTGCTTGTTATCCCCGCCAAGGTGATTCATGCCAATCCGTTGGATGTCCTTAACTCAAAGGCGATGCACACGTTTATCGCAAACATGCGGGAAGAGTTCGATCAGGTGTATATCGATTCACCACCCGTCCTTGCTGTTTCAGATATCAAGGTCATCGGGCAATATTGCGACAAGATCCTCTACAACATCAAATGGGATGATACACCGAGGGAGGCCGTCATTGCAGGCCTCAAGCAGGTTGTTGATGCCCACTTGCCGCTGGCAGGCGTTATTTTCACCCATGTGGATGTGAAAAAACATAGCCGCTACGGTTACGGCGATACCGGATACTACTATGGTCGCTATAAGGAATATTATGCCGACTGAACAGGACCGGGCCATCCCGGCAACAAGTTGGCCCAATATCGGGCGCATTCTTGTCAGTCTTGGGCTGGGGCTCGTTTTGCTGTGGTTGAGCGTGCCGCAACTGATGGCAGCCTTTGCAAATCTGTCCGGTGATTCCGTTTTGACTCAACTTCAGTTGGGGAAGCAGGTGACGCGGGAGGACCTCCAGCGTTTTGCCACCAGCCGGGAAGACTCGCTTGACTGGGTGGATGCCGGACGTACCCGGAGCGAGCTGGGGATGGGGTATCTGGAACTCGCCCGCACGGTGGGCTACGGAACCCAGATGGGGAGCGTTTATCTGACGAAAAGCGCCGAAGCACTGACGGAAGGATTGACACGCTCTCCGGCCGATTCATATGCCTGGGTCCGGCTAGCTTTCATGGGCCTACAGTTAAATGTTGAGGGCATCGATGCCCGGCATGCGCTGATCATGTCCATCCTGACGGGCCCCCACGAGCGATATTTGGTACCCAGCCGTGTCCAGTATGCGCTGGTTTTGTGGGACCAACTCGATACCAGCCAGCAGCGGCTGGTTTATGACCAGATCGCCTACATGGACCGGATAAGCCCGAAACACCTGCTCGAACTCGCCCGCCTGAAGAACCGAAACCAGTCGGTTGTTCTGGATGCGCTGGCGCAGAATCCTGAACGCCAGGCGGCAGTCAGGGAAGCGTTGAGTCAGTGGTGAGCAGTGCTTGGTCACGCATAAAACGGTAAAGTTTATTATCGGACGTTGGGGATGGGAATACATTTGGTGATTTTTCTGGTGTCGGTGAAAAACAATGATAGCTAGGCGGGTTCTGATCTATCGATTGGGAAGCCTCGGCGATACTATTATAGCGCTTCCAAGCTTCCGGCTGATCGCTAAACAGTTTCCAGATGCCGAGCGCCGTGTTTTGACGGTGTTTCCAGTCAATGCCGAAAAAGAATCGCCGATTGCGACTATACTTGAGGGTACGGGACTTGTTCATAGCTATGAACGTTACGCCGTAGGGACAAGAAACCCGAAGGTTCTGTTCGAATTATATTCACGAATTTCAGCTTGGAAGCCGGATGTGTTGATCAACCTTGCAGCATCACGCGGTTTTCTAAGTACGGCACGCGATTGGTGCTTCTTCCGTCTATGCGGCATCAAGACACTCATTGGATTTCCCTTCGGGCATTCTCAACGCACGACCGTATTGGATCCTCTGACAGGGCTTTGTCGGCATGAATCGGATCACCTTCTGGATCGATTAAAAGCTCTTGGCACAATCGATCCAGATAGCCGCGACAGTTGGAGCCTTGATCTGAGTGATGAAGAAAAAAATAAATCGGGACTGTTGCTGTCTCCTATAAACCATATGCCAATTCTATCCATCGGCATGGGGGCAAAAATAGATAGCAAGGATTGGGGACGGGGCAATTGGAAATCGCTGCTTGATCGCCTTTCGGTTTTATATCCCAATCATGGATTGATGCTTGTCGGGTCAAAGGATGAGCATGAACTGTGTGAGCAGGCGAGTTCATCCTGGGATGGGCGTCGGGTAAATCTATGTGGGGCACTTTCCCCTCGCGAAAGTGCCGCCGCTATGGAGAAGGCTCAAATCTTTATCGGGCACGACGGTGGCCCCATGCATCTGGCATCATCTGCAGGAACACCGTGTGTAGCGATTTTTAGCGCCCACGATGTTCCGGGAAAGTGGTTCCCTTATGGGCGAAATCATCAGATTCTTTACCATCAGACAAACTGTTTCGGCTGTTTGCTTGCAGTTTGTGAGCGACACAAAAAGAAATGCATACTTTCCATCACAGTCGAAGAAGTCCTGAAGAGGATCAGTATTGTCCTCGCAAAAGGCAGCAATCATTCACAGGCGCTGGAATAAATGACAGAGGAACAAACACCATCGCCACGCCTTCCTCCTGAAGGCGGCCGACTGCGCGAGCGTCTTATAAAAAGTGCCAGCGGCAACGCCGTCATTTTGGCCGCGTTTGCTGGAATATCTTTTTTGAACAATCTGGTTCTTGCCAATTTTCTCGGTGCGGATGGATTTGGCGCTTACTCCGGGGCGTTGGCATGGATGTCCTTGTTGTTGATCCCGGCGGTCATGGGCTTCGATACCTTGCTGGTTCGCGATGTGGCTATTTACAAGAGTCAGCAGAAGTTGGCGCAGTTAAAAGGCCTGCTGCGGTTCAGCGCGGGAACGGCTGTAGTAACTTCGATATTGTGCGCTGCTTTTTTGGTTTCATTTGCCTACTGGGGGCTCTCGTCACCAGAGAAACAGCCCATGCGGGACGCCGTTTATATCGCTGCGTTTCTGCTGCCTATTTCTGTTCTTGCGACGATTGCCGCTTCTGCGCTACGCGGTCTTGAAAAGGTCATTCTATCGAACTTGCCTGGGTTGGTTTTCCGACCGACTTTGATCCTGCTAGGCGTTTTGTTGGTCTTTTTTCTCTGGCCGGAAAGGCTCAGCGCACCTGTAGCCATGATGATTAATGTCGTTGCGGCGTTTATCGCCCTTATGATCTGCCTGATCTGGCTTCGGAAAAACACCCCTGCCCATATCAACAATGTGCAGGCTGAATATAAAGTGAAACCATGGATTATGGCGGCACTCCCCATGCTTTTGTATAGCGGCTCACAGACAATCATGGGGCAAACCGATACGGCCATGCTTGGTGTTATGCGGGATATGGAAGAAACCGGAATATATGCAGCGGCAAACCGTTTGTCATATCTTCTGATTTTTTTCATGTCCGCGATAAGCATGGTTCTTGCGCCAATGGTGGCACGGCTCTACGAAGCAGGTGAAAAAGAGCGGTTGCAAAATATCATCAGCAAAGCAATCCGAATTTCCTTCAGTGTTATGTTACCATTCGGGGGGGGGCTGGTTCTTTTTGGATCTGATATTTTAGGGCTTTTTGGCCCCGAGTTTGGCGCTGGAAAGACTACCCTTACTATACTTGTTCTGGGCAGAATATCAGACGTCGCTTTAGGGGTCGGAGCGTTGCTTTTAACAATGACGGGGCATGAGCGAAAGGTAGCATTCGTTTTTATTGTCATGGCTTTTGTGAATGTACTGTTTAATGCAGTTTTAATACCGCCTTACGGATCAGAGGGGGCCGCCGTTGCTACCGTTGCCAGCTTGGTCACGACAAAAATAATATTATATATTTATGCATTGAAAATAACGCATTTGAATGTTGGCATATTTCCGAAAATAACGTTCTGGAGTGGGCACCAAAGTTAATTGACAAATGCATGCACTAGGAATTGAAACTGGACCTCCCTGATGCGAGAAGGCTTATCCTATACCAAGACAAATTTTATCAGCGGTAAGGTCTGGTGGACCGTTCCGCTTGCCTTCTGGTTGATTAAAAAACTGCCGAGAGCACAGTTTATATCCTCCTTCCCAAGGTCTGGAAGTACATGGCTACGGGCAATGCTAGTGAGTATTACGCATCCTGAATCGAATTCAAATCCAGATTTTTTTAACAGGATTTATCCTGGTGTAACGCTTACAAGACTTAAAAAGGTGTACATGGCGCCACAGCCACGCATCCTTTCAACGCACTCATTGTTTCGAAAAGATATTGAACGGTCCGTATATGTTATAAGGGATGGGCGTGATAGCGTCGCGTCGTTCTACCATTATTCAGTTACACGAAACGATATCAACATTCCGGTAGGCCTGTGGGTTTCGCGTTATTTAAAAGGTGATTTTGGGCCCCGATGGGATACGCACATCAATTCGTGGTTAGGTACCGGGAAACAATGCCTCGGCGAGAGTATTCTCGTCATTCGTTTTGAGGAACTGCTCGCAAATACCAAAATTGAATTAGCCAATATATGTCAATTTTTAGGAATAGAATATGATGAATCTGCACTCAACACAGCCATAGAGTCATCTTCCATTCCAAATATGAAAAAATGGGAACAGAGTGAAGGTCATAACAGTGAAGGTAATGCGTCCTTCTATAGAAAAGGGACGGTGGGTGATTGGAAGAATACCTTCAGTGATGCAGAAATTAAAAAGATCATGGAGTGTTCTGAAGACGCTCTAAGGCTGGCCGGATATATCTAGGCTTGATTGGAGGTTGTATTGACTCAACAGGATTACCGCACCCGCATCTATGAGCAGTATGCATCCCGGTTTCAGGGTGCGTCAGAAACATTCGATGCGGGGGCATCTGCTCGGTGGGGACGGTCTTATCGACATTACCTGTCCGGCTGGCTGCCGGAAAACAAGACCGCATGCATTGTTGATCTGGCCTGCGGTGGCGGCAAGCTGCTCTATTTTTTCAAGGGTCATGGATATGAGAATATCGAGGGCGTGGACATCAGCCCCGAGCAGGTGAAGTTGGCGCGGCAGGTAACGCCCACCGTGCATGAAGCCAATGTCCTCGACTGGCTGGAAAGCAATACGGATCGGTTTGACCTGATTACAGGACTGGACATTGTCGAGCATTTCCAGAAACCGGAGGTTCTGCGTTTTCTCGATGCATGTTTTGCTGCGCTGAAACCCGGTGGACGGATGATTCTGCAGTGTCCTAATGCGGATAGCCCATTCGTATGTAGTGTCCTCCATGGGGATTTCACTCATGAGGTTGGGTTCAATGAACATTCACTCGCCCATCTGATCAATTTATCGGGCTTTGATGGCGTTGTTGCGCGTGAAACAGGGCCCGTGTCCTGGGGCTATAGCTGGCGTTCCACGATACGTTTTATGGTTTGGCAGCTCATCCGCTCAGGGGGTAAAATCTGGAATCTCGCCGAAACAGGGGAAAGCGGCAGCGGAGTCTATACGCGAAGCTTTTTAATTTCGGGAGTCAAATAAATAAAAATTATGGGTCCATACAACTGATTCGGATAAATACAGGCGGTTTTGGGAAATGGGCAAGCATAATCATATAGCCGCACTGGGCATATTGCTGGCATATTCCATTATCGCGGCCATTCAATTGGTTCTCGGAACCGGTGTCATCTCTATTTTCTTCATGATGCTATGCGCGGGGTCAATTGCGCTAATCGTATTAGCGTATGGCCTGTATAATATTTCATCGCTTCTTGCGGTGGCCTTGCTGTCCAAGTACAGCCTCGTTCCCTTTCTGCTGAAAACAATTATCGGCGAACCCATCGACCAGGGGCTCTATGCGGCGGAAGAGTCCTTCCTTGTGCTCACGCTTGGAACCATGATTGTTTGCCTCGCCTTGCTTCTCGCCAATTCCATTCCAGTCAAGAGGAAGGTTCTTGCCATATCATTGAGCCCCTCCGAGTTGAGACGCTATGGCTTTATATTTTTTACCATCGGGTTCGGATTTGCGCTGTTGCATATTCAGTTTCAACCTCGTTTCGTCTCACTTGGCAGGCAAACTGCCGGTTTCGGAGGGTTCGGTGAATTTTCTTCCCTGATGTTTTTAGGTATTATTCTTTATACGAACTATCTCGTCACGGCGTATAAAAACAAGTCGATAAGCCTGACGATTATCATCATGCTGGGTTTAGCATTGCTAATTAGCCTTTTTGCTAATCAAAAATTTCAGTTCTTCATGGCGGTCCTATCCTATCTGTCGACGCTATTCTTGAGTAGCCCTGGATTCTTCAGGAGTAAGAAGGGGTTCAAGTTCCTGGGCTACACAACCCTGCTGCTGATATTTTTCGTATCAATCGTGGCACCGGCCATTCACGCTATGCGCCTTGCCGGTATATATAAGGAATTAACAATAACCGACCGCATCGAATTTATTCTGTCAGGTGACATATGGCGTCAGGAAACCGATTACGCGCTGAGTGGAAACTCGGTGCTTTTTAACTATCTTGGTGCTATGGAAAATCATCTTGTTGACCGGCTGTCGATGGTTGAAGATCTGGACCTGATTGTCAGCGGTGCAAAAGAAGGAAATCTGGTAGGGTTTGAACCAATTATCCTGGGGATCAAGAACGCGATCCCGAGTTTCCTACAAACAGATAAACCAGCTTACAATGATGGGGCTCTTATTGGTTACCGTCAGGGATTAGCTTCCTTCTTGGGGGGGTGGCTGGTAACCGTGGGGGTGTTTTCCGTATCATACGCCATGTTCTTGTGGCCCGGATGGATGGTCGTGGTCTTTTTTATCTATCTGACGTGGTTTTTGATCCTGAGAAAGCTAGTGCATGCGGATATACGAAACAATACATGGGCAATTTATGTTCTGATCAAGTACGGGTTTTTGTTTACGGAAAATTCTGTGCAGGCGATGGTGCTTATAATGATCAGAAACCTACCGATAGACATACTTACGATTTATCTGATTTTGTTTATAGGAACCCGTTTCCGTCTTAAAAAAGGCCGAGATCACACCGGTTCGCTTTGACATATGCACATGAAATGAAACTGCCTCATATAGTTGGATAGTCTGGCAGAGTAGTTATGGCGCACTCTTCGTGCAGCCTACTGTCTTTTCCCATACCGGGCGAGCCCGGTATGGGAGAGTTTTCCAAGTAATCTCTTTGAGCTGAGCTAAGACGCGATCTCCCTCCATTCAGGAGACGGACCACGCGCCGATAATCTGTGCTTGTGAAAACCTGCTGCGCTTCATCATCCGCCTCCTCAATCGGGGAACGGATAAAAATTAAATGCGGAGACATTTCTTGGTAGGGGGTCATTTACTTTTAGAATTTTCCAGATATGACGGATGTTTTGCAGACATTAACTTGAGCAATTGGACGAAAACTTCATCCGTATTTATGTCACGAATACAGGCATACGGTCGCTCTCCGCTTTCGCAATTCGGAGAGTTAAAGCAGGGGTGGCAACTAAGCGTACGGCCTCCATCAACAACGACAGAGCCGGGTGGTCGCCATATTTCTGAAAGATTTGCACCATTTATTATTATCATTGGCGCTCCTACAGCGTAGGCAGCATGGCTTGCAAAACTATCCAAACACACAAGCGCGTCAATTTTCGTCAGGGGATCAAAAAAATCATCGTACGATCCTGTGATAATGTCGGAAGGTATTTCCACAATGTTATTGAAAATATTTTCAAGATAATGACGTTCGGAAGGCGCTCCAAATATGAAAAGTGACCGATTATAGTGACGAATTTTGTTCGCCAAATTTTGCCATTTTTGGATCGGCCATTTTCTGCACTCCAGACTGGCCCCCAGGTGAAGGCCGACCCTTTTTCCGCCAGTGTATCGGTATTTCTGATTTTGCGAGTCGTATAGCTGCGGTTTCGTATCGCCCGATGCGCCAAAATACTGACCAAAACGGCTGACAGCATCATAAATATTATAAGCATCTGCTTCGATAGTCACTTTATTTGGAACCAATCGCGTCAAGCCGGTACGCTGTAAATTTCTAAAAGGATTTCCTAAGTCCCAGATTAGACTGGTGTTTCCACGAGAAGAAATGATCCAGCCGAGTAAATTTTCACGGAAATCACCGAATATATTGATAGACTTTGTGTATTTATTTGATCGAAGATGAAACAATGACTTGAATAACTGCAACGCTTCTCGGATGCCGAAATCGCTAACGCTTCCAATGGGAAATTCTGCGATATAGATTTCATGAACGAGCGGATTGTTCTTGAATATTGGAAAACATTTTTTGTTTGTGAAAACGTCAATTCGTGACGATGGATTGTTTTTGGCAATAGCCTCAATCAATCCGGTCAGAATGACTGCGTCGCCAAGAAATCGACATTGCAGCATTAGAATACGATTATTAGAATTATTCATTTTAAGTGATATTGGAGTGCCTGCTATTTTTTTCTTTAACATAGCTTACGAAGTCAGCGCCCAATTGATCCTTTAATCTGCCTTATTTTTTCGCCAATACATATTCTGCAAATCCTAATAGATCCCATAATCCACGCGCATTGAGGCATCGATATTTTATTAATGTCTTAAGTTGCAAAGGCGCATAGAATAGCGGTGAAAAAATTGCCTTGATCCAATTTCGTCTTACCCCAGCTTTAATTACTTCAAAATTATTCTCTTCGAGGATACAAAATATTTCTGCACGTGAATAAAATCGAACATGGGTCGGGTCATCATAAAAATTCAAGGTTCCGATGCCGCTTGGAAGTCGTAGAGACCTTTCTGACGGCACCTCGATATATATAAAACCGCCCGGTTTCAATTTTTCATATAGTTGTTTTATCAACGCCTCGCCATTGGTTATATGCTCAAGAACATGGCTTAGAATAATTCCATCGTAAAAGTTATTTTTGGTGAAAGATAAATCTGAAATTTCCAAGTCAGCCTCAAAAAACGCATCACAGGCCAATTTATCTGCTTGGTCGAGGTTGTCTCTATCTCGATCAATGCCGTGATACGTGCATAATGGCAGCCATTGTTTTATTATGCTCGGGAAATGATTACCACATCCAGCATCCAATATTACTGGGTTCAGGGTGAAATTATGCTTCTGAAGTGTTAATAGGCTAAAGGGTTTTAACAAGGGTAACTTAGCCATAGCCATACCTTCACTCAATGAGGTGGTCTGAGGTAATCCCAGATAATTGCGTAGTTTGGCAGCTATGTTTATGGTAACACCCGGTTTTACATGTCCACCTCACTATGGTGAACCTGATACCCTCTTTTATGTAACCCAGTTATTCTATCACAGACGCTGACGCTAAACATGATAGAAATTCTGTGCAGAAAACCATTATTACTATATTTTCACTGCCAGAACACAGTGAGGATTCTTCCTTATGTTAATTTGGCAAATGATGTTTGCCATACAAATTGTCGGATTGAATGAGCTTCCCGTTTTGGGTGTATGAATTGTAAACGCCAGTGGTTTTGAAGCCGTTGTTCACAAGCAATGCTTCCACATCGTCATGCAATGACTGCCCCAGGTAAAGTTCGGCGTATGACACCTCGACATAAACAGTATCAATTAGCGGCAAAATAGCGCGGGCACCTTTCAGAACCTCTAACTCATAACCTTGAACATCTATCTTTAAGAGGCTGGGACGTTTGATGTCAGCCGAGATACAGTGATCAAGGCGTCTTACCGGAACGCTCACACTAGCGATCTCATCCATTTCGAAGATCGTTTTCTGTAGCTCCCCTAATGGTAAGAGTGAGGATGAATCTGTACGAGAGGCAACATGCATTGAAGCCTCACCGTCTGCCTCGCCGAGAGCGCAATCAAATATCTGATCCTGGGGGTCTGTAATAACAGACAATTTTGCGCGTGGCTCTGGTAAGGGTTCAAAGCAGATCAATCTGGCATTAGGCCAGCGCCACTTTGCATAGGCAGCGAATTGCCCTTTATTTGCGCCAACATCAATGATTGTTGAAAAATCAAACAGACCGAGGGCATCATCATGTTCAATCGTCGCAGCGACCCCACGCAAAAGTGCTGGCCAAAGTGTTGGGCGCAATACTATTTTTGCTAACTTTATAAACCTGTTCATTATTGTTCCCGTTGGGATTGCTTTTTCGGTGCGTCTTCTATCTGGGCCCGGCCATAAAGGGTTCCCAGATATTGATTGAGGATCACATCACGGGCTGCATTCTCCTCAACGTATTGGCGGCCACTACGACCCATTTCCTCCCGTGTGGCCTCATTATCCAGTAATTCAATGATTGTTTTAGTCAATTCGTCAGGGTTGTTTGGCGGGGCGCAGGCTATTGCCCCATTGGTCTTGTCTTGCAAATCCCATAATGCCGAGCCGGGAAGTGCTGTGGCGATAATTGGCCGGCCTATCGCCAAAATCGCGTAAATTTTGGACGGAACCGCATAATCTGCCGCATTTGGATTTTGCGGCACCAGGTGAATGTCTGCCTCTGAAAGCCCTCCGGGTAATTGTCCTCGCGGCAATAGGGGGGTTAATTCTGTATTGATAAGGCCACGACGTTCGATCTCTCGTTGGACAAAGTCAAACTGGGACCCGCTTCCCCGAATTTGAATACGAATATCCGGACGGACTTTTAACAGAATGTCTGCCAGGTCAAGAACCTGCTCAATGCCCTGTTTGCGGCCAAGATTCCCGCTGTACTGAATTCTTAGCGGTTTATTTTTTCGGATTGGCATAAATTTAAATTCATTAAGGTCAACCCATATCGGAAGCACGGCAATGGGTGTGACGACGCCCATCTCACGCAGAACACTTTCCATGTTGGATGTCAGGACGATGATGGCATCGATCCGGTTGAGAACATTTCGTTCAATGCATCGAAACAAGCGGAGAAGAACGCCACTACCAACCATCCCGAGCCCGGCCGCCAAGCCTGATTGAATATCGTGGATGACCGCCACGTGGCGGCCACCTCGCTTTGTGCATAGTATTCCGCTAACGACAGCCGCAATTGAGGGGGAAACGGAAATAACCTGTTCCTGACGGTTTAATTTTCGGCAGACAATACGCGACAAGACACCAAGAAGAAAAATTACTTCGCTTATGATACGACGTGCAGCCTTGCCACCGGTTGGCACGTAGGTCGGCAGGCGAACAATACTCACACCTACTGTCATTTGAGTACCGTCGCTTTCGTCTTCATACCCCACTTTTAACCTGAACTCCGGGTAATACGGATGTCCGGTAACGACCGTCACCTGTTTCATCTTGCGCGATATCCATTGCGCTATATCCGTTACGTAAGGTGCCGTTCCAATTTTCTCCGGCCAGTAAAATTGTGAAATGACAAGGAGGGAATCATTCTCAGGAGCTATCGGGCGAAGTGATGTTGACCCTTCGGGCAGGCCTTTATTATCAATACGCATTCTTGTTGACGAACCCCACGATCGCAGTTTTTATCAATATTTGAACGTCCAACCATAACGACCAATTCTCGATATAGTAAATGTCGTGTTCGACGCGTTTCAGGATTTTTTCCTCGGTATCAGTTTCACCGCGCCAACCGTTGACCTGCGCCCATCCCGTTATGCCGGGCTTGACCTTGTGTCGTGCTGCGTATTGATTGACGACTTCGGGATAGAGGCGTTCTCCCGCCTTAGCCGCCGTTGCATGAGGACGCGGCCCGACCATCGACATATCGCCCTTAATGACATTGAAGAGTTGTGGCAATTCATCAAGGCTTGATTTCCGCAGGAAAGCACCGATGCGGGTTATCCTTGGGTCGTTACGGGTGGTCAGTGTCTCGGCATTTTCGTCACGCATTTCGTGAAGCATCGATCGGAACTTGTAGACCTTGATTAGTTGATTGTTGAATCCGTATCTGTTCTGGGCGAACAACACGGGCCCTTTGCTCTCTAGTTTGATGGCAATGGCGATCAGGGCCATGGGTAGCGCGAATATGATCAACGCCAACGTCGCCAGTACTTTGTCTTCAATTTCCTTCAGGATAATTTTCCAGTCGGCCAACGGCTTGGGCGCCACGTTCAGGAGAGGAATACCGGAGAGCCTGGATGTTTTCCGATGAGGAAACTCATAGCTGATCATGTCGCTGCCCAAGTGGATGTTGACCGGTAATTCACGAAGTTGGCCAATAATGGCCCGAAGACGGTCGACCTCTTTCCACGGCAAGGCAATAATCACATCATCGACCCGCGCCTGGCGGGTAAAGTCAATAAGCTCACTGATGCTACCCAGAACCGGTACGCCGCCGATCTGATATTTTGCCCGCTCCTCGCTCTTGCGATCATCAAAAATGCCAATAATGTGATTCCACGGCGTGTCCGTACCTTGCAAGGTAGTGATAAAGCGTTCCGCCTGTTCGGTGCTGCCGACAATGGCAATGCGCCGGGAAATTTTACCGGTTTGTGCACGGTTGCGGATATGCGAACGGACTAAAACCCGGAACAGGCAGATCAAGCCAGCTTCGCCAAGCAATGAAGAGAAAAACCAGACACGTGAAAATTCTGTGGTAACTTTGAGGGCAAACGCCCAGACAACCATGATCATGAAGACGAGAACGCAGATGCTGATTACTTTTCCGATGCGACTGCCGGGTGCAATGATTGCGTCAAAATCATAGAGCCCAGTGAAATAAAACAACCCGAGCGTAAGGGCTATATTTGAAGTCAGATTGGCGAGATACAGGGGAGCACTGTCCGGGCCCCACCCGACGTAACCAAAATATAGCCCAAGCCCCACGCCGATAATGATCACGCCATCGGTAATGCCGACGATGCCGGAGACAATTGCAGGTGACAAGCTGGCGCTTTTGCTCCGTCGTTGAAGTCCAATCGCCTTATCGCGGGCGAGGCTCTTGTTCAGAATTTTTTCTGCGCCCATTCCCTCAAACCCCCGTTTGAGATGGCCCCTAACCGAAGCCTTCCTCTTTAACCCGACCCCATCTCCAGAAACCTGGCCGTTTGGGATTTTGTCGAGAAGAGGATGTATTGTTCAATTAAATTCAACGTGTTGCGGGTGATGTTGTATACTAATAATACTTGCACAAAATGGTCATTTCGATCAATGGTTGATTAAATGAAATTTGTTTGAATGCTGTGTCAACGAGGGCTCAATGCTTTTGTGTTTTCTTCGTCAGCCGCCATATATTGCAATCTCAGCGAGATGCCGTTGAGCGTAGAGGCCGTTACCCTTCCGATTAATCCTTACGGATCAACGCAAACGGATGACCGCCGTGACGGCGATCCGTTTGCGTTGATTGCTAATACACGAAAAATAAGGGAGGTCTTGGATTGGTGCCCAAAACATGACGATCTACGTAGCATTGCCAGAACGGCTTTAGGCTAGGAAAGCTCCTTTATGGGTGAGGGGCGTCCTTGATCCTGTTCCTGTATTATTTGCATGTGGTAACTTAACGGCGACCTTAAACTCTAGAAACAATCAGGATAAAGCGCAACGATGGGACAAGGACCAACTCTTTTCTCTTTCTGGCGCATTTCGCTGGAAAATTTTCTGCGCTGGTTTGAGAACCTTCGTGCATCTTCGCGGTATTTTTTCCCGAAGATTTTCCTGATTTTCGTGATCATAAACTTAGGCTGTTTCTGGTGGGCGCTGCTGACGGCCTATCCGGGGCATCTGCTAACACCCAAAGCAAATGAGCATATCCTGATCGGTTTTCCGGTGTCTTTTCTTGGCGCTATCTTTGACAGCCTTTCCCTGTTTGTGACCATCTTTATCATCCGCCGGGCTCTCGCCTCGGATAACAATCTTGTGTACCTAGGGTTCCTGAGCGTTGACCTGCTGATTGCGGTCCTCGCGACGTTCTGGGTGCTATTTGCCTTTATCGTATCGGGCTGGCTCGTCAGCGCCCTGTTGGCCATACCGGAAACCATGGGCTCTCGGACAACGCTCTATGAGGGGCGATTGGCGAGTCTGCTTAATGACCCCTTCGGCGCGGATAACCTCAGGAACGTTTATTTTGGCATGGTCATGGGGGCTTCGGCATTGCTGCCGACGCTGTTTCACCTGTTTCTTGCCGGTAAATCACTGATGCGTTCGCTTGCCGTCAGGTTCGGTTTCGTGCAGGCCTGAAAATGGCCAATTGGAAATCAGAAGTCAGCGGCCTGGAAACGCTGACCGGCGTCAGCATCGTCGCTGTTGTTGGAAGTCCGGCTGGCACTCCGGGGCGTCGGCCACGATTGTGCCCATGCAATGCTTACGATCAGGATATAGCCTACGGTGAAACCGGGGATTTGCAGGCTGAAATCCACCAACGCGTGGGTGCCGACCAGCATGGTTGCTGACAATCCGATCGCGGCAAAGACATGCCGTCTGTTTCGTTTCACAAGACCATGGATACAAACGCCTGCGAACCACACGAATGTGCTGACAATGGCCAGAGTCGCAGGAATGCCGAGTTCGAAGGCAAGCTCCAGATAAGAATTATGGGCCTTGTCCCAGTTCGAGAATGACAGTGCGAAGGTTTTGTGGGGCATAAACGCCTGTTCGAAGGTCCCATATCCGGTGCCAAGGTAGGGGTTGAACGAGACCGCATCCAGGATTGTTGCGAACAGGTCATCGCGAATTGATGTCTCAAGTGACGTGTTCGCCAACCGGACATCAACGGCGTTACCGGCGAGAATGAAGATGAGGACACAAATCAGGAAGATGATGACATTGAGAGAAACCCCGACCTTGCGGGGGATGACCCGGGCGTAGGTCAGGCTCCCGAGCAAAATGAACAACCCGACACCGCTACTCAAGAGCCCCCCTCTGGAGTGGGTCAGCAAGAGTGCAAATGTCGTTATGAATATCCCCAAGATGGGTAACCATGCCTGTCGAAAGGCCCTGTCAGCGAAATCAAGGATCATCGCTCGTCTGGTGTGGGCGCCCCGCAACCTCCTGCCCAGAAGCTGAAACATCAGGGCGCCACTGACGATCAGTCCGAGGCCAGCGAAGGTGGCATAGCTGTTCCTGTTGATAAACGTACTCGTCAAATCATTCTGGTATGCCCATTTCTCATACCAGAGAACGGACTTCAGCTCGGCAAAATAAACGAACAATCCATAGGCGCCATAAAAGCATGATGCCACGACAAAGGCTTTGAGCATGAACTCGGCATTCTCCGGATCCCGACCCAGGCGGGCACCAATCCAGAAAACGCCACAATAAGATAACAGTCTTGTCAGGGAGGCTATGCCAGCTTCCGGATCGAGGCTGATCGTTGACGCAACGTCAAGGGACAATAGCTTTGACGTTTCCTGCCATAGAGGATGGGCCAGATCGAATAGCATGCCATCTGTCATCTGGAATACGATCCATAAGATAGCGAGGCCGAACAGGGCAACCCCGGGGATCATCCGTTTCATGAACCGACGATTGTTCCTGCTCTCGCCACCAGAAGACAGCATCTCCCATAAAACCAGAATTCCGACCAGAAGACTCAAAAGAGTCCACGACCACGGACGATTGGAAGCAAAAGGTAAAGGGGCCAGCAGAATAACAAACAGAAAAGGATAAAGTGTCAGTTTTCGGGTCATGCTGATTAACTTTAATCCTCCTCGTTAACGCCGATAGTAGGATGAAATAAAATATAGTGTTTTATATTAAATCGAAATACTTCAGGTACCTCAAGTGTCCCGGTAGCCGTGGTGATACTAGCGAAGCTTTGGCTCTCGATGGTCGCAGTCGTTACGGCGTCATTTGTCTGAAAATTTGCATGGAATTCAGCCTGCACCTCACGCTCGATCACTTTCCCGGATATCTTAAATACCCAGATAGGCCTTTCGAACGTGGTCATTGTCCATCAGGCCTTTTGCTTCGCCTTCCAGTGCCACATTGCCGGTTTCCAGCACGTAGCCATGGCGCGCCAGTTCGAGCGCCAGCTCGGCGTTTTGTTCGACCAGAACAATGGAAACGCCCTGTGCGTTAATTTCCCTCAGAATGCGCGCGATATTGCGCACGATGTTGGGTGCAAGGCCAAGTGAAGGCTCATCGAGCAACAGGACACGCGGACGTGACATCAGCGCACGGCCAATGGACAGCATCTGTTGCTCGCCACCGCTCATGGTTCTGGCGGACTGATTGTGGCGTTCCTGCAAGCGCGGAAAGCGCTCAAAGGTGGCGTCGAGGTCCTTTTTGATGCCGTCCTGATCATCGCGCGTGAAGGCACCTAGCAGCAGGTTTTCGGTGACCGTCAAATCCTTGAAGACCCTGCGGCCTTCCGGCACGTGGGCAATGCCCATCTTGACGATCTTGTCAGCAGACAGTCGGTCGATGCGCTCGCCATCAAAGATGATCTCACCCGCGCTGGGGTGATCGAGGCCTGATATGGCGCGCAGCGTTGTGCTCTTGCCCGCACCGTTGGAGCCAATCAGGGTGACGAAATCAGCTTCGCCAACCTCAAGGGAAATGCCCTTCAGCGCGGCGACCTGACCATAATGCACATGGATATTATTGACCTGTAAAAGCATGCTAGTTCGCCCCGCCCAAATAGGCCTCAATGACCTTATCATTGTTTCGAATGTCTTCAGGCGAGCCCTGCGCCAGTACCAGACCAAAGTTTAATACGGTCAGGTAGCTGCACAGGCCCATGACGGCTTTCATGTCATGCTCAACAAGAACGATTGTTACGCCGGTTTCCTGAACCTTTCGGGTCAGGTCCATCATGTGATTGGTTTCTTCGGGGTTCATGCCAGCGAACGGTTCATCCATCAGCATGAGCTTCGGCTCGGAAACAAGGGCGATGGATAATGCCAGTGCGCGTTGCGAACCAAGCGGCAATTCAGATGCCAATTGATCCTTGCGATCTGTCAGGCCCATGAATTCGAGCACTTCCATGACCTTTTCGCTGGCAGCTTGCTGTTTCAGTTTATCGAGTCCCAGGATTGCGGAAAAAAGGTTTGTGCGTGAACGGATATGTGTCCCGATCAGGGCGTTTTCAAAGACGCTCAATTCCTGAAACAGCGTGGTTTCCTGAAAGGTCCGCACGATGCCCATTTCCGCAATGGTATGGGGTTTTTTGCCTTCGATATTTTCGCCGCGATAGACAATGGAACCTTTTGTCGGGGCATAAAAACCGGCGATGTTTTTAAACATGGTGCTTTTGCCAGCGCCGTTCGGGCCGATCAAACCACGTATTTCACCTTCCTCAATCTGGAAGCTGACATCGTCAAGCGCGGTGAGGCCACCGAACTGCTTTGTGACGTTATTGATTTCTAAAATTGCCATGGGTGTTTTCTATTACGCTCTATTGATCGGTCAATGGTGGTTCGTGCCGCGACGTGCCGATGCCGAACCATGCTTTGATTTTTCCGGGAATACTCTCAAGCCCAAGCGGCAGGAAGAGGATCGACAGGATGAGAACCGCGCCATAAATGGCTGGCCGTATGACCTCAAAACTTCTGATCGACTCATCAAATACGGTTAGAACGACGACGCCGACGATCGGCCCGTAAAATTTATTATAACCGCCAACGATCACCCAAATCAGGATAAAGACCATAAACCCGACCGTGAACTGGTTGGGCGTTACGGTGCCGAGATAGTGAATTTTCAAGCCCCCGGCGATACCCACAAAAAATGATCCGACGATGAAGGCCAGGGCACGGTAGCGCCAGGCATCAACGCCCACGGATTCTGCCAGCGGGGCCTTCCAGTGGATGGCATGCAGGGTCAGCCCAACGCGTGAATTCTCAATGCGGTAGAGAATGAACAGGCAAAACGCCACGACAGCCAGTGTGAAATAGAAGTACGGGATGGGATCGAGGAAATCGATACCCCACAGGATCGGGGCTTCGGCACCGCGCAAACCACTGGTGCCGCCAAACACGCCGACAAATTCCACCCAGGTTAGCCGAATGGCTTCACCCGCAGCAAACGAGCCGATCAGGAAGTAGAACTGTGTCATGCGCAACAATGGAAAGCACAGGAATGCGGCGATCAGTGCAGCCGCGGATCCAGCCAGCGGCAGGGTAAACCAGATATCCAGATCGGAATGAATGGCCAGCAGGGCAACGGTATAGGCCCCGACCCCCATCATCACGGCGTGGATCAGTGACCATTCGCCGGTCAGGGTGACCAGACGGTAGCTACAGACAACCAGCACATTGATGACCATGAAGATCATCAGGTCCTGATGGTGCAGTTTGAGGAAGTGCGGCAATATCACAAGCACCGCGAGGATGAACGTGCCGAGAGCCATATTTTTGGCTGTGAACAGGCTTTGTTTATTCACTGACCCGTACTCCCATGATGCCGGTCGGCTTCACAATCAGGACAATCACCATCAGCACCAATCCGCTAATCGTGGCAATTGTTGCGCCTAGATAGACCGTCATGAAGGTATGGAACATTGCGTACAGAACGGCTGCGAGGACGGCACCTGACAAGCTGCCAACCCCGCCGACAATCGTTACAATGAACGCCGTGACGATAACGTTATGTCCCATATGGGGATTGATATTGGTCAGGGGTGCCATAAGCCCCCCCGCAAGGCCTGCCAATGCAGCGCCAACGCCGATGGCAATAATGGAAATCCTGTTCGTATTGATGCCCTGTAAGGAAGCAGCCTCGCTATCGAGGGCAACGGCGCGCAGCGCCCAGCCAAACTTGCTGCGTGTCAAGAACAGCCAGAGGGCACCAAGCGCCGTCACAGAAACAGCCAGCGCAAATAGCCTCTGGTAGGGAATGCGTAATGTATCAAATAATACGAGTGTGCCGTGATATGGCGGCGGGACCTGCTTTGGCGGTCCGTCACCACCAACAAGTGTGGCAACAACCTGCAGGATAAACAGCACGCCGATCGAACAGATCAATCCGGCCAAAGGGTCGGAACGCGTCGGCAGGAACAACAATCTCTCCATCGCCAGACCGATAGCGGTAACCAGAATAATTGCCACCGCAATGGCCGGGATATAGCCAAGTCCAAATTGTGCATGAAGCAGCCAGATTGTGAACGCTCCAACCATGACCAGTTCGCCATGCGCGAAGTTGACGACCTTCATGACACCGAAAATGAGCACAAGGCCAACAGCAAACAGGGAGAAAAAACCACCCTGAATCAGCCCATTAACAATAGATTGGAGAAAGAGATCCATCTAAAAACCTTAACTAAATTGTTTAACGATTGTTCAATCAGGGCAGCCAGATCGGCTAAATCAGACGTTCCGCTGTGGCATCAATGCGCGAACGATGTGTTCAACGCTTCGTGCCACAGCGGATATCAATTCATCGGGACGGCCGCTTGGTATGGACGCCCCTATGACCTGATCGTCAGTCTGTCTTAGGTGACAGTGCGCAGCCCATGAGACTTCATGTACTTGATGAGCACGTCAGAGTGCTTGTCGAGCCAATCGGAAACGTCACCGAACTCTTTGATCCGTGTCTTGCCACCTTCGATGACAACAACCGGCCACTTGCCGACAACAATGCTGTCACGGCCCCAGAGCTCTTTGCCCCACCATTTACCCGCACCAAACGGATGCGGCGGGGTCGGGTTGTTTTTAAGGGCGTTCATGACAGCGGTTGAATCGATACTACCGGCGGCCTTTGCGCCTTCGATCCATTGCAGCATGATGGCTGGATATTCCCAGGACACAGCAGACCAGTCATTGGGATGACGTTTTCTGAACTCGGCATCAAAACCGTTTGGATTTGGAAAATCGATACCGGCATCGTTCAGACGTGGATCATCGAACGAGGGGAATTGGTGAATGGTACCGTCAACGAATTCCTGGCTCGTTTTGGCGATCACCTCTTCATGGTAATCCAGTGTCGTGGTGATGACCTTGCCCTTGAAGCCCTGATGATAAAGCTGCTCCATCAACGCTGTGGTGTAGAAGCTCGTTGCCATGCAGAAGATGTCAGGGTTTTTGGCCAGAACAGAACTGACGATCGGAGCAAAATCCGTCACATCAAAACCGTGCAGGTTCATATCGACGACTTCAATGCCGGCGACTTCAAATGCGGCCTGGAACGTCGCGACAGCCTGCAGGCCATATTCCACATCGTTGTTGGTCACAATCACGGCCGTTTTGGCGTCGGGGTGAGCCTTGGCAAGATATTCAACGCTCGTTGCGATATAGAGCGGGTGTGATTCACACGGTGCAATCAGGTATTCCGTATCCGGTGTGATATCGCTCGATAGCAGCGTAGTGGTAAATACCTTTTTGCGATCGCCCCATGGCATCACGGCACCGATGGTCGCACCGCCCAGCATCATAACCATGCTGACTTCGTCTTCGGAAACCATCTTTTTGTAGCCCTGAACGGCCTTTTCAATGTCATAGCCGTGGTCGTAGGAGACCATTTCAATGGCGTAGTTCTCACCGCCAATATCCACGCCGCCTGCAGCATTGATATCATCGGCAACAATCTGACAGCCATATAGTCCCGGCAGGCCCCAAGGGGCATAATCGCCAGTCATTGGAATGTTCATGCCGATTTTAACGGTTTTCTGGCTTGCCGCAAAAGTGCGGGTTGGAAGACCCGTGCTGGCGATAGCGGCACCAGCAGCGGTTGTTTTTACAAAATCTCTGCGTGTAATTCCCATAGTGAACCTCCTGAAGTTTTAATCTTTTTGGTCGGTTATTATTTTATTTTTGGGTCGTTTGAGTTTTTATCGTTTTTTGAGTTATATCACCTTGGCGTCCCTAAGCCTTAGTGTGTCGAAAAACCGTACTGATTCATACTGAATTCTATTTGTATTTTCGCGACGTCAAATGTTCATTTAAGGACAGTGCTCTTTCCGGATATGCCGGATTTCCTTGTGTTTTTATACATGCTGATAGATGAATTCAGGCCCATTTCTAGCGTATCAAATAGACCTTTCGGATGGTTTCGTGGACCCGGCAGGTGCCTTTCCAGTCCTTGGGAAAGAACGCTGCCGTATCGGGTTTGATCTCGATCACATCACCGGACTCGTGGGTGTAGGTGCAGCGGCCTTCGAGAAAATGGCAGAATTCATCGGATGTCACATGACAGTTCCAGTAGCCCGGCGTGCAGATCCAGACGCCGCTTTCAGCTTCGCCGTTGGGGCCGCCTTTATTCAACAGAACGCCCGAGGTGTGGGACTCGCCCTCAATCATGGTGGGGATAACGCCCCAGTCCAGTTCGGCTTCAATTGTCCGTGGGTCTCTTAGTATAGGTGTTTTCATCAGTTCCTCAACGTAGCATAAAGACGTTTCGCATGGTTTCGTGGACAACGCATTGCCCCGTCCACCCCTTCATAAAGTGCACCACCGTGCCGGGCGTGACCTCGATAACCTCGCCGTCATCACTGGTATAGGTCGCGCGGCCCGAAACGAAGTGACACAGCTCGTCACTGGGGATGCTCAAGCGCCATGTGCCGGGTGTGCAAATCCACATGGCTGATTCTGACGTTTGGTCTTCGCTTTGCCAAAGCAGAATGCCGCTGGAATGCGATTGCCCTTCAAGCATATCGGGCTGGTCGCCCCAATCCTCGAGGTCGTGTTCAATCGTGGTCGCCGGGCAGATATGCGGCGCCGATGATGATAGGCCGTCGTGTGCCATTAAGCGTTATCCTTCAAGAGTTGGTCGAGCAATCCAGCGGCTCTTTCCGGGCCGTTGAACTGCTGCATGTGTGCCGATGTTGTTACCATCTTGGCCTGTATGGCCGCGTCGTTCAGACAGGCATCGATCTTTGATACCAATTCCTCGGGCTGCCAGTTTGAGCGGTGCATTTTGAAGCCGTGACCGGTTTCTTCGACGCGGGTTGCGTTGTCGTGACCGTCCCATACGTAGGGCATGATGATGGCGGGTTTGCCGAAGTACAGGCATTCGGTGAACGTGTTGTTGCCACCGTGATGGATCACCATGTCGACTTTTGAAATCAGGGTCGGCTGGGGGAACCAGTCGCTGATCTGAACGTTCGGTGGCAAGTCGCTATAGGCATCCATATACTCGCCGACATTGACCAGAACGCGGTATGGCAGTTTGCCCAGTTCGCTGATAATACGGTTCAACAGACCGGTATCACCGCAACCCAGAGAACCAAAGCTGAGGTAGATCAGCTTGCCGTCATTGTGTGCATCAAAGGTGGGGATTTCGTAATCGGCTTCTTTGCGCACGCAACCTTCCAGAAACTGGAACTGTTTTGGATCGAGCGGATTGCGCCGTTTGAATTTTACTGGCTCAGGGTAGAGCAGCAGATTCAGGTACGGTGAGGCTTCACAGAACTCACCCAGCGGATACGGGTCCTCGCCACATTCAGCGAGGAACGTATTGAACTCTGCGTGAATGGGGCCGATCACCTCGTTGAACTTGTCGAGATAGGCCTTGTGCGCCGCGTGATCATTTTCACCGCAACCTGAAAGGTGCGGTGGGATATCCGGATCGGTAATCTCGTTCTCGCTGCACGAGATAATACGCACCCATGGCACGCCGTATTGTTTACAAGCCGGGAAGAGGATGACGTTGTCGACGCAAATCAGGTCCGGTTTGACCCTGTCGAGAATGGCGGGAAGGTCTTTTTCGGCCCAGACCGAGGTGTTGACGATGTTTTCCCAGCATTCCTTCACATAGTTGCCGATCTGGTCATAGGGCGATTTGGCGAAGTTCGGAATGTGGCCATCAATAAAGTCTGTCCAGTACTTCGCCATCTCCTCGGGCGGCATGGGCTCGGACATATTGACTGCGTGCTCCTCGAAGCCGTAGCCCGAGTAGACACCGGAAAGCCCCGGGTCTGTCAGGAACACCGCCTTGTGCCCCAGCTTCTCACAAGCTTGTGCAATGCCGACAGAGTTCAGCGCTGGCCCGTAACAAGCCTCTGGAAAAAACGCAATTGTCTTACCTTGTGTCATCAAACTACCTCCCGATTGGCCGTTGTTTTTCTTTCACCCTATGCGAATATTTAAATTCAGCACATATCACGTTTAGCACATATATTATTTTTGGCTTTCGCCACACGTTCTACCTCCACATTTTTGGAGACGACAGACATGACAAAACGGATTTCCGCGCTCGATGCCACGGTACGCGCGCTCGGCGCAGAGATGGGCGAGTGGAATGATATGCCTGTTGCATTCGGTTTTCCCAACGACCCGCATCTCGAGCACGACGCAATTCGTGAGACGCTCGGCATGTGGGATACATCTGCATTAACGAAGATTCAGATCCGTGGCAGCGATGCACTGGCGGCTGTGGATTACCTCGTCACCCGCGACATGAGCAAAATCCCTGTTGGAAAATCGGCTTATTGCCCAATTCTGAAGGATGACGGACATTTTTGTGACGACGGCATTATCTTCCATGTGGCCGAAGATCACTTCCTGCTCGCTGGCAGCATCGGCCCGTCGTTTGAGCTGTTGCAGGATTACGCCCAAGGCCGCGACCTGCGTGTTGAGCTTGATGAAGACTTGCATATTATCACCATGCAAGGGCCGAACGCCGTTGACCTACTGGATGCCCAGATCAGTCAAAATCTTCGCGAGCTGCCATTTTGCCATCAGATTCACACTAACCTTTGCGGTAAGGATGTGATGTTGTCTCGCACCGGGTATTCTGGTGAACGAGGTTATGAGATTTACACCACCGCAGCCGAAGTCGTCGATATCTGGCAACAGCTAATGGAACTCGGACAGCCGTACGGGCTTCGCCCGGTTTCGTTTGGCGGCCTGGAAATGGTTCATATCGAAAGCGGCCTGATGGCCTATGGCGCCGAGGCCACCGAGGCCAACACCCCGTGGGAGGTCGACATGGGCTGGGCCGTATCACGTAAAAAAGGCGACTTCCGTGGCAAGCAGGCCCTGTTCGATCTAGAAGGCAAAGAAAGGGTCAAATTCTTTGGTATTGTTGCCGATCACGACGATGTAGTGGAACACGACGCCGAGCTCTCCATCGATGGCGTGGTCGTCGGGCACGTCACCACACCGGCCTATTCCAAACGCCTCGGACAATCATTGGCGCTGGTCCACCTGATCCCGTCCGCTGCGGTGGAAGGCACCCGGCTGGAGCTAAAAGGTCCGACCATCCAATGCAGCGCCACGGCAACCGCCATTCCCTTTGTCGATCCACAGCGCAAACGCCTACGCGCCATGTGACAGCATAAATAATGCATCAATAAAAAAGGCGCTGAACCCGGTTGGGCCAGCGCCTTTTTTGATGCCTGTTCAGCGCGTCTAGGGTTTAACGGCTGTGACGATTGAGTACACCCCTGTCAGGGTGATTTGTTTGGCTGCGCTAAAGCCGGCTTCGGCCATGAACTCGACCGTTTCATCACCCGAAACCACACCACCTGAACCGCCATAGAAGACTGCCGCCACCAGGCTTTCCAGAGCAATTTTGGGATGTGTCTCGGTGTAGGGGCCAATTCTGAAGATGTCCTGGACAATAATCATGCCGCCGGAATTCATGCTCTCATAGGCCTTCTTCAGAAGCTTGATCTGGCCTTCGGGCGGTTCCTGAATCAAGGCGCCGGAGAACAGCACGGCGTCGTAACCGGAACCGAAATCATCGGTATAATAATTCCCGGCCCGGCTGGTAATCCGATTAGACAATCCTTCGGCTTCCACCATGGATAAGGCCAGTGGCAGCGCTTTTTCCTGATCAAACAGAATGCCTTTTATATCGGGATATTTTTTGCAGACAGCTCGGGTGTAAACGCCGGAGCCACATCCCACATCGAGGAAGGTTTTTTTACCGCTCAGATCAACATTATCGGTCAGCATATCTTCCTGCATCCGACCGCCCCATTGGTCCATGGCTAGCATGTAATGGGTCCAGTATGCGGCTTCTTCTTCCTCGCTCTTGAATTCATCTTCGTGCGACATTTCCTCGCCCGAAAGCATGGCGGTGTCGACCTGATTAAAGAGATCGCCGAGGCTCGACAGGTAGGTGAAGGCTTCGCCGTAATATGCGGGCTCTCCCTTGACCAGATATTTGGCGCTTTCTTCTGAATTCTCATACGCGTTGCCGATTTTCACCACCAAACCGGCGGCAACACAGGAATTCATCATTTCCTCAGTGTGGAGTGGATTTGCCCCTAGCTCTTTTGCCATCCATGCAGCGGTTTGCCTGCCGCCGCTTAATTTGTCGCAAATCCCCAGACTAACGGCGGATTTTGCCGTTCCCGCCAGCCACGAGGCGCGCGCCAGTTGAGCAATCAAGGGTGGTTCGCCGCTGTCAGCTAGATTGGCAAATACTGCGCCAATATCCGTCATAATTCGTCTCCCCATAAATCTCAAATTTAAGAAAGTCGCCCTGCTTATCATTTATATTTTTGTTGTGTATTCACACTTATAGTATTCCTCAACATGAACACATAGCGCATTTAACACATATATTATTACGGCTGACCGTCACACCTTATCAATACATAAACAGGGGAATGCGAATATGTCTAAACGGGTTTCGGCACTTGATTCCACTTTGCGTGCGCTCGGCGGCGTGATGGGCGACTGGAACGGCATGGAGCTGCCCTATACCTATCCCACTGATCCCTATGACGAGCGTAACGCGGTTCGTTCGGCCATAGGCATATGGGATACCTCGGCATTGACCAAGATCCATGTGCGCGGTCCCGACGCACTGGCTGCCGTTAATTATCTGGTGCCACGCGACATGTCGAAAATCCCCGTCGGCAAATCGGCCTATTGCACCATTTTAAAGGACAACGGCCACTTCTGTGATGATGCCATTATTAACCGCATGGCCGAGGATCACTTTCTGGTGGCAAACGGCATTGGCCCGACGCTTGAATACCTGCAAGAGGATGCCAAGAGTCGCAATGTCAGCATCGAAGAAGATGACGACATGCATGTGATCGCCGTACAGGGGCCGAAATCGCTGGAATTGCTCGACGCCCATACCGATGCAAACCTCAGCGAACTGGTGTTTTCCCACCACATCGACGCCAAGCTATTCGGTAAGGACCTGATGATCTCACGCACCGGGTTTTCCGGTGAACGGGGCTATGAGCTGTTCACCACGGCAGACAAGGTTGTCGAGGTCTGGCACGCGCTGATGGAGCACGGCAAACCGCTTGGGTTGATGCCCATGTCGGTTGGCGCGATTGAATCGATCTGTGTTGAAAGTGGGCTGTTGCTCTACGGTGCCGAAGCCACCGAAGAAAACACCCCGTGGGAAGTCGATATGGGCTGGACCATTTCTCGCACCAAGGCAGACTTCCGCGGCAAGCAGGCTCTATTCGAACTGGAAGGCAAAGAGAAGATGAAACTGTTCGGGATTGTCGCCGAGCATGACGATGTGGTCGATCATGACGCGGAACTGTTCATTGATGGCGCGCGTGTGGGCCGCATCACCACGGCGGCCTATTCCCGGAGTCTCGGAAAATCCATTGCGCTGGTCCACCTCATCCCATCCGCAGCCAAGGAAGGCACGCGGCTGGAATTGAAGGGGCCGACAATTCAATGCAGTGCCACGGCAACCAGCATTCCTTTTCTCGATCCACAGCGAAAGCGGCTTCACGCTATGTAATGTGAGCCAGGTCGAGTTTGATGTGGTCGTTTCATAAACGGGACGGCTCTTTTTATCTGCTTATCTGCGCGGCGAATTCCGTAAAAGTTGATTCACGTCATTTTCCTTTCGAGGCTATTACTCTATCGTTACTCACGAGACAGAGAACGATAGCCGTCCACACAATTTACGGATGTATCCAATACTTAAATCATCAAAATACCCGGATCAGCCGTCATGAGCTGAAGGAAAGGGACCTGATAATGGATGCACGCACAAACTACCGCGAAGCAACAGCTGAAATATCGGCGCCATCCGGCACTAAACCCCGACAGGCAGATGTTGTCAGCATCGCACCAGGGCTCCAGCAGTCGAAAATTGATCCGCCGGAAATTCCGGCATACCTGCACGACGTTTATTACTGGGCCTATCTGGATCCAAAAAACGTCCGACGTCTGGACCGCGAACCTGTCGTCTCGGTTATTCTCTGGGGCCAGCACCGTCGCCTGCAACGCGCGGCGTTTGCCGAGTTCTTACCCGGCCAGCGCGTGCTGCAACCGGCTTCTGTCTATGGCGACTTCTCTCCCAATCTGGCGCGCCACCTTGGCACCCAAGGTTGCCTTGAGGTCACCGACATTGCGCCCATCCAGGTCGCCAGTTGCCGTCGCAAGTTGCGCGGACTGCCGCAGGCTACGGCACGACGTGCCGATGCGTGCCTCCCCGGTGGCGCACCCTATGACGCCGTATGCTGTTATTTTCTGATGCACGAACTGCCCGATGATTATAAGCATAAGGTCATGGATGCGATGCTTGCCAGTGTTGCTCCCGGCGGCAAGGTGGTCTTTGTTGATTACCACAAACCGCACTGGGCACATCCGCTGAAGCTTATCACCAGCATTGTGTTTGATACCCTTGAGCCATTTGCCAAGGGCCTATGGCATCATGAAATCAAGGACTTTGCATCCAATCCGGGTGGTTTCCATTGGCGGCAGGAGACCTATTTCGGCGGTCTTTTCCAGAAAGTGGTGGCGGAGCGACGTGCATGAGCGTGATCACCACAGATATTGTTATCGTTGGCGCCGGTGGCGCAGGGCTCAGGGCGGCCATTGCCATTGCTGAAGAAAATCCTGACCTCAAGGTCGCGCTGCTGTCCAAGGTCTATCCCATGCGCAGCCATACCGTTGCCGCTGAGGGTGGTGCCGCCGGTGTAACCAAAGACAACGACAGCTTTGACAATCATTTTAACGACACCGTCACCGGTGGTGACTGGCTGTGTGATCAGGACGCGGTTGATCTTTTCGTCAAGGAAGCACCGCGAGAACTGACCCGCATGGAGCATTGGGGCTGTCCGTGGAGCCGCCAGTCCGATGGCCGCGTTGCTGTGCGACCGTTTGGCGGTATGAAGGTTGAGCGAACATGGTATGCCGCCGACAAGACCGGCTTTCACATGTTGCACACGTTGTTTCAGACCTCGCTCAAGTACCCCAACATTGAACGTTTCGATGAATTCTACACGACCGACTTGCTGGTCATTGATGGACACTGTCGTGGTGTTGCGGCAATTGAAATGCGTAGTGGGCAATTACGATTGTTCAGAGCCAAGGCGGTGATCATCGCCACCGGTGGGGCTGGCCGCGTTTTTCCGTTCACAACCAATGGCGCAATCAAGACCGGCGACGGCATGGCCATGGCCTATCGTGCCGGGGTGGCGTTAAAGGATATGGAATTCGTCCAGTATCATCCGACCGGGCTACCCGGCACCGGAATTCTGATCACCGAAGGGTCGCGCGGTGAAGGCGGCGTTCTGCTCAACAAGGATGGCTATCGTTACCTGCAGGACTATGGCCTTGGCCCACCCGATCCGTGGCCGCGCAAGAAGGCCATGGAACTTGGCCCGCGTGACCGGCTGAGTCAGGCATTCTGGCATGAGCACCAAAAAGGCCGCACGATTGATACGCCGCACGGCGATGTCGTCCACCTCGACCTGCGGCACCTAGGCGAAAAGAAAATCGACGAACGCCTTCCCATGGTGCGCGATCTGGCAATCAGTTATGTCGGTGTCGATCCGGTCTATGAACCGATACCGGTGCGCCCGGTGGTGCACTACACCATGGGCGGCATTGATACAGATATCGATGCCAAGACCCGACTCAAGGGACTGTTCGCAGCTGGTGAGTGCGCCTGCGTCAGCATTAACGGTGCAAACCGTCTGGGCTCCAACTCGCTGACCGAGCTTCTGGTCTTTGGTGCGCGTGCCGGATTGGGGGCTGCAAAGCTGGCAGAGGGCGAGAATGCCCATGTTGACGAAGCGGCGGTCCGCGAACAGGCGGCTACGGCACAGGGTCGGCTTAGTCGATTGTTCCAGAGCGCGGGCGGCGGCGAGAGCGTTGCCGGACTGCGCCGCGAAATGAATACGACAATGGAAGCTGGTGCCGGCATCTACCGCACTGATGAATCGCTGCGTCAAAGCTGCACCACAATGAACGATATCCGCCAGCGTTATGCTGATATTGAACTCGTCGACAAGAGCAACGTTTACAACACGGACCTGATTCAGGCGCTGGAACTCGGTGCCATGATCGACGTTGCCGATGCGATCATTGTTTCAGCCCTTGAGCGTAAGGAATCACGCGGTTCGCACCAACGCCTCGATCACGTACAGCGCGATGACGAAGCTTACCTCAAACACTCGCTAGCCCACTACGTTGCGGGTGGTGACCCCCGCATCGAATACCGTGACGTCGTCATTACCCGCTCGCAACCCGGCGAACGTGTTTACGGAGGCGAGCAGAAATGAGCGATAGGTATATCGATCTGGAGATCATGCGCTACAACCCGGAAACGGACGAGGCTCCGGCCTTTCAGCTGTACCGGGTGCCGTGCCATGAGGACTGGGTCGTGCTCGATGCCATAAACTATATCAAGGACGAACTCGACCGCACACTGAGTTACCGGTGGTCCTGCCATATGGCTGTCTGCGGCAGTTGCGGCATGATGATCAATGGCGAGCCAATGCTTTCGTGCAAGGCATTCCTGCGCGACCTACCCGATACAATTCGGGTTGAGCCGCTGGCGAACTTCCCGATTGAACGCGATCTGGTCGTTGTCATGGATGACTTCATGGCCAAGCTGGACAGCGTCAAACCGTACCTTGTATCGCGCACAGAAAAACCCATCGATGACGGTGAGCACCTGCAAACGCCGGGGCAGCTGAATAAATTCAAGCAGTATACGCTCTGCATCAATTGCACTCTGTGTTACTCGGCTTGCCCGCAGTATGCCCATGACGAAAGCTTCGTTGGCCCGGCAGCGCTGGCGCTGGCGCACCGGTATAATCTTGATTCCCGTGACGTCGGGCGCGCCGCACGCGAAGACGTGGTCGCCAGCAATGACGGTATATGGGAATGCAGTTTCGTTGGCGCGTGTTCAGAGGTTTGCCCGCATGATGTTGACCCAGCCGGGGCGATCCAGCAAACCAAGATCGCCAGCACTCTCGACTACTTCAAGGCTGCACTGCTGGCGGGGAGGAAGCCATGAGCCGCAAGCCATATATACGCCCTGCTTCCACCACGACGTGGTGGTTCGCGCAGCCACGCTATATTCGTTACATGGCGCGTGAGGTGAGTTGTGTTTTCATTGGTGCCTATACCGCCGTGATTGTTATTGGCCTCCTGCGCCTGTCGCAGGGTGCCGGTGCGTGGGGTGACTTTCTTGCGGCTTTACAGACGCCAGCGAGTATTGCCTTTCATCTGCTGGCATTGGCTTTTGCGCTTTATCACACGATCACCTGGTTCAATGTTACGCCCAAGGCCATGCCGATACAGCTTGGCGAGTTCCGTCTTCCCGGCGGCGTTATCATCGGGGCGCACTACGCTGGCTGGGTGGTGGTTTCGGCGATCATTTTGTTTCTGGTCGGGGTGTAGCTATGGCACGTTCCCATAAACCCATTGTTTGGTCTCTTTTTGCAGCGGGCGGTACTTTCGCCGCATTCATCACGCCAGTGATGATCGTTGTAACGGGGGTGGCATTGAGCATGGGGCTACTGCCAGTTGAGGCGCTGGCCTATGACCGGGTACTTGGCGTGGTGCAACATCCCGTTGGCAAGGCGCTCGTTTTTCTGGCTGTGTTCCTGCCCATCTGGCACGCAGCGCACCGGCTTCGCATCACTGCTCACGATTTCGGCATCCGCGCCGACACGATGGTCATGGCGGTTTGTTACGGCTCGGCGATGCTGATGACGTTCATCGCCATCTACGCCCTGTTTCATATATAAGATGAGCACGTTCCCCTGAAAAGAAAGAGGCGTTGATTTGAATCAATGCCGCCGTTTGACTTCTGATTTATTCAGGTACCATCGGTATGAATGAATTCCCGTTTGAAGGGTGAGTCCAAGCGGCTCACTTGCTGAGGATGTCGTGGGTCAGGACCAGATACATCAAGATTTGAGCGTACCCAGCCTGAGTGCGCGCACCCGTGCCAATACGGAGTGGGATGCGTTGACGCCTGATGAGATTACCCTGTTCAATCGCAAAGTCACTTGCCGTACGTACAAGGCAGGGCAGTTGATCTTCGTGCAAGGCGATCCATGCGAGGGCCTGTATTTTGTTGAAAGTGGTGTCGTCGCTGCCCGTAAGACCGATGAGGACGGGCAATCGGCGATCGTTCGACTTGCCCACCAAGGCGATACCCTTGGTTACCGACCCCTGCTGGCGAAAGAAGTCCATCGCGCTACGGCCGAGGTGATCAAGGATGCTCAAATTTACTTTATAGATGCCTCGACCATGCGGGGCTTTCTGATCGGTAACCCAAAACTCGGCATGAATTTTCTGGAACATACCGCGCAGGCTCTTGGTGAAACTGAAGAACGGCTGTTTCAAATTGCGGCATTGAGTGTGCGAACGCGTATTATCCACCTGCTGATTCTGTTGAGCGATCACTATGGTACGACCACCAGCGATGGAACTCTGTTTGTCGAGTTGCCGGTCAGACAACGTGATCTGGCAGAGATGATCGGTGCGCGGCCCGAGTCCGTATCACGGGCATTGCGCGACATACAGAATGACGGCCTGTTAAATATATCCGGCCACACAGTGCGCGTTGATCAGCCTGACCTTCTCATCGAGGAACTGCACCACAACCTCCACCACTGATCTCCGGCGGTCGTCTACGCCGCAGCATCCCCTATGGCATAATTAACCATCCCGTCTTTAATTCCCAAATCATGAGAAAAGTCATCGCTGCCAAATCCTGGCGGGCGCAAAATCACGCAAGTGTTGGAATTCAAATTGCGTCAACCCGCAGGTAAAGGGGACATGGCATGAAAGCGACAGAGATATCCACTTCCCGTAGGGGTCTGGTTAAAAACATTGGCAAGGGAGCGGCTCTGGCAACCGTTGCTGCAGTTCTTCCCGGCAGTGCACAGGCCGCCGTTACCAAGCGTTCCGTACATTATGCGATGGTCATTGATACGCGCAAGTGCACCGGGTGTCATGCGTGTACCGTTGCCTGCAAGACGGAGTTCGAGGTGCCACTTGGGAAGCAGCGTTCGTGGGTGGAATACGTTGAAAAGGGAACGTATCCTAACGTTTCCCGGAGTTTCCTTCCGCGTTTGTGCAACCAGTGTTCAAATCCTCACTGTGTCGATGTTTGCCCAACAGGGGCGACGTACAAGCGGAAGGAAGACGGCATCATTGTCGTCGATGCGGATATTTGCATCGGTTGCAAGTACTGCATGCAGGCTTGCCCTTACGATGTGCGATTCATCAACCCCAATACCGGTACCGCCGATAAATGTGATTTCTGTCTGCATCGGGTGACACAGGGGTTAGAGCCCTCCTGCGTCAACACCTGCCAGGGCAGAGCCAGAATTTTCGGCGATCTGAATGATCCGGAAAGCGAAGTTGCCAAACTCGTTGCCACCGAGCCCATGACTGTGCTCAGGAAGGAGATGGGAACCGAGCCGAACGTCTTCTATATCGGTGCTGATCACGCGGACGAAAATGACACGCGGGTTCCGGGACAATATGTCCGGGTCGACACGCATCGTCCCGCTCTGGAACGGAGGTAATGGTTATGTATGAAGTAGATTGGGGCCTTCCCGTCATTGGGTACCTTTTTCTGGCTGGTGTGGGCGCGGGCGCCTTTACGGTCAGCTCATCCGTTCTGTTGCGCGGCGGCGGTGGTGGCTTCCGCGGTGATCACTTTAACATAGCACGCTATGGCGCCCTGTTGGCGCCCATTCCACTGATAGCCGGAACCGGTATGATCATCTTTGAATTGGGAACTTTCGAAGCCGCTATTGAACATGGCGACATCGGGTTGCTTTTCCAGTGGATCCACCTGTTCATGACCATCAATATGTCGCCGATGAGCATCGGCTCGTGGGTGCTCGGCCTGTGCATCGTGGCCAGTGTCATCTATGCCTATACGTTCCTGGTAAAAGGGAGCGCACCCGGTGACGGCATGACCAGATTACGCGAGAGACTGGCATGGATCGGTGTGCCGCTTGGGATTTCCGTTGCGATTTACACAGGCGTCATGCTGGGTGCCGTTCCCGCGCGCCCATTCTGGAATTCTCCGGTGCTGGCGCTGTTGTTCCTGATTTCATCCTTGTCAACGGGTGTCGCAGGGATTCTTCTGCTGCGGGCATTGTTCCCCAAGCATCAAAATGGCGGTGCTACCCCGCACTCAACTGATGAAGAAAAGGTTGCAAGCAGGGCTACTTATCTGCTCACGTCGTCCGATGTGCTGCTGATCAGCTTTGAGGTCCTGGCTATCTTCCTGTTCATCATGTTCGCTCACTTGACCATAGGAAACTCGGCACATGCCGTATCGGTTATCCTGCCTGGTGGTGATCTGGCAACCTTGTTCTGGCTTGGTGTAGTTGTAGTAGGGTTGTTGTTGCCAGCACTGATTGAGCTTCGCTACGTCATCCCGACACTGATGTATCACAAAACCTATGCCATGCCTCGCGGTATGGAAGTGATAGTTTGCGCCATTGTCCTGCTGGGCGGGTTCCTGTTGCGCTACGTCGTTGTTGTTGCCGGTCAGGTGACTGGACCCTTGGGAATTTGAGGAGGCCAACATGTTAAACCGACGAAACTTTCTACAGGTCGGCGCCACCGTACCACTCGCCGCATTGGCTGGTGGAGCCTTGGTCCGGCAAGTCTCCGCAGGACCGGTTATCGGTGGTAAGGACTTCTCTCCGATCACCGGCAAGGAACGCCAAGCTGTTCCGAGTGCCTGCTGGCAGTGCGTTACCCGTTGCCCCAACATCTCGTACGTTGAAGATGGGCGACTGGTAAAAATCGAAGGCCAGCCGAACTCTATCCGTACCAACGGGGTCATGTGCTCCAAGGGACAAGGCGGGGTTAACCAGTACTCCGATCCTGATCGGGTTCTCCATCCCATGCGGCGCGTTGGTAAACGCGGCGAGGGCAAGTGGAAACGGGTTAGCTGGGATGAAGCGCTTGGTGAAATTGCGACGCGTATGAAAGGACTGCGCGACGCGGGAACACCGGAAAAAGTGATGTTCCATTATGGTCGCATGAAAGCGAGCCATTCCAAGCTCATCAAGAGCCTGTTTCTGGCCAATTACGGCACAGGCACGATCGGCAACCATACCTCGATCTGCGAAGCTGCAAAGTGGACAGGCCAGGAACTGACCTGGGGCGGCCACTATGATAACTGGGACTTTGATCACACGAACTATGTGCTGAATTTCGGGTCTAACGTACTGGAAGCCCACACCAACCATATTCCAACGGCGCACCGGCTGATTGCCCGGCTGACCGAAGGCAATATTCGTATGGTGACGTTTGACGTCCGGTTGTCGAATACCGCAGCCAAGTCTTCCGAATGGGTGCCCGTCAAACCGGGAACCGACCGTGCCGTCGTTCTGGCCATGTGCAACGTGATCATGAGCGAAGACCTGTACAAAGGCGAAGGTGAGGACTTCCTGAAGTTCGTCAAGGTTACGCCCGGAAGCGGTGCCTCTATTTATGAGAAAGTGGCCGCGCTAAAGGCACACCTTGCGCAGTACACACCGGAATGGGCCGAAGGCGTCAGCGGTGTTCCCGTCGACAAGATCCGCACCCTTGCGCGTGAAGTTGCAACGGTCAAACCGGCCTGCATCATCAGCTACCGTGGGGCTGTTGCCCATCATCATGGTGCTGATACCGAACGTGCAGTGCAGATGCTGGCCTCGATCACCGGTAACGTCGATAATCCCGGCGGACGGTGCAAGGCTGTCGGTGCCAAGTGGAAGTATCCAAAGGGACCGAAGAAAAAACCGAAATCCCGCAAGCTGAAGATCGTCGATGGCATGCCGGGTGCGGCGAAACTTCCGACCCATCACGTCAACCATCAGGTCCTGAAGATGATCAAGGACGGTAGTGCCGGACGGCCTGATATTTACATGTGGTACTGCTACACTCCCGTCTACGCCAATGGCGAGGTTCAGGAAAATATCGATATTATGAAAGATGAGACGTTGATTCCGTTCAGCGTCTGCGTGAACCCGTACTATGACGAGTCGGCTGCCCTGGCGGACATCATCCTGCCCGATACACCCTTCACGGAGCGTTGGGGTTGGGAAGACATGGTTTCGCCGACACAGGTTCCCGAATACTACATTCGTCAACCAGCCGTGAAACCACTTGGTGAATGCCGCGATTTTGCTGATGTGTGCATCGAGTTGGCAGAGCGTATGGGGTTCCCGCTGGGTGTTGAAAGCCACGAGGAATTCGTCAAGGCATCATGTGAGAAAACACCTGCGGTCAAGGCAGCCGGTGGCTTTGACTACATGAAAGCCAATGGCGTCTACCATGATCCAGAAGCCAAGCCAAAATATTACTCCTACAAAAAGGTCCTTAAACCAGATGTCTATCAGGCTGAAGGTGTTGTTATGGATCCGGAGACCGGCGTCTACTGGAACTGGAAGAAGGCAAAAGTCGCCAGCGAAGAAGAAGCCCTGGCGAAAGGCTACACGCACACCAAGAAATCCTATAAGGCGTACGTCGGACAGGAGATCGACGGTGTGGTGTATTCAGGCTTTAAACCTGACAAGGTCAACAAGTCTGGCTACATGGAGCTTTACTCCGAGATCCTCGACGAAAAAGGCCTGCCAGCCTTGCCATCGTGGATAGCAGCACCCGAACATGATGCTATGGGCGCTGACGACTTGATCCTGACAACGTTCAAGCTGTCCACGCAGATCCACTCTCGTTCAGCAAACTGCAAGTACCTGACCGAGATTTCCCATGACAACCCGGCCTGGATCAATCCGCTAACGGCAGCCGAAAGAGGTATTGCAGAAGGCGATATGATCAAGGTCAAATCCGAGTATGGTGAGCTTGAGCTTGCTGCAAGGGTGACCCCCGCGATTGTACCGGGTACCGTGGCGATCTCTCACCACTGCGGTCACTGGGAATATGGTCGTTATGCATCTGGCAAGGCAGCACCCGAAGCCAGAGATGAAGCCGATATCGACCGCATCTGGTGGACGAGCAATGGTGCCCATCCAAACTGGATCATCGGCAATCGTGCCGATCCGATCTCGGGCCAGTTACGCTTTATGGATACCGTGGTAACCGTAGAAAAGGTTATGGCAAGTGCATGACGTAACACCAGCCATTGGTCATGATGAACTGGCCAGAAGTGCCATAGAGCGAAGTCGGCTCTATGGCCTTCTGGCTACGGTTTTTCGGCGTGAACCTTCCGCTGAATTTCTGTGTCAGATGAAAACGCCAGAACTGGTCGTCGCGCTGTCTGGTGCGGGCGTTGATATCGGTGATGAATTCGAGACAGGCCGGTTTGTTGATATTGCTGAAGATTTGGCTATCGAATACACGCGACTGTTTCTGGGGCCTGGAAAACATATATCTCCACATGAATCGGTACAGCTAAAACGCGGCAGTGGAATTTTGTGGGGCGTGGAAACATCAGCCGTTCGTCAGGCCTATCGTGACGCAGGGTTCGACATGGGCGAAGAAGAGACGGACATCCCCGATCACATCAGTGTTGAACTGGATTTTCTATCACTTCTCGCCAAGGAAGAATCCCAAGCGTGGACAGATCGGAATCAGGAAGACGCGGCAAAGCTCCTGCACCTGCAGCATGGGTTCATTTCAAATCATATCGGAAAATGGGTCGGGATATTCTGTGCCAAGGTCAAGGAACAAGCAGAGTTCGCTTACTACCCAGCGTTTGCTGACCTGCTGCGAAGCTATTTATCGGGTGAAAAATCCGATATCGTCAATCGGCTGCGTTCGGTTGATACGACCGAACCTCATGGGAACGAAAAACCGAATGACGAACAGTTCAATTCCATTCATGAATAGAGTGCGACAAACCGACATTGATCAGGGCATGCGGAACCTGCGCTTGGTGCGTGTGGTCGCGCTCAGTGTATTGCTGGCAGTCATGGCCTTGGCTATTTCGCCACCTGCGTCGGCCTGTGGCTGGTGGGGCGATGGCGAAGATGATGATACTGAATCCATCGTTATCGGCGCAGACGGATGGCCGGTATCCGATGACCAGACAATCTCTAATGATCTGGAAGTGCCCGCGCCACGCTCCGGTTATGGCGTTGTTGTCCAGCGTGACGGCAATGCAGTTCCCTACCTGAAAGCCGTTCCGGGGCGTGCTGCCTATTCAATACAGCAGTTACGTACGAGCGGGTTCAGGGTTGTCATCGACCTTGGCACCTCTCCAGAGGTTGCGCTATTGCACCGCGATGAAACCGAATTCCTTGGCATGAAGTACTTCAATATTCCCACCGACGGGGACGTTCCGGCGAAAGAGCATGTCGCCCGGTTCGGCGAAATCCTGTCCTCAAATGAAGGCCAGTCAATTCTGGTTTTCAGCGCCTCGGGTGATCTGTTGGGTGGCATGTGGGCATATTACCGTCTGACGAGGGGAAGCATGCGAGAAGATGCCCTCAGGGAAGGTCAGGCGTTCGGCCTCTCAGATGAGGGTGCGCAAGAACTCATGGAACGTGTCAACTATTAGTTTACCGCCCTCGACATATCCCTCTTCGCAGGTTGTCCAAAATCACGTGATGTGTTCTGCTCTTTTCATGCATTCCAGCCATGAGGAGCCACGTCATGCCGCCACCAAAGAACCGCGATATCTATAATGCCACAATCGAGATGTTTGGTCCTACTAACCCCTATTTCCCAAGTGAGCCCGACATTCCGTACCATTTGTGAAGATTACATGGGGAATGTCCGTTAAATGGAAGCTTTTGATCATGTTATTATTGGCGGCGGGATCCTCGGAGCGTCCGTTGCTTATCATCTGAGCGCCAAGGGTGCCGGGTCAATCTTGCTGATTGAGCGCAACGAGTTCGCCAGTGCCGCATCGAGCCGGGCTGCTGGATTAATCTTGCAGGTCTCCACCAAACCATCAAAGACGGTTCTGGCAAAGTTAACATGCCAAACCATCGCGGTGCTGGAAAATAAACTGGGTGATACGGTTGGCTTCCACCGCGTTGGCAGTCTGCGAATTGCGGCTTCACCCGAGCGCGAGGCTGAACTGGACACCATGGTGCAGGACGCCTTAACGCACGATATTCCTTTTGAGTGGATTTCTGAAACTGCTGCTGCTGGCATGGTGCCATGGTTGATGCCTGCTGAAATTACCAAGGCGGTGTTTTTCCCCACGGATGGATATGCCGATCCATACTTGCTGAGTATGGCTTATCTGCGAGCAGCCCAAGCCCAAGGTGCTACCATTCGGCCGCGCACTGCGGTTGTTGATATTCTGAGCGCGGCGAACAGGATCACTGGCGTTATGACGTCCAGCGGGCCTATTGTCAGCGGCAGCGTGATCGATGCGGCGGGGGCATGGGCGGCGCTAATCTCGGAGCGAGTCGGTTATCCATTGCCTATGGCTCCGGTGCGTAGCCATTATTGGATCGCTGAGCCGCAAGCGGCTTACGGCGGTGATCATCCTGTAACGGTGTTACCTGATGTTTCCAGCTACAGCCGCCCCGAAGTGGGCGGCTTGGTAATTGGAGTGCAGGAGTCGTGCTCGGCGACCTTTGATGCGAGAGACTTGCCCGATGATCCATCAGCGTTCTCACCCACCCAAGGTGAAGAGCATTGGGATTTGCTGGCGAATGCTTCCGAAGACTTAGCCCGGTTCTTCCCCGGTATCATGGAAGCGCAATTTTCCAGCTATGTCTGTGGCCTGTCATCCTATACCCCGGATGGCGAAATTATCCTCGGACGCGTTCCTGGAATGGATGGGTTTCTAGCTGTGGCTGGGGCGTGTGGGCATGGTATTACCCTGTCGGCAGGAATGGGCGACGCCGCGAGTGATCTGGCATTAGGGCGTTCACCAGCATTTGATATTTCCGCATTTAAGCCAGACAGATTTGGTTTGGTCGACCCGTTTGGCGAGCCCTTCCGCGATCAATGCGCTGCGGCGCGGGCTGCGAAATCGCGTAGAGACTGATAGACTTCTTTTTCTTGTTGCGGCGCTCAGGACAGGGGATCAACAAGCCCCCGCCGATGATCAGGTGTGCTTTTGGGAACTGGGTATAAAACGGAACTTCAGCAAAAAAAACACCAGCCAATCCCAAAGGGGAATGAGATACCAATTAAACCGGGCTAGGCTTGTTCGCAGAAACTAAAATTATTGCTCAAGACACAATTTATAGGATTAAATATTAAAACAATACCTGCTTATTGAGGTGCTCCCATGACGATCCCACCGAAAAATCGCGATATCTATAACGCCACCATCAAGATGTTTGGCTCGCAGCCCGAACCGGCCTTTGAAAGCGCTGAGCGTCAGGTTGCCGACTGGGGCCG
>CBFCYM010000006.1:0-227916 GCA_965602485.1 uncultured Rhodospirillales bacterium | reverse complement strand
CATAACCAGAACAGATTCTACTTATGAATGAGGACATATTGGGGAGCACGTCACTGAATCATTTCATATATTTAGGTTAGACAGTTCAAATAAAAAGCCGCCCGGATATTCAACTCCGGAGCGGCTCTATCAAGCGCGATTGACGGTTATAAATTGGTTGATTAGTCCTCCAGGGGACGAACCTTGACGAGGTTCTTGAGCGAAACAACGTTTTCGATATCGCGTACAATCGCGTGGGCCTTGCTCTTTTCCGCCGAAGACAGGGCGCGTCCGAACAGGAAGACATGACCACCCACTGAGCGCCACCGGAAATTGGTTACATTGACGCCCTTGGCATCGAGCAACAGGGCATTGATCTTGGTCTCGATAACGGTGTCATCAAGAAAATTTTCCACCGCACCTTTTTCTGCCTCAAGAGCGGATTTCACCATGATTTCATTATAAATACGCTTCACGCCCGCAATGCCTGCGGTAATGGCTTCGGCCTGCTTGCGTTCGTCATCGCTATCAACAACGCCGCTCAGCATAACCTCCTGCTCATAGACATCGGCATTGAGAGAGATGATCTCCGAGCCCATCTTATCGATCACATTGGTGGTGATCTTGGCCTTGATTTTGGTGTCCGTGGCAATATCATCAGCGCTGCGCTCTTCAACGGCAGCCTCAATAGCACCTTTCACAATCGACAGGGGGTTGAGATCAAGCGCATGCGCCGGTGCGACAACGCCGGGCACAAGCATCAGGCAACTCAGCGCACCGATAGCCGTCAGACACGTTAATTTATGAATTTTCATGGTAATATTTAAATCCTCTATGATCGGACACAGGTCATTTGTGATGAATGATGCGACCTTTTAACAGCTGAAGCTTACTATTAGCTGTACGCACGATTATATGACGCATTCACTCTATAAAATACAGGATCAGAAAATTGTCGGTAGCAGGGGACTTTTAACACCCGCCGCCAAATCATATATTAGTAGGATAAAGCGATATCCACATACCACGCACTGGACGACGAACTTGAGCGAGAAACAGCGTAATTATCCTGAGGATGTAGCGAACATCCCCAAACTGTCAGGCCCTGATAAGGGCACACGCCCACCTGCCCGGGTTGGTGATGATGATAGTGAGACCGGGGTTGCGGTTAAAACGCGCCCGAAGACCAAGAAGCCGTCCATGTACAAGGTGTTGATGCTTAATGATGACTATACCCCCATGGAATTCGTCATTCACGTGCTGGAACGCTTCTTTTCCATGTCACAACAGGAGGCCACGCAGATCATGTTGCATGTCCATCAACGTGGCGTCGGCGTGTGTGGGGTGTTCACCTATGAAGTGTCAGAAACCAAAGTATCTCAGGTGATGGATCTGGCGCGTCAGCACCAGCACCCCCTGCAATGTACCATTGAAAAAGATGGTGATGATTAAGGTGGAGGTTCAATAACACTATGCTCTCACGTAACCTGGAACAGACCCTGCACCGCGCGCTCGCCTATGCGACAGAGCGCCGCCATGAATTCGCGACACTTGAGCATCTGCTGCTTTCGCTGACCGATGATCCTGATGCCATCGCTGTGTTCAATGCCTGTGGTGCCGATGCAGAGGAATTACGCCGAACGGTTCTCGAGTTCGTCGATACTGAATTTGAAGACATCACGCTCGATGCCATTAATGAGCCCAAACCAACCGCGAGCTTTCAACGCGCCGTACAGCGCGCCGTCATCCACGTACAGTCATCGGGCCGCGAAGAGGTCACCGGGGCCAACGTACTGGTTGCGCTGTTTTCCGAGCGCGAAAGCCATGCCGTCTATTTCCTGCAATTACAGGATATGACTCGCCTTGATGTAGTGAACTATATCTCGCACGGCATTGCCAAGGTACCCGGCAATTCAGAAACGCGCACCGTGCATGGTGCCGACGAAGATGTCGAAGACGGTGAAGATGTCGTCCACAAGGGGCAGGAGGCGCTCGACGCCTATTGCGTAGACCTCAACCGCAAGGCATCCGAAGGTCGCATTGACCCGCTGATTGGACGTGAAGCCGAAGTCGATCGCACCATCCAGATTTTGTGCCGCCGCAACAAGAATAACCCGCTCTACGTGGGTGATCCCGGGGTTGGTAAAACCGCAATCGCCGAAGGTCTGGCCAAACGTATTGTCGATGGCGAGGTCCCCGAAGTATTGCTAGGCAATACTATATTTTCGCTCGACATGGGCGCGCTGCTGGCTGGCACCCGTTATCGTGGAGATTTCGAAGAACGCTTGAAAAATGTCATGACCGAGCTTGAAAATACGCCGGGTGGCATCTTGTTTATTGACGAAATTCACACCGTAATCGGTGCCGGTGCGACCTCTGGCGGCTCTATGGATGCATCCAATATCCTCAAGCCTGCGTTGCAAAATGGTGCGCTACGCTGCATGGGCTCAACCACCTACAAGGAATACCGCAGCTACTTTGAAAAAGACCGCGCACTGGTCCGCCGATTCCAGAAAATCGATGTGAAAGAGCCATCCATCGAAGATACAGTAAAAATCCTCAAGGGCCTGAAACCCTATTTCGAAGACCATCACAAGGTGCGTTATACCAACGATGCAATTAAAGCCGCCGTTGACCTGTCTGCACGTTATATCGCCGAGCGCAAATTACCAGATAAAGCGATTGATGTGATCGACGAGGCCGGTGCGTCACGCATGCTGCTACCCGAATTGAAACGGCGCAAGACTGTCTCGGTCAAAGACATTGAAAACGTGGTCGCCACGATGGCACGCATTCCACCAAAATCCGTATCGACCAATGACCGTGAGGCCCTGCTGCATCTGGAACGCAACCTGAAGACCGTTGTGTTTGGTCAGGACCCAGCCATTGCTGCACTGTCCAGCGCCATCAAACTGGCGCGTGCCGGCCTACGCGAACCGGACAAACCCATCGGGGCCTATCTGTTCTCTGGCCCCACCGGAGTTGGCAAGACCGAGGTCGCACGTCAGCTCTCCACCATTCTTGGGGTGGAACTGGTGCGCTTTGATATGTCGGAATACATGGAACGCCATTCGATCTCACGCCTGATCGGTGCACCACCGGGATACGTCGGCTTTGATCAGGGAGGCCTGTTGACCGATGCGGTTGATCAGAACCCCCATGTTGTGCTGCTACTCGATGAAATCGAAAAAGCCCATCCCGATCTGTTCAATATTCTGTTGCAGGTCATGGATCACGGCAAGCTGACCGATCACAACGGCAAGAGCGTGGATTTTCGTAACGTCATCCTGATCATGACGACAAATGCGGGTGCCGCCGATCTGGTCAAACCACCCATGGGCTTTGAGCGCGATGTGCGCGTCGGCGATGATCAAGAAGCCATCGAGAAACTATTCACGCCGGAATTCCGCAACCGTCTGGACGCGACAATCGGATTTGCCGCACTGTCGCCAGACGTTGTGTCGCGCGTCGTTGACAAATTTGTCATGGAACTGGAAATCCAGTTGGAAGACCGCAACGTGATGATCGAACTGACCGATGGCGCACGCGAATGGCTGGCCAGGAAGGGCTATGACAAGCTATTCGGTGCACGTCCATTGGGCCGCGTCATTCAGGAGCACATCAAGAAGCCGCTGGCCGAAGAGTTGTTGTTTGGCAAACTCGCAAATGGTGGTGTGGTGGTGGTTAAAGTGGAGGACGACAAGATCGTACTCGACTATCCAGAAACAGGCAGCGGCTTACCCGCAAAGCGTAAAAAAGGTAAAGTTCCTGCATTGGTCAAATGAGGGCGAGTCCAGCCTTAACAAGGCTTCTCATCGATAATTTGAGCCGTTTCCGCGCCTTCGGTCTGCAGCGCCAGAACGGCTTTTGACTGTAATGAATAGGGCTTGTTGCTGGTCAAGCCATCAAGGAAGCGCCGCTCAACAATGATATTGCGGCAAGCACCACAGCCATTAGCAATGACGATGCCGCGGTCCGTGCGCATAGGCACAACGCAACGCTCATTGGCCTTGCCAACTTTACGCGCATCATCGATAGCCTGCGGTGTTTCACCACTACATGCCGAATCATTGGTAATGCGGGTTTGGCCTGGTCCTTTGAAGGGCAGGGGGAACATGCCACGCGCATGAACCTGATAGGTCCGCATGGTCGGCATGGCGATGCCTGTGCGGTTCCGTACCAATTGTACCTTGCGACACATCCCGCAGGTGTTAACCAACGTTTCCAGGCCCGAGCTGCCGGTAATGCGTGCGCACTTTTTTTCCGCAGCTTCAGCGGGAACGCGCAGCACAAGCATGCAAATACTGGCGAGCAATAAAATTGCACACACGGTAATCATACCCGGCAAATGTAAGGCGCTTCTATTCATGCACAACAGCATGGCAAAACAGGGTTAATTTTCAGTGAACCCGCATACTTTAATCAACGTGCCGCTTCCCACTGCCGGACTAATTCAGTCCCATGCCCGACGAAATATTCATCGAGAAAAAGGCAATCTTCCATGCGATCAAGGCGAAATTGACGAAAGTCGCCTCTCATCTCACACCAGCCGACAAGCAGAACAACCTCGACATAGTAGGCGATGCCAATGGGCATCACGACCCGCTGCGTTTGCGCAGCCCCGGCGTCGCGATACACAAGTCGGAGCTTCTGTTCATTTCTGATCGCATTGCGCAAATCAGATGCCGAGACAGTTTTCGCTTCCTGCGCGCCCCAGTCAGACACCATGATTGATGTAATGTCGCTACCCAATGCATCAATCTTGCGCGAGATACGTCGTGCGGCTGATTTCAATCCGGCATCGCCGGTCCGCGATAACAGGCTAAGCCCCACATACAGCGCTTCAATTTCCTCAACATCAAAATTAAGCGGCGGCAGGTCATATCCACGGCGCATCACATAGCCAACCCCGGCCTCACCATCGATCGGCGTCCTCATAGCCTGAAGCGCTGCTATATCGCGATAGATCGTGCGTGGAGAAACCTCCAATGCCACTGCAATCTGATCTGCTGTAACAGGACGTTCAGCAATCCGCAGCATCTGGATGATTTCAAACAGCCGGGTCGCGCGGCGCATGGATATTTCCTGTTCAAGATTCACCTAATACTATCGCAATACTCCTGACACTGCACTGTCTGTAGGCATGGATTAACGTTCGCATGCATGAAGAAGCAACAACGTTTGAACGGAGTGCGGAATGGTTCAGCATCAAGCAAGACTGAAAGGCGTTATACTGCTGGTTACCTCCGCCGTGGTGTTCAGTACGGCAGGGCTGTTTACGAAGGGCGTAAGCGCCGATGCCTGGAGCATTGTTTTCTGGCGCGGTGTATTCGCGACCGTCCTGACACTGTCCTATCTGAGCTGGCGCAAATCAATCCGCCGAGAACTGTTCAATATGGGGACAAGTGGTTGGGCCGTGGTCTTGACCTATGTTATCAGCACCCCGGCGTTCATTGCCGCGTTCAAGATGACCTCTATCGCCAATGTTTCCCTGATTTATGCCGCTGCACCGTTTTTTGCAGCAGGATTGGCATGGCTGTGCATCAAGGAGCGCCCTGCACTGTCTGTTATCATCGCCAGTTTGAGCGCCTTTTGTGGCGTTGGCGTGATCGTTAGCGGTTCAATCAATCAAATACATCTGCGCGGTGATTTTCTAGCCCTTTGGATGACATTCATATTGGCTGCCATGATGGTTATTTACCGCCGCTTTCCGAACACACCGGCGGCGGGACCATCACTGGTCGGCACAGTGTTGTTGCTGCCTATTGCCGCAAGCTTTACCGATCCGTTCGCGGTTGAACTATCCGAAATTCCATCCATGGCGGCGTTTGGACTGGTGTTTGCGGTGGCGTCCATTGCGCTGGCAGCCGGTGCCCGCCATCTGCCAGCATCAGAATCAGCCCTAATCAGCGCATTGGAAACCCCACTCGGTCCGCTGTGGGCATGGCTCATATTTACGGAACTTCCCGCACTTGAAACAGTTATAGGAGGGGCAATCATTCTAACGGCCATCATCACCAATGACAGTTTTCAACACCACAAAGCGGAACGGGACTAATCGGAGTCCGTATTGCGAAACGGTGAATGCTGTCCCAGATAGGCAATCTCGTCATCAATATGTTCACGCTCATCGACCAGATAACGTTCGATAGCATCACGCAGGGCAGGGTCACGGATCCAGTGCGCGCTGTACGTGCGTGTCGGCAGGTAGCCACGTTGCAGCTTGTGCGGCCCCTGTGCGCCAGCCTCGACGCGCTTCAAGCCATTGGCGATGGCATAATCAATGGCTTGGTAGTAGCAGCATTCGAAATGCAGGAACTTGAAGTCCGCGTGGCATCCCCAATTGCGACCATACAGCGTATCTCGCCCCAGCAAATTCAGCGCACCCGCCACGGGTTGCGCGCCATCGTAGGCCATGATCAAAACGACACGTTCGGCCATGCGTTCTGACATCAGGGAAAAGAATTCCCGGTTGAGGTAGCTCTGCCCCCACTTTCGGTCTGACGTGTTGAGATAAAACCCGAAAAAAGCATCCCATGCGTCTTCGTTAAGGTCTGCGCCGCTCAGTGCGCGAATCTCCAGACCATAGGTTTCGGCCGCACGTCGTTCCTTCTTGATGTTCTTGCGCTTACGCGATGACAGCGCAGCAAGGAAATCATCGAAGCATTCGTAATCACTGTTTTCCCAATGGAACTGCTCACCGGTGCGTAATAACATTCCATGCTCGCCCATACGCCGCCACTGGTCTTCGGGCAAAAAGGTCAGGTGCACCGAGGATATACCCATACGGCCACACATCTGCACCATGCCGCCAACCAAGGCATCAAACAGCAATGGATCACTATCGGGACGGACCAGCAAGCGTGGGCCGGGAACCGGCGTAAATGGCACCGAGGACTGAAGTTTCGGATAGTAACGCCCACCAGCACGCTCATAGGCATCGGCCCAGCCATGGTCGAATACGTATTCACCGTAGGAATGGCCTTTCAGATAAAGTGGAGCACAGGCCGCCAGCACACCGTTATCATCAAACACGGCCAGATGCTGCGGCTGCCAACCTGCCTCGACCGTGACCGAGCTACTATCTTCCATGGCCGACAGGAAAGCATGGCTAACCGTCGGGTTATCCGGGCCCGCGCAGGCATCCCATTGCGCGGCAGACACCTGATTGATATCCGTCAACACCCTGATTTCAGTGGCTTCGCGTCCGTCTGGCATAGAATTGATATGGCCCCTCAACACTGGCGTGACAAGCACCAGATAAGATACATTTATTCCACCAACATTACGCTGGGAAGGTTCAACAATGGCCACAGCACGCAATCAGAAGAAATGGCGCGAGCGCAACGTAGCGATCAAGCGGCAACTCAACGTCATGGCACCGACCGCAGTCCACGATACGCTGGCGGTCATGGCTCAGACATTCAACCTGAAAAGCAAAGGTGAAGCGGTCACCTTTGCCTGTTTCCTGACCGATGCCATGATCGAGCGGGCCGATAATAGCTCCGAGGCCGCCCAACTACTCGCCGATATTGCCGAGTCGTATCATCGCGAACGCGCCAAGCCCCCTGAACAGTAATCTTGTCGCAAATGCTTACGCTGCTGCTGTACGAACCTGATGCATGCGACTATGCTCACGCACCAATTGACACTGTGCTGCTAGCCCCGGCACCCCGAACAGGTTCCCAAACGCCAACGCATGCCATTTCCTAAATCTGATACCGTTTCTGAGATTATTCGCAATGCCGCACGCGAAATCATCATGCCGCGCTTTCAGGCGCTGCACGCACATGAGATCTATGAAAAGCGTCCCGGCGAAGTGGTTACCGATATCGATATCGCCGCCGAGCAGTATCTCAGCGAGCGCCTGATCGATCTACTACCAGGCTCTGCGGTGCTGGGCGAAGAAAGCATTGAAGATAATCCCGCCCTCATTGATCTCGTCACCGATAACGGCGCGGTGTGGATTATTGATCCTATCGACGGCACGCGGAACTTTTCGAATGGCAAGCCATGCTTTGCCGTGATGGTGGCGTTACGCAACCACACGGAGACCATCGCAGGCTGGATCTACGACCCTACTGGTGACGTCATGTGCGAAGCCGAACATGGCGGCGGGGCCTGGTGTGCAGGTGAACGCCTGAACGCGTTGGGGCAGGGGCAAGATATTGAAACCCTGCGTGGCTCACTCGGCAAACGCCTGTCAAAACGCCTCGACGCCCAGCATGAAATCGGCGCACCTAACATCCCTCATCGCATTGAACGCTATCGCTGTTGCGGGCGCGAATACATGGATCTGGCACGCGGTATACTGCAATATCTGCAATACGGTATGCGCTTAAAACCGTGGGACCACGCTCCCGGTGTGCTCATTACAAGTGAGGCTGGATGCCACGCGGCATTTCTCGAAGATGCCAAGGCTTACGATGCGTCTTTGGGCATGCCAGAAGGCCACCTGATGATTGCACCTGATGAGGCTGCATGGCATGCCCTGCATGATCTATTATGGGCCTGACGTTTGATCGTACGCGCGCAGGCGTATAAAATGCCGCTCCGCCGCCAACGACGCGGACACAAATTTCACAGACCAAAAGAACGGATATCAAGATTATGAAAACCGCATTTATCGGCCTCGGCGTCATGGGTTATCCCATGGCTGGTCATATGAGCAAAGCCGGACACGACGTCACCGTATATAACCGCACCACCGCCAAAGCTGAAAAATGGGCCAAGGAAAACGGCGGTTCATTCGCGCAGACCCCGGCTGAAGCCGCCAAAGGCGCTGATATTGTGTGCATGTGTGTCGGCAACGACAATGACGTGCGTAGCGTAACGTTCGGCGATGACGGCGTACTTGCTGGTATGAGCGAAGGCACTGTACTTGTTGATCACACCACTGCGTCTGCCGACATCGCGCGTGAAATCGAAATTGCCGCACGCGAAAAAGGCATTGGCTTTATCGATGCGCCCGTATCAGGCGGACAAGCCGGTGCCGAAAACGGTGCCCTGACAGTCATGATTGGTGGCGAGCAGGCTGCTTACGCAAAAGCCGAACCCGTCATCGAAAGCTATGCTCGCATGCAGAAACTACTCGGCCCGGTCGGCAGCGGTCAGCTTGCCAAGATGGTGAACCAGATCTGCATCGCCGGTCTGGTCCAGGGTCTGGCCGAGGGTATTGCATTCGGCACGCGCTCTGGCCTCGACATGAAATCCACCATCGAAGTTCTGTCCAAGGGTGCCGCCGGCTCGTGGCAAATGGACAACCGCTATGAAACCATGATCGACGGCAAGTTCGATTATGGATTTGCCGTGGACTGGATGCGCAAGGATCTTGGCATTGCACTGGAAGAAGCTCGTAATAACGGCGCACACCTGCCAGTGACCGCACTTGTCGATCAGTTCTATGGCGACGTGCAGGAAGCCGGTGGCAACCGCTGGGATACGTCCAGCCTGCTAACGCGCCTCAGCGAAAAATAAGTAATTTACGTTACCCAAGATACAAGGCGGTGGGCTATTCAGCCTGCCGCCTTTTTTGCGTCAATTCCCACACCCTTGCGATTGACAAACATACCTGCGTCAACGATCACAACCGATATAACTGTGGTGATACCCGGTAGCGCGTATATCAATATTTCAAAAAAATCAGTGTAGCTTGATCACCAGATTGGGTGAGGGCGCAAAGATATTACCCAACCGCCAGATATACATGGAAAAGCGCGGACCACGTGAAGGCCATTCCTTGACCTCGGTGGCATTATGGGCGACGACCTTGGTGTCGGTGATCAGGCGAACCTCACCACTTGAATCGAGGCCGATATCAACCAGATTTTGACGTTGTTTCTGTCCAGCACCAGACCCCGATAAGATGACCGTGCCGTCCTTTTTAATATAGCGAATGCTAAGCATGTTCTCATTGCGGCGGATGAAGGTGACGAACTTCGAACGTAAAATGTCACCTTCTTTTTCCCAGTGAACGCTATAGATGCCATCTTTGACGTAACTCACATGACTCATGCTTGTATCGTTCTGCAAGTCTGTACGAACAAGTTCGACCTGCTGTTTCTCTTCACTCGGTGTCAGTTTGTTCTGACGCAGATCATCGTAAAGCGGAACCTTGGCAATATAGCCATCAAAGATCATGCTATAGTAGCCCTCACGCGTGACTTCGATTTCCGCATCGTAGCGGACTGGCATATAGCAACCACTGAGAAAAACCAGTGCCAGCGCAACTGGAATCAATGCTCGTGAAACGCGCGAGATGGCAGTCATCGTTTTGGCAATTCCCTGTATGTACTTTCGGTTGCAAGATTAATCGGGATCACGATACAGCACAAACATAGTGGAACTTCATGATCGTACTCTTTTCCGATTTTGGCGGGGCAGGGCCATATACCGGCCAGATGGAAGCCGCGATCCATAACGTAGCGCCTGATCAAACCATCATCCGGCTGTTTGATGATGCGCCAGCCTTTAATCCCAAAGCTTCAGCCTATTTGCTGGCGGCCTATACCATGGTTCCGGCCTTTGCCGAGGAAAGCGTTTTCCTCTGTGTCGTTGACCCCGGTGTTGGCGGATTACGCGATGGTTTGATTCTGCGCGCAGCAAACCAATGGTACGTTGGTCCCGATAATGGTTTGTTCGAAGTCGTACTACGACACGCAGAGAATCCACAGGCTTGGCGAATCGATTGGCAACCAGAAACCCTTTCGACAACATTTCATGGCCGCGATATTTTCGCACCTGTCGCAGCCAGACTGGCGTGTGGCGCAACGCCAGAGGAAGCAGGCAAAGGTGAACCACTTGATATCGATAGCATTCGCCATGTTGACTGGCCCGATGATCTGGCTGAAATCATATATATCGATCACTATGGGAACTTAATTACCGGTCTGCGCGCCCAAAGCGTTGGAATTGACGATAAAATTTGTATCGATGGTGCAAATAATCATATATTTTCAATGGCTAATACATTTGGGGATGTGCCCCTCGGTAAACCATTTTGGTATCAAAATGCCAATGGATTGCTTGAGCTTGCACTCAATAGTGCGAACGCCAGCGACGGTCTCAGAATCAGTATTGGAACAAAAATTTTATTTTGACTGTGATGGATGTAACAGCGCTTTAAATAAAAACATGTTATTTAAGTTGCATATATCGTTAGTTGATTAATGCCTTTAGCTGTTCTCTAGCCTAAAGGCTAGACACCGGACTGACCAATTGCCACGATCACTATTGGCACAGGGTCGCCGTTAAGCGGATGGGATGGATTAATGACGTTCACTGTTAAGTTCTGGGGGGTTAGGGGCAGTATTGCCTGTGCGTCACCCAACCACATGCGTTACGGGGGCAATACCAGCTGCATTGAGGTCGTCGCCGATGGCTACCGGCTGATACTGGATGCCGGTACAGGCATACGCCAACTTGGCATTGAGATGCAGAAGTCCGACATGAGCGACTTTCATATCCTGTTGACCCATACGCACTGGGATCACATCAATGGATTTCCATTCTTCACGCCAGCCTATCATAAAGACCTGACCATCGAGATCATGGCAGGTCACCTGACGTCAAAAGGCGGCGTGCAGCGTGTCCTCTCGGCGCAGATGGACAACCCCATGTTTCCGGTGCCACTGGAAGCCATGACGGCAAGCATCAAATATACGGACTTTACCGCTGGCGAGAGCTTCGAACTGACCGACGACGTACATGTCCGTACAGCAGCGCTCAATCATCCGAATGGGTCCACAGCCTATCGCATTGAGCACAATGGCAAGTCCGTATGCTACGTCACTGATACGGAACACGTGCCCGGCGAGACAGACCAGAACGTTGTTGATCTGATCAAAGATTCAGATTTGGTCATTTACGACTGCACTTACACCGAGGATGAATTCCCCGCCAAAGTTGGGTGGGGTCATTCGACCTGGAACGAAGGTGTGCGGTTATGCCGCTTGGCCAACGTCAAACGCCTGGCGATCTTTCACCATGAACCAGATCACTACGATGACTGTATGGACCGTATTGCGCAGGAAGCACACGATGTCTGGGACGGCGCATTCGTCTCACGTGAAGGCATGGTTGTCGATATCGATAATCTGTTCGATACCAAATAGTGCTCACGGCGTAACCTGAACTCACACCGTTACTCTCAGAATATTATTGTGGTAAGTCTTGCGAGGACGTATCGGCAGGCAACGCACTCGATGTTGCGCTATCGGCCGCGCTGTCCAATTGAGCATCGAGTTGGCCATCAACCTCAGTCGGCTCATCGTCCGGTGCAGGGGCGTTACGCTCTTCCATAATTTGCTGCGACATAAAGATGTCGTGTTGCTCGCGCTGGGCCAGTGACATGGGAAACACACGAATTGTAACCCGGCGATTTAATGCCTGATTTTCAATGATAGGCGTACCATCCGGATTCCGGTTGGGAAGTTTCGGGCGCGTTTCCGCATAGCCAGAAGCCTTCAATCGGTGAGAGCCAATGCCCTCGGACGAAACGATACGGACGATCGATGATGCCCGCCCAGCCGATAGCTCCCAATTGGACGGGAAGCGATCTGTGCTGATGGGGTCGTCATCGGTATGCCCTTCGGTTTCAACCATATAATAATCATAACGTGGGGCATTGATGGCGAGAATCATTTTTTTCAATACAGGCAGGGCTGCCTCGCGAATGGTGGCTGACCCCGGTTGGAAGAACGCCCCGGCAGCCAATTCCAGCACCAGTCCTTTTTTATCCTTGTGAATTTCGACGACTTGATCGGCTTCCAAATCAAATACGACATCTTGCAAAAGAATCTGCAGTTCTGCGGTAGGGCTGGCCTCATCACGTTTGCCAACTTCCTTGGTGATCGCCGAAACGGCTTCCTCGTACGCTGGAATATCGAATTCTGCAAAGGTCAACAGCATGACGAAAAAGGCCATCAGCAGGGTGATGGCATCGGCATAGGTTACCAACCAGTCTTCTTTTACTTCTTCGGCTTCAATATCTGCTGCCATGCTGCTGCAGGGGCGAAAAGCCCCGGGCCTCTCTATTTTTTCATCTTGTCGATGTTGAAGTGTAATGCAGGGTCGAGGAAGCTATTCATCCGGTCCTGGATATAGCGCGGATTGCGTCGATCAGCGAGCAACGCCAGACCTTCTGCCAGCAGCATATTTCTGAACCGCACAATTTGTTCACGTTGCTGGACTTTGTCAGCAACAGGCAACAGCATCAATCGAGCGAATAACACGCCATAGAGTGTGGTCAGCAAAGCCACAGCAAGACCGCGCCCCAACTGGCTTGGTTCGCCACCCATGCCATCGAGCATGATAATCAAACCCACCAAAGTGCCGATCATACCAAATGCTGGTGCAGCGCTACCCATATTACGCAGAATATTGACCTGTACCGTGTTGCGGCCATAGGTCGTGTCGATGGTTGTGGTCAGGATTTGCCGAACCTCGTCACCGCTGTAACCGCTAATCACCATGTCGATGCCGAATTTCAGGAAGCGGTCACCGCGTACAGATTTTTTGGTTTCAGCCTCAAGCGCAGGCAGGCCCTTTTTCTGTACCGTGTAGGCCCACTTGATGACGCGACCGACCTCGGTCTTCAGCACGTTGCGACCGATCTTCGGTGAAAATAGAATGCGGTAAATCAGCTTGAGCGACAGAATAACGTAACGCGGTTCATAGGCGATAAACGTTGCTGACAGGGTCCCCCCCACGACCATGACGAAGCTCGCACCACTGAGGAAAATAAAATAGTTATCCGTGCTCGAAATAATCGAGCCAAGAAACAGCCCCAAGGCAACGAACAACCCAACGAGAGTTGCAATCGACATGAAATGACCTCACTCAGCCAGAGACTACCTGGCCCCGCCTTCTATTTTTTATATTCGATACTGAACTATATCGAAATTATGATCGCTGAGTATAGTTAAAGGCTAACGTATTGCAAAACCCTTAAAAAATGGGCAAAAACACCGAAATTCATGCGAATACAGCCATGTGTCATCAACGCTCTCGAAACGCCTCGTGCTTCAATTTGAGCACTGGCTTTACCAGATATTCCAACACCGAACGCGAGCCTGTGGCGATGTCAACACTCGCCTGCATACCGGGGGTAATGGGCAGTTCACCCTCAACAGAGCCTAGATAGGTTTTTTCTGTTTCCACAATAACACGGAAATAGGGTTGAGAGTTCTCATCCAGAGAGGAGTCTGGCGCAATAGAAACAACGCGCCCATCCAATCCGCCATAGCGGGCAAAATCGTACGTTGAAATTTTCACCAACGCATCTTGATCAATTTCCACATACCCCCGATCCGTCGGCTGAAGCCGCGCGGCGATGACCAATTGATCACCGGTTGGAACAATTTCAAGAATTGGCTCACCTGGCCGCACTACACCACCGATCGTATTATAGACCAGGTTCTTGACGATACCCGTGGTTGGGCTCTTGATCTCGGCACGCACGCCTTGCTGGGCAGCTACACCAAGCAATTCCTGAACTCTGGCGACGGTCTGCTCGCTTTCACTCAATTCTTCCTTGGCTTCCCTGCGAAAGCGGTTCTCTGCCTCACTAATCCGCCCCTGGGCCTCGGCAACAGCAGAGCGTGCACGCGGGATTGAAGGTGCAATACTATTGAGATCACCTTCAAGACTCTCAACCTCGGATTCAAGCTCGAGATGTTCAATCCGCGCTGTCAGCCCCTCGGACAGCAAAGATGCTGATATGGTCAACCGCTCGTGTGCCAGTTTCAGGTTTTTGGAAATGGCATTGCGCTGGGCTTCCAGTTCGTTGACCTCGAGTTCTTTTTGACGCACTTGATCATGCAGGATGCCAAGTGAGGATTCCAACTCACTAAGCCGTGCCTCAAATGTCTGGCGCTGTGCAAGCATCATCTCAGGACGTCGCTCAGCCACCTCGCTCGGAAACGCCAGCGGATTACCGGTCGCTTCAGCAGCAAGGCGGGCATTAACGAGCAGAGCACTATCAAGACGGACCTGCAACTCCTCAATATTGGTACCACCAGCGCCCAAATCCAGTTGCAGCAACGTATCGCCTTCTTCAACGGTGTCACCTTCACGCACAAAAATATCTTCAATGATTCCGCCTTCGAGGTGCTGAACCACCTTGATCTTACCTTGCGGTATAACCTCACCTGATACGACGGCGAATTCCTCCAGCCGCGCGAAGTATGCCCACACCATAGCCGCAACCAACAAAATCATCACCGGCCAAGCCAACAAACGCCACGATGGTAGCGGGTGGTGCTCAAGCAGAGCTTCAAGCGGGCGCTTGGTATCGGTTGATTCTGAGTTTGCAATAGCCATGCGGCAGTCTCAATTTAAACGGTTTAGGGACGGATCGGCTCTTCGTTGTCGCGCGTCAGTGATTCCAGAGCATCGGCATATGGATCGTCATGTAGTTTATCTGCGACATGTTCAGGCACTTCAGTCGGCGCACTCTCCGATACTGGCTCAACAGCAGGTGCTTCAGCCACAGGGGACGGCGAGGGCTCATCAACCACTGCGGGGGTAGCAGGAGGTTTTATCGTCTGCCGAACTGTGCTTGTGCGAGCCGGCTTTGCTGCCGGCGCAGCCATTGCAGTTGGACGTGCCATTGGCTTGGCCTCAGATTTAGGCGCAGATGCCGCTGCTGGCGTCTTACTGGGCTTATCGAGACCCGGTGCTTTTGGCACGCTGCCACCAAACAAACGCGGCAATATATCCTTGGATGGACCGGCCAGTGCTATTTTGCCCTTGTCCAAGGCCACCAGATTATCACATGCCGCGAGTAAGATGGGGCTATGCGTAACAATGATGACCGTGTGATGCTTGCTTAATGTTCGCAAAGTATCGCGCAATTCCTGCTCAGCATGACGATCCAAGCTGCTCGAAGGTTCATCAAGCAATAGAACCGAAGGATCGCCGATCAGGGCGCGGGCAATGGCAATGCGCTGGCGCTGCCCACCTGACAGACGGCGACCTGCCTCGCCAATGTCGGAACCATAACCATCTGGCATATCGATAATGAATTCATGTACACCCGCGCCTTTGGAAGCACGAATGATCTGTTCATCACTCGCATGGGGGAAGCGATGCGTTATATTGTCGCGCACTGTGCCAGCGAATAGCGTGCATTCCTGCGGTACGTAGCCCATCCACTGGGCCAATTCAGCGCGCGAGAACTGACTAATATCCGCCCCATCAATAAGCACGCGCCCATTACTCGGCCTGTATAGGCCTTGAATCATTTTCAACAGCGTGGTCTTACCACTGCCATTGCGCCCGACCAGAGCATGAATTGCCTTGTCCTCGAACGATACGGTTACATTGTCGCAAATCGGCGGTAAGCCCTCGGCATAGGAAAACGTCAGATTATTGCACTCGATACGGCCCGAGGGCTTCTCCATCTTGATTTCGCTTTCCGTACGCTCGCTCTCAATGGCAAAAACTTCACCCAGGCGATTAACCGCCTGACGGAACCCGCTATACGTACGCCACTGCGATACCAACTGATTGAGCGGACCAAGCAAACGACCCGATAACATATTGGTGGCAATCAATGCCCCCATGGTCAGGTCCTGACTGATAATTGCCAACGCCCCGACAGATGTCATCATCAACGTTGTCATCAAGGTTAGCGTCTGACCCAGATTCGTATAACGATCCGTCTGACCACCGCGCGTTATGGCATTTTCGATATTTGCCGCGTGACGCTCTTCCCACATGGGGCGCATGGCACCTTCAAGGGCCAGCGCCTTGATCGTGGAACGACCGCCAATCATTTCGGCAATCAAGCTATCGCGATCATGCACACTGTCACGTTCCTGGGAACTTGCCTTGCCCGTGGCAGCACCAGCACGATAGGTAACCAGCAAAAACAATGGGATAATGATGAATAGAACCCAGACAATCGGCGTGGCGATCACGACGATCAGGCCAAAGAACAGTATGGCAAAAGGCAAATCACAAATCAGAATTGCCGAAGCCCCCGACATAGTATTGCGCACCACATCAGCATCACGAAACAGGGACTGCCAGTAATTCGAGGGGCGAGCTTCCAACACATTCAACGGTAGCGAGGTGAACTTCTCAAAGACCGTACGCCCAACCTCGACATCCACTCGCAAGGCGACCGTCTGCATGATGCGCGAGCGCGACTGTCGCAGGATGTAATCAAATACCAAGACTGCCGCCATACCAATCAGCAATCCCTGCAACGTGCTAATGCCGGCATGCTGCACAACTCGGTCATAAACCTGAAGTACGAAAATGGGCACAGCCAACGCCAGAACATTGACGAAGGCAGACATGGCTACGACCTCACGAAACACAGGGGCGAGGGCTTTAAAGAGTGGCTTAATCCACGAATTGTTGCCGTTGTCAGCCATGGCTATGAGTATATGCCTTCCGTTCGGGCGCGCACCAGCAGCCCCTTATTTTCAAGACAATCCCTTGTTTATGACATGCCGACATTAAAAAGTTATTGCTGCCTATTTCACTACGTTATTTATCTTACCGTATTGAAATCGCACCAACTGACAGGATTACCCTTGACCCAAGCGATAAGCCCGAGTGTAGTTAGGGTTCAGGGAGAGGGTTGAATAATCATCATGAATTTTCTAAAGCGCGCATTCAGTTTTGATCGACTTGTAGGTCTGGCTTTGCTTACCGGATTGCTGGTTGTTTATGCTGCCGACCCATACCCTGTGAAATTCACACGCAACAAGACTTTTGATTTTTATCAAAAGCTCACCCCACGGCCCATTCCGGCACCTAATAAATCCCCCATTATCATCATTGATCTTGACGAGGAAAGCCTGAACGAAATTGGCCAATGGCCATGGCCACGCAACATCATCGCGGAAATGGTCAAGAACCTGTTCGTCATGGGCGTTGGTGTGGTGGGTTTCGATATGGCATTCCCCGAACCCGACAGAATGAATCCGACCGTCGTCGCCAATTCGCTTGCTGGGTTGGATGAAGAGACAAAACTGAAACTTGCTAAACTGCCAGGAAATGACGAAGCCTTTGCAAATATCCTGCGTCAGACGCGAGTGGTTCTGGGGCAGGCGGCCTACTGGGAGAAACTCGACACTGCCAAGGGCCCACCGGTCAAAAAGTCCGTCGCCGTTAAAAAACTGAATAAAAATTCACCTGACCCGCGCCTCTTTCTACCAACTGCACCATCGCTGGTCCGCAGCATCCCAATCCTGGAACAAGCCACGGCCCATAAGATGGGCGGGCACGGCATTTTCTCGCTGGTGCCAGAAATTGACGGTATTGTACGCCGAGTACCGGCCATGTTTGTTTATGATGGCCATATGTTCCCCGCGCTTTCCATCGAAATGCTACGCCTCGCCACCGGACGCCAGACCGTGCTTTTGGAAGTGAACCAAGCCGGGATCAATGCTATTGCCATCGCCAAGGGATTGAAAATTCCAACAGACAGCATTGGGCGGATTTATCCATATTTTTCCAAAAGTGATAAAGCCAAATACATACAGGCACGCGATATTCTAAACGGCACTGTCGACCCGAGCCGGATCAAGGGAAAGCTGGCATTGGTTGGCACCTCTGCGGTGGGCTTGCTTGATATTCGCGCCATTCCAACCGAGGGCGTTATTCCTGGTGTGGAAGTCCACGCGCAGGTCATAGAAAATGCTCTGGAAAAAAGTTATCTGACCAGGCCCAACTACGCCAATGCGGCAGAACTGTTCCTGATTTTAGTGGGTGGCATGATCATGATCATACTGGTGCCTTGGGTTGGCGCCAAATGGGCCTTGCTGGTCTTCACCGTCATTGCCACGGGCGCAGGCAGCACATCATGGTACATGTTTACCGAGCACAAAATGCTGTTCGACGCGGCATTTGCCGTTACCTCGATCCTGCTGCTCTACACCACACTGACCTTTACCGGATATGCCCGTGAAGAATCCCAACGCCGCGCAACCAAGGATGCTTTTTCCAAATACCTGTCACCTGACATGGTCAGTAAAGTGGCAGAAAATCCAAACGAGTTGAAGCTTGGTGGCGAAACCCGCGAAATGACGCTGTTATTCTGCGATGTGCGTGGTTTCACGACGATTTCCGAGCAATTCACACCGGAGGGTCTGACCAGCCTGATCAACAAATTGCTGACGCCGTTAACGGGGGAAATTCTCGAGCGCCACGGCACCGTGGACAAATATATGGGTGATTGCATCATGGCTTTCTGGAACGCGCCGCTTGATGATCCAGACCATGCGCGCAATGGCTGTCTTTCGGCGCTTGCCATGCTCGAAGATATGGCCCCGCTTAACGCGCTGCTCAAAAAAGAAGCTGAGGAAGAAGGTCGCAAACATATTCCGCTCAAGGTCGGTATCGGCCTGAACACCGGGACCGCTGTTGTCGGCAATATGGGCTCAGAGCAACGCTTCGATTATTCCGTGTTGGGCGATACCGTTAATACGGCGTCACGTCTGGAAGGCCAATCCAAGGGCTATCACCTTGATGTGGTCATCGGCGAAGAAACCTACAATCAGGTTCCGGATTTGGCCACGCTGGAACTCGACCTGATCCAGGTGAAGGGCAAGACCGAGGCCGTGCGCATCTTCACGCTGATCGGTGACGAAACTATGGCTCAAAAATCTGGATTCTCTGAGTTCAGAAAAACACACGCTGATGCCATCGCGGCCTATCGTGCGCAGGATTGGCAAGGCGCACATCAACACGTCGCGCATGCGCGCGAACTGACAATGCCATTTTACAATATGAACGGTTACTACGATTTATTGGAAGAGCGAATCAGTGAATTCGAAGCCGACCCACCAGGAGCGGATTGGGACGGAGTCTACGTAGCAACGTCAAAGTAGCTGCGCCAAATAATCTGCTGTGAGATTAATGAACAGCGCCGAACAGCCCCCAATCGATTAACTGATCGGTCAGTTCCTCAAAAAAAGCTGGACCCTTATGCACAATTTTCGCGTCTGCGGGTAATGCCGGTTCACTTTTACCCAGGTCTTCATCGCTGGTCAGAAGAATAACACGGCACCCGGCAAGCGTTTCTATCGCCTGAAAAACATTGGCGAGTTCTGCTCCGGAAACTTTCGCCAATAATCGATTAACAATAATAAAATCCGGCTCGGCATCAATTGCAGTGCGAATTGCCTCGATCGGGTCATCTGCCGTTACAACACGAAAACCGCAAGATGCTAGTTCCTTGCCAACGAGGGAACGTTGCGTTCCTTTAGGCATAACCAAGAGAGCAGGGATATCGCGAATATCCTGACTATCGGAAATTTTTTGGGCCGTAATCGGCATTTTGGACAACGTTTCCTTAACGTCATCCCCACCAGGATCAGCCCCGGATTCAAGAATTTCACGCGTGGAATTTATATAAACCCGCATGTCTTCTACAATGTCCGGGCCCAGCTCAGGGGCCGTTTCCAAATAATCTTCAAGACTATGTAGAATACGTGTTATGGAAGGAAACTCGAAGGCTGCCGCTTGCCCTTTCAGGCTGTGGACATGGCGCCTGATATGGCGGAGTGCTTCTTCAAAATTATCTGGGTCACGCTCTATGGCATTCAGAAACGCATAAACTTCTTCAATGCGATCTGTCGCATCTTCAATGAACTCCAATCGGAGTTCGGTAACAATATCCGCCACAGCCGCCGTATTACCCATCGATGCCCCCTGAGAAAGCAGGCATAGCGCCCACACAAACAAACTCACATGCCCAATAAGCTATAGATAGACCCTGACATCATTATTACAGCAACATAAGCTGGCAAAAACCCTTATTTACTTGTCATAATCCATATGCCATCCCATTTTTCCGGCGGGTCAGCCTTCAAATATTCGCAGCGCTCTATATAGGTCTTGGACAATTCATCGCTTGGGTTCGCAGCCAAAGCCTCATTGAACTTTCGAACGGCATTATCCCATTCACCAGCACGGTAGCTTTTCACGGCCTCGTTGAAATATCCGACCGTATCCATCAGGTTTGGGAAGGTCTCATCGTTATGATAATCCAGCACCTCATACACGCCGACCGGCTCGGTTTTGCCTTTGACGACAACCAGATCCACATCGCGCAGACGGTAGGTACCCTTTAATTTGGCGCGTGTGAACTCACTGATCAGGATACGTGCATGGTACTGTTTGCAGGCTGATTCCAGCCGTGCTGCCAAATTCACACCATCACCAATCATGGTATAGTCCATGCGCTTGGGCGAGCCGATATTGCCTGAGACCACCATGCCCGTGTTCAGTCCAACGCCATGATCAATAGCCATCTCGCCCTTGGCGACCCGTTTTATGTTCCACTCCCAAAGCTCCACGATCATCGCAATGGCGGCACGAACCGATCTGTCCTCATCATCATCATGGGCGACGGGAATGCCGAATCCGGCCATGATCGCATCACCGATAAACTTATCGAGCATACCGCCTTCGCGCGTGATGCAATCCACCATGATGGTGAAATATTCGTTGAGCATCTGCACGGTACCTTGGGCGCCAAGGGATTCCGTCAGTGTCGTGAAGCTTCTAACGTCTGAAAACAGCACAGTCACTTCGCTGCTCGTACCGCCAAGAAAATCTTCACCTTGACCGCCAGCCATCAACTGATCGGCGATGCCCGGATCCATATAGCGCGACATTGTAGACTTCATACGCTTTTCAGAGCTGATGTCCTCAAGCATGACCATAGAGCCGAGGCGGTTGCCTTCGGTATTCACCAGTGGCAGGAAGTGCGCATTGACCGACAGCGTTTCCGAACCAACTTCAACGCCTGCGTCCATTAACTCGTCAGCCTCTTGCTCTTCATCAACCTTGGTTATTTTTTCGAAAATCCAGGCATTAGGCCCCTCAAAGAAGGCTTCTGCTGTCTGGCCAACGATCTCATCGGTCATCACATCAAGTATGCCAAGACCGGCTTTGTTGCAGGTCACAATCTTGCCATCCTCGTCCAGCGTTATCACAGCGTTCGACATACTTTCCAGCATGCTCTCGTTGTAATTTTTCATGTTCTGGACATCGTCAAACAGCTTAGCATTCTCAAGTGCGATAGAGACCTGTGCGGTGAAGGCCTTCAGACGTTGTTCATCTTCGTCGATAAATGGGCCGCCGCTCTTGTTAAGGGCCTGCGTAACGCCGATCACCTTTCCAGTCTTATTGACCACGGGCACACACAGGATAGAGCGGGTGAAATAACCGGTCTTCTTATCAAACGCAGGATTAAAGCGCAGATCGGCATAGGCATAGGGGATATTGACCGATTGCCCCGTGGTAAACACGGTTCCAGCGATGCCCAGATGATTGGGCAGGCGGATTTCGCCGATGGAATCGCCCATGGCGACACGCGAAAACAGTTCGTTGGTTTTCTCGTCATTGATAAACAGGGTAGAGCGGTCAGCTGACAACATCTTGGTGGCTTCGTTCATGACGCGTTGAAGCAGGGTTCCCAGTTCCAGTTCCGAGGTCACGTCAGAAACCAGATCAAGGAAATGCATTTCCTGTTCACGGGTTTTCTTCATGCGTTCGACGTATTGGGTACTTTGCAGCGCCAACGTGGCCTGCGTGGTCATGGCCTCAAGCAGTTCGAGGTCGTCTTGCGTAAAACCACCATGCCGCTTGTTCAGAATCTGGATAACGCCAATGACATCGCCGCGCACTGTGCGCACCGGTGCGCAAACAATGCTATGCGTCGTATATCCGGTCTGTTCATCGACCGTGCGGTTAAAGCGTTCATGGTTATAAGCGTCATTAATGATCTCGCCTTCACCGGTTTGAAAAACGTGACCCGCAACGCCTGAATTGTTCATGAGTCGAATTTCGCGTTGGAAATTTCCCTGAGCAACCCGCGAATAAAGTTCCTCGCTCTGGGGATCATTGAGAAACAACGTGCCGCGATCCGCATCGAGTTCTTCAGTGGTCATCTCCACCAGTGTGGTGAGGATGTCATCAAGGGTTTCAAGGGCGGCTACACGGTGTGAAACATTGAGCAATGTCTCGACCTGTCGCAGGCGCTGCGCCATGACATGGCGTGTTCCTCCGGCTTGCGATGACTTTTCTGATGTTTCATCAGCAGTCTCAGGTGCACTGCCCTGAGGCGCGCTCTCTTGTGGCACGTCCTTGTCAGCCGCACTCTTCGTGCCGACGCCCAGTCGACGAATAACCGCCCCTTGCTTTCCGGTCGCTGCCACCAGCTTCCCCCTATAACCTGAATATCTGCGCCAAAACCCTAACCCATTACTTATACAAGATTAATGAGTTTAGGAACTGCCACTTTCCAGTGCCTCAAGTCTGCCACGTAATGCCGCAATTGTCTCTTGCAACTGCTTGCCTTCATCACGCCCGGTCCGCTCCAACTCATTTGTCTGTTCATGATGACGCGCGGCTTCGGCTTCCAGTTCTTCACGCAGGCTTGCCGCCGTCTGGCGCAATTGCCGAATCTCGTCCTGTGATTCGGACGTAACATTTTGCACTGCCTTGTCCGCATCAACTTTGGCGCGTTCGAGTTCATCACGCAGGCTATTGATCGTTTCATGCAGTTGACGTATTTCCGAATTGGCATTTGAAACCGCTTCTTGTACGGCGCGATTTTTTTCGACCAAAAGCGCATCCATGTCGTTGCGCATAGCGCTAACGGTATCGCGCAATTGCCTGATTTCAGATGCCGATTCGGCATGAGCTGCCTGCACCAGTTTGTCTTTATCTGCCGAGACGGCGTTCAATTCTTCACGCATGGCACCGATGGTGTCCTGCAGTTGTCGCATTTCGCTGCTGCGTTCGACCGTGACTTGTTGTATGGCTGCATCCTTCTGTGCACGCGCCTGCTCGATTTCAGCTCGCATGGCCGTAATCGTACTATGCAAGGTCCTGATTTCGCCCATTGCATTGTGCAGGCGCTCGTCGTGATCAGGAGAATTCTCTGTTATATCGCCGCTCATGCTTACTTACCCGGTTCGATGCTAACGCTTTCATACCATAACACTTTTTTGACTCAGCGGTGCGCTTTCAGCTTTATGTCGTGTGTTCGCATCTCATGGCGTATTCTGGTCATCTGATGCCAGCTTTATGCCGAGATTGTGGGGAATTCTGGTCCGCCGCACAAACAAATGCGCACGTTACAAGCGGGCCAGGCAATTTAACGTGCCCGATTTGCCGCTCGTCGCGGGTAACATCCCATAACGAACTGACAACGCTCTGCATCGCGCACATTGATTGTGATGCGTTCTACGCCGCCGTTGAAAAGCGTGACAATCCCGATATCCGAGGGAAACCGGTTATCATCGGCGGCGAACGACGTGGCGTGGTTGCGGCAGCCTGCTATATCGCACGCATCAGCGGCGTCCGGTCCGCCATGCCCATGTTTCAGGCCCGAAAACTATGCCCCGACGCCGTCATCATCAAGCCGAACATGGCGAAATACTCTGCAGTCGGCAAAGAGGTGCGTACGCTAATGGAGGAAGCAACCCCGCTGGTTGAACCATTATCCATTGACGAAGCATTTCTTGATCTATCGGGCACAACAGCGCTGCATGGCATGAGCCCGGCACAGACGCTTGTGCGCCTTATCCAAAAAATCGAAAGCGAAGTCGGAATTGCTGCCTCGGTTGGTCTGAGTTTCAATAAATTCCTGGCTAAAATTGCATCAGATATCGATAAACCCCGGGGCTTTGCCATTATCGGCAAAGACGAAGCAGAAGAATTTCTCTCCGAGAAACCTGTGAGTATGATCTGGGGTGTCGGCAAGGCCTTGCGCGCCAAGCTGGAAGGTGACGGCATCCGTCAGATCGGCCAGTTGCGCACCTTTTCAGAATCCGAACTGGCAAAACGATATGGTGCCATGGGACAGCGCTTACATACATTCTGCCATGCTCGCGATGACCGGCACGTAAACCCGATCAGCGTGCCCAAGACAATTTCCACAGAAACCACCTTTAACGAGGACATTGCCCAACCAGAACGCCTATCAAATGAACTTTGGGCACTCAGCGAAAAGCTATCGCATAGACTGAAAAAGGCAGGTTTTGGAGGCGGAACCGTAAACCTGAAGCTCAAGACTGCGGATTTTCGCAGCATCACACGCGCGCGCCAATTGGCCATGCCGACCCAACTGGCCGAAGATATCTATAACGAAGCAAATATGCTGCTGTTGAAAGAGGCTGACGGGCGAAAGTTTCGTCTCATTGGTGTCGGCGTTGTGAAACTGGTCGATGCACGCGATGCCGATTTACCAGACCTCGCAGACCCCGAACGTGATAAGCGTGTCCGCATTGAAAGCACCATAGACGGTCTGCGTGAGCGCTTTGGCGCAGGTACCATCAAAAAGGGCAGGGGACTGAAACATGGTGACTAGACCCCATCACCATTTCGCGCAGTTTTTCTGTTCATTACGATAATTTTCTTCCGTATCGAGAGCGCTGTTACGCCGATCCAACATGCGCTCGATATCGCCAAACAGCGGTTTTACCGCCCGTTCAAGTTCACGCTGCAAGCGCGACACGGCGCGCTCTCGATCCCGTGAATACACAGGCTCTGCACGCGTAGCGGCACGCCGTAGACTGGTTTCAATGCGTGGTGCAAAGATGTTCAAGGTATCTTGAAACACGGCAACATGTTGGTGTTCATGATGCAGAACAGAGTCATACTGGCAACTGCCCGGTGCGTAGTCGCGAGCGATATAGACGTCAATAGAGTCAAAACCAATACTGGCCTCTACGGCCGATAGTTCTGCACAAAACCGCCCGCTAGAAATTTCCTGCGAACGCACAGTCACGCCAATGCCCAGGCTAAAATCTGCCAACGTCAGGCCAATCGGCGACCACCCCGCACGCGCACGGCCTCGCTGGCCATGCATACGGCTTAATCCATCCTGATCATGATCATTGAAATAACGCACCCCCCCCGGCTTGGATTTCACCGTCACATAGGGCTGAGCTACACTTGATTGGCACCGTGAGTCAGCGTGTGCAGGGAAGGTCTGCAATGCCCAAGCCATCAACAAAGAAAATCCACAAATCACAAAACGGCGGTACATCTATAACCCCAACCACGCTGGTAAATCAGCAATAGAACCAATGACCCCATCGGCCACGGGCAGGGTAAGTGACGCCACTTTAGCAGACGTGCAGTATTTTCCGGTTTTGACCTGAACTGCGGCAATACCTGCAGCCTTGGCGCCACCGATATCTGCATAGGGATCATCGCCAACCATAACCACCGCATCAACGGGTAAGCCCATGTCGCTTAACGCCATATCAAAGAAAGTCTGATTTGGCTTTCCCATAAGCACAGCATCAATTCCGGCAGCAAATTCCATTGCGGCGACAAAGGGGCCAAGATCGAGAGCAATCTCACCATCACGTCGACAGTACCGGTTCTTGTGCAGTGCAATCAACCGGGCCCCACCCTCAAGCATGGAGAAAATCCTGTTCAGGATATGCCAATCAAACCGCGTATACAGATCGCCCATAATAACGGCATCGGGGTTCTCTGACGTTATTTCAAAGGTATCGAAATCTTCTGCCAGCGCAGGATCGCCAGCAACAAAAACCCTCTGTAAGCCTTCAGCTTCCAGATATTGGCAGGCCGCAGCACTCGGTGAAAACACGTGTTCAGGTAAAAGTACAAACCCCATAGCACTCAACCGCCAAGCAATATCTTTTCGCGGCCGGGTCGTGGTGTTTGTCAGAAAGCGTACCGGCACATTTGCCTGTGCCAAGCGTTCAAGTGCGATCTGTGCACCATCTATCGGGATATCTTCCTGATAGAGCACCCCTTCCAAATCGAGGAGGACGCCGTAGTATTTCATCGACATGGCTCCATCATCGCATGCGATTTTTGATAACCATGGTACATCATCAAGCGTGAAAGCGGTGCTATTGCGGTGGAGAAATAAGGAAAGGAGCGCTGACAATTAGCCGTGCGGCACCCGATCAAAAGCTAACCTTTGAAAAGGTTGATATCGGGAGCGCCCTTAAAGGTATTGATGTCGGCGTTAGGTTTACCAATCAAGTACCCCTGAACATAGTCCACACCACATTCACGGCAGAACTTAAGACCTTGAACATCCTCAATCATTTCCGCAATGGTATGGATATTCAACTTGTGGCAGAGCTCGGTCAGCGCGGACAAAAAGGCGCGGCCTTTCGGCATTTCCATGGCGCTTTTAAGGGCGGGCCCATCAAGCTTTACCACATCAACATCAAGTGAACTCAGATACTGGAAACTAGCCGCTCCTGCACCGAAATCATCAAGGCAGACTTCATAACCGCGATCTCGCAAGTTATTGATGAAAGAACTGGCGGCACGCATATCCTCAATGCGTGCCGACTCCGTGATCTCGAACATCAGTTTGTCTTCCAGCCAGTCATTGCTATCAAGAATATCGTGCAATTCCTCAACGTAAGAATCCTGTGCCAACGAACGGCCAGAAATATTAATAGCCAGCTTGAAATGTGCCGCATTGATAGGTTGCCCACGCAACCACATAACAACCTTTTTCACCACCGCAATATCGAAAGTGTGGATACGGTTCGTTGCCTCGGCAAATGTAATATACTGGTAGGGAGACTCACCTTCGCCCAACTCGAACCGCGACAACACCTCATAGTGGTGAATAGCGCCGGAGTGTGTGTCGGCGATAGGCTGGAAAACAATATCAAACTTTGCCTCGTCAACAGCTGAGGTAAACACGTTGACATATTTGGCGGCTTCCCCGGCCAGCGTATGGAGTGAGTTACACAGGGAATCCATTGTAAATTCACCGCTTTCACGGAACTTGTTCATGGTGAACAACAAGCCCGTAGCGATATCATCCGACGACGCACCCATTTCCGAGAGATCGGTTGTCGCAGCGTCAACCGTCAATCCTGCACCAGAAGGATCCATTTCTCGAGTCAGAGCAGCAAGCTGTTCCTGCAACGAAGCGATACTTGTCGAGGTATCATGAACCACACCAAAACCGGTACTGCCCATACGTCCGGCAGCGTCACCACCGACGGAACTGGCCCGCAACCGTGATGACAGTTTTTCCAATAATTCGCGACCAGCTTCTTCATCAAGCTGCTCAACAAGATCGTCAAGTTCCGGCAGGTTGACCAAGGTCAGCTGAACGTTTTCGCCGGCGTCCTGTAAGGCTTTAACTTTTTTCGCCGCTTCATCAGCAAAACGCGCGGTTTCAAGTAGCCCGCTCTCACCGTCACGGCCTTCGGCATCCCTCGTCTCGTGAATGCTTGAGCGCAAAGCGAGGAAATAATGCCCCTCCAGATCGCCAAATTTATATCCGTTGAGTTCAAAGGTAGGGGTGTCACCACCGGTTGCGCTGGTCAGACGGACGTACGCACGCTGTATACGTTCACCCATATCGGCTGAGCGTAGAAGCTGTTCTATAAGTTGATGAGATTCCGTCGCGAAAAAATCACTCGCCGTGCAGCCCTTGATTTCCTCAGGCGCGCGCCCGATCAGCGTTCCGGTTGGCCCGGCGACAAAATGAACGACGCGTGCGGCATCAAGCTCAACGAGAAGATCATTGCGGCAGAAAGCAAACGCGAGAAAGCGATCACGCTCCGTGCGCATACGTTTTTCCTCGCTTGGGATCACGGGCGCCTCAACTGTTTGTAGCGATACTGCCGATTGCGACGACATTTCGCCTCCATTAACCTATATAAAACTGCTCAACCATTCTTCTAACCTCCTAGTATATCTAGGTAGGGCCCAGTTGAAATGCGATCTTATTTTTCCGACGCAAAACAGCTTTATACGGCTTTTTTTTATTAAAAAAGCCCCTCAATTCAAGCGCACCCGCAGGGTGGTCAAGAAACCAAGTTTAACCCCCGCACAGCTGCAAGATAGCGTATAGGAGTTCTGCAAGCGCCGATAGTCTATATTTTACTAAAAATTGAAATGAGTATCGCGCGGAGGCGGGGGCGAGTCACGCAATGCAATGGTGCGCACCCACATAACAATGTCCTCGCCGCGATACGTCAATCGCACCACACTGGTAACAAATCCAGTGCGCAACGGTATGTAAGTCCGTCCCTTTAACGATACACATTTCTTTGAAGACATGAGCAAAGCTGCGGCTGCGCGCTCACCCCGTTGATTGGCCTCAACGTAATCAACCAGATAATCGTGAGACTTACATCCCATATAATCACCCGTGAACACGCCTTTTTGCTCACCAGCAGCAACCGTTTGTACCATCAACATGAGCACAAGAATGACGGGAATATGTATCACATGCAAAAACCGCCATCTACGCCATTGCATTGCCATATCTATTCGCGCTTCTGCTTCAAAGGATGTATCGTAGCAAGGTTTCAACCAATGATTGAGCCCATTGCGAGCCGCAGAGCGCAAGGCAAGTTATTCCTTAAGCTTCACACCACCCGACATGGTGAAGGCACCGGATTTCGACATACCAATGACAAGGCAGCCATCACCAAGACTATAGACCTGCCATGTGCCAACCAATTGATTGGTATGCGGTTTCATCTCGATCAGCGACTTCTTACCGTTCTTGATTTCGATCAGTCCGCGCCCTTTCGGATCGGCTTTCAGCATATAGCGACCGGAATCATCAGCAGAGAATTCGGCTGCCTGACAGACAAAAACATGGCGATCATGGTGCGCCAACCGCTCCATACGCCTGACCACTTTGGCGAAGATAACGCAACGCTCCTGCACCTGCACATCGCTTGCAGACTTGGGAAGCCCAACCAACTGGCGGCGCGAGAATTCTGTAAAAACGTACCCTTGGGGAATACGGTACTGATCTTCAATCTGCGTGCAACTATCAACCTCGTCGACCTTGAAACCTTCTTTTTTGGCACGGTCCGCCAACTGAGCACGCACAGCGTCAGACGCCTTGCCAGCCTGCGCAGCGACCATACCCTCAACCGTTTTCTGAGAGCCCGAAACGACCAGAACGGCCGTCCACACATACCAGCCCAGAAACAAGGTCATAGGCAGAATGATAAAGGCGACAAGCGCGTATATGAAGCTACGTGGCAGCTTCTTTTTTCCATCCTTGGATTTCTTTATAGCTTTTTTAGCCATAACTTAATCCGGTCCCCACCGCTTTAATTGGCGCGGATCATACAGAGCGCCATCACTTTACGTAACCATATAAAGTATAAATATGTGGTAAATACAAAGGTATGCGAGTCTCTGTGATGCCTGCATGATCAAGAATCATAAATTAATCAAAAGCCCGTTGATCCAATCCAGAGGCCTTATCAAACTCCCGCCCAATAGTCTCGGCTTGTTCCAGATGCATTTTACGCGCATCCGCATCCGTATCGACACTGGGTAAAATAAAGGTTTCGACATCAGCGATCCCGCAATAGCCGAGAATACCGGTATCAATCTGGCGCTGCATGGCACCATGATACCCGTAACGCCGATAGAGCGCATGATCGGATGCAGCGGGGCACAACAAGACGGCCTTACTATGTTTCAACAGTCCAAGCGTCTTTCCCGCATCGTCATAGGTAAAGGCATAGCCATGGCTGAAGACCCGGTCGACCCAGCCTTTCAGAATGGCGGGCATAGACCACCACCAGATGGGAAATACCAGCACCAGCGCATCGGCTGCGGAAAGGCGAGCCTGTTCCCGCGCCACGGCAGTTGAAATCGGTTTTGCACCCGTATAGTGCTCAAAATCTTCGGAACTGAAGCAGGGGTCGAAGCCTTCGTGGTAAAGATCGACAACCTCCACCTGATGACCAGCAGCCTCAGCCCCCTGCGTGAAACGGTCCAATACCGCGCCGCTGAAGGAATTCCGATTGGGGTGGGCCAATATGGCGAGAATTTTCATAGACGAATTATCCAGTTCCTGTATATGCATTCCGCGTGCAGCGTGTCGCATGGTAGCGGGAAACATCTTGCAAAACCACAGCCCTATAGAAATACATTCCTCTATATACCCCGCAATAAGGCCATTATCAGACACACCATTTCAGTGTTAAAAAATCTAAGCATGAACAGACAAACCGTTTAACGTGGCTACAAGTTGTATGCCTGAAAGCATAAGCAAGGTTTTATAAAATCCAATGAACACGAAGACACCGCAGGACCGCGCCGCACTGCGCACAAATTTTCTGAACGATCACGGATGGGCCAGTGCAGAGACCACCGCACTGCCCGCCGACGCTTCGTTCCGGCGTTATTTCCGCCTGCAAGACGGGACAGGAGACGATGTGCGCCACGCGTTACTTATGGACGCCGCGCCGCCCACGGAAAACATTCACGCCTACATCACCATCGCGCAACATCTCGTAGATTTGGGACTGTCCGCACCACGCGTCGAAGCCAGTGACGAAGCGCTCGGTCTCGCTATAATTGAAGACTTCGGCGAAAGCACCTACACCCGCTTGCTCGAAGGCGGGGAAGACCCGTGGCCGCTCTACGCTCTCGCCGTTGATGTGCTGAGCCACCTGCACATTCAGCGTAATGCCGCGTCCATCGATCTACCGATCTATGACGCTGCACGACTGGTTGATGAGGTCATGCTATTCACCGATTGGTACCTGCCAGCCATAACCGGCATAGCAACACCCGGGCATGTCCGCGACGAATTTGCTGCGGCGTGGCACGACGTCATTAATACCTTGCCACCGGGGCAGCAGACCCTCGTGTTGCGCGACTATCACGTCGACAACCTGATGCTGCTGGGTGAGGGCCGCGAAGGCGCGGCGCGCGGCGGTATTCTCGACTTTCAGGACGCCGTCATCGGCCACCCGGCCTATGATCTGGTCTCGTTGCTTGAAGATGCCCGACGTGACGTCTCACCAGAACTGACCACCACCATGCGTGAGCGATATGCCAAAGCGCTTCCCGAGGCAAAAGGCGCATCCTTTGATGCATGGTACGCCGTACTCGGCGTGCAGCGGCATGCCCGCGTTGCCGGCGTGTTCGTTCGACTGTGCGCGCGTGACAGCAAACCCGGATACCTGCCGCACATACCGCGTGTCATGGGCATGCTGGCACGTAGCCTCAGCCACCCGGCACTGAGCCCCGTACGTACCTGGTTTGATAAGTATTTACCCGACCCGCTCCACGCCTTGCCTGATTTCGACCCACAGGCTGTACGGGCCATCGCCATGACTGAAGGATAGTCCGCCATGACTGCTTTTAACCCATCCGCCCGTTTGATTTTCGTCGATAATGCGTATCGCGCCAGCACATCGAGCCAAAGCCAGCAGGTCATCAATCCCGCCAGTCTGAAAGTAGAAGGTGAGATTGCCCTGTGTGACGCGAGCGAAGTCGAGACCGTGGTGGCGCGCGCAAAAGCAGCCCAGTCTGACTGGAAAAAACGAAACGAGAAATCCCGCGCGCATTTACTCCACCAACTCGCCGATTCCATCGAGAACAGCGACCCGCATGATGTGGCCCGGTTAATGGTACAGGAAATGGGCAAACCGTATCCTGAAGCCACGGGTGAATTGGCAAACTGCGCGCCGATCTTTCGCTATTACGCCGAACTGGCGCGTGATCAGGGCGGCGTATTGCCCGGCACCACGCAAGAAGGTTCGTTTCAGTTCGCGCGGTATTTCCCCTACGGCGTCAGCGCGCACATTATGCCGTTTAATTTCCCCATCATCATCATGTGCTGGACGGTGGCGGCATCACTGGCCGCAGGGAACGCCTGCGTGATCAAACCGGCGGAAGCCACCTCGCTATGCACGTTGAAGTTCATGGAGCATTTCAAAATTCTGCCGCCAGGCCTGGTGAACTGTGTCACTGGCGGCGCAGAAACCGGGCAGGCACTGGTTGGCTCTCCCAACACCCACACGGTTGCCTTTACCGGCAGTGTGGAAACGGGCCGCAAGATCGCCGTTGCCTGCGCCGAGCGTATGAAACCCTGCATCATTGAAGCAGGCGGCAGTGACCCGATGATTATCTCCGAGCACGCACCATTGGATGTGGCCGTGCCCGGTTGCGTGATGTCGGCCTTTCATCTGTCGGGACAGATCTGCGTCTCGTCGGAACGGTTTTTCGTGCACGAAGCCATTCATGTTGCGTTCGTGGCACGCTTTGCCGACATGACCAAGGCATTGCGTATTGGCCCGGGTCTGGAACAAAGCGAAATTGGCCCACTGGTCAGCGAGGCCGCGCGCGACAAGGTGATCCGGCTGGTTGATGATGCAAAAGCCAAGGGCGCGACGGTTGTTTGTGGCGGACGTATTCCTCCCGACCACAATACAGGATGGTACTATGAACCGACCATCCTGTGCGATGTAACGCCCGACATGGCGGTCATGCATGAAGAAATGTTCGGCCCGGTGGCTTCCATCTGCAAGGTTTCTAGTTTCGATGAAGCGTTGGAGCGTGCAAATGATTCAGCCTTTGGACTTGGCGCATGCCTGTTCACAACGCACATGGCCGAAGCCATGAAAGCCTATGACGTTCTGGAATCCGGCATGGTCTGGGTGAACAATCCGCTGATTGATAATGACGCCATTCCCTTTGGCGGCTGGAAAATGTCCGGTATTGGTCGGGAAATGGGTCGTCAGGGACTAGACGCGTTCCGGCAGAGCAAAATGGGCGTCATCGACTTCGATCCAGCTGTTCAGGAGTGGTGGTACCCCTATCCAAAGGATTGGTTCTACACCGGCGATGGCCGCAAATTCTGAATACATCGCGCAGCGAAGATAGGATTGACAAAACGCTCGCTGAAACGAAACTGCACGCTACATATTCACAATACCGTAATTGTTTCGATCAGGATTCCCTCAATAATGATTCTCCCTCGTACGCTGGCTCAGTTCGCCGCCACATGCCTTTTCGCCGTCACGGTTTTCGCTGCCACTACCGTTCAGGCCGAAACCGAAGTCGTCAGGACCAAACACAGGGGCCTCAACCTGAACGGCAATCTGATGCTGGCCGATGGCAAAACTCTGGAAGACGGCGTGGTACTGCTGACCCACGGTACGTTTGCACACAACGAAATGGAGCTGATCGCTGCATTGCAAGGCGCGTTTGCAGAGCGTGAAATCAACTCGCTTGCCATCACGTTAAGCCTCGGCGTCGATACCCGTTCCGGGATGTATGACTGTGGCGTGGCGCATTATCACAAGCACGAAGACGCGCTTGATGAAATCGGTGTCTGGGTTGATTGGCTGTCATCCAAGGGGGCAGGGGATATCGCTCTTATGGGCCATTCACGCGGCGGCAACCAGACGGCATGGTTCGCGACCGAACGTGCGAGCGGCGCAATCAAACACGTTATCCTGCTCGCACCCGCGACCTGGAGCGAACAACGTCGCGACGCCGGATATGAAAAATCCTATGGCACACCGCTCGAGCCTATCTTTGATCGTGCGAGCGCACTGGTTGAGGCGGGCAAGGGCGAAGAGCTGCTCTCCGATACCGGCTTTGTCTATTGCCCCGGCACCGACGTCAGCGCAGAAACTTTTGTGTCCTACTACAAGGACGAGCCACGCAGGCATACCCCGGCGTTGCTTGGTGCGGTTAGCGCCCCAGTTCTGGTCATCGCCGGTTCGCTTGATACCACCGTTGTCGGCCTGATTGATGCTGTCGAACCCATGGCCGATGGTGAACGGATTACGCTGAGCGTGATTGAAGACGCCGATCATTTCTTCCTGGACTTCTTCGCCGAAGACGCTGCAGATGTCGTCATGGAGTTTATCGCGCCTTGATGTGAAGACTGCGGGCATAACACATGACGATTGATCAAAGCACCAACCGCCGTGCCATCGGATTTATGGCGCTTGCGGTATGCGCGCTGGCAACAAACGACTCGGTCATGCGCTGGGTCGGTGCCGATATCTCTGTGGGTCAGATGATTACCGTGCGCGGGCTATTTCTCAGCGCTGTACTGGTCATGGGTGGTCGGATATCCGCCGCGCTCTGGTCAACGCCGAGAATCGCCGTGCGTGATCTGCTGCATCGCTGGTCCATCGCGCGCGCTGTGTGTGAACTTGGTGCCACGTACCTGTTTCTCAGCAGCCTCAACCTTATACCCATCGCTACGGCGACGACGCTGGTCTTTACGTCGCCCATCCTGCTCACCGCCCTGTCAGGGCCGCTATTTGGCGAACGGGTCGGGCCATGGCGTTGGGCTGCGGTGCTGGCCGGGTTTGGCGGCGTCCTGTTGATCACCGCACCGGGTACGGCATTATGGGAACCGTCTATGTTGCTACCACTGGGCGCCGCACTGATGATGACCCTGCGCGACGTCAGCACCCGTATGGTGCCGCCCAGCGTGCCGTCTGTGTCGGTAACACTGACCACCGCAATTGTTGTCTGCATTGGCGGCTTGGCCAGCCTTCCATGGGGCTGGACAGCCATGAGCCTGGGGCAGGTCGGCTGGATGGCGTTGGCTGGCACCATCATTGCGGTTTCATTTTTCTCCTTCGTGGTGGCAATCCGTATTGGTGAGCTGTCACTGGTCGCGCCGGTACAATACCTGATCATCGTCTGCGCGGTGGGCTATGGCTGGCTGATCTGGGGTGAAGTCCCGGGGCCCAACGCCCTGATCGGCGGTGCCATCGTGGTCGGCTCAGGCCTGTTGATTGTTTACCGGGAACGGGTCAATCGACAGCGGCAGGCGGTCGCAGAAAAAGCCACGGAATAGAACACGAATTTTCTTTTGGTAGGGAAAGTCCGGCGTTGGGGGTACAAAGGTAGCACACGGCAAATTGAAAAGGCGGAACAGACATGACCAAAGCTAAAGCTCGCGAACGCGCAAAGGCGAAAGCGATACAGAAAATCAGGAAGCGTGTCGCCAATGCCGATCAGCCAGACCAAACCGTCCGGCCGGGACATTTCGATCCAGGGACAAGTTCCATAAAAGGACCCGGTGCCAGTGCCAATACCAATAATTCAGCGACGGCAAAGCGAGGCTCCGCGCGCTCAAAATAGCGCCTCATCGTTGAGGAGCCAATCAGGCTTTATAGATAGCTGATGTAATACTCAAAAAGAAAAAGCCCCGACCGGTTTCCCGGTTGGGGCTTTCCTTATTGGCTCCGAAGGTCCGATTCGAACGGACGACCGGTCGGTTAACAGCCGACTGCTCTACCACTGAGCTACTTCGGATCAGTGTGGAGGCGCGGACCGGAATCGAACCGGTGTACACGGCTTTGCAGGCCGCTGCGTAGCCACTCCGCCACCGCGCCACCGATCAATCTGGTCAGTGCCGCCTGTCAAAAGGAACATGTCTTCTTGACAGGAACCGGAACTTAATCAAGTACGGCGAGCGGGTCAAGCGATGGATAGGTGATTTTCACGACAAATTTAACCTCTTATAAAAACCGGGATTTTGCACTGCTGAGAACGTTGTTTTCCGCCTCGCAGAGGACTATAAAGGGCGCAAATCGGACTGGCTCACTGCCTTTGGTATTCTTCAGGAGCGCCCAATATGGATTACGCCACCGCCCGCCGTCACATGGTCGACAGCCAGATTCTGCCCAATAAGGTCACCGACCCACGAATTATCAAGGCTATGTCTGTACTGCCGCGCGAGTCCTTTGTGCCCGAAGCGCGCCGTGGCGTCGCCTATGTGGACGAAGCTCTGGCCGTGGGCAATGGTCGTTATCTGATGGAGCCCATGAACGTTGCTCGCCTAATCCAGATGGCCGAACCACACGCCGATGATCTGGCTTTGGTCGTGGGCTGCGCCACGGGCTATACAGCCGCCGTACTGGCCGCCATGACCAGCACGGTGGTAGTGGTTGAAAGCGACGCCGAACTGGCTGCCAAGGCATCAGATACATTGGCCGCGCTCGATATCGACAACGTTGTGGTGATGGAAGGCGATCTGGCGACCGGTTATCCCAAGCAGGCACCATACAACCTGATCATTTTCGATGGTGCTGTGCCCGAAGTGCCGACTTCTATCTGTGATCAGTTGGCCGAGGGCGGCCGCCTGATTGCCATCATCGGTAACGGCGAAGAAGGCATGCTCGGTCGTGCTGTACAAATCAGCCGTTTCCACGGCACGATATCTCAACAGAGCGTGTTTGAAACTGGCACCCCCATGCTGCCCGGTTTCATCCAAACCGACGCATTTTCATTCTAAACGCAACGGCTGGCACCAGCACGCAAAGGCGAATCATTGCGTAGATTCACCATCAACAAGAGACCCGCGCACATAACGTCGCTCTAAGTCGTTGTTATCTATGGTGCATGTCACGCTATTGACCGCATAAAAGGGATTTGGTCCTGTATCTCTATGGGCTATGCTTGGTGGCAAGCGCACTAAAGTCGCTACAATGCGCACGAAATGCGGTTACTGCCCCGATCCGCAAGACGATCAGGCTTTCGCCGCTAAAGCAGGTTCAGGAGGGAAAGAAGATACACATGGCTATATTGCCAACCAAAGGATTGTTGCTGAGTGCAATCATCAGCGCGCCCGTTGCATGGAGCGCAATCACTGGCGCTGCTCTGGCCGAGACTCTTGAAGAGACCCTCGTTTCTGCATACCTGACCAATCCCTCCCTGAGTGCACAGCAGTCCTCGTTGCGTGCCACGGACGAAGGCGTGGCGCAGGCGCGGTCGAATTGGCGCCCCACCATTGAATTTAGTGCTGACGCCGGGCGTGAGATTAATAAATCATCGCTTCGCACAAGTAGCGCACGTACACAGCATCGTACGCCGTACTCCTATGGTATTGATCTCAGTCAACCGATCTACCGGGGTGGCCGCACCTTGGCCGAAACAAGCGAAGCTGAAAACGCCGTTCAAGCAGCGCGCGTGCGGCTGATTGAGGTCGAGCAAGATATTTTACTGGCTGCCGCGACTGCATATCTCGATGTCTACCGCGACGAAGCCGTGCTGGAACTGAATCGTAATAACGAGTCTGTTTTACAGCGCCAGCTAGAGGCAACACGTGATCGCTTTCAGGTGGGAGAAATCACGCGTACTGACGTGCACCAGGCTGAGGCTCGTCTGGCACGTTCTACCGCTGACCGCATACAGTCCGAGGCCACACTCGAAGGCGCACGCGCAGCATTTCGCAATGCAACTGGTCGCGCGCCCAAAGGCCAGATTAACCTGCCGCCATTACCGAGCGGTTCACCGGCGGATATCGAAGCGGCCCTCAAGGAAGCTGCACTGAACAATCCACGTGTCATCGCCGCGCAGTACAATGAACGTGCTGCGGCCAATAATGTTGATAGCGTATGGGGTGAGTTGCTGCCGGAAGTGGAATTCACCGCATCAATGAGCCGTGATCACAACAGTTCCAGCGAATCCAGCCAGATCGATAGCGCCGAGGCACTGTTTACCCTGAACGTACCGCTGTATCAGTCAGGCGCTGTGTATTCACGCCTTCGTGCCGCCAAACAGCAAGTTTCTGAACAGCGCATGACTATAGAACTGGAGCGTCGTAATGCCATTGAACAGGCGACCCGCTCATGGGAGACCCTGCAATCGGCAAAAGCACGTGTGAGTGCATTCCGCACCGCAATTCAGGCCGCCACAATCGCTTTTGAAGGCGTAGAGCGCGAAGCCGCTGTAGGCTCACGTACCGTTCTTGACGTACTTGACGCCGAACAGGAACTGCTAGATGCACGGGTCAACTTTATTCGCGCACAACGCGACGAGGCTGTCGGGGTGTTTGAACTGCTGAGCGCCATGGGGCAGCTCGGCGCTCGCAATCTTCAACTACCTGTCGACCTCTACAATCCGGAAAACCATTATCAGGAAGTCCGCGACAAGTGGGCGGGTGCGACAAGTAGCGGTGGTATCGACTAGGGCCTTATCGTCTTTGATTGAAACGGTCAGAAACGTGAATGAGGCCCTGATTATGTAGCTCGAAAGGTGATTTAGACCTCAAGTTATTTCGATTTGAGACAGTCACATTCTAGCCAAGGAGGGCCCGAAAACGTTCCAAAAATCGATAACAGCAAATGCTTTCCCATATTATTTTGGGAAATTCAGTTTTCCAGTTTAATTATTTGGAAACCATAGTGTTTGTAGAATTCGTCGAGCATGCCGGTAACGGCCCACATTATTGTATGGGCGGTTTACAGGTGTTCAGGAACTTAAAAATCGGGCGATGAGCTGATGAGCGAAGAACAGGTCCAGGCAGACGGTCAAGAACCCTCGATGGAAGATATTCTAGCGTCTATCCGCCGAATTTTGGCAGAAGACGAAGAGGGTGGCGAACCTGAAGAAGAAATGGATATGGCAGCCGCCATGGCCGCGGGCGATGATGAACCCGAAGAAGAAATGGATATGGCAGCCGCCATGGCCGCGGGCGATGATGAACCCGAAGAAGAAATGGATATGGCAGCAGCTATGGCTGCCGACGATGACGGCGAAATTGCCTTTGAAGAAGAACCAGCTCCGGCTCCGGCTCCAGAAGCAGCGCCACAACCAGTCGCAGCACCAACGCCACCACCAGTTGCTGCACCGACACCGCCACCACAACCAGCCGCGATGGCCGCGCCGCCACCGCCACCCGCTGCTCCAGCTACCTCGCCACCACAGGATATATTCGAATTGACCCAAGACATGGTAGCCCCCGCCGAAATGATGTCGGGCAGCACAATGCAGCAATCCTCCGATATGCTGGCAGAACTGGCACGCGCCATTCTCGACCGCCGCGACCTTAAAGTTGTCGATTCCGGCTCGGAAGCCAACATTACGCTTGAGAGTCTGGTACGCGAGATGCTCAAGCCACTGCTGAATGAATGGCTCGACCGCAATCTGCCCTATATGATCGAGCGCATGGTGAAGAAAGAAATCGATAGTATGGTCAATCGCGCACAGCGGTTCGACGATTTTTGATATCTTGATACTGGCCGGGAAAATGTCTCCCGGTCTCCACCGGAAATCCTAGACCTTCGCGTCCACCGTCGTTAAAACAGTCCCCTTATTGTACAGGGGTCCGTTTGTTGCTGCGTTGACAAATGCCTTGCATCCCCTGAACCGCGAAACTCGGAACTGATTACCGAAAATTTGAAGGACAGTCGGCGTGCTGGAAAAGACTTATCAGCCCAAAGAGGTTGAGAAGAAACATTATGATGATTGGGAAGATTCAAGCGCGTTTGCCAGCGGTCAACGCAGCAACGCCGCCCCCTATACGATCGTTATCCCGCCGCCAAACGTCACTGGCAGCCTGCACATGGGCCATGCGCTCAATAATACGCTGCAGGATATCCTTATCCGCCACCAACGCATGAAGGGTCGCGACGCGCTATGGCAACCCGGCACTGATCATGCTGGTATCGCTACCCAGATGGTCGTCGAGCGCCAAATGGCCGAAGAAGGCCTGAACCGCCACGACCTCGGGCGCGATAAATTCATCGAACGCGTATGGGACTGGAAAGCCGAGTCCGGTGGTACCATCACCCGCCAGTTGCGTCGTTTGGGCGCATCATGTGACTGGCAGCGCGAGCGCTTCACCATGGACGAGGGCCTGTCGCTTGCTGTACGCAAGGTTTTCGTTGCGCTGTTCAAGAAGCAGCTTATCTACCGCGACAAGCGTCTGGTGAACTGGGACCCCAAGTTACACACTGCAATTTCCGACCTTGAAGTCGAGCAACGCGAAGAAACCGGCAAGCTCTGGTACTTCCGTTATCCGATCGAAGGTCAGGACGGTAAATTCCTCACCATTGCCACTACGCGGCCGGAAACCATGTTGGGCGACACCGGCATCGCCGTACATCCCGATGATGAGCGTTACCGCGATCTGGTCGGCAAAAACTGCGTGCTGCCCATCGTCGGTCGTGTAATCCCCATCGTTGCCGATGACTATGCCGATCCGGAAAAAGGATCAGGTGCGGTGAAAATGACACCGGCACATGACTTTAACGATTTCGAAGTCGGTCGCCGCCACAACCTCAAACTGATCAACGTGCTCGATCACGATGCACGCATCAACGACAACGCACCGCAAGCCTACCGGGGCCTTGATCGTTACGAAGCGCGCGACAAGGTAATTGCCGAAATTGAGGCTCTGGGCCTGCTCGAAAAGATCGAAGACAATCCCATGACGGTGCCCTATGGCGACCGTTCGGGCGTGGTCATTGAACCATGGCTTATGGATCAGTGGTTCGTCGATGCCAAAACACTGGCCGGGCCAGCCATCACTGCGGTCGAACAGGGGCGCACCAAAATTGTGCCCAAGCAGTGGGAAAATACATATTACGAATGGATGCGCAACATCCAGCCGTGGTGTATTTCGCGTCAAATCTGGTGGGGTCATCAAATCCCCGCATGGTTTGCTCAGGACGGCTCCATCTTCGTTGAAATGACCGAAGAGGAAGCATATGCCTCGGCACGTGAGCACTTTGGTGATGAAGAATTCACCCTGACACGCGACCCTGATGTGCTTGATACGTGGTTCTCGTCTGCGCTATGGCCGTTCTCCACATTGGGATGGCCCGAGAAGACGCCCGAACTGGAACGCTACTATCCGACCGACGTGCTGATCACCGGCTTCGACATTCTGTTCTTCTGGGTCGCGCGCATGATGATGATGGGCATTGAATTCATGGGTGAAGTGCCGTTTCACACGGTCTATATCCACGCTCTGGTACGCGATGAACACGGCCAGAAAATGTCCAAGTCACGCGGTAACATTATTGATCCGCTGGACCTTATCGAAAAGTTTGGCACTGATGCGCTGCGTTTCACCCTGACGGCTCAGGCCGCACAGGGCCGCGACGTTAAGCTGTCAGAAAGCCGCGTCGAAGGTTACCGCAACTTCTGCACCAAGATATGGAACGCTGCACGCTTCTGCGAAATGAACGGCTGCAAGCCGGTCGATGGTTTCGATCCACACTCGCCCAAGCTGGCGGTCAATCGCTGGATCATCGGCAAACTGAAAAATGCCGCCGATGACACTACGACCGCTATCGACGCCTACCGCTACAACGATATCGCCGATGCGCTCTATCACTTTACGTGGGGCACGTTCTGCGACTGGTACCTGGAACTGACAAAGCCGATCCTGCAAGGCGACGACGAGCAGGCCAAGGCCGAAACTCGCGCCACCACGGCATGGGTGCTTGATCAAATTTTGCACCTGATGCACCCCGTTATGCCTTTTATCACCGAAGAACTATGGCAGCAGCTAGGCGAAAACCGCCCCTATAAGCTGATCCTCGGCGACTGGCCAGAACTGGGTGATGATATGGTCGATGCCAATGCTGACGCCGAGATGGACTGGGTTGTTCGTCTTGTTTCAGCTGTGCGTACCGTGCGCGCGGAAATGAATGTACCGCCGGGAGCCAAGGTACCGGTGACCTTCAGCGATCTGGCTACGGACAAAATCACATGGCTCAAAAACCATAATGCACTAATCTGCACGTTGGCCCGTCTGGCCTCAGCCGAGGTTATGGAGCAAGCAAGCACCGATAATGCAGCCAAGGGTGCCATCCAGTTTGTCATCGACGAGGCCACGGCCTCGGTTCAGGTCGCAGGCTTCATCGACATGGATGCGGAAAAAGCCCGTCTGGACAAGGAACTTGGTAAGCTCGATATCGAGATCAACAAGTTCGAAAAGAAGCTCGGCAACGAAAAGTTCATCGCCAAGGCACCACCCGAAGTGGTCGAGACCGACCGCGAACGTCTGGCCGAAGCGAAAGGTGCACGCGAGCGCACACAGGAAGCTTTGGAACGCCTGAACGCGGTTATGTCGGTGTAGCAATAATCACGTAGAGGAGAGCCCGATGGAACAGGACATCAACGCCGTCATTGAAACCGTGATCCCGTTGGTCACGGAATATGGCCTGCGCATCGTCGGTGCGACCCTGACCCTGATCGTCGGCTGGATTATTGCCGGCTGGGTCAAGCGTACAACCATTCGTGCTCTTAACCGCGTACCGCGCATGGACGAGACCCTGACACCGTTTGTCGCGAATATTCTGCGCACCGGTGTTTTGATCATTGTTCTGATTTCGGTGCTCAACCAGTTTGGCGTTGAAACCACCAGTATTATCGCGCTGCTTGGTGCCGCAGGCCTGGCTATCGGTCTGGCATTGCAGGGCACGTTATCGAATATTGCCGCCGGGGTCATGCTGCTCATGCTGCGGCCGTTTAAAGTCGGCGAATATGTCGATGCAGGCGGCATTGCCGGCACGGTGGTACAGATCGGGCTGTTCACCACAGAATTCCTCATGCCAGACGGTGTTTACCTGCTCGCACCCAATAGCGCGATCTGGAATCAGCCTATTACCAACTACTCACGCAACGCCACCCGACGCATCGATATTATCATGGGCATTGCCTATGAAGACGACATTGATGGCGCCTCCGATACACTACTTAAGCTGATGTCAGCAGATGCACGCGTCAAAAATGATCCTGAACCCGTGGTTCTGGTGGATTCACTGGGTGACAGCTCCGTGAACCTGAAAATGCGCTGCTGGGTTCGCACCGATGACTACTGGACCGTATTCTTCGATCTCAACAAGGCCTCCAAGCTGGTCATTGAAGCCGCCGGTTATTCCATCCCGTTTCCACAACGCGATCTGCATATTATCGGTTCCGGCGAAGCACCGACGCCCTGAACCGATAACCGCACGGCAACGCCGCGTTAACCATCCTGTGATGTAATAGGAATGGTGAACTATGCGCGGAGTACGAAGTCATGAAATCGCCGGACGGTTTTATCGTTCCGAATTTGCCGGAAAACCCGACGCCCGAAGACCGGGCGACGTACATCGTGCTGCGTCTGGAGCAGTTTATTCGTGACGGACGCAGCTTTGCCGAAGGCATGTCGTTCCGCAAATGGCAGGTCATGGCATTGACCGAGATTGCCGCCAATATTGCCGATGCGCAAAACGAAATGATACGCGATGACCCGATCACCAATCGGTTGCTGTTCACCACAGCCGCTGCGCTGATCACCATTGGCTTTTGGGGCACGGCGGTGTCCATCCACAAGGTCGGCTATCTGGCCGCTGCACTGGTCTGTGGCTTTGCCGGTCTGGTATTGCTGGCGGTCGCCTGCGAATGGCCCGTACGCCGGTTCTGGCGCAAGCGGGAAGCAGGCAAGCGTCGTGTGCGGCTGAGCCGCATCGAAGGTATCAATCGCAAGATAAAGCGACTGGAAAATGATCTTGAAAAAGAAGCCAAGGAACTGGAAAAAGCCCTGAAGTCCGCCCACAAAGCCAATCTAAAAGTGGGCCACGACTAGGTGCTTATTTGATAATAACCTGATGGGCGAAGCTATCGCCGTCGCTGAGCGTCAACTGCTTGAAACCAAGCAACTTGAGCAGGTCCAAAAAGGTATAGATATCCTGGACCTGATGTTCAGCAAACACCGGCATGGCACGCGCTGCCGATGTCAGGGTCGCCAGATAAGCCCGCACCCGATAGATGGTATCCAACCGGCCCGGTGTGGTCGCAACGATGATCATCTTTTCTGCAAACTTGCCCTTAACAAACACCGCCGCCGGGGGCGGGAAGGGACGTTTGAGGATTTGATCAACGATCCCGACGACAAAACCAATCCGATTACGCCGCGAAGTCTGGGGCAAGGTACGTGCACGTGAGACGTATTCCTCGATAGCTGCAGGTTTGGGGTAATAATATCCGATGTGACGATCCTGGGCTGCGCGTGCCGCATGTGGTGCAGCCAGCAGCAAAACCGTCAGGCAACCAACCAGAACAATAAACAACCGCATCAAGCGTTAATCCTGTCGGGTTGAGCTTCTATCACGGCTAAAATTTCATCTTTGAGCAAAACCTGTTCGTCATTATCGAGCGTAAAGGCGACGCAAATTTCGGCCTCGGTCGTGCGCACGACGGTGCCCTTAAGCGGTGGAAATTCATCAATCGTAACGTTTACTGGCATACCTGCCTCAAAATGGTGCGTGATCGTGCGCATAGGTTCGGCCAGTTCAACCATGGCACCACCACCGGAAATATTTGCCAGCACACCACCGTGGGCTTCCTTGCCGTCCTCACTGGAAACGAACGTCAGGCGGGCGATTGGAAAGCGTTCAAACGTTCGGTTGTTGTCTATCTCCAAGGGGCACCTCCCTGTACAGAAATTATCCCAACACCCGATCAAGCGAGCCGATCAGGCGATCCACTTCATCCAAGGTTGTATATTGGAGCATGCTTGCACGAATAACACCATCATCGGGGTCAAGACCGAGCGCTTGGGTCAGACGATAAGCATAGAAATTACCGTGGCTGAGCGCGATCTTGTCAGCTTCCAAACGCTGCGGAATATCGCTTGAGGCGCGTCCTTCGACAACGAATGCAAATGTTGGTGCGCGCTTATCACGTGCGGGATCATCGGTACCGAACAGGCGTATGGATGGCTTTGATTTGACAAAATCAAGGAACCGCTCTGAAAGCGTTTCCTCGTGTCGGGCGGCCAGTTCAAAGCACGCTTTGACCCGCTCATGCAGACTATTGGCTGGCTGATCATGATGATGGGCGTAGACAGCATCAAAATAATCGGCGATCCCCACCAGTGAGGCGAACATTTCATGCTGCGGTCCGGCGGGGTTCATCTTGTAGCTGGTCTGATCCTCGCCAATAAAGAAGTGATACTGACCACGCGCTTCAAGCAGGCGTTCGCGCTTGCCATAGAGGCACCCCATATGAGGGCCAAAAATTTTGTAGAAGCTGAACAGATAATAATCCACGTCCCATGCCTTAACGTCGATGGCACGGTGCGGCGCATAGGCGACACCATCAACGCAAACCTGCGCGCCAGCGTCGTGAACTTTCTTGGTGATTGCTGGAACAGCATTGATCTCGCCCACAAGGTTCGAGACATGAGGGAAGGCGACCAAACGGGTGCGATCATTGAGTAAATCATCAAGGTCAGCGGGATCAAGCGAGCCGGTTTGAGGATCGACCTTCCATTCACGTACAGTGATGCCGCGCTCTGCCAGCCGGTGCCATGGCCCGGCATTGGCTTCATGGTTCTGCTCAGCAACGATGATTTCGTCGCCATCGTTCCACAGCGGGCGCAATGCGTTGGCGAGGACATAGACATTGAATGAGGTCGAGGGGCTGACCGAAACTTCGTCCTCATCAGCACCAATCATGGCAGCCATCAGCTTACGGCCCTGATCCATGCGTTCCTGCGCCTTGGCCGAAGATGGGTAGTGCGCTCCGGGTTGCACTTGGGTCTCGCTCATATAAGCCGTCAGGCGATCAATGACGCTCTGGGGTACAAATGAGCCGCCGGCATTTTCAAAAAATGCCCAGTCCCAGCATGCGGCGGGGAATAGACCGCGCACAAATTCAACGTCAAAACCGCTTGGATTGCTCACCACGTCGTCTCCTCATGATCATGTATACCCCTGAATCGGGACACTGGAGAATTCCCGTTCATGGGCCAATGGTCAAGGTTATACGTATACGGGATTCAATAAACTGCGACGGCCAGCAGCAGCTCTGAAATAGCTTCCATATCGGTATCAAATTTCAGGCCATAGGTATTGCGATTAACCCACGCTACCGTGGCGCTGACGGTGCCGATATTGCCGATGGACAGAACAACGTTCTGGGCACGACTTAGCGGTATCCGGGTGCTAACCCGCGCGCCGCCCGATGAAATATTCTCGACGTTGCAATGCCCCTTACGCTCGCCGGTATCAACGACCGCGTTCAGATCAACGCCGACTTCTGTACGGACGTAGCGACGCGGCATCTGGCCAGCGGGCGTTGCAGTCATACGTGTATCCTCCAAATCTGCGCTCTGATGGCGATCTGCACGCATATTACCCTACAATGGGCATAAGGGGAAAACCAAAGGGGGAGGGCAGGAAACGCATCAAACCTTGTTCACGTGCTCGCGGCACATTATATGTTTCCTCATCAAGACGCTGCCCCGAAACATACGCAGCGTGCCCACAAACACCAGATACCATCAGAGGTCCACAATGCCTGAATATCGTTCCCGTACATCCACCCATGGCCGCAATATGGCTGGCGCACGCGGTTTGTGGCGCGCCACCGGCATGAAGGACGACGATTTCGGCAAACCGATCATCGCCATTTCCAACTCTTTTACCCAGTTCGTGCCCGGTCATGTGCACCTGAAGGATCTGGGTCAGATGGTCGCGCGCGAAATCGAAGCCGCTGGCGGCGTCGCCAAGGAATTCAATACCATCGCCGTTGATGACGGTATCGCCATGGGTCACGACGGCATGCTCTACAGCCTGCCAAGCCGCGAACTGATCGCCGACAGCGTCGAATACATGGTCAATGCGCACTGTGCGGACGCCATTGTGTGCATTTCCAACTGCGACAAAATCACCCCGGGCATGCTGATGGCCTCTATGCGCCTCAACATTCCCACCATCTTTATCTCTGGCGGCCCGATGGAAGCCGGTAAAGTGGTGATCGATGGCGTAGAACGTAAAGCTGATCTGATTGACGCGATGATCGTCGCGGCGAACCCCGAAACCAGTGACGAAGATGCCATGAAGTATGAGCGTTCGGCATGCCCGACGTGTGGCTCGTGCTCGGGCATGTTCACGGCAAACTCCATGAACTGTCTAGCCGAGGCCATTGGTCTGGCGTTACCGGGTAATGGCTCGCTGCTGGCGACCCACGGTGCACGTCGCGATCTGTTCCTTGAAGCTGGCCGCAAGATCGTTGATCTGTGCAAGCGCTACTACGAACAGGATGACGAGTCTGTCCTGCCGCGTTCTCTGGGTTCCATGAAAGGTTTCGAGAACGCCATGAGCGTCGATATCGCCATGGGCGGCTCAACCAACACAGTGCTTCACTTGCTGGCCATCGCGCAGGAAGCCGGGCTCGACTTCACCATGAAGGACATGGACCGGCTATCACGTTCGGTGCCGCACCTGAGCAAGCTGTCGCCGTCGACCAGCAAGTACCACATGGAAGATTTCCACCGTGCCGGTGGCATCCTCGGCATCATGGGCGAACTGGAACGCGGCGGCATGATCCACCGCGACAGCCCCACGGTGCATACCGCAACCATCGGCGAAGCCATCGACCAGTGGGACATCCGGCGCAGCGATAACGAAGACGTACAGCGCTTCTACCGCGCTGCCCCCGGTGGTGTGCCGACGCAGGAAGCCTTCAACCAGACCAAGGAATACAACTCTCTGGACGTAGACCGCGAAGATGGCTGCATCCGTGACATTGAACATTCCTATAGCGCCGATGGCGGCCTTGCCGTGCTTTACGGCAACATCGCCGAAGATGGCTGCGTGGTGAAAACCGCAGGGGTGGATGCCGAAAACCTGACATTCTCGGGCACAGCCGTGGTCATGAACAGCCAGGACGAAGCCATCGCCAAGATCCTTGGCGGCGAGGTCAAACCGGGTGACGTGGTAATTATTCGCTACGAAGGACCCAAGGGCGGACCCGGCATGCAGGAAATGCTCTACCCGACCAGCTACCTGAAATCCATGGGCATGGGCAAACAGTGCGCGCTGCTCACCGATGGCCGTTTCTCGGGCGGCACATCGGGTCTTTCCATTGGTCACGTCAGTCCGGAAGCCGCCGAAGGCGGTGCCATCGGTCTGGTGGAAAATGGTGACAAAATCGAAATTGATATTCCCAACCGCTCGATCCGCGTTGATGTGGGCAGTGCCGAACTGGATCGCCGCCGTACAGCCATGGAAGCGCTTGGCGCAGATGCATGGCAGCCGTTGGGTCGCGACCGTCATGTCAGCCAGGCTCTGCAGGCCTACGGCGCGTTGGCGACCTCGGCCTCACGCGGTGCTGTGCGTGATGTCAGCCAGGTCCAGCGTGGCTCACGCGCCAAACTGGCCGCTGAATAAACCACCGTGGAACCATTCCGGGCCCTGCATGCGCGCGATAGCGCATTCGTTATCCCTAATCCATGGGATATCGGCACGGCCCGGATTCTGGCTTCCATGGGGTTTGAGGCGCTGGCGACCACAAGCGCGGGCATGGCGTTTGCCGCGGGCGTGCCGGAAGGCTCACCGGCGCGCGAACAGGTGTTGAAGCATTGCCGCGACATTGTCAGCGCGACCGAGCTGCCGGTTTCTGCCGATCTGGAAAAGGGATTCGGTGATGATCCCGAAACCGTGGCCGAGACCATCAGGCTGGCCGCTGGCACTGGTTTAGCTGGTGGTTCCATCGAGGACCATACGGGTGACATCGCCAATCCGATCTATGACATGAACCACGCCGTGGAGCGTGTCGCTGCCGCCGTCGAGGCCGCGCGCGCATTATCAGGTGATTTCGTGTTCACGGCGCGGGCTGAAAACTTCCTTCATGGGCGGCCTGATCTTGATGACACCATAAAGCGGTTGCAGGCGTTCGAAATTGCCGGTGCGGATGTGCTCTACGCGCCGGGGCTTCAGACGCTGGACGATATCAAAACCGCCTGCACGTCGGTTTCCAAACCCGTAAACGTGGTCATGGGCATGCCCGGCGCAACCTTCGGCATACCCGAACTGGCGGCAGCAGGCGTAAAGCGTATCAGCATCGGCTCGGCCTTTTCACGGCTGGCGTTTGGTTCACTGATGTCGGCCTGTCACGAAATTCTGGGCGAGGGCACTTTCACATTCGCAAAAGACGCCGCCGGTTTTACTGAACTGGACAATATCTTCGCGTCCTATCAGAAAACCGATTGAAGCAATCAGTCGCCTGAAAGCCGCGCAACAATCTGCGGCATCACCGAAGCATCCACGTTGGCAAACGCAAAGCGCAGCATGCGCTCCTGGCCGGGGCCGAACATGGTGCCCGGCAGGCACAGCAGGTTGCGTTCTGCTGCCAGCATTTGAGCTACGGCGTGAGAGTCGCGGTCTTCAAACGGGTGCTCGACGTAGGCGAAATACGCCCCGATGGAACGGGCATTAAAGCCTGAATTGCTATTTGCCATGGCATCGGAAAACGCCGTGACACGCTGCGCCATCAGGGCGCGTTTTTCATCGCGCCAACCGTCCAGATGCTCAACGCCATATAATGCGGCATGCTGCCCCAGTGCGGGCGCACAAATCGCCATGCAGTCCATAACCTTGGCTGCTTCAGCCAGAAATACCGGGTCAGCCACCATGGCGCCAACCCGGTAACCGGTCAGGCTGAATACCTTGGAAAAACTGTAAAGGTGGATCAACCCTGCGTCGCGCCAGCCGGAATCGGCAAACAACGTATGCGGCGCACCTGCGCCCACAGGCATAAAATCACGGTAGGTCTCATCAAGTACCAGCGCGATGCCGTGGCGATCACAAACCTCAAGAAATGCAGCAATGACCTCGGGTGGATAAATCGCCCCGGTGGGGTTGTTGGGCGAGACCAGCACGATGGCGCGAGTGTCTGGCTTGATCAGGGCCTCAGCTACCGCCGGGTCTGGCACCATGCCATCGGCTGCCGCACAGGGCAGGGGAATGGCAGCAATGCCCAGCATGTCGAGGGTCATCTTGTGATTGAAATACCACGGCACGGGCAGGATGACGGACGCCCCGGTGCCCGCCAACGACATCATGGACACCATGAAGGCCTGATTGCAGCCCGCCGCGATCAGTACGTCATCGGCGACCACCTGTCCGGCGTAAAAGCGTGACATCTCGGACGCCAACGCACTGCGCAGGGCGGGGATGCCCTCAATATCAGTATAAAACGCGCTATCACCGTCTTGCGCGGTCGCGCCAACGTGGGCGCGCAGGGCTTCGTGCGGCGGGTACCCTGGAACGGCCTGACACACATCGATCAACGGCATATCCGCGCCGAAGTTATCAGGGCGCAGCCACCCGGCAGCCTCGGCAATGGGTGGGGCTTCGGTGGCCGTCACGTTGGGATTAATGCGAAGACTCATAAGACAACCTGTCTGCTGAATTGGTCAGTCGATGCTACACCAGACCGGCGTGTGGTCAGAGGGCTTTTCCTTGCCGCGTGGCCCTTTGTCGATACCGGCCTCGACCAGCCGGTCGGCGGCCTGTGGTGAGAGCAACAGGTGATCAATGCGCACGCCGTTGTCCTTGGGCCACGCACCGCGCTGATAATCCCAATAACTGTACTGGTGCGCACCGGGGTGCAGCGCCATGTAAGCATCGGTCAGCCCCAGATTAACCAGCGTACGGTAGTGTGCGCGGCTCTCAGGGCGGATCAATGCGTCATCGGCAAAGGCGACCGGGTCGTACACGTCACCGTCAGTGGGGCACAGGTTGTAATCACCGGCCAGCACAAAAGATTCTTCGTTCTTCAACAGCGTCTTGGCATGCTCGACCAGACGATCCATCCAGCGCAGTTTGTAGAGGAATTTTTCATGGTTGCTGCCGTCTTCATTCCGCGTCGGGTTACCATTGGGCAGGTAGATCGAAGCAATACGAAGATCGCCGATGATGGCTTCAATATAGCGCGCCTGTTCATCGCTTTCATCACCGGGTAGGGCGGTTAGCTCCACATCAATGGGCGATTTCGACAAGATTGCCACGCCGTTGTAGGTCTTTTGACCCACGGTGGCGATGTTATAGCCCATGTCTTCAATCTCGGTGGCCGGAAAGGCGTCGCTGACGCATTTGAGTTCCTGTAACAGCACGATGTCGGGCGTTGCTTCGCCTAGCCATTCCAGCACACGCGGCAGGCGCGCCTTGATTGAATTGACGTTCCAGGTGGCAATTTTGACCATGGGAAATCCTATAGATGAAACCAGGCGAGCATGTGCAGCGCTACGTATCGTGACGCCAGAAATTTAATACCACAATGGTGGAGGGGGTCAGATAGAAAAAGACGTACCGCAGCCGCAGGTCGATGAGGCATTTGGGTTTTCAATGACGAAGTACGAACCGATCAGTTCTTCCTTGTAATCGAGCACTGCACCGCCGAGGAACTGCAGCGATGTCTCGTCCACCAGAACGCTGACGCCGTCGCGCTCAAAACGCAGATCGTCATCATTGACTGCTTCATCAAAGCCAAAGCCATATTGAAAGCCTGAGCACCCGCCGCCCGAAACCGTGACACGGAATTTCAGCGCGTCGTTGCCTTCTTGCGTGATAAGCGCACCAATGCGCTTTGCGGCACCATCGGAAACGGTGAATGCTGCGCTGTCGTCGTTCATGATCGTATCGCCGTCAGGCATGGAAACTCCACTTTAAAAATTCGTCTTCTAATGTAATGCGATACACACCCTTTTTAAAGGCCAGCAAGCGCAATTAATCGTCATCACCAAAAAAGCGCTCAAGACCAGCGCGCGCGCACCCCATGTCCTGCTCAGGTGTGCCCGACGAGCAGCCAATGCCACCCACGGTCTGACCACCCACAATAACCGGGTATCCGCCACCCACAGTACTGAAACGGCCTTGTGCGTAGTTATCAATGCCGTTGATCAGATTCCCCGCCACATTGATCTCGTTATATTCATGGGTCGGGCGGCGTGAAATGGCTGCGGTAAAAGCCTTGTCGGCCGATAACCCGATGCTCAGCACCTTGGAGCCATCCATACGCTGGAAGACAATCTGGTTGCCGGATTCATCATGCACCGCAATGCACATGGGCACGCCGATATGCTGTGAATATTCACTTGCACCCTCGACCAGTAGCAACGCATCAGCAAGGGAAAGACGGGGAATGGAAAGCATGGAATTATCCTGTAAATAAAATCTGGGGCGGGTGTCCGATTCCACGAGTTTAGCATCACTGTCTACTGGTGACAGCAACCCATATATGCTATCGGGGCATTCAACAATGAATACAACTGAACCACCTATATGAGGACCATCATGCACGACGGCATGACACTAAACGATTATATCGAGGCTGAACGTGTACGCCTTGATAGCGATAATGATTTTTCCGGACTGATTACAGATGTTGCCGAGGCCTGCGCTGAAATCTCGCAGTTGATCCGCAGTGGCTCGCTGGCGGGCGATCTGAGCGCTGCACGCGGCACCAATGTGCAGGACGAGACGCAGAAAGAACTCGACGTTCTGTCTGATGAAATCCTCATCAAACATGCCCAAAAGGGTGGTCATCTGGTTGCTCTGGGCTCTGAGGAAAATGAAGAGCCTTATGTCATCCCGGCAGATCAACCGCGTGGTGACTACCTGTTGATGTTCGATCCGCTGGACGGTTCCACAAATATTGAAGTCAACGGCCCAGTCGGAACGATTTTTTCGATCCTGCGCGCGCCGAACGGTGCAACAGGTGCGGTTGCTGATTTTTTGCAGCCCGGCACCGCGCAGGTCTGCGCGGGTTACGCACTCTACGGCACCTCGACGGAAATGATCCTGACATTTGGCAATGGCGTTGCCGGTTTCACGCTGGATCCCGAATCGGGTGTCTTTAAAATGACCAAACCCGATATTAAAATTCCTGACGAAACGTCGGAATTCGCCATCAACGCGTCCAATCAACGCTATTGGGAAGCCCCTGTGCAGCGCTATATCAGCGAATGCCTGGCAGGCAAGGACGGTCCACGTGGACGCGACTTCAATATGCGCTGGGTTGGGGCCATGGTTGCCGACGTGCACCGGGTGCTGACGCGCAGCGGTGTGTTCATGTATCCAATTGATGAAAAAGTTCGCGAAAAAGGCGGTCGACTGCGCCTGATGTACGAAGCCAACCCCATGTCCATGATCATGGAACAGGCCGGTGGCATAGCCTCAACAGGGCACGGACGAATCCTCGAAATAGCACCAAAAAGCCTACATCAGAGGGTGCCGGTGATCATGGGATCAAAAAAAGAAGTCAATAGGCTCATAGAATACCATTCTGAGGGTTGATTTCCCCGGCGCGCCCGTTTAAGAACTCGCCACGCACACAGACGATCGTGTGACAGCAAATAGTGGCCCCATCGTCTAGTGGCCTAGGACGCTGGCCTTTCACGCCGGAAACACGGGTTCGAACCCCGTTGGGGTCACCACTTTGCTAGCAATACAAAAGCCGACCTTCGGGTCGGCTTTTTGCTGCGCAAATTCTACTGTACTGCTTTTTTCCTCGCGCGCTCTCCGGGCGGCTGATAGAACGGTTTCATCGTTTTATTGGACACTTGGAAAATCATGAAATTCTTTGTCGATACCGCCGATCTGGGCGAAATCCGCAAGCTGGCCGAAACCGGTCTGGTTGATGGCGCGACCACCAATCCCTCGTTGATCATGCAGGGTGGCGGCGACTTCTTTGAAACCGTGCGTGAAATCTGTGCCATGGTCGATGGCCCGGTCAGTGCCGAGGTCACAGCCACCGATTATGAGCAAATGATCGAGGAAGGCCGCAAACTGGCCAAGCTGGCTGACAACGTTACGGTCAAGGTGCCGCTGACAGTCGACGGTATCCGCACCTGCAAAACGCTGTCGGGCGAAGGCACCATGGTCAACGTCACGCTGTGCTTTTCATCCGCCCAGGCGATTTTGGCGGCCAAGGCTGGCGCGTCATTTGTTTCACCGTTCGTCGGGCGGCTCGATGACATCGGCCACGACGGCATGGAACTGATCGCTGATATCGTCGGCATCTATGACAATTACGATTTCAACACCGAGGTTCTGGTGGCGTCCGTACGGCACGTTCAGCACATCCTTGATGCCGCCAAGATCGGCGCCGGCGTGGTCACCGCACCGCCCAAGGTGCTGTGGCAGATGTTCAAGCATCCGCTGACCGACAAGGGGCTGGAGGCTTTTCTGGCTGACTGGGAAAAAACCGGCCAGTCCATCCTCTGATCCATCTGAACTGAACATCCAGACAGGAATTCCTTATGCCATTTCAATGTGAAGCTATGGTCGTCCGCGAACTCGGCGGACCTGACGTCTTTGAGAAATGCATCATTGAACTGCCATGGCCTGGAAAACCTGATGAGGTTCTGGTTCGTCTGGAAGCGGCCGCGATCAATCCTGCTGACTCGTTCTTTCGCGCGCTCGGCATGTGCATTGGCGAAGCCCCCGGCGCGGTATTGGGCCATGACGGGGCTGGCATTATTGAAGCCGTAGGTGATGACGTTAGCGGTTTTGCGCCCGGCGAACGGGTCTGTTTCTGCAACGGCGGCATCGGCGGTGATGCTGGCACCTATGCGCAATTCGCCGTGGTCCCACAATGGCTGCTAGCCAAGGTTCCCGACAATGTAGATATGGTGCATGCCGCTGCCACGCCATTGGTCTTTATCACCGGTTGGGAATCCATGGCAGAGCGTGCCAACGTACAAGCCGGTGAAACGGTCCTGGTTCACGGCGGTGCCGGTGGCACGGGTCATATTGCGCTACAGATTGCGCACGAACTGGGCGCGCGGGTTGCCGCCACCGTCAGTTCGACGGAGAAAGCCGATATCGTAACGGGTCTCGGCGCGGACATCGCCATCAACTACCGCGAAGGTGATTTTGTCGAAGCCGTACGTAAATGGAGTGGCGGTACCGGCGTCGATGTGGCCTACGACAACGCAGGCCCCGAGGTTTTTCAAAACACTTTGCGTGCACTTGCACCTTACGGGCGCATCGTCACCCTGATGGGCACGCCTGCCGACCTGGAAGACGGCACCGCCTATAACGGTAATATGACTATACACAACGTCATGATGCTGACCCCCATGTGGTATGGGCTTGAAGATCACCGCCGCCGTCAAGGCCAGATCACGCGCCGCGCCATGGACTGGTTGGGCAGCGGCAGGCTCAAGATCAACGTGGCTACAACCTATCCCCTGGAGCAGGTCGCTGAGGCGCATCGTCAGCTTGAAAGCGGTAGTAACGTCGGCAAGATCGTGCTCACCATCGGCACCTGAGAAAGCACACCTTACTTATTACGGCTTCAGGACATCACCGCTGATCGGGTTTTTAAACCATTCATAAGCCGTGTGAGGCGTCGCGCAATCCATATGCGGTGCGCCGCTCTCCGATAAGACATGCGCGCGATCCACGGTGCGTAACTCCATACTAAAACGGGTGATACCGCTCTGATTGGGCACGCTGGCATGCAAGTGCGCAGCAGAGAAAGCAACAATTTCGCCGGGCTCTATGATAAGCGCGCGGGCCTCGGCTTCATCGAGTGTTTCCTGTACAAGCGGCAACAACGGATACTCTGCTGCTCGGCCCTGGCTTCGGAACCTGCGCAATGTCTCGATATTCCAGTCCGCGCTGCTATTTGCCACACTGCTGGAAAAATACACCGGATAGAGCTTGATGGTACGCTGCGCCGTGATCGGATAAAGCGCCGCCCACCAGTTGATCTGTTGTGCCAGATTTGAGCCCCACGTATCACGGTGCGCGGGCAGGGGCCTGACACGCCGATTTTGATACTGATCACCCGACGGCATGGCGCGCAGACGCGGCGCGTCCCAATACGAACGGGCCAGATTAACACCCACCGTAGCCAGAAATGCCTGCCAGACCGTGGCGAATGTTTCGTCGGTTACGCATGCACGACGCATATTCAACGCATGACGCGTAAAATCCTCCACGCTCAGAATATCAGCGGCATCTAACGGCTCATACGGTACGAAAGCCTGACGCGCCAATGACACGGCACATTCCAGAACGGCGTTACTCTCAGGCGAGCGGTCAAACACAAGGACCTCACCAGCATAGAGCCGGGCGTGGATTTCCTCGTTATCAATCGGCCCATGAAGACGTGTGACGTCAAGGGCGCTCAGCATTGGCTATTTACAGGCGAACGCGAGCACTGGCGCGCCGTCGCTGACCTGCATTTCAGACTCCAAAACGGCGTTTTTGGCGTACTTGGCACAATGTTCGTCTGCTATATCCTGTGCCCCACCGAGGCTCAGGAATGCATCCTTGATCCAGATATGCTCAGCACTTGAGCCAACGTTTTGCGAACTTACACATCCTGAAATCAGGACGGCGACCATTACGATTCCGGCGGAGCGGAAAAGCTGTGGTGTACGGAACGAATTTGTCTGTATCGACTTCATATTGACCTTCACTACATAAATTAAGATAGCTTGATACCCGTAATTAGTGCTTCCACATAGCATGATACTTCGTGCGATAGGGTTTTAGCGCATATATGATAGATACTGGTTTGAAATTTTTTATGACATACAGGCAGAAAATATGACTGACGACGCAGCCGAGCAACATGAACTCAGTGTTCATATGGCCAACGAACTCATTACGCTAGCAAACGATAAACTGGAAGCCGGCATACACCCACTGGAAATTGCCGCCGGTATGCGACATGCAGCGGCGAACTTTACCGCGTTCGCATTTGCGCATGGAACAGATGATTCCCTCATAAAAGAGGAAATCATCAACGACTTTCAACAGATGCTTGAATATTATGACGAACAGCACCGCGGCGCTCAGCCTCTGGTTACGGGCCTTGAGCAACTCGTCGAACAGGTTAAAAGCGAGTGATTTGAAATCTCTTGGATATTCGTAAGGCATATGACAGGTTTATGATGTCTAATCGTTGTCAGCGGCATAATAGGCCGCTATTCTCGACGTATCTGGGTTATGGGAAGAAGCGCCGACATGACGGAAACGAAATACCGACTAATTACACGCGCCGACTTTGATGGTATCGTGTGTGCATCGCTTTTGACGGAGCAGGGCCTTATCGACGATGTCGTATTTGCCCATCCGCGTGAATTACAAAACGGGACATTTCCTGTCACCGAAAGCGATGTCGTTGCTAACCTGCCCTACGTCGAGAAGGCTCATATCAGTTTCGATCACCACATCAGCGAAAGCTTGCGTGTCGGTGAGCACGATAATCTGATTATGGACCCGGACGCACCATCCACCGCGCGGGTGATTTATAATCACTACGATGGCACAAAATCATTTCCCGACATTACCGAAGAACTGCTTGTCGCCGTGGACAAGGCCGATTCTGCAAAATTTGATATCGAAGAGATCCTGACCCCGACGGGTTGGACGCTGTTAAACTTTGTCCTCGACCCGCGCACTGGACTTGAAGACTTCAAGGATTTTGCCGTTACCCGCGATGAATTTCTGATTGACCTGATCTCGTTCTGCAAGCGCAGCCCCATTGAAGAAATCCTCAGCCATCCTGACGTGGAAGAGCGGGTTACGACCTACATCTTCCATAATGAGTTCGCTGAATTGCAGATTGGCCGCTGCGCCAAGGTGCAGGGTAAAACTGTGGTTGCTGATTTCCGGGACGAGGAAAAACGCTATCCCGGTAATCGCTTCATGGTTTATGCGCTATACCCGGAATGCAGTGTATCCTTGGAGGTTTCCCCCTCCAATGATGGCCTGATTGAGATCGCCGGTGGTAAATCCATCATTGACCGCTCGTCAAAGGTCAATATCGGCGAATTGATGCTCGCGTATGGCGGCGGCGGTCACGCTGCTGCGGGTACGTGCCGCGTTGAAGAATCCAGGGTTGATGCCGTGCTTGCGGAAATCATTGCACACATTGATTCGGTAAACGCTGGCTAGCGCGTTACCCAATTAACGGTCCTGCCAATCAGGCATGGGCTGTTTGTTGACAAAGGCGTCAATACCGGCACGGGCTTCACCTTCCTCCATATTGTTCACGATGGTGTCGACGGCTGTGCCGTAAGCGCCTTCGAGCCCGACTTCAATCTGGCGGTAGAACGACTGCTTGCCCATAGCAATGGCGCGCGGTGAATGACGCGTTATTTTTGCTGCCATGGCAATAACGGCATCTTCAAGCCCATCAGGCTCAACCACCGCATTGACAAGGCCATAGCGCAACGCGGTTTCCGCATCAATAAAATCACCCGTCAGCAGCATTTCCATGGCCTTCTTGCGCGGCACATTGCGGCTGAGCGCCACGCCCGGTGTGGCGCAAAACAGTCCGACATTAATGCCTGACGTTGCGAACCGGGCCTCGGACGAAGCCACGGCCAAATCACACGCGGCAACCAACTGACAGCCCGCCGCCGTGGCGATGCCGTGGACCTGTGCAATAACCGGCTGGGGCAGGGCGGTAACAGCGAGCATCAGGCGCGAGCACTGACGAAACAGCTCATCAACGGCTTCACGACTTTCTTTACCAGCAAGCTCCTTCAGGTCATGTCCGGCGCAGAATGCCTTGCCACCTGCGCGCAGTATCACCACACGTACCGAGCTGTCGCCCGCAATATCGGCAAGAACACCTTCCAGCACCGCCATCAGTTCACCCGACAGAGCATTGAACTTGTCGGCCCGGTTCAACGTCAACATGGCAACAGCGTCACGGTCTTCGCGTAATACCAGCGTCTGATTATGCGATGTCTCCATAGTGCCCTCGTCCTATCACAGCATGAATTTTATGCTGAACAGCATCGGCGATCATGACCGCGACTTAAAGCATTTAGTGATGCTCAGGCAGCCGCGCGCCGACGTCTGTTACGGCGACGCATCGGTGGTGGCTCGGGCGCACTCCAGCCTTCCGGTGTGGTCGCATCTCCGGCGACTAGGCCATCAAAAGCCAAACGTATCTGCCTGTCTATATCGTCAGGCAGGGCATTTGCATTGGGTTGGGTCAGAATGGCGCAAGCCTTTTCCAAGGCGCGGGCATGGATATCCTTTGCCCCAGCATCGGACCATTTTGATCGCATGTCTCGATCGGCCAATTCCGGCAGGAAACATGTTTTGGTCATGCGTTCCAAAGTCTGTGGGTTGCCGATAAACATGCCGCCGGGTCCAGCCGCGTGAATTTCATCAAGTGCCAGATTTTCCTCGCTGAACTCCATACCACGCTCCACCCGCTTGAGCATGGTGGCGATCTCGTTATCAATGACAAGCTGACCAAAATCGAAGCTCATCAAGGCATCCAGCAGTCCACCCATGACGATATAATCGACCCCGCACAGGGTGCCGAGCAGGGGAGTCATGCCCTTTTCAAACCCGGCCTGGGCGTCGCTGAGCTTTGAATTGGTCAGGCCCAGATAGCCACCCGAGGGAATATTGTAATGTCGTGCCATCTGACAGATCGCACCGTTCATGATACCGGTCTCAATGGCGCCGGGCGCATAGGCCCCATCGCGCATATCGGTGAACACGGGCAGGAAGTTGTAGATCATCGGTCGACCAGGCCTGTCGGCGGGACGTGAAATCTGCGTCAGTACACAGGTCGCCAGCCATTCCGCATTGATCAAAGCCAGCGTACCAGCCAGCGTCAGTGGTGTTCCCGCGCCGCCCACCGGGGCCACCGTGCCGTATGCCGGAATTTCGTTTTCGGCAAAGAACATCAGCATGTCTGTGCTGTCAAAATCCATGGTCAGCGGCGTGACGATGGAACAGTAACCAAAGGTGATAAAGGGCCGCTCCATAAAAGCCGCATGCCCACCGGCGATGATTTCACCCAATTTCAGCACTTGTTTGGCCTCAGCCAGATCAATCACCGAGGTACGACAGGGCTTGATGCAGTTCTTTAATGCCGGATAGAAACGCGACAGGCTGAACTGGCCCTCGGGCGCGTCATCAGCCAGCACCGAAATGGAAAATACGTCAAAGCCATCCAGTTCGTTGATCAGATGTGCGATGCGTGCGATATCGGTTGAGGTCGAGCGCCGCGCCGCGCCACTCACAGGATCGATCAAGTCGGGTGCCGAACTGGCCGTGACCACCACCGGTTCGGCACGTGGCAAACTCACATCATACGCCGCATCACGCCCATGCAGGGTGAAGCCTGGCGGCGTCAGGCCCAGACACTGTTCGACCAGTTCGGCAGGGAAGGTGACGATCCCGCTGCTCTCATCCACATGGCAGTCGTATTCTGCAAAGCGTTTACGCGCCTTTTCACTGCGCACCAGCAGGCCGGTTTGTTCAAGGATTTCAAGTGACACCGCGTGGGTGCGCAAAATCTGTTCGTGGGTCAGAAACTTGGCATGTTGGGTAATCATCAGACGGTCCCTTTGATACAGATATCAAAACCCTAACGGGGTTTGGCATTTACGCACACACAGGGCCTCGTTATATTTAGCATAAGATATACTTATGATAAGAAAGTCTGATGATAAGCATGTCACGCCATACACCGGCACTGAACGCCTTGCGCGTGTTCGAAACCGCCGCTCGACACATGAACTTCACCCGTGCGGGTGAAGAGCTCAATATGAGCCAGGCCGCTGTCAGCCAGCGCATCAAGTCGCTTGAAAACAGCCTCGGCAAGCCGTTGTTCTATCGCGCCAACCGCACGCTTGACCTGACCGACGTGGGGCGCGCCTATCTGCCCGCCGTACGCGATGCGTTGGAGCGCCTCGACAACGCCACCGAACAATTGTTCGAACGTACCGACAGCCGGGTGCTCAGCGTACGTGTGGCGTCCAGCTTTGCCACCCTGTGGCTGGCGCCGCGACTATCACGCTTTCAGGACGCCAATCCCGATATCGATATTCGCCTGATCACCACCAGCAATATCGAGTATCACGACCTCGATATCTCGTTCGACGCCGAAATTCGCTATGGGACAGGGCATTGGCCGGGCCTGCGCGCCGACCGTTTGATGGACGTGGATGTCTTTCCGGTCTGTGCGCCTGCGCTGGGCAAACAGCTCAACAGTCCGCATGATCTGCGCGCGCAGACCCTGATCCACGTCATCGGCTATGACGAAGACTGGCATATGTGGCTGTCACACGCGGGCATTGATGATGTGTCCCCCACCCGTGGCATGCAGATGGACGCCACGGTGACCGCCCTGCAGGCAGCACAGGACGGAGCGGGGGTTGCGCTTGGCCGTGCGCCGCTGGTCGGCGGCCTGATCCGCAGCGGGCGGCTAATCACACCGTTTGCGCAAGCCCTGCGCGCATCGAAGTCCTATTATCTGGTCAGCCCCGCCGGACGCGCGAGACGCCCGGAAATGGTGGCTTTCCGCCGCTGGCTGAGCGATGAAACAGCGGGCGAACCCTGACAGGTTCTCAAACTTACAAATTCCATAGGCCTGCCCGAGGCTTAATATTGTGGTATCATAATACCGCGTTTGTAAATGTTGGTTTTATAACGCTTTTTCGGGTTGACTCACAAACTTTCTGTGGCATATTCCGCGCTCTCGACGGGAGCCGTGCCTATGGTGCGTCCCGACTAACAATCATGACGGACACAAGCCGATGAAAACGTATTCCGCACGGCCCGCCGACGTGGAGAAGAAATGGTACATCGTTGACGCCGAAGACCTGGTTCTGGGTCGTATGGCGAGCGTTGTGGCCATGCGCCTCCGTGGTAAGCATAAGCCGATGTTCACACCGCATATTGATTGTGGTGACAACATTATTATTATCAACGCCGAAAAGGTGAAGCTGACCGGTCGTAAGGCCGAGCAGGAAAAGTTCTACTGGCACACCGGTTACCCGGGCGGCATCAAAGAGCGCACGCTGGGTCAGATCCGCGACGGTAAGCACCCCGAGCGCCTGATCATCAAAGCCATTGAGCGCATGATCAGCCGTAACCCGCTTGGCCGCCAGCAGATGAAGAAACTTCACGTTTATGCCGGCACCGAACATCCGCACACCGCTCAGGCCCCTGAGGTTCTGGACGTCGCTGCGATGAACCCGAAGAACAAGAGGAGCGCGTAAGTCATGGTCGAAGAAAACCAGACGCTCAATTCACTGGAAGATCTGGGCGAAGCCACCGGCGTCGCAGCCGCAGCAACGTCTGATGAAGCCGTCGTTGTCGACAGCACTCCAGTCGAGCCCCAGATCGACGAACTCGGTCGCTCCTATGCAACCGGCAAGCGTAAGAACGCTATCGCACGCGTATGGATCAAGCCCGGACCGGGCAAGATCGTCGTCAACGGTCGCGAGCTTGAAACCTATTTTGCACGCCCCGTGCTGCGCATGCTGATCAACCAGCCGTTTCAGGTTGCTGATCGCGTCGGCCAGTACGACGTGTTCTGCACCGTAACCGGTGGTGGTCTTTCAGGTCAGGCCGGCGCCGTACGTCACGGTATCTCAAAGGCGCTGAACCTGTTCGAGCCAAGTCTGCGTGGCGTGCTTAAGAAAGCAGGCTTCCTGACCCGCGATTCGCGTGTTGTTGAACGTAAGAAGTACGGCAAGGCCAAGGCCCGTCGTAGCTTCCAGTTCTCCAAGCGTTAATCCCGCGCCAGCGAGAACAAGCTTTTACGAAAAGCCCCGCTCGGGAAACCGGGTGGGGCTTTTCTTTTGCTTATTGCGTGCTGCGTTCAATAGAAAAAGCGCCCTCCCATTTCAGGAGAGCGCTTTTTTTGTACCGTACCAGGAAAGAAACGGCTATGCCGTTTCGCGCATATTCTCTGCGAGTTTGAAGTCAACCGTCTCGACGCTCGCATCGACGCCGGGGTGCTCCATGCCAAGCGAGCGACCGATCAACTGTACGATCTTGTCGACGCGCTCGATGCTCTGGCTACCGGCGCTCACGGCACGCGCGGCTGAGGATGGCTTCAACAGGTTTTCAGCCGCATTGGCATATTTCTCGAACGGCACCTGATCGGCGGCATCGGCACCCAGTTTGCGCGCAATAGCGTCAACGTGCGCATAGATTTCACGCGACATGTCGAGATCACTGTGCACAGCTTCCTGAATGGGGCGCGCCTCACCCATGGTGATGCAACGATAGTTGCCGGTCAGCAACATGCTCCACTTGGCCAGTGGGACGAACAACGAGTCGAATACCCGAAGCTTGACCGGAACATCCTTGCCGTCGATACGGACCGCTGCGATGTCTGCTTCGAGCTCGGCCAGCATCTCGTTATGCTTGGCATTGCCAAAGGCAGCAGCCTTGAAATTCGTTGGCAAACCAACGTGCAGAACGTTGGCTTTTTCTTCTGGCGGACGGAAGGCCTGCGGATCGGGGCTGCACAACGTGACCAGCTCTGGATCGAACTCATCCCAGACATGCGCGGCGGAATAACCGACTTCCAGACCCGTGGTGTCGAGGCCCGGAATACGCTTGAGGTAGGGCAGCGGCGGCATGTTCATGATCGACAGGCACGGCACGCCAGCCTTGGCGATGCGGCTCATCAGTTCCCAGACGCTGGGCTCGCCATACTGCGGTTCCTGCATGGCAAGACCGATCAAATCGTAATCTTTCGGATTAACCTGATCGGGGGTCATGGCATCGAGATTGCCCGGCTGGTCGGCGGAGAAGATCGAACGATGGCTGTCTTCGTCACGCAGCTTGATCCGGACTTCAGCGCCTTCCTCGTTAATCAGCTGCGCAGTCTGCGTACGGCACACGAGTGTGACGTCATGACCGGCCATCAGGAGCTTGGTACCCAACAGAGAGCCGTAGGACGCACCGAGAATAAGAATTTTGTATGCCATTGTTTTTCCTCCGAGTTTAATCCGGATGCCTCATTGAACCGAGGTCATCCACCGCAAAAAAACGATAAATGGCATTTAAAAAAGTTTCATTGATTTTCGTGTTAATGTGTTTTAGATGTTATTTACAATGTTAATTTTTGTAATTTTGTAATAAGCGAATTCACATGCGCAAAACCCTTGTCGGCCCCCGATTACGTCAACTTCGCAGTGACAACGGCCAGACGCAGGCCGAAATGGCGACGGCTTTGGGATGCAGCACGGCCTATGTAAACCTGCTTGAAAACAATCAGCGGAGCCTGTCGGTCAACATGCTGATGGCGCTAAGCGATGCCTACGCCGTCGACTGGCGCGACATGGTCGAGGACAACGCCTCCGATCTGCTGCCTGATCTGCGCAGTGCTGCCACAGACCCGATGTTCGTCGGCGAGAATCCGGATCTGCTGGAGCTTCGCGCAGCAATCGACCATGCACCTCGTTTGGTTGACCGGTTTCTGCAACTCAATCAAAGCCACCGCCTGGCCCTCGAAAAGATCATGCGTCTGGGAGGTGAGGGGCGCTCGCGCGATCTGCTGGCATCTTCGCCGGAAACCATCATCCATGATTTCTTTCGCGATCATGCAAATTATTTCGACCCTCTTGAACGGGCCGCCGAACTGTTGCGCAAGAACGAACCGTGCGAGGCCGATGATGTCTACGCCATGCTGAAACGGCGGTTGCGCGAGACACACGGCATCACCGTTGAAATCGCCAGCGTTGACGCGGTAACCCAATCGCTGCGCTATTATGACGAGGCGGCATCGGTCATCTATTTGTCTGAAGCACTGGACCACCGCAACCGCCTGTTTCAGCTTGCCCATGTGCTGTGCCTCGTTGAATTCCCCCATATCCTCGATCAACTGACCGACGACAGCAAGATTGAAACAGATGTTTCGCTGGCGCGCTGCCGGGTTGAACTTGCGAACTATTTTGCAGCGGCATTTCTGATGCCCTACGCAGCATTCTACCGCGAGGCCGAGCGCACACTTTACGACGTTGACCGTCTGGCCGCGTCGTTTGCGGTGTCGTTTGAACAAGTCTGCCAACGCCTCACAACTTTGCAGCGCAAAGGCATGTGCGGCGTACCGTTTTTCTTCCTGCGTGTGGACAAGGCCGGTAACGTCACCAAGCGTTTCAACTCAACATCGTTCAATATCGCTGAATATGGCGGTTCGTGTCCGGTGTGGAACCTGCATACGTCATTTCGAACCCCCGGCGTCGTCGTTCCCCAATTCGTTGAAGTGCCCGATGGCGGGCAGTTCTTCACGCTTAGCCGGACCACAGATCGCCCCGTTTTCAGCCGGGAGAGTCAGGACCGCCGATTGGCCATATCGCTGGGCTGCGAATTCAAGCACGCCCATCGGCTAGCCTATGCCGCACCGTTCAACACCAGTGACAAGGAACTGTTTAGCCCGATCGGCATCAACTGCCACCTGTGCCTGCGTCAGGCATGCTCGCAGCGCGCCCACCAACCGTTGTTCATGGAACTGTCCATCGACACAAACCGGCGCGGCGAAACCCGTTACGAAAGTTGAGCGCCGGCCGCCGCCCTTAAATCACAACCGCTTGCCAAACAAGCTGCCAAAACCTGAGACCTCGGCGTCGCAGCCGAGCAGTTGCAGGGTGTGCCAGACCAGCGCCTGATTGCTGCTGATCACGGGCTTGCCGAGCGCGGCCTCGATCCCGGCGATGGCAGAGGCCGCTCGCAACGCGGTGCAGGAAATAAACAGCATATCAGCATCGTCGTGACAGCTCTGCAACGCAGCGTCATGAATAACCGACAGCGGCACACCGGTCATATCGGTGTCGCTCTCAATGCCAAGTCCGGCAACGTTGCAGACGTCGTACCCGGCGTCGCCGAGTTGCTCGGCCATGACGACGTTGACCTCTTCAATGTAGGGCGTCAGCACGGAAATCCGTTTCGCGCCAAAGGCATCCATCGCGGCCTTGGCGGCGGTAAACGGGTTTGATACCGGCAGGCCCGGGCGTGCCGCGTGCACCAGTTCAACAAGCTTGTCCTCACCAATAGCTGCGGTGCCCGAGGTGCAGCCATAAACCACGGCGTCAATGCGCACACCGCTCAGGATACCGTCGGTGGCGCGCGTGATATCGGGTGCAATGGCACGCAGGTTTTCCAGCGTTACCGGATTGATGTTGCGTACCCTGTTGGTGAAAATTTCCACACCCTCGGGCAGCATGCGACGCATGTCTTGCTCGAGGTTAAAATCCGTACCCAACGCCACGACACCGATCCGCCCGAGCGGCGCGATGGTGTCATAGTCATAATCCATGTGCAGCGTTTCAATTGCTGTCGTTCGCGTCGCGCTACTCATCATCGTTGCTCCCAATAAACCCTTAACCAACCACCGGCAGTTCGCGCGGCGCGCGGCGGCTCAACCAGCCTGCGCCGTCTTCGGTGATCACGATATTTTCCTCATGCACCATCTGGCGTCCCGGTGCAAATTCCATTCCGGGCTCCAGCGTCAGCACAGAGCCGACTTCAAGCGGCGTATCATCGCTCGGCATGATCGACGGCCACTCGGTCATCTGCATGCCCAGACCATGGCCCATGCGCCCGACGTCATTGCCCAGCGCACCGGCATCCTCCAGCACCGCCCACATGACGGACCATAATTCGCTGAACGTTACACCGGGCCGTGCGGCGGCAAAGCCCGCATCGGTGGAACGATAAACCGCGTCATAGGCCTGCCGGGTATCGTCTGCGGCATGTCCGAATGCAAAGTTGCGGTCGAAATCGCAGAAGTACCCATCAAACGTGGTGCCTGTATCAATGATCAGCACGTCGCCTGTTTCGATGATGCGGTCCGTCGGCCCCATGATGATGCTGTCGTATCCGCCGGGGCCTGAACCCGCGATGATATAGGGCGAGTTGTCCGCGCCACGCTGTAATAAATCCGTGCGAAAGCGGCGGCAGTTCTCGCGCTCGCTCTCACCGACAACCAGCGTCTCGGGCAGGGCTTCAAACGCGCCTGATGTCACGTCGCACACGTAATGGATCTTGGCGATCTCGGCCTCGGATTTTACAAAGCGCAACTGATGGATCATCAGCGAAACATCGACGACCTCAAACCCACCGATTTTTCCCAGCAGTACGGCGTAATCACCAGCCGGCATACGGATCAGACTTTCGTGGCCCAGCGGCACGCCGAGCCGTCCTGCACGTCGGGGCAGGGACGTGATGACATCAGCAACCAGTGACAGACCGTCGTCTTCGGGCTGGGGCGCGGGCCATGTGCGGATATCATCGATCCATGTCGCTTGCATGCCCGCGATTCCGATCTCGGGGATCACCGCAATGGGTTTGCCCTCGGCTGGCAGGATGACAAACCACGGCCGCGTCGGGCTTTCCCAGAACTGGGTATGGAAACCGGTGAAGTAACGCACCTCTGGCTCGGTGGTGAACAGGATGGCGTCGAGTTTTTCCACAGCCATACGGCGCTGGGCGCGTGCCACGCGAGCTTCAAATTCCGCGTGTTCAAAGCCGCGTGCAGGTGCGTCTACGTGTATCATTAATAGCCCCCAGCAATTTTTAACACCATGACACACGCCGCATGCGGGTGCCTAGGGTAGATCGCCCATAAACGAAAACAGGATAGAAAGCGTCAGCACCGATAAGACTGTAGACGCCAGAATAGCCGTCGAGGTGCGCGCGACATAGACACCGTACTTGCGCGTCAGGATGAACAGGTTCGCACCGGTCGGCAATGCGGCCATCAGCACGCAAATCTGCGCCCACAATGGTTGATCGGCGAGCAGCCAGAGCGCCATACCCCATGTCACAAGCGGATGGATAAACAGCTTGAGGATCGTCATGGATGAAACCTCGCCGACACCTTCGCTGACCGGTTTGCCAACCAGAAACAGCCCCAGCGAAAACAGCGCGCATGGTCCCGCAGCGGCCCCCATGATGCTGCCAAAGGTATCGACCGGTACGGGCAGCTCCCAGCCGCTCAGCGCCCAGGCAAAACCCAAGACTGGTGCGATCAGCACCGGGTTACGCGTCAGCGACATGATAACGTCTTTTGCCACACCGCCGCCGTGTGCGCGGCGCTGGTCGGTTTCGATGGCAGCAATCAGCACGGCAATATTAAACGCGGCATTGATGATTGTGGCGATGATCGCCGGGGCCAGCGCGGCCTCACCGAACGCTGCGAGAACCAAGGGAATGCCCATATAGCCGACGTTGCCGTAAATCGTCGCTGTGCCGTGGGTCGCGGCCTCGCTCAAATTCGTGCGAAACAAAAATCGCGCCAACATCAGCCCCAGTGTGAAGGTGATGACCTGACCGCCCACATAGGCACCGATATAGGGCGCGTTAAGGATGACCTCTGGCTCGATGCGCGCCATGGAGCGAAACAACAGAACGGGCAGGGCGACATAGAATACAAAACCGTTCAGCGCCTCGCTGCTGGCCTCGCCCAAAACACCGCGTCGCCCCATGACATAACCGCACAGGATAATGGCGAAGATCGGCAGCACGACGTTGATAATGGATTGCATGGATCACCGGTTTTTTTGAAGGTGGTCATATATCCGATCTTGGCGCGCCACAGGCAAGCCCAATACTCACAGATCGTTATGCAGCGATATCAGCCGGATCACGCCCCACCAATTCGCGGTAGATGGTTGGATCGGTGGCACCTTCGGTGCCGAACACCAGCACGCGGGAATTCTCATCAAGCCCCAAGGCAGCACTGAGCTCCACATTGCGCCGCGCCGCGATCAGCCCGGCCAGTCCGGCGATGGCAGACTCACCAGCCACAAGCGGTGCGTCACCGCCCACACCGTCGGCCAGTGCGCACATCACAGGTGCCACCAGATCATCGGTAATGGTCAGAAAATCATTGCAGCCGCGCGACAGGATTTGCCAGCCCAGCGTCGAGACCTCACCACACGACAATCCGGCCATGATGGATTCTTCGGTGATATAGACCGCGCTCTGCTTTTCGTTCTTTGCGCTCAGGTACAGGCAATCAGCGGTGTCAGGTTCAACAATAACAAAACGTGGACGCGTCGCCCCCATGGTTTGCCACAGATGGGCACACACCGCCCCGGCCAGTCCACCGCAACCGCCCTGCACGAAAACGTGGGTCGGGGTTTCACCACTGGGTAATTGCTCGGCAACCTCGGCCGTCATCACGGAATAGCCCGCCATAACGTGACGCGGCAGGTCCATATAGCCTTCATAGGACGTGTCAGAGACCACGAACCAGCCGTTGTCTGCAGCGTCCTTGGCGGCCTGATGTACAGAATCGTCGTAGTTGCCATCGACCCAGACCACCGTCGCACCAAGATCCTCAACAGCCTTGGCGCGGCCCTTGCTGACACCGGCATGCATATAGATAAAGCACTTGCAGCCAAAATTGCGCGCGCCCCAAGCAACAGAGCGACCATGGTTGCCATCCGTCGCGGTGACCACGGTGATGTCCTTGACCACGTCGGCGCATTGCCCCGCACCGATGGCAGCATCGGAAACAACGCCGCCGCCGAGGTTGGGAATTTCACGCGCCAACAGGCGCAGCACGCAATAGGCCCCGCCAAGCGCCTTGAAACTACCCAATCCAAACCGGCTGCTCTCATCCTTATACAGCAGTGATGCAACGCCGATGTCCCCGGCCAGCCCATCCAGCGCACGCAACTGCGATGGCGCATAGCCATCCCAACCGCTGATCACCTGACGCGCGGTGTTGCAGGCCTGTGGGCTTAGAACCTCGCTCAGGTCTGTTGGATAGGGCAACGCGTCATCGGCGTGGCCGTTGTGCTGGTATTGCACCTTGGCAGCATCAAAAGCATCAAAATTCATGGCAGAGGCCTCTTTCAAATGTCACGGAGCGGCAAGCCTGGATTGCACAAGCTGCACCCAGAATTCCGCGCCGATGGTCAGGATATCGTCATTAAAGTCATAGTTCGGGCTGTGTAGGCCGCAACCGCCCGGCCCGTCGCCACCATTACCCAGCAACAAGTAACAGCCGGGCTTGCGTTGCAGCATGAAACCGAAATCTTCCGATGCCATGATGGGACGGCAATCAGCCTCGACATTTTCGGGGCCGACCACCGTGGCAGCGACATCGGCAGCAATCGCGGCTTCACCCGGCGTATTGATGGTGGCTGCGAACTCGCGGCTGTATTGAAACGTGTAGCCCGCGCCATGCGCACTGCAGATACCCGCCACAATGCGCTCCATGGTGGCTTCCAGATGGTTCTGAATTTCAGGACCAAAGGCACGGGTGTCGCCCTTTAATGTCACCCGGTTGGGAATGACATTGCGCGTGCCGTCACAAACGAAATCGGTCACCGACAGCACGGCATTGTCGACCGGGTTCAGGCTTCGCGCGACGACCGATTGCAGGGCGGTGACAACTTCCGAACCAACCACAATGGGATCAATGCCCAGATGGGGCAGGGCGGCGTGCGTTCCCTTGCCTTCAATATCGATAACAAAGTTATCCTCACACGCCATGATCGGTCCGGCGCGCAGGGCAATGCGCCCGGTGGGCAGGGACGGCATGTTGTGCATCGCAAAAATGGCGTCGGCGGCAAAGCGCTCGAACAGGCCGTCTTCCATCATACTGAGCGCGCCGCGGCCGTGTTCCTCGGCGGGCTGGAAGATAAATGTCACCGTGCCATCGAAATGTCCGGCCTGCGCCAAGTAGCGCGCCGCACCAAGCAGCATAGCGGTATGTCCATCATGGCCACAGGCATGCATGCGACCATCATGGCGTGAACGGTGATCGAAGGTGTTTTCCTCGGCAATTTCCAGTGCGTCCATATCAGCGCGCAAACCGATGGCGCGGTCCGACGAACCGCGCTTCAGGGTGCCGACAACGCCGGTTCCGCCGACGCTGCGCGTGACCTCAACACCAAAGGACTCAAGGGCATCGGCCACCGCACCGGCCGTGCGATGTTCTTCAAAGCCGAGCTCCGGGTGGCGATGGAAATCATGCCGCCAGCCAACCATGGCTTCGCGCAATGCGTTGGAGTGCAGCGGTGTTTGTTCTGTCTGGCCCAAGACGGTGCCCCCGTATATTTCACATGCAGAAGACTGTTACGGTAGTATATTTCCAAATGAATGCTGAATTTCGTATCATTACGTCTAATCTCATATTTATTTAATCTCTGCCGCATACTTTTCATACTTTTACCGGAGGGGACAGTTATGGATGCGTTTGATGCACATCTGCTGCAACTGGTTCAGCAAGACAACCGCCTGACCGCCGAACAACTGGGGGCAGCGGTTGGCCTGTCGCCCACGGCGTGTCAGAAGCGCCTGAAAAAACTGCGCGATAACAAAACCATCGCCGCCGACATTGCCGTATTATCACCAACGGCTGTGGGGCGTCGCCTGACCATGGTGGTGGAGGTCACGCTGGAGCGTGAGCGCCCGGAAATACTCGATGAGTTCAAGGAAACCATGCGCGCCACGCCCGAGGTCATGCAGTGTTATTATGTCACCGGGAATGCTGATTTTATCCTGATCCTGACGGCACGCGACATGAAGGATTACGAGGATTTTACGCGGCGGTTCTTTTTCCAGAACTCCAACGTGCGGCGTTTTCATACCAACGTGGTCATGGACAGCGTCAAAGTCGGCCTGAGCATTCCCGTGCAAGCAGACACATCAATTGCTTAACAGGGCAGACGAACGATTGCAGATGGGCTATATGGTCGCCCACGCACGTTAAATTCAAGGAGAGGCATTATGACGGCAAAGGTATTCATCGACGGCGAAGCTGGCACCACGGGCCTGCAAATCCGTACGCGCCTCGAAGGCCGCGACGATGTCACCCTGCTGCGCCTGAATGACGCCGAGCGCAAGGACGCCGCGCGCCGCGCCGAGATGCTCAATGCCGCCGATCTGGTCGTGCTGTGCCTGCCCGATGACGCCGCACGTGAAGCCGTCGCCATGATCGAAAATGATCATACCAAGGTGATCGACGCCAGCACCGCGCACCGCACCACCGAAGGCTGGGCCTATGGATTTCCAGAATATGATGCTGCACAGAGCGCGTGCATTGCCGCATCCACGCGGGTTACCAACCCCGGATGTTACGCCATTGCGTCTATCGCCATGCTGCACCCGCTGGTCACAAGCGGTCTGATCGCGGCTGACTTTCCGGCCACCATCAACGCCATCTCGGGCTATTCGGGTGGCGGCAAGGGCCTGATCAATGCTTTCGAAGACCCGGCCGCGCCCGATTACACCGAAAGCGCGTTTCGCGTTTATGCGCTGGGGCTGGATCACAAGCACGTGCCGGAAATTCAGCACCGCAGCGGATTGGGTGCTCGGCCATTGTTCGTGCCCAGCGTCGGACGGTTCCGTCAGGGCATGATCGTACAAATTCCCTTGCAGTTAAACGCCATGGCGCAAACACCGTCGCCGCGCAACATTCACGCCGCACTGGCCGATCACTACCCTGGATGTCGTTATGTGCAGGTCGCTGCCCTTGCCGACACCGCTGCCATGGCCAAGCTGGAACCGGAGATACTGAACGGCACCAACGAATTGCGCCTGCACGTCTTCGGCAATGAAGCGAACGGTCAGGCCGTGCTCATGGCTGTGCTCGATAATCTGGGCAAGGGTGCTTCGGGCCAGGCCGTGCAGAACATGAACCTGATGCTGGGCATGGACGAAGCCACCGGGCTGGAGCCCAAAGACATCCCCATCGCCTGACGCAACAACGGACCTGAAAACGGAGCGCTACCAGTATGGATACGGTTTTCTTTGTTCTATCCAAGATGCTGTGGTTTTTCATTGAACCAGGAAATGTCGTTTTCTTTCTATTGATTGTAGGCGTTGTACTGATCTGGACGCGCTGGAAGCGGGCAGGACGCTGGATGCTGAGCCTGAGCGCTGCACTGGGCCTGTTCGCCATGCTGGTACCGGTCGGTGATTATGCATCGCGCTTTCTGGAAAACCGTTTTCCGGCGCATCCCACGCTACCTGTAAAAGTTGATGGCATCGTGGTGCTCGGCGGTGCGATCGACCCGATTGTCACCGTTGCGCGCGGCGAAGCGGCCGCAGGGGGCTCCATAGAACGCATCATCAGCTTTGCCCAACTTTCAAAGGCATTCCCTGAAGCAAAACTGGTCTACACTGGAGGTTCTGGACTCGTTCTGTCACAGGAAATCAAGGAAGCCGATGTGGTTGCGCCGTTGCTGGACATGCTCGGCATCGACCCCACGCGCGTGATGTACGAAAGTGACAGCCGCAACACCTATGAAAACGCTATCCATTCCAAGGTCATGGTGATGCCGTCCGCAGACGAAACCTGGATACTCGTGACATCGGCAGCCCACATGCCGCGCGCCATGGGTAGTTTTCGCGCCGCGAGGTGGCCCGACATGATCGCGTATCCTGCTGATTTCACATATCAGGGGAACGAAATACTTAAACCACCTCTGTCGATGCTCGGAGGTCTCGGCCGCATGGGCGGTGCCGTTCACGAATTGTTGGGACTCGCGTTCTATTATCTCACCGGCAAGAGCGACGCGCTGATCCCGGGGCCATAATTTCGGGCTTTCTGCGCGCCATATTGTTATTGGGATGCGATCAAAGGACACGGGACTGATGAAAAAAATAATAGGCGCTCTGGTTGGCGCAGCGCTGGTATTCGCCGTAGCGGGCCAAACGCTCGCCGGGACAACCGATAATGAAATGGCTCCGCCGTTCGAGCAATGGCTTGCGGAACTGCGCGATGAAGCCATCGCCAAGGGTGGTGACCGCGCCATCATTGAGCGCGCCTTGCGCGGCGTTAAACCAATCGAACGCATTATCGAGCTTGATCGCCGCCAGCCGGAATTCACCCTGACGTTCTGGAAATACATGTCGGGCGCTGTTAGCGAAGCGCGCGTCAAACGTGGCCGCGAATTGCTTGCCAAGAATGCCGTCCTGTTAAATACGGTTGCCGCCAAATACGGCGTACAGCCGCGCTTTCTGGTTTCCTTTTGGGGACTGGAAACCAATTTCGGCAAATATTTCGGCAGTTTCCCATTGGTCGGCGCACTCTCAACGCTGGCCCATGACCGACGCCGTGCTAAATTCTTCCGCGCCCAGTTGCTCGCTGCACTCGAGATCATGAGCGGCGGCGACATTCCCACCGACGTTAAAAGCTCATGGGCCGGTGCCATGGGCAATTTCCAGTTCATTCCCACCACCTACCGCGATTTTGCCATCGACGGCGATGGCGACGGCAAACGCGACCTGTGGAACAGCATGCCCGATGCGCTGGCCTCGGCATCGAATTATCTATCAGGCTCTGGCTGGGACACGGACGGCACATGGGGACGTGAGGTCAAGATTCCTGAAGGTTTCGATCCCGCGCTCGCCGGGCTTGATCAAAAACGCAAACTGGCCGATTGGCAGGCCCGTGGCGTACGTCGCGCTGATGGGCGTGACCTGCCCGTGGTTGATATCGAAGGCTCTATCGTGCTGCCCGCCGGATATCAGGGGCCTGCATTCATCGTTTATAACAATTTTCACACCATCCTGCGCTGGAATCGTTCGATCTTCTATGCCGTCGCGATCGGCCACCTGGCTGACCGGATTATGGGGCAGGGTAGGCTGTTAAGCCCGCCGCCAGCCCATGACGAACCGCTATCGCGCGCCGACGTCACGGAAATGCAGACCCTGCTTACAGCCAAGGGGTTTGATACGGCTGGCGCAGATGGCGTCATCGGACGCATGACGCGCAAGGCCATTCGGGCCTATCAAAAATCCGTAAACCTGCCAGCAGACGCGTATCCGTCCATGGCACTGCTGCACAAGCTACGCAGCGGTACGTGACGTAACGCAGGGGGTTCCTGTATAATCGGGGCACAACGTACAGCGCGAAAGATAGATCCATGAACCGTTTTAAGCTGATTGCGGTTTGCATCACGGCCTTGGCAGCTATGAGCCTGTCTGCGTGTGCTGAGACACAGCTCATCATGCATGCATCGAAACGGATCAATCGCAACATAAACGATGCGGAGCTAGAGGCCACGGCAACGCAGAATGCGGCCTTGTCGATTGATGAGATTAAGGAAATGCAAAGCTTGTTGGTGGAGCATGGTCTCGATACCGGTGGAATTGACGGCATTATCGGACCAAAAACCCGTATGGCAATCCGCCGCTATCAGGAAAACAATGGTCTGGATGTCGGCGAGTCACCAAGCAGAGAATTGCTCGATAGCCTGCGTAACGGCTAAGCAGCAGCATAAGGCGTAATGCGCGCGGACGTTGAAGCGCATGGACGAAGCAGCTATAAGAGAAAAACTACAATATTAAGTGTGACCCGGTTATCGGTTCCACTATATCTATTGCGCTTTTAATGAGGGGCTCGATGAGCAGGTCATCGCATAACGTGCGAAAAAAAGGACTGATAATCCATTTCGCCATGCTGGTTATCGCTGCCATGGTACTGTCTGCATGTGCGGAAACGCAACTCATCATCCACACCGCCAAACGCGCAAACAAACAGGAAACCGGCAAGGTTACCTATAAGGTCGGCAATCCGTACCAGATCGGGGAAACGTGGTACTATCCCCATGTCAACTATGACTATGACGAAACAGGTATCGCGTCATGGTATGGCCCGAATTTCCACGGCAAGCTGACCGCCAACGGCGAAATTTATGACATGAACGACCTTACGGCAGCGCACCGTACATTGCCGCTGCCAACATGGGTTGTCGTCACCAATCTGGACAATGGCCGCAAGTTAAAACTGCGCGTTAATGACCGTGGGCCTTATGCCAAGGGTCGGATTATCGACATATCACGGCGTGGCTCACAGCTACTGGGGTTCCAGGATCAGGGAACAGCGCGAGTCCGTGTCGAAGTCCTTGTCGATGAAAGCCGCGAGCTTGCTGCGCGTCTGCAAGGTGACGCGCTGCTGAGCGAGGCCGGTTCGCCCATCACCGTGGAAAAACTACCAACCAAGGCCGTCGATGCTGAAACACTGGCCCCGCCGCCCGGTGCCAATGTGGCAAATGGCAGCGTTGAGGCTGAATCCATAGAAATCGCCAGCACGCAGCCAACGGTCCCCATATCCGATGTGGATGCACAGGGCGCGCTACAAGCCGACGATACAGTCCAAACCGTTGCTATTGGCGACACACAGATTTTTGTGCAGGCCGGTGCATTCTCTCAGTTCGAAAATGCCAACCGCGCTCAGGCGATCTTATCCGTGGTTGGTGACGTAAAGATTTCACAAATCCTGATCAATGACATGGACCTATTCCGCGTTCGTCTTGGCCCGGTTGCCAATGTTAGCGAAGCCGATATGCTGCTGGAACGAGTCGTTGCAGCAGGCTACAGCGAGGCACGCATTATCGTAGACTAGATGCTGGATTTTTAACCAACTGCGGGCATGGACGCTACAGCCCGTACCGCGTAAACACGCCTCATCAAAAGATGCCAATGTGGGAGACATCATGAGCGCCGGAGCACGAACTCAATATATTTTCAATCGCACCAGAGGTTTCGTGCGCACGCGCGCCCTTGTCACTCGGATCACGCTGTGTGCGACGGCTTTGTTACTGGCTGTTGGTACCATAAGCAGCAGCGCACAGGCATTTGAAAGCTCCGCGCGCGAAGCCATCGTTATGGATGCGGCGACGGGCTACGTATTGTACGCAAAAGATGCAGACGTAAGAATGCCGCCCGCGTCCATGAGCAAACTCATGACGGTTTACATGGTTTTTTCACGTATCCGCGACGGCAGCCTGTCATTGGATGATACGTTTAAGGTCAGTGAAAACGCGTGGCGCCGTGGCGGTGCCAAAAGCGGCAGTTCCACCATGTTCCTTGAGCCAAACAAGCGCGTATCAGTAGACGATCTGCTGCGCGGTGTGATTGTCCAGTCGGGCAATGATGCCTGCATCGTCATCGCCGAGGGGATCGCCGGCAGCGAACAGGCCTTTGCTGAGACCATGACCAGCACAGCGCGTGACCTGGGTATGACTGGCAGTAATTTTGCCAACGCAACGGGTTGGCCTGATCCCGATCAATACATGACGGCGCACGATCTGGCTAAGCTCGCCATGCTCACGGTCGAAAACTTTCCCGAGTTCTATCATTATTATAGCGAGACCGAATTCACCTATAACGGCATCCGTCAAACCAACCGCAATCCACTGCTATACAAGGGTATTGGCGCAGACGGATTGAAAACCGGCCATACTCAGGAAGCCGGTTATGGTCTGGTGGCAAGCGTTGTGCGCAATGATCGTCGCATCTTTCTGGTGCTCAATGGTCTGGAAAGTAAAAAATCACGCTCCACAGAATCAGAGCGTCTGGCCGACTGGGCATTCCGCGAATTCAGCAATTACACGCTCTATAAGCAAGGCGATGTTGTCACCGATGCCGAGGTTTGGCTTGGAACCACGGGCCGCGTACCATTGGTCATCAATCAGGACGTATTGATCACCATGCCACGTAAGGCGCGCAAGGATATGAAGGTATCAGTGCGCTATAACGGCCCGGTACCCGCACCCATTCAGGCTGGCACACCGCTTGCCGAACTGATCATCACCGCACCGGGCGAAAAAACCCGCACCGTACCACTGGTGGCTGGTAACGATGTTGGCGCACTCGGCCTGGTTGGCCGTCTGGGCGCGGCTATCGACTTTCTGGTTTGGGGTGAATCCAGCTAATATCGGAGCCTACAGGTGGCGACTAAAGGAAAATTCATCACCTTCGAAGGTGGCGAGGGCAGCGGCAAGTCAACGCAACTGCGCGCACTGGCCGCTTGGCTTGGCGAGCGCGGGATCGACGTGGTCAGCACGCGTGAACCCGGTGGCGCACCATCAGCCGAGATCATTCGCACCCTGTTGGTAGAAGGTGACGTTGATCGTTGGCAACCGGTCAGCGAAGTCCTGTTGCATTACGCCGCACGCACCGAACATCTGGCACACACGGTGCTGCCCGCACTTGAACGTGGCGCATGGGTGCTAAGCGACCGGTATTGCGACTCCACGATGGCCTATCAAGGCTACGGCCATGGCTTCGACCGCGCGGTAATCGCGCAAATTCACAATGCCGCCGTTGATGGCCTGATGCCGGACCTGACGCTCATACTTGATATTCCCGTTGAGGCAGGACTGATGCGCGCCCACGGCCGCGATCACGACGAAAACCGCTATGAGCGCATGGGTGAAGGCTTCCACGGCCGTGTGCGCGATGGATTTTTGGCGATTGCCATCGACGCGCCGCAGCGCTGTGCCGTGATTGATGCCGCACAGGATCTGGAACAAGTCGGAAACGATATCCGCGCCGTTCTGCACGAACGCTTACCGGGCGATCTGCCATGAGCAACTCGAGCGAAGACGACACCGAAATTCCGGAGCCGCGCACCAATCCCGAGCTTGTGGGCCATGACGAGGCCGAGGCCGAGCTAAAAGATATCTATGATAGTGGCCGCGTGCCGCATGCCTGGTTGATCACCGGGCCACGCGGTATCGGCAAGGCGACGCTGGCCTACCGCTTTGCGCGCCACGTACTGAAGACCAGCAGCTTGGCCGTTGAGGATGCATCGGTTGCACCGGACGCCGGACTGTTCGGCGAACTTCCTGCTGAACCCGAGCACGACGCAAGCGATGGAGCAGGGCAGAGCGGTCTGTACCTGAGCCCGGAAGATCGCGTCTTTAAGCGCGTCGCGTCACTCGGGCATGCCGACTTAATGGGCATTGAACGCCAGTGGAAAGACGACAAAAAGCGCGAACGCAAAACAACCATTGCCGTCGATGACGTGCGCAAAGTCGGCGGTTTCATGCGCATGACCCCGGCCGAAGGCGGTTGGCGCGTTGTCGTGGTCGACGCCGCCGACGAAATGAACCAGAACGCCGCCAACGCGTTGCTCAAAGTGCTCGAAGAACCACCCTCACGCTCGCTGTTGCTGCTGGTCAGTCACAGTCCCGGACGCTTGCTGCCAACCATTCGTTCGCGTTGCCGCAAACTGGCCCTGCGTCCGCTCGACAACGACACCGTGATTTCACTTTTGAACCGTTACGCACCGGACTTACCGCCTGCCGAAGCCAAAGTTCTGGCACGGCTGGCCGATGGCAGCATCGGGCGCGCGCTTGAACTGGCGGGCGAGGGCGGACTGGATGTCCACGCCGACCTGATGGGCCTGCTTGGCAGTTTGCCGTCGCTTGACCCCATGCGTTTGCACAAGCTGGCCGACAAACTGGCCCGCAAGGGCAACGAAGCAGGCTTCCGTGCCGCCGGTGAGCTGCTGCACTGGACACTCTCGCGTATCATCAAAACGGCTGCCACAGGCGATATCGATAGTGCCGGTGATGTGAACGACAACGCCCTGATCAGCAAGCTTGCAGGCCTTGCAACGCTTGATCGTTGGCTGGAGGTGTGGGAAAAGATCACCCACCTGCTCGAACGCGCGGACGCGGCCAATCTGGACCGCAAGCAAGTGATCCTGAATGTGTTCCATGCACTGGGTCAAACCGCCACGCGCTAGCTGCGAACAAACGGATTTTTTCATCGTGATTGATAAGAATTACTACGTCACAACGCCGATCTATTACGTCAATGACGCGCCCCATATCGGGCATGCGTACACCACGCTGGCGTGTGATGTATTGGCCCGCTTCAAGCGCCTCGACGGCTATAATGTGCATTTCCTGACCGGCACCGACGAGCATGGTCAGAAGGTCGAGAAATCCGCCGAGGTGGCTGGTGTCGCCCCGCAGGCCTTTACCGATAAAGTGTCGCAAAATTTCCGCGACCTGACCGGGCAGATGGGCTTCAGCAACGATGATTTCATCCGCACCACCGAAGAGCGCCACAAGAAATCCGTACAGGATATCTGGCAACGGCTGATCGATAACGATGAGATTTACCTTGGTGCCTATGAAGGCTGGTACGCGGTGCGTGACGAAGCCTATTACGCCGAGGCTGAACTGAGCACCAATGCCGAGGGCAAAAAAGTCGCGCCAAGCGGTGCCGAAGTGGAATGGGTCTCGGAACCAAGCTATTTCTTCCGGCTATCGAAATGGCAGGACCGCCTGTTGGCGTTCTACGAAGAACACCCTGATTTCGTGCTGCCCAAGACCCGCCTGAACGAGGTCACAAGTTTTGTGAAGGGCGGCCTGCAGGACCTTTCGGTATCGCGCACCAGTTTCAAGTGGGGTATTCCGGTACCGGGTGATGACGACCACATCATGTACGTCTGGCTTGATGCGCTAACCAACTATATCACCGCCGTGGGTTACCCCGAGACCGAGAGCGAGAGCTACAAAAAATTCTGGCCCTGCGATGTGCACATGGTCGGCAAGGATATCCTGCGTTTTCACGCAGTTTACTGGCCTGCATTCCTGATGGCCGCCGATCTGGAGCCGCCCAAACGGGTGTTTGCGCACGGCTGGTGGACCAATGAAGGCGAAAAGATATCGAAATCCACCGGCAACGTGATCGATCCGGTGGCGCTGGTTGAACGCTATGGCCTCGATCAGGTGCGTTACTTCCTGTTGCGTGAAGTTCCGTTCGGCAATGACGGCGATTTCTCGCACGACGCCATTGCCGGCCGCATGAACAGCGAACTGGCCAACGATCTGGGCAATCTGGCGCAGCGCGTGCTCTCAATGGTGCACAAGAACTGCGACGCGGTGGTGCCGAAAGTTAACGCTGGTGGCTTTACCAAGGACGATACGGACCTGCTGCATCAGGCTATGGAAATGCTGCCTGAAGTGCGCCGTTCCATGAATGTGCAGGCATTTCATGAAGCGCTGGAAACCATCTGGCTGGTGGTGCGCGCCGCCAATGCCTATGTCGATCATCAGGCACCATGGAAGTTGCGCAAGGAAGACCCAGAACGTATGGCCCATGTGCTCTACACGTTGATTGAGGTCATTCGCTTCCTCGCATTGATCCTGCAGCCGTTCATGCCGACATCGTGTGAACGCATGCTCAATCAGCTTAATATTTCCGAGCGTGATCGCGATTTTGATGCGTTTGATGCCGCCCATGCCGTGGATTGTGGTTCAGACCTGCCCAAGCCGGAAGGTATCTTCCCGCGCTTCGTCGCAGAAGACAGCGACGCTTAAACAAAAAGAAAAAAGGCGCTCAGCATGCTGATCGACAGCCATTGTCATCTTGATTTTGACGATTTCAGCGATGATTTCGACGCCATGCTGGAGCGCGCACGCGACGCCGGTGTGGCGAAAATGGTCACCATCTGCACCACAATCGCCAAATTCCCGCAAGTTCTGGCTATCGCCGAGGCGCACGACAACATTTATTGCTCGGTCGGCGTACACCCGCATTCGGCTGAAAAAGAACCTGATATCAGCGCCGCGCAGCTTATTGAGCTGGCCGCGCACCCAAAAGTCGTGGGGATCGGCGAAACCGGGCTGGATTTCTACTATGACAAAAGCCCGCGCGACGTACAGGAACGCTTGTTTCGCGCCCATATCAGCGCCGCGCGCGAGACCGGTCTGCCGATCATCGTGCACACCCGCGAGGCCGATGAAGACACCCTGCGGATTTTGGAAGATGAGCACACAAAAGGGGCTTTCCCGGGCCTGATCCACTGTTTTACTGCCAGCCGTGAGCTTGCCGAGCGTGTCCTCGCCATTGGCTTCTACATATCACTTTCGGGCATCCTGACCTTCAAGAACGCGTCCGATATCCGCGATACGGTGTGTGCCGTGGTGCCGCATGATCGCATTTTGGTGGAAACCGACGCGCCGTACCTGGCGCCCATTCCCAACCGTGGCAAGCGCAATGAACCAGCTTTTACCGCCCATACGGCGAACTATGTGGCCGATATGCTGGGCATGGACAGCGATGATTTCGCCACCCGCACGACACAGAATTTCCACACACTGTTCAACAAAGCGGACGGGTGAGGGCAGACCATGCGGGTCACCATCCTCGGCGCAGGCGGCTCAACGGGCGTTCCCGGCGTTGGTATAGGGTGGGGAAAGTGTGATCCAAACAATCCCAAAAACCGTCGCACAAGGCCTTCAATCACCGTCGAAGACCCCGAAACCGGCAGCATAATTCTGGTCGATACATCCCCCGATATGCGCGAACAGGCCATAAATGCGGGTCTCGAGCGCCTCGACGGGCTGCTTTTGACCCACGGACACGCCGATCATCTGCACGGAATCGACGATATTCGCGGTATTAACCGGGTTATGGGCGCGCCAATTGACCTCTATACCGACCAAACGACCATGTCTGAGGTCGAGCAACGCTTCGGTTATACGCTCGAACCGCTGCCGGAACCGCCTGAGGGCAGGCGCATGAACTACTATAAACCGGTTCTCACGCCCCATATCATTGCACCGGGCGAGCGCTTTTCGGTCGGCTCAATACCCATCGATGTGATCGATCAGGACCACGGGTTTTCCAAAACGCTGGGTTTCAGGTTCGGTCCCATAGCCTATAGCACCGATGTAAAGACCATGCCCGAGGAAGCATTCGAGACACTCAAAGGTGTCAAAATCTGGATCATCGGCGCACCGGTAAACTTCGATCATCCGACCCATGTGCACGTCGATGGTGCGTTGGAATGGATCGAACGCATCGCACCAGAGCGTGCCATTCTGACGCACCTGGGTCACCGTCTGGACTATGAAACACTTCGTAAAGATTTGCCCGGTAGGGTAGAACCAGCTTACGATGGCATGGTGATCGAAGCCAACTGAGGGCGCAAAAAAGTAGTCCTCAGCAGTCCCAGCCGGGCCCCGCACGAAGTCTGGATAAAGCAGAACTAAACACACCATATAATCCATTAAGTCATTGTTTTATAAAAATACTATCCAATTTGCCATAATATACATTATGCGCGTTTTGAGTGTTCCAGCGTCATGCTTAAAGTACACTTTGAAGTTCACACCCGCTCCACTGACCCGGTGGGTTTACGTTTACGCCGGGTGTTTTGAGTGGCACCCTGTAAGCTGGAATTTCGATCACGCCCATTCACTGATCGCTCACCGCTCAACCACGGAGCTCGAAAATGTTTCACCCCGTTTCGATACATCCCATCCGGTCACACATCGCCACCATGTGTCTTGCAATCGGCCTGATCATCGCCGCGACGAGTCAGGTCCGCGCTGCCGATCTCACCGTTTACAAATCGCCCTGGTGTGGATGTTGCGCCGGCTGGATCGAGCACATGGAAGCCAACGGACATTCCCTCGACGTCAAAGACACCGAAGACCTCGATCCGGTCAAACAGATCGCCGGGGTGCCCGAAGCGTTGCAGTCATGTCACACCGCCATGGTTGATGGCTACGTCATCGAAGGTCACGTTCCGGCATCCGATATCGAACGCCTGCTGGCAGAGCGCCCCGACGCCATCGGTCTCGCCGTACCGGGCATGCCAAACGGCTCACCGGGCATGGACTCACCAGAGGCCGGGTCCGAGCCCTATTCCGTGCTGCTGTTCAAGTCCGATGGATCAACCCAGGTTTACGCCACGCACGAATAGAGCAACGCTCACCAGGGATGGCTTATTCGCCCTAACCTTCACATTGCCGGCGGCGATATCCTGAAATGTAAGAAAGCGCGGAGAAAACACCAACGACCAAAAATATCCAGAATGCAGTCCAGTTCCCGGCATAGCCGCACATAATCGCGATGCTGAACCCCGCAATAGCGAGCAGCATGGATACGATCCCTTTCGGATCAATTGTGATAATGACCGTTTCCAGCACCCACACAAACGCGCTACCGATAATTTCAAACATGCCAATCCCTTTGGTCGCCGCCCATACGAAGGAATTGTACAGCGCCGCTAACGTCACGTGAGTGACCGCTATCACTACATGGCAAAATTAAAACTCTATAAAACGGACATCTGCTCTTGATCCATGGTGCAAAGGCAGCATGCTGTTAGGCTGTGATTGACTGAAAGGCTCTCATTCCAATGCCCCACCCCAACATCGAACGCCTGATCGACATCATGGTGCGTCTGCGCGATCCCGAGACGGGCTGCCCGTGGGACGTGGAGCAGACCTTTGCGACCATCGCGCCCTACACCATCGAGGAAGCCTATGAGGTCGCCGACGCCATTGAGCGTGGCGACACGGGCGAGCTAAAGGACGAATTGGGTGATCTGCTGCTACAGGTCATCTTTCACAGCCGCATTGCCGAGGAATCCGGGCTGTTTAACGTCAACGACGTGGCCGATGCCATCTGCGAAAAGATGATCCGCCGCCACCCCCATATATTTGGTGACGGCGCCAGTGTCGCCGACGCACAGGCCCAGACACTGGCCTGGGAGGACCACAAGGCCGCAGAGCGCGCTGCCAAGGCGGCCAAGGCTGCTGCGCGCGATGATGCGCCTGTAGCGGACTCTGAGGGCGCGCAGGTGCCGCTCAGCATCCTTGAGGGCGTCGCCGTCGGCCTGCCTGCCCTGTCACGCGCCCTGAAGCTGCAAAGCCGTGCTGCGCGCGTCGGCTTTGACTGGGCCGATGCACGGCTGGTAATCGATAAATTCCGCGAGGAACTCGACGAACTGGACGAAGAGCTGGCCGCCGAGACGCTCGATCCGCACCGCGTACAGGACGAGGTCGGTGATCTGCTGTTTACCTGTGTGAATGTGGCGCGTCAGCTCGGCATCGACCCGGAAACCGCCCTGCGCCATGGCAACATGAAGTTCGAGCGGCGCTTCCGCAAACTTGAGGAAACCGCCGCCCAACAAGGCACACAACCGGGCGATCTGTCGCTTGATGCGCTCGAGGCCCTGTGGACCCACGCCAAAACACAGGTTTAGGGGGGGCATTAAGCCCCCCCCTTCCCCGTAGATATGACGTTTATGTTTAAGCCAATGCGCCGAGCAGATCGGGTGCGTTGTCCCCGGCGGCTGCGAGTACGGCCTTCTTGACTTTGTCAAAGGCGCGCACTTCAAGCTGGCGGATACGCTCACGGCTGACACCGTAAACCTCGCCCAGTTGCTCGAGCGTCTTGGGCTCGTCGCTCAGGCGACGTTCGGTAAAGATTGCCCGCTCACGTTCAGGCAATGACGCCAGGGCATCACTGAGCAGCGAAGTCCGCGCGGTGTATTCCTCGTTGTTACCAAGGCGAACCTCTGCGCTCATGGTGTCATCGACAAGAGTGTCGATGTATTCCACGCCGTCCTCGTCCTCGCCCGCACGCGCGTTCAGGGAATAATCGCGTGCCGCAAGGCGCTGGTTCATATTCTTGACATCAGCGCTCGAGACATTGGTCGCGTCGGCGATCATGGCAGCCTGTTCGTCGGTCAGCTCACCACTATCCAGGATGTTGAGCCGTGACTTGATACCGCGCAGGCTGAAAAACAGCTTCTTCTGCGAGGCAACCGTGCCCAGTTTCACCAGCGACCACGATTTCAGGATATATTCCGTGATTGAGGCACGTATCCACCACATGGCATAGGTCGACAAGCGAAAGCCACGCTCGGGCTCGAACTTCTTGACTGCCTTCATCAGGCCGATATTGCCCTCCGAGACCAGATCGGACATTGGCAAGCCGTAGCCTTTATATTTCATGGCGATTTTCGCGACCAGACGCAGATGCGAGGTCACTAATCTGTGCGCGGCATCCACGTCGCCACGCGCACGAAAGCGCTCAGCCAGCATGTATTCTTCACTGGGCTCAAGCATCGGATAGGTCCAGACCTCACGGAAATAACCCGAAAGGCCGCCATCCATATTTACGCTTGGTAATTTTATATTTGCCATTTTCAACATTCTCCCACGTTCTGTTTGCCGGTCTGCGTGCTACGGGCAGCGACGCGGCGTTTCTGATCTGTAAATGCATAATCCCCCATGACAACGCGCAGATGCACGATCAGGCAGAGGGCTTGCTGTTTATCGATCTATTGTGGTGGGAATCCGAACGAGGCGTTCGTGGTATTAACATTCGTGGTAATAAGTACGTTTTTCATGGCTGTATCCTCCTCCGGCACTTGCCGAGCAATAAGCCTGTTGATCCGTCACATGACCTGCCAAATGGCCCGATCATGATCCTTGCCAGCCCGAAATCGGCACCGACACTCATAGACTACATACTTGTGTAAATAAGTCAAGAATTATTCAGCAATATCCTTTTATTTCAAATGGATACAGCGTTTACAGCAAGTATGGATTCAAGCGTATCAAGCCATATTTCTATCGCAATGAGACCATAAAACACACCAACCATGGCAAGAATATGGCCGCGTAAAGAAAAACGCCGCACCTGTGACAAAGGTCGGCGTACGCAACGGCAAGATAACGGCAAGATAAGGTGAAGGCGTGTGAGCTGGTTACTTGACGCCAAACGGCTGGGCCAACGCGTCCCAACCTGTGCTCTGGCGCGTCGCCAGCAAGGTATCGCCCATAATCATGTCATCGCTGCCCAGCGCAGCCACTTCGCTCGTCTGCTGCGGCTGTGATGGCTTGCGTGGCGCAGCGGCCATCTCGTCGTGGCTATCAATGGCGTCACGCAGGGTCTGGGCCGGATTAAACCGGGTCTCAAATGGATCGGCCGTCGCGACATCGCTGCCGGTATACGTCTGAATAATCGAAGCCTGATCGTCTTGCACCGCATCCCCTGCGCTGCCCAATGCGGGCTCGGGATCATCAAATTCAGGAAAATCACTGAATTCAAAATCGGGAATGGCTGGCAGATCCATATCCTCGCCATTGGAAATTTCAGCCGCGCGGCGCTGGCGATACAGACTGCGCACCGCAGCGTAATAATCAACAGAGGTCTTTTTGACCTGTTCCAGTTCATCCTTGATTTCGGAGAACTCAACCACACTGCTTGCACCAACACGCGCCCAGATCAGATCGTCATGACCGTGGTTATCGAAATAGCCATTCACCGGATCGACCATCGGATCAACAAGGAACCGTCCAATGGAATCACGTGGATTGCCCGGCCCAAGAATCGGCAGCACCAGATAGAAGCCTTCATCCATGCCCCAGACAGCCAAAGTCTGGCCGAAATCCTCCTCATGGGCTTCCATACCGAAGCTTGAAGCCACGTCGGCAATGCCGCCGAGACCGATTGTGCTATTGAGGGTAAATCGCCGCGCTGTGGTGAACGCGCGTTCCCATTCACCCTGTAACAGATCATTGATCAGCACCACCGGTTCGCCCAGATTGTTCAGGACACTGCCGATCATCATGCGCAGATTACCCGGCAACACGTTGTACAGGTTCGCCAGCGGCGTCATGACGATGTCATAGAAGCCTTCATTGAAGCTGAACATGGCGCGATTGAACCCTTCGAGAGGATCATTCACGTCTTCTGCGCTCTGCGCCAACTGGGTACTCAGTCGATATTCAGGTGCGATGGTGCCGTCCAGCGATTTGCTGGGGCTCTGCGCAACCTCAAAGGTCGGATATGTTTGATAAGCTGGTAATGCATCATCGCCACGGTTAAACGGCGTGCGATCATCGGCGTCTGCCAAAGCACCGTGCAGCGGTGCAAACAGCATCGCGCCTGCCAACAATGTTATTGCGAACTTACGGGCGCTTAATTTATGCGCCGTGCCCCTGCCCATACAACTCTCTGATGTCATGTCTTTTTCTAAGCTTCTATCAGCCATGCCTGTGTGTGCATACTCTCACAACATTGATGCGAGAAAAACCCTGAATTGACAAGCCGTTCAATGGTTCGTCAATTCGTGCAATCACGTTTCAGCCGATTGCGAGCCCTGTATGCGCCTCCCCTTTTGACGTTTTTATATTGCTTTCCGTAGGTTATACACACCTACGATAGAAAATGCTATGCCATATCAATACCGCAAAACAGTCTCGGGCTAGTATGGTTACTAAAGTCTTAGAGCAGATCACAGGGGCCTGTGTCCGTGATGGCGCTCACACATCAAACAGGATTCGGTAAAGGAATTGACTGGAAATTCTTCTCATTTTCGAGCACACCCCTCTTCACGCACAGCGCTGCGCTCCCTATGTTGCAAGCTAGCACCTCAAGAACCAGACGGAACACGCCGTGAGCCAACCCACCGCACCAGCATCGAACGAACGCAACATCCGCATTATTCTGGCCAGCCCCCGGGGGTTCTGCGCCGGGGTTGATCGTGCCATCGAGATTGTCGAACATGCGCTCACACGCTTCGGGCCGCCAGTCTATGTGCGCCACGAAATCGTTCATAATAAACACGTGGTCGAAAGCCTGCGCGCAAAAGGCGCGGTTTTCGTCAGTGAAATATCGGATATTCCGGACGGTGCGCACACAATTTTCAGCGCCCACGGTGTATCTGACGCTGTGGAAGATGAGGCCGCAGGACGCGGCCTGCCGGTTATTGATGCCACCTGCCCGTTGGTTTCCAAGGTCCATATGGAAGGCCGCAACCACGCCAAAGGTGGCCGCCAGGTCGTGCTGATCGGTCATGCCGGGCACCCGGAGGTCGAAGGCACCCAGGGTCGCGTACCCGGTGGTGTGCTGTTGGTTACCTGCGAAGAAGACGTTGCAGACCTCGACGTGCGCGACCCAGACCAGTTAGCCTATATTACCCAGACCACGCTCAGTGTGGATGAGACACGCGGTGTCATCGCTGCCCTGAAGGCTCGCTTTCCCAACATTCAGGGCCCTGACGTCAAGGACATCTGTTACGCTACCCAGAACCGCCAGTCTGCCGTGCGCGAACTGGCCCAGCAGGTAGACCTGCTGCTGGTGATCGGCGCAAAGAACAGTTCGAACTCAAATCGCCTGTGTGAGATCGGCAAGGAACTGGCCGTACCAAGTTACCTGATTGATGACGCCAGCATGCTTGATCCGGCATGGCTCGATGGCGTCGCAAGCGTGGGGATCACGGCGGGTGCCTCGGCCCCGGAAAACCTCGTGACCGGCATGATCGATCGCATTGGTGAATTTGGCACCATCAGCGTTGATGAGCTTGATGGCGTGCGCGAAAACACGGTGTTCAAGCTACCACGCGAACTGCGCGAAAACGTCTGAGGTTATAACCCCGCCAACGCGCCACGCGCTGCACGTGCACCCGAACGCACCGCGCCTTCGATGGTTGCTGGCAGCCCCGTATCCGTCCAATCCCCAGCCAACAACAGATTGCGCCAACGCGTTTGCATCGCCGCACGCCGTGCAGTTTCCTGCGGTATCTGGGCAATGGTGGCACGCTTTTCGATGATGATGCGGTAAGGCCCCAATGGCGGCATGGCCTGCCCGGCCCCTTGCAAGCCCAGCGCCACAACGACTTCGCGCCACAGGCGCTGCGCAAGATCATGGGCCGGTATATCAAGCAGAGGACCGGCCGCGCTGATGGTCAGCGACGCAACGTCATCACGCAGAAACAACCAGTGCGCCGTGCCATTAATTAACCCAATCATGGTTATCTTATCTTGTGCCATAGTCGGTGAATGCCCTGAGTCTGGTAATACGAAATGGGCATTGATGATAGGCCGGTACTCTTGCGGGGTCTCAATATCGCTCAGCACTGTGTTCAATGCCCATGGCGGCAAGGCCAGAATAACCCGGTCATGGCGCGAAAATGGCACGCTGTCATCGCCGAAATCCAGTCGCGTCGGCCCTGCGTCGTCCATATCAAGTGTGCGCAGGCGCTTATGAAAATGTGTGGAAACCCCACGAGCACGCAAATAATCCAGAGCCGGATCAACCAATGCCGCGCTCAGGCCATCGGGCGCAAACATCGGGCGACAGGATGTCGCACCGCTGGCAAAGGCTTCCTTCAGGACCGGCCATAACAGTGCGGCCTGCGCGGTTTCGGGCTCGGTATTGAGCACGGCAACACTCAATGGCGCCCACAAACGTTCATATATCGCCCCGCTATCGCCCAAAACCGCTGCAACGCTTTGTTCCGGGTCAGCATTGCGCAGGCGCAGGGCGCTCAGGTAATCACGGATTGCAACGCCGGGAATACGCCCCTTTGGCGATAACAGCCCCCACGGCAATCGACCATGGCCCAGATCAAGCGCCCAATGCGTCTGGCTGGCGAGATCACAAAAATCAAACCGGGCACGCTGTGCGCTCTGCAATCCATCGGGCGCACCAATCTGTGCCAGATAACGCAGGACACCGTGATTGGCGCTCAACATCAGGTGATTGCCATTATCGATGCGGCGGTCAAGTTCACGATCATGAAACGAACGGCAACGCCCACCGGCGTGCCCTGCAGCCTCATAAAGCGTGATGGAATGCCCCTGCCCCGCTGTTTGCGCAGCCAGCTCCACCGCCGCTGACAACCCAGCCATACCGGCACCGATGATATGAATATGGCCGCGTGTCATGGCGCGACCTCAAACTATGCCGTGACGCAACACGACCCATAACTTTTCGGGTCGGCTGAGTGTAACAACGCGCCGTGGCGCGTCCCATCCAGCGTCACAGAGTTTATGCAGCAAACGTTCATAAATTGCCATCATCATCACCGCAGGACGCGCCGTGCGGCGCTCGCATTGCCCTAACAGGACACGCGCCTGATCAAAGCGGTCACGCGCACGCCGGGCAAGCGCCTGACAAATATCCGGCAGGGCGCTGTGACGCACAATGTCTTGGGCATCATCACTTTCAATACCATGCACACGCAGCAGATCGCTCGGTATATAGAGCCGGTCGCGCGCGGCGTCCTCGTCGATATCACGCAGAATATTGGTCAGTTGCAGGGCCTCGCCCAGCGCCTTGGACAAGGCAGTATCGGCGTTCTCTTCAATGCCGAAAATGCGATTGGACAAACGGCCCACAGCGCATGCTACGCGGTCCATATAGAGCACCAGCGCGGCCTCATCTTCGAGCCGTACACGCGCGGGCGTATCGCTTAGCATGCCATCTATAATTGCCAGAAAGTCAGCCTGCACCAGAGCGAATTCTTTTACCGGGCCACGCAAAGCCAGCCCCACAGCCGTGTTCGGCTGGCCGTTGAACACACGCGCAATCTCGGCGCGCCAGTCTTCCAGTTGTGCGCGCTTACAGGCGGGCTCACCAGGTTCATCGACAATATCATCAACCACACGGCAATAAGCATAGAGCGCAAACATGGCATCACGCCTGTGCGGTTCCAGCCGTCGCATAGCCCAGAAGAACGACGTGCCCGAACGCCGCACCGTTGCGCGCACCTGCGCAATAGCCTGCTCAATACTCAACGACACGGCTTTACGTTGCGATACGGGGGGAGATGTTTGCGTCATGGCGTCATGGTTACACCACCTGCGCAATCAGAACAATCCAGCAACAACACCGCGTACGCCGCACCATGCCAGGGCAGGTCTGGACAACGTTACACGCTGCGCCAGCGGATCGCGTTGACGTAGCAATGCACACAGGGCCTGCGCGATACGGATAATAACCGCAGCCTCAAGCGCCAACCGGCGGTTCAAGATGCCCTTTGGCAGGCCCCCGGCCTCGATTAACAGCTTATCGGTGGCATCGAGCATGCGGTTAAACACGGTGCGTAATTGTGGCGATGTACGGCTCGAAGTTAAATCTTCAGGCACAGCACCGGCCTCAGCCATCCAGTCAGCGGGCAGATACACACGCCGCAGCGTAACGTAGTCATCCGCGCAGTCCTGTAAGTGATTGATCACCTGCAAGGCCCGGCAAAGAGCATCTGATGGGCCGTATCCGTGGCGTGAGCCACCGTGCAGGTCGATCAGGTAACGCCCGACCGGTGCGGCAGACAGATCGCAATAGGCCATCAGTTCGGCCCAGTTTGCATAGTGGTCTTTCACAGCGTCCTGTTTGAAGGCTGCAATCAGGTCCAGCGCATGCTCAGGCGGCACTGCGCTGCTGAACAGGCTCTCGCGTAAAATCACAGCCTTGTCGTAGCCTGTTGCGGGCACCTCGCCACGCAATGCAGCGGCAAAACCATCGAGGCGGCGAATCTTTTCGTCGCCCTGTAATGCTGGTGTATCGGCAATATCATCGATGGCGCGGGCAAACCCGTAGAACGCCGCCACATGCGGGCGCAGCGCAGCAGGCAACAGCCATGAACCAACAGGAAAGTTCTCGTAAGCCGCATCCTTGCCGGACGGCACTTCAATAGGCGTATTGCTCACGGCTGTGTCGCCTTGGACGTTATTCGCCAGATCGGGGCCAGATCATGGGACGGATCATAGCACCCATTTCAAATTCGCTGCGTTCAGGCACCCGAGTCTGCGGCGTTTACGCGCGCGCGTAAATCATCAAGAAACTTGGCAAAATCGCCATCATTGTTCTTGATGGCAGAGGCAAATTCCGAGCGCTGGGTCTGCCCCATGCTGATGCCTTCCACCATAATATCAATGATCTTGTAGACATCGCCCTTGGCCCGCACGCGCCAGTCCACCTGAATGGCCTGACCAATCTCGGGGCGGTTGATTTTCGAGGATACAATGGCATCCTTTTCGTCACGCACGTCAGTTTTGGTGATTTGCAGGGTTTCGCCGTTATAGGTCGCAAAACGGTCAACGTAGGTTTCCACTAGCAAATCCTCGAACAGCGCCAGATATTCAGCGCGCTCTTCGTTCGAGACCTTGCGCCAGAAGCGTCCCAGCACCCACTGCGCAATTCCCGGCACGAAAAAGTATTCAACCATCAAGGCACGCATGCGGTCTTTGCGTTCATCGCGCGAAATCTCGGGCTCGGTCAACCGCACAATGGCCGTGTCGGCCATGCCGCGAATAAACAATTCCGCGCCGTCGCCCAGTTCGCCAGCAAATGCATGCAGCGGATTTACGCCGCCAAACAGCAAAGCAGCCCCGGTTAATCCGGTCAGTTCAATAAATTCACGCCTCGCAACCATGGATCGACAGCCCCCATTTTATTTTATAGCCGTATACTTATGCCCCAAGAGGTTGATGTCACGTTAAAAAACACACATCAAATCCGTCGTGCGGCCTCTCCCAGATTACACAGTTTCTGATACGCCAGTTCACGCCCGAGAAAGCCGAGACCACAATCGGGCGCAGCAAGCAACCGTTCGGCGTCAATGTGGTTCAGCGCATCGCGTAGGCGTTGCTCAATTTCATCGACAGCTTCAACGCGGCTTTTCGCAATCGCAACAACGCCAAAGATCACACTGGTATCCTTGAACAAGTCGAGCAGACTCAAATCATTGGGCCGGTGTGCGTCTTCAATGGAAACCACCTGAATGCACGACCTGTCAATCGCCTCGGCGAGCTTGAAGTAACAGTCCTGCGATGCCTTGGGATAGTCAGGATTATCCAGCCGGTCGGGATAGCCGCAACACATATGGACTGTGCGGGTCACGCTATCAGGGCAATGATGGAAACAGGCCTCAAGATGATCAAAACCATACTCCAGCGCGTCATCAACGCGGCGCGCGAATAGTGGTTCGTCGATCTGGATATGCCTGCACCCGGCCTCAGCCAACGCCAGCACCTCGGCGTTCAGCGCACTGGCGAGATCAAGGCCACGCTTGTGCTGATCATTGTAATAACTGTCAGCTACCGTGTCGCCTAATGTCATGGGACCGGGCAGGGTCACTTTGACCGGGTGATCGGTCAAGGCCTGCGCAGCTTTCCAGTCGTGCGGCAGAAATGGTTCGCGGGCGCTGACCGAACCGGTGATGGTTGGCAGGCGCGCCTGATAGTTCCCGCGCACGGTCTTTTCCGTCAGCGTATCGAAATCGATTCCGTCGAGATGACGACAGTGATAGTGGATATAATTCTCACGCCGCACCTCGCCATCGGTGACAATATCAATACCGGCGTTGACCTGGTCATCAATAACAGATTGCGCCGCGCGCACAAAGATTGCTTCGGCAGCCTCGCCCATGCTCTGTACGTCGGATTCATACTGCTCGGTTGGCCGCGAAGAATCGCCGCCTTCTTCATCACGGAACCAATCGATCACCGGTAAAAAATCCGGCTTCGGATAGGCTCCTATCACAGTGGTGCGAACCGCCATCTCGCTCTCCCCTCCCCAAGGTTTGCACTCTACAATATGCGGCAAACATCATAAGAGGGTTCGGACACGCAACAAAGCCCTGAATGCTGGTAAGGCCTTTAAGAGCACCCTGATGTGCAACGCCTTGTCACGATTTATGGCTCGCTATGTGCTGCGACAAACTCGTCGCGGTATTCCGCACGGATGTCGGCGTACCACTGTGGTTCGGCTGGCCACCACCACAGCTTATCCAGTGCGTCGCCTGGATAAGCCTCATCAAAGGCCTTCTTTGCTGAGGCTGACAGATATGCCCCCGCGCCCTTCACGGTTGAATTATAGCCACTTATCGAAGCCTGCATGCCTGCAAATTGCGCACTGAAACAGGCATTGAGCAGTTCATAGGCCTGATCAATATTGACTGCGCCAATGGGTAGGGAAAAGCCGTCGAGCCATGCAAACGCGCCTTCCTTGGGTGCCATGTAATTGACCGGCTCACCTGCGTTCTTGAGCGCAATTGCCGGCCCGTCCCAGGTCTGCCCCAGATGCACACCATTTCGCATCAGTCCGGCTTCCTGGGTTTTTGCGTCTTTCCAGAACAGACGTATCCAATCCTTGTGATCAATGGCAAAGGACGTAATTTCCGACCAGATATCACGCATGGTATCTTCGTCTTTGTAGGCATCTTCGAACGGCGGTAATTTACCGGCCGAGGCCAGATAGCGACCGATCCCCGCCATCATGGAGTGCGGGCGCCCCATGATCTTGTCCTTCATACCCTCGGTCCACAGATCGCCCAGACTCAGCAGACCATATTCGGTTTCATAAAGATCCGTGCGGTAGGCCATGGCTTCGGTGCCCCACAGATGCGGCAAGTGATAAAGGCCGTAATCCCACGTCCAGTCACGCTGTGAAGCCTGCAAGAAGCGTGGCTCAAGATTATCGATCGCCAGACGTTCTGGCTCCCACGGTTGTAACAGGTTCAAATCCCGCCATTGCCCCGCACGCATCAGTGTCGGAGCAACCAGATCGAAGCCGCGTCCACGCGTCGATTTTAATTTATTCAACAGTTGCTCATTGGAACCCAGTTCCGTGATCTCAAGCTTGATCCCGGTTGAATTTTCAAAGGCCTCGATAAATTCCGGCGGGAAATATCCGGTCCAGATAAAGACCCGACAGACGCCCGATGAAGACAGCGCATCGCGCACGATCCACGGCCCGGCGGCACTTACGCCCGCCAGCCCGGCACCAGCTTTCAGCACCGTACGGCGGTTAAACAAACGCGCCGCGCGTACCGTTGCGGCAGCCGACTTAAGGGCTTTCGAACGATACGTCATATGGTTTCAACTTGATCAACATGGAGTCCGATGCCTGCAATGCAGCCGTAAAATGGCATGCACATAGGTTCTATTAGGGAATTGTGCGAAAATTATGCCCGTTCTTCAAGACCGAACAGGCACAATCTTACGCTCAGGGGCTGTGTTTTTATGGTCGGGGCGCAATTGAGGACCTAAAACCGGTCTGGACGATACGCAGACATATCCAGATTGGGCGTATGACCGCCGACCAACTGTGCGATCAGGCGTGCTGTCGCCGGTGCACCGGTCAGACCGAGATGCTGATGACCGAAGGCATAAAACACATTGTCACATTTCGTGGCAGGGCCGATGACCGGCAAGCTGTCGGGCAGCGTCGGCCGACGCCCCATCCAGGTTGTATAGCTCGAGGTATCAACGTCCGGCACCATACGCTTAGCGAGCTTCAACAGATTAAGCGCACGCTGTTCATTTTCCGGTGCATCAAGGCTCGCCAGCTCGACCGTACCGGCACAGCGCATACCCATTTCCATGGGCGTAACCCATGCCATCAGTTCGCTGTCCATGACCGGTATATTTGTCGTTACGCCAGGGTTCTCGATGGTGACGTGATAACCGCGCTCGGTTTCCAGCGGCACCACATCGCCGAGCTTGGCACTCAGCTGGTGTGAATAGGCCCCGGCAGCAATCACCAGATGCTCGACTGGCCGCCTGCCCTGATCCGTCAACAGCGCTACGGGAGTTTTGCCATCCATCTCGAAGTCGAGAATTTCAGCGATCTCGATCTCCACGCCCAGACGTTTGGCATAATCCGCCAAAGTCGTCACCATGCGCTTCGGACTGGTGACATGGGCGTAGTCCTCAACCAGATACCCCCAACGATAGCGCGTTGCCAGATTGGGTTCGCGCGCCCGCAGTTCGGCCTCGTTGAGCTCATGAACAGGAAAGCCGCGCTCACGCCGCCCCAGCATTTCGGCGCGATCGTTGCGGAATTTACGCTCTTTGGTATAGGCATAGATAGCACCGCTGCGCCGCACAAGATCAGGCGCGCCAGCTTCTTCGGCCAATTGCTCATAGAGATCAATGCTGGGTGACATCAGGTGATAGAGGCCATCGCGTGCACGCGCGTGATCGCCAAACAACCCGGCCTTCAGATAGCGCAGCAACCACGGCATCAGGCGTGGCAGATAGCGCCAGCGCACCACCAACGGTCCATCAGGGTCAAGCAACCACATGGGCACCTGTAACAGGGTACCCGGCGAAGCCTGTGGCTCGTAGGCCGAGGCCGCCATCAATCCGGCGTTGCCAAATGAACACCCCTCACCCGGCTCGACACGGTCGATAACGCGCACAGCATGGCCGCTTTTGGCCAGCGCCACAGCACAATTGATACCAACGATTCCCGCACCGATAACGGTGACATGCGATTGACTATTCATATGGCTCTCCTACGCGCTATAAGAAACATATATAACGCGTTGTGCAATCGCGAAAATACGGGGAAATCAATTGAATACAATGGTTCATGACGGTGAGTACGATTTCATCATTGCCGGTGCCGGTTCAGCGGGCTGCGTGCTCGCCAACCGCCTGTCGGCAAATCCCAACAACCGGGTCTTGCTGCTGGAAGCCGGTGGCGAAGCGCGCAATCCATGGCTTCATATTCCCATCGGTTATTTCAAGACCATGCACAACCCAAACACGGACTGGTGCTTCAAAACCGAGCTCTGCCCCGGCCTGAACGGACGCCCTGCCGCATGGCCGCGTGGCAAGGTACTGGGTGGTTCCAGCGCCATCAACGGCCTGATCTATATTCGCGGTCAGGCGGCTGATTTCGATCACTGGCGGCAACTGGGCAATACCGGTTGGGGCTTTGATGACGTGCTACCCTACTTCAAGAAAGCCGAAGATCAGGAACACGGTGCTGACGAATACCATGGCAGTGGCGGACCGCTGGCGGTATCGAGCATGCGCGTGGAGCGAGAAATCTGTGAAGCCTTTATTCGCGGCGCAGGCGAAGCCGGTCTGGTGCGACGTGAAGATTTCAACCGCGATGATCAGGAAGGCTGTGGTTATTACCAGCAGACCGTGCGCAACGGCATACGGTGCAGCACCGCAACAGGTTACCTGAAACCTGTGCGTGGGCGTGCCAACCTGCGCGTTATCACCGGCGCGCACATCACGACCCTGATCATGGACGGCAAGAAGGCCACCGGCATTCGCTACCGCAAAGACGGTGCCGAACATGCCGCCATGGCACGCGCTTCGGTAATCCTCAGCGCCGGTTCACTCGGCTCACCGCAAGCCCTCATGCTGTCGGGTATCGGTGACCCCGCCACACTTGGCGAGGCCGGTGTTACACCATGCCACGAACTGCGCGGTGTGGGACGTAACCTGCAGGACCATTTGCAGGTCCGCCCGATCTTTCGCACCAAGCGCCCCATCACGCTCAATGATCACATTCGCAATCCATTGCGCAAGATGATGATGGGCGTGGACTATGCCCTGCGCCGCCGTGGCCCGTTGACCATGGGCGCCAGCCAAGTCTGCGCCTTTGCACGCTCAGAACCCCATATGGAACGCCCCGATCTACAGTTCCACATGATGCCGCTAAGCACGGATAATCCCGGCGAAGGCCTGCATAAGTTTTCCGCCTTTACCGCGTCGGTGTGCCACCTGCATCCCGAAAGCCGGGGCCACCTGGCGCTGAAAAGTACCGACCCCATGTCGCCGCTTGCCATTCACCCGAACTATCTGTCGAGCCTGAGCGATCAGCGCGCCATGGTCGCGGGCCTGCGCTGGGCACGCCGTATCGCCGATACGCCGACCATGCGCGACTATATCCTCGATGAACTCCGCCCCGGCGCAGCAGTCCAGAGCGACGAGGATCTGCTACAGCATGTGCGCGACAATGCCATGACTATCTACCACCCCATCGGGACCTGCCGCATGGGTGGCGACGCGGCACACGATGTGGTCGACGAACGTCTGCGCGTGCATGGTATCGAAGGCCTGCGCGTGGTTGACGCATCGGTCATGCCGAGCATCACATCAGGCAACACCAACGCACCGACCATTATGATCGCGGAAAAAGCCGCCGACATGATCGCGCAGGATTTTGCACACAGCAAATAAGGAACAAGCCATGCGAACCGGTGGGTGCCAATGCGGCACGGTACGTTACGAAAGCGCCAACGACCCGGTTGAGGTCTATGCCTGTCATTGCCGGGAATGTCAGAAACAGTCGTCCTCGGCATTCGGTATTTCGGTTATCATGCCTCGCGCGGACTTTCACGTGACACAGGGCACACCATTATTCTGGACCCGCCCCACCAACAGTGGCGGGCAACTTAAATGCGCGTTCTGTCCGACCTGCGGTTCGCGCCTGTGGCATGAGGCCACAGACGAAGGCGAAGCGACCATCAGTATCAAGGGTGGATCGCTCGATACCCCGCCAGACCTGTCCACGGCTTTTCATATCTGGACATCACACAAGCTGGCTGGCGTGGTGATCCCCGACGGCGCGGCGCAGTTTCCCGAAGAACCCGGGTAAACCATCAACGGATTATGTTTATGGTGCGCGCAACGGTGCGCGCAGATAGACGCCGAACTCTTCGTCAAAGTTACAGCTGACGCGCGCGTGCACCTTGCCCTGTTTGTCGAAAAACGATGTGTCATCGCCAAGCGGGAAGATGCCTTCGTGCCAGACACCGGGGTGGATATAAAGTCCCTGTGTGCCATCACAGTAAAAGCACACGAAATCCTGTGGCGTGACATCATCACCGGGTAACGCCAGCGGTGTAACAAATGGTGTCTCGGCGCGCGGGAAAAATAACTGCCCGCCATCGGGATGGTAATTCACATGGCGCAGATAAAGTTCCGAGCGTGGTGCGGTTGAAATTTCCTCGCTGGCTTCGGCGGGGTGGCGGCTCCAGCCCAGCAGATAGCGATCATCGACCGCATCGTTGTGACCATAAAGAACGTCGCCACGCCACGTGAAGTGAAAGGTGCCTTCGGTCGTACCGCCTTCATCGCCGGTATCATCATCCACCGCCCGCCAGCCCTGCGCGGGCCAGCGCACGATCTCGATCTCTTTGTCCTCATAGACATCAACCAGACAGCCAAAGCCTTCCAATGTTTCGGCGCTGGCCGCAACCAGCGGCGCATCAACCACGTCCATGCCGGAGTGAACGTCAGGATCAAGCTTGATGTACATAGAGGCCTCCTCCTTTGCAATGCAGCCGTGTATTTGCATTAAACACTATCGCCAGTCATGACGGTGAACGAGAAAAATTTCTTCATAGGCATCAGATTTCTTGTTTCCGCTATCTTGCCCTGAACGCTAGTGTGATGTTTGCATCGCAACGGATTGGGCCGCCATGCGCTATCTTCATACGCCCCTGTGGCTCACGTCCCTGCGCGGACCGTCCGTTCCCGCCTTTGTCACACTGTTCGGCCTCGAACCGCTCAACCGCGCGACGCTCGTCACCGTTATCCCCCTCATGGCGCTTGATCACTTCGGTGACGCCCAGAAGGTCAGCGTGTTTTATTTTGTGCTCAGTCTGGTCGGCGCACTGTCGAGCCTCGGCCTGCCGTGGCTGGTCAGCGCCCTGACCCGGCGCGGCACATTCAGTATGGGCGTTGCTTCGGTAACTATCGCGCTCGTGATGTTCTCGCTGAATACACCGTTGGGCCTGATCGCGGGCATGGTGTTTCATCTGTTCGGTGCAGCCTGCTTCGAAGTCTCCATGAGCCTCTACATGCTTGAGCACATCCGCCGTCAGGAGGTCAGCAAGTTCGAGCCCGTGCGGGTCTTTTTCATGGCCGCGGCATGGACGATCGGACCATTTCTCGGCGTATACCTGCGCAATGCCTATGGCGTCAGTGCGCCATTTATTTTCTGCGCATTGAGCGTTACCGCGCTGGCGAGCTATTTCTACTACCTGCGGCTCAGCGACAACCCGGCGCTCAAGACCGCACGCCGCCCGGTCACCAACCCGATGCATTATCTGCCGCGCTTTTTTGCCCAACCGCGCCTGCGACTGGCATGGATACTGGCGCTGGGACGTTCGGGCTGGTGGATGATGTTCTTTATTTATGCGCCGATCTACTGCGTGACCAACGGGCTCGGCGAAGAGGTCGGCGGGGCGCTGGTGTCCATCGGCACGGCCTTCGTACTGCTGGTGCCGCTGGCACGTCCCGTTATATCGCGCATCGGTACGCGTGCGGTGCTCATGATCGGATACATCGGTTGCGGACTGATTACGGCAGCGGTTCTGCCGTTCAGTGACGCGCCGTGGATTACGGTGTTTATACTCGGCGGTGCAGCCATGGCTATGATGCCGGTGGACTCCGTCGGCAACATGGCCTTTTACCGCGCTGTGCACCCCTATGAGCGCGCTGAGATGACGACCATGTTCGGCACCTACCGCGCGGTTTCGCAGTTGGCCTTTCCCGGCGTTTTTGCGCTGGTGCTAAAAATCCTGCCGCTCAGCGCGGTATTCGTCACCGCCGGGGCTGGCATGGTCACGCTGGGCGCGCTCAGCCGCTATATTCCCCGCAAGATGAAGTAATCGCTCTACGCTAAACGCTCAGCACGATCTTGCCGATGTGCGCGCTTGATTCCATCAAGGCGTGCGCCTTGTCAGCCTCAGCCAGCGGGAATGATGCGTGCAGCACCGGCTTGACGGTGCCTGCTTCAATCAACGGCCAGACCTTTTCTTGCAGGTTCTGTGCGATGGCAGCCTTGTAGGGCACCGGCATGGCGCGCAGGGTCGAGCCGGTCAGCGTCAGACGCTTGAGCATCAACGGCATGAGGTTGAGTTCTGCCGTCGAGCCCTGCAGAAACGCGATGTAGCAAAGCCGCCCGTCAGGTGCGAGGGCCTTGATATTGCGCTGAATGTAATCACCGCCAACCATGTCGAGAACGACGTTGACGCCCTTGCCGGTGGCGTCCTTGATGACACTGACGAAATCCTCGTCACGGTAGTTGATGGCACGCTCCGCGCCGAGATCTTCACAGACCTTGCACTTGTCAGCCGAACCCGCCGTGGCAAAAGCCCGCGCGCCAAATGCCGTGGCCAACTGGATGGCCGTGGTACCGATACCCGACGAGCCGCCGTGCACCAGAAAGCTTTCGCCTTCGCGCAGTCCGCAACGATCAAATACGTTGTTCCAGACAGTAAAGAAGGTTTCCGGCACGCAGGCGGCTTCCTCGATGGACAGCCCCGCTGGTACGGGCAGGCACAACGCAGCAGGTGCGGTGCAGTATTGCGCGTACCCACCACCGGTGACCAACGAGATGACCGTATCACCAAGTGCCAGGCTCTCGACGCCCTCACCCAGTGCGACAACGTCACCGGCGATTTCCAGACCGGGGATGTCCGATGCACCGGGCGGCGGCGGATAGGCCCCTTCACGCTGCAGGCAATCAGGGCGATTAACCCCGGCGGCGGCAACCTTGATCAGGACTTCGCCCGGGCCCGGTTGTGGCACGTTACGCGTGGCCGGTTTCAGGACCTCTGGACCACCGGGTTTGGTAATCTCGATCACAGTCATGGTCTGGGGAATATCAGTGCTCATCTGAGGTCTCCTATATAGAAAAACGCGCGGCCCTGATCAGAGCCGCGCGCTTGATTTAGCCTATCAGCGGCGCTGCATCAATGCAGCATCAACACCGGCAGGGCGGCGTTCTTGACGATGTGGCGGGTTGCTCCACCCATCACCAGTTCGCGCTGACGCGAATGGCTATACGCACCCATGATCATCATGTCAGCACCAGCCGCATGGGCTGCTGCCAGCAATCTTGCGCCGACGGGCTCATCGCCACCGCTGACGTCCTGAACCACGGCATCAATACCGTGACGTGCCATGTAGCGTACCAGACGCGCAGACGGCACATCGTGGCGTTCGCCCCCGGGATCGTTGGTCAGAATTGAGACCTTTGCAGCATCGCGCAGCAGATCCATGCTCGACTTGATAGCACGCGTTGCTTCGGCTCCACCGTTCCAGCACACGGCAATGTTCTGGCCCAGTTCACTGACTGGCTTGGCCGGGCACATCAGAACCTTGGTGCCCGATTCCATCAGCGCACCTTCCAGTGTGCGCACGCCCAAATCACCTTCCGGCTGGGGCACGGCAATCAGATCAGCGACGCGGCCTTCAAGACCGATCAAGTCTGCCTGTTTGCCGGTGACTTCGCGCCACGAGACCGTGACGTCCCCGTTGCTTGCGGCGTCAGGTTCAATGATGCTCAAGCTGTTGGTGGCACAATATGTATCAAACAATTCACGCACACGGGCTTCTTCGGTTTCTGCCTGTGTCTTGGAGGCTTCAAGAATGGTTTCCTTCATGGACTGCGTCATCAGCACGCCATAGGGCAGCATATCTGCAGCACGGGCGCGGGCATGGATGACATCAACATGCGCGCCAAAGCGTTTAGCCAAGGCAACAGCATGATCCATCACGCCTTCGCCTTTACCGTCACCACGTACAGGAACCAGAATTGTTTTGAGTGTCATTGCGCTACCTCTCTATTTTTGTTTCTTGCGGGTTTGCTTATCCAATGCTGCGACCCGATTCCCTCTCAGCATTTGATGGTATACCAAGAAATCACGTATTTGACTTTGCGTTAAATCAAATCGGGCCGCACTTTCGTGCGGCCCGACAGGTAACTGATTTAGAACAGGCCTTCGATCTGTCCCTTTTTATTCAGGAAGATGCTGTTAGCCGCCGGAACCCTTGGCAAGCCCGGCATGGTCATGATGTCGCCGGTAACGGCCACGATGAACTCTGCACCTGCGGACAACCGCAGTTCACGAACCGGGATGGTGTGTCCCGAAGGTGCGCCCTTGGCGGTTGGATCGGTGGAGAAGCTGTACTGCGTCTTGGCAACACAGATCGGGAAGTGACCGTAACCGTCAGCCTGTAGGTCAGCAAACTGCTTGGCGACCTTGGCGTCGTAGGAAATGTCCTTCGCACCGTAAAGCTTCTGCGCGATGGTGCGCATCTTCTTTTCCAGTGGCATGGAGTCGGGGTAAAGCGGCTTAAACTTGGCTTTGCCACCATCGACCAGCTTGATGACCTGCTTGGCAAGGTCTTCGGTACCGGCACCACCATTTGCCCAGTGGCTGGCGACAATAGCTTCTGCGCCAAACTTTTTGGCTGTAGCACTAACAGCGGCCAGTTCTTTTTTGGTGTCGTTGAGGAACTGGTTGATGGCGACAACAACCGGCACGCCAAAGGACTTCACGTTCTTGATATGACGCGCAAGGTTTGCACAGCCCTTTTTGACAGCTTCGACGTTTTCTTTGCCAAGGTCTTCCTTGGCGACGCCGCCGTGCATCTTGAGCGCACGAACCGTCGCAACGATAACCGCTGCTGAAGGCTTCAGACCTGCCTTGCGGCATTTGATGTCGAAGAACTTCTCGGCACCCAGATCAGCACCGAAACCGGCTTCAGTCACAACGTAGTCAGCGAGTTTAAGCGCGGTCTTTGTTGCGACAACCGAGTTACAGCCGTGCGCGATGTTGGCGAACGGGCCGCCGTGGATGAACGCAGGATTGTTTTCCAGCGTCTGCACCAGGTTAGGCATCATGGCATCTTTGAGCAGCACGGACATCGGTCCGGCAGCTTTCAGGTCCTTGGCCAACACAGGCTTACGTTTGCGTGTATGGGCAACAACGATCTTACCGAGACGTTCGGTCAGATCATTCAGGTCCTTGGACAGACAGAAGATCGCCATGATTTCCGAGGCCACGGTGATATCGAAACCGTCTTCGCGCGAGAAGCCGTTACCGACACCGCCAAGCGAGTTCACGATACTACGCAGCGCGCGATCGTTCATATCGACAACGCGGCGATAGCTGACGCGGCGGGTGTCGATATCCAGCGAGTTGCCCCAGTAGATATGGTTGTCGATCAGCGCAGCAAGCAGGTTGTGCGCAACGCCAATGGCATGGAAGTCACCGGTGAAGTGAAGATTGATATCTTCCATGGGAACGACCTGTGCGTAACCGCCACCGGCAGCGCCACCCTTCATGCCGAAGCATGGGCCCAATGAAGGCTCACGTAGGCAGACAATGGTGTTCTTGCCCAAGCGGTTCATGCCATCGCTGAGGCCAACCGAAGTGGTTGTCTTGCCTTCACCGGCCGGGGTCGGCGTGACCGCCGTGACCAGGATCAGCTTGCCATCACGTTTCTTCTGCACGCTGTTGATGAAGTCAAAGGTGACCTTCGCCTTGGTCGGACCAAACTGGAGCAGTGCATCTTCAGGAATTCCTGCTTTGGCACCAATTTCAGCAATGGGCTGCATCGTCGCTTCGCGCGCGATCTCGATATCGCTCTTTGGCATTCTCGTCTCCCGTAATCGCTATCTTGTTGATTAAGAAACAAAGTTTCCTAACGGTAAAATTAAGTCCCGATGATTTCAGCCCAAAACCCCGATTTCCACATGTTCCGTCCCGACATTAGTTTTCCCATTAACGCCGGGAAGGCATATATCAGAACGTGGCAAGCGAAGCGTTTTGGCCCGGAACCTACGAGCCGAGGATCATTCCTTTTGAAACACCACCAGCTTCAATAAATTCACTGGCAGCAATTTTTCCCTGGCCGTCCGGACGTACGCGTTTGACCAGAATCTGACCGCCGTTCACAGCGACGCAGAACCCATCGTCACCAACACTGGTGACTTCGCCCGGCGCGCCGCCAGCTTCGCTCTGCTTGGCGCTGTCAAATATTTTGACTTCCTGACCATTGATCGTGGTCCATGCACCCGGCTGTGGGTTGGTGCCACGGATCAGGTTGTAAACGTCATCAACGGACTTTGACCAATCGATTTTTGCATCGGCCTTCTTGCACCAGCTTTCATAGGTCGCCAGACTATCGTCCTGAACGATCTTGGGTGCCTTGCCGTCACGTACCAGATCAAGGACCTCGCACATAGCCGCAATACCGATCGGGAAAACCTTGTCGAAGTAGACAGAACCCAAGGTGTCGTCAGCGCCGATTTCGATTTCCTTCTGTAGCAAAATTTCACCTTCGTCGAGGCCATCATCGGGCCAGAAGATGGTCAGGCCAGTCTTGGTGGCACCACCGATAATAGGCCAGTTGATGGAGCTCGGACCGCGATGCTTAGGCAACATCGAAGGGTGGAAGCAAACCGAACCATGGGTCGGGATGTCGCGGGCTTCTTCCGGAACAAAGATAATGACATAGGACATCACGCACAGATCGGCGTTCAATGCGCGCATTTCGTCGAGTACGTCCTTGTCGGTGAAATTGGCTGGTTGATAAAGCGGCAGACCTTTTTCCAGTGCGAATTCCTTCACAGGGTCGACGGGCTTGCCTTCTTTATCGGGTGCACAGTAAACCGCGACCACGTCCTCGCCACGCTCAAGATAGGCTTCAAGCGTTGCTTTACCGAAGGCCTGTTGCCCCATGAGAATAATGCGCATTGTATTTCCTCCTATCTTTTGACTGAACCCGCTGCCCGGCCGCCGAAGCGACCGGATGATCGTTAAACCGCGCCAGCTTCCTTGGCTGCTGCGATATCATCTTCGCTGAGTCCCAATTCCTTGAGAATGTCGTCAGTGTGCTCGCCAAGCAGCGGAGAACGATCCATATCCGTCGGCGAGTCCGACAACTTGATAGGATTACCAACCGTCAGGTACTTGCCACGCTCAGGGTGATCAACTTCGACAATGGTGCCGGTTTCACGCAAGCTTGGTTCTTCAGCCAGTTCCTTCATGCTGAGGATCGGGCCACACGGCACGTTGAGCGGGTTGAGGATATCCATGACTTCGAGTTTAGTCTTGGTCATGGTCCATTTTTCGATCTCGCCGAACATTTCGCTAAGCTTGGGCAGACGTGCCTCAGGCGTATTCCACTGTGGGTCTTCGAGCCAGTCTTCATGACCGATGACCTTTGCCAATGCCGGGAAGGCAGCGGCCTGAGCAATGACATAGGAATAGGCATCGGGGTCAGTTTCCCAGCCCTTGCACTTGACGATCCAGCCCGGTTGGCCGCCACCTGATGCATTCCCGGCACGCGGTACGGCCTCGCCGATTTCGTCGTGTGGGTACTGCGGGTATTCTTTCATCGGACCGTGTGCCATACGCTGCTGATCGCGCAGCTTGACGCGGCACAGGTTCAGAACGCTGTCCTGCATGGCAGCTTCAACGCGCTGCCCCTTGTCTGAATGGGTACGATGATAAAGCGCGGTGACAATGCCCAGTGCAAGATGAAGCCCGGTGCCTGAATCGCCGATCTGCGCGCCGGTCACCATGGGTGTGCCGTTCAGCTCACCCGTGGTAGAAGCCGAACCGCCGGTGCACTGTGCAACGTTCTCATAAACCTTGCAGTCCACATAGGGGCCGGGGCCAAAGCCCTTGACCGACGCATAGATCATGCGTGGGTTAATCTCCTGAATGCGTTCCCATGAGAAACCCATACGGTCAAGCGCACCGGGTGCAAAGTTTTCAACCATCACATCGCATTCCTTGATGAGCTTGGTGAAAATCTCGCCGCCCTTTTCCGATTTCGGATTCAGGGTCACGCTGCGCTTGTTGTGATTCAGCATGGTGAAATAGAGGCTGTCCACGTCAGGGATATCGCGCAGCTGGCCGCGCGTTGCATCACCGACGCCGGGGCGCTCGACCTTGATCACATCAGCACCGAACCATCCAAGAAGTTGCGTGCAGGTTGGTCCCGACTGGACATGCGTCATATCAAGAATTTTGACGCCTGAGAGTGCTTTTTCCATTCCATCCTCGTTTAAATACGTTTCTTTAGAAGAGAGCGGATGCCTGTATCAGACATCTGCATTTCCAATTAAATTGAGTTACTTTTTCTTCGATACGACGCTTTGCGGGTTGAGGCTACCGATATTACCGCTCTCGGTACCAGCCGCTGGATCAATCACAGCGTTGATAAGCGTTGGCTTGCCAGAATCCATGGCTTCGTTCACAGCGCGGCTCAGTTCATCGGGGTTTGTCGCATGGACACCAACACCGCCGAAGGCTTCCATCATCTTGTCGTAGCGTGCGTCTTTAACAAACACGGTCGTCGCAACATCGCTGCCACCAGAGGTGTTGACGTCGGTACCACGGTAGATGCCGTTGTTGTTAAAGATAACAATGCAAATCGGCAGGTTGTAGCGACAGATCGTTTCAACTTCCATGCCCGAGAAACCAAAGGCACTATCGCCCTCAATCGCCAGCACAGGGTTGCCCGTTTCAACAGCCGCAGCGATGGCCGACCCCATACCGACGCCCATAACACCCCAGGTGCCAACGTCCAAACGCTTACGTGGCTTGGACATGTCGATGATGGAGCGTGCCAGATCGAGGGTGTTGGCACCTTCGTTCACAAGCATGGCATCGGGGCGTTCCTTGATGATTTTACGCAACGCGCCGAGAGCGCCATGATAATCCATGGGATTGTTGTTGTTCTGTAGCTTTGGTGCCATGCGCGCCAGATTGGTTTCTTTTTTCGCATTGATCGGACCGGTCCAGTCTTCGGACGGCTTCTGCCAATCATTGCCCATAGCATCGAGCAGCGCAGAGACAACCGATCCAATGTCGCCAACCAGCGGCGCAGCGATTTCGACGTTGCTGTCCATCTCTTTGGGTTCGATGTCGATCTGAACGAATTTCGTGGAACCGGGTGAACCCCACTGCTTTCCCTTACCGTGCGACAGCAGCCAGTTGATGCGAGCACCAATCATGACGACCACATCGGAATCCTTCAGCGCCATCGAGCGTGCGGCAGCGGCAGACTGTGGGTGATCATCTGGCAGCAAGCCTTTGGCCATGCTCATGGGCAGATACGGGAATCCGCTCTTTTCAACAAATGCGCGGACGTCTTCGTCAGCCTGTGCATAGGCGGCACCCTTACCGAGAATGATAAGTGGCTTTTTAGCACCCTTCAGCACGTTGATCGCACGATCAACAGCGCTTGGTGCAGGGATCTGTGCTGGTGCTGCATCAATGACCTTGACCAGAGACTTGGCACCTTCGACTTCGTCCATGACCTGACCAAGCAGCGAGCCTGGAATATCAAGATAGACGCCGCCCGGACGTCCAGAGACCGCAGCGCGGATAGCGCGTGCGACACCGATGCCGATGTCTTCAGCATGCAGAATACGGTAGGCAGCCTTACAGAGCGGTTTGGCGATGGCCAGCTGGTCCATCTCTTCATAGTCGCCCTGCATCAGATCAACGACTTCGCGCTCGGACGATCCACTGATCAGGATCATCGGCCAGCAGTTTGTCGTGGCGTGTGCCAGCGCCGTCAGGCCGTTCAAAAAGCCTGGCGCGGAGACGGTCATGCAGATACCGGGCTTCTTCGTAATAAAGCCTGCGATGGCAGCCGCATTACCTGCGTTCTGTTCGTGGCGGAAAGACAGGACACGAATGCCGGCGTCCTGCGCCATACGGCCCAGATCGGTAATCGGAATGCCCGGCACGCCATAAATGGTGTTGAGATCGTTGAGCTTGAGCGCGTCAATCAGAAGATGAAAGCCGTCCGTTAGAGCCCCGGTTTCTTCATTCTCATTCAGCGTAGCAGCAGCTGTACCAGCCATCGTTCAACGTCCTTTCTATTTTGTTCTCTGCGGCCTAGGGCTTGCCTCCCTACACCGCTAATTAAATCTATGCTTGCGTCGTCATGGCCATGTTGTGCCGCTCGACGCGTTGCGACAGCAGTTAAGCACGCCGTACCAAGGTCCCGGCTGCATACCATTGTCTTGTTTCAGTCCCCGGCATCACGTCAATCACAGCCGACGATAAATTCAGGGACTTGCCCTAAATCGAGGCCAAACCCCATTGAAACTCTATGGTCCACCATCTGTGGTATACCATACACCAAACGAAATGCTTGGCAATTCCCAATTCCGTTTTGTCGCGATGTTTTCTTGTTCTTTTAAGGGGGGAATTGTGCCCCAGCCCGCGTGCATGCACGCGGGCTGGACTTAACAATTACCAGACTTAAGCAGCCTTCATACGGCGACGAATTGCCTGGAACATCGGCATGACCAGCAGGAAGATCGCCAGCGCCATAAACGTTCCCGAAATCGGCCGGGTGAAGAATACCGTCACATCGCCATCGGAGATCAGCAGCGACTGCCGCAGAGCGGGCTCAGCCAGTGGGCCCAACACAATCGCCAGAACAGCTGGTGCCATTGGGTAGTCAAGTTTCCGCATGAGGAAGCCGACAACACCAAAGATCAGCATCAGCCATACATCATGCATGGACTGCGTCGGTGCATAACCACCCACAATGCAGAGCACGAAAATCAGCGGCGCCAGAATGGTGAACGGCATCTTCAGCATCCACAGGAATGCCGGAATGAAGGCGATGTTGATAATCGCGCCGAACAGATTGGCAGCATACAGGCTGGCAATCAGACCCCATACGAACTCTTTCTGCTCAAGGAACAGCATCGGTCCGGGAACCAGTCCCCAGATCACCATGCCACCCAGCAGAATTGCCGTGGTCGGAGAGCCGGGGATACCAAGTGTCAGCATCGGCAACATAGCGCCGGTCGAAGCTGCGTTGTTGGCGGCTTCCGGTGCAACAACGCCTTCGACCTTACCCTGACCGAATTCTTTGGGTGTCTTTGAATATGTCTTGGCAAAGCCATAGGACATCAGAGCACCCGGTGTCGCACCGGCAGCCGGCAGAATGCCGACAAAGAAGCCAACAAAAGAAGCCATCAGCGCCGTTGGCCATGTGCCGCACAGTTCTTTCAGATTCTTAACGATGCGTTTGACCGAAATTTCAGCCTTGGACATGGTCACGTCACCACGGGTGGATTCAATGGTCCACAGCATTTCACCGATACCATAGATACCGATTGCCAGAACCAGGAAGTTAATGCCGTGCATGAAGCCGACAATATCGCCGAATACAAGGCGCGGTTCGCCACTCATGATGTCGAGACCGACCGAGCTGAGAACAAGACCAATGCAGATGGAGAATAACGTCTTGGGAATGTCATCACCCGACAGACCGACAAAGGTTGCAAATGCCATCGCCATAAGCGCGAAGAGTTCCGGGTCACCAAACGCCAGCGCCCAGCCTGCGAGCAACGGTGCAAACAAGGTGAACAGGATAATGGAGAGTGTACCACCAACGAACGACGCGAGGGCGGCGGCGGTCAATGCCTTGTCTGCCTCGCCTTTCAAGGCCAGCGGGCGACCATCAAACGTCGTCGCCACAGCCGTCGAGGCTCCGGGAATGCCCAGCATGATAGAACTGATAGCACCGCCATACATAGCGCCGTAGTAGATCGCGGCAAGAAAGATAATTGCCGAGGTTGGCGGCACGAGGAAGGTCATGGGTAGCAAAATCGCCACACCGTTGACCGATCCCAGACCGGGCATAGCACCAATAAACAGTCCGACGATGACACCAACGATCATCAAGCCGATGTTGATCGGTTCAAAGGCGATGCCAAAACCGTCTAGAAGTAGTTGTAAGGTTTCCATTTTATTTAGCCACGCTTTTCTAGTGCTGAGGACATAACTGTCGCGTTGGATGCAATTTTGCTATCGACAATCGCTTACAGAAAGATGTCGTAAAGTGGGTAGAACAACGGTTCCGTGTAGCCTTTAGGCAGCACGATGCGAAGGGCGATATCAAAAAAGAAGAAGGTCACGACTGGCGTAGCAATCGAAATGCTCAACGTCGTGAACCATGAGTGTCGGCCCAGAAATCGGATGTAGTAAATCATGAAGAGCGGCACAGCCATATAAATGCCAATCACATGGATCAGTCCGATACAGATGGCAAGCGGGCCTGCGACCGAGAGAAACGAACGGATCGCAAATGCATCCATATAGGGTTCTGTCGACTGGCTGGGCGGGCTAACGCGGCGCACCCAACGCACGAGGATCCAGACGCAGGAAATGAGCATGATCGTGGCTAGCCAGAATGGCCAGAATCCACCGCCAGGTCCCTCGTCTTCGATCCAGGTAATTGGAAGTTCTGCACTCTTGATCATAAGGTAAGCAGAGAAAACCGCCATCACGACGGCCATAATTAGTTCAGCAACACGCATGATGGCGGTTTCCTTACTTTGATGTTATTGGGGTTTAAATCGACGAATTAGTCGATCGCGCCCATTTTCTTCAGCATAACTTTGTGAACAGCTTGCTCGGTCTTCCAGTAAGCCATCAGAGCATCACCCTGAAGAAGTTCACCTTGCAGGCTCTTCTTCGTGCGATAAGCAGCCCACTCTTCGGATGCGAACACCTTGGCGAACAGAGCTTTGTAGTAGTCCTGAGCACCGGCACTCATACCTGGTGCACCGACAACACTACGCTGCATGTAGTAGACAAAGTCTTTGCCCAGTTCCTTGAAGGTCGGAGCATCAGCAAACATTGCCAGACGCTTGTCAGTGAAGGCAGCCAGAGGCACAGTCGTGCCAGCAGCATAGAAGCCTTCCTGTTCGGATGGGTTGTTCACAGTGGAGTTGGCGTGATTACCGGCCAACTGCTTGGCAACCTTGCCGCCGCCCTTGTAGGGGACGTACTTCATCTGAAGGCCATAAGCGGCATTCAGGAAGTCGGTGAGCAGGTTATCTTCGGACGACTTGCCCGTACCAGCCATGATCCAGTCTTTACCGGCAGCCTTGGCTGCAGCAACGAAACCAGCAACGTCCTTAATGCCAGAGTCTTTATTGACCCAAAGCAGGAAGGTGTCTTCGGCCATACGCGCGATCGGCGCAAACTTCATGATATCAACGCCCAGCTTTGGCTGACGCAGTGGCGTCGTGTAGAAGCTGTTCAGGGTTACCATGATGGTGTGATCGGGATCCTTAACACCGTTAAGGTGTACAAGAGCCTCAGCACCAGAACCGCCCGGCTTGTTGATGGGGGTCAGAGGTTTGGACGACCACTTGTTTTTCTCAATAACCGCCTGAAGAAGACGAGCCATCTTATCAGCGCCACCGCCCTTACCGGCCATGATCACAAAATCGACAGGCTTTTTCGGTTCCCAGCCAGCTTCAGCCTTCGAAATCATGGCAGACGAAAACGTCACACCAAGACCGACGACCGCAGCTACACCAAAACCGAGAATACGTTTAGATAATTGCATTATACTCTCCCAGTTGTTAACCGACGCGCGATTTTTATAATGAACGTCTAGAGTTCACGCGCCGAGACACTTCCATAGTATCGACAGTCAGCCCTCACGCAATAGGACTGAACTCTCGTTCATCACGTTTTCCGTGATCTTATTTTTACATTCGGCAATTAAAACTGTTTAGGCTGCCGTTGGCATATGGTATACCACACGATGAAACAGCAGGGAAATTATTTTTCCCAAAAATTTCAAATTTTGGAGACACTCAGGTGAGTACGTCGAAAGCAGTCCGTAATATACCGCAAAGGGATAAGGCTTCTGCCCTACTCCAGGTATTCGACGTTGCGCGACACATGGTCGGCCAGGCTGAGTGCGTGGTCACGAACCAGTCGCTCAGCCAGTTCGGCATCACGGCTCTCCAACGCCTCGATAATATGTATATGGTCAATGATCGAACGGTTGGCACGGTCACTATCTGTAATGGTGCGCGCACGAATGCCGCGCACATGCAGGAAAATATTACCGGCAGTTTCTTTCAGCAAAGCACAGCGCCCCATCTCGACGATAGACTGATGGAACCGAATGTTGGCGTCGGAGTACTCGTCAATATGGGCCTGCATCTGGCCGTCCTGAAAGGTCGAGAAGATTGTGCGCAACGCCGCAATTTCATCGTCCGAAGCGCGCTGGGTAACCAGACGCGCCGCCATACTTTCCAGTGCCGCCCACACCGTAATCATGTCAAGGATTTCGGCCTTGGTCTTACGCACGATATAAACACCCTTGCGCGGCACGATTCGCACCAGGCCTTCCTGCTCAAGACGCGCCAGTGCTTCGCGAATTGGCGTGCGGCTGGTCGCCAACTGCTCGGAAAGCTGACGCTCGTCGAGACGCAGATTGACCCCGTCCTCATAGATATTCATGTTCGAGATCGCCTGCTTCAGCGAATTATAAATTCGCTCCTTAAGGCTAAAGCTAGCGTCAATCGGCTCGACCTTGAATTCACCCACGATATGCTCCCGTTATCTTGTCCACGCAGGGTTATGTCCCCGCTTGCGCGGCCCCTGAAACGCCGCGTAACTCAACTTGTAGACGATACGAACAGCAGTTGTCCACCGGTGGCATCCCAAGTGCCACGCAAGACTAGCAACGGTTTGGCGGTTGTACGCCATGATATGGCGATAGGTTGCGGAATGGCGAACCGGCACACACTCCATTGGACGCGACGGAGACATTCAAGGTCGGCGACGGTCGTTGCAAGCGTCCGCCCTGTGATACATTCAGCCCCCAGGGATTCAATTTCAGTAAACAATTTTGCTTCAAAAAAAACGAAACGACGATAGCCATGCATGCCTTTGGGCAGCCGGATAAAGTCGACACTAAATATACAGTCATGAGCTTAACGGAACGATAGAGAGAGACGGATACGGGAATGACAGACTCCACTGCCAAAACAAATGCCAAGCAGGCGCAAAAAATTCATCCCGGTTCTGGTCGGCGCAAAGCCCCGGTCTTCAACAAGGGACGCCAGGTCGATCCCGAAGCACTTGAGAGTGTGCGTTCGCTATTGGGCGAGCGACCACGCCGCCGCGACCTGCTGATCGAGCACCTGCACCTGATCCAGGACACCCACGGACATCTGTCGGCGGCACATTTACAGGCACTGGCCGAGGAAATGAGCCTCTCCATGAGCGAGGTCTACGAAGTTGCCTCGTTCTATGCGCATTTTGACATTATCGCCGCTGACGAAACCGCCCCTCCGCCGGTAACCATTCGGGTTTGCGACTCACTGAGCTGCGAGATGGCGGGCTCAGCCAAACTGCTCGAGGATCTGGCAGCGAAAACCGGCGCAGATGTGCGCGTTGTTCGTGCGCCGTGCATGGGGCGCTGCGACAGCGCCCCGGTGGCAGAGGTCGGTCACAACCATATCGGCAACGCCAATGTCGACAATCTGATGGCTGCTGCCGAGGCGCGCGACCTGCACGCCCACGCACCTGATTACACAGGTTTCGACGCTTACGTCGCCGCGGGCGGTTATGCCCTGCTCAAGGACTGCCTTGCTGGCAACCGTAGCCCCGATGATCTGGTCAAGGTCATGGAAGATTCCGGTCTGCGCGGTCTGGGTGGCGCAGGCTTCCCGTCCGGTCTGAAATGGAAAATCGTACGCGGCCAGCCAAAACCCCGCCTGTTTGCCATCAATGGCGACGAAGGCGAACCCGGCACATTCAAGGATCGTCACTACCTCGAAACCGACCCGCACCGTTTTCTCGAAGGCGCGCTGATCGCGGCGTGGACCTGTGAGGTCGAGACCGTCTACATCTATATCCGTGACGAATACCCCGCCATCCGTGAGGTGCTTGAGAGCCAGATCGCACGCTTGCAGGCCGAAAACTTGACCGGCGGTATTGGCATCGAAGTCCGGCGCGGCGCAGGTGCTTATATCTGTGGCGAAGAATCGGCGATGATCGAATCCATCGAGGGCAACCGTGGCCTGCCGCGCAACCGCCCGCCGTTCCCCTCTGAACGCGGCCTGTTCCAGAAACCCACCCTGACCCATAACGTCGAGTCGGTGTACTGGGTGCGCGACATTATCGAAAAAGGCCCCGAGTGGTTTTCTTCGCAGGGCAAGGGTGAAAGCAAGGGCTTCCGCTCCTACTCGGTTTCCGGTCGGGTCAAGAACCCGGGCGTCATACTCGCACCAGCCGGTACCACCGTGCGCGAACTGATCGATGAGCACTGCGGTGGCATGGCCGACGGTCATGACTTCAAGGCTTACCTGCCCGGCGGCGCATCGGGTGGCATCCTGCCCGCGTCCAAGTCTGATATCCCGCTCGATTTCGGTGGCGAACTTGCCACCCATGGCTGCTTTGTCGGCAGCCATGCGGTTGTCATTCTGTCGCACAAGGACAACATGAAAGACGTGGCGCTGAACCTGATGCGCTTCTTCGAAGATGAAAGCTGCGGTCAATGCACGCCGTGCCGTAACGGCACAACCAAGGCCCTGGCTTTGATGAACAAGGATAAGTGGGACACCGGACTGCTTAATGAACTGAGCACCGTGATGATGGACGCGTCCATCTGCGGCCTTGGACAGGCAGCCCCGAACCCCATGCTGAGCGTGATGAAATTCTTCCCGGAGGAAGTGTAATGAGCGAGACAATCAAATTCACCCTGAACGGCCAACAAGCCGAAGCCAGCGATGGTGAAACCATCTGGCAGGTCGCTGACCGCATGGGTACCGAAGTCCCGCATCTGTGCTATTCCCCCGAACCGGGATACCGTGGCGATGGCAACTGCCGCGCCTGCATGGTGGAAGTCGAAGGCGAGCGCGTACTTGCTGCTTCGTGCATCCGCCAGCCCGCCGAAGGCATGGTCGTCAACACCGCGTCCGAACGGGCCATGAAATCCCGCGAGATGGTCTTCGAACTGCTGGTTGCTGACCAGCCTGATCGCGTCACCGCGCACGACCCCGATTCCAAGTTCTGGAACTGGGCCGATAAGGTTGGCGTCGATTCGTCGCGCTTCCCGGCCTCGGAAAAACCCGCCTGCGATAACAGTCACGTTGCCATGGCCGTCAATCTCGACGCCTGCATCAACTGTAATCTGTGCGTGCGGGCCTGCCGCGAAGTGCAGGTCAATGATGTCATCGGCATGGCCTATCGCGGCAGTGGTTCGAAGATTTCCTTCGACTTCGACGACCCCATGGGTGCCAGCACCTGTGTGGCATGTGGCGAATGTGTTCAGGCCTGCCCGACCGGCGCGCTGATGGAAGCCAGCATGCTCGATGAAGCCGGTACGCGTACCCAGTTCGCCGACCGCACCGTCGATTCTGTCTGCCCGTTTTGCGGCGTTGGCTGCCAGACCCGCGTTCACATCAAAGACGACAAGATCATCAAAGTTGATGGTCGCCCCGGTCCGGCCAACGAAAACCGGATGTGCGTCAAGGGTCGCTTCGGCTTTGATTATATTACCCACCCACACCGCCTGACCAAACCGCTGATCCGACGTGACGATGCGCCCAAAGCTGGTGACATGCAGATCGCCGATGGCGAAGACTGGGCAAAGTATTTCCGCGAAGCCAGCTGGGAAGAAGCACTCGATGCTGCAGCAGGCGGCCTGAAGAAGACATACGACGCCGAAGGCCCCAAGGGTCTGGCTGGTTTCGGTTCGGCCAAGGGCTCCAACGAGGAAGCCTATCTGTTCCAGAAACTGATCCGCACCGCGTTCCACACCAATAACGTGGATCACTGCACGCGGCTGTGTCATGCCTCGTCTGTTGCCGCTCTTATGGAATGTGTGGCCTCTGGCGCGGTGAGCGCACCGTTTACAGATGCCGAGGCTGCTGATTGCATCATCGCCATCGGCTGTAACCCCTCACAGAACCACCCGGTGGCTTCGACCTACTTCAAGCAGGCTGCCAAGCGTGGAGCCAAGCTGTTCATCATGGATCCGCGCGGCCAGATGCTGTCGCGTCACGCCACCGAGCACCTGCACTTCAAGCCAGGCAGCGACGTTGCCATGCTCAACGCCATGATCTTTACGATCATCGAGGAAGAGCTCTACGACACCCAGTACATTCAGGCCAATACCGAAGGCTTTGATTCGCTGAAAGAGCGCATTGTTGATTATTCGCCTGAAAAGATGGCCGATATCTGTGGCATCGATGCACAGGTCCTGCGCACCGTGGCACGCACCTACGCGACCTCGGGCAACTCGATCATCTTCTGGGGCATGGGTATCTCCCAGCATGTCCACGGCACCGATAATTCACGCTGCCTGATCACGCTGGCCCTGATCACCGGTCAGATTGGTCGCCCCGGTTCCGGCCTGCACCCGCTACGCGGCCAGAACAATGTACAGGGCGCATCCGATGCTGGCCTGATCCCCATCGTCTACCCTGATTACAAGTCGGTGGAAGATGAAGCCACACGCAAGCGCTACGAGGAATTCTGGGGCACTGAACTTGATCCCAAGCGTGGCCTGACGGTGGTTGAAATCATCGACGCCATCCATGCCAAGCAGATCAAGGCCATGTTCGTACAGGGCGAGAACCCTGCCATGTCCGACCCTGACCAGCTCCACGCCCGCGACGCGCTGGCCATGCTCGATCATCTTGTGGTGCAGGATATCTTCCTGACTGAAACCGCATGGCATGCCGATGTGGTGCTACCGGCCTCGGCTCATGCTGAAAAGGTCGGCACGTTCTCCAACACCAACCGCCAGGTCCAGATGGTACGCCAGTGCGTGCCCATGCCCGGCGATGCGCGCCATGACTGGTGGATCATTGCCGAGATCGGCAAACGCCTTGGCCTGGACTGGACCTACGAAGGCCCAGCCGACGTGTTTGCCGAAATGAAACAGGTCATGGGCTCGCTCGACAACATCACGTGGGAACGTCTCGAAAACGAGAACGTCGTGACCTATCCGTGTGATGATCCGGCCAGCTTTGGTAACCCGGTGATCTTCACCGACGGATTCCCCACTGCCAGTGGTCGGGCCAAAATCGTGCCCGCCGATATCATCCCGCCGGCTGAGCAGCCCGATGACGAGTACCCCATGGTGCTGACCACGGGTCGTATGCTGGAACATTGGCACACCGGTTCCATGACCCGGCGTGCCAGCGTACTCGATGCGCTGGAGCCAGAAGCCGTGGTGTCGCTCAACCGTTCCGACATGCTGCGTCTGGGGCTGGTGGCTGGCGACATGGTCGACGTCCACACCCGGCGTGGCACCATCACCCTGACGGTGCGGCAGAACCCCAATCAGCCCGAAGGTCTGGTATTCATCCCGTTCTGCTTTGCCGAGGCCCCGGCCAACGTGCTGACCAACCCCAAGCTTGATCCCTTTGGCAAAATCCCAGAGTTCAAGTTCTGCGCCGCACGCGTCGAAAAGGCAGCCGCAGTCGAAGCCGCCGAATAATCCCGGCGACATCAGAAACACAAAAGCCCCGCACACATCGTGCGGGGCTTTTTTATCGTTTCGATGTTTTTCGCAATTTACGCGTTGAAAAAATTCTCGTTATTTTTGAAATATGTTAAATCTTGATCTCGTAAAAATAGGCACTACTTTTTTAGGAGATGAAAGTTATGAACTCCATTCCGCTAAAATTCAGGGATTTCACTGTTCATCTATTCCCAGGATTAATATACCTGACGGCATTCATACTTTATAGCAATGAAGCCCGCCAATTCCTCGTAACCGAAAAAGTTCTAGGATCAATTCTGCTATTCATAAGCAGCTATCTCGTTGGGTTCATTTTCAGTGCAGCATGTGACAATACTGTACGAAAAATCATTCGTAGCATTCCAAAATTTAAGGATCCGTTGAAGGGTATTTTCACCAGCGAGCAAGCTAATCAAAATCGTTTATTTGGACACGCGTACACGTTGCTTTGCTCTGAGCTAGGGAAAGATATCGTTGATAATGAGATAAACGCACGGCTGGTTTATTATTGCTTCAGAAGGCAAGAAGTAGCCGGTGACTCTCCTGCTACACTTACCGCTGATCGAGCCCTGTCTCTTGAAAATCTGACTATTAATTTAATTCCTGCATTTATTTCTCTATCGTTTTCCCTGCTGCTCCAACAGGAATTCTTTTTAGGAGTATTCTGCTTGATGTGTGCTGCAGTAATGCCATTCAAGAATATTTCCTATCGGAAGTGGTTTATGCGTGTTGTCCTGTCCTCTTACATCGCATTAAAAAAACAGGAAGCTGCCAATTAGGAATAGTGGATCATATCAAAAACACAAAAGCCCCGCACACATCGTGCGGGGCTTTTTCTTTACCTGAAAACCGCTCGCTATTCCTGTATCCAGCTCAGGGCCTCGTCACGCTGTTCGGGCGTGAAGTGACGCACATCGATGCTGGGGAACAGCTTGTCGGCGATCGGCGTCAGGGTCTCGATCCAGGCCTTGTCCGACACCACGGCCTTTTTTGTAAAGCGTTTGAGGTTGGGAATGACAAACTTCAGGTCCTCAAACAGTGCCGCAATCGATATGCCCTGCATCGACGCGACCTCGACATAGACATGGATATCATCGTGCCGGGTCATCATGGCCTCGACGTCGGCGATCATGCAGGCAATATCATCTTCTTCGATTTTGCCGGTAACGCGCATGCCGATGACGTTGTCCGTGGGTATGGGGATACGTTCCATCATGACAAATCACCTCCTCATACAATGAATATAGTCTGGCAGAGCGAGAATCATATCCCTTCCCTTAAAAACCGTTCTCTGTTATGTGTCGCTACAAATAGGCCGAGTTTCGGGCAGCGGCCGTAAAAGGTGTCCGACTTTGTTTTTGGTTCAACGGGATCATTGATCCCTGACTAGAAAGGAGGTCGACGCCATGCGTTTCGGCTATTTTGCTAATCTCACCAATTGGGACCACCGTCCCTATTCCCAACTTCTCGATGAAACCCGCGAGATCGCAACCTATTGTGATCGCAACGACTGGGATTCCATCTGGTTCACCGAGCATCACCTCAATCATGAGGGCATGGACGCCTGCCCCAACCCGCTGATGATGAGCGCGGACATGGCGGCGCGCACGCAGCGTATTCGCATCGGTCAGGCCGCCAACATCATCACATTCTGGAATCCGCTGCGCTGCGCCGAAGACATCGCCATGCTCGACCAGATGTCGGGTGGCCGTGTCGATGTGGGTCTGGGTCGTGGCGTCTATGGGCGTGAGGCCATTCACATGAACGTGGATGCCGACCTCAGCGATCAGGCCAAGAACTTCCGGCTGTTCGATGAAACCCTGACCATTATGAAGAAGGCCTGGACCGAAGACATGTTCAGCCACGATGGTGAGTTCTACACCTACCCTGCGCCGGACTTCACATGGCAGCATGACATGAGCCCGCCCGACCCCGACGTGGTTGATCTGGACACGCATAAACTCAAGAAAATCGGTGTGGTGCCAAAGACCGTGCAGAAACCCCACCCGCCATTATGGCAGGTCGTCGACGGGCAACGCTCCATCGATTGGGCGGCGCGCAACGGGCTCAACGCCATCATGTGGATCCCCACCGTCAAGGCGCTGAAGGAACGCTTCGATATCTTTCGCAAGGCACGCTCGGAAGCCGAGAACCGCGACGTGCCGCTTGGCGAGGGCATCTCGTTGGTGCGCGATATGTTCGTCGCTGATTCCATGGACGAGGCACGCGACAAGGCCGCCGAAGGTCTGCTTACCTATCTGCGTTGGATCGCGCATTGGCGCGGCCTGGGCAACCATATGGACCCCGGCGAAGAGCTGCCCGAAACACCCGGCAAGCTCGACCTGTTGAGCTACGAATTCCTGCTGCCGCGCAATCTGCTGTTTGGCACGCCGGACTACGTGAGCGGCAAGATCGAGGAATTGCGCGATGAGCTGAACCTGCAACACCTGCAGGTCTGGTCTAACTTCCCCTGCATGGCACAGGAAGACGTCATGAGCAGCGTGCGAAAATTCACCGAACAGGTCATGCCGAAGTTCAACGATATTACGGCCAGGGCCGCGCAATAAGCTTACGCCAAGCGATTGCCCAGTACCGTCGCGCGGAACACCATCATCGTTCCGCGCGGCGAGGCCGGTGTGATAGCGTAGCGCAAGAACAGGAAACCACATGAGCCTGCATATTCGTAAAATGATCAAGATCGTCGAGGAAATCCGCTCGGAAATGGGTCGCATTCCCGAGCGCCCCATGGAGATGATCGCGGTTGCCTGCGTCATCACCAACCCATGGGCCGGCCAAGGGTTCGTCGAAGACCTGAAACCAAAAATTCTTGAAGTCGCCCCGCCGCTGGGCGAGGAAATGGTCCGCGTGCTGCTCGACGAGGTCGGCTCTGGCGAGCGTATCGAGGCCTATGGCAAGGCCGCCATCGTCGGCATGAACGGTGATCTCGAGCATGCCTCGGGCATCATCCATACCCTGCGGTTCGGTAACAAGTACCGCGACGCCGTGGATGGCACGGCGTATCTCAGCTTCACCAACAAGCGCGGTGCGCCGGGTTGCTGCGTTCAGGTGCCCATGATGCACAAGATCGACGTCGGCCAGCGCTCGCACTACCTGACCATGGAATTCAACGTGCACGATGCGCCGGGGCCTGATGAACTTCTCGTCGTGCTTGGCGCGGCAACCACGGGTCGGCCCTTCCCGCGCACCGGCAACCGCTATCAGGATATTGAGGAAATGGGACATGACCCTGAACAGGGCACAACCAGCAGCGCCTGAGCAGGTCACGCCTGCATCGGGTAAACCGCATCTGCGCGACTGCGTATGGGGTGGCACCTACGCGCGCGCGGACGGCGCGGGCACACCGCTGGTGCTGATCCACGGCGTCGGGCTGGATCACACCATGTGGGACGGTATGGCTGGGCTGATGGCACGACACCACCGCGTCATCCGCTATGACCTGCTTGGTCACGGCCAAAGCGCCAAGCCACCCGGCGAGCGCTACCTGGCTGATTTCGCCATCCAGCTAGAGCACCTGCTGCACAATCTGGGCATTGAGCGCGCCCATATCGCCGGGTTCTCGCTCGGCGCACTCGTTGCCTCGGCATTTGCCGCACGCTTCCCCGACAAGCTCGACAAGCTGGTGCTTATGAACATGGTGCACGAGCGCACACCCGAACAACGCAGCGCCATTGCCAAGCGCATGCAGCAACTGGCAGAGCACGGCAGCGCGGCAACGGTGGATGCCGCCATCGAACGCTGGTTCACGCCGTCCTACAAAGACACCAACCCCGATGTCATGGCGACAGTGCGACAGCGCCTGTTGAGCAATGACCCAGGCGGGTACCTCAGTGCCTATCGTATATTCGCCAACGCCGATGATGAAGCATCGCAAAACCTCTCAGACATCCGCACGCCGACGCTGGCCCTGACAGCGCAAGACGACATCGGCTCGACACCGGACATGACCCACGCCATCGCCGCCGTGCTGTCAGAAGGCCATGCCAAAATCGTGCCCAACCTGCGCCACGGCGCGCCCATTGAAGACCCCGGCGCAGTCGCCGGACCGATGCTCGACTTCCTGTGTGATTGACGGAGACAGACCCCATGGCTGAGTTGACAAAATTCCAGTTGTTCATCGATGGTGCCTATTGCGACGCCAGCGACGGCTCGACATTCGAAAGCCGCAATCCGGCCACGGGCGAACCATGGGCGCTGATGCCGGCGGCCAGCGCCGATGACGTAGACCGCGCGCTCAGCGCAGCGCACTGCGCCCTGCACGAAGGCAACTGGCCTGCCATGAACGCAACCCAGCGCGGTAAGCTGCTATACCGGCTGGCCGACTTGCTGGCTGACAACGCCGAGGAACTGGGCCGACTGGAAACAACCGATACCGGCAAGCTGTTCAAGGAAACCCGTTTTCAGGCCAATTATATGGCCGAGTTCCTGCGCTACTATGCGGGGCTGGCCGACAAGGTTGAGGGCCAGACCCTACCCATCGACAAGCCCGACATGGAAGTCATGACATGGCGCGAGCCCATCGGCGTGGTTGCCGCCGTGGTGCCATGGAATTCTCAAGTCTTCCTCGCCGCCGTCAAGCTCGGCCCGGCGCTGGCGGCGGGCTGCACGCTGGTGCTCAAGGCATCCGAAGATGGTCCCGCGCCGCTGTTGGCACTGGGCCGACTGATTGATGAGGCCGGTTTTCCGCCCGGCGTGGTCAACATCGTGACCGGCTTTGGCGATCCCTGTGGCAAGGCATTGACGGCGCACCGGCTGGTCAATCGCATTGCCTTTACCGGCGGGCCGGAAACCGCGCGCCACGTTGTTGCAAATTCTGCCAATAATCTGGCCCACGTCAGTCTGGAACTGGGCGGAAAATCGCCGCTGATCGTGTTTAACGACGCCGATCTCGACAGCGCAGTGAACGGTGTCATCGCCGGTATTTTCGGCGCATCGGGACAGAGCTGCGTGGCGGGATCACGCCTGCTGTTACAAGACGCCGTATACGATCAGTTCCTCGCCACCCTGTGTGCGCGTGCCAAGAACATCATCATTGGTGATCCGTTGGGCGAGGATACCCACATGGGGCCACTGGCAACCGAGGCTCAACGGGATAAAATTGAGCGGCTGGTGGCCGAGACCATTGAAGCCGGTGGCAGACTGCTGCACGGCGGCAAGCGCCCCACCGGGCTCGACGCCGCCAACGCAAACGGCAGCTACTATGAGCCGACCATTATCGCGTGTGACAGCGAGACCCTGCCGACGGTTGAAAACGAACTGTTCGGCCCGGTGCTCAGCGTGCTCAGGTTCAGCGATGAGGCCGACGCCCTGCGCATCGCCAACGCCTCTGAGTTCGGCTTGGCCTCAGGCGTATTCTCACGCAACGTGGGAACATGTCTGCGCATGTCGCGCGGCATCCGCGCCGGTATCGTGTGGGTTAATACCTACCGCGCAGTCTCACCGGTCGCGCCGTTCGGTGGATATGGGAAATCTGGTTATGGCCGTGAAAGCGGCAGCGAGACGATCCTCGACTACACCCGGGTCAAGACCGTCTGGCTCAACAGCTCTGATCAGCCCATGGCCGATCCATTTGTCATGCGCTAAGCGGGACTACTGGACGCTCTCCAATGCACGTTCAAGCACATCTTCCAGTTCCTCGACGTCAAAAGGCTTTGCCACCGACGCAAAAACATTACTGCCCTTGGCCTTGCCGAGTTTATCAAGTGTCTGCAAATAGGTATCACCGTAGGCACTGATCAAAATAACCGGGGGCTGCTTATCCTGATCCGCCAGCCACATGACCAGTTCCACACCGTCAACCTGCGGCATAACGATGTCCATAACGACAACGCTCGGGCGCGTTTCATTGAAGATTGCCTTGAATTCGACTGGGTCGCTCAAAACACGGGAGTCATAGCCCATACCGTCACCTATACCGGCGATAAGCTTACAGACACGCATTTCGTCATCAACGATCAACAGAACCGGTTTCGTCATAAGACCCCCGAGGTCATCCCCTGCTGTAGCGAGGGGTTGCGAACATTATAGGGATGTCCGCACATACAGCGAGTCCCGATTCGCACAAAATGCTGATAAATAAAATTAAATTATAGAAACGCGCCCAACAATACAGCAAGGCCAGGCCTGCCATATCCGATGTGCTGCAAGCGACCTCTGCGAGCCCTGAATACAACACGCAAAACTGGCTGAAACCTATGATAACCTTCATGTTGAGCGCATTCGTAAACATGCGGCCAACATGCCCCAGGTACGCGCAATATGCAGTGTCGCGTCTTAAGTACACCGAAGAGGGCGGGTTTTTACCCCGGTGATTTACACCTTGTATTACAATTGATGCCCGACGCACGGCCCATCAGACAAAAAGAATACAGGGCTGCTGCACAATCATCATTGATACAAATTCAGGGTAGAGACAGGGGATTTATCACATGCAGTGGATGGACAAATACTTTGGCATCAGCGCCAAGGGAAGCACAGTTCGTACCGAGATACTCGCTGGTCTGGCGACGTTCCTGACCATGGCCTACATCATCGTTGTTAATCCGGCGATCCTTTCCAATGCCGGACTTGATTTCGGTTCGGTCTTTGTCGCCACCATTCTTGCCGCCGTGGTCGGTACCGCCATCATGGGCCTGTGGGCCAACTGGCCGGTTGCTATGGCACCGGGCATGGGGCTGAACGCGTTTTTCACCTTTGGTGTCGTGCTCGGCATGGGCCAACCGTGGGCCGTCGCGCTTGGCGCCGTGTTCGTCAGCGGTGTGTTGTTCCTGGTCCTCAGCCTGACCGGCCTGCGCGAATGGGTCATCAACTCTATCCCAAAATCGCTCAAGCTCGGCATCGGTGCTGGCATCGGCATGTTCCTCGCCATTATCGGCCTGAAGAATGCCGGTGTGGTGATTGACCACCCCGCAACGCTGGTTGGTCTTGGCGACGTCGCCAGCCTGCCGGTTATCCTGTTTGCTGTCGGTTTTGCCATCATGACGGTGCTTGATCGCCTGCGCGTACCCGGTGGTATCGTGATCGGCATTCTGGCTGTCAGCATCATTGGCTGGCTAAGCGGCGCATCGGAGCTGGCCGGTGTTGTCGGTTCGGTCCCAAGTCTGGAGCCGACGCTGTTCAAACTCGACATCGCCGGTGCCCTGAGCGCAACCATGATCGGTGTGGTCTTCGCCTTTCTGTTTGTTGACTTTTTTGACACCGCAGGGACCCTGACCAGTATCGCCAATGTGGCGGGCAAAGTCGGCCCGGATGGCAAGGTCGAAGGCATCGGCCGCGCGGTGATCAGTGATTCCGTTGCAACAATCGTCGGCGCATTGTTCGGCACATCCAACACCACGTCCTATATCGAGAGCGCAGCAGGCATCAAGGAAGGTGGCCGCACCGGCCTGACGGCGGTTACCGTCGCCGTGCTGTTCATCCTGTGTCTGGGATTTGCCCCACTTGCACAAAGCATCCCGGCCTACGCCACCGGTGCGGCGCTGGTCTTCGTCGCCACGTATTTCATGCGCAACCTGATCGACATTGATTGGGATGACGCCACGGAATACGCCCCGGCAATACTGGCTGCGATCCTGATGCCACTGACGTTTTCCATCGCCAATGGCATTGCCATCGGTTTCATCACCTACGCCGTGGTAAAAATCGCCAGCGGGCGTATATCCGAAGCCAACCCCGCCGTACTGCTGGTCGCCGTGCTCGGCGCACTGCACTACGTCTTCGGCTGATGCCATGACGCGGCCCAGCGTCACCGGCTTGCGTGTGCGTGCGGTTAATGCCCCTTTGGCAAAACCGCATGTCACTGCCGCCGGGACGCTGGATGTCGCGCCGCTGGTATTGCTTGATCTGATAACCGACGCCGGGATCACCGGCGTCGGTTATGTTTTTGTCTACACGCCACTGGCCCTTCGCCCGGTGGCCCAATTGCTTGAAAACCTTGGTGATCTCGTGGTTGGCCAGCCGCTTGATCCACGCGCCATTACGGCCATGCTGCAGGCACGCTTCCGCCTGCTCGGCAATCAGGGGCTGAGCGGCATTTGCGTCGCCGCCATCGACATGGCGGCATGGGATGCCGATGCTAAACTGGCCGAACTATCGCTCGCCCATCACCTTGGATCGGCACCAACGCCGATACGAGTCTATGACAGTCTGGGGCAAATGAGCCCGGCCGACACCGCGCGTAAGGTTGAAGCCTCGCTCAAACGCGGCTTCAACGCCTTCAAGATCAAGGCTGGTCATACTGAGCCTGAAACCGACGTCGCCGTGGTGCGCGCCATCCGTGATGTGGCCGGGCCAGACACATGGGTCGCGGCAGACTTCAATCAGGCTTTCAGTGCAGAACAGGCCATCGCCCGCATGGCGCTACTCGATGCTGAAAATTTGGCCTGGATCGAAGAACCGGTACTGGCCGAGGACTACGCCGGACACGCCAGCGTGCGCGCCGCCATATCCACACCCGTACAAACCGGCGAGAATTGGTGGGGCGTCAGTGATATGTCAAAGGCAATTGAGGCCGGTGCCAGTGATCTGGTCATGCCTGACGCCATGAAGATCGGCGGCGTCAGTGGCTGGATGGCCGCAAGTGAACTTGCCACGCGCCACGATTTAGCCGTTTCGAGCCACCTGTTCGCCGAGGTCTCGGCACATTTATTAGCGGCCACACCGCGCGCGCACATGCTCGAATGGCTCGATGTTTCGAGCGCCATCAATGAAACACCACTCATCGCACCGCACGATATCCTGCAAGATGGCTGTGTGTGCGCACGCGATGAACCGGGGGCTGGCATCGTGTGGAATCAAAATGCCGTGAACAGGTACGCAGCCTGAAAACATGGGCTGGCAGGCACGCCGGACATGGGTTAGACAAGACCATCATGAACGACATCATATTGCACCATTATCCTCAGTCACCGGTCGCCGAAAAGGTCCGCACGGGCCTCGGCATCAAGAATCTCAGTTGGCGTTCGGTTATCATTCCACGCATCCCGCCCAAGCCGGACCTGATGCCGCTGAGCGGCGGATATCGCCGCACCCCGGTCATGCAGATCGGCGCAGATATCTACTGTGACAGCCAGTGCATATTGCGCGAGCTTGAACACCGTTACCCCACCCCCACGTTTGCGCCAGGCGGTAACGATGGACTGATCTGGGCTCTGTCACGCTGGAGCGACGACACCCTGTTCAATCTGTGCGCCCGCATTGTGCTCAGCGCCAATGCAGATGAACTGCCCCCGGAATTCGCCAAGGATCGCGGACGTCTCTACTTTGGTCCGGACTGTGATCTACATGCCATCGCACGCGATCTGCCGCACCTGATCGCACAACTGCGCGCCCAGTTCGGGTGGCTTGACGCCCAACTGACGGCGGGCGGGCCTTTTCTGCTCGGCGATACGCCGGGGTTGCCCGAAGCACTGGCCTATTATCTGGTCTGGTTTATACGCGGGCGTTGGCTCGAGGGACCGGCGCTGCTGGCACAATTCCCGGCACTTGAGGCCTGGGAGAAGCGCGTTGCCGCCATCGGTCACGGCACACAAAGCGAGATGGATGCCAGCGAAGCGCTTGAGATCGCACGCACCGCGCAGAGCGATGCCATTGAACGCACAGACCCGAACGACCCGCAGGGCCTTGCACCCGGGCAAGCCGTATCGGTATTGCCGGACGAAGACAGTGGCGATCCATCGGTGGATGGCGTGATCCGAGCCGTTGATCGCGAGAGCATTGCCATCATGCGCGACGACCCAATCGTTGGCAGCGTCTGCGTACACTTCCCGCGCGTCGGCTACCGGGTCACAGCACGCTAGAGCCAAGACAGCGACAGGTAGCCACGTCATACTATGCTCACGCGAGCATGCCGCCAAAGATGGATAAAACATAATGCGCGGAAACAACAATCGGCATTACCGACGGTTCAGCATCATTGCGATCGCTGTGGCGGTTGGCGGATTGTTTGCCAACGCCGTATTCAATGATCGCCATCCTGACGAAGAGCCGCCTCAACCGCTCTTGAATCAAACACAAATCGAACAACAACTGGCAACCCTGCCCAGCCATGAAATTTCGCTGATTGAGGTGCGCACCACACATGAAGTCCCGGCAATTTTCGTTGAGCAAATAGAACTGGATTTCTCCAGCCTTCCTGCCCGTCCCAAAAAGGCTGCATTTTTCGCCATGGTACTGCCGCTTATCGTGCGTGAAAACCAGCGCATCATGGCCGAACGTCGGCTGATCATGGGTGCCCCCGATACCGTACCATTTCACCTGTTCATCAAATATAACGTCCGCGACGACGACGTGAACGCCCTGTTAAAGCGCGTCGACATCATCCCCGTCTCACTGGTTATGGCGCAGGCGGCTGCCGAAAGCGGCTGGGGCACGTCGCGCTTTGCACGACAGGGCAACAACCTGTTCGGCATGCGCTCGTACCATGCCAATGCACGCGGCCTGGAACCCACCGGTGCAGAGGGTTTCAAGGTGCTCAGCTTTGCGACATTGGGTCAGGGCATGGCAGCCTATATGTTTAATCTCAATACACACACGGCCTATGAGAATTTCCGCATGGTACGCGCCAGCATGCGCGCAATAGGCCGGGAACCTGACGGCAAGACCCTGAGCTCTAACCTCAAGCGTTACTCCGAAGAGCCCGGTGAATATGAGATCCTGCTGCGCCGCATCTTCGATGATGAAGACCTCAGCGACTTTGACGGTGTTAAACTAATGGCACATCGTGAGGGAGATTGAAGCCACATGCCAATCAATGATCCGCATAACTTCACCGCCATGAGCACACAGGCTCGCGCCTTTATCGACAAGGCCGGACCCAACGTCTATCAGCCGGTGACATGGCACAATGTGGAAGCCCGGCGGCGCGAAACCCGCGCAGGGTACGCCGCGCAAATCAAATCCGTGGTTGAGCGCTATGCACCGCAGATCGAAGAACATGTCATTGCCGGAATACCCACACAACGCATTATTCCCGGTGCGGGCTCGCAGCATCATGCCGACGCCGCAGTGCTGTATTTCTTTGGTGGCGGTTACATCACGGGCAGCCCTGATGAAGACCAGCCCATTACCGTGCCGCTGGCCCACCACAGCGGGGTTGATATCTTTGTGCCGCATTACCCCTTGGCACCCGAAGCGCCCTACCCCGCCGCACTTGATGGCGCCCTGCCGCTCTACATGAATTTGCTGGAACATTACGGCCCGGAACATCTGGTTGTTGCGGGTGAGTCCGCAGGCGGCAACCTTGCCCTTGCCACCGTGCTGCGTGCGCGCGAACAAGGCCTGCGTAGTCCGGCCGCAATAGCGCTGATGTCGCCATGGGCCGATGTCAGCAACAGTGGCGATAGCGTCGAGACCAACGCAGGTCTCGACCCGACCCTGAGCCCCGACGCGCTGATAGCATCGTCGCGGATGTTTTGTAAGGAACACGCACCGCGCGATCCCGGCCCGTCACCATTGTTTGCGGCCTATGATCACGATTTTCCACCGGTCATGATATCAACCGGCACACGCGACCTGCTGCAAAGCGACGCGACGCGGCTGGCAACCGTGTTGCGTGACGCCGGTGTCTATGTGGATTTCCATTTGTGGGAAGGCCTGTGGCACGTCTTCGAGTTCTATCCGCAACTGCCCGAAGCCGATGCCTCACTGCGCGAATTTGCCGCTTTCATACGCCATCATCTGCCCTGACGACTTAACGCCTGGGCGGACGCTTTTTACCGCGAATTTTTTTGCCTGCGCCCTGCTTTCCGGCAACCGGTTTCCCCGCGCCGTCTCGAGCCGGCCCTTGATCGCCCGCACTGCTGCGTTTCAGGTTGCGTCTTCCCTTGCCCGAATGCTGGGTCACAAAATTTTGCGCGCCATGCTTCTGGCCGGTGCGCGCGCCCTCGCCGCCTTTGCCACCGGTTCCGGCAGGTTGCCATGTTGGCACCAGATGATCTTTCGACGGCCCGATCAGATCGGCGCGCCCCATGTTTTTCAGTGCCTCACGAATGACCGGCCAGTTTTCCGCATCATGATAGCGCAGAAAGGCCTTATGCAGGCGGCGCTGGCGCAGGCCCTTTGCCGTCTTGACCTCTTCGCTACCCTTGCGGCGCACCGGGCGCAGAGGATTGCGCTCGGAGTAATACATGGCCGATGACAGCGACATCGGTGACGGCAGGAAGGTCTGCACTTGATCGGCGCGGTAGCCGTTTTTCTTTAGCCACACGGCGAGGTTCATCATGTCCTCGTCCGTGGTACCGGGATGGGCCGCGATGAAATACGGGATCAGGTAATATTCCTTACCCGCCTTTTTCGCCGCACTGTCGAACATGGCCTTGAATTTGTCGTAGCTGCCAATGCCCGGCTTCATCATCTTGGACAACGGCCCGGGTTCGGTATGCTCAGGCGCGATTTTCAGGTAGCCGCCGACATGATGGGTAACCAGTTCCTTGACGTATTCCGGGCTGCGCACAGCGAGGTCATAGCGCAGACCAGAGGCAATGTTGATACGCTTCACACCGGGAATGTCGCGCGCCTTGCGGTAGAGCTGTATCAAGGCTTCGTGGCTGGTGTTGAGGTTCTTGCAGACGTCAGGAAACACACAGGACAGACGGCGGCAGACGCTCTCGATCTTCTTGTCCTTGCACGCCATGCGGTACATGTTCGCGGTCGGTCCACCAAGGTCGGAAATCACACCGGTAAAGCCATCGACCTTGTCGCGGATGTCTTCGATCTCGCGCAACACAGAGCCTTCCGAACGGCTCTGGATAATGCGGCCTTCATGTTCGGTGATGGAACAGAACGAACAGCCGCCAAAGCAACCGCGCATGATGTTGACCGAATGACGGATCATCTCCCACGCCGGGATGCGGGCATCGCCATAAAACGGATGCGGCGCACGGGCATAGGGCAGATCGAACACGCCGTCCATTTCCGGTGTCGCGAGCGGAATGGGTGGCGGCGTCAGCCAGAGCTCGCGGTCGCCATGGGCTTGCACCAGCGGGCGGGCGTTGCCCGGGTTGCTTTCCTGATGCAGCACGCGTGAGGCCTGCGCATAGAGCACCGGATCGTCCTTGACCTGCTCATAGGATGGCAGGCGCACCACGGTGTGATCATCGGTCGCACGCGGCGAGGCATAGTGGCTGTGGTCGTCATCAATACTGCTGAGATCGACAACCTTCCAGTCCAGCGGGACCTGCGCGTTGGCAAATGCCACACCACGCACGTCGTGCATATCCTTGGGGTGTTCACCCGCCGCGATGCGGTGGGCGATCTCGACAATGGCGCGCTCGGCATTGCCATAGAGCAACAGATCAGCCTTGGCATCCATCAACACCGAGCGGCGCACCTTGTCCGACCAGTAGTCATACTGCGCGATGCGGCGCAGTGAGGCCTCGATACCACCGACGATGACGGGCGTTTTCTTATAGGCCTCACGACAGCGCTGGGCATACACAATGACGGCTCGATCAGGTCGCTTACCGCCCTCGTCGTTCGGCGTGTAGCTGTCGTTATGGCGCAGGCGGCGGTCAGCGGTATAGCGATTGACCATGGAGTCCATGTTGCCGCCGGTCACGCCAAAAAACAGGTTGGGCTGGCCGAGTTCCCTGAACGGCTCGGCATCGATCCAGGCAGGCTGGGCAATGATGCCGACACGAAAGCCCTGGGCTTCGAGAACGCGGCCGATCACCGCCATGCCGAAACTGGGGTGATCCACATAGGCATCGCCCGTGACCAGAATAATATCGCAGCTATCCCAGCCAAGCAGGTCCATCTCTTCGCGCGACATGGGCAGGAACGGCGCAGGGCCGAACCGGTGGGCCCAAAATTGCCGATGGGAAAACAGGCCCTTGGCTGCGGCTACGGTGTTGCCGGAAGGCGTCGTTATGGCGGTTTGTTTGGTCATGTGTTCGATCATGTAGGGCTTGCTAAGCCGCGATACAACGCAACGTCATAAAATTACTGCACGGTGGATAACAGAACGTGCTCACAAGGTCCAGAAACCACACACCATAGACATCAACAAAAAAACTGCATACGATAAGATGCTCACAGTCTGCAATTGAAGAAAAAGTGCCACAGAAAAATACCGCCTTGAATTGTCGCAGGGTCATTTCCACCTTGACCATATACAGCAATCAATCTGGATAATCAGGCTTATGCAACGATGAACGAACCGATCAGCAAAACACTCAAGCCGCTAAACTTTCTTCTTGGGTGGAGTATCTGGCTCCCGCCAAGCATCGCGTCGATATGCCTTGTTGCCATTGCTTCACAAAATTTTCTGCTGTTCCACACGCTGGCGGAATCAGCTTCGATCTTTATCGCCATCCTTATGGCCGTGGTCGCGTGGCAGACCTATCCTTTTTCACGCAATAATTTCCTGATGTTTTTGGCGACCGGGTACTTCTGGATCGGTGCGCTCGATGGTGTTCATACCCTCGTCTACAAAGGCATGAATATCCTGCCGGTCTCGTCGGTGAACCAGAGTGCGCAATTCTGGATCGCCACGCGCTATTGCGAAGCTCTTTTACTGCTATTGGCGCCGATATTTTTGATGCGGCAGGTCAACAGGAAACTAGCCTTCGCCGGATTTGGCATGATCGCTGTAACACTATACCTTTTGATCATGAGCGACCATTTTCCCGAAGCTTTCATTGAAGGCTCAGGGCTGACCGCATTCAAGATCAACAGCGAATATTTGATCGATTTTCTGCTGCTGTGCGCGCTGGTTCATACCGTAATGCGGCGCGAGCACCTGGCCCCCGACACACTGGTCATGCTGGCGGCTTCAATTGTTCTGACCATGATCGCCGAGCTTGCCTTCACGTATTATATCAGCGTCTACGGGCTCTCAAACCTTGTCGGTCACCTGTTCAAGATTTTTTCATTCTGGCTGATCTTCGTTGCCGTTATCCGCTCCAATCTGGTTCAACCCTACACGGATTTGCAGGCTGAAAACCTTTGGCGCAGAAGTGCGGAGTCCAAACTACAGGACGCCCACGATAACCTGGAATCCGAGATTGATGAGCGCACCGCAGAACTCCAAAGCGAAATTAGCCAACGTAAGCGCACAGCGGAAGACCTGCGCGCCAGCGAGACACGCATCCGCGCGATTATCGACAATACGGCCGAAGGCATCGTAACCATCAATGACAGGGGGCTCATCGAGACCTTCAACCCGGCAGCGGAAGACATGTTCGGTTACAGCGCGCCAGAGGTCATGGGGCAGAACATTGCTATGCTGATGGAGGAAGGCGAACGCGCCCAACACGACAGCTATCTCGAGAAATCCGAACTGGTGGCATCGCGCGTCCTCAATCAGTCGCGCGATCTATACGCCCAACGCAAAAACGGTGAGATATTTCCAATCGAAATCAATCTTTCAAATATGGAACTGAAAGGCGCGCGGCATTTTATCGGGATCATGCGCGATATTTCCGAACGCAAACGATCCGCCGACAGGATTAAGGAAAGTGAAGCCAAATTTCGCCAGATTTTCCAGATGAGCCCCGAGCTCTTTGCCATTTCGCGCCTTGATGATGGCACATACGTCGATATCAATGACCAGTTTACCGTCCAGACAGGCTACACCCGCGATGATACGATCGGGAAATCCTCGACAGAAATGGGGTTCTGGCACACGACAACCAGTCGAGAGAAGATCGTTGCCGGGCTGAAAGAAACCGGACAGGTCAATAGTCTGGAAATGGATATCTGCCGAAAGGACGGCAGCATTTATACGGCACTGATCTCATCGAGTATCGTCCAGCTGAATGACGAGCCCCACATCCTTTCAACCACAAAGGACGTCAGCGAAATTCGCAAATCGCAGCAGGACGCAGAAACAGCCAACCGGGCAAAGTCCGAGTTCCTGTCGTCCATGAGCCACGAACTTCGCACGCCCCTGAACGCCGTCCTCGGCTTTGCACAACTGCTGCAATATAACCCGCAAGAGCCTCTGAGTGAGGTGCAGGCGTCGAGTGTTTCCCACATTATGAAAGGTGGCGAACACCTGCTTGAACTGATCAACGAGGTGCTCGATCTGGCTAAAATTGAGGCCGGAAACACCCAGCTTTCCATAGAAGACATACCAATGAGCGAGGTTATAGACGACTGCCTGCCCTTGGTCAGGGACATGGCGGCCAAACGTGACATTGAAATTTTCATTCCCGATATCAAAGACCAACGACGTGTACACGCTGACCTGACACGCATTAAACAGGTTCTGCTCAACTTTTTAACGAATGCCGTTAAATACAACCGCAAAGGTGGCTCGATTACGCTGCATTGCACAGAAACATCGCTGAATATGTTGCACGTTGCAGTCACAGATACCGGGGACGGCATTCCACAAGACAAGCATGGCGAACTGTTCACAGCATTCAGTCGCCTTGGCGCTGAAAATACGGATATTGAAGGAACCGGCATTGGCCTTGTCGTCACCAAGAATCTGGTTGAATTGATGAGTGGTAAAATCGGTTTTGAGAGCAAAGAAGGTGTCGGCAGTACTTTCTGGTTCGAAATTCCGCTCGTTGATGCTGACGCAGATAATTCAGATGTCATTTCTATTCCAGAAGGCCCGCAGCAAGCAGTTCCACTGGAACAAGCCAACGGCAGCATACTTTACGTAGAAGACAATCCCGAAAACCTTAAAGTGATGGAAATGGTGATATCCTTTATAGATGGCCTTTCCCTGTTCACAGCGGAGTCCGCCGAATTTGGTATTGATCTGGCCAAAAGCAAACAGCCAGACGTTATCATTATGGATATCAACCTGCCCGGCATGGATGGCATTGAGGCTCTGGAAATTCTTCGCAATTTAAAAGAAACCAGAGATATCCCGGTGATTGCATTAAGTGCGCTGGCCACAAAAGGCGATGCTAAAACCGGTATGCAGGCGGGTTTCTTCCGCTATATTACCAAGCCGATGCATGTGCCGAACATGATACAGGCCATCAAGGACGCTCTGGAGAATAATTCTTCGCTTTAAGGTAATTGTCATACTGAGTGGCTACATACGAGCCATGGTGAATATAAACGGCAACCTGAGCCTCTATTATCGACCCGTAGTTGATCTGCGTGATGAAAGCGTGCGCATCTACCGCGTGGTGCCGGTGCTGCGAGATGAGGACGGCACAATATTAACTGATGCCAAGGCCGTGCTGCCGCGTGATGGCGACCCCATGGATATAGCGGCACGCAATATTGCCGTGCTACAGCATGCTGCTCTGGCGCTGAGCAAGGCACACGAGGCTGGCAACACCGTATTCCTGATGGTCCCCATATCGGCCAGGGCTCTGGCGACCAAGGAATCATCCACCACCATGGTGCGCGCACTCAAGGGCTTCCCGGCCCTGTGCAGCAGCGCCATGGTTGCTCATATTTTCGACCTGCCCGACAAGATCAACATGGGAACACTTGATGATATTATCGTGCCCCTGTTGGTGATGTTAGAGAAATTCGTCGTCGAACCACCGTTCGGACTTGATGACTACACCGACATCGGTGCCATCAATGCCCAGGGCGTGGTGCTCGATCTGGACCCAAGGCAGAATGACGGTGCGGGTCCGCAGATGGACCTGACAAATCTGTGGGCGCGCGCGGCACCGCGGCGCCTCAATCTGTTCGTCCAGAATGCACAGGAAGAAGAAACAATAAACGCTGCCATGCGTTTTGAGGGGCGCGGCGTGGATGGCCCTGTGATTGGCGACCTGCTGTCAGCCATCGGTCCACGCACCACCCGCAGTGACCTTGGCGCGCTGGAAACCACCGTCCTCTAACGCAGCAGCTCCGCTTTATTACTCGCAAATGGTTGCGTCCGCATACAGTTGCATGCTTATCTGGTTTAAGATTTTGATTGGAGGTGCGTCATGCGCCAATCGAGTATTGACCATACGAAACCATACAGTGCATCAGGTCCGTTATTACGTGCACTTATACGGACATTGGCTCTTACTGCGTTATGCCTGCAAATCACGACAAGCGCTGCTCGTGCAAATCAAACCGTCTATAGCTTCGGCATTGTGCCGCAATTTGAGGCACGCCAGCTGCACGCCATATGGGGCCCGGTTCTGGCCGAGCTTGAAACACGCACCGGGCTCAAGTTCAGGATGAGCGGTGCGCCAAATATCGCTGATTTTGAGAAAGCCTTTATACGCGGTGACTTCGATTTCGCCTTCATGAACCCCTATCATTCCATGCTGGCCTTTGATTCCCAAGGCTATGTGCCGTTGGTGCGTGATGACGCACGCGAACTTTACGGTGTTCTGGTAGTGCTCAAGAACGGCCCCGTGCAGAGCCTTGCTGATCTCGATGGTGAAAGAATTGCATTTCCTGCGCCCAATGCACTGGGGGCATCGCTGTTATTGCGCTCTGAGCTCCAGCGTGATCATGGCATCACGTTTGAGCCGGTCTACACCAGTACCCATTCCTCAGTTTACCTGAACGTGGTGTTGGGTGAGGCCATGGCAGGCGGCGGCGTCATGAGCACCCTGCGCCATCAAGGTGACGAGATTCAGTCGCGCCTGCGTGTCCTGCATGAAACGCGTCATGTTCCGCCACACCCGGTGGTCGCACACCCCCGGGTACCAAAGGAAGACCGCGAGCGCGTACGTGCAGCCCTGTTGGACATGGCGCAAAGCGAGCAGGGCCGTAGCCTGCTGGCCAACATTCCCATCAAAAATCCAGTTTCCGCCGACGTACGGGATTACCAGGTCTTCAAGGCATGGGGCCTTGAGGATTATTACATCGAGCGATAGCGGAAAACGGCATGGATAAACAACCAGACAATAACCCACACGGCGCAGCTTTACGATTGCAGATATTGCTGTTCATGGCCGTGTTGATGATTGTCATCGGCGGATTTATTGCACTGGTATGGATGCCCAGGACGCTTGAAGTTTTCCATGACCGGCACCACCGTAGCGTCGCGGCGCATTTACAGACGGCAGGCGATAATGTCCTACCGTTCATGCTCAATAATCAGATCAGCGGCCTCTACGAGGCACTGGACCTGCTGCGTGAACGCCAGCCTGACATGCGTGTCGTTGAGCTTTATAATGAAACCGGCAAACGCCTGTATCCGTTGATGGATACACCCATCATCAATGGCCAGCATGTCGAAACCCTGTCAGAGGGTATTGAATACCGCGGACAGAGCTATGGCCGGATCGTTGCGACCGTGGATTTCTCAGAATCCTTTGCTGATACACAAAAAAACTCATGGCTGCTCGCAGGTGTTATCGGCGGCGGCATGATAGCGGCGATGGTGATGGTCATAGTATTCCTGAATTTTCGCGTGGCACGCCCGGTACGCCGTCTGAGCATTGCATCACAACGTCTGGCCGACGGCGACTACGCCGCGCCGTTGCCTGAGGTGACAAACGATGAAATCGGCGCGCTGACAGCAAGTTTCACCAAAATGCGCAATGATATTCATGATCATGATATCGAATTGCGTCTGGCAAAGGATATCGCGGAACGCGCCAACCTTGCCAAGTCGAAATTCCTGTCATCCATGAGCCACGAATTGCGTACACCGCTTAACGCTGTACTGGGTTTTGCCCAAGTGCTTGAAATCAGCCAGGACCCACCATTATCAGAGCAACAATTATCTGCGCTCGAACAAATATCGAAGGGCGGCGGAAACCTGTTGAACCTGATCAACGCTATCCTCGATCTGAGCACGATCGAAACGGGCGAACTGACCATAAACATAGAGTCAGCTGACCCCGTGGTTATCATTGCCGATAGCCTGATAATTGCCCAACCCATTGCTGATCAGCACGGTATCACGGTGCATGACAATGTTGCCGGACAGGACCTGCCCATGGTGCATTGCGATCCTGCCCGGACACATCAGGTGCTACAGAATCTGCTATCCAACGCCATCAAGTACAACAAGGAAAATGGCATGGTACGGATTGATGCCGCGTGCATCGACGATAGCGTCATACGTATAACCATTAGCGATAGTGGCCCGGGTATTGAACCATCGCTACAGGAATATATTTTCGAGCCCTTTAACCGTCTGGGGCGCGAAAACATGAATATTGAGGGTACCGGCATCGGTCTGACCATATGTAAAAAGCTGATAGATGCCATGGACGGACGCATCGGCTTTGAATCCGTACCCGACAAGGGCTGCGCGTTCTGGATCGAACTGCCACTCAGTCCGACATTTGAAAAATTAAAAGCCAAAGCCAGCCCTCAATAAGGTCAAATTTATCCCCAACCCAGAGGCACCAGAACGCCATTCGTCATACTCCTGTAAGCATCGCACCCTACTACTAATGGAGTAGGACAATCATGTCCCAAGGTTCTGGCAGCCAGAGGAATACGAACCAGCGATGTCACCCGATAGCATTCAAAACGCAGAGCATGCCCTTAAACAGGCTGAAACAGCACTTCAGAACGCCCTTGAACGTGAATCCAATCTGGAAACCAAACACGTTCGCGATATATCTGAAATCATTCACGACATTAAAAACCCGCTGACCGCGATGATGGGATACATCAGCTTGATGCAGAGCGAATTCGCCGGGCCGCTCGGTCATGCCAAGTATAATGATTGTATTGATGTTATTGATCGATCCTCGCAACGCCTGTTGAAAATCTGTGAATCCCTGCTGAAAACGCACCATACGGACCGCACCGTACCAACGCCCGGCAATGATAATGACGACGGCTTGGAAGACGTTGATGCAAGCGCCATTCTGGGGGAAATCGTCGAGTTATTCTCGCAAATGGCAGAAGAACGCGGCATCAATCTCGACACCAAGATTGTCAAAGACTTCCCCACAATACGGGCCAATCCAGAACATATTTACCGTATGATGACCAATCTTGTATCCAATGCCATGAAGTTCACACCGCGCAATGGCCGTGTCACGGTTGAAGCTGAAACCACGGAAACCGGTGATGGATTGGTCATGATTGTGCGCGATTCCGGTATCGGCATGTCCTACGACCAGATCCGTGAAATCCTGTCAAAAAAGAGGACCACAAGCACTGTGTCGCCGCATGGCGATGAAGGCACCGGCTTGGGGCTGGATATCGTCAATCGCATGGTGCGCGGTCTGCATGGCAAGATGGACATCATCAGCACCGAGAACAAGGGTACCAGGATCAAGCTGCAATTCCCCGGACCTTAATAACAGGTGTTGATAAACCGGTGTGAACCGACAGCCTTGAGATAGCCAAATTTTACCAAAGAACTTGACATTTATCCTTTTTTATGCTTATTTTCCTGTTCGCTTTTTAGCATTATGAATAGGAATAAACACTTAAGCAGGCTGATTTTCGGCCTGAACACTGCCACATGGCAATTGTTGGTATGGTTTGAAAAGTCTACGAGAGTCTACATTTTTCGGCTTTGAAATTAACCGTAATGCATTGATATTGCTTAAAATGTAGACTTTCGGCATGCCGCAAAGTGTACGAAAGTGTATAAAAGTCTACAAAATGAATTGCATCAATGACTTAGCGGACTTTTCTCAGATGTTGAATCCGCGCCTTGGTTAGTCGGCACCTTCAACGAGATAGACGATCTCGAACACTTCGATACGCTCGGCCCCGCTCGGTGTACGCAGGGTCACGCTATCGCCCTCTCCCGCTTTCATAAGCGCCCGGCCAATGGGCGAAAGCCAACTGACTTCGCCAGCCTCGTGACGGGCCTCGTCCACGCCGACGAGCTTGACGGTGCGTTGTGCATCTGTGCCATCTGGACCGGCGAACCCATAGGTTACCGTTGCGCCGAAAAAGACCTGCTCGAGATGTTGTTGGCGTGCCGGATCGACGATCTCGGCAACCTCAAGGCGCTTGAGCAGAAAGCGCACCCGCCGGTCAATTTCCCGCAGGCGTTTCTTGCCGTAGATATAATCGCCATTTTCCGAGCGGTCGCCATTCCCCGCTGCCCATGACACGACCTCAACCACCTTGGGCCGCTCGACCCGGCGCAGCTGATACAACTCATCACGCAAGCGCGCCATACCCGCCGGGGTTATATAGTTCTTCTGACCGGACGGCAGGGCGTCGTCCTCATCATCGAGATCGAGGTCGCCTAGGTTTTCGCTCAGGTCTTCTGTCTGTTCTTCGGTGCTCATGGGTCTCTAACGTAATCGTTTGGGTGACAGATCGTCCGCATTCAGGCCGTGATCGCTTACGAAAGCCGGGAAATCCCCACCGGTGGCCAACGCTGCGCTAATGGTCGCCATGGCTGGCGAGGTCTCGATGCCGTATCCGCCCTGCGCTGCCAGCCAGAAAAACCCGGCATGCTCATCATCAAAACCAGCCACCAGCATATCATCTTCGACAAAGGAACGCAGCCCGGCCCAGGTATGTTCGGGGCGGCGCACGCTGAGCGTGGTAACCGTTTCAAACCGGTCGATGGCAATGGCAATATCGATGTCTTCGGGGCGCGCATCACATGGCGGTGACGCTATGGCGTCTTCAGGTGAAATCATAAGTTTACCCGCGTCGGGCTTGAAATAAAACGAAGGTTCGGGTCCGAAGGTCAACGGCCAGACATCAAGACTGACGCCTGCGGGCAGATCAGCAGCAATATCAATGAGCGCCACATTGCGCCGTTTTGGCACCAACCCAATCGGTGAAACCCCGGCAAGTCTGGCGATTTCGTCGCACCACGCACCCGCCGCATTGACGATGACCGGCGCGCTGAAGGTTGTGCTTTCGCCACCCGGTCGGCGAGTCTCGATGCTCCAGTCCGCACCGGCAGAATGGCGTGAAATGGCCGTGACCTCGGCGTTCACATGCAACACGCCGCCGTGGCCCTTAAACGCCCGCAGGTAGCCCTGATGCAGGGCATGAACATCAAGGTCGAGCGTTGCGGCACTATAAAGCGCCCCGGCCACATAGGCAGGATCGAGAACAGGCACGATGTCACGCGCCCCGGCAGCATCAAGACGCATGATATCGGGTGTGGTGGAGCCAAGCGCTTCCAGATCGCGCTCCAGCAGGTCTATCTGGCTGCTCTGGTACACGCTCATCATCCCACGTGGGCCTAACAATGATGCGGCACAGAAGCCTTCGGGTGGAGAGCGCAGAAAGTCACCGCTGGCCAGCACCAGACGGCGGACCTTTTCGCTGCCGTATGATGGTGTGTAGACAGCCGCCGAACGCCCCGTGGTGTGATAGCCGGGCTGGCTTTCACGCTCAATCAGGGCAATGCGCCCCGCGCCGGGTAACACAGCGGCCAATTCAGCCGCTGCCGAGGCCCCGGCAATCCCTGCGCCGATAACAATGATATCGCAGGACGTGGTGCTTGTGCTCATGAGGTGATATTTCGCTCAGGTGTGCCGGTGCGCTGGCTGGTTTCCCTGTCGGCTGCCTTATAAACCGCAGCATTGGACGGTGCCAGCGGTTCACGGCCCAATATGTGATCGGCGGCCTTTTCACCCATCATGATGGTCGGCGCGTTCAAGTTGCCATTGGTGATGAACGGCATGAGCGAGGAATCCGCCACGCGCAGGCCTTCGATACCGTGCACACGGGTCTGCGGATCAACCACCGCCATATCATCGCTGCCCATGCGACAGGTACCGCAGGGGTGGTAGCCGGTCTCGGCGTTGTCCGCGACCCAGTTATCGAGTTCATCATCGCCTTGCAGGCCCTCACCCGGTGCGATTTCACGCCCGCGATACGGATCAAAGGCCGGTTGGGCGAATATCTCGCGGGTCAGGCGGATACCATCACGGAACACCCGGCGGTCTTCAGGATGGTTGAGGTAATTGAAGAATATCTTCGGGGCGTCCTCGGGATCAGCCGAATTGAGGCTCAATCGGCCCCGGCTGAGCGGCTTGTTGGGGCCAAGATGGGCCTGAAACCCGTGGCCCTTGGCCGCACTTTTGCCATCATAGCCAATGGCAGCGGCGGCAAAGTGATACTGGATATCGGGGAACGGAATGCCCGGGCGGCTCCGGATATAGCCATTGCTTTCGAAATGGTTTGTCGCACCAAGCCCGGTTTTGAAGAAAAACCACTGTGCGCCAATGAAAAACTTGGAAATCGGGTCGAGCTTGCCATTGAGCGTAATATTTTGCGTGCAGGCCTGCTGGACCCAGACCTCCAGATGATCGTGCAGGTTTTCACCGACGCCGGGTAAGTGGTGCAGCACATCGATGCCGTGTTCCTTCAGGTGCGCAGCATTACCGATCCCCGAAAGCATGAGCAGCTTGGGTGAATTCATGGGTCCGGAACTGAGAATGACCTCGCGGCGGGCACGCAGTTGTCTGGTCTGGCCGCCCTGACGGTATTCCACGCCAACGGCACGCTTGCCCTCGAACAGGATACGGGTGCTCAGCGCGTGCATCTCAACGCGCAGATTGGGGCGTGACATGGCGGGTTTCAGATAGGCATCGGCTGTCGACCAGCGCACGCCGTTCTTGACCGTCATATCCATACGACCAAAGCCTTCCTGGCAATAGCCGTTGACGTCATCGGAGCGGATATAGCCTGCCTGCATCCCGGCATCGATAAAGGCGCGGTACAGCGGGTTGGCCATATTGTTGCCGTTGCTGGTGGCTTGCGGGCCGTCGTCGCCACGGTATTCGTCAGCGCCAAAAGCCGAACTTTCGGCGCGCTTGAAATAGGGCAGACAATGGCGGTAACCCCAGCCTTCGGCGCCCATGTCTTCCCATTGGTCGAAGTCCCCGGCGTTGCCACGCACATAGGCCATACCGTTGATCGAGGACGATCCGCCAATGACCTTGCCGCGCGCATGATGGATCTGACGATTGTTAATGCCGGGATCGGGCTCGCTCATGTAGCCCCAGTCGAACTTCTTCATGTGCATGGGGATGGCGAGTGCCGTCGGCATCTGGATAAAGATCGAGTTATCCTTGCCGCCATATTCGAGCACGCAGACGGAATTGGCAGGATCCTCGCTCAGACGGCTGGCGATGACGCTGCCAGCCGAACCCGCACCAACGACAATGAAATCGACTTCTTCACTGGACATGATCGCTACAGCTCCTCAATTCACATGACGTAACACTAACCGGGATTTGAACGCATTGGCAGCCTTGCTTGTATCGCAGCCACGACGCCGGAACGATCAACCCCGACACACTCGGAAATGTTATAATTTATGCCCTCCTATTCCCTTGCATTCTGCATCGTCACATGCTTTTTGCCATGCATGTCTATACGCGGAATTTTATTCGATAAAGACGGCACGCTGTTCGACTACACAGCAACATGGATGCCGCTCAATCATCAGGCTGCACGTTTGGCCGCACGTGGTGACGGAGCCCTTGCACGCGAACTGTTGGTCACTGGTGGCTGGAACCCCGATACCGATACCGTGGCAGCAGGCAGCCTGCTGGCGGCACACACGAACCGTGAAATCGCCGAAGCTTGGAGCCGCTTGTTACCCGACTGGAGCGCCGACGCACTGACCGACATGTTGACCGAAGCGTTTAATGCTGGCGGTACACATTCAGCAATGCCGGTCACTGATCTGGCCGTATATTTCGAACAACTTCATACTCTAGGCTACACAATCGGCGTTGCGACCAGTGACAGCGAGTCAGGTGCGCGCGGTATGCTTGAACACTTCAAGGCGACACACCGCATCGATTTTATCGCCGGGTACGATACCGGACATGGCACCAAGCCCGGGCCCGGCATGGCCCAAGCATTCTGCCGCCATAGCAAACTCCAAAGTGCTGAAGTCGTCGTCGTTGGTGATAATTACCATGACATAGAGATGGGCCGTCAGGCTGGTGTAGGCTTGACCGTTGGCGTGCTGACAGGCACCAGCAGCCGCGCCGAACTGGAAGCCGAGGCTGACCATGTCGTGCAAGACATCACGGCCCTGCCCGATCTGCTACAAGGTCTGCTAACAGCATAACGTAGTAGCAAGGTAAGCGAGGCTGATATGCCCACCACCCACGGCGCGACAGACCATCCGGCCTCCTACTACGCTGCCACAGCCATCGACATGCCCGAATTTCCAGTATTGCAGGGCGAACAACACTGTGACGTCTGTGTCATTGGTGCAGGCTTTAGCGGGCTTTCCGCTGCGCTGCACTTGGCCGAACGCGGCTATAAGGTGATTTTGCTCGAAGGCCGCCGCGTTGGCTGGGGCGCATCGGGCCGCAATGGCGGGCAGATCGGCACCGGCCAACGCGCCGATCAGGACGATCTGGAATCCCGAGAGGGGCAAGAGCAGGCCCGCCTGTTATGGGATATGTTCAAGGAAGCCCGCCAACTGCTACGCGATCAGGTCACACGCCACCACATCGACTGTGAACTGACACCGGGCGGGCTGACGGCAGCCTATAAATCCGAGGATGCATCATGGTGCGAACGCTACGTCGATAAGCTGCACCGCGACTATAGCGAACATGATATCCGCTATGTCGGCAAGCCCGAAATCGGTGAAATGCTTGGCAGCGAACGATTTTATGGCGGCATGCTCGATCCGCATGCCGGACATATCCACCCGCTCAACTACGCGCTGGGTCTGGCACGCGCGGCACAGGCTGCAGGCGTGCAGATTTTCGAAAATACACTGGTGCAGGGATACGATCAGCAAGCCCCGACGAATATCCGCACCGCCAAAGGCAGCGTGCGTGCCGATTTCGTAGTCTTGGCATGCAATGGCTATATTGATGGTATTGAACCGCGCGTGGCAGGCAAGATCATGCCCATCAATAACTTCATGCTGGCAACCGAGCCTCTCGGTCAAGCTCGTGCACGTAGCTTGATCCGTGACAATGTCAGTGTGCACGACACCAAGTTCGTGGTCGATTACTGGCGGCTATCATCCGATCACCGCCTGTTATTCGGAGGCGGCGAAAACTACACCACGCGGTTCCCCGATGACATCAAGAATTTCGTACGCAAATACATGTTGCGGGTCTACCCACAGTTATCGGACGTGCACATTGATTACGGCTGGGGCGGCACGCTGGCTATCACGATGACCCGCATGCCGCATTTTGCGCGTCTGCAACCCAACGTATTCTGTGCCCAGGGATTCTCCGGGCATGGTGTCGCCATGACGGGGCTGGCAGGCAAGCTGATTGCCGAGGCTGTCGCGGGCACGGCGGAACGCTTCGATGTCTTTGCCGGTGTGAAGACGCCAAGCTTTCCCGGCGGCACACTTCTGCGCTGGCCTGGACTGGTTGCCGGGATGCTCTACCATTCCCTTCGCGACAGGATGTAAGCACAGGAAATCATTCGTTTTATAGGCATACCCCGCCTACCCATTTGAGTGCATATACAGTCCAAAGGGGTGTGGTGCACGGCACCAACAGCCGCGATGGCATCTGGAAAAACTATGGGGCAACATGATGCTCGAAGCCAAGGAAATTGGTGAAAAGCTTGGCGTTTAGTTTCGCATCGACATCGACACCATTCTGGCGCTTGTACAGCAGCGCGCCCGCGTAGACGGCCTGTACTGAGCCGCTATCAGTGAGACCGAACGAGGCTGTTACATAGCCTCGCGCGGTAGCAGGATATTGAATTTCTCTCGGATTTCAGCGTCGATCTCGGGCGGTATGTGACTTGGGTGATAGGTGCCTAAAATCTCTTTTACGCGGCGTTTGGCCCCGTCCATGATGTGCTCGGAGCCACCCTCAATCCATTCCTTGGGGCTCTTTCGATCACCGATGACGGGATAGACGTATTCGCTTTCCATCAGTTCCAGCGTCTGGTCGTGGCCCAGATAATGACCCGGCCCTTCGGTGCAAACCTGACGCAGCGCCTCGACTGACAGACTGTCCTCGGTAACATCGATACCACGCACAGTGCGTAGGATACCGCCGATCATGTCGTTATCGATGACCAGACTTTCCATGCAGAAGCCCAACAGGCTGCCCTGCATACCCGCTGATTCGTAAATCAGGTTGGCCCCGGCATGCGCCGTCAGGGATTCGGTGTAGCCTTTTTCATAACCATGCTGGGCGTCGGGTGTCTTGGCATCGGTCATACCCGCAGGCACACCACCGCACAGGTCATAGAAATTCGCCATCTGGGCACATGCTGCGCTCAACAGGGCTGCCTCGCCAGACCCGCCAGACATGGCTCCGGTGCGCAAGTCAGAAACAAACGGCCATGTGCCAAAGATCGCTGGATGACCCGGCACGATCAGATTGACGTAAACCAGCCCGGCAAGGACCTCGGCAACCTCCTGCATCACCGCTCCGGCCAATGCGGCCGGGCTGGTCGCACCGGCTTGACCAGCAGCCAGCAACAGCACTGGCATGCCACCACGCACAGCGACTTCAAGCGCGCTACAGGCATCCTCGGCAAATTTCATGGGTGGCACGACAAAGCAGTTGGACTGGCTGACAAAAGGTCGCGCGCGCCACTTGTCCTCTCCCCCGGCGATGATGTGCAGCATTTCCAGCGTCTGGGTGACATGATCGGCATGCACCATACTGGTGCCGACGTGCTTTGTCGTTCCCGACACGCAGGCGTAAGCCGTGTTGAGGTCCATATCGGCAGCGTCGACCACATCACGCGGCACGACCGAGCGTTGGAAGAAATGGATATTGTCCAAATTTTCAACCATGCGCCCAATGTCGTAGAGGTCCTGCAGGGTGGATTCGCGGTATTCGTTGGTCTCTGATTCGTACATATGAACGGCCGCACCCGCTGTGCCGAAATGCACCTTGTTGCCCCACGGCTCCAGATCGTATTTCGGATCCTGGGCATAAAGCGGAAAATTCCGCGCGGCTTTGGCGATGGTGTCCTCGACCAGTGCACGCGGAAACAACAGACGGCCTTCATCACTTAGCTTGCCACCGGCTGCAACGACCATCTCGATACAGGACGGAATGGCATCGGCCAGGCCAATCTGTTCAAGCACATCAAGCGCGGCATGATGGATGCGTTGAACCTCGCCGTCGCTTAGCGGTTTGAACAAGCCGCCATCCATACCCGGTCGGATAACTTTTTTTTCCTCAGGAATTGGGGCCTCGCGAAGGGCCTTGCGCGCTGCGCGTCCGCCGCGGCGAGCGCCGCCCGTTTCTGTTGCTATTGCCATTTGACCAACCCCTGTTCTGGTCTACCGGTGGCCCCCACCGGCATCGCCATGTTGCATCTCTATATGCTTCTTAAATTGTTTCGCGTTTTGCCCGCAAACGATTAATACTGGCCCTATGGCATAGAAAAACTCGGGCTCGGCTTGGGCGATGTTTATTATGGAAAATCAATATGTTATACAACCTCCCTCCCCTGAACTGGCTGCGCGCATTTGAAGCCAGTGCACGCCACCTGAGCTTTACCAGCGCGGCGCGTGAATTAAATGTCACGCAGGCCGCCGTCAGCCAGAAGGTCAAGGCGCTGGAACGTCACCTCGGCCAGCAGCTGTTCCACCGCCTGCCGCGCAGCCTGAAACTGACGGCCACAGGCGAGGCTTACCTGCCATCGGTGCGCGACGGTTTTATCCGCCTTGCCGAGGGCACCAGCGAGGTATTCGGTCCAGCCCATGCCGAAAGCCTGACGATCCGTGTCAGTGCGACCTTTGCCGCGACATGGCTGGGCCGACACCTGCCACAGTTTCAGGCCGCCCACCCTGATATATCGCTACGCATCGTGACCGCCGTGTGGCCCGATGACCATGACTGGGCGGGCGTCGACCTCGATGTTCGGTTCGGCAACGGCCAATGGCCCAATGCGCAGTTGGAAAAGCTTACAAACGAGCAGTTCTTTATGGTCTGCGCACCAGAGCTATTTGATGGTCGCACGCCACCGCAAAGCTTTGACGATCTGGGCGCACACACGGTCTATCATGTCAGCAGCCATTCCAACCTGTGGCCACGCTGGCTCGAAGCGGTCGACAGTAGCGCGGCGGCGATCACCGATTCGACGTCCATTCTGGTCGACACATGGGCGCTGGCCGTTGAAGCTGCTGCCGGTGGCGGTGGTCTGACGTTGTGTTTCAGTTCCCTGTGGGAGCACTACGCCGCGTCGAACGTGCTCATCCGACCGTTCGATCTGGAAACGGAAATCGGAGAGAGCTATTACCTGGCAACGCCACCCAACCACACATGGCGTGCGGAAGCCGTGGTATTCGCCGACTGGCTGCGTGATTCATTTGGCGCTTGCTGATGAAAAAAAGGTCCGGACCTATCCCTCTTAGGGGGTTTCGCAAAACATCAAACTACCGCTAGTATACCGCCATAACAAAAAGCATCGACAGGCTTGGTTGGTCTGGCGAGCAAATTCTCAGGAGGAGGCACACGGTGCACAAAGCGCTGATCTTGGACGCGGGCAAATGTACAAGTTGTCTGCAATGCGAAATGGCATGTTCATTCGAGCACACCGGGGCATTTAACCCCTCACGCTCGCGAATTAAGGTCTTTGAACTGGAGCACGGCAAACGCTCCATCCCCTATACCTGCACACAGTGCGCCGACGCGTGGTGCATGCAGGCCTGTCCGACCAATGCACTGAGCCGCAATGGTGAAACAGGTGCGGTGGAACTGGCCGATAGCAAATGCGTGGGTTGCAAGGTTTGCACCATCGCTTGCCCGTTCGGAACGATCAACTACGACACAAACACGCGCAAGGTTGCGAAGTGCGATCTGTGTTCAGGTGATCCTGAATGCGCAAAGGCATGCCCCACCGGCGCAATCATCTTTGGTGATGCGAACTGGACCGGACTTGCCAAAATGCGTGAAACCGCCGTTCAGACCGACGCTGGCGCCTAACAGGCCGCGTGGCACCAAGGATTTAAAGAAAGAGAGATTGATATGTCGTGGCAGGGAAATGTACTGAGGGTCAACCTCACCAAAGGAACCGCCGAAGCAGAACCGCTGAACATGGAATGGGCCAATGCCTATCTCGGCTCGCGCGGTCTCGGCACCAAGTATCTGTGGGAAAACATGGATCCCAAGGCTGATGCTCTGAGCCCGGAAAACATGCTGATTTTCGCCACCGGTCCGCTGACCGGCACCATGGCCCCAACCAGTAGCCGTTATGCGGTGCTGTGCAAAAGCCCCCTGACCGGCGCTATCGCGTGCTCGAATTCTGGCGGCAAGTTCGGTGCCGAGCTGAAATTCGCAGGCTATGACCTGCTGCTACTCGAAGGCCGTTCGGAAAAGCCGGTTTACCTCAACATTGTCGACGACAAAGTGGAAATCCTGCCCGCCGACGATATCTGGGGCACCACCGTGTGGCACACCGAAGAATGGCTCAAGACCACCCATAACGACCCGCTGATGCGCGTCGCGTCATGTGGCGAGGCCGGTGAAAACCTGTGCCGTTACGCCTGCGTGGTCAACGATCTGCATCGTGCCGCCGGACGTTCCGGTGTCGGCGCGGTGATGGGCTCGAAGAACCTCAAGGCCGTCGCGGTACGCGGCACCAAGGGCGTCATAGCCGACGACCCCAAGACCTTCATGGAGGTCGTGCGCGCAACTCACCAACAACTGGCCCAGAACGAGGGCCGCAAGGAACTCACCGAGCTCGGCACCAATGCCATGATCGACGCCATGGAAGAGTTCGGCGGTCTGCCGACACGCAACTTTCAGGCCGTGCAGTTCGAGGGCACCTCGAACGTCAATCCCGACGCCATGTGGAAAGAGCATTCCAACGGCCACCGCAACATGGTCACCAACAAGGCCTGCTTTGGCTGCACCATCGCGTGCGGACGTATTGCACACATCGACGAAAACCATTTCTCCATCGCCGACCGGCCGGAATACCGCGTCGCATCGGGCGGCCTGGAATACGAAACCGCCTATGCATTCGGCCCACTGGTCGGTGTCGATGATATCGACGCGCTGACCTTTGCCGGTTTCATGACCAACGAACACGGGTATGACCCGATCTCGTTCGGTGGCACGCTGGCCGCCGCTATGGAACTGTACGAAATGGGCGTCATCACCAAGGACGACACCGATGGCGTGGACCTCTCGTTCGGCAATCCCGAAGCGCTCACCATCATGTCGGAAAAAACCGGCAAGGGCGAAGGCTTCGGCGCCATTCTTGCCATGGGTTCCAAGCTGATGTGCGAAAAGTACGGCCACCCCGAAATCGCCATGCACGTGAAGGGCCAGGAATTCGCCGGTTACGACAGCCGCGCCCTGCAAGGCATGGGTCTGGGCTATGCCACGTCCAACCGTGGCGCATGTCACCTCAAGCACGCCGTGTTTGAAGAAGACATGGAAGATGTCAGCGGCAACGGCAAGGCCAAACCCTGCAAGAACAGCCAGGACCAGATCGCGACCATCGATTCAACCGGGCTATGCCTGTTTGTCGGTGACGCGGGCATGGGCTTCCCGGACTTCAGCAAGTTGCTTGACGCTGATCTGCCCGGTGACTGGCCGGAAGACCGCCTGACCGAAATCGGTGAGCGTGTATGGAACGCCGAACGCCGCTTCAACATGGCGGCCGGTCTGACCAGCGCGGACGACACCCTGCCCAAGCGTCTGCTGGAAACCCCGGCACCGTCGGGCACGGCGCAAGGCAAAGTCAGCGAGCTGGCCCAGATGCTGCCGGAATACTACGAACTGCGCGGCTGGACCGAAGACGGACAGCTAACCAACGAACTGATCGAGCGTCTGGGGCTCTAAACAAATCCCGAGCGGATTGGCACAATCCGCGACGACGTATTTGTGTTCAACAAACAAGTGTCCCGGCTCCCATGGAGTCGGGACACTTTGGTTTATGGGATAACACATGAATATCACACTCAAGACTGCGGGGCTGTTCACCCGCTACCTGCCCGAAGGCACCGAGGGTAAAACTGCCGAGATCGAGGTGCCCGATGGCATAACACCCGATGGTGTGCTGGCACACATCGGCGCGCCCACCGACACACGCTGCCTGATCGTGCTCAATGGCAGCGCCGTACCGCCATCGAAACGCAATGAGATCACGCTCAGCGACGGCGACGCCATGTCGTTCATGCCGCCGCTCAAGGGCGGCTGACAGCAGTTGTAAAGATTCCGACCGTTTGATTTCAGAGGAGGCACAGCATGGACGAACTCACCGGCGGTTGCTCGTGCGGCAACGTCCGAATTGTGGCGACGGGACGCCCATACCGGGTCGGCCTTTGTCACTGTCTCGACTGCCGCAAGCATCATGGGGCTCTTTTTCACGCTTCTGCGGTGTTCCCGCAGGATGCGGTGATGATCGAGGGCGAAACCCGCGACTACGCCGGGCGGTTTTTCTGTCCGCGCTGCGGCTCGTCCATTTTCGCACGCAGCGCAGACGAAATAGAAGTGAACCTGGGATCTCTGGATGCCCCGGATCAACTGATGCCAACCTATGAAAGCTGGACCATCCGTCGCGAGTCCTGGTTGCCACCATTTCCGCTTACGAGACGATACGACCACGATCGTGACGCCACAGATCGCTTTGAGGAGTAGCCCGCACACAAGGTGGTTTTATCTTGCGCGCCACTGTGTATGTTTTCGCCATGACCACCCCCACCGATAATCAGCGCTCGCACACAACACCGGCAATCGCCATTTTGATGATTATCGTCACTGGCGGCGTGCTGGCGGGTATGGACGTCACAGCCAAGCATCTGGCCCTCAACGTGCCCATTTTGATGGTCATTTGGGGACGCTATTTCTTTCACACCGTGATCACGTTTTCGCTATATGCAGCAAAGCAGCGCTCGCTTGATTTCCTGTATGCGCGCAGACCGGGCCTGCAATTTATCCGCGCTGCCGCCCTGTTCGGTGCAACGTCGTTCATGTACGTCGCCATCACCTTGATGCCATTGGGCGATGCGGCGGCAATTCAGTTTCTCGCCCCCGTACTTGTGACCGTGATTTCCGGTCTGTTTCTGGGCGAACACGTCGGGCCGCGACGCATGGCCGCCGTGGCCTGTGCCTTTGTTGGCGTCTTGCTGGTGGCGCGCCCCGGTTCCGGCACGCTGGGCTGGGCGGCGCTGTTGCCTTTGGTCACGGCTGTCTTGCTGGCGGTATACATGGTCATGACGCGGATCATCCGCACCAAGGACAACCCCGCCGCGACGACGTTTTATTCCACCGCCGTCGGTGCCGTGGTGCTCAGCGCCGTTGTGCCGTTCTACTGGCAGGACCTCAGCCCCTTTGAATGGGGCCTGATGGTGACCATGGGGCTGGCCGGGGCCGCCGGGCATTTCCTGTTGGTCAAAGCCTTCCACGCGGCCGAAGCCTCGATGCTGGCACCGTTTACCTATTCACAGGTGATCGCCGCCATTCTGTGGGGCTTGCTGATCTTCGGCGATGTGCCGAGCGTGTGGATGGCGTGCGGCGCGACGCTGATTATCGGCAGCGGCATTTACGTGTGGTACCGCGAAACGTTCGCGCGGCGTCAAAAAGCCTGAGCGGCATCAATAACGGCCCCTGCCCCGCCTTCCCGCTCCGCCTCTGCAACCCATTGATTTCATTAAAAATGTAGACATCTATTCACATATGCGCGCTGGATTATGAAAAATCGGCAAATAACCAAGCCAGATCAACGCATTAAGTCATAAGGGCCACACCACGATGTCTACATTTGCAAGCATTCATCTACATTTTTTGTGTTCACAAATGTAGACATTTGTAACCCCGCCCAAACAGCGCGGCGCGCAACCCCATGCGGTTCTATGCACAATATAAAAGAACAAAATCCAGAACTAGGATAGATATCCTAAATAATAAATTTTGTCAAGGTTTTCCAAGGGTGTGGGCGGAACCGATTCGATGACAGCACGGGGGCCATTCCCCACAACAGACCAACACCCGATTATCATCCCATTGGGCGAAAACCCGTTTTGTTCGGAATAGAAAATTGCTTAGGTTTAAAAGCCAGCGGCCATCCTTGTTCAGCGTCAGTACTCGGTCGCCACGTGGTTTTGCGATGATGCCAACTTCGTACCTCAGTGGGTTCCACCACTCAGAAAATGAACGCCACTCCCACGTCACCCTTGCCGTGGTGCGTTATGAAAAAGACAACGTTGCGCATTGTTATGGTTTCTGGACAAAACATCGCTCGGTACGCCTCCTAATCGACATCATGGTGTGTTTGCGTCCAATATGTCCCGCCCGGACCACGAATATCCTAGATGGGGGAATGTGATGGACGATTATTTTGTTCAGATCGAGCGCGCCGTTCAGGCGAACCTGTATTACTTGGCACTGGGCACCACATTGATCGTGCCGGATGTCTGTGCGGCGTTGGCCGCGAAAAGTGGTAAATCCAATTCTAGGCGCTATTCCAATTGGTTTAATCAGGAGATGGGGGCCGAATACGGCCAGTGTCTTTCCGGGAGGGATTGCTGGGAATTGCGATGCAAATATCTTCATCAGGGCCGTGCCCGCCATGGAGGAAAACAACATAAGCGCCTGATTTTCCTGGAGCCCAAACCCGGCCCTAGAAATATTATACATAAAAGCATATTTAACGACGCGCTTGTCCTGGACGTACCAATATTCTGCAATGACATGGTTGTTGCCGCCCGGCAATGGCTAGCCGCTAATGAGGGCAATAGGTGTGTGCAGGCCAATTTGGCAGCATCGATCAAACGCCATCCGTATGGTCTTGCGCCTTATATCACTGGTATCCCGGTGATTGGTTAGGTTGCCGGACTTTTTAAGCTTATCGGTTCATGTATGCACTGTTAGGCCTCGTTTCATGCCGATATCGGAATACCGATATCGAAGGCTCGTTATTGAGACTCTGGTGATTTGCGATTGTAGGCTTCTCGCTTTTGCAATATCTCCGCCCCCATTGATAGCTGCTCGAATCTTGGGCACTGCTTAATTCCAGGAAAGAGTTCACGTGCAAGCGCAAGTGGCGTCTTAGGAATATAGAAATCATCTAATTTTATTGCGAAATTCCAGAGCTGGAATATGGACATCGGAGTCGAGAGCATCTTTCGCTCTTTGCGATTTTGATTTTTAGCTTGAAGCAATAAGCCACACTCAAGAGTAGCGATCATAATCACTGCATCATTTTCTGTATTTGAAAATTCGAGCACGCCATCAGGATCGTCGCGAGCATGTTTGAAGAAATTCTGTGCGTTCCTCAGGATATTATAAACTTGCGATTTTTTGAGGTCGGGATGATCCTCAACGATCTTCTCACGCCACGACGTCTCCCCCCTCTTTTCCAGTATGTCCCCGAACACTGTTGCTGATGCTGCAGCCAGCGTATGAACTGATACTACGTCACCAGCATTGAAGAAGAGTTTGATCGCAGTATCTAATTGCCTAGTGGCAACCTCTTCTTTTGTGAGTTGTATATCCATCTCTCTATGTCCTCATCTCTCAAAAACCCACGTGTTTAGCATACACCATTGATACAGGCGTTAGGAGAGTTCGCCATGCTGATAGTCCCGGTTTCCGGCGATTTTTCGGCGGTGTCGGTTTTTAGACACTCAGCGCGGGTTTCTTCGTGCTTCGGGCCGCGTAGCCACCAAGGCCAGTGCAGTAAATCCCGCATGGCGCGCTCGGCCTGCACCTCGATCCATTGTTCAGCCAGCGCCCACTTCATTAACGGACAAAGATGTGCGACCTGCTTCCTTGTGGTACGCTCTGCCAATCCGTAGGAATGGGAGAACGTCATGACACAAGAAGAGATCATCGAAGATGTGCTCAAGTTTCTGAAATTTATACATGGCGGCGCATACATGGGCCAAGAGCCGTATAAGACCGAGCTCTTTGCACTGTTCAAGAAGACCTACGAGAACGGCTACTTTGAATATTCGTCCAAGCCCCTTCTGACGGGGGATGCCTTGGCTGAAATTTTGGTCGTGCGCTGGGCCAACGAAGAAGAAGGAGAAGAAGAAAGCAAAAAACGTCTGTCGTTGATCCAGCGGCTTACCCCCATGTGGGATGAGTGGCGGTACGCTTGGGACAAATATGATCTCTAATTTGGAAATCATTTTTCCCCTCCACCAGGTATGCCACTAACGGACATGTATTCTCGCGCTAGATGACCGGAAGCTGCCTTAGTGTCCACTTTTCGGCATCTGTAATTGAACAGTCCTGCACACGTGTTCCCCACATCAGTCCCCAACACCCGATTATCATCCCATTGGGCGAAAACCCGTTTTGTGCTAGAATAGCCCCTTACGAAGGCCGGAGACATTGGTCAGGCCTCGTCAGGGTATGTGGCAGCGGTGGCGCTAACGTTTGCGTTTCCTGAATGCTTTCCCATACCCCACAGGCCGTTCTGATAAACCTGAATGCTCCGGCTCGCTTTACGTGCCTGCTCTGGCGCGCTCCGGGCGGGCTGCACGATAGGGAGGTGCGTCATGTTTGTATCCGAAGTGCTGCGCAACAAGCGCGTATTCAGCATCACCATGGGGCCGAAGGAAAGTGTCGAACCCGCCATCCAGATATTCAAGGACAAGAAGGTCGGCGCCATCATGGTCTGTGCGTTGGGCGGTGAGTTGCTTGGTCTGGTGACCGAGCGTGACGTCCTGCACGCCATGGCCTCGCACGGTGCCGAAACCTTCAAGCAGAAGGTCGGCGACATCATGTCCAAGGCCTATATCTGCAAGATGAGCGATAACGCCGAAAGCGTCATGCGCAAGATGAGCTACAAACACGTACGTCACCTGCCCGTGGTCGAGGATGGCCGGATCAAGGGTATGATCAGCCTCGGCGATGTCATCCGCCACCAGATGGATGAAAACCAGCTGGAAATCGACACCATGCGGGATTACGCACGCGCCCATTGATCGCGGCAAAGTATCGGCGCTATCAGGGCTGCATGCTGAAACATGCAGCCGCCCCTACCCCATCATGGCGTCATAGATTGCCTTGAAGTCCGCCTTTTCGGCGGTAGAGAGTTCACCCAACGGCGCGCGCGTGTTACCGCATGCAATACCCGCCAGTTCCATGCCGTACTTGGCTTTCTGGATGTACTTGCCGCCTTCCAGACTTTGTACCAGTGGCATAATCTTTGTCATGGCGTCGCGCGATGCGGCCTGATCGCCGTTTACGGCGGCCTCAAGTACCGCGACGTTTTGCGCCGGTGCCGGGTTGGCCGCGCCGCAAATCCATGCTGTCACGCCCCATGCGAAGTACTCAAACGCCTGATCATCACAGCCGCAAACCAGCTGGATGCGCCCGGCGTAGCGCGGCGCGATATCGTGCATGCGGTTGATGTCGCCGCTGCTTTCCTTGATGGCGATAACCTGTGGGTGGTCGGCCAGCCCGTCGAGCACGTCATAGCCGATCTCGACCCCCGCGCGGCCGGGGAAGTTATAGAGGATCAACGGGATATTGACGGCGTCGATGACGGCGCGGAAATGACCCAGCACGTCGTCCTGTTCGGGCAGCGAATAATACGGCGGGGCCAGCATGATGGCGTCATAGCCCAGTTCCTGCGCGTCACGCGAATAGGCGATGACGTCTGCCGTGGTCGTCGCATTGGTGCCCGCCGTTAAGATGGCGCGATTGCCGACGGTTTCCATGACAAAGCGGTTCAGATCGTGGCGTTCATCGGCGCTGAGTGCATAGAACTCACCGGTTGAACCGCCCGGAATGATGCCGCTGATACCATTGTTCAACTGGAATTCTATCAATCGGGCCAGCGTGTCGTAATCAATGGCACCGCTGCTATCAAACGGTGTGACGATGGGGGTGTGTACGCCGCTCAGTTCCATGCCGATATCTCCCGCTCTCGGATCAATGAATTATGATGACCGCAGCTTGTCAGAGCCACGCCAAGGCGTCGAGAAGATTTCCTTACATGTCGTTTTGGGACTTCTCAGGGTGCGGCGGTTCTGCCTAAAGTAACACTGTGGTTGGGGATACTGGCGGCGGGAGGTTACATGAGCACCAAGACAGACGTACTGCTACAGCCCTTTCAGCTGAAGCACCTGACACTGAAGAACCGCATCACCTCAACGCCCCATGCGCCGTCCTATGCCGAAGACGGCATGCCCAAGGAACGCTACCAGCTCTATCACGAAGAAAAGGCCAGGGGCGGCATCGCCATGAGCATGTTCGGTGGCTCATCGAACGTGGCCCCGGACTCGCCATCAGTGTTTGGCCAGCTCTATGTCGGCGATGACACCATCATCCCTTATTTCCGCCAGTTCGCCGAACGCATGCACAAATTTGACTGCCCGATTATCTGTCAGGTCACCCACATGGGGCGGCGCACGACATGGAATCAGGCCGACTGGCTGCCGGTCACGGCACCATCGCGCGTGCGCGAACCGGCGCATCGGGGTTTCCCAAAGGTTATGGACAAGGATGATATCAAACGCATCCGCAAGGCCTATGCTGCTGCGGCCAAGCGCTGCAAAGACGGTGATCTGGATGGCTGCGAATTCCTGCAACACGGCCACCTGCCCGAGCAATTCCTCTCACCCCTGACCAATTTCCGCGACGATGAATATGGCGGCTCGCTGGAAAACCGCCTGCGCTTCAGCCTCGAAGTGCTCGAAGCCATGCGCGAAGCCGTGGGGCCAGATTACATCCTCGGCATCCGTCAGGGCCTGAGCGAAAACGCCGAGGGCGGTATTGGCCTTGAAGAAGGTACCGAGGCCGCACGCATCCTCTCGGAATCCGGACTGATCGATTACATGACCGTGAACTTTGGCCGCATCGATAACGACCACAATCTGGCCTATCACATCCCCAGCATGCACGGCACGCTGGCACCGTGGGTTGTCGTCATCGGCAGCGTGCGCGATCAGATCAAGGTGCCGGTGTTCCATGCCTGTCGCATCGCCGATCTGTCTTCAGCACGCTACGCGCTGAACGAAGGACTGCTTGATATGGTTGGCATGGTGCGCGGCCACATCGCCGACCCGCACATTGTGCGCAAGCTGGAAGCCGGACACGAAGACAACATCCGGCCCTGCGTCGGGGCGGGGTATTGCCTCGACCGTATCTACGAGGGCGGCGAGACGCTGTGCATCCATAATGCCGCCACAGGTCGCGAGGCCACCATGCCGCACGTCATCGGGCGCTCCGAAGGACGCCGGAAAAAAATCATCATCGTCGGCGGTGGTCCGGCCGGGCTGGAAGCCGCGCGGGTGTGCGGCGAACGCGGTCACGAGGTCGTGCTGTTTGAAGCCACCGGCACGCTGGGCGGCCAGATCGTGCTGGCGGCCAAGGCCGGTTGGCGTAAGGACCTGATCGGCATTGTTGACTGGTTGAGCGCACAGGTTGAACGGCTGGGCGTTGACGTGCGCTGGAATACGTTTGCCGAGGCCGACGCCATCCGCGCCGAATTCCCCGACGTGGTGATCATCGCCACGGGTGGCCTGCCCGACACCGATTATGTACCCGGCGGCGAGCATGCCATGAGCGTATGGGACGTACTGGCGGGTGAACAGATCAGCGGTTCGGTACTGGTCTATGACGACAGCGGCCAGCATCAGGGGCCATCGTGCGCCGACTTCCTGGGCGGACATGATGATTGCGAGGTCGAGCTGGTTACACCCGACCGCGCCGCCGCCATGGAAATGGGTACGTTGAACTTCCCGATTTATCTGGAACATTTTTACAAGAACGGCGTCAGCGTGACGCCCGACCACCGCATCAAGGCCATCGAGAAAACCGGCAATCAGCTAAAGGCGAGCTTCACCAACGAATACGGCGGGCCCGATATTGAGCGCATTGTCGATCACATCATCGTCGAGCACGGCACCGTCCCGTTTGACGATGTCTATCAAGAGCTGCGCGAAGCATCGTTCAACAACGGCGTGCTGGACTATGACGCCATGGCGGCCAACACACCGCAGGCCGCAGCCAATGATGGCAGCTTCGTTCTGCTGCGGGTTGGTGACGCGGTGAGCAGCCGCAATATTCACGCCGCGATCTATGATTCCCTGCGGTTGTGCAAGGACCTCTGACAGAGGGATGAATAAAATTTGCGTAAGCCCATAGTTTTTAAACTTCCCCCGGCCACGCACAGGCCCTAAATGGCCTGATAACAATCTAACAGGAATGGGCAGGCTCAATGGTCGATAATGTTGAAGGCCGCACGCGGCGCTCGGGGCGATCACGTCAGCGCGGCGAACGTGCAGACGCGAGCGCGGGTGGCCTGACCCAGTTGCCATGGCGCTCGGTCCGCAACCCATTCCCGCCGTTCGCCTTTATCACCGATGATCAGGTCGAGGCCATTCATGAGGCATCCCTGACGGTGCTACAGGAAATCGGCCTGAACTTTCTGTTACCCCAGGCCCGCGAGATTCTGAAAGCCGCCGGGGCGGACGTGCGCGAGGGCGAGACCCGCGTGCGCTTTGATCGCGCCCTGATCGAGGGTGCGGTTGCCAAGGCACCGAGCGAATTCACCATGCACGCGCGCAACCCCGAGCGAAACCTGACATGGGGTGGCAACGCGCTGAACTTTGGCATGGTGGGCAGTCCGCCGAACTTTTCCTCACTCGACACACCGCGCCAAAGCGGCACGTTCGATGCCTATTGCGATTTACTGAAGCTGGGCCAGAGCCTCAACATCCTGCATTTCATCAGCGGTTATCCGGTCGAGCCCATGGATATCGCACCGCGCGAACGCCACCTTGATGCCTATCAGGCCATGGTACGGCTCAGCGACAAGGTCAACTTTGGTTACGCGCTGGGCAATGAGCGCATGACGGACTCGCTGGAAATGACAAAGATTGCGCATGGTATCAGCACCGAAGAGCTATGCCAGCGGCCCAGCATTTTCACCGTGGTCAATGCCAACTCACCGCTGCAATACGACATCCCCATGTTGCAGGGCATGATCGAGATGGCGCGCCATAACCAACCGGTAGTGGTCACGCCGTTCACGCTGGCCGGTGCCATGGCCCCGGTCACCATCGGCGGTGCGCTGGTCCAGCAGAACGCTGAGGCCTTGGCCGGGATCACCTTTATGCAGCTCGTCAATCCGGGTTGTCCGGCAGTTTACGGCGGGTTTACCAGCAACGTGGATATGAAGACCGGATCGCCGGCCTTTGGCACGCCCGAGCACGCCAAGGCGACCATCATCGGCGGCCAGCTGGCGCGGCGCTACAACCTGCCCTACCGGGCATCGAACGTGAACGCATCGAACGCACCGGACGCGCAGGCGGCCTACGAATCGCAAATGACCATCTGGGGCTGCACGCTGGGGCACTGCAATGTCGTGCTGCACGGATTGGGCTGGATCGAGGGCGGGCTATGTGCGTCCTTTGAAAAAGTCATCATGGACGCCGAGATGCTGCAGATGATGGCCGAGTTCGTCAAACCGCTGTCGACCGACCCGGCGGAGCTGGCGCTCGACGCCATGCGCGACGTTGGGCCGGGCGGGCATTACTTTGGCACGCCCCATACGCTGGAGCGCTACGAAACGGCCTTTTACACACCCATGCTGTCAGACTGGCGTAATTTCGAAACATGGCAAGAAGACGGCTCGCAAGACGCCACGCAGCGCGCCAACCGCATCTACAAGGACCTGCTGGAAGCCTATGAGCCACCGCCGCTCGACCCGGCCATTGACGAGGAACTCGATGCGTTTGTGCAGCGCCGCAAGGCCGAAGGCGGCGTGACGCAGGACTAAAGCGCGATGGCGTTTGCCAGTGGTTTGTTCTGGCGCTCGATGCGGGCCTTGAGGTCCGTCAGGCTCATGTCCTCGGCCTGCACGAAATTAACGAACATCATGTTCATGTTGTTGAACAGCATCTCACCCACGGCGCGGTCATCGACGTCGGGCCGCACCCGTCCGGCGCGTTGCAGCACGCAGACAAGCTCACAGGCCTGTGTCGCGAGTTGCTTATCAAGGCCACGGTAATGCAGACCAAACGGCGAGTCCGGTGCGCGCGTGGTCATGGCCATGGCGTTGCGCCACATTCCCTTGTCGAGATACACCAATGAGTGTTCGAGATAGATCCCAAACAACGCGTTGATGGTGTGCTCAACATCCTCGCCGGGGCTGGCGAGCAGACGCGAGCCTGCGTTCAGGACTTCATTGACCTCGACCGAGACAATGGCGAGCAGCAGGTCACCCTTGGACTGGAAATAGTTATAGATCGTGCCGATGGCGATCCCGGCCTGCTCGGCAATGGTTTCGATCTTGGTGTTCTCATAACCCAGATCACGGAACAGCACCGTCGCCGCATCAAGGATACGCCGTTCGCGCTCTGCCTTTTGTTTTGCCCGCAATCCCGACATCTGCTGCCCCGTCAATTCGGTTCATATGTATAAAAATGAATTGACTCATAATTTAAATCAATCCATTTTTTCCATGATGATTTCCGGCGGTATGGATACAGGCTGCCGCACAGCGGAAAATCCGGATAATAATCGTGAACTGGGAGGTTCTTATGCTTTCAATAACATCTCGCCCCATGCAGATGCTGCTTGGTGGTCTGGCCGTGGTCGCCACATCGACCGGCCTAATGTCGGCTGCCAGTGCGGCAGAAGAACTCAATGCGCTGGTCTGGTGTGATCACACCGACCCGGCCCTGATCGAACCGTTTGAAAAGAAATTCGGTGTTAAGGTCAACCTCAAGGAATATGGCGGCACCGGTGAAGCGCTCGCCATCATCGAGCAGTCACAGCCCGGTGACTGGGACGTGTTCGTCGTTGATGGCGTGGACGTACCCGGTGTTGTGGCCTCTGGCCTGCTCGCCGAGCTGCCGCAGGACGAACTGCCACTTGATGACGTGTTCGACGCCGTACAGATGCGCGATGCCACCTTCAAGGATGGCAAGATGTACGCCATCATGGAAAAGTTCGGCTACAACGTGATCAGCTACAACAAGTCCAAGGTCGATCCCGCCGACATGCGTGACCTCAGCACCCTGTGGTCCGACAAATACAAAGGCAAGATCGCGATCTATGACTACTACATCCCGCTGATGGATCTCGTCGCCCTGAAAATGGGCATCAAGCCATCCGACATCACTGCTGATATCCTGCCTGCAATGAAGGCAGAGCTGTTCAAGCTCAAGGAAAATTCCGTCATGATTGGTGACGTTGTGGCCTCGTCCACGGCGCTGGCAACTGGCGAAGCCGACATCCTGATCGGTGGCGGCGAATGGGCCGTTTCCGTGCTGCAGGCCGAAGACCCCAACCTCGACTGGGTGCTGCCTGATCAGGGCGGTATCCTGTGGAGCCAGTCGCTGGCCGTGTTCAAGGATTCCAAAAAGCAGGATCTGGCCGTTGAGTTCGTCAAATACGTCATGAGCCCCGAAGGTCAGGCCCGTCTGGCAACGTCTTCGTGCTTCTGGGGTATGCCCGCCAACAGCAAGACCGAAAGCAAGCTGACCGACGCGCAAAAGGCCGGTCTGCGCTGGAGCGAGCAGAAAGCATTCCAGGCCAATTCGCATCGTTACTTCATTCCCGATGCTGAACTGGACGGCAAGATGCTCGACGTATGGACGGAATTCCTGCAGCACTAAGCTGCAGCTATCCCGTTCCCCAAAGAGTAAGTTTAAGTAGAAGATGACGAAAGACGCCCCCAGGATGAGACAAAATAACGTCAGAGCCTGGGGGCTTCTTTTACCCGCCATGTTGTGGACTGCGGCATTTTTTGCCATGCCGCTGATCATCATGGGTTTCTACAGCGTCTGGCAGCGCGTCGGCGGCAAGCTGGTCACCGACTTCACGCTGGCCAACTACGAAAAATTCTTCGCCAAATCCGTATTCCTGCAATCGCTGGTCAATTCCCTCGAAGTCACTGCGATTGTCACCATCACCAGTATCCTGCTGGCCTATCCGCTGGCCTATATTCTGGCCGAAAAGGTCCCGCAGCGCTGGCAGCGTATGGCGCTGATCCTCGCCATTCTACCGTTCTGGACATCCTATCTGGTGCGTTCCTATAGCTGGCTGCTAGTGCTCTCAAAGGGCGGCATCATTTCCAATTTCCTGCTCGACGTTGGGTTAACCAGCGAGGCCATATCCTTTGCCAACAGCCGGGGTGCGGTGGTTATCGGCTTCGTGCATTTCTTTGTCATGCTGCTGACGCTGACGATCTATGCCAATCTGGTGCAGTTGCCCAAGAGCTACCGCAAGGCCGCCGCTGATCTGGGCGCTGGCCCGATCCGCAGTTTCGTCTATGTCATCCTGCCGCTGACCCTGCCCGGTATCATGGTCGGCGCGTTCCTGACATTCGTGCTGTGCATCGGCGATTACATCACGCCGCAAATTCTCGGCGGCAACCGCGAACTGCTGTTACCGCAAACCATCATGCTGCAAATCGCGCGCCGTTCGGACTTCCCCATGGCCTCGGCGCTGGCGATGATGCTGATGGGGGTGGTCTCTCTGGTCTATATCGCCTTTGCGCGATGGCTCAAGCTGGAGCGCATGTAGGCCATGAAAAACACCCTGCGCAACCTGCCCTCCATCATCTATGCGGTGCTGATCTACGGTTTTATATTTTTGCCCGTCGCCGTGCTGGTGCTGTTCTCGTTCCATGAGACCCGCGTGCCGATCCCGCCGTTCAGCGGGCCGTCATTACGCTGGTATGACGCGATGTTTTCCGATGCGCGCATGATGGACGCGCTGGGCAATTCGATCATTGTCGCCTTTGCGTCCTCGGCCGTTTCGGTGGTGCTGGGGTTTCTCGCAGCCTATGCCATCGCGCGCCACCGCCTGCCCTTGAGCGGCCTGATGCAGGGCTTCCTGACCGCACCGCTGACGGTCAGCTACCTGATCATCGCCATGGGCCTGCTGATTACGTTCAACACGCTGGGCATACCAAAATCCCTGTTCACAGTCGGTATCGGCCATGTGGTGATCAACCTGCCGCTATGCTTCGCCATCACCTATAGCCAGATGGGCGAACATCAAGCCAATGTGGAGCGTGCCGCGCGCGATCTCGGCGCGCGCGAATGGCAGGTCATGAGCATGATCAGCGTACCCATGCTGTGGCCTGCCCTGTTCGCCAGTTTCTTCCTGTCGGTGACATTTTCATGGGACGAGTTCATCATCGCCTTTATGGTCAGCCGCTTTGACGTCACGCTACCGGTTGAAATCTGGAGCATGCTGCGCACCGGACTCAACCCCAAGACCAACGCGGTCGGCAGTTTCGTATTTATCATTTCTGTGGTTGGCGTATTCATTCTCGACCTAGTCGTATTCCGGAGGAAAAAGGCGTGAGCAATACCGCCGTAGAATTTCGCGATATTTCCATGCACTTCGGCAAGACCGTGGCGCTGAAGACCATCAACCTCGACATCAACGAGGGTGACTACGTGGTCCTGCTTGGCCCTTCAGGCGGCGGCAAGACCACTCTGCTCAATATCCTCGGCGGTTTTCTCAACCCGACCACGGGCCGCGTGCTGATCAACGGGCACGACGTCACCGACGTGCCCCCGGCCAAACGCCCCACGGCAACGGTGTTTCAGGACTATGCGCTGTTTCCCCATATGTCGATTATCGGCAACGTGGCCTTTGGCCTGAAGATGCAGGGCGTTGCCAAGGCCGAACAAGACGCGCGTGCCATGGCTGCGCTGGAGATGGTCGGGCTGGCCCATACGGCCAAGGGCCGCGTGCATGAGCTATCGGGCGGCCAGCGCCAGCGCATCGCACTGGCCCGCTCGCTGGTGGTTGAACCCGCCGTGCTGTTGCTTGATGAGCCGCTCGGTGCGCTCGACATGAAGCTGCGCCGCGCCATGCAGGAAGAGCTTAAATCCATCCAGAAGCGCGTCGGCACCACGTTCGTACACGTCACCCATGACCAGGAAGAGGCCATGGCCATCGGCGACACCATCATCGTCATGAACGAAGGCTTTATCGAAGATGCCGGTATCCCCGAGCGCATTTACCTGCGCCCGTCTTCGCGCTTCAGCGCCAGCTTCATGGGCGAGAGCAACCTGATTGAAGGCAGCGTCGCCGCCGTGGATGGCAAGAACGTCAGCGTTGAAACCCCAATGGGCACATTCAGCGTCGCGGGCAATGCACAGGTCGGTGAATTCGTCGCACTCTCTGTACGGCCTGAACACATCAGCACAGATAGCAGCGCGGGACGAATGGCGCTGGGTGACGCCGAAATCCTCGAAGCGGGCTTCTTTGGCACACACCACCAGTGCTCGGCACGGCTTGTCGGTCACGATGACGTCTTCAAGGTGCGGCTGCCGCAAAAATCCATGCCACAAACAGGCGAGACCATTGCGCTGACGGTCGACCCCGCCGATCTGGTGCTGCTGACGCGCTAAGGCGCGCCTACAGCGACGCGCCCTTTTCATCGAGATAAGCCCGGATCAGTTCGCGGTAGCGCTCACCGTCGAAGCTTGGGAAATGTCCGCCGTGCACGACGCGCACGGGCAAGTCGTAAATCCGTTTCATGGACTCGATATAGACCGGTACATCATCATCGATTAGCCCGCCGTCATAGATCATGTCGCCGGAAAACAATATCTGGCTGGCCTTTTCCCACAACATGATCTCGCCGGTTGAATGACCCGGCGTGTGGATCACCTCAAAGGACCGGTCGCCCAGATCGATCACGTCACCATCATCGATCAGGCGCGTGGCCGGGGCCGCGCGCACGTTGTATTGTGCCGATGTATAGGGCGCGGGTGGCAGCTTGGTAAAGATATCATCGGTGACGTAATTATCAGCCGCGGTGTTCTCGCGCGTCGGATGGGCCATAAATTCGGCCTCGTTGGCATGCACCAGACGTTCTTCAAACTCATGGTGACAGCCGATATGATCAAAGTGCGTGTGACTGGCAACGGCAATGCAGGACTTTTCGGTAACCAACGGCACATGCGCACGCAGGCTGACGACGCCCATGCCGCTATCGATCAGCATATCCTTGTCACGTCCGCGCACGTGCCAGATATTGCAGCGATAGAATTCCTTGATATGGGGCTCACCGATATAGGTGATATCGTCATCGATGGTTCTGGTTTCATACCATGTCTCAGCCGTCGCAAATTCCATCAGGCGCTCCGTTAATCTTTCTCAGTTGACCACACGGGTCACTCTATACTGATATGGCAGTGTGCGGGAGGGAGAGATTATGACAACACGCGAAACATATGACGCTATTATCATTGGCGCAGGCATCATCGGCACCTCGGTGGCCTATGAGCTTGCACGCAAGGGCTGGCGCACGCTGAGCATCGACAAGCTACCCGCCGCCGGGTACGGCTCGACCGCCGGGTCATGCGCCATCATCCGGACCTATTATTCGACGCTGGATGGCTCGGCCATCGCGTACGACGGCATCAACTACTGGCGCGACTGGCGTGAACACCTTGAGGCCCCGGCAGACGAGGAACTGGCGCTCTATCGCAACACGGGCTGCGTGGTGCTGAAAACCGAGGCCAACGGCAACATGGCCCACGTCACGGATTTGATGGAACAGCTCGGCGTACCCCATGAGCATTGGGACCCACAGACCCTGAAGTCGCGCTTTCCCATCGTCGATACCCGTGAATTCTGTCCGGCACGCCGCCCCGATGACCCACAGTTTGGCGAACCCAGCGGACGTATCGTCACCGGGGCTGTGTACTTCCCCGACGGTGGCTACGTCAGCGATCCACAGTTCGCCGCACGCAACGTGCAAGATGCCGCCGTGCGCAAGGGCGCAGCGTTCCGCTTTAACGCCGAAGTCAGTGCCATTCGGCAAAATGGAAACCGCGTGCTCGGTGTGACCCTGCGCGACGGGCAGCAGATCGACGCGCCCGTGGTGGTCAACGTGGCAGGACCGCATTCGGCCAAGATCAACGCGCTGGCCGGTGTTGCCGACGCCATGAAGATCAAGACCCGCGCACTGCGCCACGAGGTTGCCCATGTCCCTGCCCCGACGGGCTTCGATTACGAGGCCGACGGGTATGTCTATTCCGACAGCGATATCGCGTGCTACAGCCGCCCTGAGGTCGGCAACCACATCCTGATCGGCAGCGAAGACCCCGAGTGCGACCCACAGGTCTGGGTTGATCCCGATGATTATGATGAAGGCTTTAGCGACCAGTGGACCGCGCAGGTCTCACGCATGGCACAGCGCTTTCCGGCATTGGGCATACCCAACCAGGCCAAGGGTCTGGTTAACCTGTATGACGTGACCGTGGACTGGGGACCGATCTATGACTGTTCTGATCTGGGCGGGTACTACCTAGCCATCGGATCAAGCGGCAACCAGTTCAAGAACGGTCCAACGGCGGGCAAGATAATGGCGCACCTGATTACAGCGTGTGAAAACGGCCATAATCACGATGCCGAGCCACTCAGTTTCCAACTGGAACACATTGATCATGCGGTTTCACTGGCGTTTTGCTCGCGCAACCGCACCATCAACGAGAATTCCAGCTTTACGGTGCTTGGCTGACAACATTCCCCCTTAAAATGGCTGTAACCCTGCTGCGTAATGCGTAGAATACGCCGCAGGATGCAGCCCATATGGGAGATTGTCAGGGAGTGTGGGCATCGGCATCCTATAGCCACCGGTAAAACGGTGAACCAAACGTAGGGAGCGAAGAATGATTAAGAAATTTTCAAGTGGCGTAGCCCTGGCTGCCATCGCCGCATTTACATGGAATACGGCAGCGCACGCCGACATGATGACGTCTATCGGCGAAGGTGAAGGTGTCGTCGATATCGTTGCATGGCCGGGCTATATCGAGCGCGGTGAAACTGATCCGGGCTTTGACTGGGTTACCAGCTTTGAGCAGGACACGGGCTGCAAAGTCCGCATCAAGACTGCCGGCACGTCCGACGAAATGGTCGCGCTGATGAACGAAGGCGGCTTTGACCTCGTCACCGCTTCGGGTGATGCAAGTCTGCGCCTGATCGCTGGCAAGCGGGTTCAGGAAATCAACACCAGCCTTGTTCCCAGCTGGAGTAAGGTCGATGAACGCCTGCAAAGCGCACGCTGGCACACTGTTGATGGCAAGCACTACGGCGTGCCTTATCAGTGGGGCTCTAACGTCCTGATGTACAACACCGACGTTTTCAAAGACGCGCCCAAGAGCTGGAGCGTGGTGTTTGAAGAAACCACTCTGCCGGACGGCAAGTCCAACGTGAACCGCGTACAGGCATTTGACGGCCCTATCTATATCGCTGATGCGGCTCTCTACTTGATGAGCACAAAGCCTGAACTCGGCATCAAAGACCCGTACGAACTGACCGAAGACCAGTATCAGGCAGCACTGAACCTGCTGCGTGGTCAGCGTAAGATCGTCAGCCGTTACTGGCACGATGCATTCGTTCAGATGGATGATTTCACCAACGAAGGCGTGGTGGCATCGGGTTCCTGGCCGTTCCAGGTCAACATCCTGCGCGGCGGCGGCAAGCCTATTGCCAGCACCGTGCCACAGGAAGGCGCAACCGGCTGGGCCGACACCACGATGATGCACGTCGAAGCCCCGCACCCCAACTGTGCCTACAAGTGGCTTGAGCACTCGATCAATCCGAAGCTACAGGGCGATCTCGCCGCGTGGTTCGGTTCCGTGCCGGTTAACCTGTCGGCCTGTCAGGGCAACGCCCTGTTGGGTGATGAAGGTTGCACCACCAATGGACTTGGCGATTTCTCCAAGATCCATTTCTGGCGTACACCGGTTAGCAAGTGCGACACGCAGGACTCCTGTGTACCCTATTATCGTTGGGTAACAGACTACATCGCCGTTCTCGGCGGCCGCTAAAGCGGTTGAAAATTTCGGGGCGGGTGGTCGTGTGGCTGCCTGCCCCGTTTTTATTCATTTGGTTCAAATTCTATATTCGGTATCAATTTTATGACTGTTGAAGTTCGTTTCCACGATGTCTATCGCCATTTCGGCGATGTCCGCGCTGTCGATGGCGTTTCCCTGGATATTGAAGACGGTGAGTTCTTCGCCATGCTTGGCCCGTCAGGCTCCGGGAAAACTACTTGTTTGCGCCTGATCGCGGGCTTCGACCAGCCGACCAGCGGCCAAATCGAAATTCACGGCCAGCGCGCCGAGGGTCTGGCCCCCTATGAGCGGGACGTGAACACGGTGTTTCAGGACTATGCCCTGTTCCCGCACATGAGCATCCTCGACAATGTAGCCTATGGCCTGATGGTCAAGGGCATGGGCAAGGCCGAACGCCACCAGCGCGCCGAGGAATCCCTCGCCATGGTGCAACTCGATGGTTACAGCGCACGCCGCCCCGCCGCATTGTCAGGCGGTCAACGCCAGCGTGTGGCGCTGGCGCGCGCACTGATCAATCATCCCAAGGTGTTGCTACTTGATGAACCCCTTGGCGCGCTTGATCTGAAGTTGCGCGAGCAGATGCAGGTCGAGCTTAAAGCCCTGCAACGCCAGGTCGGCATTACGTTCATCTACGTCACCCATGATCAGGGTGAGGCGCTATCCATGAGCGACCGCCTGGCCGTGTTTAACGAGGGCAAGATCGAACAGATCGGCACACCCGAAGATATCTACGAACGCCCCACCACGCCATTCGTGGCGAATTTCGTGGGTGGCTCGAACATTGTATCGGCGGCACTCGCCAAGCAGATTGCCGGTATTGATACGCAGTGCAGCCTGCGCCCGGAAAAGATCACTATCGCCGCGCAGGACACACAGGCTGCCCCCGATGTGCTGCGTGTCTCCGGTATGCTGAGCGAGCCCAACTACCACGGCGCCACGACGCGCTATTCACTGACGCTTGATGATGGCGACACACTCAATCTGACCATGCCCAACCAGAGCGGTGCACAAAGCGCCACCGGGCAAGCCCAACGCGTTGCAATCGAATGGCATCGCGAGGATATGCACCCGCTGTCAGGCACCGATACGAGTGGTGCTGCGTGATGAACACCACCAACGCCGCTATGGGGTCGGGTTCGGGGTCGCGCAGCCTGACACGGCGTATCTCAAACCTGCTCTACAAGAACCCCAAGCTGTTTCTCGGGCTCTTGCTGGGGCCGCCGCTTTTGTGGCTTGGCGTGGTTTACCTCGGCGCGTTGCTGGCCCTGCTGGCACAGAGCTTTTTTTCGATCGACGAGTTCTCCGGCATGATCCGGCGCGAATTCACCCTGCGCACCTATGGTGAGCTGCTACGCCCCTCGAACCTCGACATCATTCTACGCTCAACCGCCATGGCGGCCTGCGTCAGTGTGGCAGCAGCGATCATAGCCTTTCCCATTGCTTATTTCGGGGCGCGTTATGCCAAAGGCAAAGTCAAAGCCCTGTTCTATATCGCGGTCATGATGCCGCTGTGGTCGAGCTATCTGGTACGCGTCTATTCGTGGAAGCTGATCCTGGCCAAGGAAGGCATCCTGAACTGGGTCGTCGAACAACTGCACCTGACGTGGCTGCTGGATTTAATTCTGGCGACGCCGGTGATCGGTGGACCATCGCTATCGATCAGCTACATGGGGACCTTTCTGGTATTCCTCTATATCTGGCTGCCGTTCATGATCCTGCCCACCCAGGCTGCACTTGAGCGCGTCCCGCCCTCGCTGCTTGAGGCCTCGGCAGACCTCGGTGGGCGGCCACGCCAGACCTTTCGCAAGGTCATCCTGCCACTGGCATTCCCCGGCGTCGTTGCAGGTTCCATCTTCACGTTCTCGCTAACGCTGGGTGACTACATCATCCCGCAGATCATTGGCTCTTCACGCCTGTTCATCGGTCAAGCCGTCTATATGCATCAGGGTACGGCGGGCAATATTCCGCTGGCGGCCGCCTTTACCGTCGTGCCGATCATTATCATGGGTATTTACCTGACCGTCGCCAAGAAACTGGGGGCCTTTGATGCGCTCTAATTCCGATACCAAAGGCGCCCCCACCGGGTTGCGCATTGCCGCCATTGCAGGCCTTTTGTTCCTGCACATTCCGCTGGCGTTGATCTTTCTCTATGCCTTTACGACCGATGAGAAGTCTTACCAGTTCCCACCGCCGGGCTACACGCTGGAATGGTTTGCCGTGGCCTGGGGCCGCGCAGACATCTGGGCCGCGCTGAGCCTGTCGGCACAGATTGCCGCCATCGCCACGCTGGTTGCCATGATCCTCGGCACGCTGGCATCAGCCGCCATGTACCGCACCAGCTTCTTCGGCAAAGAATCCGTATCGCTACTGATTATCCTGCCCATCGCCCTGCCCGGCATCATCACCGGTATATCCTTGCGCTCGGCGTTTAACCTGATGGAAATCCCGTTTAGTTACTGGACCATCGTGCTAGGCCACGCCACATTCTGCGTCGTCGTGGTTTACAATAACGTGGTGGCACGCTTCCGCCGAACCTCGGCCTCACTGGTTGAAGCTTCAATGGATCTCGGCGCGGATGGTTTTCAGACCTTCCGCTACATCGTGCTGCCCAACATTGCCACAGCATTGCTGGCCGGTGGCATGCTGGCCTTTGCGCTGAGTTTCGATGAGGTCATCGTGACCACGTTTACGGCTGGGCATCAGACCACCCTGCCGATCTGGATGCTGTCGGAACTGGTGCGTCCACGCCAGCGACCCGTGACCAACGTGGTGGCAGTCTTTGTTATCGCCGTGACCTTCATCCCCATCCTTGCGGCCTATTACCTGACACGCGGTACCGAGGATGTTGCTGGCAGCGGGAAGTAAGCGAACCTAAACCACCGGCGCACCATAGCCCCAGCTATAGGGAACAGCGCCTGATATGGCAATAACGTCACCATGTTCGGGGGCGAATTCCACGTTGATGCCATCTGAAATCAGACCGCGCGTTATATCGCGCCCGTTGCACATCACCAGAAAGACATCCCCGGTGCGGATGCGCAATTGCGCCAACACGTCGGCAACGCTCGATCCCGCAGGCAGAACCATCGGGCGGCTCACGTCACCACCGACACGTTGCAGGACGCTGTTGAACAGTCGGACCTCGATTTCGATCTCGATGCCGGACACATTGTGACCGATAGCAGCTTGGGGCATGTGTGGTTCCGTCATGAATGTTTCGTCGAGCCCAAGGTAATAGCAGACCTGCAAGCCGCCTTGATCGTGATCAATTACGTATGACCTAAATACGCGCAAAGTCGAATTATCCGCTCATGAGCGAGCAAGACGGTGGGAGATGCCATCGTGACAAAGACCGCAAAAAAGAAAATCAAGGAACTGAAGCCACGCGCCCTTTACCGGCCCTGTGACCCAAAGGCGCTTGCCTTCAAGACCACCAACGATCTTGAACCGTTTGACGGCATCCTCGGTCAGGAGCGTGCCGTGGATGCCATTGAATTTGGCTCGAGCGCACCGACGGATGGTTTCAACCTGTTTTTATTCGGCCCCCCCGGCACCGGCAAATTCGACATCATCCAAAGCTACCTGAAAGACAAGGCCAAGGTTGCACAGGCCCCGCCAGATTGGATCTACGTCAATAATTTCAGCGACAATCACAAGCCCGTGGCGCTGTCGTTGCCCGCCGGACGTGGCCCGGCCCTGAAGAACGCGATCCACCAGCTGATTGATGACATCCGCGCCTCGGTGACCAGCGTGTTTGAAAGCGAGGATTACCGTAATCGCCGCCAGGTACTTGAAGACAATTTCCGCGAAAATCAGCAGCTGGCCTTTGATACGCTGTCGAAGAAAGCCAAGGCCAAGGATGTTGCCCTGATCATGACGCAGAACGGTTTTGCACTGGCCCCCACCCGGGGCGGAAAGGTCATCAACCCCGAGGTTTTCAACGCCCTTGGTAAAACGGAGCGTGCGCTCTGGCAAACCAATATCAAGGCGCTGGAACAGGAACTGGAAGCTGTCATTGCCGCAATTCCCCGGCGCGCCAAGGAACTGCGTACGAACTTGCGCAATATGAACCGCGAAGTCACTGCGTTCGCTGTTGATTCCCATGTCGGTGAACTGCGCGCACAGTTCAGCGATGTACCCGACGTGCTCGCCCACATCGATGCCATGCGTACGGACCTGATCGATAACATCCGACATGTTCTGGGGCTTGAAGACGATGATGGCCACGCTGGCGGCGAACAACCCATCAATGGCGCGGGTGGCTCGGCACAGGGTCTCGGGCGCTATGACGTCAACGTTATGGTCTGCAACGATCCTGAAAACGGTGCACCGATCATTCACGAAGACCATCCCACGCTGGGCAATCTGATCGGGCGCATCGAGCACATTGAGCATATGGGGGCCCTGCTCACCGATTTCCGCATGATCAAGCCGGGTGCGCTGCATCAGGCACTGGGTGGTTATATTATTCTCGATGCCCGTCAGGTGCTGATCCAGCCGTTTGCGTGGGAAGCGCTGAAACGCGCGTTAAAGAGCGGTTGCATCAAGACGGAGAGCCCGGGCAAGTTTCTCAGTATCATCAGCACTGTCTCACTGGAACCCGAACCGATCGAGCTTGATCTCAAGGTCGTGCTGATCGGTGAACGCATGCTGTATTACCTGCTCGACGCTTATGATCCGGAATTTTCTGAATTATTCAAGGTCGGCGCAGACTTCGATGATCGCACCGATCGCACACCGCAGAGCGAAAGCCAGTTCGCACGCCTGATTGCGACACTGGCACAAAAGGAAACCCTGCGCCCGTTCCAACGCGATGCCGTAGCGCGCATCATCGAGCATAGCGCACGGCTATCGGGTGACAGTGAGCGGCTTTCCCTTGAGCTGGCAAAAATCCGTGACCTGATGCGTGAGGCCGACTGGATCGCCGACAAAGAGAACGCCAAAGTCGTCAAACGGACACACTTTCAGAAGGCGCTTGATGCTGTCATCCGGCGCAAGGACCGCATCCGTGAACGCTCAAACGAAGCCATTGAGCGCGGTGATATCCTGATCGACAGCGAGGGCGAGGTGGTCGGCCAGATCAATGCGCTTAGCGTGTTGCAGATCGGCGGCTATGCCTTTGGCCGCCCGACGCGGATTACGGCGCGCACATGGATGGGCAAGGGCCGCGTTATCGATATCGAGCGCGAGGTCGAGATGGGTGGCCCGACCCATTCCAAGGGCGTGCTGATCCTCTCAAGTTTCCTGAGTTCGCACTTCGTACCGGGCATGCCGCTGGCCTTGTCGGCCAGTCTGGTCTTCGAACAGTCCTATGGCGGCGTGGATGGTGACAGTGCGTCCTCAACCGAGCTGTACGCCCTGCTGTCCTCGTTGTCAGGTATGCCGCTCAAACAGTCCCTCGCCGTGACCGGTTCGGTCAACCAGCACGGTCAGGTTCAGGCCATCGGTGGCGTAAACGAAAAGATCGAGGGCTTCTTCGATATCTGCAAGGGCCGTGGCCTGAACGGTGAGCAAGGCGTGCTGATCCCCAGCGCCAACGTGAAACACTTGATGTTGCGCGATGATGTGGTCGCCGCCGTTCGTGATGGCAGCTTCCACATCTACCCCGTGCAAAGTATTGCCGAGGGCATCGAGATTTTAACCGGCATGCCCGCCGGTTTGCGTGATGCGAACGGTGCATTTCCCGACAACACGCTCTACCACGCGGTTGAGCAGCGCTTGAGCGGATTTGCAGAGGCTATTCGTGATTTTCAGAAAAGCGACGGAACTGAAAATGACAAGGAGGTGGACAAGACATGACCCGCGCATCACGCGATGCTCTGGATCAGATTTTCCGGCGGATCATCGTGGCGCTGGATGCCAGCGGTTACGCAAGCCACCACCTGACCATGGAACATGCGGCGCAGATTGCACAGGAACTTGAAAGCGAACTGTCGTGCATTTTTATCGAGGATCAGGACCTACTGCATTATGCCGGATTGCCGTTCGCACGCGAGTTCTCGCGCCATGGCGGCACAAGCCGCACCATCGGTCCGGCTGAGATTCAAAGCGAGATGCAGGTATTGGCGCAGTCCTTACGCGAAGGCATGGAAACGCTGGCACATAAGCATAAGGTCGCTTCGCACTTTCAGGTGGTACATGGTCGCGCGGAAGACACCATGGCCGATGCCGCATCTGACCCGGACTTGCTGATCGTAAGCAGTGGAGATATGCAATTTTCAGATATGCGCTCACTATGCGAGCGTGCGCGGCGGATTTCCGAACGCAGTGGCTGCGCGCTACTGCTCGATTATCAGGGACGTATAAAACATGGCCCCGTCGCACTTCTTATCGATACAGACACCCTGTCGCTGCGTGCATTACACACCGCTGCACGGTTTGCGCGGAACCGCCGCGTCAGGCTTGAGGTTTTTCTGCACAACGATAATGACGTGACCCGCAAGCACATCATCAATACGCTGCAGGACATGCTGCGCGATCTGGCAGAAACCAGCGGCATGGCGCAGCGCAGTCTGGATGTTCATTTTGAGGCAACAAGTCACCTGAGCACACCCATGTGGCGGCAGATTGGTTTTAATTTGCTGGTGCTTGATTGTGGGGCTGACCTGCCATCGGCAGAGCGTCTTGATACCCTGTCACGTACATTGCGTTCCCCCATACTGGTGCTGCAGGGAACAGGGGACGCGAGCTGATCAGCTATCGCCGAACCGGATATAATCCGTCCAGGCCCGTTCAAGTTCACGCAGGGTGGCGCAAACTTCTTCCAGATTGGCATCGCTGCCTTGATCACCGGCCAGGCGCAGGGCGTTCTTGGTATCAAGTTCATGCACCCGATCAACGACCTTCTGTGCTTTTGCCGTCAGACGCAGGGTGACAGAGCGTTTATCGTGCTCGGCGCGCTGTTGCTCAAGGTAGCCCATATCCGTCAGTTTCTTGACGTTATACGATACGTTTGAGCCTTGGTAATAGCCCCGGTCAATCAGATCGCGGATAACGATCTCCTGATCGCCAATATTGGCAAGCAACATGGCCTGAACACCATTAAGGTCGCGTATCCCCATACGCTTGATTTCGGTCCGCAAAACATCCAGAAACAACCGATGCAGACGCTCGATCAGATGAATGAGTTCAAGATAGCCTTTGTTCGCCACAGCGTTATTCCCACCCTACTATCAACGATATCGTGTTATTTTTATTACTCTATTCGATACACAGCGCAACAGGTAGCCCTATGAGTCGTACCGTCATTACATTTTTTCTGCCGCATGTCTCCCCCTGCACCCTCAGAGCAAAGACAAAGGCGCGCTACAATGCCCGATATGCATCAAAAAACGCGGTTATTGGCCTGTGTTTAAGCATCATACTGCTTGGTGGCTGTGTCGCCACCACGAATGATCAAAATCAACTCAATACCGTGCAGGAACATGCTGATGCCGCCCAATTGGTGCGACTCGGCAACACCACACGCGACGGGGGCGACCTGAATTCCGCCGCTGCGCTGTACCGGCGCGCCCATAATGTCGAACCGGAATGGCTCGATCCGCTGTTGCTACTGGGTGATACGGCCATGCGCATGCGAGTCTATGCCGACGCCGAAACGGCATACCGCGCAGCCCTTGCGATCGATGCCGCCAATCTGGAAGCCACGCTGGGCCTGGGGCGGGTATTGCTGCAAGTCGGCCAGTATGACGGTGCACTGAGCCAGTTCCGCAGTACAATCGCAATCGCGCCGATGGACGGTCGCGGTTATAACGGTGCCGCCGTCAGCCTTGATCTGGTCGGCGACTATGCGACAGCCCAAACCCTTTATCATCAGGCCATCGCCATCAATCCCGAGCGCATCTCGCTATACAACAACTTTGGGCTATCGCTGGCACTTTCAGGCGCCTATGACGAGGCTATTGCATTGCTCTCGGATATGCTGAAACGCGGTGAGGGTAACGTGCAAAGCCGCCAGCACCTGTCACTTGTGTACGGACTTGCCAATGAAGAGGACAGCGCGGCCAACATTGCGCGCATGGACCTCAGCGAACCAGAGGTGCAAAACAACTTGGCCTATTACCGGCGCCTGCGTGCACTTGATCCAACCGCTCGCGCCGCCGCTGTTTATGGCCTGAAATAAGAAACCTGAAAATAGAACGACCCCAGGTCGCCATCGTTGTGGCACCCCGGGGTCCTCTCGCGTCTCCCTGTCAGGGAGCTGGTTACGCCCTAAATGATTTAGGACACTAAAACATCAAAGCCCGCCAAGACCATCAATGGTGCTGATAATGGCAGGGCCCAATAGAACAACGAACAGACACGGCAGAATGAACATGACCAATGGCACGGTCATCGTCGCGGGCAGACGCGCGGCTTTTTCCTCGGCACGCATCATGCGGTCCGAGCGAAACTCCGTCGATAAAACGCGCAGGGATTGGGCCAGCGGCGTGCCGTATTTTTCGGTCTGCATCAATGTGCCAACAACACCACGAATGGACGCGAGCTGGCAACGCGCTGTCAGATTGCTCAGCGCATCGCGGCGTTTGGGCAGGAAACCCAGTTCGATGGCCGTCAGACCAAATTCATCCGCCAGTTCCGGACTTGCGGGCCCCATCTCGTCGGCAACCCGGTTGAGTGATGCATCAAGCGATAATCCGGCCTCGGTACAAATAACCAACAGATCGAGCGCATCAGGCAAGCCCTTTTCAACGGCCTCCGAACGCTTCTGCGCAATATTCTTGATCGCGATATCCGGGGCATAGAACCCTGCGCCGGTGGCGACCAGAGAAATCAGGATTTTTACCGCCATGGGGATTGCAAAGAGCGAACTGGCAAACATAAGCATAAGAGCCGCCACGGAGAACGCCATGGGCAAGACGGTTTTCATGAACAGATAAATCACCAACGCATCACGCGAACGATAACCCGCGCGTGACAGCACCAGCGCAATATCTGCAGCCTTGCCCGATTTCAACAGCTTCATGCGTTGGACAACCCGCTGCATGAAATTCATGGGCGTGAAAACGCGTTCTATATGATTGCGTTCGGTGGCGAGCATATCCTCGTGCAATGCATCGCGCCTGCTATTGAGTTGCTCAATGCGCCGACCCATGGGATCACGATTAACCAGTGCCGACCACACGGCAAACACCATAGCCATCGCAGCCAGACCAGCCAAAACAGAAATAGCCAGCTCGGCACCCACGTAATCGGTGATGAATGACATAATGTTTCCCATGGCTTAAATCTCGAACCGGACCATCTTGCGCATAACCAGAATACCGACCGTCATGATCACACCTGCCACACTAAGCATGATCTGGCCGCGTGGATCGGTGAACAGCAGCGATGCGTATTCGGTATTAATGAAGTAAATCATTGCCAGCATGATGAACGGCAGGCTGCCCAGGATCATGGCGCTGGCACGCGCCTCCGAAGACATGGCGCGAATTTTCAATCGCATCTGCCGACGCTGACGCAGGATATCACTCAGGTTCGCCAGAGTTTCACCCAGATTACCGCCGGTTTCCTTCTGCACCGACAAGCTGATTACGAAGAACTTGAACTCCGGTGTATCGAGGCGCTTGGTGGTTTCCCACAAAGACTCATCGAGCGTCGATCCAAGTTTTACCGCTTGCGCAATCTTGTTGAATTCCGTGCCGATGGGCGCGGGCATTTCCTGCCCGACCGCAGCAATAGTCTCGCTGACCGGCAAACCGGAGCGCAGGCCGCGCACCATTAAATCAATGGCGTCGGGGAATTTTTCATTAAACGCGGCGAGCCGTCGATCAACCATGGTACCAATTACAAAATGCGGCACGCCAACACCAAGCGCCAAACCACCCAAGATGGAAGCCACCAACGGCACGAAACCAAGAAGGTTCAATGCGATAGCGACCCCCACAGCAACCATTACCGATACAAGCGCATAACCACCGATGGAGTAGTTACGGCCAGTGGCAGCGAGACGCAGTTTCAACTTGTCGGGCTGTGGCATGGCTTTCAGAATAAACTTCTCAAGCGCAGGAAAGCGTGAGGCCTCATCACGCAAAATACCGCCAGACGCCACATCTGTGCCCGCCATGGAACCGCGCACGCCAATCGCGTTGGCACGTTGCAGCAAACGATTGTTACTATTCGATAGCGTCCCCATCACAACGATGCCGATGACAATCACGCTTAATAAAATACCGCCAAAAACAATGATGAACATCATGTCCATTGCGCTACCCCATAGCTTCCAGCAACGCCCGCTCAAGACCAAAGTACTGGGCGCGCGTTGCAAAATTCGGACGAAGGCCTGATGACTTGAAGCTACCGGTCAGGTTGCCGTCGGCGTCCTCGCCCTCAAATTCGAAGGTAAACAGATCCTGCGTGGTGACGACCTCGCCTTCCATGCCGACCACTTCGGTGATGTGGGTAATGCGGCGCTTGCCGTCACGCATGCGCGCAATCTGTACGATCAGGTTGACCGCACCGGCGATCTGCGATCGCACGGCCTCGTTGGGCAATTTAACACCCGACATAGCAACCATGTTTTCCAGACGGGTCAGGGCTTCACGCGGGCGATTGGCATGTAGCGTGCCGAGCGATCCATCATGACCGGTATTCATGGCCTGCAACATATCAAGAGCCTCACCGGCACGGATTTCGCCGAGGATAATGCGGTCAGGGCGCATACGCAGGGCGTTCTTGACCAGTTCACGCTGGGTGATCTCACCGTCACCTTCAAGATTAGGCGGACGTGTTTCCAGCCGCACCACATGGGGCTGCTGTAGCTGCAATTCGGCTGCATCCTCGATGGTAACGATACGTTCGCTTTCATCAATCATGCGCGACAACGCGTTAAGCAACGTGGTCTTGCCCGAGCCCGTACCGCCCGAGACCAGAATATTAAGCTGCGAGCGCGCCGCAATCTTCAACACCGTCGCCATTTCCGGCGAGACGTTGCCCTGCTGCTGCATGGTGTCGAGCGTGATTTTCTGCTTGGAGAACTTACGAATAGAAATCGATGCACCATCAATCGCCAACGGCGGAATAATAATATTTACGCGCGAGCCATCAGCCAGACGAGCATCGACCAACGGCGTTGATTCATCGATGCGACGACCGACGCTATTAACAATACGCTGTGCAATTTGCATGACGTGACCGTTGTCGCGGAATTTTACATCTGCGAGGACCAGCTTGCCGCCACGCTCGACGTACACCTGATTGGGCCCGTTGACGAGAATATCGGTTACTTTATCATCCGCCAGCAATGGCTCCAACGGTCCCAGCCCCAGCATGTCGTTGAGCAAAATCGTAACAAGGTTGCGCTGCTCCATAAGATTGAGCTGCAGTTTTTCCTCGGCAACGATCTCCGCGATGACTTCACCGATTTCAGTGGCAAGAACAGCACGCGGCAATTCCGATGCCTTGGTCGCATCAATGCGCTGCATCAGCAATGGCTGGATACGTTCCTTGGCCTCGTTGATGCTGCCTTGATTGGCCGTTGCGCAGGGTTCAGCTTCCGGTTTGCGGCCTCTGGGGTCTTCTGGCCAGCCACCTGGGCGCAACACGGTCACAACGCTGGTAATGACGCCACGCCGCACAATTGGGGAAATTGGTCCCAGATCATCAACCAGCTCACCGACCTTTTCCGCCACATCTCGGCGACTCAGGGCATTAATCTCGTCTGTCGTAATGCGCTCCCGCGCAACACTGACAACCTTTTTAACCAATTCTTCGGCGTTCACGGGACTGCTCGGCAAGGCGGGTTTATCGCTTGCGGTAACAACAATCGCTTTTGGTGCGGGCGTATCATCGCGCGCAGGCTCAACCACAACGTCTAATACCGGATCGCTCTCGGGTGCCTGAGCCGCAACAGGGTTTTCCTGTGGCGCTTCAAACGGCACGACATTCGGTGATTGGCGTTTCCCAAACATCATTTGCCCCGCTTCGTTAGACGTTTCCACAAGGAACTCGGCGCTTCACCCTCTTCAGGGTTCAGGAAGGACGCTGCGATTGTGCGCAGCATGGCCGATGCCTTGGCCTGCTTATCGGCCAGCACCATGGCCTTGCCCTTGCGCGCAGCATTTGCCGCGGCCTTGGCATCGAACGGCACTTCGCCAACCACGCCTAAATCTGTGTTCTTGATAAACAACTCAGCAGTCAATTCGCCCTTTGGTGTCAGGCCCGTTCGGTTCAGCACCACCTTGCGCACCAGCGATGCATTGCGCTCGGCAATCAACGTCGCCAACCGCACCGTATCGCGCATACCCACAAGTGAAGGTTCGCTCACCAGCATGATTTCATCAATCAACGACAGATACGCTGGTTCATTGACCAACAGATCACGTGGCATATCGAGAATGATGGCATCAAATTCACGCCGCAGATTATCAATCAGGACACCAATGGCGGCTGGATCAGCACTGACAAGACGTGATGGATCGGCTTCCGATGCCAGCACCGCCATGTTCTCACCGCACGGCGTCAGGGCACGCTTCATGAAGAGTTCATCGATACGCGACGGATTGGTCAAGGCATCAACCAGTCCCTTGCCCGGTTCGATGTCGAGCGCCAACGCAACGGTGCCGAAAGTCAAATCCAGATCAACAATTGCGACACGCTGACCATATTCACTACTCAACGCACACGCGCTGTTGACGGCAACCGTGGTCGCACCTGAACCGCCATGCACGCCAAGCGCGGCAATGACCTTACACGTGCTTTTTTTCTGCGGAGCTTCCTGCGGTGTATCCTCGACATGCCTGCGCCGAATGGCCTCTGCAACATTTTCCAGTACCAACGGCTTCACCAGATATTCGTGAACGCCGGCCTTCTTCAGCATGCGATAGACATTGATGTCATTAACCTGACCGATAACGATCACCCGGCCACCGGGATCGCAGACCTCTGCCAACGATGCCAGATCGGCAAACAGGTCTTCAGATTCCGAAAAATCAACGACCAGAATATTTGGCGTCGCAACATGCGAAAGCTCACTGAAGCATTCAGCCACACCGTTGCGTAACGGCACCACGGCAGTATCATCAAGCCCGGCCTGCGCGGCGGCCTGCATGAGAATTTGCGAGGTTTCCGAGTCAGCGGCAAAGGCCAGAAATTCGTGCGTATCGTCCGCGCTTGATTCAATGCTCATAGCTGCTTCCGTCATATCAGGATCCCCCGCCGGATTTCTCTGGTGTGCTGGTTGATTGCTTGGTCAGCGGCGTGGTTTCGCCTGCGTTGTAACGTGCTGCACCCAATGCAGCGTAGGTGCCATCGGCTACACCCGGATCACGGCCTTCGATAAGGTCGCGTGGCTCGGCTATCATCAGGCCCAGGTTCGTGGCATTGGCGCAGCCCCAATTGCTGTGTGGCTGATTGTCAAAGCTGCCGCGTGCGACTTTGGTCCAGTCCGAGCAACCCGGCAGGGTCACCACGTATCGCACCAGTGATATGCGCAGACGCCTGTCTTCACCCGCCACACCATCGGAGCGCTGTCCGGTGAATGCTGTGCTGAGACCATGGGCGCCGAGCAGCGCGCCAATCAGTTCGCGGCGCGGTGCCGACAGAGCCAATCCGGTGTCTTTGCCGAACGTTCTAAGGAACACGACATCCTTGGTTTGCGGCGCAAGACGCACGAGGAAATCATCAAGGCGTTCACGCTCGCCCTGCTCGAGAGTCACCGTTCCGGGTACGAATGACAGGTCCATCGCATACGTGGTTTCATAGGCTTTGGCCTGTTTTGGCTCGGCCTGATAATCGACCAGTTCGGGGTAAAGGTTCGCGCAGCCACCCAGTGTAAAGACAACGCCGAGCGCGAGCAGCGGAAGGTGCGGTTTATTTAAAAATTCGGTTTTCATCATGTATCTCCAGTTCCGCGTGCGCATCAATCGACCACAAAGCCGACGGGACCAATCAGGCTCTTGCCCTGGGGATCAACCGTGACGGGCTCCCCGGCCTGATCGGCGCGTTTGTTGGTATAGCTGCTGCCCAGACGCTCGCTGTCGTTGGGCGCGATGAAGCCATCGGTCGGTGCGGCCAACTTCTGCGAAGAGGTCGGCTTGACCAGATATGGCGTGATAATAATCACCAACTCGGTTTCTTCACGCTGGAAGCGGTCCGAGCGGAACAATGCGCCAAGCACCGGAATGTCACCCAGTCCGGGGAACTTCGAAATACTGTGCGTGCTGTTGTTCTGGATCAGTCCGGCAATGGCAAAGCTTTGCCCGCTACCCAGTTCTACGGTGGTTTCCGCACGGCGCGTGGTTAGCGAGGGAACCTGAAAACCGCTCAACGTCACCGCATTGGTCGTCGATAACTGGCTGACCTCGGGATTAACGTGCAGGTTAATACGGTCGGTGCCCACCAGCGTCGGCGTGAAGGCCAGCGAAATACCAAATTTCTTGAATTCAATGGTCACCTTGCCATCGGAGTCCGGCACCAGAATTGGGAACTCACCACCGGCCAGGAAGCTGGCGGTTTCACCCGACATGGCTGTCAGGTTGGGTTCGGCCAATACGGTGATCATGCCCTCGTCTTCGAGTGCGTCCATCACGGCGTTGATATCAAATGCGCCGATGGCACCACCGATGCTAAATGTATTCTGCGTCAGGGTTGCTGCCAGCGGGTTGGCTGTCATCAATCCAAGCGCCAAACTACCAGTGCTTGCCAGATTCCAGTTGAACCCGATCTGCTTGTCGATATCGCGCGAAACCTCGGCAACGCGGACGCGCAGATTAACCTGATTGGGTGCGCTCACGCCGATTCGCGTGATGACCTTTTCCGGCGCACCGGAAAATTCAACAGCCAGGCGGCGGATATCTTCAACCGTGGACGCCGAAGACACTGTGCCGTCGAGAACAATGGTGGCGTCCATGCTGGTTGCGCGCACGCCGCTATCGGGGAATAACTGATCAATACCATCCTGCAAACGCGACAGGTTGTGACTGACACGAACATCAATGTTAGCCAGCACGTTTTCACGGCTATCAACGGCAAACAGCGTGGTCTCGCCGGGCTGCTTGGCAAACACGTAGATTAGTTTGGGCGATTTTACCTGAATATCGGCGATGCTCGGATCGGCGACAAACACCGTTGCGGCAGGCTTATCAAGACGCAGCAGCTTGCCACGGCGGACCTCCATATTGACCACATCGTCACTGACAGAAACGATCTCGACAGCATGGGCCTGTGTCATCGCACCGAACCAGATGGTCAGCAGGGCACAGATCACGGCGAACATGTACGCGGTTTTTCCGTTTATCATGACGTTCGTCTTATCCATATACTCAGGCATGGGTTTCATGACTTGGTGTCCTTCCAGACTCAAAAGCTGCTTTTTTCGGTTTCTGCCGCGCGCAGTACCAGCACGCCGGATTGAGACCTGTTTTTTGACTTTTTGGGGAACAGACGTGAATCATTACTTGAGCTCATGATATCCACATCAATGGAGTAGCTGCCGCCCTGGTCAGCAGTTGAGGAGAATGCCTTGGGTGCCTGTGGCGACAGATCGATTGGCAGCGTATCGCTGGACGCATCGGCGACCTCAACACCTTCGGACTGGGCACTGGCGGTATCAACACCAACCCGGCTCAGGCTATGCAGGCTCAATGACAGCGAACCGACATCCATGCCCAGAGCGACTTTCTCTGCCTGCTTGGGTGTGACTTCCAGTGTGGCGGTCTTCGGTACAGATGCCTTTGACTCGGGATTTTCAACGGCCTGATCGACGGCCAGTACGCGCACACCACTCAGCAGGGTCTCGCTGATATGACGGGTTTTCTTGTTGCCCTGCCCATCCTCGCTCGTGATGCGGTAGGTCAGCAGTACATCAACCCAGTCGCCGGGGAAGACAAAGCCTGAAATACCCGACGTTGCATTGACCGGAACCGAAACAGCGCGCGCGCCGGGGTCAAGCACGGCGGCCAGAAAACCACGCTCGCCGGGATGAACAACCAGTGCATTGATAATGGGCTGTCCGGCCCTGATCTCGGTACGTACCACCGCGCCGTCGAAATCTTCAACCTTGCCGTTTTCTTCAACGATATAGGCATCGACCACGCCGTCTTCGGGCCAATCCACCCATTCAAGGTCATCGGGCTTAACGAATGCGCCGGGTGACATGTCACGCGTCGCGACCAGCACCTTGACCAGATCAAACGTCGGAACGCTCTGCTCGGTCTGGCTCTGCGCGGCAAGTACGGCGCGCTCATTGGCCATCCAGTTGCGTGCAAACATGGCGGTAACACCGGCAATAACCAGTGCGACGCAAACCAGCAGGATATTTCGTAACAACATCGATCTATTCCTTTACGAACCCTGGAACCCGGCCAGGTTATAGGCAACGAGCACGGCACCGGCGAAGATAGCCAGGCCGTAAGGGATTTCAGTACCAAGAAGAATTACGCTCAGGCGTGCGGCGCCAAGCTGTTCGGTGGCGACGGCAGCACTGACACGCACAGGTGCCGTCATGAAAAGAGCAAAAAGGCCGCCAACAATGCCCGTTGCGAACAGGAATGGAATAATCAGGTCCGGGCCGGCCCAAAGCGACACGGCGACCAGTAGCTTAACGTCGCCGCCACCGAAATACCCGACAGCAAACAGCGCGAAACCGACAACCAGAACCACACCGGCCAACATGGCTGCAATGGTCCAGTCCGGTGCGTCAGGCGCAACAGCCAGATAAACCGGGTACAGCAGCACAAGCGCGGCGCTGAACCTGTTTGGAATGCGTAGCGTACGGAAATCGCTATATGCGGCGGCTGCCACAATGGCCACAAAGGCCAGGATTACGAACGCAGTTGTTATATTTTGGTCGAGCATCATTCCCACCGAATGAATTGTGTTTTAGAGCTGTCAGATGTGCCTCAAACACTTTGTCTCAACCTTCTCTTTAGTCCTGTCGGCCACATATTTTTTTAGCGTGGCGCTTATATAAGCGAGCTCTTTTGGCTTCGCTTTTCGGGATCCTCTCCAATTCAGGCCATTGAGATGCTGTCGATGGCGGCGACCTGAATGTGGCCCTTGCACAAGGGCCGGAAGAGGACCCCGAAAAGCGACCGGTCGAAACCGGTCGCCTCGAGGATTCACGACTTAAGGTGTGGTCGTGGTCGTCGTCGTGACAGCACCGCTCAGAGCTGCTTCAACAGCTTCGAACATGCCTTTAAGCGAACCACCCATGAGGGTCAGTGCGCCAATGGCTGCAACAGAAACCAGACCAGCGATCAAACCGTATTCAATGGCCGTGGCGCCAGATTCGTCGTTGATGAACTGCATGATGGTTTTCATAATTCTATACTCCTAAAAAATCGTTCGTCGCATTCGCCGCTACCCCGCGACGTGTTCGAGAAGTATTAAAGATTAATTAACAGTATTCGTCAAAATTTTTGTTTGTTGGTTTAATGTAACGTTATTAGAATTGTATTTTATACAATGTAATTATTATTTATATAAAATTTTATCTAATTTTTATCTATATATTTACTTGTAAAATCAATACGCTCCGATGCCCGCAGCGACCTGCGTGGTCTCAAACGAATCGTACGTTATCGCGCTCGGCAATCCAGGAAATGCCTGAAACATCATGAAGGTATGCTCTAGGTCCTCGATCCGCACCGTGGCCAGCGGCACAACGCCACCGGGCGTTGTGGCATCGCCAAGCCCGCTGTCGCTATAAGTAATGCGCACATTGTCCGCGGTGATGGCGGGCAGGATCGCCTGCATTTCGGCAACAATGGCTAAAAAGCCGGTGGTGTCCCCCAACGCCGCGCCGTTACAGGTGACCCCGCCCCCTGCCCCCCGGCAATCAATTGTTGAGCCCGTGGTAAAGCTGCTCAAGTCCACCGGCGGTGTAATAATCGCCATGCGCGCGGCGCGGCGTGTCGCCTCGCTCGCACGGTGGGAATCAAACATCAGCAAGCTGAATTCCAGAATACCGAAACTGAGCATGAGCAAAACAGGCAGCAGGATCGCAAACGGCAGAATAGCCGCGCCGCGCGTGTCACGCAGCAAGGCGGCTATTGCCGTGTGTATGTGCTTACGATCCGACATGGGCCTGCTCATGCGCCATCACGATATTATCCGGCGTCAGCCCGACGTAGTTGAACAGGTTGGGCACCAGCGGCACCATCGGTACGCTGGCCGAAACCTGGATGAGTGGCACCGAATAGGTTTCGCTCAGCGCATAACTGGCAGAGCTATCGATGCTAAGTGTCGCACCCGCATCATCCCAACCTGCTACCAGCGCATCGCCGGTGCCATCGCGTGTGCCTGTGCGGGCAATATTTTCGGCAATCTGTAGATCAGCGGCGCTCAACGGGAATGGCGAGCGTGCCGCGTACACGGCGGCAGCGCGCAATCCCTTTTCCACGGCCACGGCCTGATAATGCGCACGGCCAATTTCCAGCAAACCTGAAAACAGCAACAACAGCACAGGCGCCATCAAGGCAAACTCGATAACGGTGTTGCCCGACGCATCGTGGCGAAATTTATTCAGTAAGCGATACATTGGCATGAAAATCCGGGTCACTACTGGGTGAAAGCGGGCGAACGATTTCGCCATAAATGCCGCCAGCGGGTTCTTCGGCAACACTCTCGGTAATAAACAGTTCAATGTAGTTCCCGTTGGTCGGGTAACTATGGCTGCCGCGCACGCCCTCGCTGATACATTGCAGGATCGCGGCCTTGACCAGGCGGCGTGCCTGACCGTTATCGGCCACAGCTGTGCTTGGTACGCCATCCACATCGGGATTATCGGGATCAGCAGCATCGACGGGGATATCTGCGCCCGCCGGGCTTATTGCGGTGTAACCCGCTGGCAACGGATCAGGCAATGGATAAATGGTTTGCTTGCCGTTGCGCGCGTATTCGAGACCAAGTTCATAAAGATAGGCCTGATAACGGCTTGCGTCATCGAGGTCTGCGGGTTGCGCAACGCCGTGGCGATCATTCCAGTACGTCGCGATATCCCAGTTACCCGATCCCATAACCAGCGTTGGATCAGCCAGCACGTCATCATCCTTGGGAAAGTTGATCACGTTGGGTGCGGGGTACGGCAAACCACCGGGAATGTCGAAGCGCGCATTGACGCCGCTCTGGATTTTATTGGTTTTCACGCCGGTCGCCGTTGTGACGTCGAGCGTATAGCAATCCTGCGGCTCGACTGCGGCCAGGGCCTCCTCAAGCGAAGACGCGCCCAAACTGCCATCCGGCAAAGCCAGCAGGCCATAATTACCCGGTGCCCATGCGCCACCACCCGAGGGTGGTTTCAACTGAAACTGCCGACCGACGTTGGATGCCAGAGTGAGATCGAGCGTTGCATCGGTTTCCTTGGGATCACAGATCATCAGCGGCGGTGCATGACAAATAAATGGATTGGCCCGCGCCACGGCCTGCGCCCCCATGGTCGTGCCCGTCGAATCGTTACCGGGAAGAAACGAACTAAAGAAATAATTGACCTGTTTGGGCGTCATCGTGACGCGCACAAAGAAGCTGTCCTCGTCCCCCGCGGCAAGCACTTCATCAGGGTCCATGGCACTATAGAACACCACGGACTGCACACCGAGCGCTGCACTATCGGCTGGGATACCGCTGGATTGCGCCATGGCATTGGTTGCCAGCAGGCGTGCGCGGTCCTGGGCCGTGACCCGACCATCGAGTTGGCTAGCCGCGGCAAGTGCCCCGGCATCGGCGCGGTCCTGTAATTGCGAACGCAAAATCGTCATGCGCCCGACATCAATCACCAACGCACCAGCGCCCAACGATGCCAATACAACAAACGTCGCATAGATCGTAACCCCGCCACGCCGGTCAGCCAGCAGGCGTTTCACTACGCTACAGAAATGAATAAATTTCTTTTGCATACCTTAATACTATTACTTCCCTTCAAATTAATGAAGAAAAAACTATTTACATGATTAATAATTGGTTTTTAGTTCATTTTTATTTGAATTTAACACGTATTTACATAAAATTTTATCTTTCCCGGCCACAGCGCCTCACTTTCCTAAAGTTTCAGCGCACAACTAAATATCCAACGGCAACGCATTGCAATTGACACAGCGCCATTGTTGCGCGTTCAATCGCCTCAGGGACCGGCGTTTTTATTTCAGGCGACGGAGGGGATATGAAAGTTAGCAGACTGCCGTCTCTGGCGGCACTCAAGGCCTTTGAATCTGTTGGGCGGCACCTGAGCTTTCAGCGTGCAGCAGATGAATTGTGTCTGACGCCGTCCGCTGTCAGCCATCAGGTCCGTACACTTGAAAACCAGCTTGGCACGCGCCTGTTTGTGCGCCGCCACCACGAGCTGGAACTGACGCCGACCGGCGGGTCATACCTGAGCCGTATTCAGGCCATCATCGCCGATCTGCTGGATGCGACTACCGATGTGATCGACAGCAACGGTCAGGCACCGCTATCCATTCAGCTCTGCCCCAGCGTCGCATCCACATGGCTGATGAAGCGGCTGCCGGACTTTTGTCAGAAAAATCCCGCGCTGGAGATCAATGTTGTAACGCCGTATGAAGACCCACACTTTCTGGTGCCCGAAGCCGATCTTGGCGTACTGTACGGCAGTGGCGCATGGACCGGCGTACGCTCGGAACACCTGATGAGTGAAGTCATCTTCCCGGTTTGTAGTCCTGACTACCTGAAGAATTCAGCAAAGCTTAAATCACCCACCGACCTCGTGAACCATACCATCATCCGCTGCGCGCTGGCGGCAAATCCGGAATGGCCCAATTGGCTTGAGGCCGCCGGGGCCGGTGACCTGAAACCAGGGCAGAGCCTCAGCTTGCACAATCGTGCGCAGTGCGTAGAAGGTGCCGTTCAGGGACTTGGCATTGCCATGGGGCGACGTCCCTGTGTGAACGATGCGCTCGCCAGTGGCGAACTCGTCATACCGTTCGAAACCGAAATTTCGGGTTTCGGGGCTTATTATCTGGTTTATCCGGATCATGCAGGTCGCCTGCCGCGCATTGCGGCGTTCCGCGCCTGGATCATGGCGCAGGGCGCAATCGCAGAGGTGATCGCAAACACGACCAGCGCCAACGCCAACACAGTAAAATCAAGCGCCGTAGCCTAGGCTCACCTTCAACCGACCGTGGCCCATAGAAAATGACTATCCTCGACGATCTCAAGGACACCCTACGCCTGCCGGTTATCGGCGCTCCCATGTTCATTGTCTCAACGCCCGATAGCGTCATCGCACAGTGCAAGGCCGGGATCGTTGGCTCCATGCCCGCGCTCAATGCCCGCTCTACAGATATGCTTGATGAATGGATTACACAGATCAAGGACGCACTGGACGTCGATGACGCACCCTACGCCATCAACCAAATCTGTCACCACTCCAACACGCGCCTGCATGATGATCTTGCGGTGTGCGTAAAACACGCCGTGCCGATCATCATTACATCCCTGCGTCCACCCGAAGACGTCATCTCGGCTGTGCATGCCTATGGTGGCGTGGTGATGCATGACGTCATCAGTATTCGCCATGCCGAAAAGGCGCTGGAACAGGGTGTTGATGGCCTCATCGCGGTGGCTGGTGGTGCGGGTGGTCATGCCGGTACGCTGAACCCACTGGCCCTGATCGGTGAAATTCGCGAGATGTTTGGTGGTCCCTTGGCATTGTCAGGATCCATCAGCGATGGCCGAGCCATACTGGCAGCACAGGCCATGGGCGCGGACTTTGCCTATATGGGCACACGCTTCATTGCGGCACGCGAAGCCAATGCACCGCAAGCCTACAAACAGATGATCATCGACAGTGCAGCCAAAGACATTGTCTATACCGCCGCCCTGTCAGGTGTGCATGGCAGTTTCCTCGCCCCCAGCATCACAGCCGCTGGGCTTGACCTCACTGCGCTGGGCAAGGCCGCAGACGCCAGCGTGAATTTAAACAATGCAGGAAACGAAGAGGAGCTGAAGGTCTGGCGTGATATCTGGAGCGCTGGACACGGTGTCGGCCTCATTCACGACGCGCCATCCACCGCCGAGATTGTATCACAGCTCGAAGGCGAATACCGCGCCGCGCGCGATACCCTATTGACGCGGTGATACTTTCGACACGCCCAGATAAATCACGGAGCGTGCGCCACGCAGGGAATTAACCAGCAAGATTTCTTCCGCACTTTCGAGATCAACAGGCAGCAGCACGGCCTCACGCACGGGCATGTCCCTGTACGTACCGCCTTCAAGCATGGCGCGGCGCATGGTGCCTTCGAGCAGCCCGCAAGATACCGGCGGCGTCAGCCATTCACCATCGCGCAGAATGAACAGATTGGTGCGACTACCCTCGGTCAGTTCACCGCGTTCATTGACGAATATCGCCTCATCGGCCTCACCCGCCCCGTTGACGGCGGCAAATGGTTCGTCATGGAAATCACGTTGTGTGGTCTTGTGATAAACAAACGCACTGGAGCTATCGGCAGGCTCGCCCCACAACACGCAGCGCTGCGCACGCACGCCCTCAGGCGCAGGCGCAAAGGTATGGGTTTCAAGTGTGATCTCGCCATTTTCATCAAGCAGCATGCGCAGACGAAGCGTATCCCTGTCGCCTTCATGCAATGCCGCGTCATCCAATGTTTTCGACAAGCCTTCGAGCGTGCATGGAAAATTGAAATAACGCGCCGACGCGCACATCCGTTTGATGTGGTGATCGAGCAGATAAACGCCCCCATCGCGTTGCCACAGCATGGTTTCAAATAACTGGAAACGATGCGGCGGTGCGGTCAGGAATCGAGCCTTCAAGATACACTCATCATATTCCGCCTCGGCCTGGGAATCATGCACAATACCGCTACCGATACCAAGCACGCCGCGAGCGTACCCTTCACCTTGCAGGGTCAGTGTGCGGATCGCAACGTTCAGGCGCACCGAACCATCGGCGTCAAATGCCCCCACCGCGCCGGTGTAGATACCGCGCGGAGCAGCTTCCAGTTCATTGATGATTTCCATGGCGCGAATTTTTGGTGCGCCCGTAACAGAGCCGCATGGAAACGTCTGAAGGATAATATCGGCAATACTGGTTCCGGGACGCAGTTGCGCATCGATGGTCGAGGTCATCTGGTGCACGGTTGGATAAGGTTCAACCTGAAACAGGTCACTGACGCTAACACTTCCGATCTCGGCAATGCGTCCGATATCGTTGCGCAGCAAATCGACAATCATCAGGTTTTCAGCTTGTGACTTGGGGTCTGCGCGCAATGCATCGCGGGTCTGCTCATCATCCTCAATCGAAGCACCACGCGGCGCGGTGCCCTTCATGGGTCTGGTGCGCACCGTCGAGCCGTCGATATGCAAAAACATTTCCGGCGAAGCCGACAGCACGCGGAACTCCGGCGTCCAAACCACGGCTCCGTACGCGGCGTGCTGCTTGCGCCGCAAATCACCATAAAGTGCCAGCGGATCACCGCTGAATTCAAAATCCAGATTGAAGGTGTAATTAACCTGATAGACATCACCCGCGCTAATATAGTCCTTCACCCGCGTAACATCTTCGAGATAGCGCTCACGCGTCACCGAGGCTTCAATATTATTGACTGCGTAGCTTTCGACGCTCTCATCAATGCCGAAGCGCTTGGCAAAATCACGTGCGGGGAAGCTTTGCTTGCGCTTGAACAGGCCAAACCAGATCAACGGTGTTGAGCCCGGCCCCGGCCAGAGGTCCGCCAACGTTGGCTCAAGCAGATATCCAAGCTCGTAAGCCAGAAAACCCGCACTATGCAGTCCACGCTCGCGCGCGCTCGTCAGCGCTTCAAGTGCAGCGGGCACCTGATCAGGGGTGTCGGCACGGATGACCTCTGTCAGATTATTATAGAGCACGCATGGGGCATCAGGCGACGAACGATCATCAAGTAGAACGAACGTGTCCTTTTCCAGTATCTGGCGATGTCCGAGCGACATACGAATGTATTTTCCCAAGTTGTCTGTGCCACGGTATGAAACGTTCACGATTGCGGGTCAAGCACCCTGCGGCATTACCGGTTTACGGCGCACGACGCCAAGCGTTTAAGTGCGGTTTTCCTGCGATTACGGGCGCAATGGTATAACATGCATGGCAGACACAAAAGAGCAGCGCGACAATGCTCTAACAGCAACCGACGAGACCGGAAATCGACCCTGATGACGCAACACGTACCACCTGTGCCGCATTCTGATACGGACGAAAACGCACTTTTTCAGGCTATAGCGAACTTCACCTATGACTGGGAGACCTGGGTCGGGCTGAACGGCCGTCCGCGTTGGGTCAATCCCGCCGTCGAGCGCATAACCGGTTATAGCGCGGCTGAATGTCTGGCCATGGCTGACTACCCCCTGCCATTGGTGCACGAGCAGAGCCGCGCCATGATCGCACACTGCCTGCGCCGCGCTGGCGAAGGGCACTCGGGCAACGATGTTGAGTTCATGATCCTGCGTAAAGACGAGCAAAGTCGCTGGGGGGCGGTGTCATGGCAAACCATCACCGATGAGGCTGGCCTTGTGCTCGGTTACCGCACCAGCGTGCGCGACATAACGGAACGCAAACAGGCCGAAGAAACCATGCGCACCGCACAGCGTGAGGCCGAACACGCCAACCAGACAAAATCACGCTTTCTGGCAGCCGCCAGCCATGATTTACGCCAACCCATACAGGCCATCGGCATGTTTGCTTCAGCCCTGCGCAATGCCCCGTCAGGTAGCGAGCGCGAAGACATGATTTCCGCCATTCAGGATTCCGTGCTCGCCACCGATGATCTGCTCAATGCGCTGCTTGATGTTTCGCGGCTCGATGCCGGTGTCATGAAGCCGCAACACCGCGCCTTTGCCATCGCCGATATTCTGGAGCGCGCCGAAGCTGAATTCCTGCCGCGCGCACAGGCCAATGCTCTGGAGTTGCACGTCATCACCTCGAGCGCCATCGTGCGCTCTGATCAGGTTCTGGTGGGCCGTATTATCCGCAATCTGTTATCGAACGCCATCCGCTATACAAAGCAGGGCCGTATTGTCATGGGCTGTCGGCGGGCAGGCAATGACCTGCGCGTTGAAATCTGGGATACCGGGATCGGTATCGCCAACGAAGACCTCAGCACCATATTCGAAGAATTTCACCAGCTTGATAATCCCGAACGCGACCGCGACCGTGGCCTTGGGCTGGGCCTCGCCATTGTACGACGTGTATCGCGCCTGCTCTCACATCGCATCGATGTGCGCTCGAGTGTGGGTAAAGGCTCGGTTTTCTCTATCGCGTTACCGCTGACCACGGACAAAATAACCACGCCCGGCCCCACGGCGCATGACGATACGGATATATCAGGGGCGCTGGTACTCTACGTGGATGATGATAATACACAGTTGAACGCCATGCGCGCCGTGCTTGGGCAATGGGGCTGCGAGATCTGCACCGTATCCTCGCCTGACGAGGCCGTGCAGTGCGTCCAAGAGATGCAACGCCTGCCCGATGCCATAATCACTGACTACCGTTTACGCGGCAACGCCACCGGGGCTGAGGCCATCGCCATGGTACGCGCAGCCACACGAACCAACATTCCAGCCGCGATCCTGACCGGCGATACGGAACCCAAACGCATTGCCGAGGCTGCCAAAAGCGGCATTCGGGTCCTGCACAAGCCATTGGCACCGATATTCCTGAAACAGGCCATCGCTGTCATGCTTGAAAGTTCTGCGCCAGACAGTGGCGCGCGCAATACAGACTAAAGTGACTGCGTAGTGTCTGTGGCGATACTGGATAGCCCAAGGCCTGCCGCAATCATGGCCGCATGGGTGCGGTTTCTGGCATCAAGCTTTCCAAGGATAACCTTGGTATGCGCTTTGACCGTGCTTTCCTTAAGCCCAAGGTTATCGGCAATCATCCGATTGGGCTGTCCATCAACGATCAGACGCAGCACATCACGCTGGCGCGGGGTCAGCGTTGCCAGCAAATTGGCCGGATCATAAGCGCTTTCATCATTCTGACCGAACAGGGCTGACCCTGCGCCCTCATCAGCCGCCATGATGGACGGCACGAACGTTTCGCCCGTCATAATGAGCGACAGGGCAAGCTTCAATTTTTCCTCGGTAAATGATTTGAGCATATAGCCGCGCGCACCGCGCTTGATTGAGCCACGAATACTATCGGGGTCAGGGTAGGCCGAGAGCATGACGATCCGTGCGTCGGGGGCTTTGGCACGAATGCGCTCCAGACCCTCAAGGCCCGCCATGCCCGGCATAGAGAGGTCAAGTAGGATCAAATCAAAGTCCGGCAGTGCATCAATCAAGGTGATAGCTTCATCTACATTACCTGCCCCTTTGATGACCCCGTCCTTGAAGATGTTACCTAGCAACAGCTTCAAGCCACGCCGGAACAGGGCGTGGTCATCAACAGCCAAAATTCGCTTATCAGAAAACATGGTTCCACCAATGTTGATCTCTACCAGAGATGACTCTAGCACGACATATCACGCAGACACTCACAAACAGGCTATTTTCCATTATGGCCCCATGTGCACTCTTAGGATACCAATCACCGTAATCCACAAGAGGTTCCCATGAGTGCACGCGATCCACGCTATGACATCCTGTTCGAGCCCGTTAAAATCGGACCCGTGACGGCCAAGAACAGGTTCTATCAGGTGCCGCACTGCACCGGTCAGGGCCACCTGCACCCCGTCATGGTGGCATCATTGCGTGGCATGAAGGCCGAAGGCGGCTGGGGCGTGATCAATACGGAATACTGTTCCATCCACCACACCTCGGACGATCTGCCCTACCCATCTGCGACCCTGTGGAATAACGCCGATGTGCGCGCCAATGCGCTGATGACCGAAAAAGTCCATGAACACGGCGCGCTGGCCGGGGTGGAACTGTGGTACGGCGGCAACCGCACGGCGAACCTCTATTCGCGCGAGATTTCCTATGACGTGGACAGCATACCCAATTCGTCGGGCGACCCGATCCAGACCAAGTCCATGGACAAGACCGACATCAAAAACTTCCGCCTCTGGCATCGCAAGGCCGCTCTGCGCGCCAAGGCCGCCGGGTTCGACATTGTCTATGTCTATGCCACGCACGGTTACATGCTGTCGAACTTCCTGTCAGAAAAGACCAACACCCGCACCGACGAGTACGGCGGCAGCGTTGAAAACCGCGTGCGCCTGATCCGCGAACTGATCGAAGATACCAAGGACGCGGTGGGTGATACCTGTGGCGTGGCCTGCCGCTTCTCGCTTGATGAAGGCGGTGGCGGTGACGGCAACCCACGCAGCGAGACCCCGCGCGAGATGTTTGAAATTCTCGCCGAACTGCCCGACCTGTGGGACATCAACATGGGCGACTACAGCTATGAGATGGGCCATTCGCGCTTCGTTAAAGAAGCCAGCCTCGAGCCCTATATGTCATTCGTCAAATCCATGACAACAAAGCCCGTGGTCACAGTCGGTCGCTTTACCTCGCCCGACACCATGGTGTCGCAGGTCAAACGCGGCATTGTTGATATGATCGGCGCGGCGCGGCCATCCATTGCCGACCCGTTCCTGCCCAAGAAGATCGAAGAAGGCCGCCCCGAAGATATCCGCGAATGCATCGGGTGCAACGTCTGCTACACCGGTGACGGCAAGAGCGTGCCCATCCGCTGCACCCAAAACCCGACCATGAGCGAAGAATGGCGGCGCGGCTGGCATCCCGAGATCGTGCCGCCCAAGGGCTCAGACTCGTCTGTTCTGGTTATCGGCGGCGGTCCGGCTGGACTGGAAGCCACCCGCGCACTGGGACAGCGCGGCTATAACGTCACACTGGCCGAAGCCAGCAACGAACTGGGTGGCCGCGTGACCCGTGAATCCCAACTGCCGGGCCTGATCGAATGGGCCAGGGTGCGCGATTACCGCGTCCAGCAAATCCAGCAAATGGTCAACGTCGAGGTCTACCTTGAAAGCAAGCTCGACGCCGAGCAGGTGCTTGAGTTCGAAGCCGATCATATTCTGCTCGCCACCGGCGCGACGTGGCTGCGCACCGGGCGCGGGCGCTTCAATCCGCAAGGCCTGAAGAACCCCGGCCCCAACGCGCAGGTCTTCACGCCCGACGACATCATGGCCGGACGCCTGCCAACCGGTCGCGTGGTGATCTTTGATGATGATCACTATTACATGGGATCAGTGCTGGCCGAGCGGCTGCGCGCTGAAGACCTCGACGTCACCCTGCTAACGCCCGGCGACAAGGCCGGCACGTGGGGCGGCTACACCTCAGAGCAGACCCGCAACCAGACGCGCCTGCTCGAACTCGATGTGGAGATCATCACCGCACACGGCCTGTCAGGCTTTGACGGCAAGGCAGCAACGATCGCGTGTGCCTACACGGGCCGCGAAAAAACCATCCCTGCCGACAGCGTTGTGATGGTCACCATGCGCAGCCCCAACGATGAACTGTATACGGAACTATCCGCGCTGATGGAGGGCGGCACAGCCACCCTGCAACGCGCCGGGGACTGTCTCGCACCAGGTATCATTGCCACTGCCACCTACGCCGGACACCGCTACGCGCGCGAACTGGACGAGCCCGAGAATGATCGCGACGTACCCTTCCGCCGCGAGGTCTTCGTGCTGGATGGCGATTAACGCATTTTTACGCAAAAGCGTCGTCGCAAATTGGATCAATTTTCTCGGGTTTTGCTTTAGCGAATAACCAACGGGTAATTCTCGCGCTTGAAGTCCAGTTTCTGATCCACCGGGTTATCGAGCTGGCGAGCGTACAGATGCCCCGCGTAAGTTGCCATGGCAATGGTGCCCGGTGCATAGCTGTCGCCGATGTCCTCAATCGACTTGATACCATGATCGGCGAATTCGGCGCTACGGGCCTGTAAGCCCTGCAACACGTCATCGCGGACCCTGCGTGAGGTCACCGGAATGACGGCGTCTGCCGCAATCTCGGTTTCGCGGCCTGAATAGATACAGGCCAGTGTGAGCGTACCCTTGGCGATCTTTGCGATATTGCGTGTGACCACGATCTCAACCCCGGCCTCGATCAGGCGTTGCTGGATATGGAACTGCTCAAGCGTGTTGATGCTCCATTCCGAGGCCTGCGTGGCGGTGGTTACGTAGGTTACCTGCGCCCCGGCACCCTGTAGTTTCTCGGCAATGGCGCTGGCGAGGTAATAGTGCTCGTCATCAAACACCACGACTTGTCCGCCCGGTGTCGCACCGCGCAGGATATCATCGGGTGAAACCACATTGGCATCGTCGTCGATATCAATGGCATGACGGTTAGAGCGTCCCTCGCCGTCGGCACGCCACGCCGCACCCGTCGCCATGGCGACATGTTCAAAACCGTATTCCAGAATATCGTCGGCGCTGAGCGCGCTTTCTACGTAGGTCTGCACGTTGGGCATCTGGCTCAGCATGTAAGTGCGGTGATCAACCACGCGCTTCCATTCGATCAAGCCGGGTAGTTTGCTTTCAAGCAGTACACGACCGCCCAGCTCTGCCTCGGCTTCGGCCAGCACGACCTCGTAGCCACGCTTGCCCAGTGCGAGGGCAGCTTCCAGTCCGGCCGGACCACCGCCGACCACCAGCACCTTGTCTTCGGAACCCTTGGGCGCGATGTTTTCCGGGTGCCAGCCCTTGCGCCATTCCTCACCCATGGTGGGGTTCTGGGTACAGCGGATCGGCACGCCGAAGAAATCAGCCGTGATGCACATGTTGCAACCGATGCATTCACGAATTTCGTCGCCACGGCCTTCGTTGATCTTGTTGGGCAGGAACGGGTCGGCAATGGACGGACGCGCCGCACCGACAAAATCGAGCACGCCTTTTTTGATCAGACCCGCCATGCGGTCCGGGCTGGTGTAGCGACCGACACCAACGACAGGTTTATCGGTGACGCTTTTGACAAACGAGATGAACGGTTCCTGCCCACCTTCGTCGCCGAAGCGCGATGGCATGGAATCACTTTCCCACGGCGTGACGTTGACGTCCCACAGGTCGGGTACATTGGCCAGCATCTCGACGACCTGGCGGCCTTCGGCATCAAAGCGCAGCTCGTCATCGCCGTCGGCATCGTGCACGGCGTAGCGTACGGCAATGGCGATTTCATTGTTGGCAACTTCCATGGATTCTTCGAGAATTTCACGGAACAGACGGGCACGATTTTCCAGACTGCCGCCATATTCATCGGTGCGATGATTGTAATGGCTCGACAGGAAGTGCGTCAGCAGCGTCATGGTGTGCCCGGCATAGACATAGGCAATGTCGTACCCGGCGCGCTTGGCACGCATAACGGCTTCGCGGTGCAGGCGCCGCACGTCAGCGATGTCATCCTTGGTCATGGCGCGGGCCTGTAAGGGGTCGAGGTCCTTAATCATGCCTGACGACGGTGCGAGGGGAGAGATACGGCTAAGACGGTTGGGGGAGGACAAACCGTTGTGCACCAACTGGATCCCCGCCAGCGAACCGTGTTCCTGAACCTTTTGTACCATCAGCTCATGGGTCGGCAGATCACTGTCATCCCACAGCCGCATGAGCGGAATGCTCGACAGGTCACTGTTGGGCGCAATCTCGCATTCTTCGGTGCACACCACACCCCAGCCGCCCTCGGCCTTCATACCGCGCATACCGGCCATGGACTGTGGCCAGCGGTGTCCCATACCGTTGCAATGGGGGACCTGATAGAACCGGTTTCGCGCCGTTTTCGGGCCGATCTGAACGGGTTCAAACAGGATATCGTGGTTAGAATCGCGTGCCATGGTGTGTGCCCTTGTTGGAATTTTTTATATACAGATTGAACGCCAGCCTAACGGCCTGAGACCATATGGCTATAGCCCTATGATGATATATCCGCTGCGGCCAAAGCCTGTATGAAATCAGCGCCGTATTCCTCGTATTTCTTCGGCCCGACGCCGTTCACATCGAGCATCTGTTCGCGGGTTTGCGGGCACTTGGCCAACATGTCGAGCAGCGTGGCGTCAGAAAACACCACAAACGCCGGAACACTGCGCGCCTTGGCCAGTTCCAGCCGCACGGCCTTGAGCGCCGTGAACACCGTGGCGTCGCGCTCTGAGAGTTCAATGGCCGGTCCACGGCGTGACGCCTTGGTGCGCGAGGATGCGCTCTCGCTGATCTCGCGCAGCATAAATGCGTCATCGCCGCGCAGCACGGCCTGACCACGCGGTGTGATTTCAAGCCGACCGTATTGCGCAACGTTGATCGCCAGATAACCACCCGAAACGGCCTGACGGATAAAGGCCTGCCAATATATCTTTGAGCGACCCTTGCCCGCGCCATAGACTGATAACGTGTCGTGGTTTTTCTCGCGGATTTTGGCGGTATCGGCGGCGCGCAGCACGTCGATGATATGGCTGCCGCCAAAATACCCGCCGGTCTGTGATATGGCCTGCATCAGTATTTGCGCTTGCTGCGTGCCGTCGTTCAGCGTCGGCGGATTGATGCAGTTATCGCAATTGCCACATGCCGTGATCTCTTCATCGAAGTACGACAGTAGCGAAACGCGGCGACACCCCGCCGCCTCGCAATAGGCCATTAGCGCGTCGAGCCGCTTGTGCTCGCGCAGCTTGTGATCGTCCTCGCTGTTTTCCTGCTCAATGAACTGACGGCGCATGCGGATATCATCCAACCCGAACAGCATAAAGGTATCAGCGTGATTGCCGTCGCGCCCTGCCCTGCCGATTTCCTGATAATAGGCTTCCATGCTGCCCGGCAGGTTGAGGTGGGCGACGTAGCGGATATCGGACTTATCAATCCCCATGCCGAACGCGATGGTCGCGACCATGACCACGGCGTCCTCGCTCATGAAGCGATCCTGATTGGCCTTGCGCACGGCGGCATCATAGCCTGCGTGGTAGGCAATGGCGTTGAGGCCCTGCGCGCACAGGTAATCGGTGACCTCGTCGGTGAACTTGCGCGACAGGCAATAGATGATGCCGGGCTGGTCGCGCCGCTCGCCTAGAAACCCCATGAGTTGGGCTTTCCAGTCGGTCTTTGCCGCCACGCCGAGGCGTAAATTGGGCCGGTCGAAGCCCTGCACCACAATGCGACCACGCTTGCCGAACAGCTTATCGGCGATGTCTTCGCGTGTGGCCTTGTCCGCCGTGGCGGTAAAGGCGGCAATGGTGGCGCGCGGGAACAACGCGGCAAGGCGTGATAGCTGGTCGTATTCCGGGCGGAAGCTGACGCCCCATTTCGATATGCAGTGGGCCTCATCAATGGCGAACATCGCCACATCGATGCCCTGCATGGCCGCCAGTCCGCGCTCGGTCATCAGGCGTTCAGGCGATAAATAAAGCAATCGGCACTGGCCCGACGTGACGCTGCGCCACGCGGCGGCCTGATCATCACGCGACATGCCCGAATGCATGCTGGCCGCAACAACACCATTGGCGCGCAGACCCGCGACCTGATCATCCATCAGGGCGACAAGCGGCGAGATCACCACCGTCAGGCCATCGGCCAGCAAGGCCGGAACCTGATAACACATGGATTTGCCCGCGCCCGTGGGCATGACGGCAAGGGTGTGCTCACCCGCCAGCAATGCGTCGATAATATCGCGCTGCCCGGCGCGGAATTCGTTAAAGCCAAAGACCTCGCGCAGGACGCTGTCGGGGGTGTTCATGGTGGGGATATCCGCAGGTTGACGTGTGTTGCTTGTAACATGGTGTGGCGGATAACCACAGACACGGCACAATAAAAAACGCCTTGGAGGTTTCTCGCCAAGACGTTGATATTATTGATTTCACTGTGGCCCGTGATTGCCGAGCCCTACTGATGGGGCTCGCAATTGACCGTTGGCGAAAACGGATTCAGGTGATCCATGGGATTTGCGTGTTCGCGGAAATAAACATGCTGATCATGGTGAGGTTCGAACATGTGGGCCTCGTCCTGCGGCGTATTGGAATTGTCCGCCATGGTGTCCCAAGTGCGTCCGGCAAATTTCGGCGGGGCCTGATTACCTGCCGCGTGCCACGCGTTCATGAACACCAGATTTTCAACACCGACGAGCGCCAATGAGCCGTCTGCCGCTGGTTCATACAGCAGAATGGCGGGTTTCATGAAATCGGTGTGCGTGCTCATACCATCAACGCGCGGGGCGGTCGCTGTGATCTTCAGCATTGCCGGGTTGATATAGTGAACGCCCATGCTGCCCCAAGCAGCGGGCAATCCCTCATGGGCGGCATTAATGCAGTCACCCGGCGGGGCGGGAACGTATCCTTCGGCCAAGGCGACATTGATATCATTGAATTTCGCCGTCGCTACACGCACTTTTTCAATCTCGGCAAGAACATCGTGCGCTTGGGCCTTGAACGGCGAGACCAGAAGCAGCAAACCTGCAAGGCACATGATCGGCCTGATAAAAAACGCTATCATGGCAAGCTCCCCATTCCTATTCAGAGTCAACGTTGCCAGCCTAGCGTATTAAGGCGTGAAATTGAACTGTACGTTAGGGAAATCAAAGAGTCGCGTATCCGAGAAAACGTACCGTAGACACTAAGAAGCCCGCTAACCCAATGGTTTATATCCCTCCGGGGGAACGCGCCTATGGCACTAAAAAACCCGCTCCGGGGTATCTCGGAGCGGGTTTTTTAGTGCCATAGGCGCATTTGGTTGCGGGGGCCTGCAACCATCTTGATTTGCTCCTCACTGCCGAAGCGATACCAAGCTAACTGGCTTTGCTACGGAAACTTAGTACCTGCGCAATTCACGCAGCGGAGCATACCCTTTCCCACACTTCGAAATCTTCGCCGCGATTTTGTTAGAAAACTGACCTTTGTGCAGATACTTTCCTGGATATTGGTAAATCTCTGTACCGAGCTTGGATAAAAAAAAGAGCCGCCCCGTTGCCGGAGCGGCCCTGAATGTATTGAAATAGCTTCTTATTATTTGATGAGTGCGCTCATCGGTACGGGCTCGCTAATTGTCCACTGATCAACAATACCGGGCTTGCCGTTGTTAATCTCGGAAATCAGATAACGCGCACTGTTCTGATGGTGAATAGTGCTGTTGAAGGTGCGTGGGCCGAACAGTGTTGGTTCGGCATTCATCTTCTCAAGTTCAGCTACCACAGCAGCCGAGTCCGTTGTTCCCGCACGTTCAACAGCCTTGGCCCAAACGTCGATCAGCACGTAGCCGGGATAGGCATACTGGCTGGACGGTCCGGCACCGGTTTTGGCTTCGTATTTTTTATTGAACGCCGTGACAGCAGGATCGGGATCATCGCCGTAGATCGAGCCCTGAACTGGCACGAAGAAGTTCGACAGATTGGGCACAGCCGACAGCCAGTAGCTACCGTCAACACCGCTACCATTGAGGATCATCGAGTTAATACCAGCAGCACGGATCTGCTTGATAACAGCTGACGCACCCGGCATCACCGAGCACAACATGATGGCATCGGGTTCTTCTGGCAGGTTCTTGATGCGGGTGATCTGAGCGGCCACCGAAGCATCATCGTTTACGAACGTGTCACGGCCGAGAACGCTGGCACCCGACAGACGTGGAGCCATCCAGTCAAAGCCATCGCAGATGCCTTTGTTGTATTCGATCCAGGTATCGAGCAGGACGTAGAAGCTGCGTGCGCCCTTTTTCTCATAGGACCATTCAGCCATGGTTGCGCCCTGCACAGCGGCAAGCACTGAAGCAGAGAACGAAAATGGACCAACGCCGGGGATGCCCGCCTTGATGGATTCAGCACACAGGAAGAAGGAAATCTTGCCTGCGCCCTGAGCCGTAAGAGCCGCAGGTGCGCCGAAGTCATAATCGCATGAAACAACGACCATTTCCGCACCACCGTCGAGCACTTCGAGGCCAGCTTTGGCACCTTCGGCACGATCAGTTTTGGTATCAGCGGAAACGACACGGATTTGCTTACCGAGCAGACCGCCGCTGGCATTGATTTCGTCAATGCGGATCAAAGCTGCTTCAGAAGCGGGTTTGTCATAGGCCTGCATCCAGCCGGATTCGGCTGTTGCCATACCAACGACGATTTCATCGGCCTTGGCCATGGGCGCCGACATCAACATGCCGCCACCCAAAGCAAGGGCTGCTAGTGTTCTCGTTACCTTCATGTGTTCCTCCCAATGATAATTAATTTAATAGCAGTACGAGTACATTCTGGGTGCACGTTTATTGCTCCCCGGAATTCTGTTTGGACTTACCAAGTTTCAGCGAAACCTCGCGGTTTTTCGTGAACCCGGCAGGCCTGACAATCAGGATAATCACCATCACAATACCGATGACGATTTCCTGAATACCGTTTGGCAGCGAGATGGTGGTCTCGCCAAGCGAGATACCTTTCTCCATCCAGCGCAAAATCTGGATGATGGCCGAAATAATGACGACGCCAAGCACGGCGCCCGACAGACTGTTCATGCCGCCAACCACAAGCATGGATAGCGAAATAAACGTAAATCCGAGATAGAAGGCATCGGGGTTTACCACACCGAGAAAGTGCGAATAGAACACACCCGCCATACCGCACAGAAATGCGCTGATCACAAATGAGATCAGGCGCTCGCGGTAAATATCGACGCCCGAAGCCGCCGCTGCGATATGCTCATCACGACCGGCACGCAGCGCCAGCCCGGAGCGCGATATGCCGTAAAAATAGGCAACCGCAATGGCAATAACAGCACCGAATAACGACGTCCACACCCCGGTCACCATGGGGATGCCGACCACCGAGCTGGTCGCACCGGTCACCGATTGCCAGTTTGCATAGATCGTGTTGACCACGGCGAGGAAGGCGAACGTGGCGATCGACGCCGCGATACCCGACAGCCGCATCAACACCAGCCCGACCAAAAACGCAATCATAGCCGAAAAAATAGATGATAGTGGCAACGACACCAGAAACGGCAACTGCAATTGAATGATATACTCAGGCAAACCGGGCAGCATGATCTGCTTCATCATGGGTGGCATGGAAAGCCATGCCGTTGCGTATGCACCAAGGCACATAAACCCAACATGCCCAAAGCTGATAATCCCGGAATTGCCGACGAATACATACAGGCCAACGACAAAGGCCACGCGGATGAATACTTCGGTCACGGTCCGCGCGAATACGCCCGACCCTGCGAGTTCGGCGACCAGCGCGATCACCAGCAGCACAGCGACCAGAATTAGCGGCGTGGTATAGGTCTTGGCGAGGATTGAAGTTCTTGCACACATCACGTCACACCCGCTCCTTCGCCGACCGAGGCGCGAACAGGCCCTGTGGTCTCCATAACAGACACGCAATCACCGCCGTATAGACAAAGGCATCGCGAAATGGCCGGGCGTCGAGTGGCAGGAAGACCTGCAACAGCACACTCACCCCGCCGATTAGAAACCCTGAGATCACAGCACCGGGCAAGCTGCCCAGCCCGCCGATCACGGTTGATACAAAGGCCACCAGCATGACCGACATACCCATGCGGATATCTGTGGTGCCCGTCTGCGTCGCCAAAATCAGGCCAATGCTCGCCGCCAGCATGCCGCTAACCGCAAATGCCGCCATGATGACCCGGTTGGCCCGCACGCCGAGCATCCGCGCCATGGAGAAGTTTTCCGCCGCCGCGCGCATTTCCAGACCGAATTGGGTGCGGCGCAGGAACTGTACCAGCATGAACAGAATGGCAATAGTGATCAGGATCGTCAGCAGCTGCAAAAGCGGAATACGCGCGCCGAGGATTTGCACTGGCAGGCTTAGATCAGGCCACAGGCCAATGGATTTTGGCCTGCTGCTGAACAACATCAACAAGACATGCTGAATGATAAATCCTAGCGCAAAGGATGAGATCATCATGGTCGCAGGGTTGGCGTTTCGCAGATGACGAAACACAAAGACCTCCGATGCCACGGCGATGCCCGCACCGATCAGCAAAATCGTCGGGATCAGCACGATGGCGGGAAATTTGCCGATGAAAACAACGGCCATCACATCAGTCGATGGCACCAACATGGCGAATACACAGAACGAGATGTAGTCACCATGGGCAAAATTGACCAGGCGCATAACGCCGAAAATCAACGCGATACCAAGTGCGGCCAGCGCGTAAATGCTGCCGACACTCAATGCATCAAATAAAATTTGAAGAGCAGCTGTCATAGCGTCCTCAATGCTCCCCATACCCAAAATAGGCTTTTTTCAATGCGTCCCCGCGCGCCAGTTCGTTGGCGTCGCCCTCAAGAACAATTTCGCCACTGCGCATCAGGATCATGCGGCCACCCGCCATCATGGCGCGTGTCGAGCTTTGCTCGACAATCAACAGGGTCAGCCCCCGGGTTTCACGCAGATTGAGCAGTGTCTCATAAACCTGATCGATAACGTTGGGCGCCAGGCCCAGCGAGGGCTCATCAATGGCAATCAGACGTGATCCCGTCATCAGCGCACGACCGATCACCAGCATTTGCTGCTGACCACCCGACAACACCCCGGCGGGCTTGTCCTTGCGGTCTTTCAACATGGGGAACATGTCGTATACAGCGGCCAGATCATCGGGCAAGCCGGACTTGTCCTTGCGCATGCCCGCACCAAGTCGCAGGTTTTCTTCGATGGTCAGTTCACCAAAGACATGACGCCCCTCAGGCACCATGGAAAAGCCCAGCCGGGCAATATCCTCTGGCGCACGTCCGGAAATCACGGCGTCGTCGAGGCTGATCTGTCCCGATACCGGCACAACAACACCGGCAATGGCTTTTAGCAGCGTGGATTTACCCGCCCCATTAGGTCCGGTTACAAACAGAATTTCACCTTCATCAAGGTTTAATGAGGCATCGCGCAAGGCCGTCAACTGACCATAGCGTACCGTGATGTTATCAATCGAAAGCAAACTCACAGGATGATCTCCTCTGCATCGCCTTCGATATCGGCCTGCGTACCCATATAGGCATGGCGGACCTTTTCACTGGCCTTGATGTCATCAGACGTGCCGTCTTCAATCAGCTCACCTGAGTCGAGAACGTATATATGATCGCAGACACTCAGCACGAGACCGATATTGTGCTCGATGAGCAACACGCCGCATTTAATCTCTGCAATGATGCGGTGTATCAGATCGCCAAACGCTTTGGCTTCCTCAGCCGACATGCCTGCGGCAGGTTCATCGAGTAACAGGTATGACGGTTCCATGATCAAGGCGCGACCAATGGCGACGCGGCGCTCATCGATATAGGGCAAGGCCCCGGCCTGACGTTCGGCCAGATCAGCAATACCGATCCAGTCGAGCATTTGCGCAGCACGTTCAGCAGCTTCGCGTCGACGCAGGCCCAACCCGACAGCCGTAACCTCAAGGTTATCAAGCACCGACAGATCATTGAACAAGCGGCCCGACTGAAACGTGCGGGCCACACCCTGACGCCTGATTTCATGGGCTGATTGCTCTGAAATATCGTCGCCATTCATCATCACCCGGCCAGTGCTGGGCGGCTGAAAGCCGGTCAGCACATTGACCATGGTTGTCTTGCCCGCGCCATTCGGCCCGATTAGTCCGGTAATTCTGCCCGGTGGCACATCAAGGCTAACGTCTGACAGCGCTTTCAGGCCGTCATACGAAACCGAGACTTTTTCCGCGTGCAGAAACTCACCCATAGAGTTCACTCACTTCTTTTTCTTCTTCTTGTTCGTGACAACGTAGGAACCACTCGGGTCGAGTTTGGCAGTCCAGCCCGGCTCAATCACAATGGTGGTGGTAACTTCCTCAATAATCGCCGGGCCTTTTACGGTTGCGCCCGCGCCAAGCTTGTCACCATCGTAGACCGGTGTCTTCTCGCCCTTGCCACTGGCTGCGAAGACCGCCTTTCGGTGGCCCTTCAATGCCTTGGCGAGGCTCTCACCCTTACCGATTTTCGGTGACTTCGGCTTCTTCACACGGCCATAAAGCGTGCTTTCAATGTTGACCACTTCAACCGCGCTATGGCGCTCGGCGTAGGTGTAAAGCTGTTCATGGCGTTTGTGGAAGGCTTCCATGATTTTATCGATCGTGGCATCGTTGATTTCGAAATTGCCGATCTCAACCGTGCACTCATGGACCTGCCCGACATAGCGCATTTCGATGCTGCGCTTGATGTCGATCTTTGCTTTCGGAAAGCCATCGGCCAAAAGGTGTTTCACGCCCTTGGCTTCGATTTCCTTGTAGAGCTTGTTCACACGACTGTTCGTGCCTTTAACGCCGACGCGTACCGGACACGTTGCCATGAAGTTATACTTCACATCGGAAATAATCTGGCCAAAGGCGCACAACCCCGAGGCCAGTTTGTTAAGGATAACCGTATCGACACCCATTTCCGAAGCCAGCGCGGTGATATGCGCTGCCGTAGCACCGCCCGCACCAACCAGCACGAAGTCGCGTGGATCGTAACCGCGTTCAACTGAAACGCGGCGAATACCGTTGACCATGTTGTTATTCACGATGGTGAACATACCGTAGGCAGCACGTTCGACCGAAATACCTAACGGATCGGCGATGTGCTTTTTAATCGCCGCGTGTGCCTTCTTTTTATCGAGCGGCAAACGACCGCCGACCAGACCCACTGGGTTAAGGTAACCTAGCACCAGATTGGCATCTGATACCGTCGGCTGCGTACCGCCCTGACTATAACAGGCAGGCCCGGGATCAGCACCGGCGCTCTGCGGGCCCATCTGCATCAGGCCCATCTCGTCGATCCGAGCAATGGAGCCTCCGCCCGCACCGAGGGTCTCCACCTGAATCATGGGGACACCAATACGGTAACGCAGGAAATCGATATTTTTGTTCAGGTTGGTCACGCCGTCCTTGGTCAGCGTGATATCAAATGACGTGCCGCCCATATCGAGCGTGATCACGTTGTTGTTCTTGAACGGCGCTGCCACGTAGAGCCCCGCCTGAGGTGCCGACGCCGGGCCGGAGTTAATAGCGTAGACCGAACGGTCACCCATGGCCTCACCAATGGCGAGCCCACCGTTGGACTGGAAGTAGCGCACCGGGTACTTGGCACCCAGATCAGCGAAATACTTGTCCACCGCAGCAACATACTTTTTCAGCGTCGGTGCCAGATAAGCATTGGTGATCGCCGTCGAGGTTCGGGTGTACTCACGCACCTGTGGATAGAGTTCGCTGCCGATTGTCAGGATCGCATCGGGGATCATTTCAAGCACGATCTCCCCGGCGCGGCGCTCGTGAGCAGGGTTCAGGACCGACCACAGGAACGAAATGGCAATGCTCTTGATGCCCTCTTTCTTGAACAGGCGGCATGCTGCACGCACGTCGGCCTCGTTCATGGGTGTCTTGATCGAGCCGTCTGAAATCACACGTTCGCGCACACCCTTGCGCAGGTAACGCGGTGCCAGCATACGTGCTGGCGGAAACTCTGGATCATAGCGATAACCGTCTTCCTTGTGACCAAGGCGGATTTCAATGGAATCCTCGTGACCGGCGGTACAGATCAGTCCAGTTTTCGAACCCTTGTGCTGGATCAGGGCATTCAGCCCCACGGTCGTGCCGTTGATGCACAGATCACAGTTCGAGACGATCTCTTGCGCGCTTTTGCCGAGGTCTTCGGTGATCAACTGCAGGCCGTTCTTGATGGCTTGCGTCGGATCAGACGGTGTAGACAGGGTTTTATAAAGCCGCACCTGCCCTGACTGATCAGCCAAAACAAAGTCCGTAAAGGTGCCACCGGCATCAACCCCGAGACGATATACTGTACGCATTTTAAATACTCACTGTATCTGAAGTTTCAGGATTGCATCAGGCGGCTTTGGATTTTGGCCGGGCCTTGGATTTCGCCTTGGCCTTGGCCTTTGGTTTAGCCTTTGCCTTGTCGCGAAGTCGTTTCGTCGCCGCCTTGTCCACGTCCAGCGTATCGCTATTCTTGAAAACCACGCCGTAGTCTTCCTTGGCGCCCTTAATGGAAACTAGGCCGTTTTTGACGTCATCAGCCACCTTGGAAACAGCACGCTTGTAAGCGCTACCGTAACCGCCACCACCGGGGTTCATGTTTGTCACCGTGTCGCCGGGCTTGATGACATCAATGACATTTTCCCTGATGGTTCTCACCTTGCCGCCGCGCTTGATTTCGATACGGCCGACCTTGCTATCGACGATCTTCGATGCTGCACCAGCCGCGCCCATGGCGGGAATGCGGCGACCTTCGCCGAACGTAATAAACGTCATGTCATCATCAAGTGGCTCGACCTCCCACGCTGTGCCTGAACCGCCACGGAATTGACCCGCGCCACCGGAATCGGTCATCAGTGAGTAACGGTGAATGATGATCGGATAGGAATATTCGAGAAGTTCCACATCGCCCGAGGTCAGCGCGCCAAAGCAGCACTCTGGCCCGCACGCATGCCAGCCATCCTGCTGCGGGGTTGCGCCCGCACCGGAAATAATCGTCGCCAGCACCATGGTGACGTACTCCTCGTCATGGCGCTTGTCCCAACCGGCAATGTTCAGGCCATTGGCATGGCCCCATGACGCCGAAACCTTCGAAGGTACGGCCTGCTCAAAGGCCAGACGTACCGCATCGGTCAGGGTTTCCATGGGTGTCGTGGTGCAGTTCATATGCGGTGCTGGTTCCTGTGCGTTACACAGTGTGCCTTTTGGCCCCATGTCGACAGAAACACAGCGATACAACCCTTCGTTATAGGGCGGCGGCAACTGGGCATACATCATCAGTCCGAGATAGACGCCGGAATACGAATTGCCTTCATACGAGTTGATGAAGTACGGAATCTGCGGCGGGCTCGAAATTTCGATATGACAGTTGTCCTTCTTGATGGTTACCGTCGCGGTAATGTCGAAATCACCAAAGCCATGCCCGGCATCCTCGACCACTGCCGTACCGCTGTAGGTGCCATCGGGCACGCTCTTGATCAGCGAACGCATGTGCGTCTCGGCCATGCTGAGAAGTTCGTCGATGCACTCATCAACCTGCCCCATGCCGTACTTGTCGATCATGGCGAGCAGGTTTCGCTCGCCGACCTGGCACGCACCAATCAGGGCATGAAAGTCGCCTTCCTGATCGCGGCGTGCGCGCAAGTTACTCAGGATCATGTTCAGCACGTCGGTGCGTGGTTTACCCTTGTCCCAAATTTTAACCGGCGGGATGCGCAGACCTTCAGAATAGAGATCGGTCGCATTGGGGTTGTAACCCGCAGGCACAGGACCACCGATGTCGGTCAAATGGCCTTTGCACACCGTCCAGTAACGCAGCTTGCCCTTGTAGAACACAGGCTTGTACATGCAGACATCGATACCATGGCTACCGCCATAGGCCGGATCGTTGTGCAGGATAAGATCGCCTTCGTGGATATCATCGCCGAAGTAGGCTGCGACGATCTTCATGGCGGGGATGAGCGAGCCCAGATGAATGGGGATATCCTGACCTTGCAGGATCATTTCCGGTTCGGCATTGAACAATGCTGTGGAATAATCATGCGCCAGATTGAAGACACTGGAACGAGCGGTTTTCTCAAGCGTCAGCGTCATCTCACGCTGAGTGGTTTCCAAAACACCACGCACCACCGACAGGGTAATCGGATCGACCGTGGATTTTGCCTTGGCTTTCACTTTTGCCTTTGATTTTGCTTTCGTCTTAACCTTCGCCATATCCTCGCCTCCATTCTGGCGATGCACCGGATCAAGCCGCCACACCGCCGTTCTGTTTTCGACTAGCCGAGTGACGCACGCACCTTATCGAGCATGGCCTGCCGGTCATGACGAGCTGCTAGCGCACCGTCCATGTCCACTTCGACAAACTTTGCTTCGGTATGGGGCTGCAATTGACCGATCAGGTCCATGTCGGCAGAAATAACCGTCCCGAGCATGAAATAGCCACCGCCAGATACTGCGTCGCGGTGCAGCACGATGGGCTCGCTGCCACCGGGCACCTGAACCGAACCATAAGGGTAGCAACCATCAACGATGTTGGATGGATCAGAGCCTGCACCAAAGGGTGGTTCGCGGTCGACGAACTCAAGCTGCTGGCCGCCACGGAAGCGGTAGCCGATGCGGTCAGCCTCGGGCGCAACCTTCCATGTATCAGCGAAGAAGTTCTTGCCCGACTGCTCGGTGATGCGGTGCCAGTAAAGCCCTGGTAGCATGCGCAGTTCTGCCGGTGTGCCCGGCCCACGACGCAGGTCGAGGGGAACACTACGGCCTGCTGGTGCGCCCACACCTGCACCGATCGGTAATTCATCCCCGGCAACAAGCGGACGACCCTTGTGGCCGCCGAGCGCACCCAGTGAATAGGTCGAGCGGCTGCCAAGCATGACAGGTACATCAATGCCGCCCGATACCGCGATATAAGCGCGTGCACCGGCTTTGAGAAATTCAAACGACAGAACCTGTCCGGCTTTGACCTCGAACGAGGTCCAGCTATCGCGCGGCTCGCCATCGAGTTTGGGTGGCAAGTCCGCGCCGGTCACGGCGACCGTGGCATCGGCGGTGAATTCAATTTCCGGCCCCAGGAATACAGCTTCAAGAACAGCCGCGCCTTCGTCATTGCCGACCAGCATATTGGCACAGCGCAATGAATAGCGATCCATGCCGCCGGAAAGAGGAATGCCCAGATGGTAATAACCGGGACGGCCGAGATCCTGAACGGTGGTCGCAAGACCCGGCGATTTAATCTTAATTGCCATAGAGAACCGCCTCCAGCTTGTGGTTATAGCCATCGATATCCAGATTGAAGTCATCGAGAGAGAACGTCACCGGCTTGACCAACGGCTCGAACTGACCGGCCTCTACATCCGCGACAGTCTTGTCATAGGTCTCTCGGTCAATCGGCTTGAATTTGACGATGTCACCGGGTTTGAAGAACACCATGAAGTCCTTGAGATAGGTGATTTCCTGATTGGGGTCATAGATCGGCATCGGCGTGATACCGAACATCTGATAACCGCCAGCACCGCGTACCGAATAGATGCACGAAAAGCAGCCGCCATAGCCGACTGTATGTTTCGGCGTGTCGGTGCGTGGCCGCAGGTACTTGGGCACCTGAAGTTGCCGCTCGCGTTCAACCATCTGATAGAGGAACGGCAGACCGGCCACAAAGCCAACCATGGACACAAACCATGGCGCCGAGTGGTGGGCCTTAATAAAGCCAGCAGCATCATCAAAGCCGTTGATACGCGCGGCATAATCCAGATCGGTACCGCTTGGGTCCTGATGACGTTCACGGAACCGCATAAGCGTTTCATGGGTCCATGGGTCTTCGTAAAAGACCGGGACTTCGACAATACGCGTATTGATCATGTGATCAGCGTGCTCTGCGGTTTCCTCGATCTTCTTGAGCTCAGCCAGCATGTCGCCGGGGTTGATGACATCGGGGTTGAACTTGACCTGAAACGAGGCGTTTGCCGGACAGACTTCTGTCACGCCATCGATCTGACCTTCACTCACCGCCGTTGTCATCGCCAGACTCTTGAAGAAGGCTTCGAGCGACATCTCTTCGTCGACTTCGACGAAGATGTGCTCGTCACCGCCGTGTGTGTATCTCGTCTTCATATGTCAGCCACCTTCCCTGTAAGACCGTCTCTATATTTTTCTTATGCCAAACGTGTAGCGTTGGTTTCGAGCCATTGTTCGAGCCAGCGTGTATCAAACCGCGCGGCGCGTACATCTGCATCAGTTGCCAGCGCCTGAAACAGCGGCTTGGTTGTCTTCACGCCGCCGATCTCCAGTTCACCGAGTGCGCGGCTCATTCGATCAATGGCTTCCTCACGGCTATCATCCCACACTACCAGTTTACCAAGCAGTGAGTCATAAAACGGTGGAATTGCGTAACCGGCGTAGAGCATGCTGTCGAAACGCACGCCCGGCCCACCGGGTATTTTCAAATCGCCCACCACACCGGGGAACGGCATGAAATCCTTCGATGGGTCCTCGGCGTTAATACGGACCTCGATTGCGTGTCCGCGCATGATGATATCGGACTGCTTGAAACGCAGCGCTTCGCCACCTGCAACGCGGATCATTTCGCGCACCAGATCAATGCCGGTGATGAACTCGGTAACCGGATGCTCGACCTGAATGCGGGTATTCATCTCGATGAAGTAAAAATCATGGGTCTGGTCGTCGTACAGAAACTCAATGGTTCCCGCGCCACGGTAATTGACTGAACGCGCCAGATCAGCGGCTGCACTGCACAGCTTTTCACGAATTTCGTCCGACAACGCGGCAGACGGTGCCTCTTCCCAGACCTTCTGACGACGGCGCTGTAACGAGCACTCGCGCTCAAAGCAATGCACCACGTCGTTGCCATCGCCGAGCACCTGCACCTCGATATGGCGGGCGCGCTCGATGACCTTTTCGATATACAGGCCACCGTCGCCAAATGCAGCCGCAGCCTCGGCGCTGGCCTGCGGTGCCATGCGGTCGAATTCTTCAATCGAGTTGACGATACGAATGCCGCGCCCACCGCCACCGGCAGCAGCCTTGATCATCACCGGAAAGCCTGTGTACTCAACAATGGCGCGGGCCTCATCCATATCGTCGATACGCCCCGGACTGCCGGGAACGGTTGGCACACCGGCAGCGGCGGCCGCCGTGCGTGCGGCGACCTTGTCACCCATCATGCGGATGGTGTCACCGCTCGGCCCGACGAAAACCATGCCAGCCGCTTCAACGGCGTCGGCAAATTCCGGATTCTCGGCAAAAAAGCCGTACCCAGGATGCACTGCATCGGCGCCCGTCTGCTTGGCCGCATCAAGGATCGCCTGCGTATTCAGATAGGATTTCGCCGCCTGTGGCGGGCCGATGTTCACGGCCTCGTCCGCCATCATCACAGCCAGCGAGTCCACGTCGGCAGCGCTGTGCACCGCGACAGTGCGAATACCAAGTTCGCGGGCCGCGCGGATAATGCGCACGGCGATTTCACCACGGTTGGCGATGAGGAGTTTGGTGATGGCCATCGTTGTCGTCTTACCTTAGCCAGCGATGTCAGCAAGCGGTTGACCCGCCATCACGGCGTCTTCGTTATCGACCAGAAACGCCTTGATGGTGCCGCTGGTATCCGCCTTGACCTCATGAAAAGACTTCATCACCTCGATCAAGCCGATCACATCGCCCTCGCTAACGGCGTCGCCGTTGGATTTGTATTCCGGCTGATCGGGTGCGGGCTTGCGGTAGAACGTGCCGGGAAGCGGTGAAAGTATCTGTTTGTCTGCCATATCATGTCCTCGTTTCGTTTTATGCTGCTGCCATAAAGGGTTCGATTGCCGCGCGGACGGCTGTTGCCACCTCGACCGCGTTTGGCGTATCGGAATGCACACAGATCGAATCTGCGCGCACGATGATATCCTTGCCATTGACGCTGGACGTCTTGCCTTCCTTGATCGCGCGCACGCAGCCTTCGGCTGCCTTTACCGGATCACAGGCATCATGTTGTTGGGTGATGATCAGACCGCCGTCATCAGTGTATTCGAGATCCGCGTAGTATTCCGATACAAAGCCGTGGCCGCGCGCCTGATACGTTGTCTCGTGCAGCGAGCCGACCATACCGAGCAGCGGCACCTTGAAAATATCAGCCGCGTCACACACCGCATCGGCGATGTGATCCATGCGCGCCGACATACCGTAGAGCGAGCCATGTGGCTTGATGTGGTTAAGCGCCACGCCTTCGGCTTCAAGAAAACCTTTCAACGCACCGACCTGATAAATAATGCAGTTGGCCATATCGTCGCGCGACATTTTCATCTCGCGCCGCCCAAATCCCTGCAGGTCCGGCAGCGACGGATGCGCACCAACCTTTACGCCGTGCTGCTTTGCAAGCTGCACGGTTTTGCGCATGTGGTTGTAATCCGATGCATGGAACCCACACGCCACGTTGGCAATGGAAATCAGGGGCATAAGCCCTTCGTCGTCACCCATGGGATAAAGCCCGAACGCTTCGCCCATGTCGCAGTTCAGCGTTACACTCACCGTGATTATCCTCCCTTGCCGATGTATTCCATCGATCTAAGGAAGAGTGTGGCAATGAAGTCATGGTATTGTAAAATAGAAAAAAATACTCAGCAATATCGTTTTTTCCGATATCATGTTCAATTGTTTAGACTCAATTTTGGAACCGCCATATGCCCTTGTCATTAAAGCAAGTCCGTTACTTTGTTGCGACCGCCGACTTCGGACAGATATCGCAGGCGGCCAAGGAATTGAACGTTTCACAATCAACTGTCACCGCTGCGGTACGCCAACTGGAGCAGGATATCGGCGTGGAATTGTTCGTACGGCGTCCCACCGGTGTTTCGCTGACCGCAGAAGGCGCACGTTTTTTACAACAGGCACGCAATATCATGGCCGCCGTCAGCGAAGCCATCCATACGCCGTTGACACGCGAAAAGGATCTGAGCGGTCATATTAAACTCGGCCTGACATATACCGTCGCGGGGTATTTTATGCCGCGATACCATGCCCGGTTTAGCGCGAGCTATCCTGATTTAAAGCTGGAAATGATCGAGCAACCGCGTGCCACAATCGAAGACAATCTCGAAAAGGGTAATATCGACATCGCCGTAATGCTGGTTTCCAACCTGCTTGATCACGAGCACCTTGCCTATGAAACAATGCTGCGCTCGCGGCGGCGCCTGTGGCTGCCGGGCGATCACCCGCTGCTCGAGGCCGAACGTGTGACGCTGGAAGACGTGGCGCGCGAGCCCTATATCGTGCTGACCGTGGATGAAGCCAGCCAGACGGCTGAGCGCTACTGGCAACGCGTGGGACTGGAACCTAATGCCATTTTCAAGACCTCTTCAGTGGAAGCCGTACGCAGCATGGTGGCGGCGGGCATGGGGGTGACCATTTTATCGGATATGGTCTACCGGCCATGGTCGCTGGAAGGCCAGCGCATCGAAACCCGCAGCATCGACGCGGATATTCCGACCATGGACGTGGGGCTGGCCTGGGCACGCTCACGCAAACGCTCGCCCGCCGTAACCGCGTTCGCCGATTTCATGAGCCACTCATTCAGCAGCGCAGGGCCTGACCTGAATATTCAATGAGATGCCAATAGGCTGAAACGAATTGTAAAAAGACAAAAGGAACCTGCACTTAGATAAAGCCTGCGTTCGCATCAATAATGATCCAAGCTATAGAGACATCCCTGCCCGCTGTGGTACAAATGGTTTCGTTTTTAACTCATCATATGCGGGGCAATAAACCAATGAACAAGGATACTGTTGAAAATCTGAAACGTGACCGTCAGTTGGACCCGAGCAAGACAGCTATCCTCGTCGTTGATGCCCAGATGTCCGAATTTAATGATGAAACCCAGGCGAAAAAACCTGAATACGTGGACGCGATCGAGAACCGGGCCATCCCGGCCATGCAAAAATTGATGGCAGCAACCCGCCCCAAGGGCGTTGAGGTGATTTACACGGTTATCGAAAGCCTGACCAAGAATGGCCGCGATAGATCACTGGATCACAAGATGTCTGACATTCATGTGCCCAAGGGATCACCCCTTGCGAAAATGATTCCGGGAATTGAACCCGAAGACGATGATATCGTTCTGCCCAAAACATCTTCCGGTATTTTTAACTCGACCAACGCAAACTATGTACTGCGAAACTTGGGCATTGAGAATGTTCTGGTGGTTGGATTCCTGACGGACCAATGCGTTGACATGGCCATCCGTGATGGTGCTGATCTCGGTTTCTATATGGTTTGCGTATCAGATGGTTGCGCAACCCATAGCCAGGAACGCCATGAAGCCGCACTCAAGGCATTTGGTGGTTATTGCCGGGTTCAAAGCGTGGATGAGGTTATTTCATCCTTCGCCTGATGTGCTAAAGCAAGGGACTATGCAAAAACCATTCTGGGGAAATAGAACGATACAATCCAATTGGGTTGATCGACGATTTCGCTGATCCTCAGGTCACCGCACACACTACACAGCATGTAAGCATCAACGGCGTCTATGCCATGGCGTTTACTGAGCAGATCGACCATCCCCGATACGGCATCCTGCGCCCCTTTGAACAGGTCATCGCCCACCCCTGTCGTGACTTCGTAGCCCTGTTCGTCCAGATGACGGCTGACGGGTCCGGCTGTGGTAAACCGGGGGAATGAAAGGTTTTCCCCCTTCACAAGGTCAAATGACAGGGCAACGGACATGGGGCTTTCAATCGCTGTGCCACAGACTTCACCGTCGCCTTGTGCGGCATGTGTATCGCCAACAGAAAACAAGGCTCCAGCGACCTCAACCGGCAGATACAGCTCTGTCCCGGCCGACAAATCGCGGACATCCATGTTTCCGCCGACACGGCGTGGCGGCACAATACTGTGCAATCCAGCCTCGGCCGGGGCAACGCCAATGGTCCCGGTAAATGGTTTCAGGGGGATACTGGCCTTATCGCTCCACAATGCAGGTGCCAGGGTATCAGGATTGTATGACCAGTTGATCAGGGCGGGATCCTGGAAATCATCAGCCAGCAAGCCAAAACCCGGGATATTTGCCGTCCACCCCCAGCCTGAAGGCTTGAAACTTTCAAGCGTGATTTTCAGGCTGTCCCCGGGTTCCGCGCCGTCGATATATACGGGCCCCGTGACCGGATTTACTTTCTCAAAATCGAGGGAGACAACATCAGCAACAGTTGAATCGGCTGAGAGTTGCCCACCTGAAGCTTCAAAAATTTCAAACTCGACCGTTTCACCGGGGGCAATCGTCAACACAGGTTCATTGGCGTTGTCCCACCCCAAATGATGCTGGTGGCGATGGATGGTGTGTCCGGCTTCTTTACACATGAGCGTCCCTCTTTCAAAATCCTGTTCTCAATACCTTATGAAGGTCACAACCGGGATGCGACGGCCTCAAATACGCGATTAAGCAATTCGGCCCATTCCCGTTGTCCGGGTTCTTCGGCAATATGATCGTTTCGCACTTCCAGCAACACGTGCGGAATGCCCCTTTTCTCGCCATGTATGGGGATGGTGTAATCTTCGTGATCATTGACACGATAAGGTTCGTTAAAGGTGAACTCCAGATGGTCCGCTTCCACTTCAAGGACATCGTGGACATGGCTGGACAATTGTTCGTGCCGATTGTGCAAAAGCCCGATATCCCACGGACGCTTTGATGGCGCAGCGTCCAGAGAGGGCGTAAAACTGTGAATAGCCACGAGTGCCGTCGGCTTGTTCTTCTGTTCACGTGTATCGAGAATATTCGTTATGGCCTCGTGATAGGGCACATGGATATCCTTGATCCGCTCGTCCCGGTCTTGCGCACTTATTCCCCTGTTCGCCGGAATCTCTGTTCCGTCACTAACCTCAGGGATAGAATCTTCGGAAATAAGGGGACGGTTGCAGTCAATGACAAGTCTGGAATAGCGCTGAAAAACGACGGGCGCATCCATAAGATCGGCCAACATGCGCGCCAGCCCCTCTGCGCCGATATCCCAGGCAATATGACGTCCCCAGTGGCGGTCATTTACACCCAGATCGCCAAGAATACGGGGGACCAGCCGACCGGCATGCTCGCATGTCAAAACATAGGGAGACGATCCCGATGCATTGTAGACTTCAACCGGTGCAGGATCAGACTCGTGTAACAGGTTTGATTCCCGGTTTGCCCGATAAGCCTGAACAGAGACCATAGATCACACCTTTTCACGGCCAACCGTCACAGCGGGAATCAAGCCGTTTGGACGCACCAGCAAGACGAGGATGACCGCACCAAGTGCCAGGGCTTCCTTGAAAGGCTGGATGTTGTCGGGCAGATAGGCTGCCAGATAGATTTCAATAAGTCCGAGAGCAAAACCACCCGCAACCGCCCCTGTCAAAGAGCCTAATCCGCCCAGAATTGCAGCAATAAAGGCTTTCAGAACGGGAACGAAGCCCATGTGTGGATCAACAGAGGCACGTTGCGCCACCCAGAGAACACCGGCAGCCCCCGCCAGTGCACCAGAGATGGCAAAAGCGCCAGCGATGACAGCATTTGCCCTGACCCCCATCAAGCGGGCGATGGAGAAATCTTCTGCCGCCGCACGCATTGCCATGCCGAGGATGGATTTGCGAAGAAACAAGTTCAGCGCGACCAGAATAACCACAGTCAATGATATGGACAGTATCTGATTAACGCCGATGGAAAGCTCGCCAAAATGTATCGACTGGGCGAATACATCCGGCAGAATGACCGCCTGCGAGCGGGTTGAGATGAAATTCTGGAACAGGGTTTGCAGGATAATCGCAACGGCGAAACTTGTTACCAGCATCGATGATGGGGACCCGCCCCTGACAGGTCTGAAGGCTATTCGTTCCATCAACACAGCGGCACCCACTGCAACGAGAACAGCAAGAGGCGCAGAAATATAGAAGGGTAAGCCCGCCAAACCGCAGTACATCAATGTATACCCGGTAATCGTCATCAATTCGCCATGGGCAAAATTGATCATGCCCATAATGGAGAAAATAATGGCAAGCCCCAGCGCCAGGAGGGCATAGGTGCCACCAAGCGAAATAGCGTTAATGGTCTGTTGTACAAAAATTCCCAGTTCGCTATCCATGCTGCTTCCTATGTATCATTCGTGCCCCAGATATGCCTGTTCCACGATGTGCGAGGAACTTAAATCACGACTGGAACCCTCTGTTACGATGGTGCCACTTGCCATGATATAACCCCGATCCGCCACCTGTAGCGACATGGCTACATTCTGTTCGACCAATAGAATGGTTATTCCTGCATTTCGCAGATCGACAATTTGTTCGAAAATCGTATCAACGATTTGCGGCGCAAGCCCGAGAGACGGTTCATCGAGCAACAACAGCTTTGGCGAGGACATCAACGAGCGCGCAATTGCAAGCATCTGTTGTTGTCCACCCGATAGCGTGCCAGCAATTTGCTCACGACGCTCAGCCAGTATGGGAAACAGGTCGTACATTTTTTCAAGATTACGCGTACGATCCGTGGCCGGATCGACCAGTGGAAAACTGCCTAGCAGGAGGTTCTCTTCCGTGGTCAGCGAGCCAAAAACCCGACGACCTTCTGGTGTAAGCGTTATTCCATAACGCACAATGCTCTCGGTCGGTTTGCCAAACAGATCGATGCCGGAGAATGTGATTTTTCCCTCTTTCGGTGGAGCCAGCCCCACGATTGAGTTCAAGGTTGATGATTTCCCGGCACCATTCGCGCCAAGAATCGTCACAATTTCCCCTGCATTGATATTCAAATCAATGCTGCGAACGGCCTCTACGGCACCGTAGTGCACGCAGAGGCCTTTCACTTCGAGAAGCGCTGTCACAGTTTCGTACTCACTTGACTGTGCCGCACTTACTGCATTCTCGGCGCAGGTACGAGGCTGGCCGTTGGTGATGGCTGGCCAACCAGTTCACGATCACCGTCTTTGACGCGGATCAGCGTTACCTGGCGGACCGGCATGCCGCTTGTGCCTTTGTAGGTAATAGCACTCGTCACACCCTGTACATTTTCGAGGTTTGCAACGGCGTCACGAATAGCAACTGAATCCGTCGATCCTGCTGCCTTAACACCAGCCTCAATAACCTTCATCAGGTCATAACCGATTGCGGCAAAAATAGTGTCGGCATCGCGGCCATACGTTTCCTTGAACTTCATATTGAACGCTTCAAGGGGGCTGCCTGATACGGCGTGGCCTGCCGTTGAAAAGACAAGGCCTTCCGCTGCTGCACCCAGCGAGAACGTGGTAGGTGAATCAATACCATCACTGCCAATCACCTGGGCTGTTACACCTGCGGCTCTCAATTGACGAATGAAAGCAGGGAAATCCGGCTCGTATGCAGCCGTCATAACGACATCAACCGGCGGGTTCAAAGACTTGATTTTGGTAACCACGGCTGAAAAGTCCTGCTGCCCGATAACATAGGTTCCTTCGCCGGCAACATTGCCGCCCAGAACCTTCCAGACATCTGAAAAATACAGGGGCAGGGTCGTATACTGTGTGTCAGGCGAATAGAGAATATATGCGTTCCTGAACCCTTGACCGTATGCCCACTCAGCGGAAACTGTTGCCTGCACATTGTCACCAGGGAAATTGGCGAACATAAAGTCACCGCCCATCAGGGGAAGCGTTGGTGAGGATGCTGCCGGTGAAAAGGCCGGAACCTTCGCATCGGTCGCCAAAGCCGCAGCGGCAAATGATGGATCAGCATCAGAAGGCGTCACCAGAACATTGATGCCTTCATCAAGCAGTTCCTGCGCAGCGATTGAAGTCTGCGCGGCATCCGAGCGGGTATCTTTCGAGATCAGCTTGATCATGATGTTCCCGTTGATACCACCCGCCGCATTGATTTCATCGACGGCAATCTTGAAGCCCTCAATGGCCGGGCCGTCATAGGGTGCCAAGCCGCCAGTTTGTCCAGTCGCAAGACCAATCGTCAGTGTCTCGCCCGCCATGGCACCTGGCATCGTACTTGCTGCCAGCAATGCCACCGCGCATGTCGCTACTTTTAATGTCTTCAACATGTTCATCTCCCTTGTTCCAAATTTATCTTAATTCGAAAGAACGTCAGCAACCTGTTGGCTGCCCTTGTGACCGAGATAAGCCTCAATAACCTGAGGATCTTTTTGGACTTTTTTGGGTTCGCCCTCGGCAATAACGCGCCCCTCGTTCAGAACAACGACCCGTTCGCAAAGCCGCATAATAAGCGGCAAGTCATGATCGACGATCAAAATGCCCATACCAAACCTGTCACGCAGGCTCTTGAGGTCGTCCATCAGGGCATCCGTTTCCTCGCGGTTCATGCCCGCGGCAGGTTCATCGAGAAAGAGAAATCGTGGCTCAAGCGCCAGAGCCCTGGCAATTTCAACACGGCGTTGTTTGCCATAAGAAAGGGTGGAGGCCTGAATGTCTGCGAGATCGCTCAGGCCCATGGCATCCAGTGCCATATCCACTTTCTCATCAGATAATTTCACAGAAACTTCAGGCCACGTGTTGAGTGCCGCCACGGCAACGTTCTGACGAACAGACAGTGACGAAAAAAGCCTGATGTTCTGAAATGTCCTGCCGATCCCCAGACCCGCCAGTTGATGCGACGACAATGCAGATACGTCGTGTGTATCAACCAGGGTCTGTCCATCATTTGCGGGCAAGACACCGGAAAGTACGTTCAAAAGTGTTGTTTTTCCTGAGCCATTTGGACCGATTAAACCCACAATTTCGCGGTTGGTCAGCCCCATCGTCACCTGATCAAGGGCCTTGAGACCACCAAAGAATTTGGTGATGGCATTCGCCTGAAGAGCGCCATCCGCCACAGAAATATCTGAGCTGCCAACGGGCGCGGCCGCATTTGTCTTTCTGGCAAAAAAGCCCTTGAGCAATGTTTCGTCCCACTCGAGACGATCAAGCAACCCATCACTTCGCTTGGCCATCACCAACAGAATGATCAAACCAATACCGATCTGGGTTGTGCCGAAAAACTCTGGCGTCTGATAGCCAAAAATTTCGACCCCGCTCTCGACCCGGCGTAGAATTTCTGTAACCAGCGTAATCAGCGTCGCACCGGCAAGCGCACCGGTCACGGTTGCCATGCCGCCAACAATCAACATGGCCAACAAGGCGAAAGTATCGACGAAATAGAACTTCTTGACGGAGAAAGCGCCGAGAAAATGGCCTATCAGAACACCGGCAACAGCAACCACACCGGCACTGATGACCCATGACAGAAGTCTCTGGCGGCGAACGTTGACGCCCATGGCACCGGCAGCAAGTTGATCATCGCGAGATGCGCGCAATTTCAACCCAAATACCGAGTCCTTGTAAAACCGGGCGACGATAATCGCCAACACAGCACACAGGGCAGCCACCGTCAGGTCTGTCAGCCTTGGAACCCCAAAGAATGACTGACTACCCCGGGTAAAATCGCGGGCACCTATAATGATGCCATGAACGATCACCAATAATCCAAGTGTGGTAATCGTTGCGGCGGACCCTTCCAGCTTGGAAATCACGATCCCGACCACAAACGCCACCGCCATAACAAATACGACGCTAATCAATGTCGCGGTCAGAAGATCAAAGTTTGCAGTCGCGAGAAATGGCGGCAGATTGGCCAGCGTCACCTGCTTCATTTCCACCGGCATCGTCAGTATGCCTGACAGATATGCGGCGATGCCCATGAATGCGAGGTGCCCAAAGCTCAGAATACCGGAGTTCCCTGAGTAGATACCCATACCAAGAACAGCGATCAAACTGATGAAGAAAACAACCAGCGTTCGTTCAATGCCGCCGCCAATCGCGCCAGCGATTACTGCCGCAATCAACAGCACGACGACGTACCCGCCGGTCCCTATGAGCGTTCTCATCTTTTCTGGCCACCCTGCTTGTCAGTGAGTCTAGCGCTCACTTATCCGCTACATTGAACATCAATCTTATATTCCAAATCAACATAATATTTTTAAATTGGAATATTTTTTTCAAACTGGCAGACTTCCTCACGTAAATGTACGTACTATTCTTTGCAACGCACTATTCGTTACAATGCCCTGTCTGAAGCTTGATGGATCATCAATTTATGACGCTGGAAAATGCAATACGTGAAAAGATGGACGACCTTACGGTTGCTGAACGCAAAGTCGCGACGGCCCTGATTGCAGACTACCCATTTGCCGGACTACTCACATTGGCAGAGCTGGCCAAGCAGGCGCGTGCCAGTTCGCCCACTATTTTACGGCTTGTCACCAAGCTGGGATTTCACGGATATGGCGATTTTCAACGTGTCGTTATCAGCGAGATAAAAGAGGCCTACCACTCGCCGTTAATCCTTCACGAAGCGGCAAATCAACGCAGCCACGACGACAACTTTATCGCCAACCTGTCAGAGGCGAGCATTGACGCCGTACGAGACACCATTTCAACGATATCGGAAAAACAATTCGATACCGTTTGCAAGCTTATAGCAGACAAGAAACGTTCAATCTTTCTTGTTGGCGGTCGCATGTCTTACACACTGGCCATGTTTCTGTTCCGGCATTTAAGACAAATCCGCACCAAGGTTTTCCTTGTTCCTGAAAATGAAGAGGAATGGCCAGAATATCTTTTGCGTATGGGGCGACACGATATTGTGATTGCCATAGATTTTCGCCGCTATCAGTCCAACATGGAACATTTTGGCCGACTGGCGTCGCAAGATCGGGGCGCAAAGATTGTTCTGTTTACAGATAAATGGCTATCGCCCGTTTCAAAATACAGTGTCCACACCTTACCCGTCGCCGTAGATGTGGGAACACCGTGGGATACGAGTGTGCCTCTCCTTTTGCTGATTGAAGCCATCATCAACCGCGTGTCTGAAAAAGATTGGGACACGACGAGAAAACGGATTGAAGCATGGGACCAGCTTCGGGAATCAGAAGACCTTCCTGTCAAGGGACGCTCACAAAGAACCAATCAAAACAAGCGGGATAAAAGGAATTCAACATGAACAGGGAAGAAATCGTAATGGTCTGCTGTAGCGACCTGTCCGGACACGTGAAGGGGAAAGCCTTTCCCACATCAGACCTGGATAAACGCCGTTCGAGGGGCATCGGCTGGGTGCCGACCAATGCCCAGATCACAGCATTCAATTCAATCGCGGACTCGCCCTTTGGCGCGTTGGGCGATTTGCTTCTCATTCCTGACGCCAACGCAGAAGTTGTCGTGGATTTCGACGATGGTTCGCCAATCGAACACTTTTTCATGGGCGATATCTGTTACACCGATGGAAAACCGTGGGAGTGCTGTCTGCGCGGCATCCTGAAACAGGCACTGTCAGACTTTAAGGCGGAAACCGGGCTGGATATTCAAAGCGCCTTTGAGGTTGAATTTCAATTTCTGGACGACAACATCAACTATGGGCCGGGGTTTGGCCTGATCGGATTTCGTGAAAAGAAAGCATTTGGGGAAGCATATGTAGCGGCTTTGCGCTCAGCGGGCGTGTCGCCGGACTCCTTCCTGAAAGAATGGGGCGAGCAACAGTACGAAGCCACCATGCACCCTCAAATCGGCGTGACTGCAGCCGACCATGCCGTCTATATGCGCGAAATGGCACGCGCCACGTCTCAACGAATGGATGACCCTATTACCTTTACCCCGGGTCGTGGCGCCGACGCCGTTGCAAATGGCTTACACATCCACATGAGCTTCCTGGATGCTGACGGCGGACCGGCGACGTATGACCCTGAGGGACCTGGGGGCCTTAACAAGGTTGCTCGTCATTTTATTGCCGGAATTTTACGCCACCTTTCCACAATCACCGCATTCACGGCACCGAGTGCGATTTCGCACACGCGCCTGACACCTCATCGGTGGAGCGCTGCCTATAATAATCTGGGGTACCGGGACCGCGAAGCTTCGGTGCGTATTTGCCCTGTTGCTGACGTCGGTGGGCTGGATGTGGCAAAGCAATTCAATTTTGAATTCCGTGCCGGTGATTCCACGGCCAGCCCATATCTACAACTGGCGGCAATTATTCTGGCCGGGCTCGATGGTATCAAAAATGAATTGGAACCCAACGCGCCAACGCAAGAGGACTTGTCCATCTTGAGTGACGCCGAGATAACGCAGCGAGGGTTTGAGCGCTTGCCCGCGACCCTTGCGCTGGCGCTGGAACGCTTGGAAAATGACGATACCGTGCGCTCATGGTTCCGCGACCCATTCATAGACGTTTACCTCAAACACAAGCGCGGCGAATTGGAATACCTGGCCGATATGTCGCCTGAAGAAATATACCAGGCATATGAAGGCGTGTATTAGGTGATGGCTGACCTTTATAAACGCGATAGACAGGCGCTTTCCCGGCTACAGAAATTACGATTTTTCCCGCTTGCCGTTACCGGCGGAGAAGGTTCGTATCTCATCGATGAACATGGCCGAAGGCTTCTTGACCTGTCAGCTTCGTGGGGGGCTGCAGGGCTTGGGCATTCCCACCCCGCTGTCATAGATGCTCTGCACAGGGCCGCCACCAATCAGGCCGGTGCGAGCGTTTTATCGGTACCCAGCGAGGCTACGGTTTCACTCGCCGAACGCCTGCTGTCCATTGTTCCTGGAAAAGGTGAAAGGCGTGTTTGGTTCGGTCATTCCGGATCGGATGCCAACGAAACCATCGCCAGAGCCGTGGTGACAGCAACCGGAAAACCACGGCTAATATCCTTCACGGGCGCCTATCATGGTGGCACCGCTGGTTCTATGGCCGTATCCGGGCATAGCGTTCAGGAACACGCGGAAAAGGCCCAAGGGTTAACACTGCTTCCCTATCCTGATCCGTACCGACCTTATGCAGGCGATGAGAGCGGTGGCGCGATCATCGAATTGTTACAACACAAGTTTGAAACCGAGTGCCCCCCCGAAGAGGTCGCGGCCATTTTTATAGAACCTGTTCAATCAGACGGTGGCATGATCGTGCCGCCGCCGGGCTTCATGAAACGGCTATGCGAACTTTGCCAGTCGCATGGCATTCTGGTTGTTTGTGACGAGGTCAAGGTTGGCCTGGCCCGGAGCGGAAAGCTGCATTGCTTCGAGCACGATGGCTTCATACCCGATTTCGTTACATTGGGAAAAGGACTGGGCGGCGGACTTCCTTTGTCAGCGGTTATTGGCCCGGCACATGTTCTCGATTTTGCAGCTTCATTTTCCATGCAAACCCTGCACGGCAACCCGATCTGTACGACTGTTGGTCATGCCGTGCTTGATACAATCGAGAAGGATAATCTTGCTGAGAATGCCGAAAAGGTTGGACAGCATCTGCAACAGGGATTGCGCACCCTGATGCAAAAACACTCCCTGATCGGCGATGTGCGCGGCCGCGGGCTGGCCATCGGCATGGAACTGGTAACGTCACGGGAAAGTCGCGAACCCGCAGCCACAGCGGCAGCCAAACTGATCTACAGGGCATTCGAGCTGGGGCTGGTAACATACTATGTGGGCATGAATTCAAACGTCCTGGAATTGACCCCGCCACTAACATTAACGCCAGCCGAAGCGGACATAGCCGTTTCTATTCTGGATCAGGCCCTCGGCGATGTTACTGCCAGTAAAGTTCCTGACAGCGTCTTGGAGGGGTTTGAGGGTTGGTAGCCTGTAGCCGAATAATTGGTGAATGCTTACTATACGTGCATCAAATATGCAGATGTCACAGCCAGGACTTATTGGCGAACCCAGAAGGCAGTTCAGCGGCTTAAGCAAGCATGTTTAACGGTGGCCTTCGGACCCTCAGCTTTCTGTACGCGCGGGGAATGCAATATTTTCGAGCACGCTTGATAGACACGAAGAAGCCCGCCAAGTCATTGACCTAGCGGGCTGATGTTTGGTTGCGGGGGCCAGATTTGAACTGACGACCTTCAGGTTATGAGCCTGACGA
>CBFCYM010000005.1:0-291445 GCA_965602485.1 uncultured Rhodospirillales bacterium | reverse complement strand
CGTGGAACGGACTCTAACTTATAAGCGGGAACATTTCTGGGGAGCACGTCAGCTGGTATGGAAAGAGAGGAGCTTGCGGTACTGGCTTTTCAGCGGATTGCCAAATTTTTAGTCGCAGACATTTATGATGTTTATGGGACGGTCTCTCCGGGAGCAATGCGAGTGGTCGCAATGTTGAGGCCTGGTGAATTCCTCTCGTTTCGCTCAGTCACAATTATTATGGCGATTTTTAATCAAAGTCTTCTCGCTCTTTTCTGGAGAGAGAAGTATGGGATTACATTTCGAGAATATGAGACCGCTCACGATCTGTTTGATACCCACAATTTAAAGGGTCCATTGCTTCGTATCCACTATTCACTCCATCCAGACGATACAGCGAGTAGACTTAATCTGGAAAGAGATTGGCAGACAGGGTCAGCTAACGGAAGCGTTGAAACTCAAGAGCGTGTTATTGATAAAATAGCAAGGGCTATTGAGAATCGGTTTGGCCCAGTTCCCTATTGTTGGTCGGCAAACTCATTTTTTGCGAACTCACCTTATGTTCTTTCTGGCATACGTATGCCACAGCATTGTGCAGGACTAGATATATACAAGCGAAATGACGTTGTGGTTTCTCTTTATTGTGAGAACCCACCTCCTTGGGTGAAGAACCTGATAACGCAACACGTTAATATTGCTGACGCTGAATTATATGAACTTTGGAAGTTGTCGCACACCTATCAGACAATAGGTCGTTGCTCCTTACGAAATCGCGATGCAAACAGAGAAATTGACGTAGTAGTAATCTCTAGAGATTGTGCCAATCGGATTCATGAGTTGTTCCCGGGTTCACAAATAATTGGTCAGTTAACCGATCTTCCTTCTTATCGATCTATGAGAAGGGGTAGAGGGCCAGCCCAAAATCGCCGAACATATACGAATGCTGAAACTCAGGCATGGAGACGGTGGAGAGAGCGGAATCCAGACTATGAGGGAACTAAAGAAGACTGGTACAGAGATCACTGTACTGTGGGGCAACGTGGGCAATAGTGTCATTTTTTAATCCTTATAATTATAAAGACTATTTAGTGACAAAAACCTATCTCAACTGCTCTAAATATACTGCTTAACGAACCTTTTTCATAAAAAGCTTCACCAAAAACACGCAATAAACATAGAAAGAGATTTATCTCTTAGTATTATCAACGTTAAATTCTCTTAATTATCAATAATTACAATGACTTAGATTTTTTGCGTTTATCTGTATACGACCCCCCATTACATCCCCGATATCAACAGCTAAGACAACTAGTGTAAGCTCTCCGGTTTCAGGTGTTTTATGATCCAGATATTGGAATTTCGTCGAGAAAATAATACGGCGGAATGCACAAATATAAAGCAGTCCCTATCCCCCCTTAGGGGGCTTACTACGTTTTCAGGGAAATTTGGGGATAAATCTGTTCGTCATACACAGTATATTTGACGGGCTGGATATGTTCTCTGCCTATCCTAGACTGTGGACATGCCAGCAATACCAATAGGTTAGCCCGATCATTCACAATTCCTTGGTGTGAATGGGGCGTATTACTGCGTTATTTATGCGTTTAGGTGGTCGGAGTGTAGCTCAGCCTGGTAGAGCCACGTGAGCCGATAGGCTCTAACGACCGTCTTCCTGTTCACAATGCATATTGTGAATCACTGTGAATATTGTGAATGGAACCTATTGCGCGGGAAGGGTGATTCACGTAGAATCTATTTGGAAACAAGGACTTAATTGGTCGGAGTGAGAGGATTTGAACCTCCGGCCCCCGCCTCCCGAAGACGGTGCTCTACCAGGCTGAGCTACACTCCGACCGATCCGAGAGCGGCGCAGGGTTGCCCCTGTTAAGGCCGCTCTGAATATGAGGTTTCAGGGCCTGGCACCCTGATTTTGCGCAACGTTATCAGTAAGGCCGCGCGATGCAGAACTCGATGAGTTCCTGAAACGCTTCCTTTTGTGGGCAGTCGTCAAAGATACCCAGCGCGTCGCGTGCAATGGCGCCGTAGTGCCGGGCACGATCAACACTGTCTTTTAGCGCATTGTGTTGCGCCATCAATGTCTGGGCGTATTCCAGATCGCCGTCATTTTGCTCAAGATCAACCAGCGTGCGATTCCAGAATGTGCGCTCTTCATCGTTACCGCGACGGAACGCCAGAATGACCGGCAGGGTGATCTTGCCTTCGCGGAAATCATCGCCGATGGACTTGCCGAGTTCGGCCTGTACGGCGGAATAATCCAGCACGTCGTCGATCAACTGAAAGGCAATGCCAAGGTTCAGGCCATAGGCTTGCAGGGCTTCTTCCTCGACCGCCGGACGTTCGGCAACCACAGCGCCGATCTGGCAGGCCGCGGCAAACAGCTTGGCGGTCTTCGCCGTGATGACTTCGAGGTACGCCGGTTCGCCGGTCTCGGTATCGTTCGAGGTCAATAATTGCATGACCTCGCCCTCGGCGATGACCGAGGACGCGTTTGACAGAATACGCAGCACGTCGAGCGAGCCGTCTTCGACCATCAACTCAAACGAGCGACTGAACAGGAAATCACCGACCAACACACTGGCCTTGTTGCCCCAGATGGCGTTGGCGGAATCGTTGCCGCGCCGCAGGTCGCTTTCGTCGACCACGTCGTCGTGCAACAGCGTCGCGGTATGAATGAATTCAACACACGTTGCTAGTGCGATATGACGATCACCGGTGTAGCCGCACATGCGCGCGGCTGCCAGTGTCAGCATGGGTCGCATGCGCTTGCCGCCGGCGGCCACGATATGACCGGCCAGTTGCGGTATCAGCGCAACGGGGCTGTGCATGCGCGACATGATCTGCGCATTGACGCCCTTGATATCGTCATGAACCAGTGCGGACAAACGGTCCAGCGACGGCTTCTTGTCGCGTTCACCATCCAGATTGACTACGACACCCACGTTTCGGGTCCCCATATTATGTTATTGTTTCACAGCACTTGACCTGCTGCTCTATGAGCCTGAGCATAGGTATTAGGCCCCATAACGGTCAAGCACGCAGGGCTGATCTGGAAGGAATATCACGTACGATGATTGAACTGGTTCGCAGCAACGATGTGGTTCTTCTGTCCTGGCTTTCGGCGTGCCTGCGCGCGGCGGATATTCATTTTGTCGTGTTTGATACCCATACCAGCATTCTCGAAGGTTCCATCGGAGCGATCCCGCAGCGCGTCATGGTGCTCGATGAGGATGAAACCGAGGCACGCGAAATCATGGCGCAGGCATACAGTGCGCAACCTTGCGAGGCCGAAAGCGTGGATATGAACGATACAATAATCCCCGACCCGGCCACCGGATAGTGCCCACCATGAACGATTTCAACGACGACGATTTCAGCCACGATGCCCTGCTCGATGGGCGCATCACACTGGCCCAGGCGCGCAACGGTTACCGGGTCGCCATTGATCCGGTGTTTCTGGCCGCCAGTGTTTGCGCGCGCGCAGGGCAACATGTGCTCGATCTGGGCTGTGGCAGCGCGGCCGCGTCGTTGTGTCTGGCCGCGCGGGTGGTTGATCTGAATATCACCGGTCTGGAACTGCAACCTGAAATGCGCGATCTGGCGCAGCGTAATATCACCGCCAATAATCTGGACGCCTGCATCAAGGTCATGGACGGCGACGTGGCCGCGCCGCCGCCTGCGCTGAAAGATGGCAGTTTCGATCACGTCATGAGCAACCCGCCGTTCATGGCCAGCGGGGCGGGCAACATGCCCACTGACCCGGTGCGCGCCACCGCCATGGTTGAGGGCGACGCCGCGCTCGATGTCTGGATCGCGCTTGCCGCGCGCGTGCTGCGCCACAAGGGCACGCTGTCACTGGTGCATCGCGCGGACCGGTTGGGCGATATTCTGTCCATGCTGCAAGGCCGCTTCGGTGGTGTGGTGGTTTACCCGCTATTGCCGGGCCCGGGACTGAGCAAACCGGCCAAGCGCATTCTTGTGCAGGCGCGTAAAGGCCTTAATGCGCCCCTCAGCTTGCAGCCCGGCATGGTGCTGCACAATGCCGACGGCAGCTACACCAGCGAGGCCCAGGCCATCCTGCGCCATGGCGCGGCATTGTCCATGAACACGCCAGAGTCTTAACCTCTTCATTCACGCGGCCATCCGGGGTACGCTTTCCCTATGGCTTTATATGACCTGATTTCATGGCTGCCGTTTATGCCCGGGCGCAATGCGCCGGTGGTCGGTGTGGTGCGCCTTGGTGGCGTGATCGGCCAGGCCGGGTCGTTGCGCCGGGGATTGTCGCTCGCCACGCTTGCCACCACGCTGGACCGCGTGTTTGCGCTGCGTGGGTTGTCTGCCGTGGCGCTCAGCATCAATTCACCGGGCGGCTCGCCCGTGCAGTCGGCACTGATCTGTCGCCGTATCCGCACGCTGGCGCGCGAGCGTGACGTGCCGGTTATTGCCTTTGCCGAGGACGTGGCGGCGTCTGGTGGCTACTGGCTGAGCCTTGCCGCCGATGAAATCTATGCCGATGAGAATTCCATCATTGGCTCCATCGGGGTGATCAGCGCCGGGTTCGGCTTTACCGAAATGATGCAAAAGGTCGGGCTGGAACGCCGCGTACATACCGCCGGTGCGCACAAATCCATGCTCGATCCGTTTAGCGCGGAAAAACCCGAAGACGTTGCGCGACTCAAGAGCCTGCAGCACGAGATGCATGACAGTTTCTGTCAGGCCGTAAAGACGCGCCGTGGTGGCCGCCTGAAAGGCCCTGACGAAAACCTGTTCAATGGTGAGTTCTGGACCGGTCGACGCGCACTGGAACTTGGCCTGATTGACGGCATCGGTGATCTGCGCAGCGTGTTGCAGGATCGCTTTGGCGACAAGGTCCGCATCCGTCTGGTTGGTGCCAAACAACCATGGTGGCGCGCTCGCCTAAACGGTTTTCCCGGCAGCCGGGCGTCCGGGGACATATCGGGCGGTGGCGGGCTGTGGGCCGATGATCTGATCGCGGCGGTGGAAGAACGCTTTATCTGGAACAGATTCGGGCTTTAACGCCTTGAAGGCCTTGACCGCGTCCCGATTCGCCCCCTACAAGAACAACATGTTTGGATTTAGCCTTCAAAAACTCGTGTTCACCGGTTTGGCCATTGCTGCGGTGATTTATGGCTTCCGCTGGTTCGCCGCGTGGCAGGAACGTCAGCAGCAGGTCAAGCGGCGCGGTGCCGGTCCAAAGCCGCGCAGCGCATCAACGCAGCAGGCCGCTTCGTCGTCTGCCGATGACACCGAAACCATGATTGAATGCAAGGTTTGCAATACATACGTAGCGGCCAGTGGCACGCGATCATGCGGCCGCGACAATTGTCCCTATCCGGGGTGAGAAAACCTTCGTTTACGCATGTTGACCCGCCCCATGGCGGTGGCTATGTTGCAGCGCACCTTAACCGTCTGATGAGGCTTGGCGCATGCCCAGCGCTGTGAGCAAATCCACGAGTTTCCAATCGATTATTCTCGGCCTGCAAATGTTTTGGGCCGAGCGTGGCTGTGTCGTTGTGCAGCCCTATGATACCGAGGTTGGTGCCGGGACATTTCACCCCGCAACGACCCTGCGCGCGCTGTGGCCCGAAATCTGGAATGTGGCCTATGCCCAGCCCTCGCGCCGCCCGACCGATGGCCGTTACGGCGAGAACCCCAACCGTTTGCAGCATTACTACCAGTTTCAGGTGCTGATGAAACCTTCGCCGCAGAACATCCAGCAGATGTATCTCGACAGCCTGAAGCACATCGGCATTGATCCGGCCCTGCATGATATCCGTTTCGTCGAAGACGATTGGGAAAGCCCGACGCTGGGCGCATGGGGACTGGGCTGGGAAGTTTGGTGCGATGGCATGGAAGTCTCGCAGTTCACCTATTTCCAGCAGGTCGGCGGGATCGACTGCACCCCGGTGCCAGTGGAGCTGACCTACGGTCTGGAGCGCCTTGCCATGTATGTGCAGGGCGTCGAAAGCATTTACGATCTGGACTGGGACGGCGTGCCCAAGGATCAGGGCGGCAAGACCTACGGTGATATCTTCCTCGAAAACGAACAGCAGTACTCGACCTATAACTTCGAGATCGCCGACACCGAGATGCTGTCGCGTCACTTCGTCGATGCCGAAAAGGAATGCGCACGCATCTTAGAGGCCCGCCAGCCATTGCCAGCCTATGACCAGTGCCTGAAAGCCAGTCACCTGTTCAATATGCTCGATGCGCGCGGCGTGATCAGTGTCACCGAGCGCGCCGCCTATATCGGCCGTGTGCGCACATTGGCAAAGGGCTGCTGCGAACTGTGGGTCGATATTCATAAAGACGAAGCCGAAGACAAAAGCGGAGGGAGCGCCTGATGGCTGAACTCCTGCTCGAAATCCTGTCCGAGGAAATCCCCGCACGCATGCAGGCACGCGCCAGCGATGATCTCAAACGCCTGATCTGTGATGGCCTGAAGGCCGCCGGTCTGGCGTTCGAAAACCCGCGCACGTTCGTGACACCACGCCGCATGGTCTTTGTGGCTGACGGTATCCCCGTGCGCACGCCCGATATCTCCGAAGAGCGCAAAGGCCCCGCCATCGACGCACCAGAGCAGGCCATGAACGGCTTTCTCAAATCTGTCGGGCTAAGCCTCGATCAGTGCGAAAAGCGCGAGATCAAGGGCCGTGAGTTCTGGTTTGCGGTGATCGAGAAACCCGGTGCCGACGCCGCTGATGTGCTCTCGGGCATTATCGCGACGGCGTTGGGTAACTTCGCCTGGCCCAAGTCCATGCGCTGGGCGGACAATGATCAGCGTTGGGTGCGTCCCATGCAGGGCCTGTTGTGCCTGTTCGATGGCGCGCTGTTGCCGCTGGAATTCGGTCCCGTGGGTTCAGGGCTAGAGACCGTCGGTCACCGCTTCCTGTCGCCCGGTGCCATTCAAATCACCGGCTTTGCCGATTACGCTGCGAAGATGACCGCCGCCAGCGTGATGATTGATGCCGTGCAGCGCCGCGAACTGATTGCCACAAAAGCTGCCGAGCTGGCCGCCGCCGAGGGCCTCGTGCCCAAGGACGACAAGGGCCTGCTCGATGAGGTCGCCGGACTGGTCGAATGGCCCGTCGTGCTCATGGGCAAGATCGATGAACAGTTCATGGACCTGCCCGCCGAAGTGCTCAGCACGTCCATGCGTTCGCACCAGAAATATTTTTCGGTGCTCGACGCCAACGGCAATATGGCGAACCGCTTTATCGTGGTCGCCAATACCGAAGCCACGGACGGCGGCGCACAGATCACCGCAGGTAACGAGCGTGTGCTCAGCGCACGTCTGGCCGATGCACGCTTTTTCTGGGATAGCGATCGCGCCGAGACACTGGCAAGCCGCGCCCCGGCCCTGAAAGATCGCGTATTCCACGCCAAACTTGGCACGCTCGATGACAAGGTCGACCGCATGCAGGCCTTGGCTGTCGAGATCGCAGCCTATGTCGATGGCGCGGACAAGGATCAAGTGCGCTCCGCCGCGCGTCTGGCTAAGGCCGACCTGTCGACCGGTATGGTTGGCGAGTTCCCTGAACTGCAAGGCATCATGGGGCGCTATTACGCGCTGGCCGACGGCGAAAGTGCCGACGTGGCCGATGCCATTGCCGAGCATTACGCACCGCAAGGTCCGGGCGACGCCTGTCCGACCAAACCGATCAGCGTGTGTGTGGCGCTGGCCGACAAGATCGATACGCTGGTTGGGTTCTTCGGCATTGATGAGAAACCAACGGGCTCGAAAGACCCGTTTGCCCTGCGCCGTGCAGCCCTTGGCATCATTCGCCTGATTATCGAGAACAAGCTGCGTCTGCCGCTTGCCGAACTGTTCGCCAGCGGCGGCAAGCTTTATAGTGGCGTTGACGGCATGACGTCCGATGTTGACGGTCTGCTCGACTTCTTTGCTGACCGTTTGAAAGTTCATCTGCGCGAGCAGGGTGTGCGCCATGATCTGATCGACGCGGTGTTTGCAGTTGAAAAGACCGGCGGCGGACGCGAGGACGATCTGGTTCGCCTGCTCAGCTGTGTTGATGCATTGGGTGATTTTTTAAAGACAGACGATGGCGCAAACCTGCTGACGGCGTACAAGCGCGCGGCAAATATTCTGCGCATCGAAGAAAAGAAAGACGGCGTGACCTACGTCAAGGACGTGGACGGCGAACGTCTGGAACAATCCGAGGAGAAGGCGCTGCTCGCGCATCTGCGTGAAACGGCTCCGGGTATCCTCAGCGCGCTAGAGGGTGAAGACTTTGCCGCTGCCATGGCTAAGCTTGCGAGCGCGCGTCCATTGGTCGATGCTTTTTTCGATCACGTTACGGTGAATTGCGATGATGGGGATCTTCGTGAAAACCGGCTCAACCTTTTGGCCTTCGTGCGCCGGGCGGTTGATCCTATCGCGGACTTCTCTCGCATCGAAGGTTAGCAACGGCCCGGCGAAACACATGTTCACGGGCCAACAACCAGACGATAGGGTGTAGTGTCGATGACCAAGTGGATTTACGCGTTCGGCGACGGCAAGGCTGAAGGCAGCGCGGACATGCGCGAACTGTTGGGTGGCAAGGGGGCCAATCTGGCGGAGATGTCGAGCCACGGTATTCCGGTGCCACCGGGCTTCACCATCACCACCGACGCCTGCAATTATTTCACATCGCACGATAATACCTATCCCGACGGGCTTGAGGCCGGTCTGGCCGATGCCATGGTGGCCATTGAGAAGACGCTCGGTGCAAAATTCGGTGGCACGGATCAGCCCTTGCTGGTTTCGGTGCGCTCTGGCTCGCGCGCGTCCATGCCGGGCATGATGGATACGGTGCTCAATCTGGGTCTGAACGACGAAACGGTCGAGGCATTGGCAAAGGTCAGCGGTGACGCACGCTTTGCCTATGACAGCTACCGCCGCTTTATCCAGATGTTTGGCGACGTGGTGCTTGGCGTTGACCATAGCGTGTTTGAAGACATCCTCGACGATAGCAAGCTGCGCCTTGACGTGACGCTTGATACCGACATCACAGCTGATGACTGGAAAGACATCATTGCGCAGTACATGCGCGAGATCGAAACTGAACTGGGCAAGCCCTTTCCGCAAGACCCTGTCGAGCAGCTTTGGGGCGCGATCGGTGCCGTGTTCGGTAGCTGGATGAACAACCGCGCCGTGGTTTACCGGCGCCTGCACAATATTCCCGGTGACTGGGGCACGGCGGTCAATATTCAGGCCATGGTGTTTGGCAACATGGGTGATGATTGTGCCACCGGCGTGTGCTTTTCACGTAATCCCTCGACCGGCGAAAACCATTTCTACGGCGAGTTTCTGGTCAACGCACAGGGCGAAGACGTGGTTGCCGGTATCCGCACACCACAGCCGCTGACCAACGCCGAGAAGGAATCCCAGGGCACCAAGTTGCTGTCTATGGAAGAGATCATGCCTGATGTTTATGCCGAGCTATGCGATGTTCGCACCATGCTTGAGCAGCACTACAAAGACATGCAGGACATGGAATTCACCGTCCAGCAGGGTAAGCTGTGGATGTTACAGACCCGTGGCGGCAAGCGCACGACCAAGGCGGCGCTCACCATTGCGCTCGATATGGTTCAAGAGGGCCTGATCACCAAGCGCGAGGCCGTCAAACGCATCGATCCTAATCAGCTCGACCAATTGCTACACCCCATGCTCGATCCCGATGCCGATCGCGAGATTATCGGCAAGGGCCTGCCCGCCTCACCGGGTGCGGCGACTGGCAGGATCGTGTTCAGTGCCAAAGACGCCGAGCTATGGACGGCAAACGGCGAGAAGGTCATTCTGGTGCGCACCGAGACCAGCCCCGAAGACATCAGCGGCATGCATGTTTCACAAGGCGTGCTGACGTCACGCGGCGGTATGACCAGTCACGCCGCCGTGGTGGCGCGTGGCATGGGCAAACCGTGCGTATCAGGCGCGGGCGATCTGCACGTTGATTACAAAAACAAGGTGATGAAGGCACTCGGCAGTGAATACCACGAAGGCGACCTGATCACGCTCGATGGTACGGCTGGCGACATTATGGCCGGTAGCGTGCCGATGATCCTGCCTGAACTGAGCGGCGCGTTTGCCGAACTGATGGTGTGGGTCGACGAGGAACGCACCATGGGTGTGCGCGCCAACGCCGAAACCCCGGGCGACGCCGAGACCGCGCGCAAGTTCGGTGCTGAAGGTATCGGCCTGAGCCGCACCGAGCATATGTTCTTTGAACCCGAGCGTATCGTACACATGCGCGAGATGATTTTGGCCAAGGACGAGAGCGCACGCCGCGCGGCGGTGGATAAATTGCTGCCCTATCAGCGACAGGACTTCACCGAGCTATTCGAGATCATGAAGGGCCTGCCGGTGACTATCCGTTTGCTCGATCCGCCGCTGCATGAGTTCATTCCGCATGGCGACGCCGAGATGCAGGATGTCGCCGATGCTGCCGGTGTCACCATTGCAGCCCTGCGTGAACGTGCCAGTGAACTGCACGAGGTCAATCCCATGCTCGGCCATCGCGGTTGCCGACTTGGCCTGACATACCCCGAAATCTACGAGATGCAGGCCCGTGCGATCTTTGAAGCTGCCGCCGCGATTGCCAAAAAAGGCGATCACGTTGAGCCCGAAGTGATGGTCCCGTTGATCATCAACCGGCGCGAGTTCGATGTCTTCAAGGTCATGATCGATGACATCGCACAGCAGGTCTCTGCCGAGCAGGACGTCGAGCTGAAATACATGGTCGGTACCATGGTTGAACTGCCGCGCGCTGTGTTGCGGGCCGGTGATATTGCGCAATCGGCCGAGTTCTTCAGCTTTGGCACCAATGATCTGACGCAGACCTGCTTTGGCTTTTCACGCGATGACGCCGGATCGTTCCTTGATGATTACTATGCACGTGGTGTGCTCAACGATGATCCGTTCGTGACCATTGATCAGGACGGTGTCGGTGAACTGGTGCGCATCGGTGTGGAACGTGGGCGTGCTGCACGTCCGGGCATGAAGATGGGTATTTGTGGCGAGCACGGTGGCGATCCGGCTTCGGTGCATTTCTGTCAGGAGGTTGGCCTCGATTACGTGTCGTGCTCACCCTACCGCGTGCCTATTGCACGACTGGCCGCCGCACAGGCCGCGATCAAGGCAGACGAAGCCGCGTCCTAGGGCGCTTTCTGCGTACGTTCGCTCAGCGCCGTACGTAGATGGTGAAATCAGGCAGGCCATAGTCGGTGATGACCTCGACCTTATCGGACAGGTGGGCGCGGCAGAAGCCTTCGAAGACTCGCGCGTCGGCGTAATACAGGCCGTCGTAGTCTTGCTCCAGTTCCCGGTCGAGCATGTTGAAGGCCATCGCCTTGTCGGTTTTTTCCCACAGCGCCTGTAACGAGGCCAGTACGTAGGCCAACCATTGCCCGTCATCGGCATTGATCTTCATGTTGAAGGTGCCCGAGACCAATGCGTAATCGGCATTGTGCGTGGCGCGCATAGCGTGGTGAAACTCTGCGCGTGGGTCGCGGATGCGGGTATGACAGGCATCGAGCAGGGACTCGCAGATATCATACCCGTGATAGGTCCCGCCGCGCATGATGGGGTGGGTTTTCAGGACATCATAAAGCGCCCCGTAACCGCAACCGAGATCGTTGATACTGGCTTCGCCGAGCGCAATGTCGGCAGGATCAAACACTGCGCACAGCACCTCGAAGCGTTTGCGCACATTATCGGCGTTGCTCCAATACACGCCCTGCGGCTCGGCGCCGTACTGCCGGTATCGCTGGCGATAGGCCGAGGTCACGGGCTTCAGCAGACCAGAGGCGCGTTTCAGCACGCTCTCAGCCGAGCCAATGGGGCTGGTGCCGTCGCTTGACTGTTCGGCAGGAAAGGCCGCCTGAAAGAGTTTTTTCAGAAAGTCGCCCAAGCGGGTTTCCTCGGCGTCAGAGTGGTGCCGCCAACGTGCAGGCTTTCGTCAATATAATCGAGGCGAATTAACGCCAGTCCCATATCACCGCTTGAAGACCGCATTTCACCGGCCTCGCGTTCACCGGCCATGATCGCGGCACCGTTTTCGGGTGTCGCGCCATCCAGATCAACAGGCATCAGGCGTTTTTTGACCAGCCCGCGATGCTTGGTGCGTGCGGTGACTTCCTGACCCATGTAGCAGCCTTTTTGCCAGTCGATACCGTGCAACTCGTCGAAACCGTTTTCCAGCAACACGGATTTCTCAACCATCAGGTCGCGACTGCCATCGGGCAGGCCCAGTGCGATGCGGTGTCGGTCGTAAGCCTCGGCCCCGTCATCGCTCAACCCGAGCGTATTAAGAGTTTCATGCGCCGTACCGTGCGGCAAAAGAACGCGTGCGCCAGCCTCGGCCAGACGCGGGTCGGTGTAAACCAGTCCGCCGCCCATGGTCTGTGCGCAACCGGGCTCGGCTGTGAGCGAAAGCGCGCTGAGCGCATCGCTACCAAAGGCTACGGCAACGTCAAACTGCTCTGAGACGTCTTCGAGCGTGACGTCGGCGCGCAGCTTGTACATGGACAGCCGCTTGATGAATGCCGCCGCGCGTTCGCGCTCGCACTCAATCAACAGGGCACCGTCGAGCTCTGCCATAAAGAAATCATACAGGTACTTGCCCTGCGGGGTCAGGAACGCGCCGTAGCCGACCTGCATGGCCGTAACCTTTGCGGTGTCATTGGACACAATGCCCTGTAAAAAGCTGCGTGCATCGGCGCCGCGTATAGCGATCACACCGCGATTATCAAGAATGGCGAACTGTGCCTGATCCATGAATTTCTTTCCTGTATCCTGTACATATCCTGTGCAAAGCGTGCGCCGTATCATGATCGCGGCGAACCGATACCTCGGAGTTAGGCCGTCTTGCCGTCCGATGCAAGGCGTTTTCCTTGCAAGTCATTGGAATGGAATTATAAAAGAATACCGTTCAATTTTGTGAACGAACCAGCCAAAAGGTACTCTGGTTTATATATGCGCATCCTGTTTATCACCGCGACACGTGTGGGCGACGCCGTCCTGTCAACGGGCGTGCTGGCACACCTGTTAGGCCAGTATCCCGGTGCGCGGATAACTGTGGCGTGTGGCCCGGCGGCGGCGGGACTGTTTGAGGACGTGCCGGGGCTGGAACGCGTCATTGTTTTGGAAAAGCAACGCTATTCCCTGCACTGGCTGGGTTTATGGCTGAAAACGTCCGTACATTTATGGGATATCCTGGTTGATATGCGCAATGCGCCTCTAACCTACGTTATTCCGCACAAACGCGGCTTTCATCTGGGGCGCTCAAATATGGATGCGCACCGCGTGGTGCGTTACGCGGCCATGCTGGGACTGGGCGACACCCTGCCTGCACCACAGTTGTGGCTGAGCGAAGAACGCCGCAAACGCGCCGCAAAGCTATTGCCCGATGACGGTGCGCCACTGCTTGCCATTGGCCCGGTCGCAAACTGGCAACCCAAGATATGGCCAGCGCAGAATTTTGTTGAACTGGTTGAGCGGTTGAGCGCGCCTGAGGGCATTATGCCCGGCGCGCGGGTCGCTGTGTTCGGCACCGAGGGCGAGCGTGAACAGGCCCGCGCCGTGCTTGATGGCATACCCGCCGAGCAAGTCATTGATCTGATGGGGCGGATTGATCTGCTCGACATATACGCCTGCATGGAGCACGCAGATCTGTTTGTTGGTAATGATTCCGGTCTTATGCACATGGCAGCGGCGGCGGGAACGCCCACTGTGGGGCTGTTCGGGCCAAGCCGCGAGAGCCACTATGCGCCGTGGGGCGAACTGAGCACAGCGGTGCGGGGTGATCTTGGGTATGACGAGATTTTCCCAAAGGACTATGATTACCGCGCGGCCGATCACCTTGATCTGATGTCGGGATTGTCGGTGGACCGGGTTGAGCAGGCCGCATGTGCGCTATGGCGCCGTGCAGGAGGCGGGCATGAGTGATATTTCCCTATCGGCTCTGGTGGTAGCCCATAACGAGGAAGACCGGCTTGCAGCCTGTCTGGAACGGTTGCGCTTTGCCGATGAAATCGTCGTTGTGCTTGATAAGTGCAGCGATGGCTCGCGTGATATCGCGGCGCGTTATACCGACCGCTTGCTCGAAGGCTCATGGGACATCGAAGGCGACCGCCGCAATGCCGGGATTGAATTCTGCCGTGGCGACTGGGTGCTTGAAGTCGATAGCGATGAGCACGTCAGCGAGGAGCTGGCGGTTGACGCGCGCCATACGGTCGAGACCTCAACGTATGACTGGCACGAAGTTCCGCTCGATAACTATATCGGTGAACGCCGGGTGCGATATGGCTGGGGCGGATCGTTCGGCACCTCTGCCGTGCCGCGCCTGTTTCGCCGTGGCGTCAAGATCTGGGGTCGCCAGCATGTCCATCCCTCGCTGGAATGGCGCGGCACAAAAGGCCCCCGGCTTAATGGCCGGCTGTTGCATTACGTGGACCGCAATATCTCTGACATGATCCGCCGTCTCGACAGTTACACATCGGCCAAGGCACGGGACATGCGCGCCACGGGTGAGATTGGCTCGACGGCGAACAATGTGCGCAGGCTGTTTTCGCGTTTTTTCAAATGCTACGTCTCGCGCAAGGGTTACCGCGAAGGCGGCTATGGTCTGCTGATCGCATTGTGCGCCGGGCTCTATCCGTTGATTTCGCATCTCAAGGCCAAGCTGGAGTCCGACTGAATGCGCGTGATGCAACTCATGGCCGGGGCCGAGCACGGTGGCGCGGAAGCTTTCTTTGAGCGGTTGGCCGGTGGTCTGCATCGCGGCGGGGTCGAACAGAAGGTGGTTATCCGCAAGGACGCCGCACGTGCCGAACGTTTGATTGGCGAAGGCGTGACGCCTGTACAACTGCCGTTCGGTGGGATGTTTGATTTCTGCACGCCGTTTGCCCTGAAGAAAATCGCACGCGATTTCAAACCCGATGTGGTGCTGAGCTGGATGAACCGGGCTTCGCGCATGACGCCACCCGGCCCGTTCGTGCGCGTTGCACGGCTCGGCGGATACTATGATCTGAAATATTACAAGCGCTGCGACCATCTGGTCGGCAACACCCGTGATATCGTTGATTATCTGGTGCGCGAGGGATGGCCCGCTGAGCGCGCCCATTACCTGCCCAATTTTGTGACTATAGACGCAGCACCACCGCTGTCGCGTGATGTATTCTCGACGCCCACCGGCGCGCCGTTGTTGTTGACCATGGGGCGATTGCATAAAAACAAGGCCTTTGATGTCATGCTTGAGGCCATGGCCAAGCTCGACAACTGCTATCTGTGGATTGCCGGTGAGGGGCCAGAGCGAGCCGCCCTTGAGGCGCAGGCGCGCCATCTTGGGGTCGGCCCGCGTGTGCGCTTTCTGGGTTGGCGCAGCGATATCGCCGCGCTACTGGCGGCTTGCGATATCTATGTCTGTCCGTCACGTCATGAGCCGCTGGGCAATGTAGTGCTCGAAGCCTGGGCCAGTGGTAAACCTGTTGTGGCTGCTGCCAGTCAGGGACCATCGGCGCTGATCCGTGACGGCGAGAACGGCATGCTGGCCGCGCTGGAAGACGCCGAGGGACTGGCGAACGGTGTCTCGCGTCTGCTGGGTGATCCGGTGCTGGCGGCATCTGTCGCGCAAGCGGGCAACGCCAGCTACCGCGATGATTATACCGAGGAGGCCGTGGTGCGGCATTATCTGGATTTCTTTACCCGCATCGTGGAGGCACGCTAAATGTGTGGCATCGCCGGTATCGTACGCATAGACGGTGCGCGCCCTGAGGAGGCGATGCTGGATCGTCTGACCCATGCGCTGGCCCATCGCGGCCCCGATGGCAGTGGCCGCCACGTGCGTGCCGGAACCGCGCTGTTGCAGACGCGGCTTGCCATTATAGATCTCGAAGGCGGCGACCAGCCGATCTATGGCCCCGGCGGAGAGGACGGTATTGCGCTTGTCGCCAATGGCGAGATTTATAATTACCGCGAATTGCGCGATGCGCTGAGCGATAGCAAATTCACCAGCCAGTCCGATTGTGAGCCACCACTGCATCTATACCTGCGTGACGGGCTGGATTTCGTGCATCACCTGCGCGGAATGTATGCCATCGCCATTGATGATCCCGCGCATAACAGGCTGGTACTGGCGCGTGATCCGTTTGGTATCAAGCCGCTGTACTATGCCCACACGCCGGACGGCTTTGTGTTCGCGTCCGAGGCGCAGGCGTTGATCGCGTCAGGGCTGGTCGAGGCGCGATTGGTTGACGAAAAGCGCGACGAGTTGTTGCAGCTGCAGTTCACCACCGGACGCCAGACACCGTTTGCTGGCATTGAGCGGGTCCTGCCCGGCGAGGTGCTGGTCATCCGCGAGGGTCGCATTGTTGAACGCCGCAGCCACGCCGCGCTGCCAGCCGAAGGCCCGCGCGGCCTGTCGGAAGATGACGCCCTGAAGATGCTCGATGATTACCTGAACGAAAGCGTCAACCTGCACCAGCGTGCCGATGTGGACTACGGTATGTTTCTGTCCGGTGGCATCGACTCGTCGATCATCCTGGCCATGATGGCGCGCCTTAATGTGCGCCCGGTGCATGCCTTTACCGCAGGCTTTGATGGCACTAGCACCCACGACGAACGCGTTATGGCGCGCCGTGCAGCAGCCAGTGTCGGTGCGGATCATACCGAGGTCTCGTTCGGCAAAGAAGATTTCTGGTCGCTGCTGCCACGTGTTGCTGCCGCCATGGACGACCCGGCGGCGGACTATGCCGTGCTGCCGACTTATAAGCTGGCAATGAGCGCACGCGATGCCGGTCTCAAGGTTATTTTATCGGGTGAGGGCGGTGACGAACTGTTCGGTGGCTATGGCCGCTACCGCCGCGCCGCACGCTGGCGATTATTCGGTGGCCGCCCTATGCGCGCAAGCGGCACGTTTGACGGGCTTGATGTCTTGTGCACGTTCCCCAGTGGTTGGCGTGACGCTATCGCCAGTGCAGAGGCCCGCGAACGGCTGGCGGGTCGCACGCGCTTACAGGTCGCACAGGCCGTTGATATTGCCGACTGGCTGCCCAATGATTTGCTGACCAAGCTGGATCGCTGCCTGATGGCGAACGGTGTTGAGGGGCGTGTGCCGTTTATCGATCCGGTGCTGGCGGACTTTGCTTTCCGTTTGCCCGATCGCTTGAAGACCCATCGCCGCATGGGGAAGTGGCTGTTGCGCAAATGGCTGGAAACCGGTTTGCCGGTTGCCAAACCCTATCATCACAAGATGGGCTTCACCGTGCCGGTCGCGCAATGGATCAGCGAACACGGCGCACGGCTTGGTGCGCTGATGGCGCAGCAACCCGCTATTGAGGCGATCTGTGATGCCTCAGCGGTGCAATCTTTGTTTTCATCGGTCGGGACGAACGGCGGGAAGCACGCCGGGCAGGCGGCATGGAACCTGCTGTTTTATGCCTTGTGGCATGCGCGTCACATGGAAGGCCGCGCACCCGAGGGTGACGTGTTCGATGTCTTGAGTGCGCGCTAGAAACCTATGATCAGATCAGAGCGGCGTATGGAGTGCTACGTCGGTTGCGCCGGTGCCGCCATTGCCCTGCCATAGATCGCCACTGGCGACGAGACAGGTCATGCCCGAAGGCAGGGTCTCGATCATGGTCCAGCTGCCATCGGAAGATGCGAGAATTTCAAGCACGGTACCTTGGGCCGTATAACCCATGGAAACCGGTTTTTCGGCATATTCGTTCGACAGGCCTGTCACGACGGCGGCGCGTTCTTCGCACCGCAGGGAGCCGTTCTGCTCCGCGCTTGCGCTATTGATTTGAGCTCCGAAGGCCATAACGGCCAAGGCTGTTGCAATGACGGTATTTCTCACCGTTCTGTTCCCTTGATCACTTACTGGGTTGGTCGGAATGCGGCCCTGCTCGGGCAGCGATTTTGCCCACAATTAAAGCATCACTTTAAGTTGCGCAGTGACAGCCGTCACATTTCCGCCATTTTTTGTAAATAATCGGATATTCTCTCTGCGAAGTAACTCTTTACCGCATAGGGGGGGAGTGGCATGAGCGACGACGAACGCATCCAATTGGAAAGTTATCTGCCGCGACTCTATGGCTATGCCATGAGTTTGTGTCGCGAACCTGAACTTGCCAAGGACCTTGTACAGGACTGCGCGCTCAAGGCGCTGGGGGCGAAACGCATACCCGATGATCAAGCTGCGTACCGAGCCTGGTTGTTTCGTATTCTGAAAAATACGTTTCTGGACAGCATTCGCCGTCGCAAGGTCGCAGAGACATGGGTGAATGAGGAAATCCAGATTGCGCCAGCATGCATGGAATATTCCACGCTTGATGAGCGTTTTATCACTGCCTTGACGGTGAAGCGTGAGATTGACCGCTTGCCAGCATTGCAACGCGAGATTATAGGCTTGATTGATGTGGCGGGACTTAGTTATGCAGAAGCTGCCAGTGTGCTTGATGTGCCCACGGGAACGATCATGAGCCGGATCAGTCGGGCGCGTGGGGTTCTGATGGGTGCCATTGCCGTTGGCGATGGCAGTGATTTAGACGACACGTGTACTGATAACGTGCACCCACTACCGGTGCGAAAGAGAAAATAAGACGATGCAGCATGATCTGCCTGATTTTGAGACTTTGAATGCCTATGTGGATGGCGAGCTTGATGTCGCGCAGAGCGCTGCGGTGGCGCGTGCCATTGCAGCGGATCGGGAACTGGCGCGTCAGGCATCCAATCTTAGCAAGTTGCGCTCATCCATTGTCGAATGCATGGAAATTCCCGAAATCGCCATGCCCAAATCGGGCAAGGCTCGCAAGCGATCATCAGGCTCACGTCTGGCGGTGATGGTTGCAGCAGGGCTAGCCTTTCTGATATTGGCATCCGGATCGCTCATCAAGTATCAGATGGAACGCTCAATGCAGGCACAATGGTTCTCACCTGCGTGGAATATTCATACGGCGTGGGTATTACCCGTCGCCGGGTTTGATGTGGAAACGTTATCGCCCAAGCTGGAACGTGCAGCTGGTGTATTGTCGCATGCCTATATCCCCGATCTCAGCTCGGCCAAACTATATCTTGCTTATACATCAGATCAGTACGCCATAGGCGGACAGGCTGCGTTGCTGGTTGGCTATGCTGGTACGCGCGGCTGCAAGGTCAGTCTGTTGATGGTTCCGACTTCGGTCTCGTTGTCTGAAGAGTTGACCTATTTTGAACGCAGTGCCAAGACGGCCTATGGTTGGCAGGCTGGTGAACTTGATTACATTCTCATGGCCGAAGGCATGGATACGAAACGATTCAAGACAGTTGCCGAGGCCATCTATAAGGCCAGTTTCGAGCGCCTGCCGGTGGATAACAAGACCCGCATGGCACTGGTTGAAAGCCGTAACACAAGCTTGCCCTGTAACGCCTGAATACGCTCGCTACGGTATATTCTCCCGAAAAAGTAGATTCGCGATGGAATAAATCGCCTTTCACACACGTTTTATTGTCTAAGGGCTTCATGCGGATTGGTCCGCGTGATGTGTCGGTTTGAACAATAAACAGGAATATTGGGGAGTATCATGCCTAAGGACGATATAACGGAAAAAGGCGAAGTCGGACTCTACGAATTATACGAGAAAGATCCCGTACTTGCCGATGAACTGGTCTTCGGTCGCAAGACCAACGAAGACCGTCGTGGTTTCCTGAAAGGGGCCGGACTGGCAACCATGGGGGCCATGCTTGGGGCAGCGATCCCGTTCCATCGCAATATGCCCGCCGGTTTCGTGCCGGTTGCGCTTGCAGATAACCACGGCATGATCGATGGCAAGGACGGTCTGACCGTGCTCAATGATCGCCCGGTCAACGCCGAAACACCGGCGCATCTGCTTGATGATGACATCACTCCAACCAGCCGCCACTTTATCCGCAACAATGGTATTCCACCTGAAGACATGAATGCTGATAGCTGGTCGCTGACGGTAGACGGTCTTGTCGACAATCCGATGACGCTTTCCATCGCGGATTTGAAAAGCAAGTTTGAGGTCGTGACCAAAAACCTGACCATCGAATGTGGTGGTAATGGTCGCGCGGCGTTTGATCCGCCAGCCAAGGGCAACCAGTGGACCTATGGTGCGGTGGCCTGTTCGAGTTGGACGGGTGTTCGCTATGCCGATGTGCTGAAGGCGGCAGGCGTGAAATCCAACGTTATCTATACCGCGCACGTCGGTGCTGACTCTCACCTGTCGGGTGACGAGAGCAAGTTGCCGATTTCGCGTGGTGTGCCTATTGAAAAGGCCATGAACCCCAACAACCTGATCGCTTTTGAGATGAACGGTGCGCCGCTTCATCCCATGAATGGCGCACCGCTGCGTCTGGTGGTTCCGGGTTGGCCGGGCTCGTGTTCGCAAAAATGGATCAAGCGTGTCTATATGCGTGATCAAGTCCATGATGGTCCAAAGATGACGGGTAAGGCTTACCGTGTGCCGGCCTATCCGGTTGCGCCGGGTACGAAGGTTCCGAAGTCTGACTTCGAAATCATTCAGGCCATGCCGGTGAAATCATTGATCACCTTCCCCGAAACCGGCACCGCCTTGCCAGCAGGGCAGGATTCTGTGCAGGTCCGTGGGCATGCATGGGCCGGTGATGACACCGTGGTTTCGGTCGAACTGTCGATCGATTTCGGTGTTACATGGATCAAAACCAACTTGCTCGATCCATCCAATCCATACGCCTGGCAGCGCTTCAGCCAGACCGTCAAGTTCCCACAGAAGGGTTACTATGAGGTTTGGGCACGAGCGACTGATAGCAAGGGCCGGATGCAGCCGTTTGCCATTGCATGGAACCCGAAGGGGTATCTCAACAATTCCATGTACCGCGTCGCTGTGACGGTATCGTAATTTCATGATGTTGTTTACGAAACTGGCATGGATTGCCATGTTTGTCGGCTGGGGCTTCATTGCCTCGGCCGGCAACGTCGTTGCCGAGGAATACGGTGGATTACCCGAAGGTGCGGGCCGTGATGCGGTCTATTTCAACTGCACAGCGTGCCATTCGCTTGATAATGTCACGCAGCAGGGCATGGACCGCGATGAGTGGGACGAATTGCTCGACTGGATGGTTAATACCAACGGTATGCACGCCATGGAACCATGGGCGCGCACAAAGGTTCTGAATTACCTCTCGACCCATTATGGCGTGGATGAGGAAGACTGGCAGGGATTGCCGGCGGGTTCAGGTCGCGAAGAGGTCTTCTATACCTGTCAGGCCTGTCATTCATTGCGCACTGTTACCCAGCAGGGCCTGAGCCGTGATAGCTGGGAAGAGACGTTGCACTGGATGGTGGAAGAGCAGGGCATGGCCGAGCCCGACAGTGATGAGCTGGAATTAATGCTTGGCTACCTGTCCACATATTACGGCATAGACCGAGCAGCACAGTAGACCCTGCACTGCGCCTAGAGATCATCGGCCTTGTGAGCCGGGGTGTTGAGGGCGGCTGTTGCATCGCTTAGCGGTATGCTGAGCGTGCGCCATGCTGACCACAGGCCGTAAAGAGGTTTGGCCGGTGGTTCTTCGCAAAGGCCATGTTGCGTGGCGTATATGATCGCAAAATCGAGATCGGACATTGTGTTGCCTGTAAAGTCAGATTGCAGGGGAGCGGTGTTGGGCGCAGCGGATAGCCGAGAGGGTAATCGGACTGATCCGCGCGCCCGGGGTTGTTACGCCGCCGGTACTTGGTAGTGCAGCCTAGCTTTCAAGTTCGCTAAGCTTGCGACTCATGGCTTCCCAGTGTTCACCCACGGCCATCAGGCAGCTGACGCCATCGGGCTGGGTCATCACAATGGTCCATGTACCCGTTGGTGAGGTGAAGATTTCCAGCACGGAGCCACTGCTTGCCAAACCAATGGCTGTGGGTTGTTCATCGTAGCTGGCCTGCAGTTTTTCGCTTACGGAATCGCGACCACCGCAGACACGTTGTGCTGCATTGGCTGAATTTGCGAGGGCGCCCAACAAAATCAAGAGAGCGCCCATCATGGTCAATGTCTTACGTGCCATAATACGCTCCTTTCCTCGCTTGACCGCCCACCCCCGCAGGAAGTCAGGTGAATTTCGGGCTGTGACCACCGATTGCGTAATCAGGAACCTGAACCCGTTCTGCATATAATTATATGCATTCGACATTACAATTGTATGACGCCAAGTGTTAATGGCGTATCAATGGTGGGCATATTTTTGTAAATATTTGTGATGTTGTTGGCTGCCCTTAAAAGTAAATACGAATCAAAGCACTAGAAAATATAGACGTGTCCTGTGTACTTGCCTGATGGGTTCTGCCGGGTTTTTTCAGGATGATTTGTTTATTTGAATAGGCTGTTTGTTTACATGGTTTACCGGATTTATTTCTTTGTCTGCTCATGGATGAATACGTTTGCGGTGTTGCGGAACGAAGTGGCTCACGCTTGACATTGCAGCCCATTGGCGGCACCTCTGCACGTAGCGGCATCCCGGGAGAATTCGATGACATCGAGCGACAAAAACGCCATAACCATCAAGCGTCCGGACGACTGGCATGTTCACTTTCGTGATGGGCCTGTGCTTGCTGGCGTGGTGCCGTTTACCGCACGCCAGTTTGGCCGCGCCATCGTTATGCCCAACCTGACACCACCGGTTACGTCTGCTGCGCAGGCACAGGCATATCGTGAGCGTATTCTGACTGCTGTGCCCGAAGGTGTCACATTTGAACCGCTGATGACCTGTTACCTGACAGATGGTGCCAATGCTGATGAGATTTCAGCAGGTTTCCGCGATGGAATTTTTAGCGCTGTAAAGCTCTACCCGGCGAACGCCACCACGAACTCGGCATTCGGGGTCAGTGATGTGGCAAAGGTCCGCAGCGTGCTTGAGCGCATGCAGAGCGATGGTATGCCATTACTGGTGCACGGCGAGGTTACCGATCCAAGCGTTGATATTTTTGACCGCGAGGCCGTGTTTATCGAACAGGTCCTGCAGCCCATGGTTCGCGATTTTCCCGCGCTGCGTATTGTTTTCGAGCATGTCACCACGCAAGACGCCGTACAGTTCGTCGAGGCACGCCACGTCGAGGCCCCCGGCCATATGGGCGCGACCATCACCGCGCATCATTTGATGATCAATCGCAGCGATTTGTTTCGTGGCGGGGTGCGCCCGCATCTGTATTGCCTGCCCATCGCCAAGCGTGAGCGCCACCGTCTGGCCCTGCGCAAGGCCGCCATGTCGGGGCAGGGACCGTTCTTTCTGGGCACCGACACCGCTCCACATGGCGTGAGCGCCAAGGAAAGTGCGTGTGGTTGCGCTGGCGTGTTCAGTGCGCCGGTTGCCATGCAGGTCTATGCTCAGGCATTTGATGAGGATGGTGCGCTAGAGCATCTGGAAGCCTTTGCTTCGCTCAACGGCCCGGCGTTCTATGGCTTGCCGCCCAATACCGACACGCTGCGGCTTGAACGTTGCGACGCAAGTCCACTGGAAAACCTCAAAACCGCCGATGGCGTTGAGATCATGCCATTTATGGCAGAGGAAGGCGTTGTGTGGCGCTGTGCTGAAAGCACTTAAAGGCTCTGTTTTCGCGCAGGAATACTTGTAGATGCGCGCAAAATGTTGAATTATCACGGCAATAATACAGAGATACGCGGCCCAAGCCGCGACAGGGAGAGCTATGCCACAATCCACCCCGGCCCTCGTTGTCGAGGACCTGCATAAAAGCTTCGGCAATGTCGAGGTGCTTAAAGGTGTCTCCATGACCGCCCAAAAGGGCGACGTCATTTCTATGCTTGGCTCATCGGGTTCTGGTAAAAGCACATTTCTACGCTGCATCAACCTGCTGGAAACCCCCAATGGCGGGACTGTCACGGTTGGTGAAGAGACCATTCGCATGACCACGAATCGGCATGGCGATACGGTGCCCGAGGATATGCATCAGGTGACCCAGATCCGCGCGCGTCTGGGCATGGTTTTTCAGAGCTTTAATCTGTGGTCACATATGACGGTCATGGAAAACGTCACCGAGGCACCGATCCATGTGCTTAAACAGCCCAAGGCTGAAGCCATGGAGCGGGCAGAGGCTATTTTGCATAAGGTGGGTATGTGGGATCGCCGTGATTACTATCCGGCGCATATCTCCGGTGGTCAGCAGCAACGCGCAGCCATCGCGCGCGCCCTTGCCATGGACCCCGATGTGATGCTGTTTGACGAACCGACCTCGGCGTTAGACCCCGAACTGGTCGGTGAGGTGTTGCGTGTGATGCGCGATCTGGCCGACGAAGGCCGCACCATGATTGTGGTGACTCACGAAGTTGGATTCGCCAGAGACGTTTCTTCGGATGTAATATTTCTCGACGAAGGACGTATTGAGGCACAAGGGGCACCGGACGAGATGTTCGGTAACCCGAAATCGGAGCGTTTTCGGCAGTTTCTGTCAAATTCGCTGGGCTAAGAACAAGAGACTTTAACGTTCCTGCATAAACTATTTGAAGCAGGATTTATAACCAGGGAGAGACTCGTTATGACATTCAAGAAACTTCTTTCCGTCGCCGTCGCAGGCTTTATTGCCTTGGCTGCCGGTCAGGCATTTGCCGATGGCCATCCTCTGCGTGTTGGCGTCGAAGGCGCTTACCCTCCGTTCTCATGGAAGGAGCCCGATGGCACGCTCAAAGGCTTTGACATCGATTTTGCCAATGCAGTCTGTGAGAAATTGGGCCGCGAGTGCGTCCTGATCGAACAGGACTGGGATGGCATCATTCCTGCTCTGCTGGCTAAAAAGTACGACGTGATCATCGCATCCATGTCGATCACCGAAGAACGTAAAAAGAAAATCGACTTCTCTAACAAGTACTACAACACGCCAGCCAAGATGATTGCCAAAGAAGGCACCAGCCTGATGGACAACAATGCATCGCTGAGCGGCAAGCGTATTGGTGTACAGCGCGGCACCACCCATCAGTGCTACGTCGAGAAATTCTTCCCCGACGCAGAATTGGTCATGTACGCCACGCAGGAAGAAGTCTTCCAGGATCTGGCCAGTGGTCGTCTTGACGCACAGCTTTCCGATTCCATTCAGGGCCTTGAAGGCTTCCTGCAGACCGATGCCGGTAAAGGCTATGCCTTCCTCGGTGGCGATCAGGTGGACATTGAATGCATGGGCGAAGGCGCTGGTATTTCCATGCGCAAGGGCAACGACGCTCTGCTCACATCCATCAACAATGCCATTGAAGCTATTCGGGCTGATGGTACGTACGAAAAGATCAACAACGCGTACTTCGCCTTCGATATCTTCGGCGGCTAAGGTTTGATCATTGAAAATCGGGGGCGGTGTGATGCCGCCCCCTTTTTTTTGTCACCACAAATTCAATTTTTGATCCGGTGCCATGGACATAGTCTTCGAATATCGCATGTCGCTGCTGGCTGGTACGATCGTTACCGTTCAACTGGCGTTGGCGTCCCTGGTGTTATCGGTTCTGCTCGGCCTCGGTGGGGCCTGGGCCAAGCTTTCAAAATCGCGAACGGCAAACAAAGCCGCCGGGGCCTATACAACCCTGATCCGTGGCGTGCCTGATCTGGTTTTGATGCTGGTGTTGTTTTACGGCGGCCAGCAGATGATCAACGATCTGGGCGAAGCAACCGGATTGTGGGATTACGTCGAGATTAACCAGTTTTCTGCCGGGGTTGGTACCATCGGGTTCATCTTTGGCGCCTATATGACGGAAACCTTTCGCGGCGCGGTGCTGGCTGTACCACGCGGCCAGATTGAAGCCGCCATCGCCTATGGCATGTCGGACCGGCAGGTCTTCACCCGCGTGCTGTGGCCGCAGATGGTGCGCTATGCGTTGCCCAGCTTTACTAACAACTGGTTGGTGCTGATCAAGTCCACAGCCCTGGTCTCGGTGATCGGCTTGCAGGACGTGGTCTATAACGCGTTCGTGGCGGGGCGCTCGGTGCGCCAACCGTTCACCTTTATGATCGCTGTGCTGATTATTTATCTTATTTTGACCGCTATTTCCGATTTCGGTCTGCGCTGGCTTGATCGCCGCTATAGCGCTGGCGTGCGGCGCGCTTAAGGGGATCAGGAAAGCGATTATGACAACACAAAGCGAAACCCCAATTAATGACTGGCTGGTACTGGTCAGCGAGACTTATTCGCCGCTCGATTTCATGCTGGTTGCCGATAATTTTGAGAGGTTTCTGTGGGGCGCGCTGATCACGCTGGAGCTGACAGTTCTGGCGCTGGTTCTGGGCGGCATCATTTGCATCCCGCTGGCGATTGCGCGGGCCTATAAGCACCCGGTGTTCAATGCACCGATCTGGATGTTTACGTATTGCTTTCGCGGTACGCCACTGCTGGTGCAGACCTATATGATCTATTACGGGCTGGCGCAGTTTGAAGCCGTGCGTGAAAGCATTTTCTGGGGACCGATCCTGAGCAAGGCATGGTGGTGTGCGCTGATCGCCTTTACGCTTAATACGGCAGCCTATACCACGGAATTCCTGCGCGGTGCCATTGAGACCACGCCGTTTGGCGAGGTCGAGGCCGCCAAGGCCAGCGGTATGACGCGTTGGACCATGATGCGGCGTATTGTCCTGCCAAGCGCCTTTCGTCGCGCCTTGCCGGCCTATTCCAACGAAGTGATCTTCATGCTGCATGGCTCGGTTATCGCCAGCACCATCACGCTACAGGATATCCTCGGCGTCGGGCGCTGGCTGAACGGCCGTTACTATCTGGCCTATGAAGGTTTTATCACGGCCATGCTGATGTACATGGTGCTGGTCTTTGGCATCACGCGCCTGTTCCGCCTGTGGGAGCGCCACTGGCTGGCGTACCTGCGCGAGCGTGATCTGGACCTTGCCGAGGAAAAGACAGCGGGCCTGCCCGCCGCAGGCGTTTAGCCCAGCACCCTAACGATTAGACAACAGGCTGCCGCCGCTCTGACGGTGTGCCAGTGGTTCCTTGCCCGCGACCTTTCCAATGATCTCGCCGGGTCGGGTCAGCCGGTCCACATGCATGGAAAACAGCATGCCGGTCTGGCCTGCGAGAACAGGTGTGCGGGCCTTGGCAGCGTCGGTTTGCGTGATGTCGATGATTTCGGCCAGCAGATCACCCTTTTGCACATGATCACCCAGTGCTTTCTTCCACGCGATAAGACCCGCGCAGGGCGCTGTAAACATATCGCACGCATCAAGTCGCTCGGCTTGTCCCAAGGCCGCTGGCAGGACCGGGGCGTCACCGTCTATCACGCCGCGCCGCATCAGGAAGTTAAACATGTTGGCCGCGTCTGCACTGCCCAGTTCGTCCGATACGTCGCATTGCCCGCGCAGCTCGATGGTGGTCGAGAAACATGCCGCTGGCAGGGCGCTTTCGCTAAGGCCGTGATGCTGGCGCACCTTGATCCAGGCGTTGGCGTGGGTTTCGTCAAACGGGCCACCGAGTATGCCGGTATCGAGCAGGATCACCGGCACGCCCATGTCGCGGGCCAGTTCCATGACGATATCGGTGTGTTCGGCGTGTGAGAACAGGTGCAGTGTGGCTTCCCAGTCGCAGTGCAGGTCGAGCACGTAATCGGCATCGATGGACAGGCCAAGCAGGGCCTTGCGATGGGCGTCCTTTTCCATGGTATCGGGTAGTTCACTGACGGCTTCGAGCAGGGCGGCACGCATGGTTGCAATGTTGGTGGCCGGATCATCGCCGAGCTTGCCGCTCAGGCGTTCCTTGACCGCGTCACCCATGTCGGGCCAGTCGCGGTTGAAGTTACCGCCGCCATCGGCCAACCGGTAGCGGCCCGAGACGTGCTCGTTGACGATCTGGCTCATACCGATGGGATTGGCATAGGGCAGCAGCACGACCTCGCCTGTAATCCGGCCTTCGGCGTCGGCGGCGTCGAGCAGACCGCACAGGTGATGGCTGGTCATCAGGCCGGGCCATTCATCGGCATGCAGGGCGGACTGAATATAGACCTTGGGCCGCGCACCCGGCGTGCCCCAGCGCCAAACCGTCAGGTGGCGCTCCATACCCGGGCTGGTGGTGGGAAGGGCGATGGTCTGTGTGCTGCGTGTCATGGGAACCTCTGTCAGGTCGGTTTGTTATGCTGCCCTACGAATGACACAGCCCATGGACTGTGGCAACCGGCAAGGCGGCCCAATACCGGGCAAAAAAATGGCCTTCCGGAAACTTGGGGACACCGAAAGGCCATAGAGGCTGGGAAGTAACCTGTGAATGAATTTAGTTGTGTGACACGCAGTCCTTGCAGACGGTCTGTGACACGTCGTGATTGATGTGGGCCTGACGCAGGGCCTGAAATTCCGGCGAGGTCCAGGCTTCCATGAAACCGACCTTGTTCAGATCGCCCATGCGGAAGCGCCCGTCATGATCAAAGCAACAGGCTGACAGATAGCCTTCGTAGGACACGCGGGCCTCGGTAAACAGGGACCAGCACGGCATGGCGGGGCGCATTTTATCGGCCCGACCCGGATTGCCGCCGCGGATGTCCCAGCCGCGCTTGTTTTCATCGACGCTGACCAGATCGGCCTGTGAATACAGTGGCAGGGCATAGACCTCGTCGAGATAGGGCTCCATATCGTCGACCACGACCTGCATACGCTGGCCTTGATCGCCGTCATAGCGGATGTAGGAACCATACAGCCCACAGTCGTAGCCGCCTTTGTCGCGCACGGCGCGCGCGGCTTTGATATTGTCGATCATGTCATGGAACATGGAACCCTTGACCTGTGCGACGCTGGTGAACTGGTCTTCGTCGGCGTAGTTGAGTGAGAATTTCAGGCTGTCGAGCCCGGCTTCCATGCATTCCTGCACCCTGTCGGGTGTGGATAGCGAGCCGTTGGTGGTCAGGAAGACATAGTCAAAACCTTTGTCCTTGGCCGCTTTAATGGCTTTGGGCAGCCACGGCAAGATGAAGCTTTCGCCGAGATAGAACATGCCGAGCTCTTCGACCCCGGCGGTTTTCAGTTCGTCGAGCAGGCGGACGTAAAAGTCCCAGTCCATGTCGCGCTTGTCGCGCAACTTATAACCGGTGGCGCAGAACGAGCAATTGAAGTTGCAGCGCGCGGTGAGCTCAATCTTGACGCTGCGCGGGCAGGGTGGGGCGGCGACGCGGCGTTCGTCGCTGATACCGGTGATGGCATCCACACGCTCGGTGATCTTTCCGATAGCCATGGTGCAAGGTTCTCCTTTTCACGGCGCACTTCTGATTGCGCCAGTCGACTGTTACGTGCCGCGCGCATTCACGCGGTGTTCAGTCTGACAGGCTACAGGATGGCCCCGAATGGATGGTCGCGCCTTGATTTCGATCAAGTCCCGGGCCGGTATTGAAAATGGCTTGTTTTGGGGGTGTGGCGCGCGCGCGCAGGCGCAGGGTGAAACAATCTTCGAAAACCCGCACACGCTCGCTTGACACCCCATGCCGAACAGCATTATATCCCCCGGTCGCCGCCCGAAAGGGCCGCGCGCCATACTATGGCGGAGTAGCTCAGCTGGTTAGAGCAGCGGAATCATAATCCGCGTGTCGGGGGTTCGAGTCCCTCCTCCGCTACCAATATTTTCAATAACTTAGCCCTGCGATTGATAATCGCGGGGCTTTGTTTTATCTTATGAAGGCGTATGAACTTCCGCCTTTGATGCTTCTGGGCGTGAACAAAACCGGAATAAGTGCCCCAAATAGGGCGTTATATGAAATCCGTAGACATTTCGGTTGTTCGCTGGCGGCATAAAAGGCGCACGAAACCCTAAAAGGGAGTCGTCAAATGGCCGAACAGGTTATCGATACCAGTTATGACGGCAACGTCGTCATCTTCCATCATCCGAACAGTCCGAAAATCCATTGCCGTATCAAAAAGCCGGACAATGGCAAGTGGCACTATAAATCGACTCGCAGCATCGATGAACGGGACGCGTTGGCATTCGCCGAAGACCTTTATGCCAATATGAAACTGCGGCACCGTGCCGGGCTCAGTGCCAAGCCGGTAACCTTCAAGGAAGTCGCGGAAAAGCATATCGAACAGATGAAAGATGATGTCGTTGTTGGGGATCGGCCTGATCGCGACCTCAAGGATTACATTCCAATCATCAACCGCTATTTCATTCCCTATTTCGGATTGAAGGAAGTGGAAACGATCACGGCCTCGGATATCGATGCCTATCTGAACTGGCGCAAGCGATACTGGATTGACGGGGTTGGTTCAGAAGACCCGTTTATCGAATACGAACGCAAGGGCCGAGCTGTCCGGCGACCAGCCAGTAATAGCGCCCCAAGTGCCTCTACCTTGAATAAGGAAAATGTAGCGCTCCGTGGTGTCTTTGATACAGCGGTTCGCGAAAGCATCATTCCCAGCGGCTCGGTGCCATCCATCAAAGGCCGGAGCAAATCCCGCCGGGCAAGAAAGGATGGAAAACAGTTCAAGGCGGGTCTCAGCGTCACCGACTGGGGGAAGTTGCGCGGGAAAGCGGAAGAATGGATAAAGTCCAGAAAGCGGAAGGATAGCGAAGATCGGTATAGGCTGACCTGGGACTATATCACCTTTCTGATTCATACAGGTATCCGCCCTGGCACCGAAACGGATGGCCTGACGTGGAAGAACATTAAACGCCGTAAGACGCGCGGGGGCATGTTCCGCTTGGAGATTCACGTCAATGGAAAAACCGGCCCTCGCGCGGCTATGGGGACTCAAAAGGCGACCGATACTCTGAGCCGTATCCGGGGCCGTCGTGAAGCCCATATCCGCAAGGAAAAGGGTATAAAAGGCTGGGTGAAGCCACCCATCATTCCCTTGGATGAAAATGTGTTCTGCCTGCCAGATGGAACCCAAATCATTAATGACTATTTCAGGGGGGCATTCGACCGGTTTCTGGATTTCGCTGGCATGTCCCACGACGACCATGGTCGGAAGTTTTCCATCTATTCATGCAGGCATACCTTCGCGCGGACATACCTGAACTACGGGGTAGCGCCATCTCCCTACTGGTTGCGCGATCAAATGGGCACCAGCATCTCGATGATTGAAAAATATTATGGGGATACCAGCGTGTTCGCCGGGGCCGACCAGATGGTGGATATCGACGACGTCAATCTTGGGATAGATTTTCCAACGAAGACGAAGTCAGGGAAAAGCCAGCCAAGGAATCCGCAAGACCCTGGCTATCCCGGCTCTGATAAAGCGTAGGTATCAGCATCATCTCTGAAAGGCCCCGTGAAAAATCCACCCCATAAAAAAGGGCGGATTTCTGCGTCCCAATGGTACATCGGGGAAGTTGCCCTGGCTTTATGTATTTACCTCTGGCCGGGCTCCGGCAGTTGCTCCCTCGTCGCGACTAAATAAGTGCGATATCGTTTAAAAAGGGGAAGAAACAATGAATATCAAACTCACATTAGACCTATTGCGTCCCGACAAATCATTCATATTGAAATGGCTCCGGCCCGACCAACGCGCAACCTTGGCGTACTTGGTTATGCTGGCTCAATATGACGACCTGAAAAGCCTAAATGGTGAGGGGAGCGGAAATGACAGAAGATAGCAGCAAGGCGACCTCTACCAAGGCCACCCTGAACAAAGAAGAGGAAATCGATGCTCAGGGGAAACGCCATTCCAAAATCGAACAACGTGATGCGTGGAAGGAAAGGGCGTTGAGCACGTTCGGTCATGCACCTCTGTGGGACAAGATGGATCAATGCCGGAAGCCTGTGGATCAACGACTTGACCGGGATCGTTGCGGAACGATCTATTGTATCCCGTGCTATAACCGTGCCATCAAACGGCAACAAGAACGTATTACGGAAGTGTTCCAGCGTCACCCGTCCGAAGTTGAACAGCGCAAACACCTGCGCCATGTGACCCTGTTATTCGATTGCTATGGGTTTGACCTGTGGGCCAAGCCATTTCCAACTTTCCCATATGAACGGACATTGGCAGGTATCAAATACGCGCGAACGGAACTTCAGATAATGAAGCGGAAGTTTCCCGATCTGTTAATGCTCGGGGCCTTTGAAGTTGAACCTATGGATGATGACGCGCGGCAGCGCCGTTACAACGGCAAGGCCATCGACTCGCTCCTACTGGAAGGGGCCGTTAGGGATACGGCTGTTGGCACAAATCGATTGAGTGTGCCGCCTGGCATGACGAAGTGGCAGAAGCATGTGTTGATTTTACACGCTCACGTCTTGTTCGACATGAAGGGAACAGATTTTGATGCGTTTGATTCCCATTGCCGGGAACGCCTTGGGAACCAGCGAAGGGTAAACAAAGTTCCGCGTGGCGTGCTCGTCAACACGCTTCGCGACAATAAGATGATTGATGAATCGATTGAAGGCATTGCCAAGTATCCATTCAAGACTTTCTTCCATTATGATTTGCCGAAGCGCCTGAAAGGCTTGGTGCCACCCGACATGTATGAAGATGAAATCATCGCCTCGATGATTGTTGGCCATCAGATGCTTGGCACAAAGCGGACTCTGATCAATATCGGAATGATCAAGAAGGGTTGAATGATTCCTATTCAGCCCAACGTAGAATGAAGGCCATAACCATATCTGGCCTGCCTACGGTGATCTGTATCAACTCCTGCTCTTCCAAAATATCATCTTCCAGATAATCCCTGATTTTCATGTATTGGTGATTGTCTTCTATCTGATCCATGGCTTTGAATCGCGCACCATAAAGGCATTTGACTTCCGCGTGGTATCCGCATTCGTCAAGATACCAAGCCTTGAAATCCATGTAGGTGCCGTCATCAATATTGCGGAAAGCATGTTGTTTATCTAAATCCAGAAAATCGCATAAATCGGCATACGATAATATTATTTGATAAATATTGGGGTCTTCGCCGGGGAATATATCTCCATAAGTATTCATAACAATTGTATTTGTTTTCATGCTATATCCTCTATTATTAATAAGTATATGATATTAACATAAAGATAATAAAAAATCTATATAATATAGAAATACTATATAAGTATTCTATTCATCTTTAATATTTTATTTTTTATTGTTATGTTTTGACCATAGCGCACTTGTTCAGTAAGCAACTTATCGTCATCCACTAAACTGTCCCTATTCGGCCTTTGTCGGGGTGTATTCAGGAAGAATGCTCAATCCTATAACGTCTGCCAGTTATAGTGGGTTTTTCGGCCTGTGATAACGGGCTAATAAATCGGGTATGTGAAAATGTGGTTGTTCAGGCGTCGTTTTTTTCGATCCAGTGCCGGGCCATTTTCTGAACAGCGTCGTGGTATTTTTCAGATTGACGCAGGTGTTGGTCAAGAATATCCAACTCGGCTTCTCGTTTCAGCAGGAGGATTTCACGTCTATCCATTTCAAGGAATCGCTGGGCCAATTCGTCGTCTCGGGGATCGTCGAGGCCATACATAATCGGCATCAATATTCGACGATCAGCATCGGCCTGTGCTTGGCGACGTTCGGCATGTTTGATTTTGTGCAGCGACTGCAGGGTCACCGTCTTTGTCGGCGTAACGGTTTCTTGAGTGAACTCCCATGCTCTCATCGTGCGATTCTCCTTTACGGTATTTATCGGACGCTGAAAAAGGGCTGTTTAGTTAGTTCCGTTCCAAGATTGCTTTCGGGCCTTTGCCGAGCGTTGCTTCGATCCGGTGTTGAAGGCGCGACGCAAGTTCTTCTGGCGTCTGCCAGCCTATGCAGTTGTATTGCCGAATATCAAAATGAAGTTCCGCCAAGTGATCTTTCCGGCATGTCCAGATAATAGGCAAGTCCATACCCATGGCGAACCCGGCCTCAAAATAAACTCCACCTCGATGGCCGGTAAAATCGGCGACGACGAAAGAAGAAGATTTGATATGGGCGATGATTTCGTCGTCTATCTTGTTGTTATGTTCAACCCTATCGATCCTGACCGGGTCGTAACCTGCGTTTAGAATGCCTGGCTGAAAACCCTCTTCGTATGCTGGCCCCATATCAGCATCAAACCACATCGCCACAAAGCCCCTATCAGACTGGGTAGGTTTGCGGATTAGTTCATCAGCGGCAATATACCCGCTTGGTAACACCTCATATCCTCCACCCGAGTTTGAAGCGCCCATTCGGCTCTGCTCGGAAAGAAGTTTCATAAGAAATAGAACTTCATGACCGTCCAACGAATATGTTGCAGCGATGAACCTTGGATCGTTGATGTCAAATGTTGCCCCTAATCGATCTTGCCCACGCAGGGCCTCAAGCAAGAAACGCTCTGCCCGTTCCGCAACGGATGGAAGAGGCCGGGCAGCGATCTGTTCCAGCACATAAGTGGTCAATATAGGAACCGTATCGCCTCTGTTTTGGTCATGAACCCAGCCGGAAATCTTCGCTCTTATGGAACTGCTAACACGGCCTCGTAACGTCCCTGATAACTTGAACTCACCGCAACGCGGACATTTTTGATGAACGCCGTCAAACCCGGGCGAAGGAATCGTTTCGGCAGTCGTATTACAAATCTCACACGGGTCAAGATCGGGCATTGTCTATCCCCATACCTCGGCGCTTTCAGCATCGAAGAAATCCACAGCCAATGACTTTCGACCGCGATATATTTGCTCCCGCCGGGCGGTCATCTGGTTGGCACGTTCGATGATGGCTTGGTTCTCTTTGGTTGTAGGGTCGCCATAGATACTGACAAATAGCCGGGTCATCTTGCCGTGCTCGATCAGGTTCAGAATGTGGTTGTCGTTTTCGTCCAGTGAATGACCGAAGATGAACAGATTGCCGGTGATACTTTCCAGACTGCGAAGGGCTTTGTGTAGGTATCCGCTGTGCATGATTTTGGTCAGTTTGGCGGTGTTGTGACCCTCGGATACGAACAAAGGGTATCGGTTCTCGTCCAGTGCCGCGCGGATTTGATCGATGATGGCCAAGTCGGTGCGTGACCACGTATATTTCTGAAGTTCGTGTCCGGCGTCAAACAAATGCAACGCGCCGTGAAGGTAATAGACGCTTGGGCTGTGGGAATCCTGCCAAGTGACATAGGCCGCATCGGGATCATCTTCGGAGGTGCGGAAACCATCGTCACACATCTTGCCCAAATCATCAGTGTCCTCGTGCATCATCGCCCAATACAACAGCACGTCGTAGTTCAGGGTGAAGATTTTGTTATCGACGAAGTGGGACAAGAACTGGCGACAAGCAGCATACTCTTCGTCTGATACGTCATAGGGCCGGGATGGATGGCGACTGGCGATGGCGTTCACCAGAACGGTCTTTATTGCTTCGGCATCGGCCCTGATCTGCTCGATCAGTCCGTCAGGCACATCATCATAAGCCCTCAACACCTGCGACATATTGACCAGCACCTTGATAACGGACTCGAAGTCGCGGGTTTCAAGCGCATCGAATATAGCCTGAGCGTGTGGAACAGAATCGAAGTTGGCATCATTATACAGGGCGTCGTAGGTAAAGATGTCCGGTTTCAGGGCAATGCTGAAGCCGTTACCAAGCATTAGATGTCGCTTGCCATTGTTGGATTGGTCTATGGCTTCGTTGAAGGGGAGAATGTTGAAATCTGCCATATTAACCCTCCACTGGTTCAGCGACGTTCGGTATGTTCGATCTGGTGCAGCGACCGCAAGGTCAAAGGCTTTGTCGGTATGACTTCTTCTTGAATGAACCCCCCGGCTCATTTGGTAGTATTTGTCAATGTGTCACAATCGTATAGGCTTCATAGATTGTCACTTATGATTTAGAAGTTCAACGAAGTATCTACGAGATTTTTCGCGTTTACTGTGTCAACTTAGGGGTGTCAGGGGTTGAGGGATTCGGTTGGCGATGGCGGATGATCCGGAGAAGATAGTAAAAGACTACCTTGCTCGCATGGCCGAGATTCGTAGTGCTGGTGGTGCTACTGACGAAACATCGTATTATTCGGCGTTCGAAAATCTTATGAATGCCATTGGCAAGTCCCTTGATCCCAACATCATTTGTAATGGTCAGTTGAAAAGCCTCGGCGCAGGCCATCCTGATTTCGGATTTTACAACAAGAAGCAATGCTCAAAAGGGGCACCGAAGAAGGGGCAAGGGGATATACCGGAACGCGGCGTGATCGAAGCCAAGGGCGTCGATGATGACTCCTTGAAAACTTCCGTTGGCACGCAAACGAAAAAGTATCTTGCGCGTTATGGCCTCGTCCTGGTGACGAACTACCGTGAGTTCCGTCTTATGGCTCTGGATGATGCCGGGAAAGCCATCCAGCGTGAATATTATCGCCTGGCGGATGATGAAGCATCATTCTGGGGGCTTGCATCGACACCGCAAAAATCAGCCGCCGCTGTGGGCCAACATTTTGTTGAGTTCATCAAGCGCGTGATGATGAATGCCGCGCCTCTGACCCATGCCGAAGATATTGCTTGGTTCTTGGCGTCCTATGCGCGGGATGCCTTGGCCACCCTGGAAGACAATGATGGCACCGCGCTTACGCCATTGCGGGATGCGTTGGAAACGGCATTGGGCATCAAGTTCGAGGGTGAAAAAGGCGAACATTTTTTCCGGTCGACTCTGGTTCAGACGCTTTTTTACGGCACCTTCTCGGCATGGGCTATCTGGGCCAGGGGCGGTGGCACAGGCAAGTTTGATTGGCGTCCTGCGGGATATATTCTAACCGTGCCAATGATCCGCTCCTTGTTCGAGGAGGTGGCAAAGCCCAGCCGATTGGCTCCACTCGGCCTGATGGATATTTTGGACCGCACCGGCGAAGCCCTTGATCGCGTCGACCAAGGGGAGTTTTTCAAGGCCTTCGACACAGGGGATGCAATCCAGCATTTTTACGAGCCATTCCTTGAAGCCTTCGATCCTGTCCTGCGCAAAGATATGGGGGTTTGGTATACCCCACCAGAAATCGTTCGCTACATGGTGGAACGTGTCGATGTGGTATTGCGGACTGAACTGGGGATTGCAGATGGCTTGGCCGATAAAAACGTCTATGTCCTCGACCCATGTTGTGGCACCGGTGCATACGTTGTCGAAGTGCTTCGCAAGATTGAAGAGACGCTTCGCGCAAAAGGCGCCGATCCGCTGATTGGTGAAGATGTGAAGGAAGCCGTTATGGATCGTGTCTTTGGGTTCGAAATCATGTCGGCTCCATTCGTAATCGCTCACTGGCAAATCGGGAATCTTCTTGCTTCCTTGGGGGCACCACTTGATCCGGCCAAGGGAGAACGTCCAGCGGTCTATCTAACAAACGCATTGACAGGGTGGCAACCACCAACGGGACTAAAGGCAACCCTTTCGCTCTTCCCTGAAATGGATGCGGAACGGGATCATGCGGAACATGTGAAACGCGATGTCCCCATTCTCGTCGTGTTGGGCAATCCACCCTACAACGCCTATTCTGGAACCAGCCCTGATGAAGAAGAGGGCCTTGTGGAACCCTATAAGGATGGCCTCATTACGACTTGGGGAATCAAGAAGTTCAATCTCGATGACCTGTATGTCCGATTTTTGCGGATCGCCGAACGGCGTATCGCGGAAACCGGGCGTGGGTTGCTCTGCTACATCTCAAACCATTCCTATGTTGGTGACCAATCTTTTGTCGTTGCGCGAGAACGATTATTGGGCGAGTTCGATGATATATGGATTGATGACCTGAATGGCGATTCAAGGGAAACCGGAAAGGTCACCCCAGATGGTGATCCTGATCCATCAGTATTTTCAACGCCTCTCAACAAAGCAGGAATACGGGTGGGAACGGCGGTTGGATTATTTTTGCGACACGAGGTTCGGAAAAAGAAGCCTACGGTGAAGTATCGTGATCTTTGGGGCGTGACCAAACGCGCGGATATTCTTGCCAGCCTAAATGTTTCACCGTTCGATGATCAGTATGAAACCGCTGATCCTCAGCGATGGAACAGACTTTCGTTCCGGCCGGGTAATGTTGGTGTGGATTATCTTTCTTGGCCAAAGCTGACTGAACTGGCGGCTATTGCGCCGATCAACGGTTTGATGGAAAAGCGCGGTGGCGCGTTGATCGACGTTGAACGTGATGATCTGGCTATTCGCATGAGGCAATATTACGACGCATCGATTGATTGGCAGGCTTTCAAGTTGTTGGGTTCAAGCCTTGTTAAGGATGCCGCGCGATTTGATGCCAAGAAGGCAAGGGAAAAAGCTCTGGCGGCAGAAACCTATGATGCCGCGCGGATCGTGAGGTATCTGACTCGGCCATATGATATTCGATATGCCTACTACACTGATGTTCGTCCTGTTTGGAACGAGCCTCGCCCACAACTTTGGACCCAGCATTCTATCAATAATCACTTTTTGGTCACACGGCCCACAGGTGTCGCCAACCCTGAAGGAGCACCAGTCCTATTCACTCGATGCTTGGGGGACAATGACGCCCAGCGCGGTCATTCGTATTATTTTCCATTTCAGGCGCATGATCCTGGACATGGGATGTTCGCGGGTGGGACTTCTGCCAACCTATCGGTTGGGGCACGGGATTACCTGAATGCCCTCGGCTTCCCCGATCCGGATTCCGATGAGGACGCTCGAAATGCGTTATGGTGGCACTCTCTGGCTGTGGCTTATTCGCCCCTGTATCTGGAAGATAATGCCGATGGCCTCTCTATCGACTGGCCAAGAATCCCCTTGCCAGATGATCGTGCGATCCTTGACCAATCTATTTCTCTTGGTAGGCGAATATCTGAAATTCTCGATACGGAAAGAGACGTTCCTGGAATCACCAGCGGTGCGGTTGCTGATCATTTCAATAAAATGGGAAATATCTCTGCCACTGACCTTCGGGTTACGGCCAGTTGGGGCAATAAAGATAAGCGAGGGCACATCAATCCCGGAAATGGAAAGGTGGAAACTCGCGGTTGGATGTCAACGGAAGTAGCGGCTTTAAAATCAGGGTTCGCTGCTGCTGGTATATCTGAACCGCGCGGCATTGAACTGTTAGGACAGCCAGTTGATGTCTATCTGAACACGACGACACATTGGCAGGCCGTTCCGGAGACGGTATGGAACTATTACACCGGTGGCTATCGGCCCATAAAGAAGTGGCTTTCGTATCGGGAGGAGTCGATTCTCGGCAGGGCGCTAACCAAAGAAGAAGCCAGGGAAGTCACGGCGATGGTTCGTCGGATCGCCGCCATGATTCTGATGGCCGATGAACTGAACGCGAACTATATTGCCGTTAGGGACAATGCCCTTCCGTGGGCACCTTGATTTCATGCTCGTTCGACTCCCGATTTTCTGATCCTTTCGGCATTCCAAATACCCTTCACATTCTGGACGCCCGGGCAGGGGTAGGGTCTCTGCGGACTTGACAGTCCATAAAGTCTGAGCAAAAATAGATACTTATTGGACGGACATATTGGAATATGATGATGGGTAGGAAATACGGCTATTCGCGCGTTAGCACTTCAGATCAAGACTGGGCCTTGCAGGTTGATGCCCTGACCAAGGCAGGGATCGATGATCGGGACATCTACCGGGAAAAGCAATCAGGCGCAAAAAAGGATCGAGTCGAACTGCGCCGGGTGCTCGATCTGTTGCGGAAAGGTGATCAGTTGGTCGTATGGCGGCTTGACCGTTTGGCCCGGTCACAGATTCATCTGCTTGAAATCGCCAAGGAAGTCGAAACGAATGGTGCCGAACTGGTATCCATCATGGACAACATCGATACAACGACGGCCACGGGGAAGATGATATTCGGGATTCTGGCCACGCTGGCTGAGTTCGAGCGGAACTTGATTATCGAACGCAGTCGGGCCGGGCAGGCTATCGCGCGAAAGAACGGCGTGAAGTTCGGCAGGCCGAACAAGTTAACACCTGCCATTATCCGCCAAGTGAAAATGTCCCACGAAGACGACCAGACGACAATGCAGGATGCCTGTCGTGCTCTTGGTATAAGCAAGTCGACCTATTACAACGCCCTAAAAATGGCCGACGCAGCATGATAAAGGTTTTGGCCCCCTATCTGTTAGGTGGTGCGCTTATCGGCGCTGGGGGTGCTGAAATAGGCCTTGTCGCGCTGCTCTATGCCGCCGTCCGCGATTGGCGGTTCTGGTTGATTGGATTTGTTGGTTTTATCGTTGGCCTAAAACTGCTCTGATAACTGGGGCAGTTGGAAGGGGGGAAGAATGACAAACGAGGTCAGGGATTTTCTGTGGGATTGCGTTCAAGGCTATTATTACCTGCCTGGTGACGATATCGGATTCCGGTTTCATCCAGAAGAATGGGAGTTCGGCTTTCCGGGTGATGGCTTTGGGTGGACGTTCAATAAATATTTCGACGAAAAGGATGCCGGACATCCTGCCTGGGATGTGATCGATGAAATATTGAACCGCTTGTTCAACATTGGCAGCGGTGGCACCCACACCAATCAAGGAAAGGTCACCGTCCTACGGTGTAATCATGCGCAGTATTGGTTTATTGGTTGCGATGACGAAGTGGATGCTATGGCCCTCAAACTTGAACTGGAATAATGGTGGGAATCTATCGCTGTGCGATAGTCAGGACAGTGACACCCTATCGATTTCGTCGCATTTTTCTTATGAAAATCGTATGAATATCGGATGAAAAAATAATAACTTATTGAAAAATAACGCGAATAAAAGTTATGTGACTAAATCATAATCCGCGTGTCGGGGGTTCGAGTCCCTCCTCCGCTACCAATCAAAAAGCCCCGGTTCCTGATGGAGCCGGGGCTTTTTTGTTGTTTAAGGTTCACTCTATTTATCTGCCAGATATGACTCGATCGAATCATCCATCGCGTCTTTCCAGGGGGTGTGATGGCGTGGAGATACTTTCCCGGTGATCATGGATTTGTATGTAGCGTTCCGGTACTGCATGATATCTTCATGCCTGTGGTGCTCCCACTGGTCAATCAGGTCTACGATGCCATCAATGTTGAGCTCATAATCGGTTTCGTTCATGAGATCGCGAACATTCTCGGCCTGAAAACGGTACCAGGATGACTCAGGTTCTTCCAAAGCCTTGTCTTGCAGGTCACTCCACTTTTTGCAGTAAGCCTCCATTTCACTTCGCGGCGGCAGGGCTCTGTCACCCAGGATCACATCGCGCACCCACCAGCCCTGAACGTCAAACATGGGAAACGTGAAATATTGATCTTGTGCGCCGATGTAAAAGAACTTGGGATTGTTGACCCAGACAACACCCTTGTAGAGGCCCGGCACCCATAACAGGTTCGGGCTCTTGATCCGGAGATCATCGGGTAACCAGGGATAGTGATGGAGATAGCCAGTGCAGAGGATGATTGCATCAATCTCCTTGCTGGTTCCGTCCTTGAAGTGGCAGGTGTTGCCTTCAACACGCTGGAGCAACGGCTTCTCTTCCCAGTTGTCCGGCCATGTGAATCCCCGCACACCTGTGCGGTACGTGACCGTCACCGTTTTGCATCCATATTTCCAGCATTGCGAACCGATGTCTTCAGCCGAATAGCTGGCGCCAACAATCAAGACATTCTGATCTTTAAACTCTAAAGCATCGCGAAAATCATGGGCGTGCAGCACCCGCCCATTGAACGTATCAAGACCGTCAAAGAACGGAACATTGGGCGTCGAAAAATGACCTGATGCGTTGATGACGTAATCGAATTCTTCGGAATAGACATGATCCTTCACCAGATCATGCACCTTGACCGTGAACATGCCGGTATCTTCGCAATAACTTACGTCACGCGTTGGTGTGCGGAAGCGAATCCACTCAGGTACAATGGTTTTTTCAACGCGGCCTTTAATGTAATCCCAAAGGACTGCGCGCGGCGGGTATGACGCAATCGGTTTGCCAAAATGTTCTTCGAAACTGTAATCAGCGAACTCAAGGACTTCTTTGGGACCGTTCGACCAAAGATAGCGGTACATACTGCAGTGAACCGGCTCACCATATTCATCAGTGCCCGTGCGCCACGTGTAATTCCACAGACCGCCCCAGCTTTCCTGCTTTTCAAAGCAAACAATTTCGGGAATTTCAACACCATTCGTGGCAGCAGACTGGAACGCCCGACAGGCAGCTAAGCCCGATGCACCAGCGCCGATAATTGCAACTCTTGTCATATTTTCCTCCCAAAATTTTTAAACGTTATCGTGAATAAGTTTTTTGTCTTGGTCGAGGGCCATGCGTTAGAATACACATTCTCCAATAGTTTCAGCGTTTAAATTGCAATACCGTAAAAAAAATACGGCCTTCAGGCACGTTCGAATGCCATGCTATAAACAACAGCAATGCTAAAAACCGGTCCGCCGTCGCTACCAATAAAAAAGCCCCGATTCCTGATGGAGCCGGGGCTTTTTGGTGGTTTGTGCAGCTTGGCTTTATAGGTCGTCGCCCTCGACGGTGAAGCCGAGCGCGGTCCAGGCCTGCATGCCGCCACGGTAGTATTTCAACTTTTCTGCCGGGTAGCCGATATTGAGCAGAGAGTAGCGTGCGCGAACGAACATGCCGGGGGTTTGACCGCACCAGAACCCGTTACAGTATCCGACCACGGTTTTGGCATTTGAAAAGTCGAGGTTGCCCGCGTCATCTTCCTCAACGCCAAACTCGTCGAGCAATGTCAGAATGGCGATTTCTTCGTTATCATTGAACAGCATAAAGGGGATGTTCTTTGTGCACGGAATTCTGAGGCTCTGGTGCCATTTTTCCGTGCGGGTATCGATGACCATGATGGACTCATCAAACTGGGCCTCAATCATATAGTCGATGAATTCCAGCTCACCGAGCGTTTCAATACCCGGTGCCAGCTTGATGGGGGTCGGCTTGCCCCTGTCCGTGGTCTCGTACAGGGGGTGGATTTTGTGGTCCTTGGTCTGGTTGCGTTTGATTGTGCACGCGCTGCCATTCAATTCGACGCTGAACGAGACCATACCCTTTTTAATTTCGCTGGAAGCCTGAGTATGGTGCGAACCCAGCAGTAACGCTGACACCAGAACAATGAATTTTAACATGGATTTTCCTCTCAATATTGGTGCTGTTATTCCAGATATTTACCCAGCGATATCTGAAGCGGGCGCAGGTGCGCCTCAAAATGCCGCCAGCGCTCGAGCGATGCTGTGTTGATGGGCTGGCGGACCTGAAAATTACTGGCCGTCAGGATAGAGCGTTTGGTCTGGTGTGGGCTCAGACAATCTGTATCAAACGGCAGGTCGCAGTAGGCCAGCAGGGCGCGGGTTTGTGCCTCTGGTTCGGCGATCAGGGCCTCATAGGAAAAGTCCATCATGCGGCCGGGCAGGACGCTGCGCCAGTGATCCATCAAGTCGCGGTACAAACCGTAAAATGTCGCCAATTCGTCGAGGTCATAGGCATACAGGTGCGTCTTGGCAAACAGCCGGGAATAGATCGAAAAGCAGTTATCAACGGGATCGCGCTGGACGTGAATGATCCGGGCATTGGGCAGCATCAGGTGAATGAGGCCGATGAGCATGAAATTGCCCAGCATCTTGTCGACAATGTGTTGGGCTTCGGCATCATGTGTGCGCAGCCTGCCCAGATAATCATCGGTCAGAGTGTTGAAGATTTCACTGCCCGCGTCCATCAGGCCAGCGGGGAAGCGGAGGCCAGCTGCCTTGAAGACCTGGTTCAGGGTGGCCTCGACATAGGGCTGTTCCCCCGCGCCGTGCACACGCGGGTGGCTGGCGAGAATTTGCTCGACCAGTGTGGTGCCCGAGCGCGGCATGCCAAGTACGAAGATCGGTGTCGCGTCGCCGCGGCCTGATCCGGCGTGGCGTTCGAACAGGGGGCGATCAAAGGCAGCGATGATGCTTTTGACCACCGCGACACTTTTTGACAGTTCAAAAGAAATGCTGTCGCGCTTTATCCTGTTTGCGATCTTCAGGCAGGAAAACGCTTCGTCATAACGTTGGTGTCCTTCGTAAATCTTGGCCAGCGCAAAACCCAGATGGATGCGGTCCTCATCAAGGGTACGCGGTGAATTGAAGGCATCTGCCATTTTCAACAGCTGCGGGTCTGCCGGGTCGAAGTTCCCCGTGTTGGCCAGACCACGCCACGCTTGCCCGTAATCGGGTTTCAGTTCGACGGCTTTGCGGTAGTGCTCGCGCGCCTCGTCAAATTGACCTAGATCGCTCAGTGCCAGCCCCAGATTGCCGTGCGCCTGCGCGTTGTCGCCATCGCGAGACAGAACGTCACGAAAGCATTGCACGGCCTGTTCCTGCTGGCCTGTTTCGCGCAGGGTGATCCCCTGTTCAACACTGGCCGGGGCTGCGGACGGGGCGTGCGTGTCAGCATGATGTGAGTGCTTTTTGTTTGTGAACTTTCCGAACGAATATTCAACTTTAACCATAATGCTTCAGGCACCTTTTCGTTTCTTGGTGATCATACCCAATTTCCCAAATGCATGCTGTGAAATTCAGCCGGTATGAACACGTTGTTTTCCGTAATATTTTGCCTGATCCCGTTATGATGTTCCATAGCGTGTCTTGCGGCATTTCGGGTGTTTTTTTGGGGAGACTGAATATGCGGTTCATGATTTTGGGTTTTTTGCTGAGTGCATTGCTGCCGCTTGGTGCCGTTGCAGGGCAAAACGTCAGCTACAACGTGGACGGCGTTGCGTATGAAGGTTACAGAGCGAGCCCTGTCGGCTCATCGCGCGGACTGGTTCTGGTTATTCATGACTGGGACGGTTTGACCGATTACGAAGTGCAGCGCGCCGAGATGCTGGCTGCCATGGGCTATGATGCCTTCGCCGTCGATCTTTATGGCAAAGGGAACCGGCCTGCGGATCGGGATGCGAAAAAGGCCGAAACCAAAAAGCTGTATAATGACCGCGAAAAGATGCGCGCTCTGATCCTTGCTGGCTTGGCACAGGCGCGCACGAGCAATAATGGCAAGGCCGCCGTTGTCATGGGCTATTGTTTTGGTGGGGCAGCGGTCCTCGAGCTTGCACGGTCCGGCAAGGCGTCCGACATTGCAGGCTATGCCACCTTCCATGGTGGCCTGAGCACGCCCGAGGGACAGTCCTATCCACAGAGCACCCCACCCCTGTTGATCGCCCATGGCGGTGCCGATACGTCCATTACAATGGAACACGTGGCCCAGTTATCAAAGGAACTGGAAGCCGTCGGTGTGACCTATGAAATTCAGGTTTATTCCGGTGCGCCCCATGCCTTTACGGTGATTGGGTCAAAGCGTTACCAGAAGGTTGCCGATGAGCAATCATGGTCGGCGTTCAGTGAATTTCTGGCAACAAATCTGACGCAATAATCGCGACGCGTGATTTTGCTCGCATATGCTTATATATTCGAATTATATATAATGAACTGTGTGCACTTGAGCATTCATCAACGTAAAGGGATTGCGCCGCATGATTTCGAACGTTTGTAACCGGCTGTTTCGTCTGTTCTGTTTCGCTGCCGCCATGCTGATTGCTGTTCTCGGCGGGGCCTCGGCCAATCAGAAAATCCCTGATCAGTATCCCGGTTCGGCGCTGTATTCCAAGCCCGTAGAAGTGATAGAGGGTGTGTGGTCGGCGATCGGTCAAACCGGCCCGCCCGCCATGGAGAACGCCGGACACAACAATAACCTGAGCTTCGTCATCACGAGCGACGGTGTGATGGTGGTCAATGGCGGTGCGAGCTACGATCTGGCCGAGGCCCTGCATACCGAAATCAGGAAAATCACAGATCAACCCGTCAAGCTGGTGGTCAACGAAAACGGTCAGGGCCACGCCATGCTGGGTAACAGCTATTGGCGTGAACAGGGCGTGTATATCATCGCCCATGCCGAAGCCGCCGATGAGTTCGAGGAACGTGGTGACGATATCATTGACCGCATGGCGCGCTATACCAAGGACGTCCCGGGTCGTACGAGCCTTGTTGCACCCGATGAGGTTTTTGAAGACACCAAGGTTATCGAGGTGGGCGGTACCCGTATCGAATTGATTTCGTTCGGGCCAGCCCATTCCGCCGGCGACATGACGGTCTGGCTGCCACAGCATGAACTCGTCATCACCGGGGATATGGCGTTTCATCAACGCCTGCCAGCGATCTTTGAGGATACCGATACCCTGGCGTGGTTGGAATCATGGGAAAGCTTTGCCGCATTGAATGCCAAGCATGTGATCCCCGGCCATGGCGGTCCCACCGATATGGCTGAGATCACCAAGTACACCAAGGACTACCTGATTTATCTGCGTGGCAAGGTTGGCGAAGTGCTCGAGAACGGCGGCAGCCTGCAGGACGCCTATTACGTGGACCAGACGCCCTATGCGCACCTTGATACCTTCAAGGAACTGGCGGTCAAAAATGCCGAGAAGGTCTTCCGCCAGATGGAGTTCGAATAGCCGTCCCAACTTGCATATAGAAGGTACCTTCAGATATCCGCCACCGTAGTGATAATGTTGAGGTCACATACAGGTGCTATATGACAAAACAACTGACGGATGATGAAGACTTTGGTGGCCTGAAAACGGTCGAGAAAACACCGCTGAGCTATACCTATTTTGATGCGGCGCATTACCAGCGTGAGCTTTCGCTGATCTGGCAGGGGCAGTGGATTTACCTGTGCCGTGCGGACGCTATCGCAGAGCCGCGCGATTTTCGTACCTTCACCATCGGTGATCAGAACCTTATCGTGTTGCGGGATGGTGGCGGGCAGGTTCGTGCCTTTCACAATACCTGTCGTCATCGTGGCTCGGTACTGTGTGAAGCTGAGGCGGGGCGCTTCGCGTCCAAGCTGATCGTCTGTCCCTATCACCAGTGGTCGTTTGACCTGCAGGGTAATCTGCAGCGCACCACATCGCTGGCCGAAGCACCGGATTTCTGCAAGGACGACTATCCGCTCTATGATATCGCGGTCGAGATATGGCGCGGCTGTATCTTTGTCTGCCTGTCGCAAACACCGCCGCCATTTTCCGACACCATTGAGGACAGCGAAGGTTACGTAGCCAACTGGCCGGTTGAGGACCTCGTGACGGCGCACACCTGGAAAAAGACCATGGCGTGCAATTGGAAGATATTCTGGGAGAACTTTAACGAGTGCCTGCATTGCCCCAACATTCATCCCGAACTGTGCGATCTGGTTCCCATATATGGGCGACGTATCAGCACCCGGCTTGAAAACGCCCAATGGAAAGATCATGCGGGATCACGCGACCCGGCAGAGGTTGGCGGACTGCGCGACGGCGCCGAGACATGGTCGGCAGATGGCAAGGCGAGCAGCGCACCGTTCGCAGCCCTGAGCGCGGAAGAGCGTGTGCAGGGCCAGACCTATGTTGTGTCCATGCCGTCGACCTTTATGGCGGCCCATGTGGATTATATGCGCATCGTACGTTTGCTGCCACTGGGACCTGAGGAAACCGAGATTCAGGCGGAGTGGTTGTTCCCCGCTGGAACTCTGGCTGACCCGTCATTCGATCTGACCAACATAGTGGATTTCGCTGTGCTGGTTATGGAGCAGGACGCCGTTGTCTCGGAGCTTAATCAGAAGGGCATGCATTGTGCGCGCCATGAGACCGGCGTGCTCATGCCCGAGGAACGCTACGTCTGGGAGTTCCATGAATGGTATCGCAAGGCCATGGGCGAAGAACCGGAATTTACATGAGCGATCTTGATCTTGCCTATACGCCAGCGACGCAACTGGCGCAGATGATCCGGGAAAAAAAGATTTCACCGGTCGAGGTGGTGGCAAACAGCCTGAAGCGCATTGAACAGGTCAACCCTGTGCTCAATGCGTTTTGCTTTACCTATGAGCAAGAGGCCCTGGAACGGGCCAAGCAGGCCGAAGACGACGTCATGGCGGGGCGCGACCTCGGTCCCTTGCACGGCGTGCCTGTCGCAATCAAGGATTTCACCCCGACCAAAGGCAAGGTCACCACGCGGGGCTCTGCCTTGTTGCGTGACTGGGTGCCCGATTTCGATCCGGTGCTGGTGCAACGCCTGTTCGGTGCCGGGGCCATTATGGTCGGCAAGACCGCCACGCCGGAACTGGCCTCGTCGGGTTTTACCTCAAGCCCGTTGTGGGGGGTAACGCACAATCCGTGGAATGTGGATAAGAACCCCGGTGGTTCATCGGGTGGCTCGGGCGCTGCCGTCGCATCGGGTTGTGTGCCGCTTGCCGAAGGCACTGACATGGGCGGTAGCGTGCGCCTGCCCGCATCGTTCTGCGGTACGGTGGGCTTGAAGCCGTCGCTCGGGCGTATTCCCATGGATATTGTTGGCACGTGCTTTGATAACATCACGCATTTTGGCCCGTTGGCGCGCACCGTATCGGACGCTGCACTGTTTATTGACGTGGGGCAGGGCGTCTCGCCGGTTGATATTCAGTCCCTGCCACGATGCGACATGCCCGTGCCGGTGCCCACTGATGTGCGCGGCATGAGGGTCGCACTTGATGTGGATATGGGTTTCTACGCTGTGGAAGACGACGTGCGACACAATTTGCAGCGCGTTGCCGATGCCTTGCGTGACGCCGGTGCTATCGTTGACGAGGTCAACTTCCCCATGGATCACGAAATCATCGGTGCGGTCTTTGGCAATGCCAACGTCTATCTGGCGACCATGTTCGTCGATTTATTTGGCAACACGCTTGATGAAAAGCGTGATGATATGGACCCCAATCTGATTGCTATGGTCGAGGACGGCCTGCGTGTAGACGCAGTTACGGCCAAGCGTTGGGAAATGGTGCGCACTCGGTTCTGGGGGCAACTGTCAGCGCTGCACGAAGACTATGACGCACTGTTATGTCCGACCACCACCATGACGGCGCAGCCTGTTGGTGCGCGTGATGCGGACTATGACTGGAGCGATGATGACGGGCGATATCACGCCTATGACATTACCGGGATGTTCAATCTAGTGGCATCCTGCCCGGCGCTTTCGGTGCCATCGGGTTTTTCATCTGACGGTTTGCCCACGTCAGCACAGGTTATTGGGCGCAAGTGGGATGACGCCGGTACGCTGCGCATCGGGGCGGCTATTGAACAAGCATTGCCGTGGTCGGATCGACGACCCGATATTTAGGGCGTTATTGCGCGGCTGAGTCGCGCGCCAGAAAACCGCCGGACTGTCGGTCCCATAATTCAGCATACAGGCCGCCACGCTTGATCAGGGTTTCGTGGTTGCCTTCCTCGACGATGCGGCCCTCGTCCATGATGATCAGGCGATCCATAGCGGCGATGGTCGACAGTCGGTGCGCGATGGCGATAACCGTCTTGCCCTCCATCAGGCTGTACAGGCTTTCCTGAATGGCGGCTTCAACCTCTGAGTCCAGCGCGCTGGTGGCTTCGTCCAAAATCAAGATTGGCGCGTCCTTGAGCAGGACGCGCGTAATGGCAATACGCTGGCGCTGACCACCCGACAGTTTGACGCCACGCTCACCAACATGGGCGTCGTAACCTGTCCGCCCTTTCAGGTCTTCGAGGCCAAGAATGAAGTCATGGGCATGGGCTTTTTTCGCTGCCGCCACAACCTCGTCGAATGTCGCATCGGGTTTGCTGTAGCGAATGTTATCAAACACAGAGCGATGCAGCAGTGATGAGTCCTGTGTCACCATGCCGATCTGTGCGCGCAGGCTTTCCTGCGTCACGCTGCTGATGTCTTGACCATCGATGGCGATGCGCCCGCCATCAAGGTCGTAAAACCGCAACAACAGGCTGACCAGTGTTGACTTGCCAGCGCCGGAACGACCGACGATACCAATTTTTTCCGCTGGCTTAACGGTGAGCGACAGTCCCTCGATAATCCCGGCACTGATATCGCTGCGTTCCTTGCCATAGTTGAAGGACAGATCATCATAGACGATTTCGCCTGCGCTAACGCCAAGCTGCGATGCGTCGGGCAGATCAACAACGGCGCGTTCACGCGCGATGGTGTCAATGCCGTCCTTTACGACGCCGATGTCTTCGAACACGCGTGAGACTTCCCACAGAACCCACTGCGCCATGCCTTGCAGGCGCAGAACCAGCCCGATGGCAAAGGCCATAGCACCCGTGCTGACTGTGCCGAGTTGCCACAGCCATATGGACATTCCGGCGACCGATGCGATCAACATGCCGTTCAGCAGATAGATGGTGGCGATCAACTGTGTCGACATACGCATCTGGCGATAAACGTTGTCGAGGAAGTCATCCATGCCTTCGCGTGCATAGGCGTCTTCGTGGGAGGCCTCGGCAAACATCTTTACCGTGCCGATGTTGGAATAGCTGTCGACCACGCGCCCGGTGACAATGGAACGCACATCTGCCTGTTCCATGGATACGTCGCGTAAACGCGGCACGAAATACCACATGACAATGATGTAGCCGATGAGCCACGCAATCATGGGCGCGCTGAGCCGGATATCACTGGCGGCAAACATCACCACGGCGGCGGTAAAATAGACCGCAACGTACAGAAAGACCTCAGTAAACCGCATGACCACATCACGTACAGCCAGCGAGGTCTGCATCATCTTGGTCGCTACACGACCGGCAAAGTCATCCTGAAAGAACGTCATGCTCTGGCGTAGCAGGTAACGGTGTGCCTGCCAGCGGATACGCATGGCGAAGTTGCCCATCAGGCCCTGGTGAACAACACATTCGTAAAAGAATCTGAACAATGGGATGACGATCACAACCAGCACAGCCATGGCCGCGAGCATGTTGGCGTGATCGGTCCAAAAAGTTTCGCGGTCAGCCGTGGCCAGCCAGTCCACCAGATCGCCAACAAAGGCAAACAGGTAAACCTCGATCAGTGCAACCGTTGTGCCCAGCGCAGAACTGGCGGCCAGCAGGGGCCAGAACGGGCGCGTGTAATGGTTGACGAAACCCCAGAAGGTCGTCGGTGGCTTGTCCGGCAATCCGGACGGAAAGGGATCGCTACGGCTTTCCAGCCAACGAAATATTGCTGTTATCAATCAATGTACTCCATCGGGCATGCCCGGGCAGACATGAATGGCGGACTTATACAGGATCGTGTACGCAATGGGAAACCCGCGCCTAGATATCCGGTATGAATTCGGGCAGGTTAAAGAAGAACGTCGTCCCGGTGCGCGTGACGGAATCCTCGCCCAGTGCGCGTGCGATATTCAGATCACCCTGACCACGGGTTTCATAACTTATATCGCCACCATGCGCTTCGATGATGCCTTTTGATATGGTTAGGCCCAGCCCTGTGCCACCCTGATTGCGTAAATCCGTCGAATCAGCCTGTGAGAATCGCTCGAACACTTGATCGCGAAAATCTTCGGGGATGCCGGGCCCGTTATCACAAACATTGAAACAGATTTTATCGCCCCGATGTTCTGCGGTTAGAAGGACGCTTTCGCCCGATGTGGAAAATTTTACGGCATTGGAAATCAGATTGGAGAACACCTGTTCCAGACGCCGACGGTCACCCCATACGAACAGGCCCTTGTCCGGGTATGCCACGTTTAAGGTGACATCGTATTGAAGGGCAAATGGTTGGTTGTCGCTATAAACGCTTTCAAGCAGTTCGTTGACGCCGATTTGCTCCATGGAAAGCTGAACATCGTCTGCGACGAATTTATTAACATCAAGGATATCGTTAACCAGTTGATTGAGTCTCTTGGCATTACGTTGGGCAATGACAAGCATCTCTCGGGCTTCTTCGGGGATGTCGCCTACGATGCCGCCTTCAACGATTGCAAGTGATCCGGAGATTGAGGTCAGCGGTGTGCGCAACTCATGGCTGACGACGGACAGGAACTCTGTTTTTGCCCGGTTTGCCTCTTCGGCGGCTTCCTTGGCGTTCTGCAGTGCCATTTCGGTCAGTTTATTCTCTGTAATATCCTGCATGGTGCCACTGGATTGTGTGGGCTTGCCGTGCTCGTCGCGGATAAAATCACCAATTTCACGGATATATCTGACTTCACCGTCACGCCGGATAATGCGGTACTGCAGGTCCCAGTTGGACTCCGTTTCCTCGACCTTTGTAATTTCCCGGATATATTGCTCCCTGTCCTCAGGGTGGACCCACATATTTGCGTCCTGTTGCCATGTTCCGGGGGTCAATAATTCGTCGATGGATGGAAGGCCGTGCATACGCGCCAGTTCTTCTGAACAATAAATATAACGGTTGTTGATTTCATCCCAGACCCAGTGCCCGAGATGGGCGAGGGTAATTGCGTCACGCCAGCGTCGCTGGCTTGCGATGAGGTCTCTCTCAAATCGTTTGCGTACTGACGCGTCCTGCATGACGCCATGAAAGCCGCACACGATACCATTGTCATCAAGTACGGGTTCGCCACTTTCAAGGATATAATGAAGCTCGCCATTGGAGACGTTGTAGCTGTATTCCAGCGCGTAGGGTTCGGGTCTTGCGATGATTGAGGCATAAGTGTCACAGACACGTTGCCGGTCGCCCTCATGGATGTTCGCGGTAAAGTCAAATTGTCCGGCAAGAATTTTCTGCGGCTGTATAGCGAGCAGATGCATGGCGTGATCGGAAATAAATGACCATGACGAAAGGGTTGCGTCTCGCTCCCAACTGCACATGTTGGCAATGCGCTCGGCCTGATCAGCCAGTGCAACGCGCGTCTGTGGCATTCTTGTTTTTGTTTGGTCGTCCAAGTTCCCCGCCCCTTGTCCGTGCATATATCAGTATTCAAATGTGGCACATCATCTGAAAATTACCACCGAATATTTCTGACAGAGCCACGATATTCCATATAGATTTGGCATATGCGATTCTCGCCATGAATGTGTAAGTTCATCAAAAATTCCAGGCGAACAGGGATGCAAATATAGTATGCAAAACGAACACGATGTTTTTGATCTTGGCGACGTCTTGTTGCAATCTGGCGTTCTCCTGCCAGACGTTAAGCTAGCATATAAGACTTACGGCACGCTTAACGATAGTAAGGACAATGTTGTTGTCATTCCGACCTGCTATATGGGTGTTTATCAGGACAACGAAATCTATTTTGGTGCGGGCCGCGCGATCGATCCGGCACGCCATTTCATTGTCGGTATCAACATGTTCGGCAACGGCTTGTCTTCATCGCCAAGCAATACGCCCGCGCCGTTTGATGGGCCACGCTTCCCCGATGTGACGCTGCATGACAACGTGGCATGTCAGCACCGGCTGCTGCGCGAGGTGTTTGGTATTGATCAGGTCGCACTGGTCACCGGTTGGTCCATGGGCGGGTGTCAGTCCTTTCAATGGGGTGCGCAATTCCCCGACATGGTGTCGGCTATTTTGCCATTTTGCGGTTCGGCACGCACGTCACCCCATAACTTCGTCTTCCTCGAGGGCGTGAAAACCGCTTTACAGGCTGACCAAAATTGGAACGGTGGCGATTTTTCAACGCCACCCGAAGCCGGGTTGAAGGCCTTTGCGCGGGTTTATGCCGGGTGGGGCTATTCGCAGACCTTTTACCGTGAAGCACTGTACCGCGACCTCGGCTATGAAAGTATCGAGGACGTCTTGCTCGACTGGGAACGCGATACCCTGACATGGGATGCCAATAACCTGATGACGATGTTGTGGGCGTGGCAGTACAGCGATATCAGCGCCAATGATACCTATGGCGGGAATTTTGAGCGTGCCCTTGGCGCCATTCAGGCGCGCGCCATCGTTATGCCATGTTCTACGGATTTATACTTCCCACCGGAAGATAACCAGATCGAGGTCAGCCATATGCCCAGTGCAGTTCTGAAAACCTATCACTCACCATGGGGGCACTGTGTTGCCGACCGTACAGATTTTCTACAAGCCTTTGATATCCATTCCGCGGAGTTGTTAAATCCATGATCACACGACGACGTTTTGTTGCCACCGGCGCGGTCGCTTTCGCCACGCCTTTTATGGCGAATGCCACGCGGCTCGCACATGCTGATACTGGCGCGATGACTGTGCTTGAGGCGCGCGAGGCCAGTGCGCCACTGCTTGGTGATCAGGGTAGCCCAACGGCGGTGTGGGCCTATGACGGGCTGGTGCCCGGACCGGTGCTGCGTGCACGACGCGGCGACACGCTGCGGGTGCGCCTGAAAAACTCACTGAGCCAGCCGACCTCTCTGCACTGGCACGGTATCCGCATTGATAACGCCATGGATGGCGTAGCCGGGTTGACCCAGGACGCCGTGCCGCCGGGTGAAACCTTTGACTATGTCTTTCGTGTTCCTGATGCGGGGACCTTTTGGTATCACCCGCACCACCGTTCATGGGAGCAGATGGCGCGTGGCCTCTACGGCATGCTGATTATTGATGAGGATGAGCCCGTCGCGGTTGATCGCGATATTACCTTCGTTGCCGATGACTGGCGCATTGATGACGATGGATCGCTGAATGACGAAAGTTTCGGCCAGATGGGTGAGTGGGCACATGGCGGGCGGATGGGCAACTGGTTGACCATCAACGGCCGCTCAGTGCCCGATATCGCGGTGCGCGCAGGGGAGCGTATTCGTCTGCGTTGCGTCAACACCGCCAATGCGCGCATTCTGGCATTTGGTTTTGGCGATGTTGAAGCTCATCTCGTGGCTCTGGATGGACAGCCTTTGGCGGATGGTGGCAACAAGACCAATAACATCACGCTGGCCCCCGCCCAGCGTGCCGATCTGGTGCTTGATGTCAGCGGAGAACCCGGCGAACGACTGCCCATAATGGAAGTCTCAACGGGCGAGACCTTCGTTGCGGCAAATCTGGTGATTGCCGAGGGTGAGCCTGTGCGTGCGCAACCGCTCGATACGCCATTGACCTTGCCGGTGAACCTGTCGAGCGATGCTTTATCTCTGGAAGGAGCCCAGCGTATCGAACTTGCTATGGAAGGCGGTGCCATGGGTGGCCTGCGTGAAGCCATGCTTGATGGCAAGATGCTCGACATTCAAGAACTGGTGCAGCGCGGCAAGGTCTGGTCATTTAATGGCGTAGCGGGGCAGGTCGATACACGTCTGGCTGATGTCGCACTGGGCCGCACGGTCGTTATCAATATTCGCAATGACACGGGCTGGCCGCATGCCATGCACCTGCACGGCCACCATTTCCGCGTGGTGGAGCGCAACGGCAAGGCGGTCACAGGCGCGCCGTGGCGTGATACCGAACTTGTTGAGCGCGGTGAAAGCGTGGCAATCGCCTTTGTTGCTGATAATCCGGGCAAGTGGCTGCTGCACTGCCACATGCTTGAACACGCTGCGGCGGGGATGATTACGTATCTCAATGTTGCCTGAGCAGGTGGTATTCGGCTTGCCGCATGCCACGTGCTATGGAACAACAACGCAGGATACGACACACACAGGGTGAGGAAACACACGATGACAATTAAACGTATTGAAGTGGGTGAACGTATGAGCCAGGCCGTGGTTCATAACGACACAGTTTATCTGGCTGGTCAGATCGGCAAGCCCGGTGAAAGCGTTGCCGAACAGACGAAAACCATCCTAGGCAATATTGATCGACTGTTGGGCGAAGTAGGCAGCGATAAGACGAAGATCCTGCAAGCCGTTATCTGGATGGCTTCCATGGATGACTTTGCCGATATGAATGCCCAGTGGGACGTCTGGGTGCCGCAGGGCCACACACCGGCGCGTGCTACAGGTGAAGCCAGACTGGCTACGCCTGAGTACAAGGTTGAGATCATTATTACCGCTGCCATCGACTAGCGCGTACGGCTGAAATACCGCGCTAAACGCTGCGGAACGAACAAACCCCCGAAATCAGGATTGGTTTCGGGGGTTTTGCTTTGTGTCTAAGGCGCTGATTGGGCAATAGAAAATAAAATTCCTATAAAAATTGTTGCCGTGAGTAAAATTTTCAGTCTAAATTTTTACTCAATCGAGAATATGCGAGAACAATTTAGATGCGTAGTAGCGAAGCACCACAGCGAACATTGCGCCCGAGCCGGGGCCGCAGCATTGTGAGCGAGCCTCAGTCCGAGGTGGGCGAGGCAGGCTTTCTCGGTGCGCGTATCCGCGAGTTGCGCAAGGCGCGTGATCTGACGCTGGGTGATATTGCCGAGGCATCGGGTCTTTCGCTTGGTTATATCAGTCAGGTTGAGCGTAACCTCGCCAATCCCTCCATCAAGGCGCTGCATGACATTGCACGCGTGCTTGGCGTGAATATCAGCTGGTTTTTCCCCGATGATGAGACGGGTAGCGATGGCGAGCGCCGCTATATCGTGCGCGCCGACCGCCGCCGGGTGCTGAACTTTGGTTCTGGCATTGATGATCATCTGTTGTGTCCGTCGTTGGGCGGGCAGCTTGAGCTTCTATACAGCCGTTTCGACCCGGGTTCATCGAGTGGCGATGAGCCCTACACTCACAAGGGCGAGGAAGCTGGCATTATTTTGTCCGGTGAACTTGAATTGTGGATTGATGATGAGCGATTCGTACTCAAGGAAGGCGACAGTTTCAGCTTTTCGAGTACGCGACCGCATCGATATTTAAATCCGGGTGACCGCGAAACCGTGGTCATCTGGGCGATCACGCCTCCATCGTACTGATGGCTGCGCCGGTAGAGATGACTCCCTGTGATCTCTCCCTGACATATCGTCGCAGTGATCACTGATGGGGGCGTGAACCGCCCGGTTTTAAAGAGCCGATGTTGGTAAGTAAAATTGGACATGGCGCGCGCTGTTGGCGCGTGCTTTGTTTGAATATGGAATAATGAAACATGGTCGGGAAAACCGACCGATACAGACAAGCCAGATGGCAGTGGAGGATATCAATGACGGCACAGGCAGAGTTCTCACGTTTAAGCGGGACATATTTTATCAATGGTGAATTCGTAAAGAGCACCGGCGACACGTTCGCCGACATCATTGACCCTGCGAATGAAGATGTCATTGGCTCCATTGCCGATTGCACCAGCGACGAGGTCTCTCAGGTTATCGCCGCTGCCAACGAAGCGCAGAACAAGTGGCGCAGTACGAACCATCTGGAACGCGCCGAAGTCATGCACGAGGTCGCTACCAAGATGCGTGAACTGGCACCGGTGTTGTCAGAAATGCTGACTCGTGAAATGGGCAAGCCGTTCAAGGAAAGCACCGATGAACTGCACTGGTCTGCCAGCGCCATCGATTATTATGCCGAGATCGGGCGCCATGACTGCGGTAAAATGCTCGGTTCCAACATCGATAAGCAAATGCATTACACGGTGAAGGAGCCAATGGGTGTTGTGGTTATCGTTTTGCCGTTCAACTACCCACTTGTTCTGCTGTGCTGGGAAGCTGCCGCTGCTATTGCTGCGGGTAACGCTGTCATCATCAAGCCATCCGAACTGGTGACGCTGACAACGCTGAAATTCATGGAAGCCTTCGAGGCTCTGCCAGACGGCATTGTTCAGTGCGTCAGCGGTGGCGGTAACGTTGGCCGCCAACTGGTTGAGAGCACCGATACCCATATGGTGGCCTTCACCGGTGGTGTCGAGACCGGCAAGATTGTCGCCAAGGCCTGTGCCGAACAGTTCAAGCCTTGCCTGATTGAGGCATCGGGCAATGATCCGCTCATCGTCATGCCATCTGCACCCATGGAGTTCGCCGTGCGTGGTGCACTGTTCGGGGCATTTCTGAACTGTGGTCAGGTCTGTGTTTCGTCAGAACGAATTTTTGTACATGAAGACGTGCATGATGAATTCGCCGCAAAACTCGCTGATGCGGCGAAAGGACTGCGATTGGGTAATGGCCTTGGCAAGGTCGACATGGGACCCATGGTCACCAGCAATGAGCGCGAACGCTTTGAGGGCGTTATTGAAACGGCCCGTTCACAGGGGGCTACGATAGCCTATGGTGGTCAGCGGCCAGCAGACCAAAACAAGGGCTGGTTCGTCGAGCCCACCGTGCTGACCAACGTCACACCGGATATGGATATCCTGAATAACGAGTCACTCGGGCCGGTTGCTCCGCTTTGCCGCGTTGGCAGCTTTGATGAAGCCATCAAACTTGCGAATGCATCAAGGTTCGGTTTGGGCGCATCGGTATTCACCAGCGATCTCAATGAAAGTCATCGTGCGGTCAACGAAATTGTCGCCGGTATGGTGTGGGTTAATTCGCCTTTGCTGGATAATGATGCAGGTCCGTTTGGTGGTCGCAAGATGTCTGGTATTGGCCGTCAATTGGGTTCCGAGGGTCTTGAAACTTTCCGCCACACCAAGATGGTCATGGTTGATTACGGATCAAACCCACAGGACTTCTGGTGGTTCCCATACGCCGATAAAGAAAGCCACAGCGGGTAAGCCAGGAGCCCTGCACGATGTTCGACAATCCTATGAACGGCGGGTGTTTGTGTGGGGCTGTTCGCTACCATATTGAGGGCACACCGATTGACGGTTTCCACTGTCATTGTTCCATGTGCCGTCGCTCCGCAGGTGCGGGGCATCTGAGTTGGTCCATGGTGCCAACACGCCGGTTTCACATTGATGCGGGTGAGGTAAAAATCTACGAGTCCTCAAACCAGGTGCACCGTGGTTTTTGCGCATTGTGTGGTACGCAGATGTTATCGAAGTACCTCAGCGATGCCGATCATGTCTACATAACCATGGGCACACTGGATGACCCGGGCGCGGTTAAACCGACATCGCATATCTTTGCCGACACGACCTTGGCATGGGATGAGCAGGATGATGGATTGCCACGCTACAGCGGCATGCCACCGGAATAAAACTGATGAGTGATCACGGATTTTTTATCGCCCATTTGCGCTTTGTCGCGACAAAGACCGAGCGTATAACACCCGAAGTCGGTGTCATGATGGACGTTTTGGCAAGCATTGCTGATCAGGTAGAGCGAGGCGGCTGCTTCCGGATTGAAGGTGAGAACTTGCGCATTGCGGCGCGCGCTCTGGCTGGATTGGCGGGGTTCCTGCAAAAGCAGATACTGCCCGAAGTGGTTGCGGCAAAAAATATTCTGGGCGAACGTCAGGTGCGCTGGGTTATCGATACGTCCATGGAGATGACGGCAAGCCTGACGATGCACGCCGAGACAACATCTGACGGCACAGCCATGGACCTGCATTTGCCTGCACCGCCAACGCTTGATGCCTGATCACTTAAGAGTGCTATAACCCTGCTTTATTCGATGCTGAGATTGCTTTCGATAAACTGGGAGAGATCGGTGCGAAGGCAGGCCTCAAGCTCTTCTTCGGTCATAGCATCATTGGCCATAAATTGAACGAAGCGTGCATTTTCGAGCGAAAACAAGGTATTGCCGGCGACCATCGTATTGGTGTCTGGAGAAATTTTGCCGCGCTTTTTCAGGGTTTCCAGCAAGTCTCCATACAGTCCGGCGAGTTTGCTGTCGAGTTCAGCATAACCGTGGCCGAAGTCTGAACTACCCTCAATGATACTGGTGGCGATAACGTGCCGCCAGATGGGCTTGTTCAGATATTCCATGGCGTGGCCATGGATAATATTTGCAAATGACAGGGCGGCCTCAAGCGGATCGCTTGGTGGAGCCTTGATCAGTTTGGAGACCTTGGCGATGAGCAGGGCGTCACTTTCCGAGACCAGCGCCAGTAGCAAGCCGCCTTTGGTGCCATAATGATTATAGATCGTGACGGCTGAAACCTCGGCATGTTCGGCGATGGACTCAATCGTTGTGGTTTCGTAGCCGCGCTCAACGAATTGCTCGCGGGCCGCCGTCAGGATGCGTTTGCGCCTGTCGGCCTTTTGATTTTCACGTAACCCAGCCATGTGATTGCCCCTTTTGTTTTGCCTGATTTTTATCGGCTTATTTGGTCCGGCGTATCATGCCATAATACCCCTTTATTTTAACTGGACTAAAACAATTTAGTCGAATAAAATTTTTTCAATAATAAAATATAAAATAATCTGCATATAGCCAAGGAGGCTCCAATGGGTTTGAAAAAAATTATGGTTGGGCTGATGCTCGCCGCCGTGCTGCTGCTGAATATGGCGGTTGACGTCGCTGCCAAGGAAACCGTCAAGATCGGTATGGCCGTGTCCTGGCCGGGTTATGCGTTTTACGAAATTGCGCGCCAGAAGAACCTGGCCCCCGATTACGATATTGAAATCGTCATCTTTGAAGATCCCATCGGTGGTCATTCCGCACTTGCTGCTGGTCAGGTCGATGTCTACCTGAGCACTGGTGATTACACGCCGATCGCCATTGATGGCGGCACTGACGCGGTCAATGTTGCGTTCCTCAATCCATCCTACGGTGTTGATCAGGTCATTCTGGCACCGGGCATTGCCTCGGCAGCAGACCTTAAAGGCAAGAAGATGGCTGCACCGCAGGCCTTCATTGGTCATCTGTTGACCGGTATGTGGCTCGATAAGCAGGGCCTTGCGATGTCTGACGTGGAATGGGTTAACCTGAACGCTGACGAAGCGGTTGGTCCTATCATGTCCGGCGATCTTGCCGCCGCTTACGTGTACGAGCCATGGACGTCCAAGGTAACGGCTAATCTCGAAGGCTCCACGATTGTCGCAGATACTTCGCAACCTGAATATCTTGATACCGGTGTCTTCATGGACGTTATGTACATGAACAAGAACTTCATCAAGGATCGCCGTCAGGCTGCGCTCGATATCATGAAGCTACGCTGGGATGCGCTTCAGTACTGGCACGATAATACCGAGGAAGTGAACGTCGCACTGGCTGAATTCCTGCAGTGGCCAGCTGAAGATATTGGTTTCGTCATTGGCACCAACGGGAAATCGTTCCTTGGTGGCATCTACATGATGGATTTCGATGAAGCCGCGCGCGTTTGTGGCGTGCTTGATGGCAAGCCACCGTTTGGTCTGATCAATGGCGGCATGGCCGATGTGGTCAAGCTGACCAATGAATGGTGGATCAAGTTAGGCCTGATGACGTCCACAGTGGACGCCAGCAAAGGCGTGGATTGCAGCATTCTGGGTGACCTTGTGAAGCAGGGTTATCGCCAGTCAATGAGCGCTCGATAAATCAAGAAATTGTATTAGGGATATAACGATAATAAATCCCTGAAACTTTTCCCCTTCGGCATTTTATTGGTAGACCCTCTCCCCCCCCCCGGTCTTACCAATTCCCCCCCTGACAGTGCCGAAGGGGATCATTTTTTTATAAATTTATATTTTTAATTTAAGACGATACGAAACATCAACGATGAGGGATCAGGCATTGCGCGCGAATAATACGCAACGATGGTTTGAGTTCCGCAAGCCAATTTCAAAAACCCGGGTTCTGGTGCTCGGCATTGCCGTTTGGGTCTTGTTCTTTGGCGCATGGGAATTCATGACCCTTGCCGGTTTGGTAAACCCGTTATTGATGCCTACGCCGCAACGTGTGGTCGTCGCTCTGTATGAATTGATTTTCGAACGCGGGTTTGCATCCGATATTGGCATAAGCGTACTCCGTGTGGTTGGCAGTTTTATTGGCGTGTCTCTCATCGCGGTGCCGGTTGGCATCCTGATGGGTTCATTCAAGACTTGCGAGGCTTTCCTCAACCCGTTCGTCTCGGCATGGCGTTATCTGCCAGCGCCTTCGTTTATTCCGATTTTATTGATGTGGCTCGGTACCGGTGAAGGGCCGAAAATTGCGTTGCTGTTTCTTGGCGTGGTGTTCTTTCTGATCACGTTGATCATGGATCACACCAAGCAGGTGCGTGCTGAATTGCTGGAAACGGCAATGACGCTTGGTGCCAGTCGCAAACAAATTCTATGGACGGTTGTCGTTCCTGCAGTGATGCCCAACGTGCTGATCGCCATGCGGCAAATGCTGGCGGTGAGCTGGACCTATCTGGTGATTGCCGAGATCATTGCTTCGACCACGGGTATCGGGGCCATGATGATGCGCGCCCGTCGCTTCCTGCACACTGATGAAATTATGGCCGGTATTATCGTCATTGGCATTCTGGGGCTGACCTTCGACATGTTGTTCCGTATGGCGCACCGCATGCTGTTTCCCTATATCGACAGTCGGGGGAATTGAGCATGAACACCGCAATACAAGGTTCGGTAAAGCTGTCGATCAAAGATGTCGGCAAGACCTTTGCGTTGAACAAGACTGAAACTATTGAGGCTATTTCCGGTGTTTCTTTCGATGTGCCGGAAAATGAAGTCTGTGTGATTTTGGGGCCGTCCGGCTGCGGCAAGTCCACGGTCCTGCGTATGGTTGCGGGCCTTGAAGAGCCGAGCACGGGTGAACTGACCCTTGATGGGCACAGTATCACGGGGCCGGACCGCGAGCGCGGCATGGTGTTTCAGGCCTATACGTCGTTCGATTGGCTGAATGTTCAGGACAATGTTGAATACGGCATGCGTCTGAACCGGGTTCCGGCCAAGGAACGCCGTGAACGCGCCGATCATTTCATCAATCTCGTTAATCTTACCCGTTTCAAGGACGCCTATCCCAAGCAGCTTTCTGGCGGTATGAAACAACGCGTGGCAATTGCGCGCACGCTGGCGAATGATCCGGCCATTTTGCTGATGGACGAACCGTTCGGCGCGCTCGATGCCGAAACCCGCTGGCACATGCAGGAATTGATGGTCTCGATTGTTGAGAAGGCTCGCACGACGGCCTTGATGGTGACCCACGATATCGAAGAGGCCATCTTCGTCGCCGACCGCATTATCTTCATGTCGAGCCACCCCGGCACAGTGCTCGAAAATATCGTGCCTGAATTCAAGCAGGGCAGGCGCATTGTTGATAAGGAAGAGGTCATACAGATGCCGGGTTATGCCGACCTTGAGCGCCATATCATGCGTCTGATGCGTGCGCAGGGCAGTGATGATGATGTTCAGGACAATGGATAAGACACACGGTCTGCAGACCGGAAAAAATAACAATAGGAAGAAACCATGAGCAAGTCCGTGATGATGGCCGATATGACGTGGCCGGAATATGCCGAGGCTCTGAAGACAGACCCCGTTGTATTTCTGCCCACAGGTGCGCTTGAGCAGCATGGACCGCATCTACCTATGGGTGTCGATCACCTGCTGCCCATGGCGATTGCGCAGGATATTGCGCGTGATGTTGGCGGCGTGGTCGCTGCACCGGTGACGTATGGCTATAAGTCCATGACGCGCTCGGCAGGTGGCCCTTTTTTCCCCGGCAGCACAGGGTTGGACGGGGCAACGCTCAGCGCTGTGGTGCGTGACGTCATTCGTGAACTGGTTCGCCACGGCGTCCGCAAGGTCTGCGTGCTCGATGGTAACTACGAGAACCTGTGGTTCCTGAACGAAGGGATCGACCTTGCCATGCGCGAACTTGGTGACACGGGTTTGCGGATTATGTGCCTGCAACACTGGGAGTTCCTGAGCGAGGATACGCTCAATAGTATTTTCCCCGATGGTTATCCGGGTATTGAACTTGAGCACGCCGCTGTGATTGAGACCTCGCTGATGATGCATTTCTATCCCCATCTGGTGCGTGAGGACCTGATCCCTGATAATCCACCTGTTGAGGCACCACCCTATGACGTATGGCCGCCGCACCGTGAATGGGTGGCGCAATCTGGCGCACTGACAACGGCCGCCGGATCATCTGCTGAAAAAGGCAAGATGATGGCTGATCAGTACAAGCGTGATATTGCTGCTGCGGTACGGGTAGAATTCGGCGGCTGAACGAACCGTCGACGTTGAACACGGGGACATGACATGGGCACACTTTCCGGTAAACGCGCACTGGTGACGGGCGGCTCACGCGGGATTGGCGCGGCCATTGCCGAGGCCTTTGCCGAACAAGGGGCCAATGTGGTCATCGGCTGTCATGCCGAAAGCCCTGTCCTTGATAAAACCCTCGCGGCGATGCGGACGTTCGGCTGCGATGCTCTCGCAATCAAGGCCAACGTGGCGGACGAAGATGATGCCGCACGGCTTGTGCGTGATGCTCTTGATCATCTGGGCGGCATTGACATCGTTGTCAACAATGCTGGCATTCTGCATGATAAACCATTGCTGGAAACCAGCGTGGCGGACTTCGATCAGGTAATCGGGGTCAATCTACGTGGCAGTTTTCTGGTTGGGCGCGATGCCATTGCGGCCATGGTGGCCCAAGGCAGCGGTGGGCGTGTCATCAATATGTCATCGGATCTGGCGTATCTGGGGCGCAAAAATCATACAGCTTACTGCGCTTCCAAGGGGGCGATTGCCGCCATGACACGGGCTTGGGCGCACGAGTTCGCCCCCGCCATTACTGTTAATTCCATCGCGCCGGGACCGATCGACACTGATATGCTGGGTGCGAATGTTATGAGTCCGGAAGCCTTGGCCGAGGACATGGATATCCCGATGCAGCGCTTCGGCAAGTCCGAGGAGGTCGCCGCCGTGGCGGTATTGCTGGCCTCGGATGCCGCCGGGTTCATTACCGGACAGTGCTACGGCGTGAATGGCGGTAGCGTGATGCCCTGACCTGATGTTTTGGGCGTTTTCAGCGCTTGGGCATTAAGATCAGCGATCGGGGCTTATTCGGTTAATTCTCCTAAAGGGGTGTCTTTCTGCTACCGCATAGGCTAGAACACACCCGCGTAATGATACGCCATGGTCGCGCCTAGGGTTTTATCCACCTTGGATCGGAGCGATCAAGGACCTGAATTTCTCCCTGACTATTAAGAATCAGCGGGCGCTTCACGTTCTGAATCGTTTCAACCTGCGATGAACGCACTCTAGGGCGCTCAGACCATCCAGCCGGTTACTGAACCGGCTTTTTTATGGAAAGATAATAATAAGAATGACTGATTTTTCGGGGCTCGGCCTTATAGGCCCCATTTTAAAAGCTGTCGAAGCGGAAGGTTATACCGCAGCGACCCCTATCCAGGCCAAATCCATCCCCGCCCTTCTTGAGGGTCGCGACCTGCTCGGTATCGCCCAGACGGGCACCGGCAAGACCGCCGCTTTCTCGCTGCCACTGTTGCAGCGTCTTGACGGCAAGGGAAAGCCCACCGCTGGTAAACCACGTGCCTTGATTTTGGCACCGACACGCGAACTGGCGGTCCAGATCGCCGATTGCATTCGGACCTATGGTAAAAACCTGCGGGTACGTCACACCGTTGTGTTCGGTGGATCACCCATCAACCGGCAAATTCACACCCTCAAGGGTAATATCGATATTCTGGTGGCAACACCGGGACGTCTCATGGATCTCATGAACCGCGGTTGTGTGCGCCTTGATGAGGTTGAGACCTTCATCCTTGATGAAGCCGACCGCATGCTCGACATGGGCTTTATCAACGACGTTAAAAAGATTGCGCAGAAGCTTCCAAAAGAGCGTCAGACGTTGCTGTTCTCGGCCACCATGCCGCGTACGCTCAATACCCTTATCGGGGGACTGCTGAATGATCCCGTGCATGTCGAAGTGGCACCGGAATCAACCACGGCCGAGCGTGTCGACCAGCGTGTGCTGTTCGTCAGCAAGGACAAGAAGCAGACGTTGCTGCGTGAATTGCTTGATAACGAAGAAGCTGCCATTGATCGGGTGCTGGTCTTTACCCGTACAAAGCATGGTGCAGACCGTGTGGCGCGCAATCTTGAGCGCAGTGGTGTTAGCGCCGATGCCATTCATGGCAATAAAGCCCAGAATGCCCGCCAGCGCGCCCTAAACAGTTTCCGCAGTGGTAATACCCGCGTCCTTGTGGCGACGGATATTGCGGCTCGTGGTATCGATGTGGATGGCGTGACACACGTCATCAATTTCGATCTGCCCAACGATCCGGAAAACTACGTTCACCGTATTGGCCGCACGGCACGTGCCGGGGCCAGCGGCATGGCGATTTCCTTTTGCGATGCTGACGAACGGGCCTATCTGCGCGATATCGAAAAAGCCATTCGCCAGTCCGTTTATGTTGACGATGCACACCCTTATCACTCTGCTGCTATTGCCAGTAGCCCTACCGGTAAGAGCAAAGGTGACAAGCGCAACGGTAGCTCCAAGAAAAAGAGCAATAACCCGCGCCGCTTCAAGGCTAAAGGCCCCCGCCGCCCTTCGGCTGCGGCAGCCTAGCCAGAAACCTTACAATACAATCGCTATTGTGATGCAGGGCCGGTGGTTTTCCACCGGCCCTGTTTTTTTGCCTGATGAATTCCAATATACTATGTGTTGGCTTCGTATCAGGGAGAGTGGAGATGGTTATCAAGGGACTGCATCATAATGCATACCGTTGTCGTGATTCCGAGGAAACGCGGGAGTTTTACGAGGGATTTTTAGGGCTACCGCTCGCTGATGCCTTTGAAATCCATGAGACCAAGACGGCGCGCAAGACCAGTGCCCTGCATAGCTTCTACCGTATGGGTGATGGCTCGTTTCTGGCGTTTTTTGAAGTTCCTGATACGCCGTTTGAATTTAAGGTTCAGCACGATTATGACCTGCATATTGCGCTTGAGGTCGATAACGATACGCTGCATGCCATGTTCGAGAAGGGCAAGGCGAGCGATATTGATACACGTGGAATTGCCGATCACGGTTTTATTCATTCGATCTATTTTCGTGATCCGAACGGCTATGTGATCGAGCTTACCGCGCCGACGGGTGGGGCGGCAGACTATAGCGATGCGGCGCAGGGGCGTGCCCACGATATTCTCGAAAACTGGCAACAAACCAAATAATTTGTGGAATATCTGTTGAAGTTTATTGGAAACAACACTTGCTACGATTATTAAACTTAACCTCACAACCCTAGATTTTTCTTTTTATTATGATTAGAGTTCGCCTGACCGGGGGCGGGATATAATTAAGTGTTCTCGCTGTGCTCCAATAAAAAGTGATTGGAGCGCTAGTTATCCAGTATGACGATGGGCGAGAACACGTTCGTATGAAGCGCTTTTGTTCCTTCCGAAATATATGGATTGGTTGGGCGTCCGGCAGGGTGCCGGGGGTCTTATTGTGAAGAGTTCATCCCGAGGAGGGGAATATGCTCAAGGGTACTGTTAAGTGGTTTAATAATCAAAAGGGCTTCGGCTTTATCGAACGCGAAGATGGTTCGAGTGATGCATTCGTGCACATCTCGGCGGTTCAAAACGCTGGTATGAGCGGTCTTGATGAAGGCCAGAAGATCGAGTTTGAACTGGTTGAAGGCCGCAACGGCAAAGTTGCTGCAGAAAATCTGGCCGTTATCGAATAAAGCAGCTTTGTGTATGACCCTGACGGGTTATACCGCAATATGAGAACACCCCGATACCGTAAGGCATCGGGGTGTTTGCTTTGCTAGGCATGTTGCTGTCTCGAGGTTACTTCCAACCCTCGACACCAGCCATATCGGGCAGGTGATGGGCAATGCCCTTGTGGCAGTCGATGCACGTTTTTTCACCTGTTGCGACAAAACGTAGGTGCGCTTCGGCTGCGCGCTCGCCCTGCAGGGTGATATCCATGGAGTCGATGCTGTGACAGTTACGGCACTCCAGTGAGTCATTGGCCTTTAGACGGGCCCACTCGCGCCCCGCCATTTCGCGCCGCATGGCCGTGAATTTCTCACGTGTATTGATTGTGCCAAACAGCATGCCCCAGACTTCTTTCGAAGCGGCTGTCTTGCGCGCGATTTTATCCGACCAGTTGTGCGGTACATGGCAATCGGGGCAACTGGCACGAACGCCAGAGCGATTGGTGTAATGGATTGTCGGTAGCAGCTCCTGATAAACGTTGTCGTTCATCTCGTGACAGGTGATGCAAAACGTTTCGGTGTTCGTCAGTTCAAGGGCCGTGTTGAAACCACCCCAGAAGATGATGCCAGCGACAAAGCCGCCGAACGTTAGAAACGCGAGGCTGAAATGACGGCTTGGCCTATTAAGAAGATGCCAGAACCGTTTCACTCGATTTAGCAGAGGCACGGCTTATTCACCTTTCTTGATCATCAAATCGGCGTCGACGAAGGTGTTTTCCACCAGCGGCATGATTTCCAGTTGTGGCACATGACACTGGTTGCAGAAGTATCGGCGTGGTGTCACCGATGACAGCACCTGGTTATCGCGGTCCATGAAGTGCGTGACACTGACCATGGGTGCCTGTGAACGCGCCACGGCGGTTCGGCTATGGCAACTCAGGCATTTGTTGCTATTCAGATCGATGCGATAATTGCGGATCGTGTGTGGAATGGTTGGCGGCTGTTCGGGGTAACTCCGCACCTGACGAACTTCCGTTTTCGATTCCTTGGGCATAGTGGGAGCGTTCGGCTCAACGTCGAGTTCTACCCCCCGCAAGGTGGCAATAGGATCACCAGCTAATACAGCCGTGACGGAGAGGGCGGCGATGCCACCTGCCAGGCTGGCGAGTGACCACCGCATGACCGCGCTCAGGCGGGAACGATTTTGACTGCGCATTTCTTATAATCCGTCTGTTTGGAGATAGGGTCAGTCGCATCAAGCGTGACTTTATTAATCAACTGGCTGGCATCGAACCAGGGCACAAATACCAGACCCTGGGGCGGACGATTGCGGCCACGGGTTTCGATGCGTGACTTGATTTCACCACGCCGCGATACCACGCGGACTTCGCTGCCCCGGCGCAAACCGCGTGCCTTGGCATCATCGGGGTGCATGAACACCACTGCGTCGGGAAATGCCTTGTACAATTCGGGAACGCGCTGCGTCATAGAGCCCGAGTGCCAGTGCTCAATCACACGCCCTGTGCATAGCCACATGTTGTATTCATCATCAGGTGACTCCGCTGGTGGCTCATAGGGCAGGGCGAACAGGTTCGCTTTGTTGTCTGGCTTGCCATAGAACTGAATGTCCGATCCGGCTTCCACGTAGGGGTCGAAAACCTCACGGAAGCGCCAGCGGGTTTCCTTGCCATTGACCACGGGCCAGCGCAGGCCGCGGGTCTGGTGGTACATATCGAACGGTGCCAGATCGTGTCCGTGACCACGCCCGAATTCAGCGTACTCTTCGAACAGGCCTTTCTGGATATAGAATCCAAAGGCCTTGGCTTCATGATTGTTGTAATCAACACTGGCCTCAGTTAGCGGGTACTTATCTACATTGCCGTTGGCGTAGAGAACATCAAACAGGGTTTTACCCTTATATTCAGGGTTCTTGTCCAACAGCTCAGCGGGCCACACTTCCTCGGTGGTAAAGCGTTTGGAGAACTCGACCAGCTGCCACAGATCAGATTGTGACTCACCGGGCGCATCCACAAGCTGATGCCAGAACTGGGTGCGTCGCTCGGCGTTTCCGTATGCGCCTTCTTTTTCTACCCACATGGCTGTGGGCAGGATGAGGTCAGCAGCCTGTGCTGTTACCGTCGGGTAGGCGTCCGAGACAACAATGAAGTTATCGGGGTTGCGGTAACCCGGCAGGGTCTCCTCGTTGAGGTTCGGTGCGGCCTGTACGTTGTTGTTCACCTGCACCCAGTAGGCATTGATCTTGCCGTCCTTGAGCAGGCGATTGTGCAACACAGCGTGTGCGCCGGGCTTGGCGGGAATGGTGCCATCGGGCAACTTCCAGACCTTTTCAGTAAACGCCCGGTGTTTCGGGTTCTTGACCACCATATCGGCGGGCAACCGGTGGGAAAACGTGCCGACTTCGCGCGCTGTACCACAAGCCGACGGTTGGCCGGTCAGCGAAAATGGGCTGTTACCCGGTTCGGATATTTTTCCGGTCAGCAGGTGGATGTTGTAGAGCAGATTGTTGCACCAGACACCACGTGTGTGCTGGTTCACGCCCATGGTCCACAGTGACATGACCTTGGTGTTGGGGTCTGCATATAACTCGGCAAGCTTGATCAGGCTTTCCTCGGAAACCCCCGATAGCTTTGAGACGGTACTGACATCGTAGTCACTGACAAAATCAGCAAATTCGTCAAACGAGATTGGCTTGGAACCGCCAGCTTTACCGGCATTCTTCGCCTTCTTCTGCAATGGGTGTTCTGGCCGCAGACCGTAGCCGATGTCATCGTTGCCGAGCCGGAAATTGGTGTGATTGGCAACGAAGTCTTTATTGACCCGGCCCGTCTCAATGATGTGCTTGGCAATAAAGTTCAGGATTGCCAGATCCGTCTGTGGTGTAAACACCATCGGTATATCAGCCAGATCGAAGCAGCGATGCTCAAAGGTCGACAATACGGCAACCTTGACGCCGGGGTTGCTCAGTCGCCGGTCGGTCAGGCGGGTCCACAGGATCGGATGCATCTCCGCCATGTTGGAGCCCCATAGAACGAAGGCGTCGGCATTTTCAAAGTCATCGTAGCAACCCATGGGCTCATCGATACCAAAGGTCCGCATGAAACCACCCACAGCCGAAGCCATGCAGTGCCGGGCATTGGGATCGATATTGTTGGAGCGGAAGCCTGCTTTCATCAGCTTGGATGCAGCATAGCCTTCCCACACGGTCCATTGCCCGGAACCGAACATGCCGATGGCTTCGGGGCCTTTTTCCTTCAGGGCTTTCTTGAATTTTTCGGCCATGATGTCGAAGGCCTGATCCCATGAGATTGGCTCGAAGTCACCGTTCTTGTCGTACTGGCCGTTTGTCATGCGCAGCATAGGCTGGGTCAGGCGATCCTTGCCGTAAAGGATTTTTGACAGAAAATAGCCTTTGATGCAGCTCAGGCCACGGTTGACCTCGGCCTTGGCATCGCCGTGCGAGGCAACGACCTTGCCTTCCTTCACGCCAACCATGACACCACACCCGGTGCCGCAGAAACGGCAGGGCGCTTTTGACCATTTCAGACTGGACTTGGATTTCTCTGTCACGAGGTTGGCTGCCATGGCGGGCAGGGGCATGCCTGCGGCTGCAGCAGCGGCTGCGACCGCGTTGGCTTTAATGTAATCACGCCGCGAGAGCGTCATGGTTTTTTTCTTGTCACTCATCGCCTTCGTCCTCGCTCTGATGATAGGCGAGCGATACGGTGATAACACCGCTTGCGCGCTCGATATCTGAAATGGCGTCGAGCAGCCTGGAGTCACTTGATGCTTCTACGCTGAGCACCATCTGGCCACGCTCGTCGGTGTTGTGAACTTCGACGCCGCTTATGGCACCGAGCTGCGGTGTAAGGTCTGAAATTTGATCTGGTCGCGCCTGCACCAGCAGACTTGCTATATGGTAACTGTCGCGTGAGAAGCGTGCTGTGATCAAGTCACGACGCGATGGCTGTGTGCCCGCAGTTGATACTGCCTTCATGTCATCGTCTCCGAGAAGGTTTGGCAAAAAGTTTTAACTTGGGGGAGGGGGGGAGCTCAGCCTGTGCCGGGCGGTCCGGCAATGAGCTGTGACATCCAGATGGTGAAACCGTATCCACCAACCAGCATAACCGCGACAGCAGGTGCCAGAAAAATTGTAAGGAAAAGAAATCCTTTAATTTCTTCAGTCTTGGTCGTCTGTACGTGTTCAACTTGCATTTACGTGCCCCCTTGGCAGAGAACCAAAATCACGCAGGCGACTCCGCCTTTGTGATCAAACACTGACTGTGGCCCTGAATGGGCGCTCTTCAGTAAACAATGGTGATTATAGGTACCCTTGCTGAACTGAGAATGACGTGGGTCAATTGTAGCGCAGTTTTTGCATTTATTTTTCTTTTTATTGGCAGCGAACCCGGTTGACGCACCACGTGGGCTGACGCACCATCGCGGCCACGATAATAAATGCCGGAATACACCGGTTTAGCGGAGTTGAACCTTATATGGACGATACAACGCAATCCGCTGCGGTGGTGCCGTGCGCGGCTGCCCCTGTAGCGATTGGTGATGAATTCGAGGTTCAGGAAATTGCCCCGCCGGGCTTGATCCGGCGTACTGCAGCATGGCTTATTTTGCTATTTTTGGGGTCTGTCTGGGGCATCACGTTCTCGCTGGCCAAGATCGCGACAGATGCTGGTGGACACCCACTTGGCATTGCCTATTGGCAAACCGTGATCGGTGCAGGGCTGCTGATCGTTTTCAGTGTGATCACGCGGCGAGCACTGCCAATGAACCGTCATTGTGTGCTTTTCTATATGGTCTGTGCCGTGCTTGGCACTGTGGTGCCCGGCATATTGCTGTTCTATGCCGCCTCACGAGTATCGCCCGGCGTGCTGTCTATCACCATTGCTGTGGTGCCGTTGGTGACATTTGTCGCCGCTGCCGCATTACGCGTTGAGCGCGTCGTCATGGGGCGTGTATTTGGTGTTGTGCTCGGTGCGCTCGCGATTGTCATGCTGGTCGGGCCTGCCGAAAGCATGCCTGATCGTTCGGCTGTGCCCTGGGTACTGGCCGCCGTGCTGGCTTCGCTCTGCTACGCAGCGGAAAATATGGTGATCGCCATGCGTATGCCCAAGGGCATTAACGCCTTTACCATTCTCGCCGGTATGTTTATCGCTGCAACGTTGATGATGACGCCTGCGGTGATCGTGAGTGATACCTTTGTGGCACTGGTCTGGCCGTGGGGCACCCTCGAATGGACGATCATAGCGTTGGCGCTCATAACGACATTCTCTTATGGCCTGTTTATCTATCTGATCACCTTGGCAGGTCCTGTATTTGCCAGCCAGACAGCCTATCTGGTGACCCTGTCAGGGGTATTTTGGGGTATCGTTATTTTTGATGAGCAGCACTCGTTCTGGATATGGCTGGCATTGGCGGTGATGATGCTGGCCCTTGTGCTTGTCACGCCACGCAAAAAGGAAGCCTGAAACATGACGGATAACGCCATCATGACCGGTTTCCCGCCCGCTACCGCGACGCGGGTGGGGCTGGATAACTGGCGGCAAGCACCATTTAACCGGTGGTCATTGCATCATGTGCGTGAAGTTCTTCCCACCGCGCCTGTGCGGCACGATCCCGACAATGTCCGAGTATTGCCCGAAGCGTCCGCTGACTTGAGCGATTTTCGTTTCAGGCATGCGGCGGCGGATATAAGCCTGTCGCAAATGATCGGTGACACACAAACCGATGGCATGATTGTTTTACAGCGTGGCCGTATCGTATTCGAGCAATACCATAATGGTCTAAAGCCCTGTGATCAGCACATTATCTTTTCCATCAGCAAATCCGTCACGGCAGTGATTGCCGGTATTCTGGCGGCGCGTGGGCAACTGGATCTGGAAGGCGCGATTACGCAGTACGTGCCGGAAATGGCTGAAAGCGCCTACGCCGACGCTAGCGTGCGCAATCTCCTCGATATGACAGCGGGCGTAACGTTTGATGAGGACTATACCGCCACCGATGGCGCCATCGTTCGCTACCGCGAGGCCTCTGGATGGAACCCACGCAACAAGACGGCCGCTGAATTGCACATGCGGGCTTTCCTCACCAGCCTTGATACATGTGAGGTCGAACACGGCACTCGGTTTCGCTATATTTCACCCAATTCGGACCTGCTGGGCTGGATCATCGAACGCGCCGCAGGCGTGCGTTATGTCGACCTATTGAGCGAATATCTGTGGCAGCCCATGGGCGCAGAGGCTGAGGCCTATGTGACCATCGACAGCGCCGGGGCACCGCGCACCGCAGGTGGGCTGTGTGCTACCCTGCGTGATATGGCGCGACTGGGCCTTTTGATGGCCGAGGATGGCACGCGTGGTGATAAACAAATCATTCCCGCTGAATGGATCAACGACACCCGTGCGAACGGTGATCGTGAGCAGTGGCTGGCTGGGGATTTCGCGGACGATTATGCTGACTGGCCCATGCGATATCGCAATAAGTGGTATGTCATGGGTGGACATGATGCGCCCTATTTAGGGATTGGCATTCACGGCCAATTCTTGTACGTCGATCCCGCAAATGAATTTGTTGCGGTTCAGTTTTCCGCGCAGCCCGATGCTGTCTCCAATGATAAGGAACGGATGTTCCTTAATATGTGTGGAGCACTTGCGCCAGCGCTGGCCTGATCGGGCAGGATGACAAAGCCGAATATCTGGAAGGAAGTATTGTGACGACTAAAATTTGGAACGTTTACCTATCGGGCGAGATACACTCTGATTGGCGCGAGCAGATCGCCGCTGGCATTGAAGCTGCTGGCTTGCCTGTGGAACTCAGCGCCCCGATCACGGTGCATGAAGACTCCGATGATTGCGGCGTGGCGATCTTTGGCGCGGAAAGCGACAAGTTCTGGCATGACCGTAAGGGTGCCCAACTCAACGCTATCCGCACCGAGACCCTGCTGCGTGGCGCTGACGTGGTCGTTGTGCGTTTCGGTGAGAAATACAAGCAGTGGAATGCTGCTTTTGATGCCGGGTTTGCCAAAGCCTTGGGCAAACCGTTGATTATTCTGCATCCCACCGAGCATGACCACCCACTGAAAGAAGTCGATGCAGCAGCCAGTGCCGTGGCGCGTGACCCCCATCAGGTCGTGCAGGCGCTGTGCTATGTCATCCGTGGCGAGATGCCTGCTTAAGATAAAGAGGACCGTCCTATCGAAGATTTGCGGCTGACACCGGAACTTCTGGCACATGTCCATCGCGACATGGAAGACCCGGGGCCTGTGCCCGGGGTCACGCACTTCGATGACGAAAGCTACGCGCGTATCGTCGAGCAAATTCTCTCAGCTGTGCCGACGGGTGATCCGTTGCGGATATTCGCTTATGGTTCTCTGATCTGGAAACCCGAGTATACGCTTGATGCTGCCTTTCAGGGCACGGCTTTCGGTTGGCATCGGGCCTTTTGCATGCGGCTTGAACGATTTCGCGGGACCTGTGATGAACCGGGCCTGATGATGGGTTTGGAGCGTGGCGGTTCATGCCGTGGCATGGTGCATGAGGTTCGTGCGGACGATCACCAAACCTGTGTCGATCTGCTGGTGCGCCGTGAGATGATCACAACGCCGTGCACATATACGCCGCGTTGGTTACGGGTGAAGACCGAGGCTGGAGAGGTCGCAGCGTTGGCCTTTGTCATTGACCGATCCGGGTGGTCCTATGAGGGCGGTTTGAGCCCCTATGACGTTGCTGAGCGGCTGGCCTGCGCTGTTGGGCATATTGGCAGCAACGCCGAGTATCTGATGAATACGGTGCGCCACCTTGAGGCTATTGGTGTGCGTGATCGTAACCTTAGTGAGCTTGACCGGCTGGTCGCCGAGATGATCACGGAGCGTCACGTGCGCTAGGCTCGTCAGGGCGTTTCCACGATCGTTACGGCGTGGGTGATTTCTGCGGTTTTTTCCAACATTTTGGATGCTGAACAGTAGGTCTCGGCGGACAATGCCACGGCACGTTCGGCCTTGGCTTGATCTACGCCCTTGCCGGTAATGGTGACATTCAGGTGGATTTTGGTGAAGACTTTGGGGATATCTTCGGCGCGTTCAGCTTCAATATCGATGCTGACGTCAGAGACGTCCTGACGCATTTTTTCGAGCATTCCGACAATGTCAAATGACGTGCACCCACCCAGACCAAGCAGCAGCATTTCCATAGGGCGCGGGCCCAGATTGCGCCCGCCTGATGCTGGCGCACCATCCATAATTAATCCATGACCCGATCCTGTCTCACCCATGAAGGCAACGCCTTCAATCCATTTAATGCGTGCTGTGGTGCTCATGGGATGGTGTCCTCTCTGGTCCGCTATAGTGTGCTACACACGTGCCGAATCAATGTTTCTGCAGTTTTGTTGTGGGCGCTCGATAATATCTGTTTTGCATGCCCCGTCCAAAATGCCCAGCGAATATTAACGTGTTGAATTTGTGTCCGTTTATGAGGGGCTAGTGGCATGGTATACCAGGGATTGATCACATATGCATTGTATGCATAATGAGGATGTGGCCGGTGAGAGCCATCCCCCCGCGATCACTGGTTGCCCTTGGCGCTGGTTATCCATCCTCCTGCTCACATCGGTCACTTTTTATTCCATACAGACAATATCAATCTCAACCGGCCAGCAGGCCCGTTGTTGATTGTCCGAGCAGGGTCTCGTAGTGGGCCTTTTGTCGTCGGGTTGCGATGACCGCGTTGCGCATCAGGATCGATACGGTTACCGGCCCCACGCCACCGGGAACCGGCGTAATCCAACCCGCACTTTCGGCGCACGATGCATAGTCAGTGTCGCCGACCACAACCGTAGAACCATCTGATTTTTCAACCTGATTTATGCCGATATCGATCACCACAGCACCCGGCTTGATCATGTCGCCGGTTACCAAACCGGGTTTTCCAACAGCGACAAAAACGGCGTCGGCCGAACGGGCATGCACGGCGATATTACGGGTCATGTGATGACAAACGGTGAGCGTCGCGCCCTCGGCCATAAGCAGAAATGCGATGGGCTTGCCGACGATCTCGGAGTGACCAATGACGGTAACCTCCAGACCGGGTAAACTCACACCTGTAGACTTGAGCAGTTCAACAGCAGCCATGGCTGTGCAGGGCCCCAGATCGGATTCATTGTATACAATTCGACCAATGGACGTCGGGTGCATACCTTCGACGTCTTTCAGGGGATGCACGGATTCTTGCAGGGTTTTGATCGACAGGTGCTCGGGAACGGGGCGTTGCAAAATAATGCCCATGACCCGGGGGTCGACGTTCATGCTGCCAATAGCGGCAGTGATTTCGGCTTGCGTGATTGACGCGTCAAAACAGCGTTCTTCGAACAGAATGCCTGCGCGTTCGGCCATGCGCCGCTGGTTGCGTACGTATAGCTGGACTTCCTGCACATCGCCGACGGTGACCGAGACGAGCCGGGGGTGCCAGCCTGCTTCGCTGAGTACGGTGGCGTCTTCGCTAACCTGCGTCAGGATTTTTGCCGCCAGTGCGCGGCCATCAATATCTTTGTGACCCATTATGGTCCTCCTGTATCCCTCATCCCCACAAGGGTTGTATGCGTGAACGCACAACAAGGAAGATGTATGGCATGGCGAGGGCCCGCCAAAGGCGTCAAATGCGTCGGTGATTTTGATGTGTGCGACGTGTGTTCAACCCTGTGCGACGGGAAAAGCGCAGGTTATTGCAGGGTCCGGGACCCTTGGGAAATTGGCTCTTCAAAGCCAGCAGGGATAATGCCAGCCTGATGGTGAACCATTTTCCACTGGCCGTTTTCACGCACGAAAACATTGGTCGCAATCAGAGCGCCGGGCTCCAGATGCTCCTTGCAGATGACATAACCAACATCGCCGTGATGATAGACCTGTGCGTTATGAAAGCTGATCAATGGCGGCTCGGTGCTGAGGATGCTGCGCCAGCTATCGAGCACTTCCATACGGCCCGACAGGGCTGGCCAACCCGGGTGGATGCAGGTGACCTCGGCATTCTGCGACCATACATCGTCCATTGTATCGATGCATGCGCCAGCAAATGCCGCGTAAAACGCTTCATTGGCGTTCAGGATTGAATGCGTCTCGCTCATCGCTATCTCCCAATAAACCCTCGGCGTGATTTCAATGCCAAGACGTTATGTGGGGACGATTATAGACGTTGTCTGCAAAAATTTATGCATGCTGATTTTGCGCTCAGGATGTGGGTGACGCGCTCTTGCTTAAACTCTCGGTGTAATCCACTGCTACGCCGTAGGTTGGATCCTCGATTACAGAAATTTCAACCGTTTTTCCCGCGCGTTTAAGCAAGGCACGACAGTCCTTGCCGAGATGGCGTATATGCAGGGTTTTACCGGCGTTTTCATAACGATCAGCAAGCGCGTCGATGGCTTGCAGGGCAGAGTGATCCCATACGCGTGAGCGCAGGAAGTCGACGACCACATCGTCGGGATCCGATTTGGGATCAAACAGGCTATGGAAACTGCTGATGGAACCAAAGAACAACGGGCCGCTGACCTCATAAACCCGGGTGGTTTCTGAGCCGTCATGGTCGGGATGGATATTAACGTCGAGACGCTTGGCACTCTGCCATGCATATACCAGTGCCGAGACAATGACACCGACAACCACGGCGACGGCCAGATCGCTGAACACCGTAACACCAGAGACAAGGATCAGCACGAAAGCATCGGCGCGCGGAATTTTGTTGATGATGCGGAAACTTGACCAGGCGAATGTGGCGATAACGACAATGAACATCACGCCGACCAGTGCCGCGAGTGGAATAATCTCGATCAGGTCCGAGGCGAACAGGATGAAGCACAGCAGGAACAGCGCCGCAGAGATGCCGGAAAGGCGCTTTCTGCCACCCGAATTCACGTTGATCATGCTCTGACCGATCATGGCGCAGCCGCCCATGCCGCCAAAAAATCCGGTAATCGTGTTGGCCAGCCCCTGTGCCATGCATTCCTTGCTCGCGCCGCCCTTGGTATCGGTCAGCTCGCATACCAGATTAAGTGTCAGCAATGACTCGATCAGCCCGATAGCGGCAAGTATCAGCGCATAGGGCAGGATGATCTGCAGGGTTCCCCAGCTCAGCGGTACCATTGGAATGTGAAATTCTGGCAGGCCGCCGGAAATGGAAGCCAGATCACCCACGCTACGGACATCAAGATCAAACCCGATAACCAGTGCTGTGACCGAAAGAATACCGACTAGCGGTGCCGGGATGGCCTTGGTGATTTTCGATGATGCGTAAATAATAACCATGGTCAAGGCAACCAGACCGAGCATCAACATCAGCGGTTCACCACTCATCCATGCCATCGTATTGATATCAGCATTGGCATCGGTGTGAACCTTGAACTGGCCCAATTGTGCAAGAAAGATAACGATGGCGAGGCCATTGACGAACCCGAGCATCACCGGGTGGGGGACCATGCGGATGAACTTGCCGAGACGCAGGATGCCTGCGCCAATTTGCATGATGCCCATGAGCACGACGGCGGCGAACAGGTATTCTACACCATGGGTCAGCACGAGCGACACCATGACAACAGCCAATGCACCAGTGGCACCGGAAATCATCCCGGGACGTCCGCCGAGTAGCGCGGTTACAAGGCCGACGATGAAGGCAGCGTAGAGGCCAACCAGCGGATGTACGTGCGCGACAAAGGCAAATGCGACGGCTTCAGGAACCAGTGCGAGTGCGACCGTCAGACCGGAGAGGACTTCGGTTTTAATCCAGCCAATCGGCGTGGATGTATCGTTGTTCGGTAAAGCGCTGCTGCTTTCCTGCAAGGTAAAAGCCCTTTGTGCTGGAGTTTCCGGCGCGCTTCATCGGCGGCGGTGATCACGGCGCTATGCGCCATCGTGCGGGGCTTATAGTGCGGTGCAGCAATAATAACCAGCAGTGATTTTTTTGATTTGGCTTAAAAGCAAGGTCCTGATCTTATCCGATACCCCTTGTCGGGTTTAGCATGACAGGCCAGATATGGGTCCTTAGATTTCTAGCAAGGCCGTTTTCAAAGGATACGTTATGGCAGATGAGATACAGCCAGCACGCGATAGCGTAATTACGTTTAGCGCCGCCGATCTCCTTGGTGGCGAGGGTGATTCTGTAGCAGGACCATTGCACATTATTGAAATTCTACAGCCTGCCCATGGCCGTCTTGTTGATCATAACGATGGCAATTACAGTTTTACGCCCGATCCCAGTCGGGGCGGCGATGTGCTGTTGGATTATACCCTCGGCGATGATCATGGCGGGCGTCATATGGCGCGTGCCGGTATCACGGTTGATACGCTGCCGCTTGCACCGCAACTGGATGTGGAAATGGAAGCGCTTGATTCTGCTCAAGCCGCCATGTGCTACGGGCTATACATGAAGGCTGTGGCTGCTGATCCTTTGCACCATTTATCGGTGAGCATTAGCGCGCTACCCGTTGAGCTGACGCTTTCTGCCGGTACGCATGATCCCCTGACGGGGCTATGGCGTCTGGAACAGACTGATTTAGCAGGCTTGCAACTGACCGTTCCTCTTGAAGCACCGGATTTTGTGTTGAGCGTTGAGGCCGCCGGTGTTGATCCGCAAGGCGCGGTCTATATCACCAGCCGTATTCTTGAAGTTGAAGGTAGCGATACAGATATCGAACCTGATGGAATGCCTTCGCAAGCAATGCCCCTGTCCGCAGAACCCGAAAATACGGGGGCTACGCTCGAGGCAAGACATCCCGGTAGCGGGGATGATCTGTTTATCTTTGGCGCGGGAGAGGGCAGCGATTATTTTGCCAGCGGCAATGGTTGGTCTGACCGCGTTGAATTGATCGCGGCATTAAAGGGCACGGATGAAAGCGTACGAATGGGCCGCGACGGCGATAATGATAATGTAGTGGAAAATGCACCAGCGGTTGACGCGGACGCAGGCCATGCATCGCAATCATCGGACGTTATCGAAATATCTGATGAACGCGAATTGGCTTTCGACGATGCCGAATTGATCAAATGGTAATGAAGTTCCGGTTTGTATCAGGGTGATACCCGGGTGGAGAACCCGATACGCGCAACGCTGTATCGGGGGGGGCAGTGATCAGCCCTCGGCTTGCAGCATCACCTGATAGATTTGACGCACGACGTCGCGCGTTACACCACCGGCGGCGGCGCCGGCTTGCAGCATGGATGCGGTTGGCTCATTCGGGGTTACGGCCATACCGGATATACCGAGAGTATCGAGCATCTCTATAGATTGCATCAACGCACCCGACCCGTTGGCGGGAAGCATAACCGGCATAAATTTCTGGTCCATGTGTAGCCCCTTTTTCTTTAGCTTTAATCTTGGCGCGAGCGCCGTTCATAGGTCTATGGTTTTAAAGGAGCAATTAGCGTGCCACTGGCAGCATACCAGTGTGTTCTTGGCGGCAAGAGTATAATTTCGTTTAATCGATTGTAATTCCACAGAATTTTACCATAAATATGATTGTATTCTGGCTTTTGTTTTGAAAATACGGGGGCTGTGCTCCCAACCTGATTATCAAAATGAGAAACGCATACCATGGCGTGCGCTTCCTGAACTTCGCTACATATCGTGCCAAAAACTGGTGGGATGGGATTGTTCGAGCACGGTTCATTGGGTAGTTTCCGGGCATGAGTACTCTGGGTTCACATCAGCCGATTTATCATATGTCGCGTCAGGACGAATGGCGCACTGCGCAGGGTCGCGGCGTCTATGGCGGCTCGTCTCAGGATATCGCTGACGGGTTTATCCATTTTTCCACCGCTGCGCAGGTCCGCATCAGTGCGGCCAAACACCGCGCCGGACAGGATAATCTGATGCTGATTGAAGTTGACCCGCGCACGTTACCGCAGGGCATGCTGCGTTGGGAGACCTCGCGCGGTGGACAGTTGTTCCCCCATCTTTACGGCGAACTCGCACTAACATCGGTAACCCGCGCCGTGCCGCTATACCTTAATGATCAGGGCTTGCATATGTTCCCTGCTGATATGCCCAGCGCGGGCGAGGATTAAGCCATGAGCGGTATTTACGACCTGATCGGCCCGGCCTTTCGGTGTCTGGAGCCGGAAACCGCACACGCACTGGCAATCCGTGCCCTGCGCTATGGCGTGGTTCCGTGTCCGCCAGTCGTGGATGATCCAGCGATGCACACAACATTGTGGGGTATGGATTTCCCCAACCCCGTGGGCCTTGCAGCGGGCTTTGACAAGGATGCCGAGGTTCCCGACGCCATGCTTGCCCAGGGTTTTGGCTTCGTTGAGGTCGGCTCTGTCACGCCACGCCCGCAACCGGGTAATCCCAAGCCGCGGTTATTTCGCTTGCCCGAGGCGCGTGCCGTCATCAACCGCATGGGCTTTAATAATAAAGGCGCGCAAGCCGCACAGGTCAAACTGGCTGCGCGTGTAGGCCGCAGCGGTATCGTTGGTGTGAACCTCGGCAAGAACAAAGAGGTCGAGGATGCCGCCAGTGATTATGTACTCGGTATCAGGGCGCTTGCGCCCTATGCCTCATACATCGTGGTCAATGTGTCATCGCCCAACACACCGGGCCTTCGAGCTTTGCAAGGTCGCGCGCCGCTTGAAGCCCTGCTTGGTGCGGTACGCAGTGTGCTTGATGAAACCGTGCCTGAGAATACCCCGCCATTGCTGCTCAAGATCGCACCGGACCTGACCGACGAGGACAAGGCCGATATCGCTGGCGTGGTGCTTGATCAGGGCATTGATGGCGTGATCGCCACCAACACCACCATCGCACGACCTGACGGCTTGCATGGCGCACACGCAGCTGAGACCGGTGGGCTGAGCGGCCAGCCCTTGCTTGATAGCGCCACACGGGTGCTGGGAGATCTCTATATACTGACGCAGGGCAGGGTGCCGCTGGTCGGCGTCGGCGGGATTAGCAGTGCCGATGATGCCTATGCCAAAATTCGTGCCGGTGCGAGTCTGGTGCAACTCTACAGCGCGCTGGTTTATGAAGGCCCCGGGCTGGTTGCTGAGATCGTACGTGGTCTGGGTGAGCGTCTGCGAGCCGATGGGTTTTCAACCATCAGCGAAGCCGTGGGTGCAGATCACCGCTAAACGGTCTTGCCACCAAACAACGCCTTATAGATCAGCGGTGCGATAATCAGCACCAGCGCCACCCTGAACAGGTGGTGGGCCGAAACGAATGCCGGATCAATGCCAAGGCTCATGCCGACCAACAGCATTTCAGCCAGACCACCCGGCGCAAACGCCAACCACAGCGCGGCAAAGGATGCGCCGCTGTAGGGCATAACAAGCCAGGCTGCGAGTGCTGCTGCACCGAGCAGATAAAGCGCGTTCAGTGATGCCGTTACCACCAGCGCTCTGATCTGCGAGAGCGGTACTCCAACGAAGCGGCAGCCTATGGCAACACCGACGACAACCTGTGCCGTATTGATAAGCCATGTCGGGGGCTGGCCCTGGACGGTCCCGCTCATGTGCAACGCGGCGCTGATCAGCATGGGGCCGACCAGTGCGGGCGCGGGAAAATGCAGCACACGGCCCAGAAAAAGCCCAGCCACAGCGGCCAGCGCCAAAAAGCTGGCATCGCGCGACGATAATCCGCCAAAGATATCGTCTGGTGTTGCTATGGGCAGTGGTATGGCCCCCTCTGTGACACGGAACCACAGTGGGATGACCATAACGGTGATCAGAATACGGATGGCGTGGATCAGTGCGATGGAGCGTTCGTCGCCACCCATGGCCCCGCCAGCCACGACCATGTCGTTGACACCGGCCGGAACGGACGAGAAATAAGCCGTTGGCCGATCAAAGCCCTGCCAGCGGCGTAATGCAAAATAACCAATCGCCGATACCACGGCGACAAATATGGTTAGCGCCAGCAGACTGAAGCCCCACTGTTTGGCCTGATCGAGCAATTGAGGGGTAAAGGTGCTGCCCATCATGACGCCAAGTACGGCCAGCATGGCCAGACGCAGACGCACTGGGCGCTGTAAATCGTATCCACCAAGCGCAATGGTCGTGCTCGCCAGCATGGCACCGAGCATCCAGGCCAGCGGCATGCGTAGCCAACTGAATATCCAACCACCCACCGCGCCGATGAGCAGCGTCAGGGCCAACCGTGCGGCAATACGCATAGCATGTGAGGCGCGCGTGGAGGCGCCGTTGCTCACGGCAGGAACTGCTCCATGATAATGCGCTCGCCCAACGCGTGCTCGGGATCGAACAACAAGGTTGCGACCTTGTCAGGTTCCTGACGGATGGTCACTTCGGTGACTTTGCGAAACTCGGTATAGTCTGCCACTGCACTGACAAAACGTTGATCGGCATTCAGAACCTCAATCGTGACCACGGCATTTTGCGGTAGCAATGCGCCGCGCCAGCGCCGTGGGCGATAGGCGCTGATCGGTGTTAAGGCCAGCAATTCTGCGCCGATGGGAATGATCGGACCGTGCGCGGAAGCATTGTAGGCTGTCGATCCGGCAGGCGTGGCGACCAGCGCACCATCGCAGATCAGTTCGCTCATGCGCTCTACACCATCGACCTTGATACGCAGCTTTGCAGCCATGCGGGTTTCACGCAGTAAAGAGACTTCGTTGATGGCAAGCGCGCTGTGGGTTTTGCCATTGAGATCACGGGCCTGCATGTGTAACGGTCGTAGATCAGCAGCCTCGGCAGCCGCGAGGCGTTCGAGCAGGTTGTCCTCGTTATAGGCATTCATCAGAAAACCGACAGAGCCACGGTTCATGCCGTATACCGGTATGCGTCTATCCATGGTGGCATGCAACGAACGCAGCATGAAGCCGTCACCGCCGAGCGATACGACAATATCGGCTTCTTCTGGCGCGACGTGATCGTAGCGCGCCTCGAGCCGTTTCTGGGCTTCTTGGGCTTCTGAATTATGTGCGGCAACGAAGCCGATAGTCTTGGACGTCATAGTACGCTCCGCTGGTCAGGGACGGGCGAGTATAATGCAAGATGAACTGTGTGCCACTGTGTAGTGTGCCTAGAGCAAAGGCTCTAAAATTTTCCGCAATGGTTCAAGTTGTTCCTCATAACGACGCCATCGCTCGACTGAGCTTTTATAGAGCGGTTGGCGCACTTGGTTGGCACTTGCTGTTGTAACAACGCGCTGGGTGCGGTGGAAGTTGAGGCAGTCCGGGTTAAAAGACAGGTTGCAGAAGTCCAGCAGTTGCCGGATTTCCCGTTCTGGGTGTTCGGTCAGAGCCTCATAGGAAATTGTTAAAATTCGGCCTGGCAGGACTGTGTTCCAGTATTCCATCAGTGCAGCATATTCCAGATAATAGCGGCCCAGTTCTTCTAGATCATAGGCGTATGGATGGCTTTCTCGGAAATACTTCGAGAATAGCGAAAAGCATATATCCATGGGATTGCGTTGTAACGCAATGATGCGTGCGCGCGGCAGCATCAGTGCGATGATCCCAATATAGAAAAAGTTCCCAGGCATTTTATCTGTGATGAAATGTGCATTGGGGCCATGCTTTTGCAAGCGCTGTAGATAGTTACCAGCCAGTTTTTGCAGGACGTTACTATTGAGTTCGGGCAGTCCTTCGGGAAACTTTTTATTTTTGTCACGACAGGCTGTCTGAATAATATTACGCACATAGTGAACTTCACTGGCACTGCTAACGTCAGGGTGGCTGGCGAGGATTTGTTCGACCAGGGTGGTCCCTGAGCGTGGCATGCCAAGTATGAATATTGGCATGTTATCGCCGCATCCGGCCTCAGCTAGTCGCCCAAGTAATGTAGGATGAAACGTTTCACGCACAGCTTTGAAACGCGCGGCGGTCTCTATGGATGCATAGGACAGAGTCTGGCGTTTTAGGCGATTTGCTTCCAGCAGACAATCAAACTCTTCACTGTAACGTTTCTGATCGCTACGTGCCTTGGCCAGAGCGAAACCAGTCTGCATGCGTTGCTCGGGCGAACTGGACGTACCGCGAAACAGGGCTTCCATGGCGATGACGGCGCGATCATCTTTAGCCAGTTTACTGATCCCCGCCAGATTCCGGTAGGCACCGCCATAATTTGGATCACATTCAATGGCTTTGCGGTAACAGGCGATTGCGTTATCCATGTGTCCCGCGTCACGCAATATGTTGCCAAGGGCATTATGGGACTTGGCGTGAAGGGGTCTGAGTTTCAGGGCGTGTCGGCAATATGTTTCAGCCTCTTCAACCTGACCCTGCGTGCTTAGTATATCGCAGAGATTAAGCAATGCATCGGCGTAATCCGGCTTCAACTTAATGGCCTGTCGGTAGCACACTTCAGCTTCTGCATGTCGAGCTGTTTCATTAAATATATTGCCGAGATTATTATGGGCTAATGCAGAGTCCGGATGCAGTTTCAGGGCTATCTGATATGTCTCTGCAGCCTTGTTTAGATCGTCCATGGTTTTGTAGGCGTTGCCCATATTAATCAAGGCATTCACATGATCAGGTTGTTGGTTCAGAACAATGTCATAGGCAATGGTTGCCTCTGCGAACCTGCTGAGCGCCTGACGTACAACGCCGAGATTAAAAGCTGCCTTGGTAAAGTCTGGCTTGAGCTCAAGTGCACGAGCTATATGCAATTCGGCTTGCTCATCACGACCGGTTTGGTGATAGATAATGCCTAACAGATGCAGGGCTTCGACGTGATCCGGGGTCTGTTGCAGGATATTGCTGAAGGCCTGTTCGGCTTTTTCAAAGTGTCCCGCTCTCAGATGTTCTGTAGCGCATTGGAGTGCTTGATCGGTCATATCAAGGTTACCGGACCCGGCGTTCACGGTAGAACACGTATGCGCCTGAACTGATAATAATGGAAATACCGATCCACGTGGTGGTATCGGGGAAGTCACCGAAGAATATCAGGCCGAGCAGTGTCGCGCTGATAATCTCAAGGTACTGAAACGGTGCCAATACGCTGGCCGGTGCCCGTCGGAAAGCGTGCACAACAAGCAGGTGTCCTACGGTGGCGATGATGCCCAATACGACCATAAGCACCCACTCGCGCATATCCGGCCAGACGGGATCAAGCACAGCAGTATCGGTGGTTGTGCCAAATCCAAGCGCTACCGACATAACCAGACAGCCGAAAACACCGACATAAAACTGCATTGCTACCGGGTCTTCGCCTTGTGCAAGACGACGGGTCAGCACCAGATAGACGGCGAATGCTATGGCCGAACAGACAGGTAGAATAGCAATTAAACCGAAGATTTCGTAACTGGGTCGAATGACGATCAGTGCGCCGATAAAGCCCACGGTGATGGCGCTGATGCGCCGCCAACCAATGGTTTCGTTCAAAAATAGCACCGAGAGCACGCTCAGGATCAGTGGGCTGACGAAGAACACCGATATGGTGTCGGCTATGGGCATGTATTTGAGTGCGCTAAAGAAAAACAGCGTTGCCGTGGCAATCAACAGACCGCGCAGGGCATGCATGCCCATATGTGCACTGCGCCAGGCATTCCTGCGTATGAGCATGACAGGCAACAGGAGCAGCGTCTGAAAAAAGAACCGGGCCCACGCCACCTGTCCTGTTGGAATGGTGGCAGCCAGCGTCTTGGCGACAGCATCGAGCGCAGGCATCATCAGCATGGCCAATACCATGATGAGCATACCGTTGCGCACCTGAGTGTCGACAATGGATACAGGGGGCACGAGTGAGGATTTCATGGCGTGATGATGTCCGCGTTGAGGTTCAGATACAATCGCGGAATAGGGGCGCTTGGCCTTAGCCGCCTGTGACGCTCATGTGCCGTTTGACGGCAGGGCCGCCGTGCGCACGGTCGATAATGAAGTCGTGCCCCTTGGGCTTGCGGCCAATGGCTTCATCGATGACATTGCTGAGCAGTTCGTTGCCTTCGCTAGCGCGCAGAGGTTCACGCAGGTCGGCGGCGTCATCCTGACCCAGACACATATAGAGCGTGCCCGTGCAGGTCAGGCGAACCCGGTTGCAGCCTTCACAGAAGTTGTGTGTCATCGGCGTGATAAAGCCGATCCGGCCGCCGGTTTCGGCGATTTCGCTGTAGCGTGCCGGACCACCTGTGCGCAGCGGAATGTCGGTGAGTGTCCATTTCGTTTCGATTTTTTCGCGTACTTCTGACAGCGGCAGATACTGATCGCCACGGTGGAAATCCATTTCGCCCATGGGCATGGTTTCAATCATGGTCAGATCGAAGCCCTGATCGCCGCACCAGGCGATCATGTCATCGACGTTCTGATCATTGAAGTCCTTGAGTGCCACCATGTTGATTTTGATTTTCAGGCCAGCCTGACGCGCGCTTTCAAGGCCTTTGATGACCATGTCAAAATCGCCACGTCGAGTCAGCTCCTTGAAAGCATCGGGATCAAGCGTATCGAGCGAGACATTGACGCGTTTCACGCCGCAATCAATCAGTTCATCGGAAAATCTGGAAAGCTGGCTGCCATTGGTGGTCAGCGTCAGTTCTTCAAGTTCGCCCGAATCAAGGTGGCGTTTTAGATTGCGGATCAGTGTCATGATGCCACGACGAACCAGTGGCTCGCCGCCGGTCAGGCGAAGCTTCTTTACGCCCTTGTGGATGAAGGACGAGCAAACGCGATCGAGTTCCTCAAGCGTTAGCAGGTCCTTTTTGGGCAGGAAGTTCATGTCCTCGGACATACAGTAGACGCAGCGGAAGTCGCAGCGGTCCGTTACCGATACCCGCAGGTAGGTTACCGCACGTCCGAAAGGATCAATCATATCCGCCATGTCTTTGTTACCATATCTCTGTTTAATCGTGGTTTTAGCTTATCTATCAAGATAGGTAGCCAGAGCACAGATGTCGCCCCTAATTTTTTTAGGGGTTCATCCCGGGCCTTAGCTATCGTCTTTTTTCTTTAAACCTTTGCGCACCATGTCAGCTTCGGCTTCGGCGCGCATTTCATCACGTTCACGCAAATAATCGTCTGTCGTGCGTGTGCGCGGACGTTCGGCACCGGCCATGGGGTGCTCTGTATCTTCCATTTGCGAGACGACACGGCAATCGTCACACATTTTCAGCATGTCCAGTCGGCTGCCGCCGGTAAACATGGAATGGTCTTTTAGTTTGTCGACCATGCGTTCGATGGACGAGCGCGTGCCGAATGGTTTGCTGCAGCGGATGCATTCGAAGGGTTCTTCTTCCTTGATCACCTGATAGGCACGCGCAGATGCCAGAAATGACAGGCGTGGGGCCAGTGTTATGACCTTTTCCGGGCAGGTGTTGCGGCAAAGCCCGCACTGTACACAGGCGCTTTCAGAGAACGAGAGCTGCGGCTTGTCCTCGCTGTCTTTAAGCGCGCCGGTTGGGCATGCGCTGACACATGCCAGACACAGGGTGCAGTCGGTGGTGTTGATCTCCACAGCACCGAATGGCGCACCCTCGGGCAGGCTGACATGATCGACCGGTGTGGGGGCGTATTCATGCAAATGGGCGAGCGCCAGATTGAGCACGGTACGTTTGCGGCCCATGGCGTGGAAGCTGGCCGGTGGCACAGCAACGGCCATGGCACCTTCATCGGCAAACTTGGCAAGCTGGCTTGCTAGGGCGTCGGGGTCGGCGTCCTCAAGCACATGGAAGTGATCGCCGCCGTAGCCCAGTCCATCCATGACGACCTCGGCGGTGGTGGCTTCGCGCTTCAGTCCGTCGGCTTCGGATGCTTTCTTGGGATCGAGCAGGAACAACACGCGAGCTGCACCGTATGCCGCTGCACTGAGGATAAACTCAAGACCAACCTGCGGTGTCTGGTTGACGGTAAACGGCAACACATTGGCTGGCAGGCCATCGCCGTGACGCGCCATTGCGCCGGTCATGGCAACGCCGTGTTCTGTGTCATGTACCAGCAATACCGGGGCCTTACCGCCAGCATCACGGTAAACGGACAATACGTTCAGCGCACGGCGATAAAGTGTATCGCCCTCGGGCAGGGTATAGCGTGCTGCACCAGTTGGGCATGCACCCGCGCAGCTACCACAGCCACCACAGATATAGGGATCAATTTCAACACGGTCCTGCGCTGCATTGGACGTGATAGCACCGGCTGGGCAGAGATCAACGCAGCGTGAGCAACCAACGATGGTGCTGCGTGCATGTGCGCAGATGGCGGGATCGTAGTCCACGTAACGCGGTTTTTCGAATTCGCCGACCATGTCGCTTAGTTCAAGCAGCGCCTGCATGACAGCTGCCGGATTACCCGGATCGGGATTGAAGTAACCGTCACGCTTTTCCGGTGCGGTAAATAATGGCGCATCGCCGCGCAGATCAAGGATCAGGTCGCATGATGAGGACCCCGAACCACTGGCGTCTTCAAATTCCATTGTCCCGCGCGAAGCGGGCTTGGCAGGCGCGTAGTTTGTGACCACCACGTCAAATGCGCCAAGGTGTCCGCTGGCACTCTTCACGTCGCCACGGAATACCGGGATATCCATCAAGGCTGGCGGTGCAATCCCATCAGCCTTGTTTGTCAGCAGTACGGTAACATCGAGACGGTCAGAAACATGACGTGCAGCTTCGATGGCGCGTTCATCGGTGCCAATGATCATCAGCACGCCTTCGGATTCCATGGTGACGGAGGTGGCCAGTGGAATGTTGAGTGTGGCCTCCGAGATCAATGCTGCAAGTTTTGGCGTCAGGCTTTTTGGCTTGTCGCGTCCTGCTGTCGACCATCCGGCGCGCTCGCGAATATTGACAAAGCTCAGTTCCGCAGCGTCTTCGTGTTCGTCAGCGGCCTCAAGAAACAGGGGGGCTTCCTGTGTGCAGCAAACCACCAGCGGTTCATCGCCGCTTAGCGCCTGTTCGAAGTTTTCGAGCTGGCTGCGGCACAGTTGCGTGTTGACGAAAAGTTCGCCCTCGCCACCACATGCCTTTGCAATGGCCTTGCCGTCGAGGGTCATTGTGCCCTCGCAATCGCAGATGAGAACGCGCTTGCCGTTAATCTTCATGATCTTTGATGCCTCAGGTGTTTTTAAATTCTGTTCACATTTTCGGTGGTCTATTGCGGACTTTATGCGTTTGCCCGCTTGGTGTGAGCAAGGATCCGATCACTGACCTCGTCGAGGGGAACGTTCAGATTGCCGTTTGGAATGCTGAGGATTGGTCCCTTTACCAACGGGTTTTTGATGAATGCTTTACGCGCGCTTTCATCAAGCAAGCCAGCAATCGCATCAATGTCTTTAACAGCAATGCGAAGTTCTGCCTTGATGCGAGAACCAGCGATGTCGAGATCGGAAATTTGGCCCCAAGGAACAACCGGACCTTTCCAGTCCTGGTACCAGATGCCCTTGTTATTGAGCACCAGCAAACGTTGTGACTTCGCCATTGTGCGATGCGCCATAGCAAAGATGAAGCAGCCGAAGACCACGGTGACGCCGCCGATGATCCGCGCGTCGGGCGAGGCATCAGGAAAGATGAAAATAAACACTAAGCCAACAAGGATCAGAAAACCTGCCAGCAGATAGCCATGCTGTGTTTTGCTGCGTGACATTGAGCACGTCCACTCGCCGAAATCGCTTGTATCATTGGTTTGGGGGGCGTCGTTCATCTTGACTGATTATCCTCATGTCGGCGAAGTGCCTTTGAATATTATGGCTTCCATGCATCGGCGTGAATTTTCGCGGTGGAAACTTGTGCTCGGGGGACACAATATAGACATGCAGGCCCATAGCAAAAGGGCATAAATCAGCCTGTGGGCAAATTACTGCCTGAAAAGCCAATATAAAGGACGTTCACACGCTATGGAGTACAACGAATACCAGATTCCACCGGTGCGGTGTCCGCAATGTGCGCAGCGTCAAAATCGTTTTGCCAGCGCGTTTGATCCAACCGATGATGCGTTTGGTCCGGTTGACTGCATGGTGTGTGGACATGCGTTCGAACGTGAGGAATATTTGTCACTGCTGGTTGAGGCTCGCTTACATACACCGCCACCGATCCGTGGCTAGAGAACGGTCTTTCTGACGCATGAACGCATCTGTCGCAATTTCCACCAGAACTGAAAATCTGGCAAAACTGGCCTGTGCCTATTCCGGCCTTGCATGGGGGCTTTTCTGGTTGCCACTGCGCGCTATGGATGGCGCGGGTATAAGTGGCACCTGGGCTACTTTGGCATTTTATGTGGTGCCACTGGCCATGGCCTCGCCGTTATTATTCTGGCGTTGGCGACAGTTTATCAAGGGTGGCTGGGCCATGCATTCCATTGCCATCGCCGCAGCGTGCTCGTTGGTGCTTTACTCAAACAGCATGCTGTATACCGAAGTTATTCCAGCCATGTTGCTGTACTACTTGACCCCGGTATGGAGCACGTTCTTGGCACGGTTATGGCTCGGTGAGGCCATTACACCTGTTCGCGTGGTTGCTATTGCGGTTGGTCTGATTGGTATGCTGGTGATCTTCGGGGCCGATAGTCGTATTCCCGTGCCACGTAATATCGGTGACTGGATGGGCTTGGGATCTGGTGTCATGTGGGCTGTGGCAGCAACCATGATGCGACGTGATCCGAACTATAAAGCCGTGGATCTATCAATTGCATTTATGTTCTGGGCGACTGTGGTGGCCGGAGTCATGGTATTGTTGCCCATATCTACGGCGATGCCGGATATAAATGACATGATTGCGGTGCTGCCCTGGCTGATACCGGTGCTTGCCGTCATCGTTCTGCCTGCGACCTTTGCGACTATGTGGGGCGCACCGTTGCTCAACCCTGGCGTCGTGGCACTGATGTTCATGACCGAGATCAGCGTTGGAACAATTACCGCTGCCATCTGGGCGGGTGAACCGTTCGGTATCCGCCAGATGGTTGGTGTTACGCTTATTGCGTCCGCCGGATTGGCAGAAGTCATTGCTCTGCCACTTTCCAAGCTACGCTTTCGGCGTGACTAAGTGCACGCTGGAAGTTTTTAGATGGTTCAGGTGTTCGGCTTGTTGGCGTTGGGGAAGAAAGCCTGACGGCCCTCAATGCGATATTGAGCGATCAGCGCTTGACCTTCGGAACCGGTAATCCAGTCAATGAACGCCTGACCCAAGGTGACTTTCACGTGGCCGTGACGTGCCGGATTTACCAAGATGACGCCGTACTGATTATAGAGCCGTTTGTCGCCTTCGACGAGAATGCTCAGGTCACCCTTGTTGGCGAATTTCAGCCACGTGCTGCGATCAGATAGTACATAGGCATTCATGCCTGCCGCAGCGTTCAGGGTTGCCCCCATGCCTGATCCGGTCTCGCGGTACCACGAACCCGACAGGGCCTTCACATCCACGCCAGCGGTTTGCCACAGGGATAGTTCTTTCTTATTGGTGCCGCTGTCATCGCCGCGTGAGGCAAAGGGGAACTTGTCGGCAGCAATTTTTTTCAGGGCGGCAACCACGTCGGTGGAGCCACGCACGGCTGCGGGATCGGTTTCCGGGCCGATAACCACGAAGTCGTTGTACATGACGTCGAAGCGCTCAACGCCGAAACCTTCGGCGACGAATGCCAGTTCGGATTTTTTGTGATGAACCAACATGACATCGGCGTCGCCGTTTTTGGACATGCGGATGGCCTGTCCGGTGCCTACAGCGACAACGCGCACGTCGATGCCGCTCTGCTCGGTGAAGCGGGGCAGTATGAAGTCATACAGGCCAGAATTTTTTGTCGATGTGGTCGATGCCAGCGTGATGAAATTCTCACCTGCATGGGCGCTGATGCTCATGCCAAGCGCGACGACACCGATAAAAGCCAATGTGATGAGGCGGTTGAGCATCGTAATGGCGAAGCGGGTCATGACGGTGTTTCTTCCCTGTTATCAGTGTGGAGGGCCCGATTGTCCAAGCCCCGGTTCCACCACAAAAGTTCGCCGCGCACAAAGGCCTGTGCCAGATCGTTCTGCGGGTTTTCGAAAAACTGTTCAGTGGGCGCGTGCTCAAGCAGACGCCCACGGTGCATGAACATGACATGATCGGCCATGCGACGTGCCTGTCCCAGATCGTGACTGGTCATGACAATACAGGTGCCCGAGGCATGAATGGCGGAGACAATTTCTTCAACCGCGTGACTTGCCGAAGGATCAAGATTGGCCGTGGGTTCGTCGAGGAACAGGATTTCCGGCGAAAGCGCCCAGGCCCGTGCCAGTGCCAGACGCTGCTGTTCGCCACCCGATAATACACGCGCAGGGCGATCGGCCATGCGCCGCAGCCCTGTGCGTTGCAGGACTGTGTCGACAATTTCGCGTCGCTGAGCAGCAGAAACGTGTTGCAGCGATAGTGCATAATCGATGTTTGCCGCAACGGATCGGCGCAGCATGACGGGGCGCTGGAAGACCATAGCCTGACGTGCGGTGATGAAGCTTGCGCCCTTCTCTGCACCCAGACCGCTCCATCGAACTGTGCCCGAAGCAGGGGCAATTAAGCCATGACACAAGCGCAGCAGCAGGCTCTTGCCCGCGCCATTGGGGCCGACAATGACGGTGCGTTGGCCGGCCTGAAACTGACAGTTCATGTCTTTTATCAGGCGCTTGCCTCGAATCTCAAAGCTCACGTCTCGGAGTTCGAGCGGCAAAATGGCTGGTGCGTCCTGGTTGCGGTAAATCATTCGTACCTGCGCTCTGCAATCTGGTGAACGATATAAACCGCACTGTTGATAGCGACCGAAAGCACGATCAGGACCAGCCCGAGACCCAGCGCAAGCGCAAGGTCCCCCTTGGAAACTTCAAGTGCGATGGTGGTGGTCATGACCCGTGTGACGTGATCGATGTTACCACCGACGATCATCACCGCACCGACCTCTGCCGAAGCGCGACCAAACCCGGCCAGCACGGCTGTTGCCAGTGAAAAGCGGCCATCCCATAGCAGGGTGGGCAGCGCTCGCGCAGGCCCTGCGCCAAGTGAGCGCAATTGTTCTTCATATTCCGACCACAGATCGCCAATGACCTGACGGGTCAGTGCTGCGATCAGCGGAATGATGAGCAGGACCTGTGCAATGATCATGGCCGTCGGTGAAAACAGCAGACCAAAAACGCCAAACGGTCCAGCGCGTGAGAGCAACAAATAAACTACCAACCCAACGACAACCGGGGGCAGGCCCATGAGGGCGTTCAGGATGACGGCGATGATGGTACGTCCTGGAAAACGGAATAATGCCACGGCAGCACCCACCGGCAGGCCGATCAACGAAGCGATGGCAACAGCGCTGAGGCTCACGCGCAGGGACAGCCCAACGATCTCTGCGAGTGTTGAGTCGAACGTGCTTACCAGAGAAAAGGCCGCGCTAAAGGCCGCCGCGAAGTCGGTCATAGGTTATGAAATCACCCAGGCTGTAGGGTCATGCGGGCATATCGCCACCGCCGACCAGAGCGAACTATATCAGCGCCTCCTCAAACGGTGAAGTTAAAACTTTCCCTGAGACAGACTTGCCGCGCCGAGCGGCAGGGGGCATGGTAAGGATTGTATTCAATAATTAAAAATGATCACGACAGGCTCTTGTCGATACGTGAAAGTCAACAGGGCGAAAATTGTGACGCAGAGGGCAACATTCTCGTGACAGACGAATTTCTTATTCAGCCCGACCCGTCGGACTCGCGCTTGACCGAGCGGGTTGAAGGTATTGCCCATGATGGCAGCGCGGTCAGTACCTCGGTGACGGTAGAGCGTCCGTTGACGCTCTATCTTAACAAACGTGAAATCGTCACCATGATGACGATCTGCGATTACCCGGAATATCTGGCCGTGGGTTATCTGGCCAATCAGAACATGTTGCGCCCTGATGACGAAATCACCGGTGTTGAGTATGTCGATGATGTCGAGAGCGTGATTGTGCGCACGGCACATGAAACGGACTTTGAAGATAAACTGCGTAAAAAAACGCTGACGTCAGGCTGTGCACAGGGCACCGTGTTCGGCGATGTTATGGAAAAATTTGAAACCGTAACCTTGCCCGATAACGTCGAGATCAAGACGTCGTGGCTCTATAGTCTGGTCAAGAAAATCAATACTGTTCCGAGCCTGTACCTTGAAGCCGGTGCCATTCACGGCTGCGCGCTGTGTCAGCAAGACAGGCCTTTGCTATATATGGAAGACGTTGGCCGTCATAATGCGGTGGATAAAATCGCGGGCTATATGCACATGCATGACATGTCCGGGGAGGACAAGATTTTCTATACGACAGGTCGCCTGACCAGCGAGATGGTTATCAAGACTGTGCAGATGGGGATCCCCATTCTGGTCTCGCGTTCGGGCTTTACGGCTTGGGGTGTGGAGCTTGCCCGCAAGGTCGGGCTGACCCTGATCGGTCGCTCGCGCGGCAAACGATTTGTCGCATTGGCGGGTGAACATCGCATTGTGTTTGATGCCGACCATGACGCTGGTGAAGATGACATGCGCGATCGCAAGCGCAAGGGGGCCTCGAAATGACACGTTCTGGTGGGCCTGTTGCGGGGGTGCTGCTTGCTGGTGGACTGGCGCGTCGCATGGGGGGTGGGGACAAACCCCTCAAGACCCTGGGCGGGCGCCCCATACTTGATCTGGTCGTCGAGCGTGCCCAGCCACAAGTCGATACACTCATACTGAACGCCAATGGCGACCCGGCTCGTTTCAGTGGTTACGGGTTAGAGGTCGTGAGCGACGTGATCGAAGGTTTTGCTGGTCCGCTTGCTGGCGTATTGAGCGGTATGGAGTGGGTGCGCGATCATATGCCCGATAGCCGCTGGTTGGTATCCTTCGCCACCGACGCGCCGTTCTTTCCTGATGACATGGTGGCGCAGTTGATTGCTGCGGTCGAAGCCAATGACGCCGACATGGCCTGTGCGTCTTCGCACGAGCGTACGCATCCGGTGTTTGCTCTATGGCCAGTGGCATTGGCCGAAGGCTTGCGCGCCGCCATGGTGGATGAAGATATGCGCAAGATTGACCGCTGGACGGCGCGTTATACTATAAGTCATGTAGATTTTGCGGATATCTCGCCGGAAGATGGCGGGGCAGGGATGGATCCGTTTTTCAATATCAACCGGCCTGATGATCTGGCCGGTGCGCAACGGTGGCTCGATACAGGCGCTGGTGTGACAGAAGGGAGAGCTCAATCGTGAAGGTTGCGTCTACTGAAGTGGTGCGTCTCGGCGTTGTCGTTGAGCGCAAGGATATTGATAATCGCTGGCAGGACCATTCATGGCGCGCCGCTGCGGTTCTCATCAATGCGCCACAGATGGATGACTGGAAAGTGCTTCGCGAAGGTGACGGCTGGACTCATTTCCACGCCCGCACGCTGAATCTCAATCTCTTTCGGGGCGAAACCCAGGGCTACAAGGTGAACCTGTCCAATCCGCAGCCGTTCGTTTATGTCGTGCTGCGCCCCGGCGAGGAAGCCGGTGAACAGGATGTCGAGCCATTTCTGGTTACGGCCTGCCCCTATGAGGCGGAAAGCTACGTGGAAAGCGGTGACGAGATTGTTGATGGCGTGCCCATGCCGCCTGAGCTCATCGCCATGCTGCATGACTTTGTTGATGAACATCATGTGGAAGTGGAGTTCAAGAAACGCAAACGCAAGAAAGCCTATGACCCGACCGGTGACGGCTTTCGCCGTGGCCCCGGTGAGGGCGGCAGCGATATACACTGAAATTTAGATTATGGACGATGGTAATGATGGTAGTGGCAGACGTATGAAACAGGAAAGTCCACTTGGACGCTGGGCGAAACTCAAGAAAAATCGCTCACAGAAGATCGCAAATGTGCCAGATGACGGGGATGAGCAGGTAATCGCGCCGGGACGTGGCGGGGCTGCACCTGTCGCATTGGAATTTGCACCCGAAGGGGATTACCGGCCTTGGTTACCGCCTCTGAGCGATTCCGAAGACGGTAAGGTCGTTGCAGCCCTTACTGAGGGTGACCCGGCAATCGTTGATAACAATGACAATGATGATGACGTGTTGAGCGCAGAGGAACTCCAACAGGCCGAGGATATGGGCTTGCCAGCGATTGAGGATATCAAGGAAGAATCTGATTTCAGCGCGTTCATGGCCAATGGCGTGCCCGAAAAGCTCAAGCGCCTTGCGTTACGCAGGTTATGGAGCGCCGTTCCGCTGTTCGGTTTTCGCGATGGTATGAACGATTATGACGAAGATTTCACTCTTATGAGTGACTTCGTATACAACAGCACTGCAACGCTGGATGGCCCGTCGGACTCTGCTGATGAGGGTGATGATGCGTCGCCAGATGAAGAACTTTCAACCGAGGCCGCCGAGGGCGAAGTAAAAGACGCAAATGCAGAGCAGGCTGGCGAGCAACCCAGCGCAGTGGACGACGAATCGCCTGAGGCGACTGAAGTCGAAGATGACGACGGTGACGATGACGACGGTGATACGGATCTGGGTTAATGCTATTTTTACGCCGCATCGGTCACTAATTCTTATAACAGGCTATTATAAATCGCTTTATCGCGTGATTGTGTACAATCAGTTCGTTGACCGGTGAACGGATTACGGATACGATGAACTGAATATGTGTGTGATGCGAATGCGATTAGCAGCATGCCGTGAGATAAAAATAAAAAACGAATAATAAAAATAATACGTTAGGGAGGTTGCCATTTCTGAATCGATCAGCACATCAGGCTCTGATGATGCGCCCGCAAAGGCGTACGTTGATACACCTGAGCAAGTAAAATCTGATTATGAGATCGGTGAAGAGGAAGCCGTTCGCGCGCAATTCTATGGCTTGCTTGCGCGGCTTCTGGCAGCCCCCATGTCCGATGAGACCATCGAGTTCGTGCGTGAGCTCGAAGGTGGTGACAGCGAGATTGGTGAAGCAATCTCGACGTTTGCTACGCTCGCCAAGCGCATGACACAGAAATCTGCTGCCGAAGAATATACCCTGCTGTTTTATGGCATGGGCGCGGGCGGCGAACTGCTGCCCTATGCATCGCACTATCTGACTGGCTTCCTGCACGAACGGCCATTGGCCGATATTCGTCGTGCATTGTCTGAACTGGGTGTTGAGCGCGCCGAAGGAAACACTGAGCCTGAAGATCACGCTGCTTTCCTGTGCGAAGTCATGCACGGACTGATCATCGGCACGTGGGGTGAGCCCGCGGACCTGTGCACCCAGCGGGCGTTTTTTGAAATTCATCTTGCGCCGTGGATAGAGCGCTTCTTCGCAGATATGGAAAAGGCCCAGAGCGCGATGCTCTATATGCCGCTTGGCACCATTGGACGTTTATTTATGGCTGTGGAAAGCGATGCGTTTTCCATGGTTGGTGCAGGGCGCTCTTAGGGCCTGCATATGTTTTCGCCCCATGCGTAAGCATGGACTTGTTTTGACCAGAACGAATTAAGGGAGACGTTCATGACGGAAAATGACACCAAGACGTTGCCACGGCGTGCGTTCCTCAAGGCTTCCGGCCTTGTTGGGGCAACTGCTGGGGTCGCTGCTGTTGCGTTGGCATCGAAAGATGCTTCTGCCACAGCCGCTATGAAAGCCGATAGCACAAAGCGCGGTGACTATAGCGAGACTGAGCACGTAAATACTTACTATGAACTGGCGCGGTTTTAGAACGCCAGTATCGAACAAAGGTAAAAACCTTTAAGCCAACAAAAACACAGGAGATACTTCATATGCTCACGAAAAAGAGCGGCGGGGTTGCGAATGGCCCCCGTTTGAAGAAAGCCTTGGCTGGCGTCACCGGGGGATCCATGGATCGCCGGACGTTCCTGAAACGCTCAGGATTGACGGCAGGTGGTGCAGCACTCGCATCGGCAGCTCCGCTTGGCATGGCCAAGCAGGCAGCCGCGCAGACTGCATCCGGCAAAGAGATGACCAAGGTTAAATCAGTTTGCACACACTGTTCAGTGGGTTGCACCGTGATCGCCGAAGTTGATAACGGCGTTTGGGTCGGCCAGGAGCCGGGCTTTGAAAGCCCCATCAATCTGGGCAGCCATTGTGCCAAGGGCGCATCGGTTCGCCATCATGCTCATTCTGAACGGCGCCTGAAGTACCCGATGAAATTGGCCGGCGGCAAGTGGGTCAAGATGTCGTGGGACGATGCCATCAACGAAATCGGCGACAAGATGCTGTCGATTCGTGAAAGCTCTGGACCGGATTCGGTCTATTGGCTTGGCTCGGCGAAGTTCAACAATGAGCAGTCCTACCTGTTCCGCAAGTTCTATGCCTTCTGGGGCTCGAACAACGGTGATCACCAGGCTCGTATCTGTCACTCCACCACGGTGGCTGGCGTAGCGAACACCTGGGGCTACGGCGCGATGACGAACAGCTACAATGACATGCATAACTCGCGTGCCATGTTCCTGATCGGCTCGAATCCTGCCGAGGCGCACCCTGTTGCGGTTCAGCACATCCTCAAGGCCAAAGAGCAGAACAACTCGGCTTTGATCGTATGTGATCCACGCTTTACCCGTACGGCAGCTCACGCTGACGAGTACGTCCGGTTCCGTCCCGGTACCGACGTCGCTCTGATCTGGGGTATCCTCTATCACGTCTTCGAAAACAGCTGGGAAGACAAAGACTTCATCCGCCGTCGTGTCTGGGGCATGGAGCAGATCCGCGCTGAAGTGAAGAAGTGGACACCTGAGGAAACCGAACGCGTAACCGGTGTACCGGGTGCGCAGCTGAAACGTGTTGCTCGCACCATGGCCAACAACCGGCCTGGCACCATCGTATGGTGCATGGGTGGTACGCAGCATCACAACGGCAACAACAACACCCGCGCGTACTGCATCATGCAGCTCGCACTTGGCAATATGGGTGTCGAAGGCGGCGGTGCTAACATCTTCCGTGGTCACGACAACGTTCAGGGCGCAACCGATTTCTGCATCCTGTCGCACTCACTGCCAGGTTACTACGGCCTGAAGACCGGTTCGTGGAAGCATTGGGCCCGTGTCTGGGATGTGGACTATGACTACCTGCTGAAGCGCTTTGCTTCGAAGGAACTCATGGAATCCAAAGGTATTCCAGTCAGTCGCTGGATTGATGGCGTTCTTGAAGCCAAGGACAAGATCGATCAGCCGGACAACGTGCGCGCCATGGTATTGTGGGGTCACGCCGTTAACTCGCAGACTCGTCTGCCCGAGATGAAAACGGCGATGGAAAAGCTGGACCTGATGGTTGTCATCGATCCGGTTCCCACGTTTGCTTCGGTCATTCCCGACCGTCAGGACGGCGTATATGTGCTGCCTGCATCGACTCAGTTCGAGACTTACGGTTCCGTAACCGCCTCGAACCGTTCGCTGCAGTGGCGTGATAAGGTCATCGACCCGGTTTACGAGTCGCTGCCTGATCACAACATCATGTACAAGTTCGCGACCAAGCTTGGTTTCGCTGATGAGATGTTCAAGAACATCAAAGTCAACGATGGCGAGCCACTGATCGAGGACATCACGCGTGAGTTCAATGGTGGTATGTGGACCATTGGTTATACCGGTCAGTCACCGGAACGTCTGCGTGCTCACATGGCAAACCAGACGACCTTCGACAAGACGACGTTGAAGGCTCGTGGCGGTCCAGTCAGTGGCGAGTACTACGGTCTACCTTGGCCTTGCTGGGGTACACCTGAACTCGGACACCCGGGAACGCCTGTTCTTTACGATCCCTCCAAGCCGGTTGCTGAAGGCGGTCTCAACTTCCGCGCACGCTTCGGTGTTGAGAAGGACGGCGAGAACCTGTTGGCTGAAGGCTCCTATCCAGTTGGAAACGAGCTCAAGGATGGTCATCCCGAGTTCTCTATGGCCATGCTGAAAAAGCTCGGCTGGGATGGCGACCTGACGGCAGCTGAACGTGCTGCTATCGAAAAGGTTGCTGGCGACAAGACCAACTGGAAGACGGATCTTTCGGGCGGTATCCAGCGTGTCGCTATCAAGCACGGTTGTGCACCCTTCGGTAATGCGAAGGCCCGCGCAGTGGTGTGGACCTTCCCTGATCCGGTGCCGACGCATCGCGAGCCTCTGTACACACCGCGGCGTGATCTGGTGGCTGATTATCCGACCTATAAGGATAAGCAGGCCTATCGTCTGCCGACCAAGTACGAATCCATCCAGAAGATCGATTACTCGAAGGATTTCCCGACGGTCCTGACTTCTGGCCGTCTGGTTGAGTACGAAGGTGGTGGTGATGAAAGTCGTTCCAACCCTTGGCTTGCTGAACTTCAGCAGGACATGTTCTGTGAAATCAATCCGGTTGATGCCAACAACGCTGGCATTACCGATGGCACAGACATGTGGGTTTATTCACCGGAAGGCGGCAAGGTGCTGGTTAAGGCCCTTGTAACCGAACGTGTGGGTGAAGGTACGGTGTTCATGCCATTCCACTTTGGTGGTCATTGGCAGGGCAAGGACCTGCGGGAGAAGTACCCGCCAGGCACCGACCCTTATGTACTTGGTGAAGCATCAAACATGTGCGGCACCTATGGGTACGATTCGGTGACACAGATGCAGGAGACGAAAGTCACCCTGTGCCGTGTTGAAGCAGCTTAATGTAGCGTAAGGAGAATTAGTCATGGCAAGAATGAAATTCCTGTGTGACGCCGAGCGCTGCATCGAATGCAACGCCTGTGTCACGGCCTGTAAAAACGAACACGAGGTTCCGTGGGGCGTAAATCGTCGCCGCGTGGTTACCATCAATGATGGTGATCCCGGCGAACGCTCCATCTCGGTCGCGTGTATGCATTGTTCCGACGCGCCGTGTATTGCGGTATGTCCGGTGGATTGCATCTACCAGTCCGAGGAAGGGGTGGTTCTCCACTCCAAGGACCTCTGCATCGGTTGTGGTTATTGCTTCTATGCATGCCCGTTCGGTGCGCCACAGTTCCCCTCAGCGGGCAACTACGGCAGCCGCGGTAAGATGGACAAATGTACCTTCTGCAACGGTGGTCCGGAAGAAAACCACTCTGCGGACGAGTTTAAGAAGTACGGCCGCAATCGTTTGGCAGAAGGCAAATTGCCGCTGTGTGCTGAAATGTGCTCGACAAAAGCACTGCTCGGTGGCGACGGCGATGCCATCGCTGACATCTATCGTGAACGTGTCGTAGCCCGTGGCTTCGGTTCGGGAGCATGGGGTTGGGGCACTGCCTATGAATTAAAAGCCGGTTCATAGGTCGGTTCTGCGACAACGATGAGAAGACGACGCAACCGGCGGCTGGGTAACCAGTCGCCGGGACGCGTATCTGCCTTAAAGGCACAAGGAGATAATTGATTATGCGGCTTGTTCAAAAACATAAGTGGTTTCTCGGTTTTAGTTTCAGCCTGATGGCTGTGGTACTATTGTCGGGCTGTCGGTCAGAAGAACAAGGCCGTGTCATTATGTATGAGCCAGGTGTCTATAAAGGCATGAAACATAACGAGTTAAGTGCCGATGAGGTGCAAGCTCTGCGTAGCCGTGCCGCGAATCAGGCTGGTGCGAACAGCCCGGCTTCAGGGGGCGCTGCCAAAACCGGTCGTGCCTCAGCTATTGATGCAGGTGCCCTCAGTCAACGAACCGCCAGTCAGGGCGGCGCATGATTGTGCTACGTAAGTTCACAGTTCCAGGAGACGCGACCATGACATTTCGCCCATGGGGAAAATTCATAAAGACGTTGCTTGTCATTGCAGCCATTTTTTACGGTGGCGCAGCCGGATTGAGCGGGTCCGTTGACCTCTCAATCGATTCTGCAGCGGCTCAGACTGCCGGACAGGTGCCGGGCAATTGGTCTGGCAATCTCAGTGATTCCGATTTTTGGCGAGAGATTCGCCGTGGTATTCAGGGCAACGTATCAATTCCTGACAAGAAAGCCGGTGTGCTGGTCCAGTCAGATGGTGATAACTGGCGAGCTTTCAAGAATGGCCCGCTAAGCACGTATGGTGGTTGGCTGTTACTTGCTACCGTTGCTTTCCTCGGTGCGTTTTTCGCAATTCGAGGCCGTATTAACATCGACGCCGGGCCAGATCGTATGGGTCGCACCATCGAGCGCTTTAATACTTTTGAACGATTTGTTCACTGGGTCACGGCGAGCAGCTTTGTTGTGTTGGCGTTGAGCGGGCTAAACGTTCTTTACGGGCGTTATGTCATCAAACCGATTATTGGCACAGATGCGTTTGCTACGTTGGCCCTCGGGGCTAAATATGCCCACAACTACATTGCGTTCGCCTTTATGCTGGGCATCGTGTTCATGTTTATCGTGTGGGTTCGCCATAACATTCCAAATTCGGGTGATCTGCGTTGGTTATCTGTTGGCGGGGGCCTGTTTTCCAAGGGCGTTCACCCACCCGCACACCGTTTCAATGCTGGTCAGAAGATCATGTTTTGGCTGGTGATTCTGGGTGGCTTAACGCTGTCGGTTTCGGGATTGTCGTTGCTGTTCCCATTCGAAATTCCCATGTGGGGTGCGACGTTCAGTGTTCTTAATGTATTCGGTTTTGATTTGCCGAGCCAGGTTACTGTCTTGCAGGAAACCCAGATATCTGTCTTGTGGCATGGCGCAATGGGCATGCTCATGATCGCTGTGATCATCGCTCATATCTATATCGGCTCAGTCGGTATGGAAGGGGCTATCGACGCAGTGGGAACCGGTCATGTGGACCTGAATTGGGCGCGTGAACATCATAGCTTGTGGGTTGCTGAACTTGAGGGCAGCGGTGGTATTGAAAATAACCATCAGCCTGCTGAATAATTGCACCCGGATAGTAATCCGAACCTGATAGGGACGGGAGATAGATATGAGTGAAGCTTGGAGATCCTTTTGGTTGGGCAGCATGACTGCCGCAGCCATTGCCATTGTCGCTGGTGTTGTGCTGAGCAATATCAATCCGACTGCTGGTGAAGCGTTCTCGACGTCGAGCACGCGACTCTGATTGTTGCGCCCTGCATTTGAGGCGTGATTTAATTGGATATTATAAACGCCGCCTGGAGTTTTAAACTCCGGGCGGCGTTTGTATTTGCAGATACCCATTAAGAGGGCTTTTCTATATCGTCTTGCCGTCTGGGTATTTGTGCCCATGCACCTGAAAACACAGCGGAGAATATCGATGCCATCACCGGGACCACACGACCTTCAAGTTATCCAGTTGGTGTGTTCGCGCCTTTGCCATGACCTTGTCGGGCCTGTCGGTGCCGTCAATGCAGCGGTAGAACTGATGGAAGAGTTTGGGACAGGTATGGATGATGATGCATCTGCCCTGCTGTCACGTAGCGCTGGAGAAGCCCGTCGCAAGTTATCTTTCTTTCGCGCTGCTTTCGGTTTCGGTGGTGGCGATGCGGCAACACAGGCAATGGATGAACTGCGTTCATTAACCGAAGGTATGCTTGTCGGGGGCAAGGTTTCGGTTCGTTGGAGCGGCGCTCCGCCGCCGTCTCTGCCCACCAATGTTGCTAAACTGGCCATGCTGATGGTGTTGATTGGAACGGAGTCTCTGCCGCGCGGCGGGGAGGTGACGGTTCACATACATCCACTGCAGGAAGGTTTGGGCGTTGCCTGTGTGGCAGAGGGGCCAGGTGCCGCGTTAAATGAGGCAACGTCTATCGCGCTTGGCGGTGCCTGCACGGCAGAAACGCTTTCGGCGCGCAATGTTCATGCATATTATGCGTGTATGCTAGCTGCACATTGTGGTACTCAGGTTGAGATCGGTGAATCAGATGCCGCAATCAACTTGGCATTGTTGTTACCATCAAGCGGTTCATAACGGGCTCTGCTTAATTAAGGCTTGGTTAGCCCCATGATGTCCCGCATACTCGGTTAATTCTTCTATGTTTTAGAAGGTTTAAAAAATATACGGATAAGTGAATAGCATGATAGGGTTACACAGTTTGGTATAGGTAGAGGCTTCGCATGCGCTTTGCTAGCTACCGGACCAGTACATTGAATTCCTGCCATTGTTATTAAGTCATGTTTTTGAATCGTTAGGAGCCGAGAGCCATGGACGATCTTCTCAGCGAGTTTCTTACGGAAACTTCTGAAAGTCTTGCCGTCATCGATGTGGAACTGGTCAAATTTGAGCAGGACCCGAATGATGCGGCCATTCTCGGAAATATTTTCCGGCTTGTTCACACTATTAAGGGCACCTGTGGGTTCCTTGGCTTGCCACGTCTGGAAGCGGTCGCGCATGCAGGCGAAAATGTTCTCGGAAAATTCCGTGACGGCGTGCTTGAAGTTACACCCGAAGCGGTGACGCTGATTCTCAGCTGCATCGATACCATCCGCGACTTGCTCGGCGAACTCGAAGGGTCCGGCGAGGAGCCCGAAGGCGCGGACAGTGAGCTTATTGCTGAACTTAACGCTATGGCGGATGGTAAAGCGCCAGCACCTGCTGCTGCACCGGCGCCTGCTGCTGAAGAAGCGCCTGCTGCCGCTGTTGATGGTGGCGCGATGGCGACCAATGAATTTGGCGCACCAGTAGCGGCAGAGCTGCTTGCTGAATATGAAGCGGTTGCGCCAGCGTCCACCGCGATGCCTACCAACGAGTTTGGTGCACCGGTTGCTGCAGAATTACTTGCTGAGGTCGAGGAGGCTGCTGCTCAGGGTGTTGAGGCCGCAAGCGATGATGCGATGGTGGCTGAAATGGCTGCGGAAGAAGCGCCCGCTGCTCCGGCTGGCGAAGCGCCTCCGCCGAAAAATGAATTTGGTGCACCGGTTGCTGCTGAATTACTCGAAGAGGTTGCCGATGCCCTGTCTGATGGTGCCTCGGCCGCGAGTGACGCGCAAATGGCTGCCGATATGGCTGCTGAGAGTGCAGCAGAGCAGGCCGCCGCAGCACCACAACCCGCTCCTGCTGCGGCCGCTGCGCCTGAACCTGCAGCACCCGCCGCACCTGCGCCGCCTGCTCCGGTTGCCAAGCCGCCTGCAGTTGCTAAAAAAACCAAAGAAGAGCCAAAGGGTGGTGGTGTTAAGGATGGCGGTGTTGCTGCATCGAGCATCCGCGTTAACGTGGACGTGCTGGAAGACCTGATGACGCTGGTCAGTGAGTTGGTGCTCACCCGTAACCAGTTGCTTCAGATGGTGCGTGGGCATGATGACAGTGAATTTACCGTGCCGCTGCAGCGTTTGAGCCACATTACGTCAGATCTTCAGGAAGGTGTGATGAAGACCCGCATGCAGCCGATCGGGAATGCCTGGGCGAAGTTGCCGCGTATCGTGCGCGATCTGGCCGTTGAACAGGGCAAGAAAATTGAGCTGGTCATGGTTGGTGCGGAAACCGAATTGGACCGTCAGATCCTTGAACTGATCAAAGATCCTTTGACGCACATGGTCCGCAACTCTGCCGACCATGGTCTTGAAATGCCCGATGCTCGTGCTGACATTGGCAAACCTGAGACCGGCACGGTAACGTTGAATGCTTTCCATGAAGGCGGCCATATCATCATTCAGATTAAGGATGATGGTAAGGGGCTGAACATGGACCGTATTCGCGAAAAAATTATTGAAAATGGTATGATATCGGATGCCGAACTCGAGGCCCTGACGGAAAACCAGATTCAGCAGTTTATCTTCAAGGCTGGATTCTCAACGGCGGAAAAGGTCACCAATATTTCCGGCCGTGGTGTGGGCATGGACGTTGTGCGTACCAACATTGAACGCATTGGCGGCACCATTGAGTTGAAGTCAACCGAAGGCAAAGGCACGACCGTCACCATCAAAATTCCGCTGACACTTGCGATTGTCTCGGCATTGATCGTGTCGTGCTCTACCGAACGTTTTGCCATTCCGCAGATCAGCGTGCTGGAACTGGTGCGTGCGTCGAGCAACTCCGAGTATCAGATCGAGATGATCAACGATACGCCGGTCTTGCGATTGCGTAACCGCCTGTTGCCACTGGTGTCGTTGTACGACTTGCTCGAGTTTGAAGAGCGTGAACAAGGTGATGATGAAGGCTTGTTCATTGTTGTGACCCAGGTCGGTAACTACACATTCGGCATCATCGTTGATCAGGTGTTTGATACTGAAGAAATCGTTGTGAAACCGGTATCACCGATCCTGCGACATATTCAGGCGTACTCTGGTAATACTATTCTGGGCGATGGTAGTGTCATCATGATCCTTGATCCAAACGGTATTGCTTCGCATGCCGGTGAGGTCGCAGGTGATGAAAGCGCCGCACTCGAGAAAGCTGCGACTTCACGCGATGACCAGACAACATCCCTGCTGGTGTTCCATGCCGGTGGGCCGGAGCTTAAGGCCGTTCCGTTGGCCTTGATTGCGCGACTTGAAGAAATTGACCTTGCTGCGGTGGAAACCGCCCATGGTTCCTATGTCGTGCAGTACCGTGATCACTTGATGCCACTGATACCATTTGATTCCGGGTTTGAGTTTGGCAAGAGCGGTCGTCAGCCAGTTCTCGTGTTTACCGAGAGCGAGCGCAATATGGGATTGGTGGTTGATGAAATCGTCGATATTGTCGATGAACGCCTGAAGATTGAACTCGCAACAGATGCGCCTGGCATTATTGGTACCGCTATTATTGCAGGCAAGGCCACCGATGTTATCGATTCAGGCTATTTCCTGACCCAGGCTTTCCCCGACTGGTTTGGCACCGCCGAGCAGCAGGGTAAGCCCATTGGGGTTCGGCGCGCTTTATTGGTTGATGACAGCCAGTTTTTCCGTAATCTCCTGACCCCACTTCTTTCGGTTGCAGGGTGGCGTGTCCAGACCGTCGAATCCGGTGAAGAAGCTCTTCGCTTACGTGAAAACGGTGAGGACTTCGATGTTATTATCAGTGACATCGAAATGCCGGGTATGAACGGGTTCGAGTTTGCAGAAGCTGTACGTAAAGATGGTAAATGGATTAATACACCTATGGTGGCCTTGTCGGCGAACGCAGGTGAAATAGATTTTGCCAAGGGGCGTAATGCAGGCTTCAATGATTATGTTGCCAAACATGACCGCGATGTTCTGGTCAGTACGTTGGCGCAAACAGTGGCTATGGCTACAAAAGACGACGAGTAGTTTTTTTTCGATATGAAAGCTACCTGTAAGGTGGAAGAACTAGATTAGGTGTATCCGGCGGTAGAGCATATGCCCCTTAAGCGTGATTGAAGGCTGTGTAGTGTCGGGTACGGTGAATACCGTATAGTAAAAAGGAACGGGCTGAGCGATGAAATCTTGCCTTATTGTGGATGACTCGAAGGTAATCCGAATGGTTGCCCGCAAAATTCTCGAAGAATTGAAATTTGAAACCGTAGAAGCTGCGGACGGTCAGTTAGCCTTGGACAGGTGTCTGGAGAACATGCCCGATGCAATCCTTCTGGATTGGAATATGCCTGTTAAAAACGGCATTGAGTTTCTCCGTGACCTGCGCAGTTCACCGGGTGGTGATAAGCCAATCGTCGTTTTCTGTACTACGGAAAACGATATTGAGCACATCCAGGAAGCTATCGAGGCAGGCGCGAATGAATACATCATGAAGCCCTTCGACAGCGAAATTATTCAGGCTAAATTCACCCAGGTCGGGTTGCTCTGATTGATCTCGCGTTTTTACGTTCGTAAATGCTTACCAAGAGGGGCAAATGACTCTGGCTGTCGCTAACAGCACGAATAATCCGATCAAGGTTATGTTGGTCGATGATTCTGCGATTATTCGCGGGCTGTATAAGCGTATGCTGATGGAGGACCCCGAGATCGAAGTGATGAGCGACGCCATGAATGGCGAAATTGCCGTTGATCGATTTCGTAAAAATCCCGATATTGATGTTATCATTCTTGATATCGAGATGCCGGTCATGGATGGCTTGGCAGCAATCCCCCTACTACTTGAAGTCAACCCGAAGGTCATGATCCTGATGTCCTCGACGTTGACCGCGCGGAATGCTGAATACAGCCTGCGCGCCATGCAAGCCGGCGCGGCTGATTATCTTCAGAAACCAACATCTCAGAGTGAATTGACGACCGGCGTCGATTTCAAACAGAACCTTATCAGCAAGCTAAAGGCCTTGGGCCTGGCTGGCAGAACAAAAGCCGCAAGGCTGGAAGTCGCGAGCACGGTTACGCGCTCAGCAGCCATAAAGGATCAGGCAGCGCCGGCTGGTATCACCCTGCGCAAGCCCGGTATGATTAAACCGAAGCTCCTTGCTATTGGCAGTTCAACCGGTGGGCCAGAAGCATTGCGGAAAGTATTCTCGACACTGAAGCCTGAGGATATCAAGGTGCCAGTGGTGATAACACAGCATATGCCGCCAACGTTCACCGCGTTGCTTGCCGAGCATATTGATAAATCCACGGCGTGGAACTGCCGTGAAGGTAGAGATGGCGATGTTCTGGAGCCCGGTATGGCACTTGTGGCTCCGGGTGATTACCACATGGTTATTCAGAGTGTTGATGGAAAGCCAACTGTTAAACTCAATCAGGAACCCGCTGAAAATTTTTGTCGACCAGCCGTTGACCCCATGTTGCGTAGCATAGCCAAGGCGTATGGTGCCTCTGTATTGACGGTTATTCTAACGGGTATGGGGAGTGACGGTATGCATGGAGGCAAGGCCATCGTTGAAGCTGGCGGCACGCTTGTTGCTCAGGATGTGGATACCAGCGTTGTCTGGGGAATGCCCGGTGCCGTTGCCGAGGCTGGCTTATGCAGTTCAATTTTGCCACTCGAGAATGTCTCTGAATATGTCACGCAATTTATGTCTAGGTTCAGCTAATGACGCCAGAAGATTTTGATTATGTAAGCAGTACTTTGCGTAAGCGCTCCGGACTTGTTCTGACGCAGGATAAGGCCTATCTGCTGGAAAGCAGATTGATGCCCCTTGCCCGCAAGAACGGTATGCAGTCGGTCGACGAGTTGATCAGCAAGCTTCGTTCTAGCACGGACGATGCACTCTTGGTCGGTGTGACCGAGGCCATGACGACAAATGAGTCGTTCTTCTTCCGCGATCAGAAACCGTTTGATCTGTTCCGTGACGAGGTGTTGCCCAAGCTTATGGAAGCACGCACGGGCAAAAAATCCTTGCGCATTTGGTGTGCTGCCGCATCAAGTGGCCAGGAGCCTTATACTTTATCAATTGTCCTGAAAGAGGCCGCCGCTAAGCTGACTGGTTGGCGCCATGAGATCGTCGGCACGGATATCTCCCATGATATCCTGCGTAAGGCAAAATCGGGGATGTACACTCAGTTTGAGGTGCAGCGCGGTTTGCCGATCCAGTTGCTGATCAAGTATTTCGACAAAATTGAGGACCAGTGGCAGATCAAGCCAGAAATCCGCAATATGGTCGATTACCGTTATTTCAATTTGCTGGATAAGCTGACCCCGCTGGGCATGTTCGATGTGGTCTTCTGCCGGAATGTGTTGATCTATTTTGATCCTGAAACCAAGACGAAGGTTCTGTCAGGTATTGCCGATCTGATGCCGCCAGATGGATTGCTCTTCCTTGGTGGCGCGGAAACTGTGCTGGGTATTTCAGATCGCTTCAAGCCTGTGAAGGGCCAGCGCGGTGTATATGAATTGACCTGATCTGACGGTTTGTTCTCTGCGTGTATGCGCTGAAAATAAAAAAGGCCCGGATTTAATATCCGGGCCTTTTTGTATGAGTGATTAACACGCACGTTCTATCGAAGGTTTATGCCTTGGCGCGCAAACCAACGTCTATGTCATCAGGGTCACGAAGCGCATAACCACGCCCCCAGACGGTTTCGATATAGTTCTCGCCTTCAGTAGCGAGCGACAGCTTTTTGCGTAGCTTGCAGATAAATACATCAATAATCTTGAGCTCAGGTTCATCCATGCCACCGTAGAGATGATTAAGGAACATCTCCTTGGTCAACGTGGTGCCCTTACGAAGGCTAAGCAGTTCAAGGATGCCATATTCCTTACCCGTAAGGTGGATTGGCAGGCCTTCTACATCAACTGTCTGGGCATCAAGATTGACAGAAAGCTTGCCTGTCTCAATGATCGATTGTGAGTGTCCGGCAGAACGCCGTACGATGGCCTGAATACGGGCGAGCAGTTCATCCTTGTTGAACGGCTTGGTCAGGTAATCATCGGCGCCAGAACCCAGGCCCTTGACCTTGTTTTCGGCTTCCGTCAGACCAGAAAGGATCAGGACAGGCGTACGCACCTTGGCATCGCGTAAGCGACGCAGAACTTCAAATCCATCCATGTCGGGCAATATTATATCGAGTATCATAATGTCATAGTCGTAGAGTTTTCCGATCTCCAGGCCGTCTTCGCCCATGTCGGTGGAATCTACAACCATGCCCGCCGTTTTCAACATCAACTCGATGCTGTCTTTGGTGGATTGATCGTCTTCTATAAGCAGGACCCGCATTTGGCCCTCCATCTATTGCGTTAATATTTATTAACCATAAATTCCAGAGGACTCCGGCGCAAGGCCATTAGCAAAAATCTGTTATATGGAAGCATAAAAATCACGTAAGATACTGTAAACACTTCATTAATGTAACATAAAGACTTTCGAGGTCATACTGCGTGGAAAGCCATTGCGGCACAGAACGCTGCAATGGTGCAGATTTGGCGATTCGCCAACGAATCTTTTGATAGGGTAGCGGCTTGAGCGTAATCGGTAATACCATCACCAATCGCATCACGCGTTTGCCCGATTACCGGGTCTATGGCCATGTAACCCAGATCATCGGGTTGCTGGTTGAGATCGGTGGGGTCGAGGGCAGCTTTTCGGTGGGCGATTACTGCGCCATCAAGGGACGCGATGGCCGCGAAGTGTTGTGCGAGGCCGTAGGATTTCGCGAAGGTAAGGCACTGGCGATGCCGTTCGGTTCACTTGAGGGCATCGGCCTTGGTTGCAAGGTGGAAATCAGCACCACGGACCCGGCAGTCTTCCCCGATGAGACCTGGCTTGGCCGCGTGGTCAATTCATTCGGAGAACCGGTCGACGGCAAAGGGCCGTTGGGGAATGGCAGCGTTGCCTACCCAATTCACAACAAACCACCACCAGCGCATTCACGCCAACGTGTCGGCGGAAAGATTGATCTTGGCGTGCGCGCAATGAATGCCTTTCTGACTGTTTGCGAGGGCCAGCGCATGGGCATCTTCGCCGGATCAGGCGTGGGTAAATCGACCCTGCTGTCCATGATGGCACGCCATACCTCAGCAGAGGTCAGCGTTATTGGGCTGATTGGCGAACGTGGCCGTGAGGCCCGCGAGTTCATCGAAGATGATTTGGGCGAAGAGGGCATGGCGCGCAGCATCGTCGTTGTGGCAACCTCGGATGAGCCCCCATTGGTGCGCCGTCAGGCTGCTTATATGACCCTGGCGATCGCAGAATTCCTGCGTGATCAGGGCCGCAGTGTATTGTGTTTGATGGATAGCGTGACTCGCTTTGCCATGGCGCAACGTGAAATTGGCCTGTCGGCAGGCGAGCCACCGGCTACCAAAGGTTATACGCCTTCGGTATTTGCAGAGCTGCCGCGCCTGCTGGAACGTGCCGGACCGGGATCAGAAGGACAGGGTAATATTACCGGGCTGTTTACGGTTCTGGTTGAGGGCGATGATCATAATGAGCCCGTGGCCGATGCGGTGCGCGGTATTCTGGATGGCCATGTGGTGCTCGACCGCGCCATTGCCGAGCGTGGGCGATATCCGGCGATTAATGTCACCAAGAGTGTATCGCGTACGATGCCGCGTTGTAATACCGCTGAGCAGTCTGCCATTATTTCCCGCGCACGCCAGTTGATGGCGACCTACGAGGACATGGCTGAACTTATTCGACTGGGAGCATACCGACGCGGTAGCGACCAGACCATTGACGAGGCTATTCACTACTATCCTATGATTGAGGAATTCCTGAGCCAGCAGATTGCTGATGCCACGGACCTTGATTCCTGTTACGCCATGCTGGCGGAAATTCTTGGCGAACCTGTACCGGGTGAACCGGTGCCGGATGAACAGCCCGAAGAAGAAACCAATGAAACACAACCGGCAGCCTAGGGTGATGAACAACCCGTTGACCACAGACCTTTGGGAGCAGAGCGCATATTATGGCTAAGGACCTCAAGAACCTGATCCAAATTCACGAGTGGGAGGTGGACGAGAAGCGCCGTAAACTTGGTGAGTTGCTACGCTTACTCGATAATCTTGAAGCACAGGCTCGTGCGCTTGAAGAAGAGTTGGTGCATGAACAGCAAGCCGCAGCGGAATCACCCGATGAAGCAGGTTTCCAGTATGGCGGCTATGCCGAAACTGTTATTGAGCGACGTGAGCGTATCAATGAATCCATTGCCCAGATGGAGGTCGCCATTGCGGACTCCCGCGAAGATCTTCGTGAGGCCTTTGTAGAACTCAAGAAGTACGAAGTGGCTCAGGAAAACCGGGATCGGCGTGCAGCCCTTGAAGAAAATCGTCGTAGCCAACTGGAACTCGACGAGATCGGGCTTCAGACGTTTCGCCGCAAACAACGTTCTGTGGGTTAAGCCCTGTCAGGCAACAGGTAAGGGCAACAGACGAGACAGCAGCGCGGGATTATCCCAGTCGGGCTGACGCTCGGAAAGAACGACACCGTGGCGGTTATCATTGTCATGACCTGCGATGCTAACCTCAATCCAGCGAGCGACCAGTTCGTCGTTCAGATCGGCCAGTAGCGTTACGCCCAGTTCTTCAACCGATGTCCACGACAGTTCACTGACGGCACGCAGGTACGACCACCATGCGTCAGATTTCAGGATAACCCTGTCTGGAACATAGCTGAGCTGTACGTTGAGTGGCGCGGAGTAAAGCTCAGAACGAATATCACCCGATAACATAGATACGTAGTCCAGCCGGGGATCAGGGTTCGGCTGGCTTTCCAGTACGGCGCGGCGCTCTCGTAATTCCATGATTGTATCTTATTGAAAAATGCACGTCTGGCTAACCTGAAAATACCATCAGTTTTATAGATGCTAGACCATGATGCCCAGACCGCTATCTGATTCTGGCTGTTGTTCGGCCGGATCAATAAAGCCATCTGGTGCAGCCTGAAAGGTCAATCCACCCTGCATGCCGACAATATCATTGGCGCGGGCAAACAGTTCCATCAGGTCGTTTCGCACGACGGGTGGCAGGTTGGAGCCAGTACGGACAATCATGTTGAGCCGCTTATCGGCTTTTTCAATCATCCCGTCGAGTTGCAGACGGCCGATATTGCTGAGCGTCACATCTATCAGGAAGCGTGTTCCCTTGCGTGCGCCGGGCTCAGCGTCGTCTTCCTCATCGTTTAGATGGCGTGTGTAGAGTCTGATCTGTTCCAGCGCACCCTCTGCGTGGAAGGGTAATAACGTGCCACGCCATTCATTGCTTCGTGCAGGCGTGCCGACGTCATCATCAACGCCTGATAGCATACGGAAATCATCGCCCAACCGCCGCATGGCGTCAGGCTTCAGACGCTCAAGTATGCGGCTGGCATTTTCGCCTAGCCAGCTTCGCACATCGCCACCGCGCAGGGCGTTGAGAAAGAATAGTGCGGTGGCAGTAAACTGAATATCGGGCTTGGGAATGGCATAATTCGTGACGTGATGACCGGCCGCCGGATCTGCAACATTCAATGCGCTGAGGGCTTCATCCATGCTGGGCCATTGTCGTGTGCTGAGCATACCTTCGCGGTGCAGCGCTGTGGGCATGGGGCGTGTGGGTTCAGGTGGTTGTGGGGCGCTTTCGATACGAAAGGAGGCCTGTGTCCCGATGGGCAGTGGTTTGCTGCCAGCAAGAGAAATACTCATCGTGCCGTTACCAGTACTTGCACCATGATTCAGGGGAACTGACAGGATTGGGTTGCCGCTTGGCGTTAAGCCGCTCACCGTGCCGCTCAGAGTTTGCCCCGCACTCAGTGAGGGTGTGCTTGGCACAGTGCTCTGTGTATTCGGGGTGCTTACAGGTGTCAATTCGCCAGCTGTATGCGGTGGATTGAGGCTGACAAGGGTAATACGCATTGCGCTACCCGTGGGCAGGACGGATGCCCCTCCAGATGGGGCTGCGCCATGGGCTGGCACAGAGGATATGCCGGGGGATACGCCGGGGCGCACAGGCGTCACTGTGCCAGGGGCTGTTTGCGGCGCGCCGGGTATGCTGGGCGCGCTTTGGGGTCCCGTTGTCTGCGCCGTTATGGGTACGCTCGCTGATTTTGGAGATGGGGCTGTCTGCGCCCCAGTAAGGCTGACAGGGGTTAGTAGAACCGCACCAAGGCTCGTGCCGACACTCAGATTGAGTGTTGCGGGGGCTTGAATTGGCGCGCTCACCGTGCCTGGTGTGCCGACCGGTGTTCCTGCGCCTGATTGTATTGCGCTTGCCGGGCCTGTCTGAACAGGGCGTCCCGTAATTTCAAGAACTTGAAGAAGTAGAGGCGCGCCTGATCCTGCGGACTTCGGTGCAATTTGAAGAAGCAGAGACTGACCCGGGTTGAGTACGGGTTTCAGGTTCGGTGGAAGGTTGGTGGTAATAGAGCCAAACGGTGTCTTGAATTGCGCCACCGTGCGCCCGCTGCTGGTGATAAGCGTCGCCTCAAGATTTGTGCCCAAGGGTAATTGGGACAGCGCTGGCGGTGGTTTCGCAACGCTCAGTGTTGCCGGGGGCAGGGCGGAGGGTGAGGCAGGCGGCAGGGGGGATGAGGGCGGTGGTTGTATGGTGCTCATTGTTATACCCCCTCAACTTAGGCCCTGAACGGGTGTCCGAGCCCGGTTATGCTGGAAAGAACGGTGTCATATTAGCGCATATTATGCGCCTTTATGAAGGTTGTTGGCGATGGCCTCAACATCCGTAGCTGCTTCGCAATTGGGAGACCTTGTTAACAGTGATGTCTGGCTGCGTATGGCTTCTCGTACCTTATTATCACGCCGGACAATGCCGAGGAGTGGCGGTGAAAAACTCAAGAAACTCTGACAGGCTTTTTGCAGGGTATTGTATGTGCGCTCGCCCTCGCGTGTAGAGTTCACCATATTGGCCACCACCTGAATGTCGGTATCGGGCCGTTCATTACGTGTCACCTTGATGAATGCGTATGCATCGGTCAGCGCGGTGGGTTCGTCCGTAACGACGACAAGGTATTGCGAAGCATAGGTTGCCATCTGGCGTACTGTACGCTCAATGCCCGCGCCAAGGTCCAATAGAACCATGTCGTAATTTGGTGCGATCTGAATCAGCTCATCAGAAAGCATGCGTAGTCTGCTTGGCGGAATATTAGCCAATGTGCCGGTTCCAGATCGCCCGGCAATGATGTCGAAGTCACCAAGTTCGTAGTGCGTAATTGCTTGGCTCATGGTGATCTTTCCACCGATAACACCACCAAGGTCATTCTTGGGAGACAACCCAAGTTGAATGTCGAGGTTGGCCAATCCCAGATCACCATCAAACAGTAGAATTTTAAGCCCTTGGCGCGCAAGGGCATGGGCCAGCGTAATCGCAAACCATGTCTTGCCCACACCGCCTTTACCCGAAGCGATGGCAATCAAATTTTGCCCTTTGGATTGGGTTGCGGTTGATGGACTCATGGGATTTTGCGGCGTCATACAGGGCGTGCCTTATTGGTTTTTATCATTATAACAGCGGCAATATTCAGCGTCTGGTTGATCAAATTTGACCTACGGTCTTGATGCGTGCCTTGGGGTGAACTTCATTTTGTGACATGACCACTGTCGTCGGCCGGAAACGCTCGATAATGGAACGTACATAGGGCCGGATAGCCGGGCTTGTGAGCAATACCGGGGTTTCTCCCATCATTGCCTGTCGTTCAAATGTGGTGCGCAGTGCGTTGATGAAATCCTGTAATGAACTCGGTGCCAGTGATAGCTGACGTTCTTCGCCCTGACCGACCAGTGATTCAGCAAAGGTCTGCTCCCATTGCGGTGACAATGTAACCAGCGGGATGAAGCCCTGATCGTTTTCGTTCATGTCACTGATCTGGCGTGCCAGACGACCGCGCACATGCTCCGTAATCAAAAGCACGTTGCGTGTTTGTGAGCAAGACTCCGAAATAGCCTCCAGAATTGTCGGCAGATCGCGAATGGACACACGCTCCGAGAGCAGGTTCTGCAGGGCGCGTTGCAGGCCGCCAATTGTAATTTGCGCAGGCACCAGGTCTGCCACCAGTTTCTGGTGATCTTTATCAAGTTCATCGAGTAATTTCTGGGTCTCGGCAAAGGATAACAGCTCGGGCATATTATCCTTGATGACCTCTGTCAGGTGCGTGGTGATGACCGTTGCCGGATCAACCACAGTATAGCCGCGGAACAAAGCCTCTTCACGGTTGGCCTCTTCAATCCACATGGCCGGTAAGCCGAATGTCGGTTCCTGGGTTTTTTCGCCTGCAAGGGTAATTTCCTCACCGCGCGGATCCATCACAAGCATCTGGTTTGGCCGCAGATCACCGCGACCGGCCTCGATTTCCTTGATCCGCACAACATAACTATTGGCGGGTAGCTGCATATTGTCCTGAATACGCACACTCGGCATGACAAAGCCCATATCGGCTGCAAGCTGACGGCGCAGGGCCTTGATCTGGTCGGTCAGGCGCTGGCCGTCGCGTGGTGTGTTGATCAGTGACAGCAAGCCGTAGCCGAGCTCCAGACGCAGGTAATCAATCTTCAGGGTTGCAGAGATTGGTTCCTCTGCCACCGGCGCAACAGTTTCTTCGTGCTGAAGCTGCAGGGACACAGCTTCGGCAATTTTTTGCTCATTTTGGCGCAGGACGTAAATGGCGATACCGCCTGTTGCGACTGACAGCATAACGAACGGAATGGCCGGAATGCCGGGGAGAAATGCCAGAAGTGCGGTCAGAAAGGAGACAACACCCATGGCCTTTGGCTGACCACCAAGTTGGAAAAATAGCGCCTTTTCCGTGTTGCCGCGGATACCCGATTTGGTAACAACCATACCAGCAGCGGTGGAGACGACGAGCGCGGGAATCTGGGTTACCAGACCATCACCCACGGTCAGGCTGACATAGCTGTTGGCGGCTTCGCCAAAGGTAATATCTTGTTGTGCAACACCAATGATCATACCGCCAATGACGTTGATAAAGGTAATCAGCAGGCCGGCGATGGCGTCGCCGCGGACAAACTTGGCGGCACCGTCCATGGCACCGAAGAAGGTGCTTTCATCTTCCAGATCCTGACGGCGTTGGCGTGCTTCGTCTTCTTCGATCAGCCCTGACGATAGGTCAGCGTCGATGGCCATCTGCTTGCCGGGCATGGCATCGAGGGTGAAACGTGCTGATACTTCGGCAATACGGCCAGAGCCCTTGGTGATAACGATGAAGTTCACGATCACCAAAATGGCAAAGACAATAATACCAATAACAAAGTTGCCGCTCATCACGAAGCCACCGAAAGCTTCAATGACGCGGCCAGCAGCCGATGTGCCCTCATGTCCATGCCCGAGGATAAGGCGCGTGGAGGCAAGGTTAAGGGATAGCCTGATCATCGTCGCGAGGAGTAAAACCGTCGGGAAAGCACTGAATTCGAGCGGTTTTTGGATGAACAGTGCGGTCATCAGGATCAGCACTGAAAAAGTAATGGAAAATGCCAGCGCTACGTCGAGCAACCAGCCCGGCATGGGCAGGATCAACACCACAAGAATGATGATGACGCCAAATGCCAACGCCAGATCGCCGCCACGCAGGGCGTCTACCACGCGCACACCAAGGCTGGACATCAGCCCGCTCATGACTTGTGAGCCGCTGGTGGCATTGTTTCCTTCTGTGGGCGTTAAGCCTGATTCAGGTGAGGCATCAGCCATTGTCGTCTACGGGTTTCCTGTCAGGTCAGACCATCGGACGATCATCGCCCGGGGCAGGGACCAAAATACCCTGATCGTTGTACAGCTTCAGCTTATTGCGAAGTGTGCGGATCGAAATGCCCAGAATATTGGCTGCATGGGTACGGTTGCCGATGCAATGTTGCAATGTGTCGATAATCAACTGGCGTTCAACGTCTGCTACCGTGCGACCGACCAAGGGGTCGTCACCGCCACCTGTTCCAGCGGCTTGCTGTGATCCGGGGGTGCTCTGGATCATGACGGCGTCCGTATCAATTTCTTTACCCGATGCCAGCAACACGGCGCGGTGCATGGTGTTTTCAAGTTCTCGAACGTTTCCAGGCCATGTGTGTGCAGCGAGTATAGCCATGGCCTTGTCAGTGACCGGGCGTTTATCAATACCGTTCGCAATAGCGTATTTGTCAGCAAAGAACTCGACCAGCACGGGAATATCATCGGGCCGCTCGCAAAGTTCCGGCAATCGCAAGTTCATAACGTTGAGGCGGAAATAAAGATCTTCACGAAATGTACCGCGAGAGACTTCCTCTTCCATATTGCGGTTTGATGTGGCGATGATACGGACGTCAATGCTGACCGGTTTATTTGAACCAATACGATCGATTTCACGTTCCTGAACGGCGCGCAGGAGTTTGGCCTGCAGTCGGATATCCATCTCGCTGATTTCATCGAGCAACAACGTGCCGCCGCTGGCTTCTTCAAATTTCCCGATGCGACGTGCAACAGCACCCGTGAACGAGCCTTTTTCATGACCGAAGAGTTCGGATTCCAGCAGGTTTTCGGGGATTGCTGCACAGTTCACGGCAACGAAACGCTTGTTCTTGCGCTTGCTCTTGGCATGGATGTGGCGCGCAACCATTTCCTTACCGCTACCGGACGCACCCGTAATCAGGATGCTGGCATCACTCGGTGCAACCTGTTCGGCGAGGCGAATAACGGCTGCCATGCGCTCGTCGCGCACGATAAGGTCGAAGTCTTCTTCCGTGACGGCAGCCAGCACAGCGGCAATTAATTCAGCATCGGGTGGCAGAGGTACGTATTCTTTGGCGCCAGCCTTGATCGCACGCACAGCTGCCTGCGAGTCCGTGTCCACGCCACAGGCCACGATGGGAATGGTGATACGCTCAGACTCCAGGCGCTCATACAGTTCTGCGATATTCAGCATGACATCGGCCATGATCAAGCTGGCCCCGTCACCTGCTCGCAGGGCGCTTAAACCTTCATCGATATTGTCGACATGCGATACCTGGGCACCACGCGACATGGCGATTTGGCTCGCCGCGCCGATCTGACCGCCCAAATTGCCGATAATGAGTACGCGCATGTAAATTCTGGCTCCGGTGTTCTTGTTGCTTTTGCTCTATATTTCGATTGTTCTCAATCGAAATACCGCACCCTGTCAGAGGGTGGCAGAATACTATTGATCATCATTTCCAGACGGCGCGGGTTTTCCTGACGGCCGACCGATGAGGCCCCCATCAGAAATATAGTACGGACCAATGCTTCATGGTTGGAATTACGCTCCAGTTTGGAGGCAATAGGCATGAACACCATGTTGGCAAGTACCGCACCATAAAAGGTTGTCAGTAGGGCAACGGCCATGCTGGGACCGATGGTCGCGGGGTCTTGCAAATTCCCCAGCATTTGGACCAGCCCGATCAATGTACCGATCAGGCCCATGGCGGGGGAAATTTCTGCCATGCGTCGAAGTACACTGGCCGAGCGGTGGTGACGCTGCGTCGTCGCGTGCAGATCGCGTCGCATGATAGCTTCAACTTCCTCGCCCGGTGTGCCATCGACAACCATGGACAGGCCGGTTTGCAGGAATGATCCGCGCTTTAAAGAGTCAACAATGGGCTGTAGCGCCAGCACGCCTTTGCGCCGCGATATCTCAGCAATACCGAGCATCTGTACGGCAGCCTCGCCCGGGGAACTATGGGTGTAGACCATAGCCTGGGACGCGACCTTCATGGTGCGTAGCATCTCAGGCAGGGTATAGCACATGGTTGTGATTGCCAGTGTCCCGCCGATGACAATCAGAACAGACGGGACATTAAAGAACGAGCCTGGTGAGCCACCAAGATAGATGGCCGCCGAAATCAGTCCAAAGCCGGATACCAAACCGACAATCGTCGCGATGTCGAAGCCGGTTCGCGCCGGGCGTACTGAAATGTTTGTCTCGTCGGCCATGCTTTGACGTTAGCTCCGTTCGGCTTTCACGATTTCTGTCATCGTGATGCCCAGGCGGTCTTCGACAACCACGACTTCGCCACGTGCAACCAACCGGTTGTTGACGTAGATATCGATGGCTTCACCCACCTTGCGGTCCAGTTCAACCACAGCGCCGCGACCCAATTTGAGCAACTGGCTAACTTGCATTGTGGCCTTGCCCAGAACGGCGGAAACCCGAACCGGAACGTCATAGACCGCTTCCAGATCCTTTGCGCCACGGGGCAGGTCGCCCATATCGACCATGGCCTGTCCGACGTTGGCAGGCGGACTATCTTCGGCGACGATTTCAGGCCCATCATCGTCAGTATTTTCAAATTCATTTAATGACAGATTTTCTTCATCAGCCATGTCTTGCTCCTATGAGTTCTCTGTCTGGTCGGTGCCAAGGGGGTCAATATCTTCTGAGTCGCCATCATTCACGCTATCCGCTACTTCATCTGGAATATCTGTAGCATCTGCATTTAATACGTCTTGTCCTGTATCATCCATTAATTCGGCATCAACTGCCATGTCGCTTTCAGCGTCGGCTTCATTGCCTGTGTCGATGTCGGCGGCAGGCTCTGTTTCTGGTTCGGCGTGTGTCGTTATATCGGGTTGGTCTTGCGCATCTTCATGGGGAATATCCCCTGTTTCCAAGGGGGTGTCCGTATCAGGTGTTGATTCTTCAGGCGTCTCTTCCTGTGACTGCTCAGGCATTTCATTGAGCGGATCGTCTCCACCAGTATTCTCGCCAAGCGTGTCGCTTTCAGTTTCAACCGAAAGCTCATCGCTCACGGCGGTCTCATCAGTTCCCGACACAGTCTCATCATTTACCGATTCGCCTGACACTATATCCTGAACGGCAGGTTCGTTCATGCCTTCCGCGTCGATTTCTTGTGAATTCTCTGATTCAATTTCCGATATCGCGTCATTCTCGGTGATATCAGGTGATGACTCCATTTCTGGGGGGCTCTCCTGCAACGGTTCGGAGGCTATGTCTGGTGTATGAGTGTCGGCATCTGGTGGAAAATCTGTCGTCAGTGCGGCGGTGGCATGCGATGCAGGTTCGTCTACGTTCTCCGGAGTAGGTGTCGTAATATCGTCTTCCTGCTCAACTGATACCGGTTCGGGGATGATAATTTTGCCCAAATTGCTTTCAATTATATGATCAATTGATGCCCAAAGTGCTGCGGTATTGCGTTCTGCACTGCCATCTCCCCATTCCAGGCGGCAGTCACCAGAGGTAAGAGTTTTGTCTTCCTTGAGAATCAGGCGCCCTTCGTAGCCCGACCCGGCTCGCAGTTCTTCGAGCCGCTCGGAGAGCGGCTTAAGCAGGTCAGGGAAGACACGAACGACGACGCGCGGCTCTTCGATGAGACGCAGCAGGGTGTGCTCAATCAGGCGTTCAATCTCGCCAAGCCCATTTTGTTCATCAAGGTGGGGAAACAGTTTGCGCGTCAGTGCTGTTGCGACGGCAATGCCATCGCGTAATAGGGCGTTATTAGCCTGTTCCTGTTCACCGAAAAGTTCAGTGATGTGCGAACTGATGGCTTGCAGGCTTGTCAGGCTGGCCTGTTCTATGGTCTCGGCAGCGTTTTTTGCACCGTCCTGCTTGCCCGCTTCAAAAGCCTCTGCTTTGGCAGCCGCCATTTGGTCTTCGCTGTACCCAGGCTCAATCTCAACTTCTGCTTCTGCTTCTGCTTCCTCTTCTACGAGGTCGTTCTCTTCCGGCATAGATTGATCATCAGCGTCTTCCACAGCCTGCTCATCATGGGCACTATTAGCGCTCAACGTATCAAAATCTCGATTAAACATAAATTTTTTAACAGCGCTCATGGTCTATCCTGGGCATGGTCAAAGCATGTGACCGGAATTGCACTTTAGTAAATCAGTTCATCTTCATCGGAGCTGCCGGCGACGACGATTTCGCCTGCGTCAGCCAGCGCTTTGGCGATCTGCACGACGTTGGCCTGGGCTTCGTCCACGTCCTTGAGGCGCACCGCGCCCATGGCCTCCATATCCTCGCGCAACATCTTGCCCGCACGTTCGGACATGTTGGCAAAGAACAGGTCGCCGACGTCTGCCGCTGCACCCTTGAGCGCGATAGCCAACTGATCCTTTTCGATCTGGCGTAGCAGCATCTGGATGCCTGCTGCATCGACCCGTACGAGATCGTCGAAGGTGAACATGAGGCTCTTGATACGTTCGGCTGATTCCCGGTTGCGCTCTTCAAGTGCGCTCATGAAACGGTTTTCCGTGTTGCGATCAAGCGAGTTGAAGATATCGGCCATCATCTCGTGACTGTCACGTCGCGCCGTGCGCGCCAGATTGGTCATGAACTCTGCACGCAGGGTCTTCTCCACGTGATCAAGGATATCCTTCTGCACGGCTTCCATGCGCAGCATGCGCATAATGACTTCCAGCGCGAAGTTCTCGGGCAGCACAGACAACACGCGTGAAGCGTGATCGGGTTTGATCTTTGACAGCACCACAGAGACGGTCTGCGGGTATTCGTTCTTTAGATAGTTGGCCAACACGGTCTCATTCACGTTGCCCAGCTTGTCCCACATGGTGCGACCGGCCGGGCCACGCAGTTCTTCCATGATCAACGAGACGCGTTCATCGGCCAGACTGTTGCGTAACAGGCGCTCGGTGGAATCATACGACCCGACCAATCCACCGGCTGAGCTTAGCTGATCAGCAAATTCCACGAACAGGCGTTCGATGAGCGTGGCGTTGATGGTGCCGAGGCCTGACATCTGCTGGGAAAGCTCACGGATTTCTTCGTCATCCATGCGCTCAAAGATGCGCGCTGAGTGCTCTATTCCGATGGCGAGCATGAACATGGCCGCTTTCTGCGGACCCGTCATGCTTCTGTAGTCTTCGCGTCCCGCCATACGTCGGTCTCTTCCTATCTAGCTGTTCTCTTAGCTTTCCTGGTACATCCAGTTGCGGATGATGGAAAGTGCCTCTTCTGGATGCTTCTCGACAATTTCGCCAACCTTCTTGACCGAGGAGGCCTTCACGCGACCTTCTACGCGGTCAATGTCGATCAATTCGTCGAACTGTTCTTCTGCACCCATGCCGTCATCAGGGATCGGCGCGCCACCTGGCCCGGCCAGGGCCCCGGTAGCTGACTGATCGGCCAGCAACATTTCACCGGCCAGGGCTGCCGCGCTAGGCAGGGCTTCGAAGGCCCGTGAAATCAGTGGGCGAACGACCAGTAGAATGACCAGGATGGCGACGATGCCGAGGACCATAAATTCGGCTAGTCGCAACAGGTCGTTTTTGTCCATGCCGAAGAACAGGTCGAGTTCTTCTTCTGGTGCTACAAAATCGATAAACTCCATATTGATGATTTCAACCTGATCACCACGATCAGCGTTGAAGCCAATGGCGCTGCGCACCAGAGCGGCCAGCAATTCCATTTCCTGATCGGGCAGCGGCGTGTACTGGAAATCACCGTTATCATCAGGCAGGCGGCGGCCATCAACCAGTACGGCAACGGACAATCGGCTAACGGCGCCAATTTCGCGTACGTGATTGATCACCTTCTTGGAAATTTCGAAATTAACGGTTTCTTCGATGCGTGATTCGTTGGTGGATGAACTCACACCATCAATAGATTGCAGGTTCGGATCTGGCAGGTTGGTGCCAACAGATACAGGCGGAGACCCTTCGCTATCGTTGGCATTCGCAGACTGTTCTACGCTTTGGGTTGAACGAACGACCTGCCCGTCCGGATCATAGACCTCTTCCTGAGTGCTGATCCGGTCAAAATCCAGTTCCGCTGAAACTTCTGCGCGAACCTTACCGAAACCAACGGTGCGCTCGAGCATTTCCTCAATGGTGCGCGACATGCGATTTTCAAACTTCTTGCGGCGCTCAGAGGTCTTGTCTGCCATTACAGCAACGTCGTCGTCTTCTTCAAATCCGGCGGCCAGTAGCTTGCCTTTATTATCAACGATTGAGACGCGTTTGGGCATCAAGCTAGGAACAGCCGTGGCAACGAGATGCTGTACGGCTAAAATCTGTTCCTTATCCAGACGTTTGCCACCGCTCATGCGCAATACGATTGATGCGCTGGGGTCCATTCGTTCGCGGCTGAAAAGCTCACGTTTAGGCAGCACCAGATGCACACGTGCGGAGCTGACAGAGTTAATGGACTGAATTGTCCGTGCCAGTTCACCTTCCAACGCACGCACCAGATTGACGTTCTGCATGAAATTGGTGCTGCCGAGGGAATCCGCATCGTCGAAAATTTCATACCCGATAGAGCCGCCACCGGGCAGGCCTTGATCAGCCAGCATCAGGCGGATACGCGCGACTTCCTTGCCGGGGACAAATATTCCACTGTTTTCGGTGCCCAATTCATAAGGCACGCCTTGAGCGTCGAGGGCTTGAATGATCCGCGTGGTGTCCTTGCTGTCGAGTTGCGAGTACAGCAAATCCATGTTCGGTGTGGCAAGACGGGTCGTCACATAGATAAAGAACCCGACCATGGCGAGAACAACACCACCCATCAGGGCCAATCGCATGGGACCTAAAGAGCGCATAGCCTGAAATAGTGCGTCCACGGGGAACCTCTTTTCACTCAAGTTCACAAACAGCCAAGTCAGCATGAATAGCTAACGCGGCATTGATAAGCTTAAGCTACGAAAAATACGGTAAACAAGTCGTTAATCATGGGCAAAAAATGCCTAGTTGCGATTCAACCTGAGTAACAGAATATGCTGATAGCACGCGTGACGCCGCATTCATTGCGCGACGCATTACGCGTGGGGGTAACAATATAAGTGGTAAGGGATTGGGGACGGTGTCGAGATGCCGTCGAATTTATTCGGCTAACGCGGCACCGCTTATGTCAGCGTGCTGCTCAGCCGTGCGATGCTGGGGGCGATAATCGGCAATCCGTGTGACCTTTAGCCCTTCGAGGCCGTGTGTGTCGAATTGCCGCTGCCATAACAGAAACTCGTCTATGGAGAGCGAGTAACGTTTGCACGCTTCCGACAGGCTGATCAGCCCGGCGCGCACACCGGCTACGACCTCAGCCTTACGGCGAATGACCCAGCGTTTGGTATTCGCCGGGGGCAGATCTTCGCGGGTTAATGCTTTACCGTCGGGACCAATAACGATCAGTCCGGTGTTGGAAGCATGTGCCTGATTTTTTTCGTTTTTTTGCATTGTGAACGTGCTGATTCTCAATGAGCGCTGAATGTTCACACATGTTACCCACGACCTCTTAATGAAGCGCTAAAATTGATGGTTAATAAAAATAAGAACGTTAAATATCAAAAATATCGCCGTCTGTGAGAAACTGGACATGGGGTAAACTCGCTGTATCCCTTATTTCCTGCCGAATATGAGGCTCAGCTGACGGCTTCATGTGCACAATAAAAATTTCAGCAGGCTGTTTCAGGTTGCGCAATTCTGCATCCAGCAGGGATGGGCAAAGGTGGCCTGAGCATTTGCAAAGATCGATCCGGGCATTCTGGAATGCTGTTTCGATCAGCAGGTAACGCAAATTGGAAATTGTGTTCACGGTTTTCCAGAATATGTCCCCACCAGACATATCTGTGGCAACGACAAGAGAGCACTCGCCATTTTTAACGTGATAGGCAACTGCTGGGATGGAATGTTCAACCGGAATGGCACTGATTGAGCACCCGGCCACTGTTGTTGGGGTGCCGGGGGTGATTTCGCAAAAAACAACGGCGGGGTTCTCAATAGAAGGAATGGCACGAAAATCAGGGCTGATTTTCCAGTTAAAAATATGCTCGGAAATCGCGTCAAGTGTCTCTTTGATGCCGTATACCCTGACTGGGGTGTCACGCTTGCTTAGAGCCGCGTCCAGTAGCATGGGCAACAGGGCAACGTGATCCATGTGTGAATGGCTTAGAAAGACATGGTCTATTTTATTCAAATCATCTTGCGCTAAAGAAGCCAAGCCCGTTCCGGCATCAATCAATACGCTGTCACCAACCAGGAAGGATGTGGTTGCCTGATCGCCACCAATGCATCCGCCGCATCCCAGTGTTTTGAACTGCATGACAATTAACCCTAAATTTAATACGGATTTAAGATAAATTGTATTTAACCGGCGTACTATGACGGCCATCACACCTGTGGGCGCAGCTTTTATAATGATCTGTAGGCAAAGAAATGACCCCGGTCCGAGGGTATGTCGGGACCGGGGTCTGGGTATGACCGCTTGGGTATGTAGCGGTGGGTATGGGTCGTGTCGTCTTTCGCCTATGAACTTATGTGTGGTTACTTGATCCGCAGCAGTTCATCGAGCATTTCATCAGCCGTGGTGATGATTTTTGCAGCGGCTGAATAGGCCCGTTGGGTCACGATCATCGAGGTGAATTCTTCACCAAGATCAACGGTGGAGGATTCCAGCGCCGCACCGGTCAACTGACCCGCGCCGCCTTCGCCAGCTTCACGCACGGTGGGCTGTCCCGAGAAGTCGGTCTCGACGTAGACGTTACCCGTCAGGGAGTCCATGCGGTTGGGGTTCACGAAGGTCGCCACCGGGATCATAAAGACCGGGCGGGTCACGCCGTTATCAAACAGGGCGGTGACAATGCCATCTTCACCGACGCTGACGCCGGCGAAGTTACCGAACTGTGCGCCGTTCTGAGAGATGAAGTTGATCTGGTAGTCACCGGCCAGCTGGGTCATGCCGCCATCAGAGACATTCTCGTTGCCCAGGAACAGGCCGATGCGTGTATCGTCACTGGTTGATGTGAATTCTTGATCGTTTGCACCGTTGGCCCACTGGATATCGATGTTGTTGGCATTGAACGTGGCGGGGGAACCGTCACCGTTGAAATCGATACCGGCCTTTTTCTCACCATAGCTGCTTGACGAGACCGTGAAGTTCGTACCGGCTGCGGCAGTGCCCTCCGCCGCTGTGGCTGGGATGGCATATACGGTTGCGATCTCGGTGATATCGGCGACGTTGAAGACAACGTCGTTACCGACAGCGCTTTGTGCGAAAATCAGGCTCGAACCATCAGCGGTAAACCGTGTAGGGGTTGTGATGGAAGACACCGTGGCGATTTCCGTTGCCAAGGCCGTTGCGACATCGCTTGCAGATGCTCCGGCAGGAATGGTGACGTAGTTGGTGTTGGACGGTTCGACCCGGGTGATGGTCATATCCGTATCGGCACCATCGGTGGTAAGATCGCCATCGGTAAAGGTCAAGACCGTGCCATCAGCAGAAATACTGGCAATGGTGAAGGTGCCGTCATTCAAGGTGCCATTGCTGATGGTAACCTGATCGCCAGCCTGGAAGCCATAGAAAGTTCCTGCTACGGCAGCTGTAATATTATCGGCAGTCGCCGTTGCGCCAGCATCGGCAACTGTAAAAGTATTGGTTACCGTAGCCTGAGGTGCCGCTGGACCAGCACGGAATTCCATGACTTGAGCTGTATTGCTGCCCGCCGTGATGGTTAGGGTGTCCGTATCGTAGCTTTCCAGAATGCTCATTGTCGTATCGGCAGTATTATCGACCGGCGTGTTAGTATAACCAGCGCCGCTGAGGTCCTCGATGACCGTCAGGACTGATCCGTCTGCATTGACGTTGACCGTTACATTGAGGTTATTCTCCGCATCTTCGGCGCCGGTGATGATCACGGCATCGCCATCTGAGAAACCAGAGAACGTACCGGCGGTGGCTGTGATCGTGGTCGTGTTTGCACCGGCTGCGTAATTAAAATCATATGAGTTCGATGAGGACGCCGCCGCACTGGCGTTTTCAAAATCGAACCGCGCACCGTTTTTGTAGGCATAATCGATCTGTGCAATGGTGAAGGTGCCACTGTTGCCGTTTGCGGCGACCTGTTTGACGCTCAGGATATTACTGACATCCATAGCGATTCCTGCACCCATGGTTGACTGGGTGATAATCATATCCGTGCCGCTGTCGGCAAACCGGCTGGTTTCTTCAAGTGCGGAGTTGTCGATAGCCGTTTTCAGGATCGGTGTGATATCAGAGGCATCATTGATGGTCGAAGCGCTGATATCGACCTTACGCAGGGTCGGGGTCTGAGCAACGCTGTCATTGGTGTCAAATTCAAAGGTAATACCATCGATGATGATCTGTTCGCCATCGGCGGGAACGCCGGTGAATTCGAGCAGGCCAGAGGCTGCAAAGACGTCCGGTGTTGAATCGTTGTCATCAACACCATGCAGTTCCAATGTCGCCGCACCTGATGGCGTTGGCATGGCCATGCCCCATGAGTTCTCGCCGACCTTGTCAAATTGCAGTTCCAGGTTATTGCTGTTGCCCAGCGTGTCGTAGATCACCACGTTGGATTTATGGTTCTCGCCAACAGCATCGCCGGACGGCAGGTTGGCACCGAGGCGGATGTTCTTGGTTTCCTGTGCCGTGCCGCCAATGGTGTTAATGTTCAGTGGGCGCAGGTCATCGTTGCTGACGATGTTGTCATTGATGGCAATGGTGGTGCCGTCGCTGTCCTGATAGGCCTTGAGGAAGGTGTCGTCACCATCGGTTACCGTGGTGAAGCCGGTGGTTGTATTGCCGGCAGCTTGTAGCGGCCAACCCTGCAGATACCAGCCTGAGGTGTTTTGCAGGTAGCCGTCCTTATCAACGCTGAATGAACCGGCGCGGGTATAGGCAAACAGGCTGCCGAGGCTGGCTTCTGGCTGTTCATTGACGATGAAGAAGCCCTGACCCGAGATTGCAACGTCGGTTGCCGAGGTGGATGACTGCAACAGGCCCTGAACATCGACGCCGGACTTCGGGGCGGATTGCACGCCACCCGGAGAATACTTGGTCGACGAGACCTGTTTGGTTACCAGCGTCTTGAACTGCACATCGGTACTTTTGTAACCGATGGTGTTCACGTTCGTGACGTTATCGGCGATGGCACCCAGGGCACTCGATTGCGCGCTGAGACCTGATACGCCGGAAGACAGTGCACCGAACAAGCTCATAACATTCTCCTTCTCTGTGCGCCCAGTTCACAATGTGTGAGACGCTTCGATAAATTGTTCAATTCGTAGCGGACCATTGAGCCCGGTAGAAAAATCCTGACTTAATTCGCCTGTCGGATGGCGAGGACGTCATCCATTTTGTATTCTGCACCGCCCATCGAGATGATGGCCGAACCATTGTCCATGCTGACGCTGGTGACCGTTCCTGTGACGCCGTGTGCGATGTCGATAGGATCGCCATTGGCATCGAGCGCTGAAGCGGTAAATTTGTAAATACCTGCATCCTGTGGGAAGCCAAAGTTGTCATTGCCATCCCACTGGAATACGTGCTTGCCCTCGGTGATTTCACCCTTGGTGAAATAAACCACCCGGTCATTGCTGTCGGTCACCGTAATGGTGGTGTCTTCAGAATCTTCGCTAAGCGTGTAGTCAGCCTGAGCCTTGCCGCTTAGAAGTGGCATCTGGTCGCCCGTGACATCAATTTCGGCACCGATGTATCCGACAACTGTGGCCAGAAGGCTGGTCTTTTGCAGATCAAGCATCTGCTCGAGATTTGCGTTGCCGTGAATTTGCTGTTCAACACTGGCGAACTGAACCAACTGGGACGTGAACTCATTGGGGTCCATGGGATCAAGCGGATCCTGGTATTTCAACTGCGTCACCAACAGGGTCATGAACTGGTCCAGGTCCTCGGCCAGCTTCTGGCGCGAGGAATCGGATTTGCTCTGATTTTTAGCGGCGGCTGTTTCGGCGATTGCATCAAGCATCAGATGTTTCCCTAGGCCCGGATATCGACGCGCGTATCAGATATGATGTCGAGACTCTCGCCGTTCAGCAGACGGGCGGCCATCTGGGCCTCCGCATCGCCATCCTGCGTATCGTCTTCGCCATCAGCTGTACGGCTACCGGAGTTGGAATCGCCAGGGTTCTCCTGTTGATCCTTGAGGCTGAAATTCAGATCGCCCGCGTGGGCATCGAGCCCGGCTTCTTGCAGGGCGCGTTCAAGGTTTTTTGCATCATTGCGTAGCAGTTCAAGAGATTCTGGTCGTTCTGCAATAATAGTGGCGCTGACGCGGCCATTTTTTGCGACTTCTAACTGAACCTCGACCTTGCCGAGTTCCGCAGGGCGAAGCTGCACGGAAATCCGGTCCATGCCTTCAGCAATGGCTTTGGTGATGTTGACTGAGATGAGCTGCGTAAGCGGCGTGTGTTGTTGCGCGGCACGTGGAGCTTGCGTCTGTTGTGCACGCTGCGTGGCGGCGGTTTGCTGTGTTGCCGAATTTGCACCGGGCGTGGTGGCATTGGCGGCATCGACGCCGACCTGCGCACTATGCTGTCCGGCTGTATTTACCTGAGTTGTCGCGCGCGTCATGCCACGTTCAGCGGCGGCAGATTGTGCGGCTCCTGCCAACTGGGCGGCAGCCTGGGTTTGGCCCTGTGCACCGATCTGCGCATCAGCGCCATTTTGTGCCACTTGTTGCGGTGTGGCGCGAAGGGATGGCTGCTGTGCGGCATTGCGAGCACTTGCGGCGTTATCGCCTTCCTGTGCGGCAATGGCGTTGGCGTTCAGCGACTGTGAGGTCTGTGAGGTCGTTTGCCCCATGCTTTTGTCCACATTGACCTGAACCTTTACAGGGGTGTCTGATTTCAGCTTGTCGGCCAGCATCCTGGCTTGCAGATCGGCCAGCGGCTGGTCGGCCGCGCGTGCGGCTTCGTTTTCTGCCTTGCTCAGGCCCGCCGAGGCATGTGTCATGTTACGCAGGGCTTGTGCCGACTGGTCGGCGGTGCCGGCATCTTTGGCAATGCCCTGGCTTGCTATACCCGGTCCTTGGTTTTGTATGGTATTAGCATTGGTTTCGCCGGCTTTGGTCGATTGGGTTGCTCCTGCGGCATCGCGTAGGGTCTGGGCCGTAGATTTTACGGACTGATCCTGATGCGATCCCTGAGCGGCGGCGATCAGACCATCAAGTGCGGCGGTAAACTCGGTGTTATTCTTAGCGTTGTCCGAAGCGCTTTGGGCGTTCGCATCCTGAGGGTTTGCAGCTTCACTGTCACCTACGTTGTCATCACCGGCTGAATTTTCTGCGCTTTGTACGCCACCGTCATCATTATTGGCGTGTTCGTCAGCGTTGGCATCCCTGGACGGGGCGTCATCACGTTTGCCGTGCGTGTCCTCGTCGCTGTTGTCGGCGCGTTGTTCGCTGCCCTGATCGGACGCATGATCTCCATCGTTATCGTCGCCCTGACGATCAGATTTCGTGGGCTCTTCACGCACATCACGGGTTGCGACCGCCTTGTTATCAGCAGAACTGTCGGCGTCATCATCCTCACGTGTATCTGCACGCTGTGCGGGTTCGCGAGCCCGTTCCGGCTCAGCGGCATGGTCTTTGGCATTGGAGGGAAACAGGTCTGCCGTTGCACCCATAGGCACGCGCATCATATCAGCGAATTGCGCTGCAAAGGTGCGGCCGGTTTCAAAAACGCCCGTCGCACGTTGCGACGCGGTATTATTAGCGTTGTTTGCATTCGCCGCAGCTTTTTGTACATCCATAATCTAGCACCCCAATAAAACGCATACGTTGGGCATTTATCTGCAAGACCTTTGCCAGTTTTTAAAAAACGGTTAGTTCGTTGATTTATATAAATAAAATTAGTTTTTATGATTGTGATCTATGCGGCAATAGGGGGTGTCAGGGTAAAATCGACCATTATGGGTGGGAAGAATATGCCTAGCACGCTGATGAGAAGGCAGAAGGTTTACATCCAAATGGTGCAGCAGAAACAAGACAGCGAATGGCAATTTGCGCTATGGTCCTTGACCTGAGTGGTTTCCGTTTCATATTGAGGGGTGTCAGGGCACGTATGTGGTGAGAACTCCCGCGCGAAGCCGTGACGAAATGCCATAATCAGTAAATAAACAATCAATCTGCGCCGAGGGAAAATATCATGCCGCTAAAGCTTGAAATGAAGATGGGTGATCGGGTCATTATCAATGGTGCGGTGCTGGAGGTTGCAACGCCGCATGCCAAGATTATTGTCCACAATCAGGCATCAATCCTGCGGGGCAAGGAAATCCTGTCCAAGGATCAGGCTGTCACACCAGCGACCCGTGTCTATTTTGCGCTCCAGAACGCGTATCTTTTCCCGGAAAATGCTGATGATCACCTGATTAAGTTTCAGGAGTATCTGGAACAATATCTGTTGGCATGTCCCAGCGCGGCGGAGATCGCCACGCACATGCTGGAAGATATGGAGAAGGGGCAGTTGTATAAGGCACTGAAAAGTGCACACGAACTGGTCGTCCATCAACGCGATGTGCTGACGGAATTTGAAGAACAAATTTCGGAGTTAGCAACCATCGATGAGGAAAGCCCGGATTCGCCGACCCCCTGAATGATCGGGCGAATTAATCCGATACCATTTCCGGATAATATACGGCGAGCATGTCTGCACATTTATTCTTGATAGAAGCGATCATATCGTCATCGAGTTGATCGGCTTCTAGAAGTTCAGCCTCGTTATTGCGGGCGATAATGTCTGCGCGCAGGCCAGTAATACCAGTGAAATTCTCAATGGTTTGGATAACGTCGTCCGGCGTATCGCTTGCATCTTCGTAGCGTAGCTTGAGTACCTTTTCCGATGACAGGCTGAGGTAGTCGCGCATGGTTGCGCTCCATGCGTCACAAATATTCGCAACATCTGAATCGGGATTATCACAAATTGCATCACGCACGATATTCATTGGATTGCGATAGATGAAGATGCCGTGCGAACGCGGGAAGACTGAGATCATGTCCATCATACGTGAGGATCGGATGTTTGAGCGTGCAATAGCCCATATATCACGGCCATTTTGTTGCGCAAAACTCTGTGCAGTGAACGGCAAATTATAAACCACTGAAAAAATTGAAGCTGTATACAGATCATAAGGTGGTGCCAATTCAGGCATCCACTTTGCAGGCTCCCGCTCCAATGCAGCGTTCAGAACCTTTTCTTCAACGCTGCGAATATTTTGATGGCGCTCAATTAGATTAATAGCCCAGTCGAGCAGGCTTGAAATTTCATCATAAAAATTATCACCATAACAAATCGCATTATCACTGGCGCAGATAGCGCTTTGTAACATGGCGGCACCAGCATGATTGCCCGGCGACGTAATTGTGATCGGTGCAATTGTTTCCGCTTTGGGCGGGAGTATTACATCGAGTTCCATTCTATGCGCCTCCGATTATGAGCATACTCTGAATGTCGGTAGAGCCAGCCCTTTGTGATATTCATTATTGGTTTATTAAACCCGATGGTGGCAAGGATGATCCTTAAGCCTATAGAGAATACAGCATCTACCTAATATTTTTTTAACGTAAGAGATGTTATCGCATACCTCTGTTATTTTAGTTCTACGCTTTCACGTGCAAAATTGGCCCTTGGTCACACCGTAAAGATTAGTGTTGAGGAGCAAGGGATGGAAATCCTGTTTTTCCCAAGTTATCAGGATCGATCACGTCTGATTGATGAGATCGTGCGTTCCATATGGTATTTCGAACCCCTGAGCGATCAGATGGAACGGTTATTCTTTATGTACAGGGGGCAGGATTTAACGACAGAGGACGTTGATAATCTACTTTCAAATATTTTCGATCATGTGCCCGATTACTTTGACCCAATTTTGGCTGAGTGGGCATTGCGTTGGAAAGGCAAAATTGAGATTTTCAATGACCCTGAAGGCCGCTTGGAGAACACTTGGGACCATAAGACCGCTGGCGTCCTTATTTGGGAAATACTCGATAGTCCCAGGCAGGCGGTATTTGATGAGCTTTCTATACGCGTAGGCGCTTTCTACACGTCAGTCGATATCATGAACCACATGGGCGAGGCTGCAAATCGCCTGCTGTTTGTAAGGAAACTTGTATCACCAGAGCGCGTTGAGGCAATCAATCAACGTAGCAAGAATGCGTTAGAAGAGCTTCATGCGCATGTTGCGGGCCGACAGGTGTATGCCTACGGTTCTGCCCCCAGCATTTCACAATTGGTCAATGCTGACTTTGATTTCGGTGATGGTGTGCACATGGTATGTAACAGCATGGTGCGCAACACGGAATTAATGGAAGCCCTGAAACCCAAAATCATTGTTTGTGGTGACCCAGTATTTCATGCCGGACCATCACGCTATGCTGGTGAATTCCGACGGGAACTGAATGAAGTGGTAAAGCGCTATGATGCTTATCTGGTGACGCTTCTGGACTTTATTCCATCATTTCAAACATGCCTGGAGCCGGACCTCCATGATCGTGTCATCGGTTTGACGCTACATGATGAGTCCGAATTCAGCTTCAACTTGTGTGATAATCTAGAGGTAAAATCGACAGAAAATATTTTATCGATGATGATGTTGCCGCTGGCATTTTCGTTGACTGACGATGTGCGCATACTTGGCTGTGATGGTCGCCCGTTTGTGCAGGATGGTTACTTTTGGAAGCATGATAAAAAATCACAATTTGACGAATATATGGAAGAGATAAAAAAGGTTCATCCTGGTTTCTTCCAACGTGATTTCAATGCGTACTATCTTAGCCACTGCCGAGTTTTAGAAGATATTCTTCAGCAGGGGGAGCGAAGTGGAAAGACCGTTAATATGATAACGCCATCTTATATTCCGCCACTGGCCAAACGATATTGTAAGGTGTCGTGATGTTTGATGATTTATTTTTATTTGGTGCGGCCCGCCGATCCCCCGATCCTCGTAATGTCTTGCTGTTGTCACTGAGAGAGCATGGGGTGCTGAATTTCTTTGATGATCATGATTGGCAGATTTTTATCCGTCCCGATCTCATGGTGGCAAAGACTTTATATGAGACGTCGGTCAATATCGAAATAATAACCGGTGCCGAGCCACCACAACCTGTATCGTTAATAGCAGGTGATCTGGCTGCTTACTCCGATGATATGCTTGAACTTGTCGAGCGTTTGAAACCTCGTTTCGTCAAGGCTGATTATGTCACAAGCCCCCTAGATGGGCAGGCTTTTGTGTTGGTAAATGGCGCGGATCAGATGAAAGGGCGCGCCGTGAGTTGCGCCGCAAAATTCCTGGATATGGGATACAGCGTGTTGACTTCAACCTGGTACCGTAATGATGCGCACTTGATAACGCGGCGTCTGGTCAATCCGGAGGAGATTGAGCAATTTCCATGTAACTTGATCGGGTTCCGTGAAGCCGAGGATCAGAAGGCATTCGAGGACTACGAACATATTTTTCGAGCTCAGGAAAAATTATTCTCAGGTGAACATCATAAGCTGGTTAGGCGGCTTAATGCTGAGGTTGACAAGAGTAAGAGCTATATAACGATGCTTGAAGATGCCATGATTGCTCTGCAACCGTCTGATAAAATCAAGCTCTAAGAAGTTACCCGGTTTATAGTATCGATGATGATGGATACGGCATCATCAATAATGTTTGCGGATTCACAGCAAAAGGTGTCGGCCGCAGTCGCACGCGTTTTGATCAGCTCCGGGTTCGCTAAAAGCCTGCGTAGTTCTCGATGCAGGGCATCTGTGTTCTGAACCTGATGTGCTGCGTTACACGCAAGCATATGTGCCGACAGATCAACAAAGTTACCCATGTTTGGCCCGAACAGGACCGCGCGCTTCAGCTTGGCTGCCTCAAACGGGTTCTGCCCACCACCCGGTGAGACCAGAGATTTACCCATAAAAACGATATCGCACAGGCGATAGAACAATCCCAGTTCCCCAACGCTGTCGGCAATATAAATAGCGGTTTGTGCTTCGGGTAGATCACCGGCAGAACGCAACGCCACGTTCAGCCCTCGTTCGCGTAGAGTCTGGGCAATGGCTGGGCCACGTTCGGGATGGCGCGGTACGACAAAAGTGATAAGGCCGGAGATGTCACGTGCAAGATTTTCATGCACTTCAGCCGCCATGATTTCCTCACCGTCGTGCGTACTTGATGCCAGCCAGCGCGGCCGCGCAACAACGCGAGACAACAGCGTATCGAGCGTGTCCTGATCGACGGGCAAAGGTGGCGCGCCCAGTTTCAGGTTGCCATGATCAATGACCTTGGGTGCGCCCAGATATGATAATCGTCTGGCATCTTCTGCGCTCTGCGCCAAGCAGAGATCGAAACAGGATAGAATGCCACCGATGATGCCGGGGAAACGTTGCCAACGTGCATAAGATCGCTCTGAAACACGGCCGTTCATAAGAATGAGCGGGATGGCGAGCTGATGGATGGACCATAATGTATTTGGCCAGAACTCAGATTCAATCCAAACCACAGCAGTCGGTTTCCAGTGTGCGAGAAAAGCCTGTACCCATGCCGGGTTATCCAATGGAGAGAATTGGTGAATGGTCCGCTCGGGCAGACGGGTTTTCAGGACACTGGCGGAACTGACGGTGCCAGTGGTCAACACAACGGATGTATCAGGCGATTGCTCAACCAAGGACTGTATAACAGGCAGGGCGGCGAGGGCTTCTCCTACACTGGCACCATGTATCCATACGATTTGACCGCCGGGCCGGGGCCGAGAGGCAATGCCTTCACGCTCAAGGATACGTGCTGGATCTTCCTTGCCGCGCTGGATACGGCGACTCTGGTAAGCCCGTAGCAGGGGCATGCCCAACTTGATAGCCGTGGCATACAGGCGTCTGGATAGATCGAAAGTTAAGTGATTGCTCATATTGTATGTTTTATGTTCGTCGAAATTTGCAAATTATGTCGTACGAATACGATGATTATCATGGACATGTGTAGCACAGGGCCGAACCCATTGAGATCGTAAATACTTTAGCAAAGCTATAGGATAAAAAGCGTGGTGCAATCCCTCGCCATGATAATCTCTTGTTTCTTTATCACTTTCACGAACTGGGTTTGAATATCTGCCATGACCAAGAATATCCTGATCACCACCTCTTCATTTCAGGTTGATGACAACGAAGCGCTGCGCCAACTCAAGGCGGACGGCTATGACATTGTCCTGAATCCTTATGGGCGGCGATTAACAGAGGATGAAATCACAGATCTGCTGGCGAGCCATGATCCGATCGGCATGATTGCCGGTGTCGAACCGCTCAGTGCAAAGGCTATATCCGCATCACCTGCTTTGCGGGTCATCTCGCGTTGCGGTGTTGGTACGGACTCTGTTGATCTGGAGGCCGCAAAGGCACGTGATATTTCTGTAACTATCACACCTGGCGGCCCCACCGTAGCGGTTAGTGAACTGACTCTGGGGTTGATGTTGGCAGCGTGCCGACGTGTGGGCGAGGCTGATGCAAATATACGGCGTGGTGAATGGGGCGCACTTATGGGGCGTCTGCTTTCCTGCCAGACTGTTGGGCTAATCGGTTTCGGTCGGATTGGTCAGGCCGTGGCGCGACTGTGTCAGGCCTTTGGTGCAACGGTGATTGCATCGGACCCATATGCCGGTGCTGCAAGTATGGACAGCGTTGAACTGATGGAGATAGATGCTTTATTGGCACGTGCAGATATTATTTCGCTGCATGTGCCTATGAGTGACGAAAACAAACATATGATCAATCGGGCACGCATTGAGGCCATGAAACCTGGTTCTATTTTGATCAATGCTGCACGCGGCGGTCTTATTGACGAAGCCGCACTAAAAGATGCGCTTGAAAGTGAGCATCTGGCATTTGCAGCGCTCGACTGTTTCGAGGATGAGCCCTATCAGGGGCCTTTATCCCAATGTGCGAACGTCCTGTTAACCTGTCATATGGGATCATACGCCCGCGAAGCTCGTGTGTTGATGGAACAAGAGGCGGCGCAGAACCTGCTCGACGGTTTGCGTATGGTAAATTGATAGCAGCAAAGAAATAAGAGGACGTCATGTCGGATGCGAAATCGAAAATAATTACGGTTTTTGGCGGTAGTGGATTTTTGGGTAGCCATACAGCGGATGCATTATCGGACGCGGGATACACGGTACGTATATTTGATCGTGAAGCTTCGCAATGGCTGCGCCCCGATCAGGAAATGATTGTTAGCGAACTGTCTGACAAGGACGCCGTATATGATGCGATTAAAGGGGCAAGCGCAGTATACCACTTTGCTGCCATAGCTGATATTAGCGAGGCCGCAAAGGACCCCCACCATACGGCGCAAGTCAATGTGCTGGGGACGCTGAATGTCCTGGAGGGTGCGCGACGTGCCAAGTGTGAACGCTTCGTATTCGCCAGCACGGTCTATGTTTATTCCAATCATGGGGGGTTCTATCGCGCCAGCAAGCAGGCGGCGGAAGGGTTTATTCAGACCTATTCTCAGGAATATGGGCTTGATTATACAGTGCTGCGATATGGCACGCTCTATGGCCGTCGGGCAGACAACCACAATCGCATTCACAATCTTTTGCAAGAAGCCGTTACCACCGGCAATATCCGCTACCCCGGCAGCGGAGAGGCGGTGCGTGAGTTTATTCATGTGCGCGATGCTGCCCAGCTTTCAGTTCAAATTCTTGGCCCGCAATACGTCAACCGACATCTTGTGCTGACGGGGCAGGAAAAATACAAAGTTCGGGAACTGCTTGAGATTATCTGTGAAATCATGGGTAACAATGTTGATGTTAGCTGGGCGGATGAAGAGCCCGCCGGGCATTATCAGCTCACGCCCTATGCCTTTATGCCGCAGGTCGGTCATAAGATGGTGCCGTCTGATTATGTCGATCTTGGGCAGGGGCTGCTTGATTGTCTGGCAGCCATTGGCGAGGAAGATGTTAAAGCCGAAACACTCGATGTGGATGCCCGTCTGACCAAACCCGACGCGGGAAGATAGGGTATGGCGCTTGGCGATACTCTGGACGCAGTGCTATTCGATTTTGATGGTGTTATCTGTGATTCCGTTGATGTGAAGACGCAGGCCTTTGCTGCGATGTATGAACCGCACGGGCAAACCATGGTCGATACTGTGGTTGCCTATCATATGGAGCATGGCGGTATCAGCCGGTTTGAAAAATTCCGTTATTATGAATCTTTGCTGCATGGCGATCTTCCCAGCGAAGATACGGTTCAGGTGCTCTCGGAGCGTTTTGCAAAACTGGTGGTCCAAAAAGTCATTGAAAGCAAATTCATCCCCGGCGCTATAGCGGCTTTGCAAGCCCTGAAGGGGGAATGCCCTATGTATGTAGTCTCAGGCACACCCGAAGATGAGTTGCGACAGATCGTCGATGCCCGGGGGCTGGGAGAATATTTCCTTGGTGTTTTTGGTTCTCCGCGCAGCAAGCATGATATCATCGTCGGCATACTTGGCGAACACGGCTACAAGCCGCATCACTGTGTTATGGTTGGGGATGCCATGACCGATTATCATGCTGCAAAAAGTAGCAGCGTTCGCTTCCTTGGTGTGACAGGTGGTCATGACAGTCCGTTTCCCGGCGATACTTCGGTGGTTGATGATTTGACGGCATTTCCAGGCGCGTTGGCGCAGGCAACGAATTGTTAGGGACGTTGGTCCTACTATCCCCGCATAGATGAACATGATGCAGAGTACGAGAGAGCGGGTATGAAATTCGAAGACACACGCGACGCTATAAAGCAGAAATCCCTGACCATCGGATCATGGTTGATGTTCGATCATCCGTTGATGACAGAACTGGTGGCTCGCTCTGGTGCGTTCGATTGGTTGTGTATCGATATGGAGCACGGCGGGGCCAATCTTTCCAGTATGGCGCAGCAAATCCAGATTATTGATCTGGCAGGCGGGACTCCTATCGTTCGCGTTGGTTCCAACGATGCTTTTCAAATCAAGCGAGCGCTTGATGCTGGTGCCGCAGGTATCATCGTGCCCATGACCATGGACGCCGACGATGCCAAGCGCGCCGTCGATGCCATGTACTACCCCCCCAAGGGGACGCGCGGCGTTGGTTTGTTCAGGGCTCAGGACTATGGCTCTGATTTTGAAACGTACCGTCAGAAAGTCGATGATGGACTAATTTTTATTCCGCAGATTGAACACCATAGCGCGGTCAGCGATCTGGAAAACATTCTTGATGTAGACGGCGTGGATGGTTTTATCGTCGGGCCTTATGACCTCTCAGGCTCACTAGGCCGTCCCGGTGAATTTTCTCATCCCGATGTCATAGCACAGATGGACCGCCTGGAAGCTGTTATGCAAAGCAATCCAAAACCGGGTGGTTTCCACGTGGTGCATCCCGATCATGATGAGATGCAACACCGTATCGATCAGGGCGCGCGGTTGCTGGCTTATGGTATTGATATGGTTTTCCTCGGCGAGATGCTGGCGCGTGAGCGTGAGTTCCTAGGCCAGTTGCGTGCGCAGTAGGCTCCAGTAGCGATCAAAAAATTAGCATTCCTAACGAGAGCTAAACGAACCGGGAGATAAAGACGTGACGATCATTGATGACGTGTATGAAGCTTGTGGCCTTTATTTTGCGGCGACGGATACGGTTCCTGTTAATTCAGATGCCTTCACGGTAACGGATGGCTATTCAGGAAAGAAAATTCTTGGTCTCATGCAAATTCTTGGCGGTGTGATACGAAAGTATTCAGATTGTTGCTACGCTGAAGTTGGTGTCTTTAAGGGATTAACCCTGACATCCGTTGCAACGGAAAACCGAAAACTCCAGTGTTATGGGATCGATAATTTTTCCCAATTTGACCCGGACGGAGAAAATAAGGGGACGGTTCTGCGGGCGATGGATGGGCTGGGACTAGAGAATGCCCATTTGCTGGACGGTGATTTCGAAGTGGCTGTGCCCAACTTTAGTGATTACTGCGATCAAAAAATCGGTCTCTATTTTTTCGATGGCCCGCATGATTACCGAAGCCAGTTAATGGGTCTGGTTATGGCATTGCCGCATTTAGCGGAAAACGCAATTATCATAATTGACGATGCAAACTATGGGCATGTCCAGCAGGCCACGGCAGACTTCATGCATGCCTATCCACAATTCAAATTGGTGATGGAGGCTTATACGCCAAACCATCCCATGATGCACAGAAATGACCCTACGGAATTTGCAAAATTCACCGATACATGGTGGAACGGTATTCATGTCCTGATGCATGATCCGGAAAATAAAATATGTGTTATGCCACCTTTTGTTCATGCAAATACACGTCAGTGGCTGATTGATCAGCACCCAGGGCCGGGCGTCGGACTTGAGGGAGCTGTCAATAGAATCAGTGCACGCTACTGATGCTTCCCCGCTTTAACAATTAGGCCCGACGTAAATGGCACAGAAATTCACATCTCTGATTCCCCTGAAAGGGCGCTCCCAGCGCGTGCCAGGCAAGAACTTGCGTATGCTGGCGGGCAGGCCGCTCTATCAATGGGTATGCCTTGCCTTGCGCGAGAGCGCGCATATCGGTGATATAGTCATCGATACAGACTCGCAAGACGTTGCTGATAGCGTGGCAGCTTTTGATCCCAACATCAGACTTCTGTGGCGTCCAGAGGAGTTGCAAGGCGATTTGATGTCAGTGAACAGGCTGATTGAATGGCAATTGTCACAGTTGCCCGGAGAATTGTTCCTGCAGACTCATGCCACGAACCCGTTGTTGCAGGCATCCACTATTGAGCATGCCTTGCAGGCGTTTCTCGATGATGAAACGTGTGACAGCCTGTTTACGGTGACACGCCATCAGGTGCGAATGTACAAACCCGACGGCAGTCCTATTAATCATAATCCGGAAGAGCTGATCCAGACTCAGGACTTGTCGCCTGTCTATGAAGAGAACTCCTGTCTGTATGTATTTTCACGCGAGGGGTTCATTGCGGCGGGACGGCGTATCGGGAACACGCCTAAAATGTTTGAAACGCCTGCCCCTGATTACGTGGATATTGATACAGAGGATGACTTTGCCTACGCCGAGTATCTGATGGAACACAGGGCATGATCGAAGCCAACGCTACACAACGGCCAACCGAAGAAGATGCCGCCATGCGCGTTGCAGCAAATGAGATGATTGCTGCATATAATGAGAACCGCATTGAGGGTGTCCGTGATCTCGCTGGAAATATCTGGGATACATATTTTGAAGGGGCATCGGTCTATACGTCTGATCACGATGTGCTCGATATTTTAGCGGAATTTTTGCTCAGTCATGGTCATGAGGAACGTGGGCTTATGGCCGCAGTGGAACTGGCCCGCTTACGCGATGGCCCGGTTATCGAGAAGCTGGAACGTGATCTGTTGGACGAGGAAAGCCGGAAACTTTTACGTCATGCCCATAACGTCACGTCGCAGTCGGGCGAGGACGGCATCATTGAGAAGATATTTGAAATAATTGGTATCCAGTCGCGCTGGTGTGTTGAGTTCGGTGCCTATGATGGCAAGCTGCATAGTAATACTTATCGATTGATCGCGCAGAACGATTGGAACGGAGTGCTGATCGAAGGCGATTCTGATCGCTTTGATGAACTAGATATTACATTCTCAGGTAATGAACGTGCACACATGATGCGGGCTTTCATCGGGATGGATCCGCAGAGCAACTCTCTGGATTTCCTGTTGGCAAAAACGCCTCTGCCTGCTGATTTTGATTTGATTAGCATCGATATTGACAGCAATGACTGGCACGTGTGGAATTCCCTTAGAAACTACCGGCCCAGGGTGGTAATTGTTGAATTCAATCCGACCATTGCCAATGACGTTATTTTTATTCAGCAAGCTGATAGTGATACGTTCCAGGGGAACTCCTTGCGTGCGCTTGTGACGCTGGGAAAGATAAAGGGGTATGAACTGGTTTGCGTTACAACCTACAACGCAATCTTTGTTTTGGCCGCTGACTATTCGAAATTTGGTATTGCGGATAATAGCATTGACGCCATGTACAAGCCCCTGATGGATGGCCGCGTATTCCACTGTTACGACGCAACGATCTATAACGTTGGCATGCCACAGATGAATTGGGGTAGTGCGAATAATCCGGCTGATAAGCGGCCCATTGGGCCCACCGAACTCAGGCTAATGCGCGAAGAGTGATTGGGGCGGGAGCCATGCTCTGAAACTGGACGAATGTGTCATAAGTCTTGGATTCTTTGCCGCGCAGTTCCGGAGAGTGAATGTTCAAACTTATGGAAATATAAAATTATATTATCCCTCACCGGTACTTGTACGCAGTTTTTCTGCAATGCCCTGTAGTAATGGATCCCATTCGCCTTGAATTTTCTGGCGGTAGAGTTTTACGCTTTCATACCAAAGTGTATCTTCGCGTTCCAGAAACCAGTGCCATAGTGGGGGGTGCCCCAGCAGTGCCCATGTCGGTATACCGCAAGCGCCGGCGATATGGACCGTGGCGTTAGATATGGAAACGACGAGATCCACTGCTGAAACCTGTGCCGCGTTCTGCTCCAGGCTATTCAATGCTGAAACGTCATGATCGACATGGACATCAACCCCCAGACTGTCGCGCGCCCACGCCAGGTCCTCGGCAACTTCGCCATATTGCAGACTGACGAACTTGCAGCCCGGCGTTTGTAGTATTGGACGCCACAATTGAATGGGGATGTTTTTGTCCAACGCATGATTGGGGCTGTTGGATTTCCACGATATGCCGATGATACGATCATCGCTTTTCCCCTCACCAGTTTGATCACCAAGGGCGCGGTATCTGTCGCGGTACTGGCGGGTCAGTTCAGGGTCAGCGGTTAGAAATTTTTCCGATGGAACAAAGTCAGTTTGCGACGTGCGAAGCCACTGGCCGAGAGAACCTGCCAGTACCCGGAAATCAATATCGGAGGCCATCAATCTCTGCGCAGGTGGGTAAGATTGGATTACGACTTCATAGTCATCATTGCTGCGTTCGAACATGGCGGCCAAGCGTTCGTCGCATTCATAAATAACGTTTGCGCCGCGTGATATCAGGTCGGGCAACATGGTTGCGAACATGATGTGTTCACCGACGCCTTGCTCACCGGATACGTGAATGGTGCGGCCTTCAAGCGGCTCGCCACGCCATTCGGCGGCAGGCGTCGCTATTAACGGCCCGCGCTCGCCGAACACGATGCCGTACTCATATTCTTTCCAACCGCCTTGGAAATCGCCTAGCGCAAGCAGCGCATGCCCCAGATTATTATGGGCGATGATGGCCTCTGAATTAAGAGAAATAGCCTTCCTGAAGGCGCGGATTGCATCGGCAAACTCACCTTGTCCGAGCTTGGCCGAGCCATAGTTGGTATGGGCCTCAAAGTCATCAGGGGCGAGCTCAATTGCTTTGATCGCGTATGCTTCAGCGCCTTTTGTGTCTTTCATTTTGATCAAACAACGGCTGAAATTCACATACCCTTTGGCAAATGCTGGATCGCGGTCAATACATTCTAAATAGTAGTTTGTTGCTTCTTCCCACTTTTCGACACCATCCAGTGCACGCGCAAGATTATAATAGGATTGGGGTAGGTCGGGCAGATGTCGGATGCCATGCAATCCCGCTTCTACGGCTTCTTCCTGGCGTTCAATTTCCTGTAATGCGCCACAAAGGTTAACCCAGCCTTCTCCGTAATCACTGCGTGAAGCAACGGCCTTTTCAAGCGCCTCGACGGCGAGCCCCCATCTTTCCTGGTCCATAAGGCTTTGTCCTATGGTATTCCAGGCTTCCGCATAATTGGGTTGCAGCATGATTGCCTTGCGCGCGGCTTCACATGCTTCATCAAGTCGGTTTTGGGCGCGTAGGGCGAGGGCATGGTTGAGGTGGTAACTTGGAACCTCGGCATTAATGGCAATGGCTTTGCAGAAATAGGCATTGGCATCATCAACGATCCCAACGGTAAGGGCGATGGCGCCAATCAGGTTGTAAGCGTCACTGCATTCGGGGTCCTTTTCCAGGGCCTTGCGGTACATCGTTTCGGCCATTTCGAGCTCATTGGCCTGATGATGTTTGAGGCCACGTTCAACCAAGTCCTCGGGCGTGTCATGCGCAGGGCTGGTTTTCTTTTTTTGAGCACGACTTGCGCCGGTTTTACGGGGTTTATTGCGGTGTTTTTTTGCCATCGTCTCGCGTCAATTTTGTCTGGAGTATATCTTCTTAGCAGTGAGCTATTGCAATCGGGTTAAGAAACCTTCTCGTGCGCTTAGGTTCAGCATTCAAATTGGATAAAAGATGAGGGCTACCACCATGAAATTGACTATTGCTTCATCAGTTGGTGTTTATATGAACAGGATATAACGCGTTATCGAATAATGCATTTAGCACTGCCATGTGACAACGATATAGAATAGTCATACTCGATGATTCCTGGACTGGGATAGCAATGATGATCCGTATATTTATTGGCTATGATCCGCACGAAGCCGCTGCATTTCATGTTTTATCTCACAGCATTCACACGCGTTCGAGCATGCCGGTTTCGATCACTCCACTGATGCTGGACGAACTCGGCGGTCTCATGTGGCGTGATCGGAACCCGTTGCAATCAACGGAATTTTCATTTTCACGCTTTCTCACTCCGCATCTTTGTGATTATCAGGGCTGGTCGATATTCATGGATTGCGACATGTTGGTGCTCGATGACATGGTCAACCTGTGGAATTTACGAGACGATAAGTACGCTGTGATGTGCGTCAAACACGAACATGTCCCCGAAGAGGATGTGAAGTTCCTGGGCGCGGTGCAAACAAAATACGAGAAGAAGAACTGGTCCAGTGTGATGATGTTTAATAACGCCAAATGTTCGGCGTTGAACCCGGATTATGTAAACACTGCCACAGGGCTCGAACTCCACCGCTTTAAATGGCTGGAATCTGATGACCTGATTGGTGAGATTCCCCGCCGTTGGAATCATCTTGTGGACTATGATCCTGAGATGCCTATCGATCAAATTTCTAATCTGCACTACACCATAGGCGGACCGTATTTTGATGAATATCGTGATTGCGGTTATGCGGCTGAGTGGCTAAGCGAGAAAGACCGAATGCTGTTCGCCGGTAAGTTGGAAGATGATTAAGGCTCCCCCTATTACACCGATGCGCAGTTAATCACCAAAGAAGAAGAGGGCCGTTGTGTCTGAATTTATATGGGTTGCATCCTATCCAAAGTCCGGCAGCACATGGATGCGCTTTATTTTGTCGCATTTGCTTTTTGACGTCGGCGGGGATGCCGGCAAGGTTCGGGAAATGGTGCCGAACATGCATGACTGGACGGGTGGGTTGAAATACGATTGGCAGGGGGCTCATCCGGTAAAGACGCACCTGCAACAACATGACTTGCCGCCGCGCATGCATACGCGTTCGGCCATTTATGTTATCCGCAATCCGCTCGATATGGTGGACTCTGCGATCGGTTACATCAAGCCGAGTGATGATGCGGAGCGTGAGGACTTGATCAACCAGTTCTGCGTAAACGGTAGCATCGAACCATGGGGGACAACGCTTGGCTATGGTTCCTGGGAAGAAAACATTCAGAGCTGGACGGCGGAATCACGCGACTTTCCATTGTTGATTATGCAGTACGAGGACATTCTCGACGCGCCACATGATAACATCGCCCGCGTCGCTGAGTTCCTGGGTGCAGACGCTGATGATAAGAAGATTGACAAGGTGGTTGAAGCGACCAGTTTTAAAACCATGAAGGGTGTTGAGAAATCTGAGTTGGCCGCTGGGGCAAAAGGCGTGTTTACAGACGAGCGCCTGTTCAACAAACAAGATTTTGCATTCATGCGCGCTGGCAAGTCTGGAGGCTATCAGAACAACTTGCGTGAGGATGAGATTACGCGCCTGCGCGCGCGCTTCTCCCCGATAATGGAGAAGCTGGGCTATAGCTGAGCCGGCTGCATGGTGCGTCAGGCATACCCCAGCAATTCCAGAATTTTCTGATAATTGGTATCAGCCTGGATCCGCTCCATCAGAGCGGGGTCAACATCTTTTGGCGACGGCGCACTGAGTGTGTCGAGTGCTCGCTTCTCAAGAACCATGACAACGGCGTCACCCGTGACGTTCATGTTGAATGGCCAGTTGTCCGCATAATTCGGATCGAATTCTATTTCCAGATGCTCACAAACCTCACGTAAAATACGATCTGGATCAGTGGCAAAATCCTCACACCGGAATATCGTGCCCTTTATGGCTTGCTCGGCAAGGTGTAGGTAGCCGCGCAGGAATTCTTCAACTGAGATATGTTCATCGACATTGGTTTCACGGCAATAAGACTGCCATTGGCAAATCGGGTGTCGAACGACGAATATTTCGCGCAAATCAAATATTTTTGCCATACGCTCCGAAGTATACATCTCATAGCTTGGCGTCGCTAGAAATGGCTGAGCGATAAAATCCAGATGGGACCAGTTTGAAACCACGAGGGTCTCACCACGTTCCTCGAGCGCGACGTGAGCACGTGACATGATCTGTTCAAAGGTAATGTTCTTTTTGAGCAGGATTTCCCACCCGCTTTCATCGAACAGCGCATAACGGTTTTGTGCCTGAAGTAGGGGCGAGAAAATATTCATGCCCAGAGGATGCATATCGGTCAGCATGGAAACTTTATCCATGGCCCCTAGACATTTGAGGAATTGGGCGAAGCTGGGGTTGCCGAGTGCGTGGATGAGACGAAACACAGGGCGATGTGGCTCAGTTTCGGAACGGCCTTGGGCACGACGTTCCGCACGCCGTGCAGGCTCTTCGTCGCACCATTTGCGCCACATACCACGATAAGCATTTTCAAGGTCGCGGGTATGATCTTGTTGATCACACAATGGCGACTCTTCCATAGTCTTGCGAAGGCTCTGACGAATGGTACGCAGACGTTCAGGATCGTTCGCAAGCGCCACAGCTTTGGCCACGTAATCATCGACATCCTCGCCAGCCAGATCACCAAGACCGACCTGGTGGAGCAAGCTTGCCGTAACGCGAGCAGCATGGCGGTCACCGAGCAAAGCAATGATCGGCACGGCCATCCAGAGCGCTTCGCATGACGTGGTGGTGCCATTGTAGGGGAACGGGTCGACGCCGATATCTATCTTGTCATAAAGGCGGAGGTGTTCATTCGAGCCCAGACGTCCGACAAATTCAAGGCGATCATCGGATATGCCATATTCGGCAAACTGTGCGGTAAATCGCTCATAAGTACCTTTGTCGCTCAGTGAAACGGATTTCAACAGCAGGCGCGAGCCTTCAACAGCTTTGAGGATACGTGCCCATGCTTCAATGGTCTGTGGTGAGAGTTTCGAGGCGTTGTTGAATGACCCAAAGGTGATGTACCCATTTTCTTCGGATGGTGGCACGGTACTTTCATCTATCGAGCTTTGCGGCGTGTAACAGGTGAAGCATTTCGGCAGTCGCCAAAGAGTTTCCGAGTGAATATCATCTGCGGGTCCCTCGGGGTCGGTGATCGGGTCAACAATTCTGTAGTCTATGACATCAAGCCCGGTGGTATTCGGATAACCGATCCATGTCGCTTGGATCGGCGCGGGTCTGAGGGCCATGGCATCGAGCCGGTTCCCGGCTGTGTGGCCACCGAGATCAACAAGAATGTCGATTTCATCTTTGCGTACCAGCGCGGCGATTTCTGCAGCGCTCATCTTGTGAATTTGGCGCCAATGATTGGTGTAGGATTGCAGCCGTTTGGTAATACCGTCAGGCGTACGCACATTGGCGTAACAGAATATATCGAAATTTACGGAATCGTGCTGCTTCAGCGCTGATTCAATGAAATAGCTTACGGCATGACCGAACAGATCAGCCGAAACATAGCCAATACGCAGCCGTCGCTCGGGCGAAGGATCGTTGGGGTAGACCTCTGTGCCCACCATATTGGGTTCGGTGTGCCACCGCGCCCAGTTGCGATGCTCGTCATATAACTGATTTGGTGACAGGCTGCCTAGATAGTTCATGTAGAACAGCATGTTGGAGTGTGCACCCGTATACGTTGGGTCCATTTCCAGCGCTTTGTGATAATATTGGATGCTCTCTTCAGCCTTGGCCATTTCCATGGCGAGAATGCCGAGGTTGTTATACACGTACGATGGATTTTCCTCACGCTTGGCGCATTCCAGATAGGTTTCTTCAGCTTCATCGAACTTCTCAATGTCGCGTAGCATGATGGCAAGGTTATTAAGCGCACCAACATCGTTGGGTGCCAGTTCAATATATCGTCGATAAGAGTCGGCAGCTTCCTGATGGCGGCGTATGGATTGATAGAAGCCTGCGGCACCTTTAAGCACGACGGTCGATCGTGGCGCGATCAGGAGCGCTTCCTTGTAATGCTCCTCAGCTGCATCAAAAAGATTTTGCTCTCTCAGCACGCTCCCCAATTCGCTGAGTAGCGAGGGGGCATGCGGATGGCGGAGCAATGCCGAGCGGTAAACTTCTTCCGCGTCACTGTAGCGATGGAGCATTCGCAAGGATTCCGCCAATGTAAGAATCAAGTCGACCCGTGTCGGGTCAGCTTCACTTGCGATTCGAGCGTATTTTTCGGCTTTTTCGTACTGGGTCTTTCGAATCAGTATCTTCGCCAGTGAATTGTTTGCATCCGGGTGCTGAGGTTGTAAATCGAGAGCACGGAAAAATGCCCGCTCAGCCTTGTTAGGTTGCTTCAAACGTTCCTGACAGAGTCCCAGATTGACGCATGCGTCAGCATGTTGCGGGGCAAGTGAGAGCGCATAGTTAAAGGCGCGAATGGCTTCTTCGTCTGATCCCAAGGCAACCAGGGCATTACCCAGCAGGAAGTGTGCTTCGCTCTGGTGCTCATTGAGGCTGAGGGAATGACGTAGATATTGAATAGCCGTGGCAGGATCTTTGGTCTCCAGGGCGATGGCACCGGCAAAATTCTGCAATTTGACATTCTGTTGGTCCGCGTCGGCAGCTTTTTGCGCTTCTTTGAGGGCATCGCGAAGTTGTCCGGCGCGATAATACTGAATGGCCCGCTTTTGCGCGTTCTGAGCAATTTCCGTAGGGGAAGAACCCTGGTTCCTGGTATTATCCGACATCACGTTTGTATCTTTTCCCAGAGGTATGATGGAGAAGTGCCCGGCTTACAGCGGATGGGGATATTAATCCTGGCTCTTACGCTGGTTTCCAATTGTTCCCATGTGCCGCAGGTCGGAATCGAACATTTCCTGCACCAGTTGTTTGAATGACGTGGTGTGTTCCCAACCCAGAACTTTTTTTGCTTTTGCTGGGTCGCCGAGCAGCAGGTCGACCTCGGTGGGGCGGAAATAGCGTGGATCGATTTCAACCAGAGTATCTCCGGTTTCAGCATCCAGTCCGATTTCCTCTACACCTTTGCCGCGCCATTCGATTTTACGGCCGGCAGCCTCGAAGGTCAGTTCGACAAATTCACGTACCGAATGTGTCTCGCCAGTTGCAAGAACATAGTCATCGGCCTCGGCTTGTTGTGTAATGCGCCACATGCCTTCCACATAGTCGCGTGCGTGTCCCCAGTCGCGTTTGGCATCCAGATTACCAAGATACAGCTTGTTACCCGTGCCGAGCGTCATGCCTGCTACGGCGCGAGTAATTTTGCGGGTTACAAATGTTTCGCCGCGGATTGGGCTCTCGTGATTGAACAGGATGCCATTTGATGCGTGCATGCCATACGCCTCACGATAGTTCACCGTGATCCAATAGGCGTAAATTTTGGCTGCTGCATAGGGGCTGCGTGGATAGAATGGCGTCGTCTCCGATTGTGGCGTTTCCTGTACTTTGCCGTAAAGCTCAGAGGTGGATGCCTGATAGAAACGGGTTTTTTCCGTCAGCCCAAGAATGCGAATAGCTTCAAGCAGACGCAAAGGGCCTACGGCATCGGCGTTCGCCGTGTATTCCGGGGTTTCAAAGCTGACCTGAACATGGCTTTGTGCGGCGAGGTTGTATATTTCGTCAGGTTGGACGTCCTGCACGATGCGCAGCAGGTTTGTCGAGTCGATCATATCGCCATAGTGCAGGAAGAACTGCGGGTTCTCGATGTGTGGATCCTGATACAGATGATCAATGCGTTCCGAATTAAACGACGATGAACGCCGCTTTACGCCATGTACGATATAACCCTTGCTGAGCAGAAGTTCTGCCAGATAGGCTCCATCCTGACCAGTTATACCTGTTATGAGTGCTACTTTATCGGCCATGACGTATTCCGTTTCCTAAATTTCTATAATGTCGCAACGTTAGGCTGTGCGATGGGTTTTGAAACATATCTGCTTGGTATTTAATCACGCCCGTAGGTATCCTCAAGACGGATAATATCATCTTCACCAAGATACGATCCTGATTGTACTTCGATCACACGCAGGGGGATATGCCCCGGATTGGAAAGCCTGTGTACGGTTCCCAATGGTATATACGTGGACTGGTTCTCGTGTAGCAGGAATTCATCCTCGCCACGACGGACTTCAGCGGTTCCTTCGACCACAATCCAGTGCTCAGCACGGTGCATGTGTTTCTGTAAACTTAGCTTCGCACCCGGTTTGACCATTAACTCTTTAACCTGAAACCGCGGTGCAGCCAAAATGGAATGAAAGCTGCCCCATGGCCGGTAAATGGTTGGGTGGTACAGATGCTCGGTGCGCTCATGTGTAGCAAACGTGTCGACCAATTTTTCAACGTCGTTGGCGCGGTTGATATCACTGATCAAGACCGCGTCCTCTGTCACGATGACAGCCATGTTCTCAATGCCGATGGCGGCGGTCACCATACCGTCGCTGCGGATCAGAGAATTTTGGCAGTCGCGTGTTACCACGTCGCCGTCAATGACGTTACCGTTCTCATCATGTGTGCGGCCTTCCCACAGGGATGCCCATGTTCGAATGTCTTGCCAGCCCGCATCAAGCGGCAGCATGACCGCGCGCGTGGTGTGCTCCATGACCAGTCGGTCAATAGAGGTCGACTGGAGAGCGCAAAATGGTGCACTGGAGAGGCGTTGAAAATCCAGGTCGCGCTCGCCTTGCGACAAAGCATCATGGCAGTCGTTTACGAGGCTTGGCGATTGTTGTGTCAGGTCATCAAGCATGGTCTGTGGTGTGCACAGATAGATGCCGCTGTTCCAGACATAACCTTCTTTAATCAAGCGCGGGGCATCATCGCCCGAGGGCTTCTCGATGAAATGTCTGAGTCTGTGTGCCGTGTCGTTCTGCGATACGTCATCATCGCCAAGCATGTACCCGAACTCGCTATAAGGCGCACTGGGTTGGATGGCGAACATAACGATGCGTCCGTTACGTGCATGTTCTGCTGCGTCCCCAATTGTGCCAAGGAATGCTGTCGGTTCGGTTATGGCATGATCGGATGGCAGCACCAGCATGAGTGCGTCAGGGGTGTTTTCAAGCATCCACAATGCCGCGATGGCGATGGCCGGTGCGGTATTGCGGCTTTCTGGTTCCAGGATGATATCGGCTGGCGGCACGTTTGAGGCGTGTAGTTGTTCGGCGACAATGAAGCGGTGCTCTTCATTGCAAACCACGAGCGGCGCCCGAAACGGTGGTTGCGATACGCGCAGAGCCGTGTCCTGCAACATGGAGTGCGTGCTGCCGAATTGCTGGAACTGCTTTGGGTAGAGCGAGCGAGAAACCGGCCACAGCCTCTTTCCGACCCCGCCAGAGAGGATCACCGGTTGAATTTCTTGCGCCTCGCTCATGGATCAATCATTCGTTCGTTGTTCATCTTTGGGCAGTTCTACCCCCACGAAACCAACTGACTACAGGGTGCGATGCTGCCAAGGAGGTAGTCTAGAATTACATGGTTTCCGAAAGGTTAAAAACAATGATGTTGGCAAGCCTATGAACACAGAAAAGCCGCCGTTGCTTGCGCAACGGCGGCCAGGTCATGAATAACCTTTATCTGTATCAGGCAGCTATTAACCGAACAGCTGCAGGATACCTTGCTCGGACTGACTTGCGAATGCCAGAGCCTGGGTACCCAGAGCCTGACGAGTCTGCAGAGCCAGCAGGTTTGCGCCTTCTTCGTTGAGATCGGCGAGGACAAGCTTGCCTGCACCTTCATCAAGCGTATTCACGAAGTTTTTCGTGAAGTCGAGGCGAGTCTGCAACAACGAAATGTTCGTACCAAGGCGGGTGGCCGTGGTGCGCAACGATGAAAGTGCATCGTCCATGTCGTTGATCATGGTGTTGATCGCGGTTGTGGAACCGGCGGTAATAACCGTACCACCAAGACCGCCACCGGCTGCTACAGATTCCTGCGTCAGGCCCGCTTGTGAAGCAACCGACGCCTGCGATGCAGAAATCGAAGCCTGCGAACCCAGTGAAGCCACTGCAGCACGAGACGCTGCAGATGCTCCTGATGCAACCGAGGCGTAAGATGCTACGGAAGCCCGTGATGCTACAGCGGTCTGAGATGCGACGGAGGACTGGGATGCAACCGATGCCTGCCCCCCGATAGTCGCCTGCGATGCGACCGAAGCCTGCGAAGATACAGCAGCCACCGAGGACACAGACGCAACCGAAGCCAGTGAGGCAAGAGTTGCACTGCCAGTTGCTGCAGCGTGTGAAGCGACCGAAGCCGCCGTAGCGACCGAGCCCGTAGAGGCACGAGTGCCAACCGAAACCTGGCTAGCAACAGCAGCCTGAGTGGTGCCGACAGCAGTCTGCTCAAGAATAGCGGCTTGCGAGGCATACGAAGAAACAGCAGCCTGCGAACCCAGTGACGCCACTGCAGCACGAGACGCTGAAGATGCTGTTGATGCAACCGAGGCGTAAGACGCTATGGAAGCCCGTGATCCCACAGAGGCCTGAGATGCAACGGATGCATGCGAAGCGACAGTACCTTGCGAAGCGAACGAAGCCTGCGAAGCGACGGATAGCTGGGAAGCAACCGCAGCCTGAGTGCCATCTGCAGCAACAGAGGCCACAGAGGACTGCGAACCAACAGAAGCCTGTGAGGCGACCGAAGTCTGCGTTGCCTGCGAGGCCAGAGAAGCCACGGAAACTGCCGAAGAGACAGCCGCTACAGAAGCCAATGAGGCCTGTGTGATGCCACCTGCGGTAGCGACAGCGTTGGCTGCAACCGAACCTGCGGAGGCGACTGAGGCGGTGGAAGCCTGAGAGGCAAGGCTGGAAACCGCGTCCTGACGGGAAACCGAAGACTGGGTGGCAACGGAAGCCTGCGAGGCAACCGAGGTAACGCGACCAATGTTCAAACCTGCAGTACCGGAACGTAGATCTTCAGAATTAATGGAGATGCTGCTGGCTGTGCGTTCGGAGAACTGAACGCTCAAGGTCTGACCGGTACCGTTGATCAGGTTAACGCCCTGATACGAGGTATCAGCCGCCACGTTGTCGAGCTGCGTACGCAGATCATTGAACTGCGAAAGCAGATCGCTGAGTTGGTCGGACGAAGCCGATTTCATGGATTGGGCAAGGCCCTTCATCTGGCGAACAACAGTATCGATGGTTTCAAGGCCATCATTCGCAGCGGTAAGAGCACTAACCGCCTGATCAATGGTGTCCTTCTTCTCGTTAAAGTCACCAGCACGATCGCTCAGAGACTTGGATTGGAAGAAGGCGACAGCGTCATCAATGGCGCTAGCGACCTTAAGACCCGAAGAAAGACGGGTATTGGTACGATTGATAAGGAGGGACGTATCTTGAAGCGACAGCAGTGAGTCACGCACCGCCGCCGAGAGGGTAATATCAGCCATTGTAAACTCCTTTCTAGAGTATTGGCTTCGGCGCATGGGCACCGATTTCATAAGGCATGATTCTCATACCAACGGACTTTCTAGCACAGGAGAGTCAAAAATGCCACTTAAAAAGACACCTATTGTTTTGATATCGCAATAATCGGGGGCGTTGACATGGCCGAGCGTTTAAAGCCAATTTGGTGACAGATTATTCGTTTAACGATTCGCCTGCTTGCTCAGGCTCGTCGTGTGATCAAAATTATTATTCAGGAGGACAGAGAAGCATGGCCGCAAGCGAAGCACAGGGCTCTGGCGAAGCGAATCCGGCTTATGACGGGCTGGTTCGTACAGCTATTTTCCATATTGATGCAGGTGCCATGGGAAATGCCTCCGATACATGCGGTAAGGCTATAGCCGTCGCGGCAGATCGCTGTGAAGCTTACTTCGTCCTATCTGTCGCTGCATACCTGATAGATGACCTCGGCCGTGCGATTGATCTCGCTTCGCAGGGGCATGATCTGGCACCCGAATGTAGTGAAGGCTGTGACCTTCTCGCTCATTATCATACGCATGCCGGTAAACTAAATGATGGTGTGTACTATGCAAAGCTTGCCGAAGCCGGTGAGAAAAACACGTTGCTCGCCAAGCTTAAGGTCGAGGGACTCGATGATCTGGCAGCAGCCATGAATGAGGCGCGCGAGACATCTTATCGGGTGGATGCCCTGCGAGCCCTAAACGAGGAACGTTATAGTGATTGTGTGCAGTGCTGTGAAAAGGAACTGCGCTTACGCGATGGCGACGCGGAACTGTTTAGTCTGTTCGGGCGTGGATTGACTGGCTGTGGCAAGATATCTCAAGGCATTGCTGCACTGCATGCCGCTATTCATCTTGAACCGGAAAATCCCGATAATTACCTGCACATTGCCTTGGCCTATAGCACTTTGGGCGAATTTGACATGGCTAAGGCCTGTTGTGACCGTGCGCTCCGGCTGGACCGTGTGGATGGCCGCACCTTGGGCATAGTGTCCCACATTTGCCACCTTTTGCCGAGGTCCTGGCTAGAGTTGGATTCGGCCATTGAACAGTGGCGAGGTGCAGGGCAACAAACAAAAGCTCAGACGATACAGGCCACGGACGATGATGATCGCCCTCTGAGGGTTGGTTATTTAGTTGACCGAGCATGTGCTGGTGAAGCCTTGCGCGCTATTGAAGCGCTGCTCTGGCATTACGATCGAGATCGTATCGATGTCTATGTTTATTCGGTTGATCTGCCCAATGATTCAATGCCGGATAAATTGAGCGGATTATGTACGCTCTGGCTGGATACGCGCGATATCAATGATGAAGCCGTGGTGCGGTCCATGGAAGCTCATAAACTTGATGTGCTGGTTGACCTGAGTATGACGCCGGAAGGCCATCGCCCAGGCGTTATTGCCAGCCATCCCGCGCGCACGGTTTTGCGTGGACTTTGCCCAAGCGGGGGTGTGTTTGCCTATGGCTATGATGGAGATTTAGGTGCCGGACGTGGGGGTATAGCATGCGCTATTGGATTTGATCCCAAGCGGTTGCCAAATGTTGAGGGTAAAAGCCCTTTCCATGTTCGTGGTAAAATAACGTATGGCGCGGTTTGTGATCCGGCGAGGATTACACCGCATGTTGCCATGACCTGGGCCAGAATATTGCTTGATGACCCTGCTTCCCGTCTGGCACTTGGCGGCATCGGTGAAATTCCGCCAGAAGCTCAGGCGCGGCTAGAATCGATCTTCTCTGCCTTCGGTGTTATTGGTCGACTTGACTTTGTCCCGGCTTCTTCTGGCCCATCCACTTCGCTGTTGGTTCAGCGTTTGGAATTCTTTGTTGGCGTGGACGTCTGCCTTGATACCTTCCCGCTAAGCGGATTTATCGATTTGGCCGATGCTTTATGGTGTGGCGTGCCGGTTATTTCTTTATCAGGCTGTGCACACGGGTTTGGGGAACAGTTTCTCAAAGCGAGTGGTCAGGAAAAATGGCTTGCAGCGGATGAGGCAGATTACATTGTAAAGGCGCTGGATGCGGCCAGGGCCGTTAGCGAGAATCCTGAATTTCGCCAGGAAATGCATAGTGCTGTTTGTGATACGCAGCTGTTCCAACCGGAAAAATCCAGTAAGATACTTAGCGATATGCTGGAAGAAGCATGCCGCGAATCCTGATCATAAAGATAAAGGTTGTTAAGAGGGTTAGCTGAAAATCGAAAGAATTGAGCCGAGTGGTGCCTCACGCTGGGTATTTAGCGCTTCAACTAGGTTATCCGTTTGGCGTGCAGAAGCCTCATAGGATAGTTCTATAGAACGCAGGAAATTGGCATTTTCCGTGCGCAACATCTGAATTTCATATTCAATTTCTTCCGCGCGTGTGACCGTTATATCGGTTTTTTCCAGTTCGGTTTCCTTGATCTTTGATGCAATCTTGTTCGTCAGGCTCGTGGCGACAGCTTTCAGGGTTGTCGCTACGTCTGAAGCATCGCCGGCAATATCTGAAATTTCATCCAACAAATCGGCAATCGCCCGGTTGTCATTCGTCGCAGGCGATGTTCCCGCATCGTCAATGGTGCCTTCAACGGCGCTCAGGGAGAGCAACTCATCAATCTTGCTGCGCAACAGGGTCGCGCTATTGGGATCAACGATACTCGGGTGGGAAAGATCAACCAGCCGATTAGATAGCGCGGACAGGTTATCGCGTTGCTCTTCGTAACTCGTGACTTCATCTGCGGACAGGTCTGACAGGTTAAGGTCGCCGACACTGAAAACGGCTTCGGCGAGAATACCCGCCGCCGACATACTGTTCAGGGTCTCTTTGTTGTTGTCGTTGATATAGGAATACGTGACAAGCTCGTCGTAACGCCTTTCGAGGTCCTTTATGCTATTGTCCAATGCGTCGAGTTTGCGTTGATCGCCTTCGGCATCAATGATGTCCTCGACTTCCGAATTCATCCGGTCGATGATGGTGTTTTGCAGATTATTGAACTGAATATTGAACGATACGTTGCGGTGCTGAGCTGCAACGTTCGTCAACAAACCCTGAAGAGGGTTTTTATCTGCAATTGAGAAAACCATGTTCAGCGTATCCCAATCCCTAAGCGGTTGCGCAGGCCCCGCAGTTTCGTCGGATAATCCGGAACTGCGGGGTGCGCAATCGTTTTGAACCTAAGCGTTCCTTGCAAGGCTCGTAAGGCGATCTTCCTGAGCACTATCAGTGCTGGTTGTCGCGCTGTCGTCAGTTTCGCCATCTTGAGTCTTGAGTGAGTCGAGCAAACCTGCGGCGATATTACGGTTGATTTCAATCAACGTGGCAATTTTTTCAGGTACCGGTGACTTCAAAGTTTCGATGGTGTGTTCATCAACGAACTTGCACAGAGTCAGCATGTTCAGGCGAATTTCATCGGGTATGTCATTTTCATCAATCGTCATCTCGGCCTGGAAAATTGTCCAGAGTCGCCAGTTCAGACGAATGGCATCGCGGACCTTGTTGCGATCTTTGATGTTGTCGGCCTTGGCGAAATCACTGGCGCTCGCCATCCGGCGGGCAGCTTCGATCAGCGACCAGGCTTCCGTATAGGTTGGAATTCCCGGTTGCGGAACGCGCGTATAGCTTTCTGATTGCTGATACGCATTGAGCTTGGATTGCTCGGACATGTGATCTCCTCCGTGGCCCGATTCAAATTTAACCGGGCTTTCAGTGCCTGGCGGGGGCGTGGCACTGTATTCCTGATACTCTGCCACGATAGCCTGTTCGTTTCTTGCTAGCAATATAGCCTCCTAAGCTTTCCATTTCCTTACAGTTGCGCAGACTGCATTTAATGTGTTGTTTCAGTAGGTTAAGTGTATTTTCCCTTTATAGGAAATCCGCCAAATTCATGCTAAATACCCGTGACATTGCCTGGTAACTGGCTTCGAGTGAGCGCTGTTCGTCCATCAGGCGGGTAATCGCTTCGAGTTGATCGACGTTCTCTGTGTCACTTACGAAGCCGTCGAGCAGGTTGTTGAAGCTTTTCTGCGCGGCAATGGTGTCGCGCAGCGTTACCTGCTTGAAGCCAAGGTTGAATATGACTTCGTCCATGTCGCTCTCAAGCTCCGTGCCATAGGGCGGGGTACCGTCCGAGGGCGAAGACAGGGCGTCGTTCAACAGATAAAGTACATCGTTGATGCGGCCTTGGTTCTGGTCCAGCCCGCCTTCTGTCCCGAATTTTCCCTGAACAAGAATACTCAAGGCCCGGATGGCCTTTTCAAATGCCGGGTGGGCGGCTGTGACGTCTATATCGATGGTGCGATTTTCATCAACGCGGTGTGTCAGTGAGAAATTATCACCGTTGTAGTAGGACTGCGTCGTGGCAACGCTGCCCGCCGCGCCGTAAACAGCAATATCGACTGCCGTGCCCGCCGCAACTGGATTAAAGGTTTCCGTGGTGGTGATGTCTTCGGACACGGTGATACTGGAACCATCCGATGCGATGGATGCCACGGTATAGGTACCGTCGTTGCTGACACTGCCGCTGATGGTGAATTGCTGGCCAGCACGCAAGCCGGAGAATGTACCTGCGGTTGCTGTGGTTGATGCGTTGGCGGACGTCTGCACCCGGGTCATTGTACTGTCGTCCGTACCGGCCGTGACGTTGGTCACCGCATAGGTCGGAACAAATCCAGTGCCGGCCGTGTCGGCGGTCAGCACAAGTTCACCCGCACCACCATCGCTGGCGGTGAGAAGGGCGCTAAGTGTCGCGTCGAGATTAATTTTTGTGCGCAATGCGGTACGAACACCGTCTATGTCGGTGTCGCCGCCAACAACGGTGTGGCTGACTGTCGTGGAGCCAATGGTCACGGAATAGATATCGCCGACTTCAAAGGTACCAGCCAGGGTTACCGTGTCGATCTGTGTTGCGACGACGCCGCTGAGTGAAATCGTATCGGTGGTCGCATCAAATAGAATCTTGTTGCCAGCCCGGAAATCGAGCCCGCGTGCGCTGGATGCGATACTGGTGTCGTTGGTATCGACTTCAGTCGAACCAACCAGCGCGGTTGTACTGTCCATTGTGATCGTCGAACCATCAGCAGAAATCGCACCGACCGTATATGTGCCATCATTGGTCAGTGAGTTGCTGATGACGATACTGTCGCCGACTTGCAGGCCATCAAAGGCATCCGCGATAGCGACGCCATCGACATCCTGCATTTGAATTGTGTCGGTGGTTGCATTGAACGAGAACTGGCTGCCGACCTTGTAATCAAAAAATGTATTACCGCTGGTAGTGCCTTCATCGGTCATTTTGGACGACTCGATGGTAACGCTCTTGCCATCGCTGGCGACGGACTTCACCGTATACGTTGCATTGTTTTCAGCTGTTCCCGCCACCGTGATGACGTCTCCGGCGCTCAGGCCGGAGAATGCGGCGATGTCGGCGCTCAGGGTGTCTGTTGCGCGGTCAAAGGCCATGCGACCCGTATCGCCCGCATCGATTACACTGCCATCAGCAAGGGTCACGCTCGCGCCAGCTGAAACAGTCAGGGTCTGGTTGGTCGCGTCAATGGCTGTAACTGTATAGCTGCCGTTGCTGCCGTTAACACCGGTTCCGCCAACCTTAATGATGTCACCAACGCTGACGCTCGCAAAGGATTCGGCTGTGACTGCAGCAATGGTGCCAGCTGCTCGATCGAACGTCACGTTGCCTGTATCGGCGTTGGTCAATTGGGTGCTGTCAGGTAACGTAAAGGTTGCTGTGGCGACGGCGGCCTGATCGCCAAGCCCTGCTGGCATGGCCTCGTCGGTGAACATTTCGGTTTCCACAGTGATAGTCCTGCTATCGGACGAAATGCTCTTGATTGTATAGGTGCCGTTGTTGCTGGCTGTGTCGGTAATGGTGATCCGGTTGCCAACCTCGTAATCGGCGAAGGCCGCATTGCTGGCTTCGATGGTGCTGACACCTGATGTCGTGGCATCGCCATCGCTATCGCGCCGGAAGGTCAACCAGTTGGTCGAGGTGATATTGGCAGCATCAACCGCAGTTTCATCTTCGGATAAAGAGATGGTCGCCAGATGCCCGTCACGTGTCGTGGGATATCCGTTGATGGCCCCGTCGTATTTTTCCTGAAATGCAGCCAGTGTGGTCATGTCCAGATCAACCGGTTTTTCGTTGACGCTGCTGCCCGAAAACAGGTACTGGCCGTTCACATCCACGTTGAGAAATGCTTCCATATTCAACAGGCTGTTGAATGCGAACTGCTGAAGGTTCTCGACATCGGATTGACCAAAGCTGCCGGTGCCACGGAAGTTATTCAACAGTTCGCGAACGTCGCGGATATTATCTTGTGCTGAAGCGATGGAATTGGTCGATACGTTCAGGCGCAGTTCTGCGGTTTCATTATTACTGATGAAACGCGAGTTGAGATCGCGACTGGTTTCCAGATTGACCAGACGCTGGGCTTCAAAGGCCAACCCTGCGTAATCGGGCGATACCTTGCCCGAAACGACCTGAAAGTTGGCTTCTTCCACCCGCTTGCCTGTGCGCAGCATGGTGTTGATCAGGGTATTGATGGATGAAGCGTCTGAAACGCGGGTCATCTGGGAATTCCCTTATTAAAATGCATCTTCAAGCGTCTTGAACATCTCCTGGATGACTGAGATCACCCGTGCAGATGCTGAAAACGCCTGTTGGAACAGGATGAGATTGGCCATTTCCTCATCCAGATTAACGCCACTTATGCGGTCGGCTTCGAGTTTCAGCGACTCCGTCAAACCAACCTGTGTTTCGAGCTGTGATTCGTTGGTGTCAGCCAGAATGGCATTGCGCGACAGAATATCGGCTGCGTATGCCTGAAACGATTTGGGCGTGGTTGGCAGGCCGCCGGTGGCATCAAAATCGTTTGTATCACTCAGCGTTTCTGCAATTTGCTGGATCACAGTGTTATCACCTGCGGTGATGACGTACTTGCCGCGTGATGTGTCGAACTGCATCAACGCTGTGGTTGATCGCGCCGGGGTGTCGAGAATATCACTGCGCACAGCCAGTGTTGAGGCCGAGCGGGTCGCGGATTCCCCGATGCCCATGTTTTCAATCATGGTTTCGCCGGAGCCCTGGGTTATGACCGTCTCGCGCCCAGCGTCGTTCTGGATGCGCAAGCGCGAACCTGATCCGTCGGGGATGACGACCGCGCTGATACCAATATCAGCATCGTTGATGGCCTCGGCCATGTCACTCAGGCTCGAGCGCTCAGTAAACGTTACACTGCCCAGTTCGTTGCCAGAACCGACACCGGCGGCTGAGTCGTAGAACGTCAGAGTTGCGGCTGAGGAACTGAAGCTATCGGACAACTGCGCAGATTCATGCAAGTTTCCATTTGAGGAATCCACATACAGATCATTCAGGCCAAAGAAGTTTGCAAATCCGTAGGCCGTTTCGTCTACATCGCCGTCACCATCAGAATCAAAGCCGATTTCGGCGTCCGCTGCGGTGCTGTTTTCTGCTGTCGCCGTTTCATCGCGAAATGCGGTGTAGAGGCCAGTCGTATTCAGATCAATATCCAGATTACCAGCCGTGCTAACGGCAACGGTGGCTGTGCTTGCGCCGTTGGCCTGGTACCAGTCCTGAATGCTGTCGGCGACCTCGGCTACGGTCCATGGGCCATGATCGGCCTGTGTGCCGGTGCCGTATGATCCCGACGTCATGATGGTGTTCAGCGTCGTCGTTGCCTGTTGCACGCCCAGTGAGTCAAAAACCGAGATGGTGACATCAGCCGCACTGTTGGTGGGATCAAGCGTGATGGTCTGGGCATCGGCATCAATAAACTGCCGTGTGCCATCCATGCTTTGAACACCGGGGAAGGCAACGCCGCGATTGTGGAGCAGGTTGATGCTGTCGCGCAGTTCCGAGGCAAGTTCATCAAGCTGATTTTGCAGGTTCGGCAGTACATTGTCGCGCTGATCAATCAGCCCCGCGAGCTTGCCGCCACTGACGCGTTCGGTGACGTCGTTGTCTGGCTTGACCACACCGGAATAGATGCCCGTGATGTTGCCAGCTGCGTAACTGAGTGAACTGCTCAGTGCGCCACCCGCATCATGGGTAAAGGTATTGGATGTGCGGTCTACGAGCGGGAAACCGTTCTTGGTGAAAATCACCAGATCGCCATCGCTGCGCGGGAAATAAGTGATATCGATGAGTTTGGATAACTCGGTGATCGCGTTGTCGCGTTGGTCCTGCAGGTCTGTAACATCATTGCCAACGGCTTGATTGCGGATGATTTTGTCACTTGTCGATGCAATTGTTTCTGTCAACGTGTTGATCGAGGTAATCGTGTCTTCGATCTGCTCGTCGGCTTGTGCACGCAGGGACTGAATTTCCTGCGACATGGACTGCAGTTTCATGCCAATTTCGCTGGCGAAGCGCACAAACTGGTTTTGTTCCAGAGTCTTGTCGGGCGATAGCGCCAGCGTTTCCGCGGCCTGATCGAATTCACTGATGATATGGGAGATAGAGTTGTTATCACCCGGCGCACCAAACAGGCTTTGCACCCGTTGGAAATAGGTGTCCTGGCTGGTCAGTGTGTTTAATTCTGTCAGCTCACGCCGCAGATCCTTGATCAGGCCTTCGTCCACGGCGCGGGTGAACGCCGTCAGTTGAACACCGGCACCTGCACCGGCAAGCACGCGGGTTTCAAAGTTAACCTGCTTGCGCGAATACCCATCGGTATTGGAGTTCGCGATGTTCTTTGCTGTCGCGTCAACGGCCGACTGGGTCGATAGAAGACCACTTTGGGCTGCGCGCATTGCGACGGTGAGGGAGCCTGCCATCGTGTGCTTTCCGGTTCCTAGAGAATCTGGTTAATCGTAACGGGTGATGACACGCGCGCATCAATACGTGCGCCAGGTGACAGGTGCCCGGTGTTTGTGTAGTTGCCAGCTTTGGGCGTGCATTCTACTGCGGCGTCGCGCACGGCTTTCATCAGGCGTTCATTGGCCTGGATCATTTTTTTCAGCGACGCAGCGTTATCTTTGACCAGTGCGTTGAGCTGGTCACCACAACTGCGTAGCTCATCACGCAGGCTCTGATCGGTTGAGCGAATATTCTCGCCGTCTTTGGACAGGCCACGAACCAGCAATTCAAAGGCACGGCATAGTTTGTCTTTTTCCTCGATGGTGTCGCCGATGGCCTTGAATTGGCGCGTGTCGAGATTTTCGTTCTCGTTCACAAGCAGGCCGCTCAGCCGTTCGATGATGCTCATCAGGGTTTCAGCTTTTTCGTTCATATCCATTTGATTAACTGCCTTCCTGGGCTATCAGGAGCTGTTTCATGACGGCGTCGGCGATGCCAACCCCACCGGAGCGTGCGAGTGCCTTGCCGTATTCATCGACCTGCATGGAGCGCCAGATATCGCCGCCGGGACCGCCGCCGAAGGGGCCTTCGGGTTCGATGTTCTCAAACATTGGCTGCAAGGCCTGACTGAGGAAGAACGCTTCAAAATCCTGTGCGGTTTTCTGCATGTTCTTCAGGCTTGCGCCTTTTGCGACCATGGGTGCGTTCTGTGTGTTCTGATAGGCCATCTGGGCCTGCATGGCTTCAATACCCATCACATCACCTCGATGTCGGCCTGCAAGGCACCGGATGCCTTGATGGCCTGCAAAATTGTGATCATGTCGCGTGGGCCAATACCCAGCGCATTGAGACCGTTCACCAGTTCCTGCAAGGTGACGCCACCGTTGACAACGGTCAGCTGGCGATCATCGCCTTGCTCGACGTCAATGTCCGTGCGATCGACCGTGGTGGTAGTGCCGACTTCGGCAAACGGGCTGGGCTGCGAGACCTGTTCAGCTTCGGTGATGCGGATGGTCAGGCTGCCCTGAGCGATGGCAATGGTGTTGATGCGTGCGTTTTCGCCCATGACAATGATGCCGGACTGCTCGTCGATGATGACCTTGGCCATTTGATCGGGCTCAACACGAAGCTGCTCAATATCGGTCAACAGACCAACCGCACCGTTCACGTAACCTTCGGGAACATTCAGACGTACGGTGCTGAGATCGAGCGCGGTGGCCTCAGCTGAGCCGAGAAAGGCATTGACGGCCTGTGCGATACGGCGACCCGTGGTGAAGTCCGGATTGCGCAGGGTCAATGTGATTTCGTTCATCGAGGACATGTCGAAGGTCAGTTCACGTTCGATAATCGCGCCGTTGGCAATTCGTGCACTGGTCGGTACGCCCTTGGTAACGGTTTCCGCATCACCACCTGCGGTGAAACCGCCAACGGCAAGCTGGCCCTGACCGACGGCATAGACTTCGCCATCTGCGCCGAGCAAAGGTGTCACCAGCAAGGTGCCGCCCAATAAGCTCTCAGAGTCGCCCAGTGCGCTGACTGTGACATCGATACGGCTGCCTTGGCGCGCGAAGGGCGGCAAAACGGCCGTGACCATAACGGCTGCGACATTATCAGAATCAACGGCTGAATCGGTCGTCTTGATGCCCATGCGGTTGAGCATGGATTGCAGGCTTTCCTTGGTGAAATGACCATCGGAAATGGAATCACCCGTGCCGTTCAGGCCAACCACCAGACCATAGCCAATCAGCATATTGTCGCGCACACCCTCGATCTCGACGATGTCCTTGATGCGTGAAGCGGCAGAGGCTGGCTGCATCGCGATACCGAGCGCCAGAAACGCCGTGGCCACAATAGCAGCGAGCCGGCTCATGATCGCCGTTAGCTTGCTGGTGTGGGCCGTAAGGATCGGCATCTTCATGGTTGGGTGTCCCATTTATTTGTTTTTGCCGTTATGTAACGGCTATCCTGGGTATTTAAATGCGAAAACCGTGCCAGAATTAATGTTCCGTAACATGTTGATTTTTAATAATAAAAAAGTCTGCAAGATAACCGGGGGCGGTAAATTTGGTAAAGAATGCGCGCCACCCGGTAAATCTTGCCGGGACGCTCAATGAAGCGCACTTAGCGCTTCATATCGCGCACGGATTCAAGCATTTCGTCGGCTGTTCTGAAGGCATTCGCCGACGAGTTATAAGCCTGCTGGGTCTTGATCATGGCGGTGAATTCATCGACCAGCGAGACGTTGGAAATTTCCAGCGCGCCCGGTGTCAAAGTTGCGATGCCACTGGTGTCCACGGCCTCGATCACGGCTTCGCCTGATTCCGGGCTTTCCCTGAAAATCATACCGTTGGCGGTATACAGGCCGTCAGGGTTGGAAAACTTGGCGAGCGGGACCTGATAGAGCGCTTTGCTGGAGCCGTTGGAAAAGAACCCGATGACCTCGCCCGAACTGTTGAAGCCAACATCGGTGATGGTGCCGGCCTCTTGTCCATCCTGAGAATAGCCGTGCAGCATGAACGGTGATGCGTATTGCTGCATGCCGTTCAGATCGAGCGTGAAGGCCGCTGTGGTTGCTGGCTCGCTGCCGCTTGCCGGGAAGGCAAAGGATAATGCAACCGGTGGAATTTCGATGACCGAGGCATCGCCATTGAAATCAAGATCGGTAACACCGGTGGTGACTTTGCCGTTATCACTGATCGTGGTTGTGGCTGCGGTTGCTGTGTTGTCCGCCGCGTTGATGCTCGCGACCGTCGTGGTCGAAATGGCTGTGGTATTGGGATTTGCACCCACGGCGCTGGGCGTAGTATTCACAATGACCGCCGTATTATCCGCCGGACCGCCGACGTCCGTAAAGCCGACAGTTGCCGTAAATGGCGTGCCCGGTACTCTTGCCGTCAGGATCAGATCACCTGCCGGACCACCGTCACTGGCGGTGACGATTGCGCTTAGCGTCGGGTCAGCATTGACGGCGGTACGCAACGCCGAACGGATACCGGCAAGGTTGGTGTCGCCAGCGACCACGGTGTGACTGACAGTCGTACCGGCAATGGTGACGGAATAGATATCGCCCGGTGCAAACGTACCGGCAAGGGTTGCCGTATCGACCTGGGGGGTTGAACTCGTATCAAGCGCGGCGGCTGTTGTCGTGAATGCCGAGCCCGCCAATACGCCGGTCAGCAGGATTTCACCCGGATTGGGACCAGCTGACGCCGTGACCACAGCGTTAATCGTCGCGTTGCCGTTGATATCGGAGACAACGGCACTGACAATACCTGCCAGAGAACCTTCACCACCGGTCACAGTATAGGATTCTGTTGTGCCGTTGACCGTGACTTCATAGACATCACCAGCTTCTGTCGCACCCGTAATGGTCAGGGCATCGACTTGCGATACGGAGGGGCCATTGGTTGTACTGGGCGTCGTCGTAAATGTCGTTCCGGGTGTGGCTGAGGTCAATGTCAGCGTACCAGCCCCACCCGCCGCAGCGGTCACATCTGCCGAAGCTATAGCGTCGAGATTAACCGCGCTAACAAGGCCCGCAACGACTTCAGCCATGGTATCGCCATCAACAGCTGTGTAATCAATGGTGCGTGAATTAACCTGAACACTGTAGACATCACCCGTCGCGACCACGCCGCCCAGGGTCAGCGTATCAACCTGAGCCACAGCAGCGCCCTGATAGGTCGCCGACATGGTCCATTCGTTGGTGGTGTCCTTGGTAAAATTCAATCGCGCCGTACGCGGATTATTGCCGGAATCGACAAAATTGATGGTAAAAATTTCCATCCCGTCGGGCCGCACGCCAAATTCGTCATAATTGCTGACAGTGGTCAGGTGGTTGGTGATTGTCTCGGCATCCGCATCCAGATTGAGCCGAAGCGACGCTTCGTTGGTCGGGAAACCATCTTCGGTGAACGCGTTGAGGTCCACGCGCATGGGGGTCAAGGGGCCGGATGTGGGAAATGTGCCATCGTCATTTACAGCGTATCCCAACAAATAGTTACCGTTCTTATCTGCCAGATAGGCGTCTTTGGACTGGTAGGGAACACTCGTGTCGGGATCAATTATGGTGACTGTGTTGTGGACCTGCTTCTGGAAACTGCCGTCGCGGGTGTAGAGCAGTTCGCCCGTGTTGTCGAAGGTCGAACGGGTGACAAAGAAGCCATCTCCACCAATAGCGACATCAAGGCTGCTGCTGCTCGGCGTGATTAGACCCTGCTGCGAAATGCGTTGCAGACCTTTAACGTTCGTACCACCGATATCGGACTGTTCGAACGTGGTGTTACTGAGCAGGGTCTGGAATTGGACGTCAGTCCGCTTGTAACCACCGGTTTGCACATTGGCGACATTCGTACCGATCTGGTTCAATGCAACCGTTTGCGCGCGCATCCCCAGTGTACTGATCGAAAAAGCTCCCAGCACCGCCATGGTGTGGCTCCCATACCTTAGTGTTAGCGCCCATGGAAAGTGGGCGTGCGCACACAATGCGCCACTCCTTTCAAAGCAAGATGGATGCCAATTCGGCAGCTTTTTAAGTCTTTGATTTTACTGGATGAAATTTGTGCAAGGGCATGCTGCTAACGGGCGGTGGGAAACCTCGTCCAAGAGCAGAGAAATTATTGCCGGGTGGTTTGTTTAAAGAGCGCTCGGGGATGTGTGGGGGAATACGAATACATGATCAGGCTCAATGCTGAGCGAAACCTCGCTGCCGGGCTCGGGCAGATACACACCGGGGATACGTGCATAAATGGGTGTGGCCTCATCACTGGCAGTGGGGACCACAAGACGCAGATGTGATGAACGGCCGATCGGACGTGCGCTGAGCACCTGTAAACGGATTGCATCTTCGCTGTTGTTACTGGCGGCTGCATTGATGCCTTCTGGCCGGACCAGAACGTCCACCGCTTCGCCCGGGGCGATGCCGGGGGCGGCGAATGTACCGAGTTGCGTCTGCACGCGACCGTCGCTGCCGGTGCGCGCTTCAATGCGGTTAATCTGGCCAAACAGGCCAGCAACAAAAGCGTTAATCGGATGGCGATAAATATCGATGGGGTCGCCGCACTGGATCAGTCGGCCTTCGTTGATGATGAGCAAGGTGTCGGACATGAACATGGCCTCTTCAGGGTCATGCGTAACCATGAGCGCGGTATGGCCGGTTTCCTGCAACAGGGCCAGGGTTTCGTCGCGCACCTGTGCGCGGCGTGTAACATCGAGTCCCGAGAATGGTTCGTCGAGCAGCAGCACGCCGGGTTCGGGGGCCAGCGCACGCAGAAGAGCAACGCGCTGTTGCTGCCCGCCTGAGAGTTCATGGGGGTATCGCTCTGCGTATCCGCTGAGCCCCATGCGCTCCAGTGCGTCCTCGATCCAACGTTGCCGCTTCGTTGCAGAACCGGCAATGCCGAAAGCAATGTTGCGCATAACGCTCAGGTGCGGGAACAGGGCGTAGTCCTGAAACATTAGACCGACGTTACGTTGTTCGGGCGCAAGGTCGAGGTTGGATGTGTTGTCCGCCACGAGCCGTTCACCAATCTGAACGCGGCCTGTTTGAATATGTTCAAGCCCCGCAGCGATGCGTAACAGGGTTGTTTTACCGCACCCTGAGGGTCCCAACAGGCATGCGACTTTGCCTTTTTCAACCGTGATGGAAACGCCATCAAGTACCCGATGCCGGTCAAAGGCATGGGAAATGTCTTGCATGACGAGGCCTGTAGCGGTGGTGCTCATTATCGGGGAGACTCTCTGTCGGGCCGACTGCCGGGCCGCGAACGGGTTATGGCTGTGCTCAAAATAATAACGGGCAGAATTCCCGCTGCGACAATCGATAGCGCACCAAGGGCGCATTCCTCAAGCAATTCATCGGATGCATATTGATGCACATAGGTCGCCAGCGTTTCAAAATCGAAGGGCCGCAGCAACATGGTCATGGGCAGTTCTTTCATAACGTCCACGAACACGAGAATGGCGGCGGTCAGAATGCTGGAGCGCATCATGGGCAGATGCACACGAGCCAGAGTACTGGCAGGGCCATGCCCCAGGGTGCGCGCCGCGCCGTCCATGCTGGCTGTAATCTTGCCGAGACTGGCTTCCACGGTATTGAAGGACAGCGCCAGAAAACGAACCAGATACCCCAACACCATGGCAAACACGCTGCCGCTGAGCAGCAGGCCGGTCGAGATGCCAAAGGTGTCGCGCATGGTATTTGCGATGGCGTTGTCCAGACTGCTTAAGGGAATGATCACGCCGATGGCCAGAACTGCGCCGGGCACAGCGTATCCGATGCTTGCGATCCGTGCCGTACCACGTAGCCATGGCGAACCATGCAGCCGAATGGCGTATGCCAGAAACAGGCCGATCACGAGCGCCAGCAAGGCGCTTGATGAGGCAAGCAACAGGCTGTTCATCGTGTTGCGCAGGAAATCACTATTGAGTGTTTCCTGATAGAAACTCAGTGAATAATTGCCAAGCACCACTGCGGGTGCGACAAAACCAAACAGGATTGGCAGCCCACAGGCAAGCGTTGCGCCCCATGCTTTCAGGCCACTCAGTTGCATGGCCGGCAAGGTGGAATATTTGGTGCCTGTGTGATGAAAGCGTCGACCGCGCCGTGCGACACGCTCCAGGGCGATCAGGGCGATGACGAAACTCAGCATGACCGTGGCCAGTTGAGCGGCGCCGCTGATTGAACCCATGTTCAACCAGACATCGTAAATGCCCGCTGTGAATGTGGCGACGGCGAAATAATCAACGGTGCCGAAATCGTTCAGGGTTTCCATCATGACCAGTGAAACACCAGCAATTACGGCGGGGCGTGCGAGGGGTAGGGCAACTTGACGAAAGCTTTGCCACGGGGTCTTGCCCAGTGTGCGGCTGACTTCTAGAACGCAAACCGATTGCTCGAGAAAAGCTGCGCGCGCCAGCAGATAGACATAAGGGTAAAGCACCAGCGTCATCATGCTGATAGCACCGCCCAGCGAACGGATCTCGGGAAACCAGTAATCCTGACGGCTTTCCCAGCCAAAGATAGCGCGCATCAGACCCTGAAGCGGTCCGGCGAATTCCAGCAGGTCAGTATAGACATAGGCGATAACATACGCTGGCACCGCAAGCGGCAGGACCAGCGCCCACTCAAACAGGCGTTGCGCAGGAAACCGGCACATGGTCACCAACCATGCTGTGCCGGTGCCGATAACGAGCGTGCCGACGCCAACACCGATCATAAGGACCAGTGTGGTCATGATGTAATGTGGCAGGACGGTCGAGGCCAGATGCGACCAGATCTGCTCGCTCGGTGCAAAGGCGAAAATCAGCACGGTCAGGATCGGAACAGCAATCAATGCGCTCGTGACGAACGCCCCGATGGTCCATCCATCGAGGCGTTTGTGCAAGGCACGACCGGTCTGGCCGATTGCAACTGTTGGCGATGTATTCGCCGTAGGATTTTGCGGCACGGTTTACGTGTTTCCCGGAGTTAAAGTTTACGAGCCGTTTTGCGGTCCGAAATCGAAAGCTGTTACGTCAACAAGGCGTGCGGCGGTTGCGCGATGAGCCGCGACCTCTGACAGATTGATGGTGTCGGCCTTGAATTCACCCCAAGAGGCAACCAACGGATGAAGTGTTGTGCCTGCTTTTACAGGATATTCAAAGTTTTGTTCAGCATAGATTTTCTGTGCCTTGTCGCCGCTGAGAAATTCAATCAGGCGGATCGCTTCAGCGCGGTGTTTCGCGCTCTTGGTCACGGCTGCGCCGCTGACGTTGGCGTGGGTTCCGCGACCATCCTGATCGGGGAATATAAGGCGGATGGCATCGGCCCACTGCTGTTGTTCAGGTTTCTTTTCATTGGTGACCATCTTGCCCATGTAATAGGTATTGGCGATGGCGTAATCGCAGACGCCCTCAAAAATGGCCTTGGCCTGAGCGCGGTCATTGCCTTGGGGTTTTTGGGCCAGATTATCACGCACCCCGGCGAGCCAGCCTGCGGCGGCGTCTTTACCATCATGCGCAATGACCGAGGCAATCAATGAAACGTTATAGACATGCTTGCCCGAGCGCGTGCAAACGCGCGCCTTGAGATCGGCTTTGGTCAGATCGGCATAGGACAGCACTTCGTCGGGTGTTGTGCGTGCCTTTGAGGCAAAAATGACGCGGCCACGCATCGTCAGGCCGTACCACAAACCGTCGGGGTGGCGGTATTGCGCAGGGACATTGTTTGCAAGGGCCTGTGATTGAACGGGCTGTAGCACACCGGCTTCGACCATATCGTTCAGGCGACCGATGTCAGAACTCAGCACCAGATCAGCGGGGCTGTTTTCACCCTCGGCTTTAAGGCGCTCAAGCATGCCCTTTTTGGCATAGACCATGTTGACCTCAATACCAGTCTCTTTGGTAAAGGCTTCAAGCAGGGGGTTCATCAGGAATGGTTGGCGGTAGGAGTAGAGATTGACCACGTTATCGCTTGCGTGTGCGCCAGGTGTGAGCATGACGCTAACAGCCAGTATAAGGCCAAGGGCGAGTGTTTTTGTGGTGTTTTTCATAGGACTAACTCTCATATCCATATATTTCTTATGGTTGGTCCAAATATTTTAATTATTCTAAATGCAATTGCGAACCATTCTCATATTCATAATCTGCACAGTATCTTTGCTGTGATCTAATTGCAAACGATTATTAACAACTGCGGATGTTTTTTTATGATCCGGGGTGTTGAGTCCGTGTGGCATTCATTGGATTTTGCGCTTTGGGCTGGTGTTCCGAGCCGACTTTAGGCAGAATCAGGGCAGGTTATATAAGCTGCGATTGGCGCGGCGTGTGACCACTGGAATACTCAATGGCCGATATGAAAATCGATAACGTGGGAGCGGGGGGCAGAACGAGTGCCCCACGTAAGGCCCGCAAGGCCTCGTCGGGTGGCAGTACATTTTCTGACAGTCTGCGTGAAGCGGCAGAAACAACGGAAAATACGGCCGGTGCAAGCGTTGGCGGTGTCGGTCCCGTGGGCAGTATTCTGTCTGTACAAGAGGTCTCGGATGCGACCGATGGACGCTCGCGTGGTTTGTTGGTGGCGTACGGCGAGGACATGCTTGATCGCCTCGAAGATATCAGAATCGGCTTGTTGACGGGGGCAATATCAAAGGATGAACTGGCTGAGCTGGCACAGCGCATGCGCCAGAAGCGTCAGGAATCGGACGATCCGGCGTTGCATGATATTCTTGATGAGATCGAACTGCGTGCCGAAGTGGAAATCGCAAAATTGACGCGTAGCGTCTAGTCTTCCATACCTCGAAAGATATTTTTCACGCAAGCTATTGCAGCCCCGCGTATGCAGGGCGGGCGTATCTTTTGCTGTCATGCGACCATGGCGTGAAAAGAGCCTTGCAGTAATGCGACCTGATCCATATATTCGCGCCGATATTACGCGCCATTTACGTGTGATCGGGGAGAATTCCATTACATGACTATTACGTTACCACCGGATTATTCGCCGTCCGACGACAAAGAGTTCATGAGCCAGAAGATGCAGGCATACTTTCGTCAGAAGCTTATGCGCTGGCGTTCGGAACTGGTTGAGGAATCCAACGAAACACTACAGAGCCTGCAAGAAGGCGGTATTGTTGAAGCTGATATCGCTGATCGGGCATCGGTTGAAACCGAGCGTTCTCTGGAACTGCGCACCCGTGATCGTGCACGCAAGTTGATCTCCAAGATTGACTCAGCGCTCGAACGCATTGATGACGGGTCTTATGGTTATTGCGAAGAAACTCAGGAACCCATCGGTATTTCACGCCTTGAAGCCCGACCCATCGCGACCATGAGCATCGAAGCGCAAGAGCGCCATGAACGTATGGAGCGGACGCACCGCGACGACTGATGTTTTGCGATAAGCTGAGATAATTGCGCGGGCGCATTTCGGTGCGCCCGTTTTTTTGTGCCGATTGTGCTGTGATATGCGGTAAAAAAATGGCTGACGCGTTCTGCGCCAGCCAAGGGTATCCAAATTTTCGGGATATGTTGCGCTCTCTTAGAACGGGAATAGGATATCCCAGACCTGCATGCCCCAACGGGGTTGCTGGAGTTCGCTGAGTGTGCCGCGTCCGCCATAAGCAACGCGCATCTCGGCGATCTTGGTGTGTTCAATGGTGTTATCGGTATCGATATCACTGGTGCGAACAATGCCGGTGACCAGCAATTCACGCAGTTCCTGATTAACCCGGACCTCCTGACGGCCCATAACGACAAGGTTGCCGTTGGGCAAAATCTGGGTGACGACAGCGGCGAGTTGAAGATTGATTTCCTCACTCCGGTCGATGTCACCTTCGCCCGAGGTCGAATGCGTCGAGCCAAAGCCGACAATGTCACCCGGCGCATCCACGGCGCTGCGTATGATGGGCAGTTCGTTGAGGTGGTCTTCCCATCCCAACAGATCTGTAATGTCTGCGTCTTCACTACCGGCACGATCACGTTCCGTTGTATTGGATAACGTCGCGCTATCATCAAGTTCCAGCTTTACGGTCAGGATATCGCCGACTTCCTTGGCGCGGTGATCCTTGAAGAACGCTTTGGCACCCGAGCGCCACAATGAATTGGGATTATCCTCGACCATTTGCGGTGAGGGCATGGGCATGGATACCGGCTGATAGCTCGGTGCGGCCACAGGATTTTCAATGGTGGTCAGTTTTGGTCCGTCGCCCACTTCGGAGAGACGGTTGAAAACCTGACAACCTGAAAGCGCACCGATGCACAATACCAGGGCGCTGAGTTTCAGGGCCGTGCGGGTAAAAGGTTTGTTGTGCTTCATGGTCTTGGTTCCGTTCATGTCTTTAAGTCTTCGTGTCGAGGTCATTTTGCAGTTGGCATCAATTCATGGCGAGTTGAGCTGCCGTCCGAACGATGGCCTGTCCGGGGCCGACAATTTCGGCCTCGACGATGGTATTGCTTTGTGCGTTTTTGATGCGGATCACGTCACCGGCGGCCCCATCCTGCAATGCGCGTCCCTGTGCGGTCAGCGTCATAAAGGGATGCTGTAGGGTCACAGTGACCAGGCTGCGCTTTGCAACCAGCACAGGTGCATGGACTTCACTCAGGCGAATGAGCCGGCCCGATTTGAGGCCTCGGCGCGACGACATGCCGATCAGGTCTTCAATCTCGGTGATCGTGCCGCGGGAAATCTTGTCCGCGGCCATGCGTCGCCACGTAATATCATCTTGAGAGATAACCTCGCCAGCGGGCATGTTGCGTTCAAGAACCGGGACCTCGCTCATCAAATGCAGGCGGCCGGTCAGACGGTGGCGTTGTGCGGCTGGATCGCCTGCCGGGACGACCACGGTAGCGCTGAAACGCTGGCTACGCTCGTCATAAGTCAGGTTTTCAATGGCGATTTCCGGTAACGCATGAACCGGGATGTGAATACGCAGGTTGCGTGTCAAGAAATCGGCTTGCATGGCGGGGTCGATATCATATTTTCCCAAGGCGTACATGATCGCATCCGTGATTTCGTCCTGCTCAACAACGATGCTGGCTCGGCTGACAACAACCTGCTTGCGCATGGATTGTGGTTGCCAATCAAGACGGTAATACCGTGCAACACGGTGCAGCCATTTGGCCTCATATGTCGCCCTACGCCCGGGCAGTGGGGCATAGGCCACAGCTTTACCCGCCTGATCACCAGTGTTGGTGAACAGATCGCCCAGCAAGACCACATCGTCGGTGACCTCGAAGGACATGTTGAGTGCCACCGGCCCGGCGGGCAGGGCGGACAACTGTCCGACCATGCCGCCTGATGTCTCGGCGGGCATTTCTTCTGCCAGCGTTATGTGGGCCAATCCAACGATGAGACCCGCTGCAAGCGCCAAGATTAAAATGAATGTTTTCATCATCAACCTCCATCACCTCATCTGGGTGAGCGTTCCCATCATTTCATCGGAGGTCTGAATCACCTTCGAATTCATTTCGTAGGCACGCTGGGCCGAAATCAGATTTGAAATCTCTTCGACCGCATTGACGTTCGAGGTCTCCAGGAAACCCTGCAGGATAGATCCCACACCGTCTGCTCCGGGAACGCTGGTGGTCGGACTGCCCGAGGCTGGCGTTTCTGTGAACAGGTTGCCGCCTTCGGCCTGAAGACCGGCAGGGTTGGCAAACGTGGCAAGCTGGATTTGCCCCACATTGGACAGCGCGACCTGGCCCTGAATTTTGGCAAGGACTTCGCCACTGGCATTGATGGAAATATCGATGGCGTCAGCGGGAATACTGATACCTGGCTCAACCGTGAAGCCATCATGGGTTACCAGTTCACCGTCGGCATTTAACTGAAATGTGCCATCACGGGTATAAGCGGTCTCGCCCGAGGGCTTGGTAATCTGGAAAAAGCCTTCGCCCTGAATGGCCATATCGAACGTGTTGTCTGTTGCTGACAGGTTGCCCTGTTCGTGGATGCGGTATACCGCAGCCAGTTTGACGCCGAGGCCAATCTGTACGCCTGACGGTACGATTGTTCCGGCATCCGAGGACGCTGAACCAACACGGCGCAGGTTTTGATACAGCAGATCGTGAAACTCAGTGCGTCGACGCATGAACGATGTGGTGTTCATGTTGGCGAGATTATTGGAAACGACCTCGACGTTACGTTGTTGGGCCAACATGCCCGTGGCTGCAATGTTAAGTGATCTCATAACTTGTTTTCCTTTCGGATTAATACGTTGGCGGCTGCGCTTTCCGCGCCGTTATATCTTCATCAGTTCGCGGATCATCGTCTTCTGACGTTCATCCTCTTTATCGATCATGGTTTTAACGCCGTTGTAGCTGCGGTGAACCTCGATCATGCGGGTCAGTTCGATGATCGGCTGCACGTTTGAGCTTTCCAGTGCGCCCTGGACAACATTGGGGAATTCCATGTCTATCGGCAGATTGTCCGGATCATTGTTGAACAGCACGCTGCCGGCCTGTTGCAGGGCGAGTTCATCTCTGAACTCCACCACGCGCAGGCGCCCGAGCGCCCCGTTTTCTGTGGCGACGGTACCGTCGCCAGAAATTGTGATGTTGGCATCCGTCGGGCCAAAGAAGAATGGCTCTCCGGTATCTGAAAGCACGGGATCGCCGTTCTGTGTGACCAACTGTCCTGTTGAGTCCAGTTGGAAGCGACCGTTGCGCGTGTATTGTTCGCCAGCGCCTGCCTGGACAGCGAAATAACCTTCATCGGCGATGGCCACATCAAGCGGATTACCTGTTTGTGAAAGGTGCCCCTTGGTCACATCGCGCACGGTGGCAATATCACGTACGAACTTCAATTTGTCGCCATGAACGCTTTCACCGCCCTTCGAGCGCACGAGATGTTCAACGAACATCATCTTTTCGCCTTTAAAGCCGGTCGTGTTCATATTGGCTATATTGTTTGCGACAACGCCCATTTGCCTGCGCAAGGCGACCTGTCGTGAAAGTGCTACTAATAATGTGTTTTCCATCGATCCATACCTTTTACGTCTGAGACGTTACATACCCAGCACTCCATAAGCATAAGGCGTGCCAACTTTTTTAATATTTAAAATCAATACATTAGGACACCATCAGGCATCTGAAAGTGGGGCAAAACAAGCATTTGGGAACTCTTTACCCGGCAAGTTCTGCCGCGACTGATACGGTGCTGGGGCAAGCGCGTGTATAGTGTATAGGTATGTGTCTGGTTGCCCGTTGGGATACCGATTTGGTATTGTTGGATTCGTTGAGCAGTAACAGGTCCGCCCGTGTAAACACCTTGAAGTTTTCTCGGGGTTGCAGGATGTTTGCTGTACACGATAACAATGAAACAGTCCTATGGAGACATTGGCCCCTTGCACGATTTCAACCACTTCTTAACCATCATCACCTACGTTGAACGCGCAACGTCGCGCAGCGTCGTGTTCGCTGGGGAACGGGAATAGGACATGGCGGACGAAGACGACCAGCCTGAAGCCGAAGAAGATGCCGGTGAAGAGGGCGCTTCCGAGGACGGTGAAGAGCCGAAAAAAGGTAGTAAGAAGAAGCTGCTGATTATTGTCGCTCTTGCACTGTTGCTCGTGCTCGGTGGATTGGCGGGTGCTTATTTTACCGGGTTACTCGATCCGCTGCTGAGCATGGTGCTGGGTGAGGAGTCCACGGCCGAGGGTGAAGAAGATACAGCGATCGGCGGTGGCGTTTATTACGAACTGCCTGAGTTGCTGGTGAATTTGAATACGGGCGATCGCAAAAACGCCTTTTTAAAAATCAGGATTAGCCTGGAAATTGAGGATCCTGCGGATATTCCCCGAATTGAGCAGATCATGCCGAGGATCATCGATAATTTTCAGGTATACTTGCGAGAGCTTCGCATTGAAGATTTAAAGGGCGCGGCTGGTATGTATCGTCTGCGTGAGGAGATGCTGACCCGGGTCAGCGCCGCGGCCGCCCCGATCAGGATAAAAGATGTCCTGTTTCGTGAAATGCTAGTGCAGTAACGCGTGAATATGATTGAGGTTTAAACATGGCGCCTGCTGATGAAGACGAAGATGGCGGTGATCAGGACGATCTAGCGGCCGAATGGGAAGCCATGATGGCCGAGGAGAGCGCTGGGGGCGGTTCCCAGGAAAGCGCTCGTGAGGTTACCCGTGTTCTTAATCAGGATGAGATCGACAGCCTGCTGGGCTTCGATGAAGAGCACGACGAGCAAAGCGATCGCTCGGGTATTCAGGCTATCCTGTCCAGTGCGTTGGTATCGTATGAACGTCTGCCGATGCTGGAGGTCGTGTTCGATCGTCTGGTCCGTCTGATGTCCACGTCTTTGCGTAACTTTACCTCTGATAACGTCGAGGTTTCACTCGATAATATTTCATCGATTCGTTTCGGGGATTATCTGAACTCCATTCCGCTACCGGCGATGCTCAGTGTGTTTAAGGCTGAGGAATGGGATAACTTCGGTCTGATTACCGTTGATTCTTCGCTGATTTATTCCATTGTTGATGTGTTGCTTGGCGGGCGTCGCGGTACAGCAGCCATGCGTATTGAAGGCCGCCCCTACACAACCATTGAACGATCACTGGTTGAGCGGATGATCCATGTGATGTTGCAGGATCTGTCTGCTGCCTTTGAACCTCTGAGCCCTGTAACCATGCGGTTTGACCGTCTGGAGACAAATCCGCGCTTTGCGACCATTTCACGACCGTCAAACGCAGCCATCGTGGCGCGCTTCCGAATTGATATGGAAGACCGTGGTGGCCGACTTGAGTTGCTGCTGCCTTATGCGACACTGGAGCCAGTACGTGAACTGCTCCTACAGATGTTCATGGGCGAGAAATTCGGTCGTGATTCCATCTGGGAAACCCATTTGGCCGAAGAGCTTTGGCAGACGGATATTGATCTTAATGCCGTCGCTGATGAGCAGATTATGAAGCTCGGCGATGTATTCAATATGGGGGTGGGGTCTCGGCTGATGCTTGGAGCAACGCCGGACTCGTTGGTCGAGCTGAAGTGCGGTGACGTGCCTATGTGTACCGGTCGTATGGGCCGCAAGGGTGACGGAATCGCTATTCGTGTTGAAGACAGAATTGAGAAGCTGCCCCGTAATAATTAATCGCGGTGAGAAGGACGAAACTTTAGGTTGTGCCATATTCTTTGATCATTGATGTTGTGGTGGCTGTGTTGCTGATTGTGACGATCAGTTACGCCGTACGGCTTAATAACCGTCTGAGCATGATGCGGCGCGACCGTGCAGAACTGGAAAAACTGGCGGTCGCTTTTGCTGAATCAACACAGCGTGCCGATGAAAGTCTGGGCAGGCTGCGTTCGACCGCCGATATGCTGCAAGGCCGCATTGACTCGGCCCAGGCCTTGCACGATGACCTTGCCTTTTTGCTCAATCGGGGTGAAAAGGCGGCAGACCAGCTAGAAGAACTGGTGCGTGCGTCTCGTTCATACACAGGACAAAATGCGGCTGGCGAACAGACGGCGTCTGCGCCATCCAAAGCTGCAATTGCTCCAAAAATTCCCCGAGAGCATGCTGATGCGCCACACGCTGAGAAAAAGCACTCGGCGCCACCGAGTTGGGACGAGATCAAGAGTGAAGGCCAGGATAGTTCAGAGCGCTCGGATGCCGAGCGTGAACTTCTCAAAGCCCTGAGGTCGGCGAAATGAGAGGTAACTTTATGCGCGGCATGTTTTCGCGAATCCGCTTTCTGCCTGTGACGATTTTCGCAGCAAGTCTGATGCTGACAGTCAAGGTCTCTGACATCTGGAAGGGTGTCGAGGGAATGACCTCACGCTCGCTTGAGGTTGCTGGAGCAGCTGCGCAGACGGCTGAGAGCGAAGCGCCGCAATCACTCATGCCAGCGGACGAGGAAACTGCTGCGTTTGGTGGTGCCGAAAATGAACCAGACTTTGCTGGCGGAGACAGCGGCTTTGATTTTTCTGAAGACGAAGCCGATGCCGCTGCTGAACTTTTGGTGACGCAGGACCCCACGTTGCTGACTCAAGCTGAAATTGAATTGTTGCAACGTTTGGCTGGGCGCCGCGAGGAACTGGATAACCGCGAACGTGAAATTGACCAACGCGCTGCACTTCTGGAGGCTGCAGAAGGACGAATTAATAATAAAATCAGGCAGCTACAATCATTTCAGGTCACCATCGAAGGGCTTATCAAGACCTATGATGAGCAGCAGGAAGCCAAGATGGGGAGCCTTGTTAAAATTTACGAGAGTATGAAGCCCAAGCAGGCTGCGCTTATCCTTGAGGACTTGGATATGGATACCCTGCTGTTGGTCGCCGAACGCATGAAAGAACGTAAACTGTCTGACATCATGGCAAAGATGAACCCGGAGAAGGCACGAGACGTGACTGTTGAGCTTTCACGCATGCGCGACCTGCCGGGAGCGGGCACGACCACGGGCGGATAAATAGAGCGGGGAACATACCGCAGTTAATTCATCGGAAATTGTTGTTTTTTTCTGACTAAAGGGATGACAGGGCCAGTTATTTGGCTATCATTTGCAAAGCTTTGTAGGCATTGGAGTACGTAATGGCCGTCGATCTAAATATGAATGTCCTTATCGTGGACGATTACAAGACTATGCTGCGTATTTTGCGCAATCTTCTTCGTCAGTTGAACTTTACCAACATCGAGGATGCGACAGATGGCACCATGGCTCTTGAAAAGCTGCGGGAAATGGATTTCGGCCTGGTCATTTCGGACTGGAACATGGAACCAATGACTGGCATCCAGTTGCTCCGTGAAGTGCGCAGCGATGACGCACTAAAACACATTCCCTTTGTTATGATCACGGCGGAAAGTAAGTCCGAAAACGTGATCGCAGCCAAGGAAGCCGGTGTGTCGAACTATATCGTTAAGCCGTTTAATGCGGAAACGCTGCGTTCCAAGCTGACCAGCGTTTTGGGTGAGTTCTAAGCAGGCGAGAGTCGCATGTCTGCCTCCACTCCAGAAAATACCGATCTCGATACCCGTCTGGAAGCGGCGGGGCGTGGTCATGGTGGTTTCGTCAAGGTTGATGATGTCAAACACGTCGTCGAAGCCGTCATGGAATCCATGCAGGGCGAACTTACGCGGACTGATATCCAACTCTATATGGAACTGGAGTCCCTGGCTGGCTATATCGAGCAGGCCAAGGCTGATATCGCATCCTTGCGCCCTGACGAGGTCCGGGACTCGGTTATCCCTTCGGCGTCTGATGAGCTTGATGCCATTGTCGAAGCAACCGCCGAGGCAACCAACAAGATCATGGATTGCGCCGAAATCGTCGAAGCGGAAATGCCCAATATGCCGCAGGAGTCCGCCGATAAAGTGATGGAAGCCACGACGAATATATTCGAGGCTTGCGGCTTTCAGGACATCACTGGACAGCGAATCACCAAGGTTGTGCGTGCGCTTCAGGATATCGAGGAAAAGATTGGTAAACTCGTCGAGGCATTCGGTGCTGAAATTGCTCGTGTGAAGCAAGATCAGCCCACCAAAACAGACGATAACAAGCCCCAGACAGACGAAGATCTGCTGGGTGGCCCGCAGTTAAAAGATGCGGCCAAGTCCCAGTCGGAAATCGACGCGTTGCTTGCGAGTTTTGACTAGAGTGCGATCATCTTCAATGTCTGTGAGATAAAATGAAAATCGCCCTCTAATTTATATGTTTTTGGGTTTATTCATGCTTTGGTTTGTATTGATCAAGTATGATGCGTCCATGACATCGTTACTGGGCTTAAGTCGCTATGGATGAATTTGATAATCTTCAGAGCGCCAAACTGGGTGGCAGTAGCTCCACGACCCTGTTTCTCGGGCTTTTCCTGCTCGTGCTGGCTTTCTTCATTTTGTTGGTCAGCATTTCAACGGTTGAAACCGTTAAATCCAAGAAAGTCATGAAGAGCCTGAGCTCAACGTTTACCGATCTCACCGCACCAGTAACCGACCCCACTGATTTCGTTTCCAAACATGGTGAAGTGCTTGGTCCTGAGGCCTTTCAGGAACAGCTTACCGGGGTATTTTCCACCGCTATCAATGTGGATCGCGTCAAAATTGTACGACCCGGCCAGGAAATGCGCGTTGATCTACAGGCGCGTGAATTGTTCGAGGAAGATAATGCCGAGGTTCGCCCTGCACGTTACGATATGATTGACCGTATTGTTGCGTCTCTGAGTGCCGCGCCGGTAGGGATGCGTTATGAAATGGTCTTCCAGATCGGCAGCTCGGTTGATGACGAGGGCATGCTGCCAACCCGGCAGGTCCTGGAAATGGCGCGTGCAGGCGCTTTTGCACGTAGCGTTATCGAGCGTGGGGCTCCCCCACATGCCGTATCGGTCGGTGTGATGGTGGGCAAACCGAATGACGTGGCTATAAGTTTCTATACACGCGATGAGGCCTCGGCACGATTGGAATTCGGTGAGCTTGATAAAGCCAAGAATTCTGATGCAGAGGTGAGGCCATGAACACCAATCAGGTTCGCACCAGTGCCTCAAAAATTATCAATCCAGAGGAATTTCGCACGCACGAAGATGCCGTTAGCAAGGCCTGGCTGGTCACGTTCTCCGACCTGATATCGTTGATGTTGACGTTTTTCGTTTTGCTTTTTTCGATGTCGAGCGTTCAGATCGGTAACTGGGACATGGTGACCGATGCGCTTTCACGCACGCTCAATCCAACACAAGAGGAAAAGGAGCCGATTCTTCAGTCCTCTGAATTCAATATATCCACGGTGATTCATGAAAGTGGCACCAATCTGGATTATTTGACGTCAGTGATGGAAGAATTGTTATCCAAGGATGCCGTGCTTGGTGAAAGCCGTTTGATGCGCCTTGATGATCGTCTGGTTATTGCATTGCCGAGCGATGTCCTGTTTGAACCGGGCCGCGCGGTTATGAGCGAACATGCGCTAAATTCAGTCTTTCTGCTCAGTGGTGCTTTGCGTAACATCAATAACCGGATCGGAATCAATGGGCATTCTGATCCTGCACCATCCAAAACGGCGCTTTATACATCCAATTGGGAACTGTCTATTGCGCGCGCTGTAGCGGTTAGCAATATGTTGCGACGCTCCGGCGTGCGGCAGGATATTGCGGCCTATGGGTTTTCTGATAGTCGCTATGATGAATTGCCCACTTTGCCCGCTAGCCAACGCGATAATCTGGCGCGACGTGTCGATATCGTTATCTTTCCGACGACAGGTGCACCATGATTAGCACCATGATTCGTTCAACCCTGACAGGGCTTTTACTGAGCCTGTTTGTTGTCGGCTTTGCCCACGCAGAACCGGTGCGGGTGCGCGCTGCCCTGCACGGTGATAGCGGGCGGATGGCGTTTAATTGGGATGTGCCAGTCAGCTATCAGGCAACGATCAGTGGCACCACCGCGCGCATTCGTTTTGATCGTGAGATTGAGGCTGATCTTTCGATCATTTCACGCACTCTGAAGGGCTATGTTACTGCGGCACGATTTAGTGCTGACTCGATGGCCGTGGAACTTGAGTTAACCAAGACTTTTCAACTGGTTCACTTCCCCGCCGGAACGGCGATTGTGGTGGATCTGGTGGGCGCTCCCGGCACGGCGGGAACGCAGACGAGCGAAGTTGTCGCGCCGGTTGCCGAACCTGAGCAGACCGCCGCTGTGCAAACCCCGCCCGATAGCCCTGTGACCGGCGAGGGTAATGAGAGCTTGCCCAGCGTGAGCGTGCGCACCGGGCGGCATGCCGATAAGTTGCGGGTGGTATTCGATTGGGCAGATCAGGTTCCTGCCCGACTTGAACGTGACGGCGGCATCGTACGCTTGATATTTGATGCGCCTGCACGCATCGCGGCGCGTGATCTGGTTGGCGTACAACCCGCCGTGATCGGGGATGCGCATGCACGCGTGTCGGGTGAGCAGAGCATTGTTTCGCTGGCTGTTGCACAAGGGGCAAAGCTCCGGCTGTTCAAGGCCGGTGCGAAGTCTGTTCTTGATATTTATTACACCGATGACGGCAGCCGTGCCGGTGCGCTTCCAGCGGTTGCTCAGGATGCCCCTGTATCCGTTGTCGATGTTGCGCCTGTTGATCAAAGCACAACAGACGAGGCACCCTCGAGTGAGGTTCAGACTGCGGATGCTGAGACTGCGGATGCTCAGGCTGCCGTCGTATCTGAACCGGCACAAAGTGATGAATCCAGCGCTCCAGAATCTGATACGGCAACGCCATTGCAGGGTGAGACCACACAAGAACAACTCGCCGCCGATGAAACCCCGATGGCTTTAGAACCCGCCGAAACGGGGCAAGCGACAGAACCCGGTACGCAGGAAGCGACATTGGGCGACACCACACAAGTGGCGGGTGGCATAATCTCGAGCGGTGCCGAGGGTACAGAAGATGGTTTCGTTCTGCGTTTCGATTGGGACGAGCCGGTGGCAGCCGCGGTCTTCCGACGCGGTAGCGGTTTGTGGATGGTGTTTGATAAGAACGTGCCCATTAATGTCGATGCCATGCGCCAGGTCGCTGGCGATAGTTTTGTAGAGTTAAACCAACTGGCGCACCCCACTGCCACGGTCTTGCGCGCTATAACGGCGCGCGGCATCAATCCCGTGCCCAAGCGTGAAGGCTTGAGCTGGTTGATGGGGTTCGCTAAGCAAAGTCTGAGCACTCTGTCGCCCGTTGAAGCTTTGTCTCAACCGGACTCGCCCGTTGGTGCGCGGGTGTTTCTATCGGTGCCTGAGCCGGGCAACGCGGTGGCGCTGACCGACCCGGAAATGGGCGATAACTTTGTCGTGGTGCCGGTCATCCCCCTGGGTTATGGCGTGACCCACCGTTATGAGTATCCACAATTCCGTATCCGCCCGTCGAGCCAGGGACTGGTGATTGAGCCGCGTATCGATAATTTGCGCGTCCGTTCGGTACGCGAGGGCGTTGGCGTGACCAGCACACGGACATTGCATGTTTCCCCTGTAAGCGAGGCGGATATTGCCAGCGCGCGGGCTGATTCCGATCGGCCGATGTCGCGCATTGTCGATCTGAAACCCTTACAGAAGGTATCGCGACGGTTCTTCAATGAAGAACGCCGTGTGCTTGAATATGCAGTTGCCACAGCGCCCGGAGCAAAAGAACTACTTACGACGCGCAAGGAACTGGTTCGCTTCCTGCTCGCACACGGCTATGCAGCCGAAGCATTGGGTGTGCTGAGCATCGTAGCCGAGGATGATCCTCCGGCACGGCTTGAAGCTGACTATCGGTTATACCGGGGCATGGCGAATTTCCTTATGCATCGCTACGCCGATGCACGCGAAGACCTGTTAAGCACCAAGTTCGATAAGAATGATGAAGGTATCTTCTGGCGTTCTCTGGTGGATTTTGCTGATGGCAGCATGGAAAGTGACGTCCTGCGTGGTCTTCGCTCGACAGCACGTGTGCCTGACCCTTATCCCCGTAGCCTGCGTATCTCACAAGCTATGTGGGTGATTGAGGCCTCGGTCGCAGTACAGGACGCCGAACGCGCACGTTCACTGATTGATGGCATGGCGGTTGAGAACCTGACGCCGAACGAACAAAGCCGACTGACGTACCTTTCTGGCCTGACGAATGAGGCCGCCGGTGAGTTCGATCTTGCGATTGGTGATTGGGAAACCGTGATGGCCGGAGAACACCGGCCAAGCACGGTACATGCCGCCATGAAGCGCACGGAATTGCTGCTTAAGATGGACAGGATCGGGCCGTTGGAGGCAATAGACGAACTGGAAAAATTGCGATTTGCCTGGCGCGGTGGAGAGTTCGAATTCAATCTGTTGCGGCGCATGGGGGCCCTTTATCTGCATCTCGGCGGATACCGTCAGGGCCTGCGGACTCTGCGGCAGGCTGCGACGCATTTCCGTGATCACAAGGATGCCCAACAGGTCACGCAGGAAATGTCAGACATTTTTGCCAAGCTGTTCCTCGAGAACGAAGCTGACAAGCTTCCGCCGGTCGCCGCGATTGCCATTTATGACGAATTCAAGGAACTGACCCCGGTGGGCGAGCTGGGCGATGAAATGATCCGCATGCTTGCTGATCGTCTGGTTGGCGTGGATTTGCTCGACGAAGCCTCTGACTTGCTGGACGAACAGATCAAATTCCGCCTGAAAGATGAAGAAAGAGCCCGTGTCGGCGCGCGTCTGGCTGTGGTTCGATTATTCGCCAAGGATTACGACGGTGCCATGAAGGCATTAGACCTATCAGTTGCTGATGGATTACCAACTGAACTGGTTGCCCAACGTACCCAGTTGCGCGCGCGCGCCACCATGGGGCTCGGCGATGCGGAAGGGGCGCTGGTTTTGCTGGATAACGATGAGAGCCCAGAGAGCGAGCAACTGCGTGCAGAGATTTACTGGAATAATCGCGACTGGGTGCGCGCTGGACAGTCAATGCGTGAGCTGACGCGCATATCTGGTGCATCGCCCGGAGCCAAGTTATCCGCACAACAGGCACGGCTGGTTCTTGATACGGCTATTGCCCTGACGTTGAGCGGGAATGACCGCTCACTGGTCAGATTACGTCAGGACTTCGGGCCTGCCATGTTGGCAAGTGATCTGCGCGATGCATTTATCCTGATCTCCACACCCGAACAGTTTGGCTTGATCGACTTTAATTCCATCGCCGGGAAAGTTCGTATGGCAGAGAATTTTCAGTCGTTTCTCACGGCTTACAGAGAGCGCCTGAAAAGCGATGGGTTGAGCGCCATCAACTAGTTCTTGCCTTATGGAGCATGAGGCATTGTTTGCCTTGCCGCGTTACGCCAGAGAACCGATGGTTAAATAATCTGATACGCTCAGGCTCAGACCCCGAAACTGCGGACCAGACTGCCGACCACCAGAAACCAGCCGTCCACCAATACGAAAAAGATGATCTTGAAGGGTAGCGCGATGATGATTGGCGGCAGCATCATCATGCCCATTGCCATGAGCACCGATGCGATCACCATGTCGATCACAAGGAACGGCACGAAGATCAAAAAGCCGATTTCGAAGGCGCGCCGTAGTTCGCTGATCATGAAGGCGGGCACCAGCGCGCGCAGGGGAACTTCGTCGCGTAATTCTTCGTCGCTGATACGTGCAATGTCGACAAACAGTGCGAGATCCTTTTCGCGTACGTGCGCCATCATAAAATCATGGAATGGCTCAGCCGCCCGGTCAAAGGCCTCAAACTCATCAATTTCATTTTCGATCAATGGGCGAATGCCAGCGTCATAGGATTTTTCGAAGACCGGCATCATGACGAATATAGTCATGAACATGGCGAGACTGATGAGTACCTGATTGGGTGGAGTCTGTGGTGCGCCCATGGCGGTACGTACAAATGACAGCACGATTACAATACGGGTGAACGAGGTCACCATGACCAGCAGGCTTGGCGCCAGACTTAGCACCGTCATCAGGACGATGAGCTGGATAATGCGCGCCGTGGCGTCGCCGCCACCTTCGCCCAGATCAAGAGCGAATGTTTGTGCCTCGGCCTGACCGGTCAGTGCAAAGGCTGCAATCAACCCGCCAAAGCCGACCAGAAGAGCCAGAGTGATACGTTTCCAGTTCATGTGCCAATTCATGCGGACGTTTTCTCCGGTCCCTCGTCAGGGGTGTTCATGGCGCTCGTAAGCTTACTTGAAAATGTACCATTCATTGACGTTTCTTGTGGCGCTATATTGCCTTCTATGACTTGTTCTCCGTTCATGCCAAGCAAGATCAGATGCTCGGTTTCATCGCGACGGATCAGAACAAGTTTACGTTTGGCGTCCAGATTTGTGACTTCCAGAATAACCACGCGTTTGTTCTTGGAGCCCATTGTCGGCGTTGGTGAACCGAAACCATAGCGGCGCGCAATGATAACCAGCGCGCCGATAAGGCCGAGTACAAATATCAGGGATAGTACGGCCTGTGCGACATCTCCCCAGCCCATTAGTTATTCGTCTCCGTGCGCGGGCCTTTGCTTGCGATCAATGCCTCAAGATCGCCGATACCTCCAAGAATTTCGTTCAGCTCAACACCCAGTTCTTCGCGTACGGTATTATCAAGATGAATGATTTCACGCCGCAGGTTGGCCGTCAGGGCAGCGATCATCGCGCCAAGCGGGTCCATGTTTATGTCGCCATCACGCTCGATCGTTTCACGGGCTGTTTTTAACGCGCTGCGCACAGCATCAATTTCGAGTTTTAGTGCTTGGGCTAAGGAGTCATCGCTCATGGTGATACTTTCGTATTATCAGTTTGGGCGTGTGGTGCGGGTCCATCAAACGCTTCATTAAGGAAAGAGGGCCAGTTTCCATTGGCCCGGTATACATAAATCAGGATTTCAGCCACGGCGGCGAAAGCCTCAGAGGGAATTTCATCATCAAGTTCAATGGCGCTGAGTAGTTCAGCCAGATCAGCATCCTCGCGCACCTTCACGCCATTGGCAAAGGCGATTTCGAGTATCTGTTCGGCAATACTGCCGCGCCCTCCTGCCAGCACACGCGGCGCAGCGTTGCTATCGCCATCATACCCCATGGCGACGGCTACAGCGTCTTTCCGCTTCCCGCCCGGTTTGTCAGCCGATGCGCGTGTATTGCTTTGTGTGTCCTCGGGCACAGCTCAGACCTGTCAGATGCAATGAAATATATGTCAGCATAACCTTGTTCGCTTCGCCTTAACATCCTCTTAAGTATGAAACAAAGCATAGCACGCCACACAGGCAACGTATGAATACACAGATAGGTGAAAGAGGGTTAACCACTTGTTAATCGACTAGGCAGATAATTCCTACTTGAAGATTAACAGGCAATCGATGCATGAGGCGATGAGGCTATGGAACTTGAAAATCTAACACTTTTCGGCGCGATCAAGAAGCGTATGAACTGGGTTGGCCAGCGTCAGGAGGTTCTGGCGCACAATATTGCCAATGCCGATACGCCGGATTTCCGCGCGAGTGACCTGAAAGCATTTGATTTCCGCGAGATCGTGCGTCGGGAAACCATGCAGATCAATATGGCCGGAACCGATAGCGGGCATTTATCGGGCCAGAAAAAAAGTATTCGCAGTTTTAGCGAGCAGGAAACCCGGCAGCCATATGAAACAGCGCCGGACGGAAACTCGGTGGTGCTTGAAGAGCAGATGCAGAAGATGAACGAAACCAACATCTCGCACCGCTTTACGACGGAAATCTATAAAAAACACCTGTCCATGATTCGCATGGCGCTGGGTCGCGGCTAATAGCGCGAACGCATAGAAAAGAGACCAGATGATGGCTGAAGATAACCTGCTAAAGACACTCTCGATCTCTGCTGCCGGCATGAAGGCACAGGGCACGCGTCTGCGGATCATCGCCGAGAACATTGCCAATGCCAATTCCCTGCCGACCGATGTTGGTGAATTGCCTTATCGCCGACAGGTGGTCACATTCCGCAATGAACTGAACCGCAATATCGGCATGGATACAGTCCGCGTACACGAAATTCGGCCCGATCTTTCAAACTTTGGTCGTAGTTTCGATCCCGCCCATCCGGCGGCGGATGATAACGGCTATGTGCTGAGACCAAACGTCAACACACTGATCGAGATGATGGATATGAAGGAAGCCCAGCGCTCCTACGAAGCCAATCTCAATGTCATCAAGAATTCCAAAGCAATGTTGATGAGTACTATCGACATCCTTAGCTCACGTTAAAAATTCAGGATTTTATCGCCATGATCACTTCGGCACAGAGCATCAATCAGGCCATCAACGCCTACAAATCCGCGGCTACCAGCTCGCTAAAGGGCATGGACGACGGTGTTGCAGCACCGGGCGGCGGCGATTTCGCCGATCTGGTGAAAGGCGCAATTAAAGAGGCCGTGCGCATCGGAGAACGCAGCGAACAACTCTCTATCGCTGGTATCAATGACAAGGCTGACCTTAATCAGGTGGTAACAGCCGTTGCCGAGGCCGAGGTCACCTTGCAGACCGTTGTGAACGTTCGTGACAAGGTTATTGATGCGTACCGCGAAATTCTGCGTATGCCCATGTAAGTGCGCGTAGCATGTGGCAAAGCATATTTGCTGATTTCCATGCTGGGCGTATTTTTTTACGCAATGCTATACTCTCCCCATAGGCATGATTCGAAGTAACCGGGTCCTGACACCCAGTTTTTCTGGTGTGAACCTTGGAATTAACCGGGAGCAACGCAAACGATGAACCAGACCGATGTATTGGAAGTTGGGCGTGAAGCGCTTATGACAATCCTGCTTATGGCGGGTCCGATCATGGCGGCTGGCCTGGCGATTGGTTTGCTCATTGCGCTGTTTCAGGCGCTGACAACGATTCAGGAAATGACGCTGACGTTTGTGCCGAAAATTCTGGTAATTTTCTTTGCCATTATTATCTTCATGCCATTCATGATGACGACGATGATTGAGTTCACCCAGCGGATGTTTGATCGCATGATTGGACTTGGGTGAGGCGCGCGATGCTGCGGGAACTCTTAACGCTCAACATCTTCGGGTTTTTTTTAATTTTTGCGCGTATCGGTACGGCCATCATGCTGCTGCCCGGGTTCAGCGCCATTTACGTGAACATAAAAATTCGACTGGCGATCGCATTGACCCTGTGTTTTGTGATCTCGTCGCTATTGATGTCGACACTCCCCGTTATTCCGCAGAGCACCGGAGCATTGGTGTTGTTGATTGTGGTAGAGGCCTTGATCGGCGTTTTTATGGGGATCATGGGGCGCGTTGCTCTGGCGGCATTGCAGACAGCGGGCGCGGTCATCGCGCTGGTATCTTCTATGGCCAATGCCCTGATTCAGGACCCTATTGCCGAGCAGCAAAGTGCTGTGGTTTCTACATTTATGACGGCCGTGGGACTGCTTTTGCTGTTTGTAACGGACATGCATCACCTGATGATCGAGGCACTGATACAGAGCTATACCATATTCGTGCCAGGCAAAGTGTTGAGCCCCGGTGATTTCGCTATGGTGATTGCGCGCCATACGGCTGACAGCTTCGCACTTGGTCTGCAAATGGCATCGCCGTTCGTCGTTGTGGGTCTGGGGTATTATGTGGGGTTGGGTGTTCTTGGACGTTTGATGCCCGCGTTGCCGTTATTTTTCTTTGCCATGCCTATCCAGATTGCCCTGCAGATCACAATTGTGATGGTGACGTTGCCGTTGATCATGATGCTGTTCCTGAAGAATTTTCAGGATATTTTCGTCGCCTTTATGGCGTCTTAACGCGAAAGCCACGTAAATGGCCGAAGAAGACGATGCCCAAAAAACAGAGGAGCCAACGCCGCGAAAACTCGAGCAGGCGAAGAGTAAAGGGCAGACAACAACCTCTCAGGAAGTCAAGAACTGGAGCATATTGCTCGCAGCGACGCTGCTGATTGCCATCATGGCGCCCAGTATGGCAGGTGATGTTCGTGACCTTACCGTCAAGTTTCTGGCACAGCCGGACCTAATTCCATCGGATTTTGAGCACTTACGGTTGGTTTTGGCTGATACCATGCTCGGTATGCTGCTGATTTTGGCCCCGTTGCTGGGGGTGTTGGTCATTACCGCGATCCTGACAAGTCTGGCCCAGTCCGGATTTGTCTGGGCGCCCAGTAAACTGAATCCGGAGCTCTCAAAAATTTCCCCATTAAAGGGGCTGGGGCGGATGTTTTCCACGCGCTCGTTGGTCGAGTTCGTCAAGGGTATTGCCAAATTGGCCATCGTAACGCTCGTGTCTGCGAGCCTTGCATTGCCATTGTTCGATGATATTACGCTGATCCCCGACATTGATCTGAGTTCGACTCTTGAGCGGCTGTATATATTGATACTGCTGATTGCTGCGGGGGCGGTTGTTGTTATGACAGTGATCGCAGTGTTCGATTACGTCTATCAAAAATACATGTTTTCCAAGCAAATGCGCATGACCAAACAAGAGGTCAAAGACGAGCATAAGCAGAGCGAGGGTGACCCCCAGGTCAAGGCGCGTATCCGCCAACTGCGTAACGAGCGCGCGCGTCAACGCATGATGGCCGCCGTGCCCGAGGCCGACGTGGTGGTCACCAACCCGACACACTTTGCCGTCGCGCTGACCTATAAGATTGATGAGATGCAGGCACCGCGGTTGGTCGCCAAGGGGCAGGATTTCATTGCCCTGAAAATTCGTGAGATTGCCGAGGAAAACGACGTGCCGATTGTTGAAAATCCACCCCTTGCACGCGCGCTGTTCGCAACCGTTGAGATTGATGAGGAAGTCCCCATGGAACATTATCAGGCGGTTGCCGAGATCATCGGTTATGTTATGCGCCTGCGTGGCGATACGGTGCATTAGTAACTATGACTCTCGAGCGATCCCCCCTTGCCATATTGACCGATAATCCGGGCCAATCGTTGCTGTTTGCCGCTGCCCTGGAAAGCGCTACGGCGGCGGCTCTACATGTATGGAGTACTCTGCCGCCCGTGGTGCCTGTTGCACTGGCCGGTGCGGCTGGTGCAACGGCTGTGATTGCGCTGGCGGCTTTGCTGCGCAAAAAAACGGCCGATCCGCTGCACGATGCCGTATATGCCGCGACGTTGCGTGGTGGTGAGGCTTGGCTGATCTGTGATTCTCATGGCACTGGTCTGGAAGCCACGAACGCGTTTGAGGCAGCCTTCCCCGGTATGGGCGGTGTGGCTGGCGCACTCGACGATGTGCGCCGTCTGGCCGTCGATCCCGATGCCACAGCCGAGCTTGATCGTCTGATGGCGAGCGCTGTGGGTGGGCGATCCGCACGCGGTGATGTGCGTACAACAGGGCTGGATGGTTCACTGCGGTGGTGGCGTTTTCGTGCCATGCCTGATGGTGCAGGGCATGTCATCTGGCGTGCCGAAGATGTCACCCGTCAGCGTGAGCAGGCAGCCCTGGGTCGTCTGGAAGCCGAAATGACAGTGGATTTTCTCGATAATCTGCCCGTCGGATTTTTTGCCCTCGATATCGATGGCGAATTTACATACGTGAATGCCACCTTTGCACGTTGGGTGGGGCATTCGCCGGGCGACATGGTGCGTAACGATCAGGGCATTGCCGATATTCTGTGTGACGACAAGGTTTTGCCTGAAGATGGTGTGGGGCATGCCCGTATGCGTGATGCGACAGGTGAAATATTCCGCGCCTTTGTCATTCGAAATTCCCGACCCGGCGGCAACGGCACGCGTGCGGTTGTGTTGCGTGACCCCGAAGACGACGCCGAGATTGAAGCCCCTGCAGATGTGCCCGAAGGTGAAGACACCACACCGCAGTGGCTGTTTGATCATGCACCCATTGGTATTGCGGTGCTGAATCTTGATGGCTCGATCTGTGCGTGCAATCCGGCTCTGGCTCGGTTCCTGCGTTCAGCGCCCGATGAACTGGCCGGTACGATGCTGGCCAGTCACGTTGCGGCAGAAGACCGTGATGAACTTGGCAGCACGTTATCAAAACTGGTGATGGGCACGACACGCGCCGCACATGTTGAGGTTCGTTTGCCAAAGTCTGGGGACGGCGTAGCACAGGAAGGCGCGGCCTCATTACACGCCACGCGCATGGACGATATCAACGGTGAACTGGACGCCATCGCCTTGCATGTGATCGATGAGACTGAACACCGTGATCTGGAGGTCCAGTTTACCCAGTCGCAAAAAATGCAGGCCGTCGGGCAATTGGCCGGTGGTGTGGCACACGATTTCAATAACCTGCTGACAGCCATGATCGGCTTTTCCGATCTGTTGTTGCTGCGACATGGCCCCGATGATCCGTCGTTTGCCGATATCATGCAGATCAAGCAGAACGCCAATCGCGCGACCAATCTTGTCCGCCAGTTGCTGGCGTTTTCGCGCAAGCAGACGCTTGAACCGGTGGTGCTTGATCCGACCGATGCGCTGGCTGACCTATCTCATCTGCTTGGCCGCCTGATCGGTGAGCAGGTTGAACTGCGTTTTGAGCATGCGCCCGATATTTATCTGATCCGCGCGGATCGCGGCCAGTTCGATCAAGTCATCATCAATCTGGTGGTCAATGCGCGCGACGCAATGCCCGGTGGCGGCACTTTGGTTGTGCGTACCCGCAATGAAGCCGTCGCGGCACCGGTGCAGCGCGGTGCTGAGCTGATGCCTGCGGGTACCTACGTGGCAATTGAGGTTAGCGATACGGGCACCGGCATTGCCAAGGAAAACCTGGACCGGATATTCGAGCCGTTTTATTCCACCAAGGAAGTCGGCGCGGGCACCGGGCTGGGGTTGTCCACAGTGTACGGCATCGTGCGCCAGTCCGAAGGCTATATCTTTGTTGATAGCGCGATCGGTCACGGTACGGCGTTCAGCATCTATCTGCCAGCCTATGGCGCGGAAGGCGCGACCGGTGCGCAGGCCGCTGCCGCTGCCGACAAGGCACTGGCCACGCGCCGCGCCGAACAGGCCGCCGCGGGCGAGCAGGGCGAAGAGGCCGCAGACCTGACCGGGGTTGGTACGGTGTTGCTGGTCGAGGATGAAGAAGCCGTGCGCATGTTTGGCGCGCGCGCGCTACGCAATAAAGGTTACAACGTACTTGAAGCCGATAATGGTGAGAGCGGACTGGACATCATCAACGGCACGGATGAGACCATAGACCTGATTGTTTCGGACGTGGTTATGCCGGGTATGGACGGCCATACCTTTGTACAGCTGGTGCGTCAGGAGATGCCCGAGGTCAAAGTGATTCTGATGTCAGGCTATGCCGAGGACGTCTTCCGCGAGGAAATCAGCCGCGACCCCACCATTCACTTTCTCGCCAAACCGTTCAGCCTGAAGGCGCTGGCCGGTACGGTAAAGGATGTGATGGCGGAGTAGATTCCCGTTATGAGTACGACAGGTCGTAGGAATATTCATTCCGATATCGTATGTATTAACAACCACAATAATGAGAACATAGCGGGAATGATGATGCCGTAAATCATTGATTTTACGGGTATAATATTTTTTTGTTGCGAATAAGAACAAAACATGTACGCTTTGTTGCATTGAAACGCACTGGACCCTATGGAATAAGTGAGGCACGCAATGTCACAGACAGCGCTAAAGCTCGTGAAAGAGGAAGACAACGTGGATAAAAACAAGGCTCTCGATGCGGCTTTGACGCAAATTGAGCGCGCCTTCGGCAAGGGTTCGATTATGCGACTCGGCCAGCGTGAAACTGTTGAGACTGATGTGGTCTCGACCGGTTCGCTGGGGCTTGATATCGCACTTGGAATCGGCGGCTTGCCGCGCGGTCGTGTGGTTGAGATTTACGGGCCGGAAAGCTCGGGTAAAACGACGTTGGCGCTGCACGCCATTGCCGAAGCCCAGAAGAACGGTGGCACGTGCGGCTTTATTGATGCCGAGCATGCGCTCGACCCGATTTATGCCAAGAAGCTTGGCGTTGACGTCGACGAGATGCTGATTTCCCAGCCCGACGCTGGTGAACAGGCGCTTGAAATCGCCGATACGCTGGTGCGTTCTGGCGCGCTCGATGTGCTGGTGGTCGATAGTGTCGCGGCCCTCGTGCCGCGCGCCGAGCTGGAAGGCGAGATGGGCGACCATCATGTTGGTCTGCAGGCCCGCCTGATGAGCCAGGCGCTGCGCAAACTGACGTCATCGGTGGCACGCTCCAAAACGTTGATCATCTTCATCAACCAGATCCGCATGAAGATCGGTGTGATGTTCGGCAATCCCGAAACCACCACCGGCGGCAACGCACTGAAATTCTATTCTTCTGTCCGTCTGGAAATCCGCCGCATCGGTGCCATCAAGGACCGTGATGAAGTGGTCGGCAACCAGACCCGCGTCAAAGTGGTCAAAAACAAGATGGCTCCACCGTTCAAGATGATCGAATTCGACATCATGTATGGCGAGGGCGTCTCTAAAATGGGCGAAATACTCGACCTTGGCGTTAAAGCCGGGGTGGTCGATAAGTCCGGTTCATGGTTCTCGTATAATTCCGAGCGTATCGGACAGGGCCGTGAAAATGCCAAGACTTTCCTGCTTGAGCATCCCGAAATGTCCAACGAGATCGAGACCCTGATCCGTCAAAACGCCGGGCTGATGGCTGAAGAAATGCTGGTCGGTAGTCCCGACGAGGCCGCCACGGATGGCGAAGACGCGGCTGAACCAACCGAAAGCTGATCGTCTTTACGAACATCTGCGTTAAGGATGCGGGCCCCTGTTGTAAGACACAGGGGCCCGTTTTCTTTGTAGCTGGCGACGGCGCTGGTGGATTGCCGTATCGCTTGGCTGGACAGCCTCTTGGGACCCCGTTAAAAACGCAGACAACGTGGCGCGCGCTTGAGCCGCTGCGTATTTTGGTTCGGCTAAAAAGGCAGACAGGCAGATCATGCAGACGGTAAACGATATTCGTAGGGCGTTTCTGGATTACTTTGCAACCAACGGCCACGCGGTTGTTGAGTCCAGCCCTCTGGTGCCGCGCAATGATCCGACGCTGATGTTTACCAACGCCGGTATGGTGCAGTTCAAGAACGTCTTTACCGGGCTGGAGCAGCGCGATTATTCACGCGCTGTGACCTCACAGAAATGCGTGCGCGCTGGCGGCAAGCACAATGATCTGGAAAACGTCGGTCGCACGGCGCGTCACCACACGTTCTTTGAGATGCTCGGCAATTTTTCCTTTGGTGATTATTTCAAGGATCACGCCATTGAACTGGCCTGGAACCTGATCACCAAGGAATTCGCCATACCCGCCGACAAGCTTCTGGTCACGGTCTATGCCGAAGACGATAATGCCTTCAATCTATGGAAGAAGATTGCCGGTCTGCACGATGACAGGATCATCCGTATTGCGACCTCAGATAACTTCTGGTCCATGGGTGACACCGGTCCGTGCGGCCCGTGTTCTGAAATATTCTATGACCACGGTGAACACATTCCCGGTGGCCCGCCGGGCAGCCCGGACGAAGACGGTGACCGCTTCATCGAAATCTGGAATCTGGTGTTCATGCAGTATGAGCAGCAGGCCCCCGGCGAGCGTGTTGACCTGCCCAAGCCGTCCATTGATACAGGCATGGGGCTCGAGCGCATTGCTGCAGTCATGCAGGGCACCCACGATAACTATGAAATTGATATGTTCCGCGCGCTGATTGCAGCGTCGGGCGAGGCTTCAAACACCGATACCGGTGGTGTGCATGCGGTTTCGCACCGCGTTATTGCCGATCACCTGCGCGCCAGCAGTTTCCTGATTGCCGATGGTGTGCTGCCGTCTAACGAAGGCCGCGGCTACGTGCTGCGCCGTATCATGCGCCGTGCCATGCGCCATGCCCAGCTTATGGGCTGTGACGAGCCGCTCATGTGGCGGCTGGTGCCCGCACTGATCGCACAGATGGGCCAGGCATTCCCGGAACTCGGCCGCGCCGACGCACTGATCACCGAGACCCTCAAGCTTGAAGAAGGTCGTTTCAAAAAGACCTTGGATCGTGGCCTCAAACTGCTCGATAGCGAAACGGAAAATCTGTCGGCGGGTGGTCAGCTCGACGGCGAAACAGCGTTCCGTCTGTATGATACCTATGGCTTCCCGCTGGACCTGACGCAGGATGCGCTCAAGGCCAAGGATATCGCGGTGGATGTGGACGGTTTCAACACCGCCATGGAACGCCAGCGTGCCGATGCCCGCAAGGCCTGGACCGGTTCAGGTGACGCAGCCACTGATCAAGTCTGGTTTGGTGTGCTTGAGCAGTCCGGTGCAACGGAATTCCTCGGCTATTCCACCGAAACAGCCGAAGGTCAGATTACGGCTATCATCAGGGATGGTGCGGTCGTCGACAGTGCGCAGGCTGGTGATGATGTCTTTGTGGTTGCAAACCAGAGCCCATTCTATGGTGAGTCTGGCGGACAGATGGGCGATAGCGGCATCATCCGTGGTGCCGACGGCGCGCTCATTGAGGTGCGCGACACCCAGAAGAAACTCGGCGAACTGCATGTCCATGAAGGCACCGTCGTAGGCGGTGGGTTCAATACTGGCGATGATGTTGTGCTGGAGGTCAATCACGACCATCGTTCTGACCTGCGCGCCAATCATTCGGTCACGCACCTGATCCATGAGGCCCTGCGTCGTCGCCTAGGCGATCATGTTACGCAAAAGGGTTCACAGGTCGGTGCAGGGCGCATGCGCTTTGATATCAGTCATCCCAAGCCGATCACGGCGGATGAGCTTTTGTTGGTTGAGAGTGACGTAAACATCCAAATTCGTGCCAACGCCGATGTTGTGACGCGCCTGATGGAACCCGAGGCCGCGATTGAGGCCGGTGCCATGGCGCTGTTTGGCGAAAAGTACGGCGACGAAGTCCGTGTGGTTTCCATGGGTAGCGATGCTGATGGCGATGGCGAAGGATATTATTCCACCGAACTATGTGGTGGCACCCATGCGTACCGCACGGGTGATATCGGTATCTGCAAGATCATCTCGGAAAGTGCTGTAGCTTCTGGTGTGCGGCGCATCGAGGTCGTGACCGGTCGTGGTGCAGAGGGCTATTTCCGCGAACAGGACAATACCGTGCAGTCCGTCGCAGCACTGCTCAAGGCCGCTCCCGCTGATATCGGCACGCGGGTTTCGCAACTGGTCGAAGAGCGTAAAAAGCTTGAACGCGAACTGAGCGATGCCCGGCGCAAGCTCGCCACCGGCGGCGGTGGCGGCGAGGCCGAAGAGGTTCGCGAAATTAACGGTACCCGTTTCATTGGCCGCATTGTCGAAGACATCGCCGCACGTGATCTAAAAGGTCTGGCCGATGATCTGAAAAAACAGATCGGTTCGGGTGTGGTTGCCTTGATTTGCGTTGACGGTGACAAGGCATCTCTGGTCGTCGGCGTCAGCGATGATCTGTCTGCAACGTTCAGCGCGGTTGATCTGGTGCGCGCCGGTTCGGCTGTGGTTGGCGGCAAGGGTGGCGGAGGTCGCCCTGATATGGCGCAGGCCGGTGGCCCCGATGGCACAAAGGCCAAGGGCGCATTGGCGGCTATCGAAGCCGCGTTGTCGGCGTAATCGGACATGCAGTTCATTCAGGACTTAAAGCTGTTGCTGCTCGACGCCGTGCCATTGTCACGCGATGGTTTTCATATCTATCTCGGGCTGGTGATGTATCTCGGTGCAGCTCTGGCGCTGCGTCGCTCGCTGTCCAATCCCTGGATGCTGCTGGCCCCGCTGATTGTTGCAATCTTGCTGGAAGGTGCGGACCTGATGGCAGATATCGAGACCTATGGTTATATGCGTTGGCATGCGAGCCTGAAAGATATCCTCAATACCGTGCTCGGACCGCTGGCGGTATGGTCTGTGGCGCGAAGCCGTCGCTGACGGCACTAATCCGAGAAATATTTCCCCGGTGTTTTGCCAAGCGCCTTTTTGAACATGGCGATGAAGGCGCTCTGGCTTTCATACCCCAGATCGAGCGCGATGGTGGTCACGGAATCCCCGTCGGCCAGACGTCGCAGGGCTTCAAGAAGCCGTGCCTGTTGTCGCCATTGCCCGAACGTCATGCCGGTCTGTGATTGGAAGCGACGCGCGAGCGTGCGCGCACTCATACCCGATGTTTGCGCCCATGCATTGAGTGTTCGATTGTCGTCGGGAGCTTCGATTATGGCCGCGGCAATCTCGGCAATTCCCTTGCCGATCGGCAACGGCAGGTGAAGGGGAATAATATCAAGGCTGCGTATGCGATCGAGAACAAGAGCAACCAGTCGGCCGTCCGGGCCTGTTTCGTCATATAGCGGTGGCAGGTCGACGGTTTCCAGTATGAGTTCGCGAAGCAGGCGGGGAACGGTAACCACGCAAAGCTCGTTCGGTAAATCCGGCACACGTCGGCCATCGATATAAAGGTTTTTCAGCGAAAGCGTCGTATTGGCGTAAACGGCATGATCGCGACCTTCAGGTACCCACACCGCGCGGTGCGGTGGTACGACCCAGATACCGCTTTGCGTCGTTACGGTCATGACGCCGTCGCTGGCATAGAGCATTTGCGCGCGTCGATGTTTGTGCGCTGCGATCTCGCAACCCGACCTGATTTCGGAAATGCGCCATGACAGGGGGCGGGGGATATGGTCGAGTTCCCCTTCCGGCACCGCGTTCAGGTCTTCGGCGCTCACGCTCTGGTCTGTCATTTTCTCGATATAAATTGTCATTCCAAGCCATATTAGTCACATTGACCATGCTTTAGTGTCAATCAACTTTCCCTTGGCCTCTGGCTGTGGGATAGAGCGTATGACCAACGAGGACACCCATTATGCCAACCAAATCCACATGGCGAAGCCCGGAAATTTTGCTGCTTTTGCTGGCAATCGGTAGTCCGTTTGCGTTTTCCACATGGATGGCGTTGATCAATAATTTCGCTATCGATGAGGCTGGCTTTACCGGCATCGAGATGGGCATCCTGCAAAGTATCCGCGAGGTTCCGGGTTTTCTGACCTTTACCGTCGTGTTTGTCCTGTTGCTGTTCCGCGAGCAGACGTTTGCTATTATTTCATTATGCCTGCTCGGTATTGGCACGGTGATCACGGGCATGTTCCCGAGCATTTACGGGCTCTATTTCACCACCATCATCATGTCCATCGGCTTTCATTATTTCGAAGCCCTGCATAGCTCGCTCGCCCTGCAATGGCTGAGCAAGGAAGAAGCACCGCGTGTGCTGGGGCGTATTGTGGCGGCTGGCTCATTCGCCGGTCTGCTGGCCTTTGGTATGATCTATTTCGCCACAGATGTATTCGCGCTATCGCTCAAGTGGATATACATGATCGGCGGCGGAGCAGGGATCGCCATCGCTGCCATTGCCTGGCTGGCGTTTCCACGCATGCCCGCCGCCGTGGAACAGCACAAAACACTGATCCTGCGCAAGCGTTACTGGCTATACTACGCGTTACAATTCATGTCGGGTGCGCGACGCCAGATATTCGTCGTTTTTGCCGGTTTCCTGATGGTCGAGAAGTTTGGTTTTGATCCGGCCACCATGGCGCTGATGTTCTTTGCCAATGGCGTGCTGACCATGATCACCGCACCCTACGTGGGCAAACTGATTGGTCGCTGGGGTGAACGCCGGGCGCTGACATTTGAATATATCGGCCTGGTCTTGGTGTTTGCGGGTTATGCCTTTGTCGAGACAGCCTGGATCGGCGTGGCGCTTTATATCCTTGATCATCTGTTCTTCTCGGTCGCCATTGCCATGAAGACCTATTTCCAGAAGATCGCCGACCCGGCCGATATCGCCAGCACATCAGGTGTGGTGTTCACCATCAACCATGTCGCCGCTGTCGTCTTGCCTGTGGCTTACGGTTTTCTGTGGATCATATCGCCTGCGGCGGTATTTCTGTCGGGTGCGGTTCTGGCGGGTGTTTCGCTGGTGCTGGCGCGGCTCGTGCCGTATGTACCGAGCCCTGATAATGTTGCCATCATTGGCCCGGGCAGGGCCGCCATGAAACCCGCCGAAGAAGCGGCGGAATAAGGAAAATTCTATGAGCAGTGAAGGCCGATTTCAGGGCACGGACTCGTTCGTCGCCACCGAAGACCTGATGGTCGCCGTGAATGCAGCGGTTGCGCTTGAGCGCCCCTTGCTGATCAAGGGTGAACCGGGTACGGGCAAGACGGTGCTGGCACACGAAATCGCCAGTGCGCTGAACATGCCATTGATCCAGTGGCATGTTAAATCCACCACCAAGGCGCAGCAGGGGCTCTATGAGTACGACGCTGTGGCGCGCTTGCGCGACTCACAGCTTGGTGATGCCAAGGTCAATAATATCGCCAACTACATCGTGCGGGGCAAATTATGGGAAGCCTTTGAGAGCACAGAGCGTTCGGTGCTGCTAATCGATGAAGTCGACAAGGCCGATATTGAGTTCCCCAACGATCTGTTGCTCGAACTCGACCGCATGGAATTTCATGTCTACGAGACCCAGCAACGCATCCGCGCCCAAAACCGGCCCATCGTGATCATTACGTCGAACAACGAAAAAGAATTGCCCGATGCATTTCTGCGGCGCTGTTTTTTCCATTACATCCGTTTCCCCGACGAAGCCACCATGCGCGCTATCGTGGATGTGCATTACCCCGGCATCGAGAAGCAACTGGTCTCAGAAGCGCTCAAGATGTTTTTTGCCGTGCGTGACGTGCCGGGTCTGAAGAAGAAGCCTTCGACCTCGGAACTACTCGACTGGCTCAAGCTTCTGATGGCTGAGAACATCTCGCCGGAAGCTTTGCGCAGTTCCGATAGCAAAGACTTCGTGCCGCCGCTGCATGGTGCGCTGCTCAAGACCGAGCAGGATGTCCATATGCTTGAACGTCTGGCGTTCCTTGACCGCCAGCGAAGCCAATAGGCTGATAGCGCGAGGTCTGGTTCGTCGTGTTTACCCAGTTTTTTCTCAACCTTCGTGGTGCCGGTGTGCCGGTCTCGCTGCGTGAGTACCTGACGCTGCTCGAAGCCATGGAACGTGGTGTGGCGAACTACAAGATCGCGGATTTCTATTATCTGAGCCGTTCATGTCTGGTGAAGGACGAACGCCATATTGACCGTTTTGACCAAGTGTTTGGTGCGGCCTTCAAGGGGCTGGAAATGGTTGATGAAGCCGTTGAGGCTGACATCCCTGACGAGTGGCTGCGCGCGCTGGCCGAACGCATGTTGAGCGAGGCAGAGAAAGCCGAGATCAAATCTCTGGGTGGCTGGGACGCGTTGATGGACACCCTGCGCAAGCGCCTCGAAGAACAGCAAAAGCGCCATGAAGGTGGCAGCAAGTGGATCGGCACCGGCGGCACCTCGCCGTTTGGGGCCTATGGTTATAACCCCGAAGGCATTCGCATCGGACAGGACCGCAATCGCCATAACCGTGCGGTGAAGGTCTGGGACAAGCGTGAATTCAGAAATTTCGACGATACGGTGGAGCTCGGTACGCGCAATATCAAGGTTGCGCTGCGCCGCCTGCGCCGATTTGCGCGAGAGGGCGCGGCGCAGGAACTTGATCTGGATGACACCATTCGCGCCACGGCAGCCAAGGGCTATCTGGATGTAAAAATGGTGCCCGAGCGCCATAACGCCGCCAAGGTGCTGCTGTTCCTTGACGTCGGCGGGTCCATGGATGAGCACGTACGCATGGTCGAGGAGCTGTTCTCAGCCGCACGCGCTGAATTTAAGCATCTGGAATACTTTTATTTCCACAACTGCATGTATGACCGGGTCTGGCGTGACAATGCGCGGCGCTGGGACGAGACCCTGTCGACGTGGGACGTACTGCACACCTATCCGTCAGACTATAAGGTGATCTTTGTAGGCGATGCGTCCATGAGCCCCTATGAGATCGTTTATCCGGGCGGCAGCGTGGAATATTGGAATGAGGAAGCCGGTGTGACATGGATGGAGCGTGTGCTGGGCACGTATGATCACGCCGTGTGGCTTAACCCGGTGCATCATGAACATTGGGCGCACACGCAATCCATTGGCATGATCGATCAGATCATGGCCAGCCGTATGTTCCCGTTTACCCTGGAAGGTCTCGATGAGGCTATGCGGGAGCTCAGTCGTTAGCAGCCAAGCCCCCGCCGCTCGATTTTACTCTTCGACGTCTGCGGCAACGCGCATGGAGACGATCGTGTCAGGATCAAACACCTTGCCGTTCATGGACGAGGAGCCTTTTTTGATCTGATCGACATGTTCCATGCCGCTAACCACTTCACCCCATACGGTGTATTGACCGTTCAGGTGTGGCGCGTCGTCCAGCACGATGAAGAATTGTGAATCCGCGCTGTTGGGATCGCTTGAACGTGCCATGGACAGGACACCACGGCGATGCGGTTCATCTGAGAATTCCGCATTCAGGTTCTGCCCGGAACCACCGGTGCCGTCGCCATCAGGGTCACCGGTCTGGGCCATGAAGCCTTCGATGACGCGGTGAAAGAGCAGGCCATCATAGAATTCTTCGGTGGCCAGTTCCTTGATGCGGGCAACGTGGTTGGGTGCGAGATCGGGGCGCAGCTTGATTTCAACGCGGCCGGTTTTGAGTTCGAGATAAATCATATTTTCAAGATCTTTAGTCTGTGCCGAAGCGGTCGTAACCGCTGGGCCTGTGAGGGTCATAAGGCCGATAGCAAGGCCGAGAAAAGCGGCGAAAATGCGCATGGAGTCTCCCACGGGTTATCGTGACGCGGCATTTGCCGATCATATTCAACAAAGGCGCACACACGCGTACGCCAAGCGATGTTTCTTTTTATAGATGGTGTGGGATGCGGGCAAGTCAGACCCGCAGGGTATTAGTCGAACAGGGCGTCGATATCGTCCTGGGAAATACCCTTGCCTTCGAGCTGCGGACCGGCGAGAAGTTTTTCGTCCTCGGTCTTTTCGCGTTCCAGCTTGACCTCGATTTTTTCAAGTTCGTCCTTGCCCCAGATAGCAATCAGGGCGCCAACGCGGTCTTCCACGTACGTGATGGACTTCATGACCTTCGATACACGTTGACCGGTGATGTCCTGAAACGAGCAGGCTTCAAAGATTTCGTTGCTCTTGTTGATGGCCTGATTGACGACTGTTTTATGTTCGTCAGACAGTTCACCAACGATGCCGTACAGCAAATCAGTGGTTTGCTCGACGCTTTCCATGATGGTGTTGGTCGCTTTTTCGGTCGCTTCAACAATGGCGTCGAGTTGTTCGCCCATGCTGGTCAGGCGGTGTTCTTCATCGGCAGGGTGATGAATGGCTGCAATTTCGTCACGCACGCGCCGGACATATTGGAAAAGTCCAACCAACTCCTGTTTCAGGGTATCAGCATCTGTGATCGGATCTGCAGTCATATCGAAGCCGCTTTCTGTTTTACACCGTACATAGGCCTTCTCTCGGGCCCCAATAATTCAGTCATTATGATGCTCTTGGCCAACTGATCGTAATAATATTGCCTATTCATCCCAAGAATTCAGTCAGATTGCCACCCTAATCTGAAAAAAAGGTTACGAATTCAAGCCGTAGCGCGATATTGGATGTTGTCTAATTTCTGCACGAAAAGCGTTAGCGTAGCATAAAATCGTGCTCGATCAGGTGGTTTGCAAGATATGATTGATCATACAAACTTATGATTTTGGACGGAATTTCTTTGCGCTGCCGAGATCGTCAACCAGTCCATCTGCCTCGGCATCGGCTTTTGCCTGGGCGCGTTGCTCTGGCGGTAGAGATGATGGATCAAGCACGTACATCGCCATGACCATCAGCTTTTCGCGCGCCGCCGGGTCCAACTCATCAATCACATGCATTTTCTGGCGTTGGATGCTCATGGCGTCACGTAGCAGTTGTTCGCGTTCTGGCGTGCTGGATCGTGTTTGTGGCGTATCACGCACGCTCGGTGGCGGTGCGGGTGCGGGCCTTGGCGCGGGTGCCTTGGGTGACGGAGCCGGGGGCTGCTTGCGTGGTGCTGGCGTGGCGCTGCCGGAAACCTCGGCGCGGGCGTGGGCGAGAGCGTCTGCAATGGTGGCTATGACATCGGCGTCGCTATCGCCGCCAGCACTGCTGGTTTGCACAGGTGCAGGTGCGGTTGGTTTTTTGCTAACCGATGTTGCGGGCTTGCCTGCGGCGGTTTCCTGCGTGCGCATCTGGTCAAGCTTGCGACGGGCATCCTTGTCCATCACGACGGAGAGCAGGGCTTTGGAAACCAGTTTCTTGAGCATACGTGTCTCGTCTGCACCATATTTCGATTCGCAGCAGTCTACCCTGCCTGATGGCATCGAGAAAGGCCCGCTGAGCGCGATATAGGCGAAGATAATTGAAAGAGCCGCTGCAATATGCGCTTATGTGCACCTGAATGAGAAGGATAGTCATGAGAAGAACAAGAAAAGCAAAAATTATCGCAACTCTTGGGCCGGCGTCTTCTGACCCGGACATGCTGGCACAGTTGTTTGATGCCGGTGTCGATGTATTCCGGCTGAATTTCAGCCACGGCACACACGAAGATCATCGCAAACGCTTCGATGATATCCGTGCGTTGGAAAAAAAACACGATCGCCCCATTGGTATTATTGGTGACTTGCAGGGCCCTAAGTTTCGTGTCGGCAAATTCAAGGATGACCGTATTACGCTAAGCGATGGTCAGGTCTTTCGCCTCGATCTTTCCGAGGATGCCGGCGATGAAACTCGCGTCCTGCTGAACCACCCGGAAGTCTTTCGCGCGCTTGAAGTCGGTACGGACCTGCTTCTTGACGATGGTAAAATTCGACTGCGCGTCACCGAGTTCAGTAACGATCACGCCGTAACCGAGGTTGTTACCGGTGGCGTACTGTCCAATCACAAGGGCGTAAACCTGCCTGATTCCATCATCGACGTTTCGCCGCTGACGGAAAAAGACCGCGAAGATTTGCGTTTTGCCCTCGATATGGGCGTCGACTGGATCGCGCTGTCGTTCGTGCAGCGTCCCGAGGACGTGGCTGAAGGCCGCAAGCTCGTGGCAGGTCGTGCCGGTATTATGGTCAAACTGGAAAAGCCCAGCGCGATCACGCACCTTGATGATATTATTGAATTATCAGATTCCCTGATGGTCGCACGTGGTGACCTTGGCGTGGAATGCATGCCTGAAGACGTTCCGGCGTTTCAGAAGCTGATCATCCGCAAATGTCGCCATGCCGGTAAGCCGGTTATTGTTGCCACGCAGATGCTGGAATCCATGATTTCGTCACCGACGCCAACACGCGCCGAGGCGTCTGATGTGGCAACGGCGATTTATGATGGCGCTGACACGGTGATGCTGTCTGCCGAGACAGCGGCTGGCGATTTCCCCGTCGAAGCCGTCACCATGATGGAGCGCATTGTCCGCCGCGTTGAGCAGGACCCTCTTTTTGAAGAGCTGATGAATGCCCAGCGTAAAGACCCCGAAGCCACGGCGGCTGATGCCATTACGGCTGCGGCACGCCAGTGCGCCAGCACGATTTCCGCAGCGGCCATTGTGACCTTTACGTCAACCGGTTCAACAACCCTGCGCGCTGCACGGGAACGTCCTGACGTGCCGATTATTTGCTGCACACCGCGTGCCGCAACGGCACGCCGTATGGCGCTAACCTGGGGCGTGCACTGCGTCTTTTCCGAAGACGTTTCGAGCTTCCGTGAGATGGTGACAAAATCCATCAAGATCGCTTCGGAAGAAGAGTTTGCTTCGGCTGGTGATCGTTTGATTATCACCGCCGGTGTGCCCTTCGGTACGCCGGGCGCGACCAATATCCTCAGGATCGCCTGGGTCGAGTAGAAACCTGCATCCGGGCACTGAGACATCGGTGCCCGGATGAGGACTATACCGTTCGCTTCATCCCGATATGGGCCTGTAGCCCTCTAGGACACATGTGAATGCAGGAAAATATCACTCGCGGCGGCATGTTTGCCATCGGGGCATTTTTGCTTTGGGGGGGATTTCCGCTTTATTTTAAAGCCGTCGCAGATGTTCCAGCCCTGGAGCTACTGGCCCATCGCGCCTTGTGGGTTTTATTAACTCTTTTCCCGTTAATTATTATTATGCGCATGGGGTCTCGCGTACGGCAAATTTTTGCTGTACGCGGCGTATTTCGAGTAATTTTTTTATCGAGCTCAATATTAACTCTTAATTGGTTAATATTCGTATGGGCCATTGCCAACGATTATGTTCTGCAATCCAGTCTGGGATATTATATCAACCCATTGATCAATGTTTTGCTCGGCGTTGTGCTCCTGCGTGAACGGCTGCGTCCGGTCCAGTGGGTGGCTGTTGCGCTGGCTGTGTGCGGTGTTGCTGTCATGGTTGGTGCGATTGGTGAGCTACCCTGGGTAGCGTTGTCTCTGGCGCTGACATTTGCGGTTTACGGTTTTCTGCGCAAGCAGGCACCGGTTGAAGCCGTACCCGGCCTGTTTTCCGAAACCTTGATTGTCGCACCTCTGGCGCTGGCCTATCTCGGGTGGTTATGGATGTCGCCACAAGCAACCGCCGAAACGGGCGCGCTGTGGGCAATGGCACCCGTTGTCACATCATCGAGTGGTGCGTTGGCGCTGTTGGTCATGGCTGGTGGCGTTGTCACCGCGTTGCCACTGGCCCTGTTTGCCGCTGCCGCGCGCCGCCTGCCGTTGTCCATGCTGGGGTTCTGTCAGTATATTACGCCGACCGGGCATTTTGTTCTGGCCGTGTTCGTGTTTCATGAGCCCTTTGGTAACCAGCATCTGGCGAGCTTTGCACTGATTTGGGGGGCGTTGGCGCTGTATACATACGACATGTTGAAAAACCGTCGCCATGAAAAACGCATGGCGCAGACCTCCACGGGCGAGCAGACATCATGATTGCGGAACTGTTTGGTATTATTGCGCCGGTCGCTGTGTGTGCGCTTATCGGTTTCTTGTGGTCGAAAAAGGGCATGGCATTCGACACCGAACAGGTCACGGCACTGGTGACCTATGTGGGCACGCCGTGCCTGGTGTTCTCGGCGCTGACGACGGTTGAAATCTCCAATGCGGCGTTTAGCGAAATGGCATTGGCAAGCTTTGTCACCGTTGTTTTGTTCGCTGCAATCGGTACCGTTGCCTTGCGGTTGTTCGGCCAGAGTCTGCGTGCCTATTTGCCGCCACTGGTGTGGGCGAACATCGGCAACATGGGATTGCCATTGTGCCTGTTTGCGTTTGGGCAAGAAGGCCTCGCGCTTGCGGTGACCTATTTCGCCATGAATATCCTGCTGATGTTCGGTTTGAGTGTTCCGCTGGTGTCTGGCGAATTCTCCCTGAAGAGCATCCTGAAGTTACCGTTTATCCACGCTACGTGGATCGCATTGATTTTCATGCTGAGCGATCTGCACGTTCCGCGCTGGATCGCTGATACCACAGACCTGCTGGGTGGGCTTACCATTCCACTGATGCTGATCATGTTGGGTATTTCTCTGGCCAGTCTGAAGACGGCGAACCTGTCACGTGCCACGTGGATTTCCGTGCTGCGACTGGTTATGGGTTTTTTGGTTGGATGGGGCACAGCCTGGGCGTTTGATCTGGAAGGTGCCGCACGTGGTGTGCTGATTGTTGAATGCGCCATGCCGGTTGCGGTGTTTAATTACCTGTTCGCCATGCGGTACAATCAGGCACCATCCGATATTGCAGGCACCGTGCTGATCTCAACCACGCTGTCGTTTGCGACCTTGCCGTTGCTGCTGTGGTTCGTGCTCTAGGACGTTACCGGAGTGGCGGCTTTGTATGACGAGGAAAAGTAGGTGATTTAAGCCTGTCCATCCAGTATACGGGGGCAGGTATTTTTCTTGGGGCATTTTTATGACCGTATTGGTGACAGGCGCAGCCGGTTTTATCGGGTTTAACGTATCACGCGCGCTGATGGCGCGTGGTGAACAGGTTGTTGGTATCGATAACCTGAATGACTATTACGATGTCTCGCTCAAGGAAGCGCGTTTGGCCATTCTGGCGCAAAATGATGCCTTTGAAATTGAACGTGCTGATATTGCTGATCGTGATGCGGTCGAAGCCCTGCTTGAGCGTCGTGGCGATATTGACCGCGTGGTGCATCTGGCAGCCCAGGCCGGGGTGCGCTATTCGCTGATCAATCCATATGCCTATATACGCAGCAACCTCGACGGACACCTCGTGCTGCTTGAGGCCTGCAAGGACAAGCTGAGCTCGCTCAAGCACTTTGTCTATGCATCGTCGTCCTCGGTGTACGGTGCCAATACAAAGCTGCCGTTCAGCGTTGCTGATCGCACCGATCATCCTGTTTCGCTTTATGCTGCGACCAAAAAATCCATGGAAATGATCAGCGAAAGTTACGCGCGCATGTTCGCCATGCCGCTGACAGGGCTACGCTTCTTCACGGTCTATGGGCCATGGGGGCGGCCAGACATGGCAGCCTTTATCTTCACGAAAAAGATCCTCGCGGGCGAACACATTCCGGTTTTTAACAATGGCGAAATGCGGCGTGATTTCACCTTTATCGACGATATCGTCAATGGCGTGATCGGTTGCCTTGATGGCCCCGCTGCGCTGGTTGATGGAAAGCCACCGCACCGGGTCTATAACATCGGCAACCATCGTTCGGAAAAGCTGATGGATTTCATCGCGATACTGGAACAGGCACTGGGTCGCAAGGCCGAGATCGATTTTCAGCCCATGCAGCCCGGTGACGTGGCAGAGACCTACGCCGATATCGAGGACACGCGCCGCGATTTCGGGTTCGAGCCAAAGACATCCATTGCCGAGGGCATTCCGCGCTTTATCGAGTGGTACAGCGATTTCTACAAGGACGCCTGAGCAAACGTTTTCGCATGACATCACCGGGGGGGATATGCGCGACACAACCATCTATCGTCATATTGCGTTGCTGGTGCTGCTTGCGGCGATCTGGAGCTCCTCATTTACCCTGATTAAAGTCGCCGTTGGTGGCGTGCCGCCCACGACGCTGGTGGCTGCGCGGCTGCTGATTGCTGCTGTGCTGTTGTACGGATTCTTGCACATTCGTGGTAAACGCCTGCCGCTGCTTGGTTGGGCGAACCGCCGCGAATGGGGCATGATGTTCATGCTCGGCGTGATGGGCAACAGCCTGCCGTTTTTTCTGATCAGTTGGGGCGAGGTCGCCATTGGCAGCGGTCTGGCCGCCATCCTGATCGCCGTCATGCCACTGGTGACGCTGGTGCTGGCGCATTTCTTTACCCAAAGCGACCGTATGACGGTGCCCAAGTTTATCGGCCTGTGCGTTGGTATGTCGGGCATCATCATGTTGATTGGCCCCAGCGCGTTACAGGGACTGGGTGGGCAGACCCTGCACCAGTTGGCTGTTGCCGGGGCTGCGGTGTGCTACGCCATTATGACAGTGCTGGTACGTCGCCTGCCCGCTGGCGGTGATCCCCTGCAACGCAGCACGGCGGTGGTGATCTGTGCGGCATTGCAAATGCTACCCATTGCGCTGTTTGTTGATGCGCCATGGACCCTGAGCCCAACGGGCGGTGAAATACTCGCCAACATTTACCTTGGTATTTTCCCCACCGGGCTGGCGGCGATCATGCAGTTTCATCTGGTCGCGGTGCGTGGCACGACGTTCTTTGCCGCCGTGAACTACCTGATCCCCTGCATGGGGGTGTTGTGGGGCGTGCTGTTCCTCGGAGAACAGGTCACGACCGAGATTGCCATGGCGCTGGGCATTATCCTCACAGGTATTGCCGTGGCCAATGTGCGCTTGCGCGCACGCACGCGCGCCTAGCGGTAAAGCGCCTCAAGCACCGCACCGTAGCGCTCTTTCAGGATATGACGGCGGACCTTCATGGTCGGTGTCATTTCCGCATTCTCGATGCTGAAGGGCTCATCGGACAGCACGAAGCGGCGGACTTTTTCAATGTTCGACAGGGTCGCGTTGGCCCGGTCAATGGCGGCGCTGATGGTGTCTTTATCCGCGCCTTCATCGGGTACGATAAGCGCGACAAGATGGGCGCGCCGATCACCGTATACCATGGCCTGTGCGATTTCAGGTTCCAGACACAGAACGCCTTCAACACGCTGTGGCGCAATGTTGTCGCCGCCCGAGTTTACGATGATGTCTTTCTTGCGGTCGGTGATTTGCAGGTGGTTGTCCGCATCAAAATGGCCGATGTCACCGGTGTGCAGCCAGCCATCTTCGGAAATCACCGCGCGCGTGGCCTCTGCGTTATTCCAGTAACCCTGCATGACCAGTTCGCCGCGACACAGGATTTCACCGTCATCGGCAATGCGGACTTCGGTATCAATAAAGATCGGACCAACGCTGTGCATCTTTGGATTGCTCGCGCGGTTGACCGAGATCACCGGCGCGCTCTCGGTCTGGCCGTAGCCTTGCAGGATGCGCAGTCCAAGCGCCGTGAAGAATAAACCAATATCAGGATTAAGCGGTGCACCGCCTGAAACCAAAGCCTTTAATCTGCCGCCAAAGCGGGCGCGTATTTTGTCGCGCACCAGTTTGTCGAGGACGTAGTCCTGTAGCCGCGCAAGCGGTGACAGGGAGCCGGTATTGGCATAACGCTGCGCACCCAGCGCATAGGCCTTGTTGAACAGGCGCTCTTTCATGCCGCCCTGTTTGTGAATGCCACGGGTGATTCGCTGGTGCAGGGTTTCATAAAGCCGTGGCACGGCAGTCATGATTGTGGGGCGGGCTTCTCGCATGTTCGAACCCAGACTCTCGATGCCTTCGGCGTAATAAATCTGCGCTCCAATGGAAATCGGGAAGAACTGTCCGGCGGTGTGCTCATAGGAATGCGACAGCGGCAGGAAAGACAGAAAGACTTCGTCACCAAGCCCGAGGTCACGCAACGCGTCCTCGCAGCCCGCACAGTTATGCAGGATCGCGCCATGGTGCAGCATGACGCCCTTGGGCAGGCCGCCGGTGCCTGATGTATAGATAATGCATGCGGTGTCGGTGCGTTGCCATGTGGATGCCAGTGTGCGTGGATCGCTGTCATGGCGCGCGCCCTCAGCGATCAGATCGTCAATTGAGATAACGCTCGGCGTCCCTTCGGGCTTGCTGCTTGGCTGTGTCTCCATACAGGCGACGAAATCGATGCTGCCAGCGCTCTGCGCAGCGGCGGGGATGACGCGCTCTGCCAGTCTGGCCGATGAGACAATAACACCGTGTGCGCCACTGTCTGACATGACATGGACGTGATCCTCAACCGTATTGGTGATGTAGGCCGGTACACTGATGGCCCCGATAGACATGATGGCAATATCGCAGATCAACCAGTCGGCGCGATTTTCAGAGACCAGGATGACACGATCGCCGGCCTTGATGCCGCGTGCTGACAGGCCGCGTGCGATGGCGATTGCACGCTCGGCAGCATCGCGCCAGCTTATGGCGCGGTAGGCCCCGTCATGCTTTTCCCACAGAAATGGTTGGTCGGACAGACGCTCCGCCTGGGTAAAGAACATGTCGGCCAGATTTTGCCAGTTCGCTGTGCTCATTGTTATTGTCTCTCAGGGTTTTTGTGGCGCTTACGCTGCCTTGTATTGCTCGCGCAGCGTTGGTCATCTATAGCCTGTATCATACAGAAAATCAGTTGCAATGGAGAAAGACATGACGCGCACTTGTTCGACACAGGCCCCGGCTTCCGATCAGGCCGCCGCGCGCGATCATGATGATTTGCCAAGTTGGAAGCTCGATGATCTCTATGATGGCCCACAATGTCAGGCCATGCAGGACGATCTCAAGCAGGTTGGTGAAGCCGTAAAGGCCTTTGCCGAAAACCACAGGGGCAAGGTGGCTGATCTGAGCGGTGACGGCTTTGCTGATGCCATTGCAATCTATGAAGACATGGCCCAGACCATGCAACGTTTGGCTAGCTACGCGCAGTTACTGTACGCCGCCGACGTCAGCAACCCCGAGGTCGCACAATTTTACCAGAGCATCCATGAAGAGGTCACCGACATCTCGGCTGATACGCTGTTCTTTACGCTGGAGATCAACCGGCTGGAAGACGATGCCATTAATGCACTGTTGGTCGACCCAGGTGTGGCGCATTATGCGCCGTGGATCCGCGATATCCGCATGCTGCGCGAGCACGAGCTGTCGGACGAACTGGAACAGTTGTTACACCAGAAGTCCGTGACCGGGCGTTCGGCATGGTCACGCCTGTTCGATGAAACTCTGGCGGACATGCGTATTGAAATCGACGGCGAGGACCTGACACTTTCCGATACCCTGAACCGCTTGTCTGATATCGATGGCGCTGTTCGCAAGGGTGCTGCCAAGGCACTTGGCTCAAAACTGAGTGGGCAAGCGCGTCTGTTCTCGCTGGTCACCAATACGCTGGCCAAGGACAAGGAGATCGAGGATCGCCTGCGCGATTTTGAAACCCCCATGTCGAGCCGCAACCTCGCCAATCAGGTCGAAGACGACGTGGTCAACGCGCTGGTCAGTGCCGTGCAGGCGTCCTATCCACGTCTCAGCCATCGCTATTACGCGCTAAAGGCCAAATGGTTCGGTGTTGATAAGCTCGATTACTGGGACCGTAATGCACCGTTGCCCGATCAGGCTGAGCAAAATTTTTCGTGGGACGGCGCACGTACCACGGTGCTCGACGCCTATGGCCGTTTCGAGCCAGAGATGGCGCGCATCGCCGGTGATTTCTTCAAACGCCGCTGGATTGATGCCGCACCGCGTGCGGGCAAGGATTCCGGTGCCTTTTCACATCCGACCGTGCCGGATGTACATCCCTATATCCTGATGAACTTTCACGGCAAGGCGCGTGACGTTATGACGCTGGCCCATGAACTGGGACACGGGGTGCATCAGGTGTTGAGTGCGCCGCGCGGTACGTTGATGTCTGATACACCACTGACGCTGGCTGAAACCGCATCGGTGTTTGGCGAAATGCTGACCTTTCAGTCCATGCTGGAAAACGAGAGCGATCCAATACAGAAGCGCTTTATGATCGCGGGCAAGGTCGAAGACATGATGAATACCGTGGTGCGCCAAATTGCGTTTCACGAGTTCGAACGCCGCGTACATGACGAACGCCGCTCGGGTGAATTGACTGCCGAGCGTCTGGGTGAAATCTGGATGGATATTCAAGGTGAAAGTCTTGGCCCGGCGCTGCGCTTTGATGATGACTACCGTAATTACTGGGCCTATATCCCGCACTTCATTCATTCGCCGTTTTATGTCTATGCCTATGCATTTGGCGACTGTCTGGTGAACTCGCTCTATTCAGTGTTTGCGGATGGCCACGAGGGCTTTCAGGCCAAGTACCTTGAGATGCTGAAGGCCGGTGGAACCTTGCGACACCGTGAGTTGCTGGCACCGTTCGGGCTTGATGCGAGCGACCCAAAATTCTGGAATCGTGGACTTGATGTGATCTCGGGCCTGATTGATCAACTTGAGGACGCCTGATTGCAGGGTGCATTTCGTCTGTCACTTGTAAGTCCTTAGGATTAAAGGCTACCATCCTTCGACGCCGGGGGCTGCGTATGGTGCGCACCTTCCCGCTTAGGTGGTGAATGCAAAATTATACGGCCTATAAGCTGGACTATGGCAACCTGCCCGAACTGGCTTCCCAGCCCGGTGGCGCGGACATTGACCCTGCACATATTGAAGCACTTGATAGCGCCCTGCATGAAGCATGGGACCTCGGGCAGAATATCATTCTTGTCTGGTTACCGCGACAAAAGGGCATCGATATCCTGGCTATTCGCCATTATGCGCTGAGTGATTTTGCCGCGCGTGCCGATCATATTGAGGATGACCCGTTTGCTATTCTTGGCGACAATGACCCGCGCTCACGACGTTCCGAGAATGTGATCGAAGAGGTTATCTCCGGCCCAAAGAAAGTTACGGAAGCTGAAATTCAGCACCTTTCGCGACTGCTCGGCTATGAAATTCACCACATCAGTTTGCCGTTCACACCTGATGTAGAAGTGCCAAGTGACGCCGTTGAGGCGCTGATCAAGCGTTACAGTATTTCCTATGTGGAAGATCGTGCGGTTGCACTGTTTGATATCGTCGGCTTCTCGCTGTTGACGCCACTCGATCAGGTGACTCAGCTAAACAGTCTCGCATATTCGGTGAATGCCGCGCATGCCATGATGCTGAGCAAGGATATCGATATCAGCTTTGCGCGCACCACGACGGGTGACGGGTTCTATATCTGGAACCGTGATCGCAGTGTGCAGGCGAACGTCAATCTATACCACTTCATGCATCTGGTGCTGGCAGATAATGCCATTGCACGCAGCAAGGGCAGCCGTAATACGACACCATTGCTACGCTCTGGTTTCCATATCGGCGGCCACTACGAGTTCTATCAGTCAGAAGGCCTGAGCCCGACAATTTATAGTTATATCGTGGGTGACGTAACCATTGAACTGGCGCGCATGATTGATCGTGCCCTGCCCGGGCAGGTGCTGCTGGGGGATTTCTGGGGTTCCATGCCTGATCAGGACGATGGCCATGCGATCAAGATTGATACTCTTGGATTTATCGAGAAAACGCAGGAAACCCTTTCGAGTCTGCAGGGCCTTAAATTGTCGGGTGAACTGATTGATTCCATTAAGTGTTATCTGACGGGTGACCGGGTGGCTGATGCCGGGTTTGCCGTGCGCAAGTACACCATCGCCGACAAACACGGCAAGGTGCGTAACGTCTATAACGCCAAGATCAATATCTACCGTGGTGGTGCGGACCCCATCCTGTTGGGCCTGCAAACCAGTGACCTTGCCGAGTTCAATATTGTTGATGTTGATTTCGTGCGTGTCAGCGAAACAAGCCAGTAGCCTGCCGCGTTAAGCGTCCGGCTGCCTTGCAACTTCGATTTCACGAATGGCCTGTAGATAGCCAATTTCACGTCCCCAACGCGCCAGAACTTTTTTCGCCGTGGCATCGCTGAAATCGTTGTAGAGATCGAACACGCCGCGAATTTCCTTGCCGAAGTTACCTTGGGCAATGGGGCGGGCCTTGCGGCACAGGGTGAAAATCTGGATGAACTGCGCCTTGCCGATACCGAGGGCTTTGCAGGATACGGTCAGGCCTTCGCCACCGGGCTCGGTAATGAACCGGGTAATCAGGGCTTCGCGTAAACCAGTCATCTGCTGCAGCATGGAAATGAACAGAGATACCTCGCCGCATTCAAGCGCCAGCAGCATCATCTCAGGTGTCGCTTCGCCTTCATCGGCAAGGCTCTGTGCCAGACGCTTGGCTGTACCGGCATCTTGCTTGTTTTCTTTTTCATGCGCGAAAATTTCAAATGCGGAGCGTTCCAGAATATCATCGATGACCGATTCATCGACCTTGAACTTATCAAGGATATGCTGGCGCATGGCCGCTGATACCCAGAGAAACATCTTTTCCGCAAGCTTTGGGTCAAGGTCTTCGCGGCGCAGGATTGGTTCCTGATAAACATCAACGCGTTCGGACTCATCAACCAGATATTCAATGGTCTGTTTTGAGACGCTGGCATTCGGATTGGACAGCAGCTTTGAAATCACCTCGTCGTGCCCGGTTTCAACCAGCGCGTCACAGACGACTTCGCTGATGCTGGAGCGAATAGCGATGGCGAGTTGATGCTGGATGGTGCGGCTACGGATGACCTCGATAAGGTCTGTGTCTTTCAGGACACCGCAATCGCGCAGGATCGGATAGGCAACTTCAATATCGTCGTTGGCCAGTTCTATAGCAAGTTCAACAGGAACATCGGCGCGGTTGGCGAGTTTTTCGCTGAGCAGCTTGCGGACCGATACTTCGCACTGGTGTACGAGTTGGCGCAGGATTTCGAACATGATTGTGCGTTCACGCTCGCTCAGCTCATTGTGTTCGTCAGAAAACAGATCAGTAACAGCTGCACTCAGTGCTCTGCGGCCTTCTGCGGATTTATTTCTGGCTAAACTTAGAAGTTCTTGTGCGTCCACCGATGGAATGTCCCTAAAATTACTAGGTGTTTATCTTATGGTGTAATATCTTGCTTACGACAATATGCATTAATTACCGGATTCGACCAGCGCGAATTCGAAGGCTTGAGACAGAATATATCTATCCGGGTAGTAAACGGCTGCCGGGACGGGTAGGGGGTGGGTGCCGGAAGGGGTGGTTTTTGGCGCAGGTGTGCCGATTTTCCCGTGAAATGCTTGTAGAACTGAGGCCTATCAGGCATAAACGCGCATCCACATTTAAGGTGGTATACCAATGGAAGACGCAACCGACCCAGCCTGGGAGCGGTGCCCGTTCAGCGGTGAATTGTGTATTGATCGAGTAGATTACAGGGGCTCGAGTATGAAAATTGCTATTCCCAAGGAGCACCGCCCAGGTGAGGCGCGTGTTGCTGGTTCACCCGATGTGGTGAAGAAACTTATCGGTCTTGGTTTCGATGTTGTTGTCGAAAAGGGTGCCGGTGAGCGTTCAAATTTCACCGATGCTGCCTTCAAGGAAGCAGGCGCTTCCATCGCCAAGGATTTCGCCGCCACCGTCAAGGGGGCCGACACGGTCTTCAAGATCCAGGGCCCTATTGCCTCGGGTGCTGGCGAGGAACTGTCCAAGTTCGACAAGGGTGCCATGGTCATCGCGCATATGTCATCGCTGACACGTGGTGATGATGTTGCTGCCTATGCCAAATCCGGCATTACGGCTGTTGCCATGGAACTGATGCCACGTATCACACGTGCGCAGAGCATGGATATCCTGTCCTCGCAGTCGAACCTGGCGGGTTATCGCGCCGTGATCGACGCGACATACGAATTCGGCAAAGCCTTTCCGATGATGATGACTGCTGCGGGCACGGTTGCCCCGGCGAAGGTCTTTATCATGGGAGTTGGCGTTGCTGGCTTGCAGGCCATCGCTACGGCCAAGCGTCTTGGTGCCGTGGTTACGGCCACGGACGTGCGTCCGGCAACCAAAGAGCAGGTCGAAAGCCTCGGCGGTAAATTCCTCGTGGTTGACCCCGAGATGGAAGCCGATGCGCAGACCGAAGGCGGTTATGCCAAGGAAATGCCCGCGGCATACTTCGAAAAGCAGAAGGCTGTCGTTGCCGAGCATATCAAGAAGCAGGATGTGGTCATCACCACGGCGCTTATTCCTGGTCGTCCGGCACCGGTTCTGGTGACCAAGGACATGGTCGCGTCCATGAAATCCGGTGCGGTAATCATTGATATGGCTGTTGAAGCCGGTGGTAACTGCGAAGGTGCACAGGCCGACAAGATCGTCGACAGTAACGGCGTCAAGATCATTGGCTACACCAATCCGGGCAGCCGCATCCCGCAGGATTCCAGTGCGCTGTTTGCCAAAAACCTGTTCAACTTCCTGAGCCCGCATGTGGACAAGGACAGCAAGTCCCTGTCTATGGATTGGGAAGATGAAACGGTCTCTGGCACAGTCATCACGCGTGATGGCGCGGTCGTTCATGACCGGGTCAAGGACGCCATGTCAAAGAGCGCGGGCGCTGCCAAGCCAAAGAAAAAGGCAAGCAAAGCCAAGGACCAATCGAAAGAGGCTGCCGACGACGCAGCCGGCAAAGAGGACTAAGCCATGGATCCGTCAATTATTGAACAACAAGCCAGTGCCCTGGTCGGTGATGCAGCAGAGCTGCTCGCCAAGGCCGAGGAACTGGCGACATCTGCGGCGCAGGCTGCTACGCAGATCGCACCAGCCGTGGGCGGTGACGGGTTTTTGGGCCTGTTTACGATCTTCGTGCTGGCCTGCTTCATCGGCTACTACGTGGTCTGGAGCGTTACCCCGGCACTACACTCGCCGCTTATGGGTGTGACCAACGCCATTTCGTCGGTGATTATCGTCGGCGGTCTGCTGGCTGCTGGCCCGGCTGGTGATCTGGACTTTTCCATGATCATGGGCTTCTGCGCCGTGGTCTTGGCATCGGTCAATATCTTCGGCGGGTTTATCGTGACCCAGCGCATGCTCAGCATGTTCAAGAAAAAGAAGTGATAGGGAACCATCATGGCAGCTAACTTTACTGGTTACGCGTACCTGATCGCGTCCGTTTGCTTCATTCTCGCATTGCGCGGGCTGAGCTCTCCTGAAACCGCACGCCGTGGTAATGCACTCGGTATTACCGGCATGGTGATTGCCATCGGCACCACTCTGCTTGATCCCGGTGTGCTGAGCTACACCTTGATCGTTGTCGGTATCCTGATCGGTGGTTCCATCGGTACCATCGTTGCGCTGAAGATCAAGATGACGTCCTTGCCCGAACTGGTTGCAGCGTTCCACAGCCTGGTCGGTCTTGCCGCTGTGTGTGTGGCAACCGCCGCGTACTACAATCCTGAGGCCTATGGTCTGGGTGCACCGGGTAGCATTGCCGGTGCCAGCCTGATCGAAATGTCATTGGGTGCGGCGATTGGCGCGATTACGTTCTCCGGCTCGCTGATTGCCTTTGCCAAGTTGCAGGGCGTGATGAGCGGTTCGCCCATCACGTTCCGTGGTCAGCACCTGCTCAACGCCATCATCGCAGGTGTCATTGTACTGGCACTGGTCGGTTTTGCGGGCACCGAGGCCGATACGTTCTATTGGACTGTCGTCGGTCTTGCGTTCCTGATTGGCTTCCTGCTGATCATCCCTATCGGCGGTGCGGACATGCCTGTTGTTGTGTCCATGCTGAACTCATATTCCGGTTGGGCTGCCTGTGGCATTGGCTTTACGCTGTCCAACCCGGCATTGATCATCACCGGTGCGCTGGTCGGCTCGTCTGGTGCGATCCTCAGCTACATCATGTGTAAGGGTATGAACCGTTCCATCGTCAACGTGCTGCTCGGCGGCTTCGGTGGCGATGCGGCAGCTTCGCCAATGGCGGCCGCAGGCGACCGCGCGGTGCGTTCCGGCGCAGGCGAAGATGCGGCCTTTATCATGAAGAATGCATCCAAGGTCATTATCGTGCCCGGTTACGGCATGGCCGTATCACAGGCCCAGCACGCCTTGCGTGAAATGGCTGATACGCTGAAGGCTGCTGGTGTCGAGGTCAAATACGCCATTCACCCCGTGGCTGGTCGTATGCCCGGTCACATGAATGTGCTGCTGGCCGAAGCCAATATTCCCTATGAGGAAGTCTTTGAGCTTGAGGAAATCAACCACGAGTTCTCGACCGCCGATGTCGCTTTTGTCATCGGTGCTAACGACGTGACCAACCCGACCGCCAAGACCGATCCGCAGAGCCCCATCGCGGGCATGCCGATCCTCGACGTGGACAAGGCTGGCACGGTTCTGTTCGTCAAGCGTTCGCTCTCGGTGGGGTATGCCGGTGTGGACAACCCGCTATTCTATGACGACAAGACCATGATGTTGTTTGGCGACGCCAAGGCAATGACCGAGACCATCGCCCAGAACCTTGATTAAAGTGACTAATTAAGACATCTGGCGGGTCTTGCGTCCGTTGATCACCGCTCCGGTTCATACGAGCCGGGGCGGTTTTCTTTTGCGTATGTATGATTATTCAGCATTGAATTTGTAGCCGACACCACTGAGCGTGGTGATGATTTTTGGATGCTTTGGGTCGGCTTCGATTTTTTTGCGAATGCGGCTGATGAAGGCATCAATCATGCGTTCGGATGGTGGGTCGTCATATCCACTGATGGCGTCGAGCAGGGCGCTACGGCTCATCACGCGCCCCGGATTGCGCGCCAGAGCACCGAGCAGGCTTATCTCGCCACTGGTCATGCTGACGGGCTTACCATCGGGTGCACTTAAGGTGTAGCCATCAAGATCAAGTGACCAGCCGTGGAAGGCGATGTGCTGTCCATTGTGTCCAATGGGTTTTGCCTGGGTATCGGAACCTGCGCTGCGCCGTAACAGGTTGCGGATGCGCAGCAGGAACTCCTCTGGGTCGACAGTCTTGTTCAGATAATCATCTGCACCGATCTCAAGCGCGGCAAGACGATCGGACGCCGCCGTGCGACCGGTCAGAATCATGAGGGGTACGTCGCATCGAGCACGCAGTTTGCGCGCCAGGACCAGACCATCTTCGTCGGGTAGACCGAGGTCCAGCAGGATCAGGTCATAGGTCTGTGCGGACAGGGCTTCGAACATATCCTTGCCTGATCCGGCGACGCTAACGTGATAGCCGTTTTTTTCAAGCAACGCGGTGATCAGCATCCTGACCAGAACGTCATCTTCGACCATGAGAATTTTGTGGGAGAGTTGATCTATGTCAGTCATATCCCAGTCATATTCCGGTAAAACGCCTGCAACATAATTTGAGTAGAGTGCCCCCCATAGTAACGCTTTCGTTCACTTACCCCAGAATTTAATGATCGGACTTTTAATGAAGACTACAACTCTGTGCCGCGGCATAGCTGCCACTGGTATGTTATTGACGGTTTTGGCCGGGCTTAACGGCACTGCATCATACGCTGCAACGGGCGAGGTAACACCCATGCCAGCGCCTGCGGGTATCCAGCACCTCCACATTGAAGCCACCTGCGACGGTTCAATTGCAGTCTTTCACGTTCACAATGAAGGCGGTCGCTTGCCCGGTGCGGTGCAGTTCAAACTGTTTCGTTCGGACATGGATACGATCATTTCCAAGCGGCGCATGCGTATGATCGAAGGCCAGTCAGCGACCTTCAAGGTCAAGAATGCTGACAAAATTCCGGCCGATATTGCACTGTTCATGGATTCGGAATGGCAAGCGCGCCCACAGCAGGCCGACGCGCAGATCAGCTGCGGTTAATATAAAACGGCACTGATGCGGGCAACGCCCGAGATTCAGACAACACAAAACGGCGTGCGCCCATTACGGGCGACGCCGTTTTTTGTTAGCAGTGACCGACAGCTTAAGCTGTAGCCACGAAACGCCTGAAAACCTCTAGGAGACCCTAGAAGCCTTCGCGTTCGATGCGCTTGCGCTCCAGCTTACGCGCGCGGCGTACAGCTTCTGCCTTTTCGCGCGCACGGCGCTCAGAAGGCTTTTCATAGGAGCGGCGAAGCTTCATCTCACGGAAGACGCCCTCACGCTGCATCTTCTTTTTGAGAACCTTCAGCGCCTGGTCAACATTGTTATCGCGAACTGAAACTTGCACGTCTGTAAATCTCTCTTCATGTTAGGTGGACGCCCCACGCGCCCTGTCATTCGAAGGTTGCGGTATCTACCATGCTAAAAGCCATATGGGAAGTCCCGTATGCATAAAAAGGTCGAATATATTGGCTTTATTGAAAATCGCGAAAATGGGCCATCCGGTGCTTTCACGCCCCGCCGAGCCGGTTGTGGACCCGAGCGACCCGAATATTGGGCATTTGGTTGAGGATATGTTCGAAACCATGCTCGATGCGCCGGGCGTGGGACTGGCTGCGCCACAGGTTTACGTGCCGCTACGCGTTGTTGTTTATTATGTACCGCAAGGCCGTGGTGATTGTGCCGAGGATGACGGCGCCGAGTCGCTTAGTGCCTTGATTAACCCGGTTCTGACGCCATTGGGTGATGAAAAGGATTATGGCCGCGAAGCCTGCTTGTCCCTGCCGGGGTTGGCGGGCATGGTGCCGCGCCACTTGCATCTGGGCGTGCGTGCGCTTGATTTGGGCGGTAATACCATCGAGCGCGAGGTGCATGGCTTTCACGCGCGGCTTTTACAGCATGAATGCGATCATCTTGATGGTATATTATACCCCATGCGTATGGACGACCTGTCCAGTTTCGGCTTTGCCGAGGAACTGAGCCGGGCCGAGGCGCAAGACGACAGTGATGATGAAGAAGAATAAGACATGAGCACAAAGACCGATTCTGCGACTCCGGGTGATATGGAGCATGTGCGCGAGGCTATCATGCTGGCAACGCTGCCGCATGTGCCCTTTGACGGCTGGTCTGTGGCCGCACTGGACGCCGGGGCACGCAGTGCTGGTTATGATCATACCATGGTCCTGCGCGCCTTCCCGCGCGGTCTTGGGGATGCTGCGCAGTGCTGGTCGGCATGGGCCGACCACCAGATGCTGGCCGCACTGGATAAGCTTGATCTGGACGCCATGCGGGTGCGTGATGGCATCGCCACCGCGCTAAAAGCGCGAATCATGGCAAATGCCGAACACCGCGAGGCCCTGCGGCGCTGTATCTCATGGTTGATGATGCCGCTCAATTTGCCGGTGGGCGCACGCAACACCGCGTGTAGCGTCAATGCCATGTGGTACGCCGCCGGCGATACTTCGTCAGACTGGAATTACTACACCAAGCGCGGCCTGCTCGCGCCGGTCTATACCACCGCCGTGCTCTACTGGCTTGATGACGAGGGCGATGAGAACGGCGATTACCCTGATACATGGGGCTACGTGGATCGCCGTATTGATGACGTTCTGAAAACCTTCGGTCTGCCAAAACGCCTGAAAGACAGCGTGATGAAGAGTACTGCCGGTAAATCCGCCTAATTTCTGCAATCCCCGCTCGAATATCCCTAAAAATTAAATACCATTGTGTTCGGCTTTATGCCTATAGTGCGTCCTACATGTGTATGCAGCGCCGGTTTGTTCTGTCATCTGTGAGGTTTGCCAATTTATGAAATTAAAATTTCTGGCCTTTGGAGCCATATCTATTCTTGCGGTTCTAATCATTTATATGACCCTCAAACCGGCATCTGATGAGGTTTCGGACCTCACATCAAAAGACAGGCCAGCCATTAATATCGGGCGCGTTATATGCGGTGGACATCTGCCGCTCGCCATCGTCGAAAAGAAATTCTCAGAGTCCCTGAAAAGCTTTACCCTGAACACGCGTCAGTATCATGATTGGCACAAGGTGACGGCTGATATGCTGTCGGGAGAACTGGGCGGCACGTTTATCCTCTCGCCGCTGGCGATGAAGCTCATCCGCGAAGGTTTCCCCGGTAAAATCGTGCTGGCTTCGGACCGTAACGGCAACGGCTTTGTCCTGTCAGAAAAAATCAAATCCATTGCAGCCCTGAACAATACCAAGGCCGTTCTGGCGGTGCCGCATATATTCTCCCAACATAACGTATTGCTGCATATGCTCTTACAGCAGCATGGCGTTGCTCTTGATACAGTCTCCATCGTCGGCATGCCGCCCCGCGACATGATCAATTCACTGCGCCGCGGTGAGATTGACGGCTTTTTGGTTGGAGAGCCTGAGGGATTGAAATCGATTGATCTCGGTGTTGGCTGGCTGGCGGCGATTTCGCCTGATATTTGGACTGATCATATGGACCACGTCTTTCTTGCCACCGACGAGTTTATTGAACAGCAACCCGAAAAGCTTGGAGAACTCATTGCTGCGCTGGTCCGCGGTGGAGCATTTATCGAAGCTAACCCGGCCGAAGCCGCCATAATGGGTGAGGACTATACCGGTTCCCCGGCGGCAGTTTTTGAAAAGGTGCTGACCGACCCGCCCAACTGGATAACGTTTAGCGACATGGTGCCGGTTCTTTCGGACCTTCAAGCCATGTCGGAACGGTTAGTTGCCATGGGGCTGTGGGCCGATGTTCCCGCAGACCTAGAGCGATATTTCGACGACCGTTTTGTAAAGCGGGCACTGTAATTTTCTATGAACATTAGCGCACGGTCACACAAGATCTCTATACAGGCACTGCTGAGTACCATCATCCTGCTCGCGATCCTGTTGCCAAGCTCTATGATTGTGTCGTGGTTGTGGTACAGCGCAAAGGAAACGCTGCTCAAAGATGCCCTTGAGCGGGCTGAACTGTCCAATCAGGTTGAAAGTGCGTTGCTTGAAAGTGAGGTCCAGCGGATTATCTCGTTGCTGGAAAACAAAAGCGATCCCATTGGTTTTGCCCTTGGGGGCCGGGCCGATAAAAACCTGATCACCGATTTGCTGCAGAGTATTTTTGAACGCGAAACAGCTTTCAGGGAAATCGCCGTAATTGACCGGCAATTTGAGATGGTTGCCTATATGGGGCAATCTTCCACCCATGCCGGGGGCGAGGAACCCTATGCACGCGATGCGTTTTACGACCATTATTTTCCGGCGTCTTCAGGGTTATCCATCGAAACCCTGCCAGTCATTGCGATCCCGATATCGGGACGTATTTTTATAGGTGCGAGCGAGATTCAAGATGACGCGATGTCTTTTTCGATTGCCGTGCCTGTTGGTGATCGCGATATGCCAAGTGGTATCCTGATTGGCCGACTCCACATCGATAAACTGTGGGCGAGTGTTGAATCGACCAACCTGACAGAAATGCATAGTCAGCATTACCTTGTTAATCAACGTGGCGATCTGCTGGCCAGTTCGGTAGCCACAAATACGGCAATTGGAACCCTGCTGACTCATATGCGCATTGTTCGTGCCGCATTGTCGGATTTGATCTGGGATGCTGATGAGACCTACGACGGGCTCGGTGGCTCATTGACCTATGGCAATTATGCACCGGTTGGTCTTATGAACTGGACGTTGATATCTGAAATTCCCATTGCGTATATTACGGACCCCATCATGTCTCTGCTGCGCAATGGCACGATCTTTATCGCGCTGGTTACGCTCTGCATTATTATAATCGGGTTCATGGTGGTGGCGCGAATGATGATCCCCGTGCGCAGGATCACCCAAGCCAGCGACCTGGCCGCCAAGGGCACGGTAAGCCAGCAGCTTCCATCGTCAGCTATTACCGAGTTTGATGCCATGTATCGCAGCTTCGATGCAATGACAACAGCCCGCGCAGATATGGAAGAAGAGCTTCGAATTGCGCTGGTCGATGCAGAGCAGGCAAATACAGCAAAATCAGAACTTGTAGCGACAATGAGCCATGAGTTCCGCACCCCGCTAAATGCTATTCTCGGGTTCAGTGATATGATCCGGGCTGAGTATTTTGGCCCCGTGGGGGCTGAAAACTATAAGGCCTACGCCAACGATATACACGTAAGTGGACAGCATATGTTGAATCTGGTGAACGATGTTCTCGATATTGCAGCTATTGAGGCGGGCAAGCGGACCTTGTTTAAAGAGGCCATCGATATCGAAAGCATTCTGACGAATTGTGTCAGGAATCTTGAACTGTTGGCCAAGGACGGCGGTATCGATTTGTCACTGGATGTTCCTGATGATTTGCCGTCTCTGCACGCCGATTTGCGCTCAATTACCCAGATCGTTCTGAATATCCTGTCCAATGCGATCAAGTTCACAGATCCGAGTGGTACAGTTTCGGTTACGGTAACGACAACGGATGATGCAATCACAATCCGGGTCGCCGATACAGGCATCGGAATTCCAGCCGACAGATTACGCGAAGTGAGGGAGCCCTTCTCACAGGCCCATGCCGATCCACACATTGCACAGCAGGGAACGGGCCTGGGGTTGGCCATCGTGTGTTCGCTTGTGGAAGCCCATGATGGGGGTTTCGGTATCGAGAGCGACGTTGGCAAGGGAACAACCGTGACGGTAAGCTTCCCATGCCAAGGTGCAGCGTTCGAAATCTAACGACCTGCTCTGCACCCACCCCGGCGTATTACTCTTTGGGCAGACCGCCGCGTTTGGTTGCCATGTCTGTGAACTTGGCAAGGGCACCGGCCATTTTCTGGAAAACCGCATCGCGATCTGTAATGGCGTAGCGTTTTGCCAGCCACGCCGGATCGGTGTAGGCCAGATTGACCACGCCACCGCTGGTTCGCCACGCGACAGCCTTGAGCGGCAGGTCAAGCCCGATTGCCGGGTTTGATGCCATCAGCGGGGTGCCGATTTTTGGCGTGCCAAAGATAATCACGGCCGTTGGTGCCAAGCTCATGCCGACACTCTGCGCGCCCTTGGCATGATTGATTCGTGCGAACACCTTGATGCCTTTACGCTCAAGGGCGATGCCAAGCCGGTCGAGCGTCTTGATAACGCCAAAGTCGCTCTGCTTGATGATCATCCCGTCGCCATTGGCGTATGCCGGTGCGGCAATAATAACCGCGACAGCAAATGCCAATGTGGTGAGCATGGTGCATGGAAAACGCCGTTGCATGTTTGGTTCCCCTTATAAATGAAGGCCCTTGATGGATTACCACGGCCCAATCATGGCAGCCTAACCATGGCGTTTGCGCACGACAATTGATTGCGAGGCACCTCACGCAACTGTGACTTGGGCTCTTTCTTGTTGGCGTATGGCGGAAACATTCCAATCGCAGCAAAAAATGGCTACTATCGGTTGCGCTTTTGAATGCAGCGGAAAAGGGGTGGGGTATGCATAAGCTTAAAGCTATTATCGAAGATGCGATTGCTGAGCTGGACGGGATTGTTCCGGCTGAGCAACTCGATAAGGTCGCCAAAGTGATTGAGGCCGCGATTATCCGTGGCATGCTGGAAGGTCAGCACCGCGCCGTCGATGCCTGCAATGAATGCGGCGAGACGGAACAGGATATGGCGCATAAAATCGCCACGGCCATTCGCCAGAAAAACGACGCCTTGATTGTTAACCTGTCCAGCTTGCGTTGATATCTCGGGCGACACGGGCGACATGGCAGTCTATTCCTGATGCGCGTTCACAAATCTCTCAGCACCAGCCGCTTCGAGCTGAAACCAATGACTTTGGTCGATGCGCCAAAGCTTGCCGATCTGGGACGTGATCCCGATGTGGTGAAGAATTTGATTTGTGACTGGTCCACGGCTGAACTGCGGCTTGAAATTGCGCAGGACTGGATCGAAAGAACGCAGAAACTTGGTATCTGGGGCGTTTATGACCGCGATGGTGTGTTTGACGTACCGGACCGTTTTGTCGGGATCTGCGCAGCCGAAGATCCATTATCGCGCGGTGGGCTTGGCCCGGAGATATTTTACGCCTTTTACAAACAGGCATGGGGCAAGGGCGTCGCATCAGAGGCCGTATCGGCGGTGGTTGCGCATTTATTCGATGATCAGGGTGCCGAGGCGGTTGAGGCCCTTGTGCTTGCGGGGCTGAACCCGGCGTCTTCGCGGCTTTTAGAGAAATTGGGTATGGAATATATGGGGCGCTATTCGTTGGCTGAATATGTCGGTGACGAGTACGCAGCGACCATCCGCTATGAGGTATGGCGTGTTGAAACCGCCGCAGCGCAAAACGTCCGGCGAACCTTGCAGGAAGCTGCCTACAAGATCGGGCAGTTTGTCACTGCGGGCGTTGCGACAAAGAGCGATATGGTCGCCGCGCTGGAAGAAGCCTGTATTGCCAATGACCAGATGGCGTCCATGGGGGCACAAACCCTCAGCGAGTCCATCATTCAATATCTGGAAGCCGGTATGAAAGAAACAGGCTGGCTGCATTATCGTGTGGCGCGCGATGGGTTCAATATGCGCGCCACGGATAAACATTGACAAAATCACGTAAAAGGTATATATTCCTCAATGCTTTTTGTCATCGTGAATATGTAAAATCGGAACGTGGGAAGGGCGGCTCGTATGGGCCGCTTTTTGTGTCTGCGCCGATGGATAAAACCAGCCTTGGAGGTGGCGTAAATCAACGAAACTCAACGTTTCTAAACAAAACTAAACAAAATGATAAATATCAATAAGTTACAAGGCCTGTTCTGCGGCTTTCCGAGCGGGGTCTATCTACTAGTTACACGTTGGTTCACAAAACTAAACATCGGCGTCGATGCGTTACGTGTGGTGGTTTGAAGGGGCGCTTCAGGCCCCCAGATCGGGCCGCCCGTGCGCCGTGGCGATGATCTTGCTTTCGACGAATACGGTGCCGCCGCCGGGAATATCGACGACGATGTCTTCGTGTTTCAGCACGCCGTCAGTTTCTGACGCACCGCGCTCACGCGCACGGCTTTGCGCCAGTTCCAGTGCGCTGGCCTCGGCGTATTGTGTGGCCTCCTTGAGAGACGGGAAGTCCTTGACGCCAATATCGCCGTGCACACGGAAATAGCCGGGTTCGGGTTCCGTGATCAGCACCGTGGCGTCGCCCTTGACGCTGCCGACCACGGCACCTACGGCGTTGGCCACATCCGCATGGGGCATGTCCACCAGTTCTGCTGACAACCGCGCAGCCGCGCCGTTCTCACCTGCGTAATAGGTCGATGCCGGTGCGCCGATGGCGAGCAGGGGGCGGTTCAGGGTGATCGCTACGTCCAGTGGTCCACCCTTATCGGGCTCTTCGATCTGCTGGTCACCGGTGGCGGATTCCAGCAGGAAATGCCCGAGGTGTGATTTCAGTTCCGGCTCGATGCCGTAATGCTCGGCCAGCACCGCGCCGGTCACGGTCTTTGCACTTTCCACCACGGCGCGCTCGAATATGGCTTTGCTGAAGGCTTTGGCGTCATCGGCGATATCGTAATGTCCCTGATCAAACAGGCGGCGCACGAACAGATCGGCACCGATTACGGCGGCCTCGGCGCACCAGTTGTCCTGACGGCTCAGTACATGACTGGCATCACTTGGCGTGAACCCGGCAATCACCGCGCGGCCCTGATCGACAAGGCGTTGCAGGATACGCTCACCCATGCCGAGCACCGCAATCTGGTGCAGTGGCACAGGGCCTGTACGCAGCTTTCCCATAATCTGTGTGCTGGTCTTGTTGGGGCGTTGGCCGGTTTCTGATTTATCGGGACCGCCATCGCGCAGCAGGACCGCGAAGCGACCGTCATGCACGGCGGCTACCGGGCGTGCCATCTGTTTTTTCAGCACATCGATGACGCCGGGGTGCTCATGGGCCAGCAGTGACAGCGGCACCACCCGGCGTGGCCCGAGCAACAGATTGCCCGCGCCGTCTTCGCTGAGCCGTACCTCGCTGTCGCCGCCCAGACCATAGGTCCGCACGTTGACCGCCTCAACCATGGTGCGCCAGCCACCGACCATGGCACCGTCGCGGTTTACGGTTGGGCGGCCACCCGAAAACATCACCACATCGGTGGTCGTGCCGCCCATGTCCGAGACCACGCCCTCGGCGCGGCCCGACAGATGGCTGGCACCGATAACGCTGGCGGCTGGTCCCGACAGGATGGTTTCCACCGGGCGTTCAAGGGCAGAACTGGCCGAAATCAGTGAACCGTCACCGCGCACCACCATGAGGGGGGCATCGAGGCCGCGCTGCGTCATCAGGTCGCGCACCGACACGATCAGGCTCTGTAACAGCGGGATCAGTCGGGCATTGATCAGCGAGGTCAGCGCGCGGCGCGGCGCATCGAGGTTTGAAGACAGCTCGTGTGAACATGTTACCGGCAGGTCGCACAGATCGCGCACGATGGCGCGTGCGCGGTCTTCGTGATCGGGGTTGCGCACCGAGAAATATCCGGCGACGGCAAAGGCTTCCACGCGCGGCGCGAAGTCTTTGATGGCGCGCTTGAGTGCGGCCTCATCCAGTGGTTCGGCTTCCTTGCCGGTGCCGCTGTGACCGCCGCCAATAAAAGCGACAGGGCCATCGGCAACCAATGCGCCCAGCCCGGCTCGGCTTAGCGCGCTTTCGTCCTGACCGATCATGATCAGGGCCGCCGGGGTGGCGTGGGCCTCGACCAGTGCATTGGTCGCCAGCGTGGTGGAGACAGAGACCAGACGGGCTTGCGCAACCTGTTCGGCGGGCAGGGCGTTTAATGCATTGCCCAGACCGATGGATAAATCGGCCTTGGTTGTCAGGGCTTTGGCCGATGCCAGAACGCCGCGGTCCTCGTCATAGATGACCGCGTCGGTGTATGTGCCACCCGTATCGAAACCCAGCAGGATCGCCATGGTTGGTCCTGAATTAAAAACATATAAGGCAGGCTCTTATAGCTGGCTCTTTAAACCACTTCTAGTGAGAAACCGACCCGGAGTAGCCTGAAAAAAACAGACCTGATACGGCCCGACATAGGCTAGGGTTTACATGCATTGCGTGGCTTGAAAAGGATTGACCATATGGTTGCAGAAAATGGCGTTTTAGATACGGGCTCGGTGGCGCTGGTCAGCGGCGCGAGCCGGGGCATCGGACGTGTCATCAGCCACGCCCTGGCACGGCGTGGCGTACAGGTTATCGCCGTGGGCCGTGATCTGGAACGCCTGAGCGAGATGCGCGATGCATTGCCTGCAAGTGAGGCTGCGCGGGTTCACCCGGTTGTGCTCGATGTTGCTGACGCCGGGGCTGTTGCGCGATTCTGCGATGACTTGCCCGAGGCCCTGCGCGATATCGATATTCTGATCAATAACGCCGGGCACGATGTCGGCGGGCGGCGTGCTTTTCACGAAGGCGAAGCCGATGAATGGGACGCCATCATCGAGACCAACGTCAAGGGCCTGATGCGGCTGACCCGCGCCGTGATTGCGGGCATGCTGACGCGTCAACGTGGGCATATCGTCAACATGGGTTCGGTGGCGGGGCTTTCGACCTATGCCGGGGGCACGGCCTACAATGCGTCGAAATATGCCGTGCGCGCGTTCAGCGATGCGTTGCGCAAGGATTATGCGCAAACGGCGCTGCGGGTTACGGAAATCCTGCCGGGTCTGGTTAAGACGGATTTTGCGCTCAACCGCCTGAAGCAGGACAATACCGGGGCCGAGAATTTCTATGGCAGCTTCAACAGTTACCTCGATCCGGGCGACATTGCGAACGCTGTGTTCTATGCGCTGGAGCAATCGGCAGACGTCAATATTTCACAGATCGTGATTGAACCAACCCGCACCGGACGTAAGGCTGATGCATAAGGTGTAGTCTTCGGGTGACCTGAAGCCCGGAATGCTTCTATAATTGCCAGATCACAGAGAGTAGACAGATATATGCCGCAAGGTTCTGCACAACACCATCCGCACCGCGCCGATCTGGCTGAGCATTTTCTCGAATGTGGCAAGATCGGTCGTTACCTGACATTGGTCGATGAAAGCCGTTTCATCGTGACCGATGATTTCAACTCGAAAATCAAACTGCCAAATGTGGCGTCGGCCGCCGCGTCTGTGTTCTCGCGTGATTCTCTGGTCGCACAGGCCGCACTGGTGCCTTTGGGCCTGCGTGCCAGCCGGGGCGATCACGCGGTGAAGGAACACTTCGAAGAACTGTTCACACTGATCGAGCGCACGGCCTTTAGCGCCGAGGTTCGCGACAACGCCGAGGCCGTCCTGCAGGCTGGCTTTGATGAGGCACGTATCCGCGATATAGAGCGCCGCCTTGGTGGCATGATTTCCCCGGCGCGCCAGCGTTACCGGGTGTTTCTTGAGACCGTGCGTGACCTGATGGATGGCCGGATTTCGGTGCCGGGGTTTCGCGAAGAGTTTCTGGAATTCACGCGCGAGGTTGCGGGTAAGCTGGACTTCGGCATTTTCAGTTTCTGCCTTGACCGGGTATTTCTCAATCCGCGCATTCCGATGAATGCCAAGGGTGCGCTGGTTGCCGAGATCATGCTGTTCCCACCGTTGATCCGTCGTGAACTGATCACCAATGTTCTGAGCCAGCCCGAGCAGAATCGCGAGTTCACGGATTTTGTGCGTTCGCTGCTTGAGCGCGAACTGGAAAATGAAGCGGCGGTGGAAATCTATCTGCTGGTCACGCTGAAGACATCCAAGCTTTCGGTTGGCGAGGTCGAAAGTATGTTCCTCAACAGCCCCGAATCGGCGCTGCACAGTCTGAGCGGCCAAAGCGCACCGATGCCACTCTCCTGATTTTCCGGGTCATTCAGGCAAAGAAATCCCCCGGGAGCCAATACAGCTGACGCTGTAATATCCACGCAACGGTGGGCCAAGGGGGAGTGCGTCCGATCACGGACCCGTATACGTGGCGTTTGGCCCTCGGGGGTATTCGACGGTACGTAAGCACCACCGAAACTAATTAACTCAATAAGTCTAGACCCCTCGTACAGAGCGCCACTTAACCTGAGTCAAATGCACACAGAAAAAAGGCGCAGTCTGCACCGCGCCTTGCTCAAAACCATATGTGAGCTAAGCGTTATTCTTTGGGAAGTTGGCCGACAGGGTAGAGACGATTGATGTGCCCCATCTTGCGCCCCGGACGGGCTTGCACCTTACCGTACAGGTGCAGCGCGGCACCCTGTTCAGCGGCCAATTCGTTCCATGCATCGACATCATCGCCAATCAGGTTGGTCATGATGGCATCATGGTGACGCTCGACCGAACCGAACGGCAATCCGGCAACGGCGCGCACGAACTGTTCGAACTGGCTGGTCACACAGGCGTCCATGGTCCAGTGACCGGAATTGTGTGGGCGCGGGGCGACTTCGTTGATCAGTAATTTATTGGACCTGGTGATAAACATTTCAACGGCGAGCAGACCAACCATGTTCATCTTATCGGCTATGGCGAGCGCGTTGCGCACCGCTGCGACGGCCATGTCTTCGGGCAGGTCAGCCGGTGCGCGGGTGATATCGAGGATGTGATTCTTGTGGCGGTTATCAACCGGCGGGAACGCCGACCATGAACCATCAGAACCGCGCGCGATGATGACCGATATTTCTTTTGCCAGATCGACGAAGGCCTCGAGGATTGCGGCATCGCCGCCCGCCGCTCCAGCAATGGTCTGCCATGCGTCGGCCAGATCTGTATCAGGCGTGATAAGAACCTGCCCTTTGCCATCGTAGCCCATGCGGGTGGTCTTCAGGATCGCAGGGCGGCCGAATTCGGCAATGGCGGCTTCGAGATCGCCAAGGTTTTTAACCGGTCGGTAGGGCGTCGTTGGAATATCCAGCGCGTTGATGAAGTCTTTTTCGACAAGCCGGTCCTGGGAAATGCGCAGGCAGTCCCAGCCGGGTCGTACAGGAACCCGTTCTTCAAGCACACGGACGCTTTCGAAGGGGATGTTTTCAAACTCAAAGGTCACCACATCGACGTCATCGGCGAAGCTTTCAAGCGCCTCCACATCATCGTAGCCCGCGATGGTTGCTGCACTTGAAACCTGTTCGGCAGGACAGTCGAGTTCAGGCGTGAAAATGTGGCAACGGTATCCCAATGGAGCCGCCGCCAGCGCCGTCATGCGGCCAAGCTGGCCGCCGCCCATGATACCGATGGTGCTGCCCGGGGGCAGGGGAAATCGTGTGTCTTTGGTCATGTATCTTACTTTGTATCGACAGGTGTTTCTGCCACGTTGGCACTTTGCGCCGCGCGCCAGTCATCGAGAGCTTGCGCAACATTGCTGTCGTGCAGTGCGATCACGGATGCTGCAAGCAGCCCGGCATTCTTTGCGCCAGCCTCACCGATCGCCAACGTGCCGACCGGTACGCCGCCGGGCATCTGGACAATGGATAACAGACTATCGAGGCCTTTGAGCGCCTTGCTTTGGACGGGGACGCCAAACACAGGAAGAGGGGTCATGGACGCCACCATGCCCGGCAGGTGCGCCGCACCGCCAGCACCTGCGATGATAACCTGCAGGCCACGTTCACGTGCCGTTTTAGCGTAATCGAATAATCGATCAGGCGTTCGGTGTGCGGAAATAATACGTGATTCCACGGCAACACCGAGCGCTTCGAGAGCCTCGACGGCATGGCGCATGGTTTCCCAATCAGATTGACTTCCCATGATGACGCCAATGCGTGGTGTCTTTTCAGTGTCCGGCATACCGATGCTCCAAGGCCCATAGTTTCGGCGGAAAGCCGCGCATTATAGGGTGAAAGCAGGGTCGCGCAAGAGTTTGGGGCAATGAAATTCAACCGATGAGGGAGGGGCTGGCGCGCGTGATAACGTAAAACTCTTTCTTAATCATATTAATGCTATGCTCAACCGAGAAGGCTGAGACCGCAATGGGGCAGGTATTCTAGCCATGGAAGTGAATAAACCTGAATCTGCTGCGCCGCTAGGGCGTGACGGTAAACGAAAGTTGCTTCATCAGGAACCGCCGCTTGATCATGATGACGGCGCGCAGGCTGATGATGCGCACGGTAAGGATAACTGGGCCGGTGACGACGGTTTTCAGATGGACGGCGTATTAGGTGATACAATCACGCCAGAAGTCCAAAGCTTGCTGAGCAAACTGGCAGGGCAAATTGAACCTTTACGGCAGGATCTTGATCGTGCGCGTGCGCGCGAACGGGAACTGCGCAATCAAATTGAGCGACACCCATATCTGCCCGTACTGAACCGCGATGGCCTTGAACACGAATTATCGCGTGTGGTTGGACATCTTCAGGGGCTGGGCTCTGCGGCATTTATTTGCATATCCATAATGAGTGCGGAACGCCTGCGCCGTGAACAGGGCCGGCGTATCTATGAGATGGCTATGGTGCATGCCTGCGAATCGCTGCGTCAGGTTATAGGGCACGATGACATTGCCGGTTGCCTTGGTGGGCATGATTTGGGGGTTCTGGTGTTGGCACCGGGTGATGATCCGGTAAAACAACTTGGTGATGATCTTCGGCAGATGCTGACATCGCGCCCATTCGAGGGGCCCGACGGTGGGTTAATTCTGGAAATTCAGGTCGGTGGCATTATGCTGCGCAGTGGTCAAACGTTCGTAACCGCACTTGATGGCGCGGATAAGGACATGCTGAACCGTTGATCATCATGCAATGATATCGGGCAGCATCCCATTTTCGAGCATCGATATTTGATCTTTGAGTTGCAGCTTACGCTTCTTGAGTCGCTGTAACTTGATCTGATCAAATGGCCGGGATTCCCTTAGATGTTCAATGACTTCGTCCAGGTCACGGTGTTCGTTCTTGAGCTCGGAAAGCTGTCCCTTTAGGGCCTCGGTATCGTTCATTATTCACCTGAATGCGCATTGCTGGGGCCATCATACCAGAAAGTGCAGGGGCGTACATCCACCTCAACCGGACAAATGCAGATTTGAGCCCAGATGCATAGGACGTATGTAAAGATTTTATGACGAGCGTTGTGGATTCACGAACCCCGCTGGGCTACAATATCGCTGTGGCTTGAATGAAAACCAATGTTTGGTGTTTGAGCCACGTCCATTCACGACAGGAGAATTGCTATGAGTTTTGAGGAGCAAGTCGAATCCTTGAAGGCGAAGCATCATGCCTTGGAATTGGAAATAAACTCTGAAAATAGACGTCCTTACCCAGATGATATTGCCATTGCCGAGCTCAAGAAGAAAAAACTCCGACTTAAAGACCAGATTGAGGACGTCCATCATTAAAAACGTATTCTGATATTCGGCTGCTGCGCCAGAGCGGCGCAAGCGCTGGTACGATGAGACGTTTCGGCTGACGCTTCGGCGTGAATGGCCGCCATAACCGCTTTGTGATGTTTTTGAACCTAAGCGGGTAGGGTCGTTTACGATCAAATCATTTCTATCATTTTTCGATTGTAATACTGTATCTCTGTTATCGCGGACAATGGGCGCTTCTGTATGTGAGGCGGCGGTTTACACTGTCTGAATGATCTGGTGAGATAACATTGCTGCGGTGGTCGCCGGACCTGTGAATTTCCGCGCCCAGGGAAAGAGGGAAAATAAAAAATGTCGAACTGCTATCAGGAGGCTTATGAGCGCTCTTTACAGGATCCGGAAGGTTTTTGGGCTGACGCGGCAAAAGAAATTGACTGGATCAAACCCTGGGACCGGGTGCTCGATGATTCAAATCCGCCGTTCTATCGCTGGTTCTCCGGCGCGCAGTGTAACACCTGCTACAACGCGCTGGATCGTCACGCAGATGGCGGGCGCGGCGATCAGGCGGCGCTGATTTATGACAGCCCAGCGACGGGTGGCACAAAAAAAACCTATACCTATTCTCATCTGCGTGATGAAGTCGCCCGCTTTGCCGGTGCGCTGACCGCTAGTGGCGTCACCAAGGGTGACCGGGTGATTGTTTATATGCCCATGGTACCCGAGGCTGTGATTGCCATGTTGGCGTGCGCCCGCATTGGTGCAGTTCATTCAGTGGTCTTCGGCGGCTTTGCTGCAAACGAACTGGCTGTGCGTATTGATGACGCCAAGCCACGCGCCATTGTTACGGCCTCGTGCGGTATAGAGGTCAACAGGGTCATCGAATATAAACCCCTGCTGGATGAGGCGATTAACCTTGCAACGTCCAAGCCAGAGGTATGTCTGATTTTGCAACGGCCTGAGGTGCGCTGTGAATTGGTCAGCGGACGCGATCTGGATTGGGAACAGGCCGTGGCCGATGCTGCGCCTGCTGAATGTGTGCCGGTCGCCGCGACAGACCCACTCTACATTCTCTATACCTCGGGTACGACGGGCGAACCGAAGGGTGTCGTGCGCGACAATGGCGGGCATATGGTGGCCCTGAAATGGTCCATGAAGAATATCTATGACGTGGACCCCGGTGATGTTTACTGGGCGGCGTCAGATGTCGGCTGGGTGGTTGGGCATTCCTATATTGTCTATGCGCCGTTGCTGCACGGCTGCACCACGGTGATGTTTGAGGGCAAGCCCGTTGGCACCCCCGATGCGGGCGCGTTCTGGCGCGTTGTTTCCGAACATAATATCAAGTCATTGTTCACTGCGCCGACGGCATTTCGTGCCATCAAGCGTGAAGACCCCAAGGGCGAACTTATCGGTGATTATGATATCAGTTGCCTGAAATCGTTGTTTCTGGCTGGTGAACGCACCGACCCCGATACCCTGCATTGGGCGACTGATAAGCTTGGTGTGCCGGTTATTGACCATTGGTGGCAGACCGAAACCGGCTGGTCTATTGCCGCAAATTGCATGGGATTACATGCTTTTCCGATCAAGGCGGGATCACCATCCAAGGCCGCACCGGGTTGGGATGTGCGCATTCTTGACGATAACTGTAATGAGTTACCCGATGGCGATATTGGGGCAATCTGTGTGAAGTTACCCATGCCGCCATCGAGTTTGCCGACGTTGTGGAATGCCGACCAGCGCTTCCTTGCAGCCTACATGGAAGACTATCCCGGTTACTACAAGACTTCTGACGCTGGATACCGTGATGAAGAGGGCTATCTCTATATCATGGCGCGGACCGACGATATTATTAACGTCGCGGGGCACAGGTTATCAACGGGTGGCATGGAAGAAGTGCTGGCTGCTCACGCCGATGTAGCGGAATGCGCGGTAATCGGTGTGGCAGATGAATTAAAGGGCCAGTTGCCGTTAGGCTTTCTGGTGCTCAATGCCGGGGTTGATCGCGCAGAGGCAGATATCGTTGCCGAGGCGGTCAATATGGTGCGTGAAAAAATTGGCCCGGTTGCAGCCTTCAAACAGGCCGTGGTGATCAAGCGGTTGCCGAAAACCAGATCGGGTAAAATCCTGCGCGGCACTATGCAGAAAATCGCCGATTGCGAAGATTATAAGATGCCAGCGACCATTGATGACCCCGCGATCCTTGACGAAATCGACGCGGCGTTGCAAACGGTCGGTTATTCAAGCGCGCGTTCGTAACGCGCGTGTCAGACAATACGAAAAGGAAGTTCTCTATGGCGTTAACAGGTAAATCAACAATCATTACCGGCGGAGCAGGCGGCATCGGGTATGCCTGCGCTGAGCGTTTCGTGAAAGAAGGCGCGCGGGTCATGATAGCCGATGTTGATGCTGAAAAAGGTGCCGAGGCTGCTGCGCGCCTGAGTGCCGATGGTGGCACGGCGCTTTTCTGCCAAACAGATGTTGGCGATAAAGCTGCGGTGAATGCGCTTATGGCTGAAACCATGCAGGCGTTTGGGCGCATTGACGTGTTGATCAATAATGCGGCGATTCTGCGCGTGGCTGATTTCTTTGAACTGTCGGAAGAAGATTTCGATGATTCTGTGCGGATTAACCTGAAGGGCTATTTCCTGTGCGGTCAGGCGGCTGCACGGCAAATGCGCGCGCAAGGCGGCGGTGGATCAATTATCAATATGTCATCGGTTCAAGCGAAGATCGCAGCACCCAATATTTTGCCCTATGTGACGTGTAAGGGTGGCGTGAACCAGTTGACCGTAGCCATGTCACAAGCGCTTGCGACAGAAAATATCCGGGTTAACGCCATCGGGCCGGGCACCATCTTGACGGAGATGGCCAAGGCGTTTCTGTCTGATGAGGCGGCGCAAGCCAAAGTGTTATCGCGCACCCCCATGGGCCGCTGCGGTGAGCCAGAGGAAATCGCTGGTATCGCGGTATTCCTGGCAGGCAATGACTCAAGCTATGTCACTGGCCAGTGCATATATGCTGATGGCGGGCGTCTGGGCCTGAACTATACGGTATCACCGCCCGCAGGCGGCTGAACACGTAATGAAATAAGCGCGGAAGGAAACCGGCGAAATTATTCGCCGGTTTCTTCGTTTTGGTCAGATGCTGCGCTCGTGGGGAATGAGGCAAAGGGGTCTGCTGGCGGGGCTGATACGGGTTGTGCGCCCGGTGCAGCAGGCTCAACGGCTGGTTCTGCGCTAGCAGGAGCTGCCACAGTGCCGGCACGTGCACGCGCTACGGCGATTGTTTTCTCGAGATCAGCGCTTGCACACAGTCCGAGGCTTACGGGGTTCTGCGCCGTAATATTCGGGGTGTTCCAGTGGGTGCGCTCGCGTACCGAGTTGATGGTTGGTTTGGTTGTGCCAACTAGCTTGCCGATTTGTGCGTCTGTCAGCTCAGGATAGTTTTTGAGCAGCCATGCAATGGCATCAGGACGGTCCTGACGTTTGGAGACCGGGGTGTAGCGCGCCTTCTTCTTCTGCTTTTTGGCATGATCGATGGCAGCCTGCGTAATTTGTAGGGTAGCCGAAGGATCAGCTTCGCATCGCTTGATTTCATCTTCTTCGAGCTCGCTGCCGCGAAGAGGGTCAAGGCCCCGCATACCAATCGCGACTTCTTCATCGGCGATAGCCTGAACTTCAAGCATATGCAGACCGCAGAACTCGGCGATCTGTTTGAACGTTAGGGCAGTGTTTTCAACAAGCCAAACTGCCGTGGCCTTTGGCATCAAAGGACGCGTCATTCTAAATTTCCCTTATTTCCGCTGAGGCCGATCACATCGGTGTTTCGGCGCCGCTTTTGGAGTTGGCCCTTTATAACGCCCATGTTCCGGTATGGTCAAAGCCCTTGTAGGTAAATCGTGCATAAAAGATCATAGTAAATACCCGCTATGCATGGTTTTTAGAAGAAACCTTCGTCTAGAATATGCGCAGAATGCGAGAAATCGATGAAAACGCTATCTGATGGGAAGAGCAATGAACCCCGATGAATTGGAACCGCTCAGCAAGCAGCCACAGAAAAAGGACCTCGAGATTATGTCTATTGAGGCACTGCACGAATATATAGCGGAACTGGAAGCCGAGATTGCACGTGCCCATGTGGCGATTGAAGGCAAGCAGGGCGCGCGGGAAAGCGCAGATACGTTCTTTAAGTCCTGATATGAGAGGGCCGTGCGTCAGCCTTTAAGCTGCTTGCGCCGCTGCCTGCGTGAGTTGATATAAAGCAGCCAGCCAACAGGGCCTAACAACACAACGATCACCAACCAGCCGACGCGTGGGCCAAACGGGCAACTGCTGCCCGCTGGTGGGGACCATGCGCCGCTGTTGCGTGACAAAGCCACATGCATGATCGGCAAAAGAAAGCCGAGTACGAGGACGGCGATGGCTGTGGTTTGTGTCATATCTACGCAATGTCTCATTTTTTTAATTTTGTGGTGAGGTTATAGGGCAGCTTTTAGGTTAAGTCTTTCTTAAGTGCAGTATATTACAATCTGTAGTTGGATGGAAAATCCATCCAGTCAACTTTGACGCCTCCCTGTTGAACTTGCCGCCCCATTTTTGGGGCGGTCTTTTTGTGTTTGGCATACGGTGATAACCAAAATCGAAATCAATTGGCTGACTCGTGCTTTGGCATCTTGACCGGAATCATAGACCCTGCTTAGATACCTCACGAACATCGCTTAGAGGCGAGTTTGACAGGTTGAGGTAATAATAAAGAAGGGGCTGCCATTCGGCGGCCCCTTCATAATTTCAGCCTCTGTTTATCAGACTCAGACGCTCTTACGCGGCTTTATCCGATTCGATGGTCTTGGTTGATCCAGTGGGATTATCCGTTTGAATTTCAATGCGGCGTGGTTTGCGATCCTCAGGGATCTCGCGCACCAGTTCCACATGTAGCAGACCGTTATCCAGGCCTGCGCCAGCAACCCGCACCGTATCGTCTAACTGGAAGCGCCGTTCGAAGGCACGCTGCGCAATGCCATGATACAGGAACGTACCCTGATCGGCTTGATCGGATCCTTTACCAGTGATGACAAGGGTGTTTTCCTTGACCGTGACATCAAGATCATCAGCGCCAAATCCGGCAACGGCCATGGTGATGCGGTAAGCGTTCTCGCTGAGTGTCTCAATATTATAGGGCGGGTAGGACTTGGTCCCGGTGTCTACACGTGTTGCTGCATCCAGCATTTGCTGTACGCGATCAAAGCCGATGGAATTACGAAAAAGTGGTGAAAAGTCAATTGCATGCATAGCCATATCCTCTTTCAGAGCTACATGGTATCGCTGCGTCTGCCTGCTCATGACGAGCGTATGGCCAAACACCTGCGAAACGAAGAGCAGGCCCCAGCGGCCCGATCATCGGCACCGTATGGCTTGCTCACGAATAGACATATGTTTGTGCATGTTCCTGCGCAAGGGCAGGTCAAGGATATCGTCAAGCGGCAGGGCTATGCGTCGTTCCAGACAACCTCATAGAGGATCGGGTCAGTATCAAAGCCCTTCATCGGGTACGTTCCACGGTTGACAAATTTATAGCTTTTGCCGGCACAGATACCGCGAACGATTTCCGATACAAAAATCTCGTCAGCTTTGGCCTTGTCCACAATGCGCGCCGACATCTGGACGGTTGATCCAAACAGGTCGTTGTCTTCGGAAATCGGCTCACCTGCATTAATCCCGATCTTGATGTGGAGCGGTTTGTCCGGGGTCTGCTCGGTGTACTCACCTGATTCGCGCTGGATTTGCATGGATGCATCCAGACTGTCAGAGGTCTTTACAAACGAAGCCATGATGCCGTCCCCGGTGTGTTTGACCTCTTTGCCACCCCACATGCTCAGGGCTTCGCGTACAATGCGGTTGTGCGCGCGGACTACATGTTGGGCGCCAGCGTCACCAAGCGCCTGTGTCATGGCCGTAGAGCCCGCAATATCAGTGAAGAGCACTGTGACAGGTCCGGACTCAACCTCTTTGACTTTGGGTTTGTTCCATTCCTTGAGCGCGTTTTCCATATTCTTGCCGATATGGGTTTCATCGGTCAGGTAGGTGCTCATGGCATTGCGACCAGCCTGGAACATCTGCATATAAGTTGGGTCCTGAACCAGATATTCGTCATACTTGTCGGCGAACGTCGTTGCGTGGGATCGTTTGAAGCCCATAGTCTGAACGCTGTCGGTTACGATTCTGGCGCGGGACTCCTCATCGAGTTCGCGATTTTGACCCAGCGATTCACACGCTCCAGCCATGAACAGACTGATGCCGAATTTATCAAAATTCGACATGTTCTTGGTCTCTTGCCCCGTTTCATCCATAGCTGACTTGATAAAGCCCATCATGAAAGTTTTCTGTTTTTCGGCGTGTGGGGACAATTCGATAAGGCCTGGTTCTTCCACGGGTGGCAAGCCACTGCCGTCGAAAACGGAACTCGGCTTATCGGTGCTTTCAGCTGCGGTTTGTCCCCTGGCAGCTTCTTCGCGGAAGCGCGCCATCTCATCCGTTTCCGGGTTCATTTCCGATGGCATCGGTGCGCCACTATCATCTGTAGCGGGCGCTGCAGCTGCAGCGCCCTGTTGGGTGCCACCAGCGTGTTGTGGTCGGCGACGATGGCGCGGAGGGCCGCGCATCGCGCGTGCGCGGCGCTGCCCAGCCTTCAAGCGAGTGTCACGTAAAAGCACAGACGAAAGAATCAGTGTGGTTGCGGTGAAAGTGCCTAAAAACAGATAAATCAGGGCATTTTCCTTGGCATTTCCGTGCAGGACCGTACCGAAAAAATTTGCGCCTTCGATATAGGGACTTGCTACGGCTACCGTGGTTGAAGCCAGACCGACGCCAAGTAGAACGATAAACAATAGCTTGATCAGCAGGCCTGTCAGGCTCGTCTGGGTTTCGCTCGGTTTAGACTTGGCTTTGTTGCGTTGTGCTTCGCGCTCCTTGCGTTTCAGGCGCGCCTTACGTTCCTTACGTTCCTTGCGTTTTTGTTTTATTTCCTTGTAGGCATCTTCGTCGTAAAAACCATCTTCTTCAAAAAAATCGATATCGTCATCATCGTCGTCGCTTTCATCGGCCCAGTCTTGCCCGCCCCCAAGGCGTGGCTTGTTCATCTCATGGCCTTTGGTTGAGTAGATGGTAAACTCTTCGCTGGCTCCTTTGACGGTGTCATAAACGTCGCGCAACACGCGTACCGCGCCGATGCCACCACTTTCGATCTGTTTGGCTTCTTCGACAGATTCTTCACGTCCGGTCGATGGAAAGCGTGCATGGATGGTCCAGCGACCGCCCTGCATGACCTGAACTTCAAAATTGACTTGCTTTGTCATGGTTACTGCCGTTTGCCACAAAATACGCAAAAATCAGTGCGATGAATTGCTATTGGCGTATAGCTTTGCGCATGGTTCGCCGCACCGAATGATGGGCACGGACATCTTAACAAATCATATAGTTTCAGCCAATTACCCGTATGTGACGGGTGATCGTGTGTGTTGATTTTTTAACTATGCAGTGGGGGGAGTAGATATAAAAAAAAGGGCACCGGATTGCGGTGCCCTTTTTGATGCTTTTTATGAGGTCTCAAGCCTTGAGGCCAAAACCCGAAAAACGCTTGTTGAACTTGGCAAGCTGCCCGCCCGTGTCCATCAGACGGTGAACCCCGGTCCATGCTGGATGGGTCTTGATGTCGATGTCTAATTTAAGCGTGCCGCCTTCGCTGCCCCAAGTGGAGCGAGTCTCAAACGTCGAACCATCGGTCATTTCGACCGTGATGGTGTGGTAGTCAGGATGGATGTCTGTTTTCATTATACCGCTCCGAATTTCATGGGCGTTTCTATACTCTACCGTGCGCAAGGGTGCAAGCCGATCCTTCAGATTTCCTGAGATATCTGTGAACGGGAATCCTCGATGCGTGCGCGCGTGCTCCAAGCCAGGACAATGACGACAAGCATAACGACGGCGCCGCCGAAATAAGGCCAGTCTTTACCAAGCATGGCGAACAGCAAACCAGCCCACGCAGGACCGGCAACCCGCGCCAGTGTTGATGCCGAGCGGGTCAATCCAAGCATGCCGCCCTGATCCCGCTCAGAGGCCTGTAGAGACACCAATGCATTGAGGGCCGGGGTGATGATGCTGAAGCCATACCCGGCGATAAGCATGGCGATAATCAGCAAGCCCAGACTATCAGAAAATGGGATCATAAAGACCCCGACGGCAAGTGCGATGCCGCCTTGAATAACCATGGCCTTTTCCCCAATTCTCTTTGCCATACGACCGACCAGCCCGCCCTGAATAAGGGCGCTGGCAATGCCAACCCCGGCAAATAGATAACCGTTCTGTTCCGGTCCCCAACCAAACTGGCGACGTGACCACATGGCGAATGTTGCTTCAAGCCCGGCAAATACGAAGGTAGCGAGAAAAATCAGGGTCAACAATTGAATGATCGCTGGCCGTTCCATTGCAGCACGAAACTGTTGCAGGCGGGTTTGGCGTGGCTCGATGGCGCGCGTGGCGCGAATTTCGGGAGAAAGGGATTCCTTCAGGACTGTCAGGGTCAGTATCAGGGCAAGTGCGGAAAGGCCAGCGGCGGCAAATGCCGGGGTGGCAAAGTCTGCATTGGCCGGGTCAGAACCGGCAAGGATGCCACCGATTGCCGGGCCAGCGATAAAGCCAAGGCCAAAGGCTGCGCCAATGATGCCCATACCCTTGGCGCGGTTTTCGCGCGTCGTAATATCGGCCATATAGGCAAATGCAGCAGCGATATTGCCAGCCATAAATCCGTTCAGGGCACGTGCTGCAAAGACCATCCAAAGCGTGTCGGCAAAGCCGAGCCAGATGTAAGATACAACAGAGCCTGCCATACCGATCATAAGGATTGGCTTGCGGCCATACTTATCGCTGATATGGCCCCAAAATGGCGCGGCAATAAACTGGGTTAGCGAGAACATGGCCATGACCAGGCCCACGGTGAAGGGGCTGGCGTTGTAGTGCTCAGCAAAAAATGGCAGCAGCGGTATATAGAGCCCAAAGCCGATGAGATCGACGAGCACGATCAGAAACAAGGTAAGCATTATCGCCCCGTATCAGCGTTGTGTGAGTTTTAGTTCGATGCGTCGGTTATGGCTCATGCTGGTTTCATCTTGCCCGGATTCAAGCGGTTGGTACTCACCGAAGCCAGTTGCAGCCAGCCGGTTGGCCGGCAGCCTTTCACCGATGAGGTACTTAACGACAGAAATAGCACGCGCCGCCGACAGTTCCCAATTGGACGGAAACTGCTGGGTGCTTATCGGAATTGAATCGGTATGTCCATCAACGCGTAATACCCAGTCAATATCATCGGGTATGCGTGCAGCCAGATCTTTCAGGGTGAGCGCAAGGTGGCGCATTTGCTCATGCCCGCTTTTGCCCATTTCGGCAGAGCCACGTTCGAACAAAAGTTCGCTTTGCAGTACGAAGCGGTCGCCGACAATTTGGATGCCGGCTGAATCACCCAGAATGTCACGCAAGCGGCCGAAAAACTCAGACCGATAGCGGCTGAGTTCATGAACCTTGGTTGCCAGCGCAGCATTTAGTCGCTGACCGAGGTTCTGAATTTCAACCTGTTGCTCGCGGTTATAGGTTTCTGATGCTTCCAGAGCAGCAGATATCTGGCTTAGCTGGTCGCGCAGAGCCTGCATCTGCTGATTTAACAGGGCAACTTCGGCACGCGCACTCTGTGAGAGTTCCTGCTCACTCAGTAAGCGACCTTCTGTTTCATCGACCTTTCCGGCCAGCGCTGTGATATCCTGTTCCAACTGTGCTTTCAGCGCATTCAGTGATTTTATTTCGCGCGCCACGGCGGCGAGCTCTTCAAGTTGTTCGGTGATGGTTTCATTGCGTAACGCAACGGTTTGCGTGAGACTGGCCGCTTCGCTCTCGGCACTTTCACTGCGCGCTAGCAGTGTTGTGACGCGTGCTTCAAGCTCATCACGCAGCGAGCTCAAGGCATTGATCTGATCAGCAAGTGCGGTAATTTCACGCAATTGCGCGACGGTTTTTTCTTTCTCTGTGCTCAGTTTTAACGTCAGGCTCTGCGCTTTGTCTTCCGAGCTTTCTGCGCGGGTCGTCAGGGCACGTACGGTGGTGCGTAATTCGTCCTGTGTCGATACGGACGCCTGTAGCTCCTGCGAGAGAAGCCCTACGTCTGAGCGGAGTGAGGTCGTGGTGCGGCGCTCAAGTGCCAGCATATCGGCCAACTCACTGACTTGGCTTTCAAGGCTGTTGAGCGCTTCATCTCGCCCGGAGATCGCCGCGTTGAGGAAGAACTGCGCAATTACGAAAATCATCAACAGAAAGATGATGACCATCAAGACCGTTGCCAGAACGTCGACAAAGCCCGGCCATGTGTTGATACTGCGTTGTGACCTGCGAGAGATAGAGCCCATGATGCTCTCTTATGTCCTTAATTGGGGCCTGTCTCATCGGAACTGGCAGCAATCGTTCGCGCCAGCAGCTTAACCTCACTGCGGATTTGCTGTAGGATTTCGGCACGCCCGGTGCCCAGTTCCTCGACCAGACGTCCCATCTGGATATCAAGACTGCGGATGTGTGAGCGCGTTGCATCATCAATACCCGCGCTGGCACCGGAATTGAGCATACGCGCGGAATCTTCGGTGAATTTACGCAGCACGTCATGCAGGCCGGATTGATTTTCGGCCATGGATTTCATCAGAACCTGTTCGGTGCGCATATGGTCGCTCAGCGTTCCCATCTGCTCGCTCATCTGATGCATGCTGGTATTCACCGCAATGCGGCTTTCTTCACCGCGCGTCAGCGTGCGCTGCAGGTTCTCAAGACTGTCAGCTGTCTGTTCCAGCAGGGCCTGTACATAGGCCGGAACGGACTGGTCTCCCTCGGCGCTAATAGAGCCGGATGACAGCCGGGTAACACTCGAGAGCCATTCTTCCAGATCGTTAAAGAAGCGGTTCTGCGCCTGACCTGCCTGAAGGTCGAGGAAACCCAGAATCAGCGACCCGGCCAAACCCAGCAGGGAAGAGCTAAATGCCGTGCCCATGCCGCCCAAAGGCTGTTCCAGGCCTTGCTTCAAGTCACGAAAGACCTGAGCCATGTCACCGCCGCCGACGCTCAGGCTGCCGATAACACCACGAATGGAACTGACCGTATCGAGCAGACCCCAAAACGTGCCAAGCAGGCCGAGAAAGATCAGCAATCCGATTGTGTAGCGCGATATGTCACGTGATTCATCAAGCCGCGATGCAATGCCATCAAGCACCGATCGCATGGACATGGCTGACAGACGCAGGCGATCTCCCTGTTCACCAAGCATGGTTGCCATGGGGGCCAGCAGGCGTGGTGCCTGTCCGCCGGGTGCGCGGTTGCGGCGGAAGTCTTCGATCCATGTTACCTCACGGTACAGCATGGTGACTTGCCGAAAATTATAGACGATGCCGAGTAACAGTACGCCCGCGATCAAACCGTTAAGCGGTGCATTCGCCAGAAAGGCTGATTCCAGTGGGGTGTAAAGAAATGCGATCAGGCAGGTAACGGTGATCACGAACAGGGTCATGCGGATCAGGAAGCGTTGTGGCCGGGTCATTTCAGAGAACTCCAGTCTTACGCTCGCGCGCACATGGCTCGCTGCACATCCGCTCTAATTCATGGGTATTGCCAAATTTCCGGGTCATCGCTCGGTGAGATTGACATCGACCCGGTTGAGCGGCTCTTCATCTGTTTTGTCGCCAAGTGCACGAACGTCAATACGGGTGGAACGCACACCGTGTTCAATAAAGAACGAACGCACAGATAGCGCGCGCGACAATGATAGGCGACGGGCCTGACTGGCTGACAGGTCCTTGCCACCGGCATAGGCCATCAGCTGCACGCGCAAATCTTCATTCGCCGCAAGCGTCTGGGCAGCTTGCTTCAGTCCGGCTGTTGCTGCGTCAGGTAATCCCGATGCGGCATCATCAAACATGACTTGCATGGCACGACCAGGGCCCATTTCTGCAGGGCCCGGTGTTGCGGCAGCGGTCTCGGTCGGTTCGCTCGCCGTTACTGCCGGGGCAGGGTCCTGTTCGGCAGTCTCTGGTTCAGGTGGCGGCGGTGGTGCTTCGGCGCTTTCACCCGTGCTCTCTGGTACCAGCGGCACTGCCTCGGCTGTTGCTGTTGGTTCGGCAGGTGCAGCGGGGGCCATTTCCGGCTCGCTCGGCGCAGCAGGGACCTCGGCAGCCATTTCGGGTTCGGGTGCCGGTTCAGGTGCTGGCGCAGGGACTGTGTCGGCTACGCTCAGCGCAGAAGTAGATGGCGCTTCAGCCGGAAGAGGGTTCTTGATCGTAACAGTCGGCCCGAAATAGGATGAGCGCGGCGCGGCAGCACCCGGCATCTTCAGCTTGATATTGCTGCCACCTGCGTAGCCGGGCAATACGCCCGCATTGCTGGTGTAGCCGCCATCATTCAGAACGGACAGATCAACAGATACTGCCGAGGACTGCGCCAGAACCGGATTGCTTATAGCGACACCGCCAAGGATTGCGGCGGCGGCAATAGATCGACGGTTCAGGCCGTTGAAGATCGTCTTGTTTTGTTTTTGCTTTGGCATCGCGCTGTTCGGTTCACCGCGTTGTTGTCATGATTGCAGCATAGGGAACAGGCCAGTTTCGCGCACCGATCTCCCCCCTTGGTTGAGTCTCCCTGTCTGGCGAATCTCTTCGCCGAACACTTCAACATAACCAAGGGTCAGCTTGGGCACAACTGCTTTGAATAATATTCCGAGCGTTTAAAGGTGCTTGGCCTGTTTCAATCGCTTTTGCGGGCTTTCCGCAGCAATGAAACGAGCGGTCCATGCATGGAGTCGTTGGCAGCCACGATGTCGCCGCTTTCGATCATCTTGCGGCCACCGCTCTTGTCAGAGACATAGCCGCCAGCTTCACGCACCAGAACAATACCCGCAGCCATATCCCATGGCTTGAGACCACTTTCCCAGAAGCCTTCGTAGCGCCCGGCGGCGACCCACGCCAGATCAAGCGATGCCGCACCAAAGCGACGCACGCCGGCTGAGAGCTTCATGATAGCAGCCATTTCCTTGAGTTGGTTTTCGTGCAGCTCGTTGGGCACGCCGATGAATGGTATGCCTGTCGAAAACAGCGATTCATTCATGTCGCGTCGCCCTGATACGCGTAGGCGATGGTGGTTCAGGTACGCGCCTTTGCCGGTTTCAGCCCAGAAGGTCTGATCGGTAATGGGTTCATGTACGACGCCGGCAAAGATTTCACCGTCGCGTTCCAGCGCAATGGAAATCGCGAACTGCGCAATGCCGTGCAGGAAGTTTGTGGTGCCATCCAGCGGATCGATGATCCAGCGGTTAGACGAGTCCGCACCTTCGACTTCGCCACGCTCTTCCATCAGGAAGCAGAATTTCGGGCGTGCGCGCGACAGTTCTTCGAACAGAACCTGTTCGGATTTCTTGTCTGCGTTGCTGACAAAATCGCCCGGTCCCTTGCGCGATACCTGAAGTTGCTCAACTTCGCCGAAGTCGCGCGTTAATTTGCGGCCTGCTTTTTGAGCGGCCGAAATCATAACGTTTATGAGTGGTGAGGTCTGCGCCAAGAGATATTAATCCTTTGCCCGCTCGACGTAAGAACCGTCGGCGGTATTGATGACAACACGGGTGCCCGTTTCAATATGGGGCGGCACAAGCGTGCGCACGCCATTTTCGAGTGTGGCAGGTTTATAGGACGATGAGGCTGTCTGCCCTTTGACCACGGCGTCGGCTTCGGTGATTTCAAGTACGACCGTGTCAGGCAGGGCCATGCCGATGGGTTCATCTTCGTGGGTTTCAACCTTTACGGTCATGCCGTCTGAAAGGTAAGGCGTGCTGTCTGTGCCAATGTCTTCAGCCGACAGAACGACCTGCTCGTAGGTCTCGTTATCCATGAACGTGTACATATCGTCTTCGGCAAAGAGAAACTGAAAGTCGCGCTGCTCGAGACGGGCGCGCTCGACCTTTTCCGACGAGCGAAAGCGTTCGTTCAGTTTGGTGCCGCTGCGCAGGTCCTTTAGTTCGACCTGCAGATATGCGCCGCCCTTGCCGGGCTGGGTGTGCGCGATCTTAACCGCGCGCCAAAGGCGACCCTGATGTTCAATGACCATCCCAGGACGAATAGTGTTACCGTCGATCTTCATCGTGTTGACCGTATAGCTGTGAGTGGGGCTGTATGTGGGCGCGGAAGCTATCAGGTCGAGGGCGTGCTTGCAACGTCAGATCAACGCTTAGATCACGGGATCTTCGAGCGCTGTGTGTGCGATGGCGTATTCTATGGCGCGCACGGCCGCACCGGGGCCATCAGGGTGATCCCAGACACCGGCAGAGACCGCCAGAAAATCGCTTCCGGCAGCAACAACAGGTCCGCAATTATCCGCTGTGATGCCGCCGATTGCCACGCACTGCACGATCGTGGTGTCGCTCCACCAGCGGATCAGGTCGGGCGTTGCGCGTGTGCTGGCTTGTTTGGTCGCGGTCGGGAAGAAGGCACCGAATGCGACATAGTCTGCGCCTTTTTCACCTGCCACCATGGCCAGATGGCGTGAGTCGTGGCAGGTCATACCGATGATGGCGTCATCGCCCATGGTGGCGCGAGCTTCTTCGTAGCTGGCGTCGTCCTGTCCGATATGGACACCGTCCGCACCGATGCTCGCGGCCAGATCGGGACGGTCATTGATCAGGAATGCCACGTCGTGCTCGCGCGCCAGCGGCATCAGCATTTCGGCCGCACCGATGATAATATCATCCTCGACATCCTTGAGCCGCAGTTGCAGGCAGGACACGTTGCCGTTTGAAAGCGCTTCTTCCAGCGCGCCGTAGAAGCTGCGCAGCTCAATGCGCGGCGGCGTGATCAGGTAGAGGCGGCAGTCCGTGGCATCATCGGCTGCGATGTCGCCGTCTTGTGGGGGCAGTTGGGATGTTGCACTCATGGGGGTGTTCCGTATCGCTCGGGTTGTGCGTGCTGTCGTGCCAAGACTGTAAATAGTCCCAGCATGCCGTGTATGGCTCGGCATGGTCGAGCAGGTCAAGGGGGGCTGCCTGGTCTGTATCACCATAGATCGAATTGTCATAAATTTCACAGTCGTTTTCGCGCGCAATATTGGCAACGCGGCCCCGCGCTTCAACATGTGCTTCTAATACGATGGCTTTAACCCCGGCGCGCAGTGCAGCCATGGCGTGGCCCGGTGCATCGGCGCAATCAAGTGCGGCTCGAAAGGTAACGTCGGGGATATCTACGCTGGCCTGATCAATCATGGCCTGAAAGACCGCCGCGCCCATGCTGGCGGCAAAACCGCGCGGGCTGAGCAAAATCGGGACGGTGTCTAAATCATGCGCGGCCTGAAGTGTGGCGCGCGCCTGCTCAAGTGAGTGGATGATGATGGCCGGCGATTGTTTCACGTCGGCCATCATGTATCCATCCGTTCGAGCGCTCCAGCCTATTTGGCCTTGGCCATGGCGACGGCTGTGTCGCCCATGCGGTTCGAAAATCCCCATTCGTTATCATACCACGACATAACGCGAACAAGGTTGCCTTCCATGACCGTGGTCTGGGTCAGGTCGAACATAGAGCTGTGCGGGTTGTGGTTGAAGTCGATGGAAACCAGCGGTTCGTCATTGATGCCGAGGATGCCCTTGAGCATGCCCTTTTTGGCAGCCTTGGTAACCGCCTTGTTGATTTCTTCGACTGAGGTGTCGCGTGAGGACACAAAGGTCAGGTCAATCACCGAGACGTTCGGCGTCGGCACGCGGATCGAGGTACCGTCGAGCTTGCCAGCCAGTTCAGGCAGAACAAGGCCCACGGCACGTGCTGCACCGGTCGAGGTCGGGATCATCGAGACCGCAGCGGCACGTGCGCGACGCGGATCGCTGTGCAGGGTATCAACCGTGCGCTGGTCACCGGTAAAGGCGTGGATCGTGGTCATGTAGCCTTTTTCAATACCGACGGCCTGATTGAGCACATGCGCCACAGGAGCCAGACAGTTGGTCGTGCACGAGGCATTGGAAACCACCTTGTGCTTGGCCGTCAGCTGGTCGTGGTTGACGCCATAAACAACGGTCAGGTCAGCGTCCTTGGCAGGGGCTGAAACCAGCACCTTCTTGGCGCCAGCCTTGAGGTGCGCTGCGGCGCTGTCGCGATCAGCAAAGCGTCCGGTGCATTCCAGCGTCACATCGACCTTGAGCTTGCGCCATGGCAGCTTGGAGGGATCGGGCTCGGACGTCACCAAAATCGGCGTACGGCCAATGACGATGGTGTCGCCTTTGGCTTTAACATCAGCGGGGAAGGGACCGTGCACTGAATCCCACTTTAACAGGTGAGCGTTGGCCTCAACCGAACCGAGATCATTGATGGCAACGACCTGAATGTCGCGGCGTTTGGATTCGATAATAGACCGTAATACGAGCCTGCCGATGCGACCAAAGCCATTAATGGCGACACGAACCGTCATGTCTGTCTCCTCCTGAAGGATATTTAACTGTGGACTTTGCGCGCCTTATTCAGACCGATGAAGGTCCGGCGATGCAAAGTGGCAGCGCATGCTGCGCGCTTTGAAAAACTGGACTCTGACATAACATACGCACCCGATGCGTCAAACCCCCCAAGGTGGTATGCTGCGAGTATATGGCACTATGTGGCGATGATGGCTGTTCGCCTGTTGAAACTTTTCATCACCCGCCCTATTGTCGCCAAGCGCTACGGCAACGCCCTGTGATCAATGCAGGGGAACCGGTGCGCCCGAGGAGGACACTTAAAACAATGACATTGCCCGCCCATAGCGAGCCTTCGCAACTGGAACAGGCCCAGGAAAGGCTCGCGTCGGCGCTTGATCGCCTTGAGACGGCAATGGCGCGTGCGCCGAGTTCAGTGCCCGATGATGCTGGCGAAGATGCCGCCATGATCGCGTCCCTGCGTGGCGAGCTTGATGCCATGCGTGGCGAAAATCGCGAACTGCGCGAAGCCAACGACGCAGCGCTGGGCCGTATTGAATCAACCCTCGGTCGTCTCAACACCATGTTGACCGACTGAGCCGGGGCGAACACATGGCAAAAGTCGACATCATCATCAATGGCCGTAACTACCCCGTCGCCTGTGACGACGGTCAGGAAGATCACCTGCGTGAACTCGGCGGCATGGTCGATGCACGGGTGAGCGAATTGACGGCGGCAACCGGACAGATCGGCGAATCCCGTCTGCTGCTGATGGCCAGCTTGCTTATCACCGACGAATTGCTGGAAGCCAACCGCCGCGCCGCTACCGCTGAGGCCACTGCCACACAACAGGTTGCCGAACCCGCCGCATTCGACGATGAATTGCTGGCGCGTGGGATTGATGGTATGGCCCAACGCATCGAAGGTATTGCCGAACGCCTCGAGCGCCCTTAAGTATAGGGCAGGACGTCGCTGGCTTTCTCGTTAGGTCAATCTAATCCCTGGGGTCAAATCATCTCTCGGGAGCTACCACTGTTGGGCCCCTGGGCTCATTACGCGGCACCCACCTGCACTAGCAGGCCACAGAGGAATGATACGGCCAACGGCTTGTGTGGCGGCGTCCGCTAATTTTCACCAGCCCTGCACCAGAACCAGAAGCCCCGTTTCATGCCTTCAACCGATATCGATGCGCGCAAGGTCGAACTCCGCGCCCGCGCCAAGGCCAACCGCAATGCCGCTGTCAGCGCAGCCGGCCCTGATGCGGCGACGCACTTTGCCGAAAACCTTATGAGTATCGCCGGGTCGCTGGCGCTTGACGAAACATCGGTGATCGCCGGGTACTGGGCCATGTCCAATGAGCTCGACGTGACCCCGGCTATGCTTGCATTGAGTGCGTCATGCGGCGCGCGCTGCGCCCTGCCGGTGGTTATCAAGAACAATGCGCCGCTGGTGTTTCGCAATTGGGCGGCGGGCATGGAGCTTGATTCCGGTGGCTTCGGTACCCAGCATCCGCCTGAAAGTGCGGGGGTATGCGTGCCCGATATTCTGATCGTGCCATTGCTGGCGTTTGATGGCGCGGGTTACCGGCTTGGCTGGGGTGGCGGGTTTTACGACCGCACGCTGGAACAGTTACGCGACGCGGGCCGAACGGTGGTCGCCGTGGGTGCGGCCTACGCCGGACAGGAACTCGACGAAGTGGTGCGCGGGCCCTATGACCAGCCGCTCGAGTGGATCGTTACCGAACAATCTGCGCGCCGAATTGATGATACAGATACAGTGAAAGAAGACTAAGGCATGAAAATCGCGATCTTCGGTGATGTGGTGGGCAAGTCGGGGCGCAGGGCGCTGGCCGATCAGATTCCGCGTATCCGCGAGCACCTCGATCCTGATTTTCTTGTCATCAATGGCGAGAACGCGGCGCACGGCTATGGCCTGACGCGTAAAATTTGCGATGAGTTCTTTGCATTGGGCGCTGACGTCATCACCACGGGTAACCATGTCTGGGACCAGCGCGAAATCATCGACTGGATTGATGATGAGCGCCGCGTGCTGCGGCCTATTAATTTTCCCGAAGGCACGCCGGGTCGTGGCCATGGCTTGTTTGAGGCCCGTGGCGGTCGTCGCGTTATGGTCGCCCATCCCATGGGGCGGCTTTATATGGACCCGCTCGACGATCCGTTTGCGATGATGGATGACGTGCTGCGCAATCAACGGCTGGGGCGTGGTCTGGGTGGCTCGCTTGATGCCGTCATTGTTGATATCCACGCCGAAGCCACCAGTGAGAAAATGGGCATGGGCCAACATCTTGATGGCCGTGCCACGGTGGTTGTTGGCACCCATACCCATGTGCCGACGGCCGATGCACAGGTCTTGCCCGGCGGCACCGCATTACAGACCGATCTTGGCATGTGCGGCGATTACGATTCCGTCATCGGTATGAACAAGACCGCCGCGGTGGCACGCTTTACCAGCAAAATGCCAGCCGGACGTCTGAATCCCGCCGAGGGCGAGGGCACGGTTTGCGGTGTCTTCGTGCAAACCGACGAGCGCACCGGGCTGGCCCAAAGCATCGCCCCTGTTCGTCTGGGTGGCCGACTGGCCGAGGCCATGCCGAACCCGATCTGACGTGTTTTCTGTTGCCTATAACGCGTTGTTATCAAACAAAATGTAGACCTTTATACATTTTTATAGACCGCACGCGGTCTGTGCGGGGTATTTTCGTTTGTTTTCAATGCGTTGGCACGTTTCGCTCAGCGAAAAATGTAGACTTTTATAGACCGCACCATCGTAAATGGCAGGGTTTCGGTCCCCAAGGTATATAAAAGTCTACAAAATTAGTAATATCAATGCATTACGCAGCGATAAGCGCACCCGTACGTATTGTCATACTCACAGGTGTCCAAAAGCACACATCAAGATAGAGGAATATAGTCCGTTGATAGGAAAATGTCAAGGTTTTTGAAGTGTCGGCGGGCCAGAAGTCGTGATCCTGCGCTATTCCGGTATACCATTCCGACATGCAGTTTATATGATGTTCCGGATTCAGGTTCGTGGTATAAAGTCTGTGGTATAAATTATACCACGCATAAAAAATAACAAAAATACCGAATGAAACACACGAATACTGGGAGACTATAACAATGAAGAAGCTGTTTTTACTCGCAATCGCTGGTCTCGTGCTGGTGGGCTTTCAGGCACCGGCCATGGCCGATGACCACGCAACCAAAATCAAAAAATATGTCGCATCAAGCGTTATGGCATGGCTTGGCAGCGATGAACTGCACAGCGCAATTCACCAGCAGAACATTACCAACGCTGGCCTGACCGACAAGGACATCTCCAACCTCGACAAGCGCTGGCGCGCTGAAAAGACCATCGGCGGTGGTGACCTGATCAGCTCCACGATGGGCAATGACCTGTCGACCTTCCTGCGCGGCATCAAGGCTGCAGCCGGTGGCGTCATCACCGAGATTTTCGTGATGGACAACCATGGCCTCAATGTTGGTCAGACCAACGGCACGGGCGATTACATGCAGGGCGACGAAGCCAAATGGAAGAAAACCTTCCTGGTTAGCTCCTCGGCCATGCTGATCGATGGTGTTGAAGAAGAAGACGGCATCAACATCTCGCAGACCAGCCTGACGGTTGCACGTAGCAATGGCTACCGGCTCGGTGCCGTGACCATCGGTATCAACGTCGACGCGCTGTAAGACTAAATACGACGCTAAAATCGACGACGAAATTCGCCGGATTGAATTTGCCCCCTGACAGGCACGTTCAATCCGGCGTTTTTGTTTGGGGGGCGGGCGTTTATGGCGACCCACCGCCACCACTTTGCCAATATTGACAAAGGGATGACAGGGTTTCCGATCGCTATGTGAATAGCAATTGCAATTTCGCGTTATGATCCGACTCCGATTGTGGCCTTGCGGAAGTTTTGCATGCGTACATCTTCGGGAATTGAACCGGCTGCTTCAATGGCCTTTGCGTATGCTGGGCGAGACATGCAGCGGTCGAACCAGGCTTTTACATTTGGCCATTCGGTCAAATCCCAACCGACTCTCTCAGCCATCGGCATCCAGGCCATGGACGCTATATCTGCGATGGAATACTCCTCCGCAAGAAAGTCGCGTCCATCAAGACGTTTGTTGAGCACGCCAAGCAAACGCTTTGTTTCCTGATCATAGCGGGCGGTGGCTTCAGGGATCTTGTTTTCAAATGCGGCCGCAAAAACAAGGAACTGACCAAACATTGGGCCTAATCCGCCGATTTGCCACATGAGCCACTGCATAACTTCGGATTTCCCCTTGGCGCTGGCTGGCTGCAGGGCTTTATGTTTTTCAGACAGGTATTGCAGGATCGCGCCGGAATCAATAACCACGAAATCTTCCGCATCATGGTCGACAAGAACCGGGATTCTTCCGTTGGGATTAAGGCTCAAAAATTCGACTGTTTTTTGATCGTCTTTTCCAAAATCAACAAACACAGTTTTGTATGAAACGCCAAGCTCCTCGAGCATTATAAGAACTTTCAGAGGGTTCGGTGTTGGGTGCGTGTAAAGGGTATAAGTCATACCTGACTCCAATTAATCTGGTTGTGCAGAATTGCGTTGCACGGCATTGCCGTTGTTGCAGCCGTAAAATAGGGTCTGCATTTTTTATCCGGTAGTGTTGATATATTTGTATCTGTGGTGCATATATGCACCTATGTTTGATTGGGATAATATTCGGTTTTTTCTTCATGTGGCGCGTAGCGGATCAATTCGCGGTGCAGCGTCTGTACTGGGTGTGAACCATGCAACTGTGCTCAGGCGCATGGCCAATATGGAAGAACAGTTGGGCGCGAGACTATTTGAACGGTTGCCGTCCGGTTATCAGATCACCTCTGCAGGCGAGGAAATTCTTGTCCTCGCAGAAGGCATGGAAGCCGATGCATTGGCCCTTGAAAGACAGATATTCGGGCGCGACACTGCGTTAACAGGGGCGCTTCGTGTGACGATGCCACAATTGTTGGCAACCCATTTACTCATGCCCGATATATCCAGATTTGTGGAAAAATATCCCGGAATCACGCTGGAACTGAGTACGTCCAATGAACCATTAAACCTGACCAAACGTCAGGCAGATATTGCTATTCGTGTTGCTTATAAATCGCCACCAGATCATTTATACGGGCGAAAGCTGGCACCACTGAATCAAGCGGTCTACGCTGCAAAAAATATACTGGAAACACAGAACTCTTCACTCCAGGAACGTTCCATGCCATGGATTGTAAAGGAAGAGGACGGACCAGTGCCTTCCTGGGCGATGAGGCCGCAGGAAACCAAAAACCCGAAGGTCTTGATCGTAGATGACCCGCTGGCGCAAATCACGGCAGCCTGTGCAGGACTTGGCTCATGTGTTCATTTTTGTTTTATGGGCGACCCGAACCCTGAACTCAACCGGGTGCCTCCGGGAAATACACATACTTATGGTGAAGTCTGGATTTTAACCCACGGGGACCTGCGACGGGTTCCGCGCGTACAGGCGTTCATGCGGTTTTTTGCAGATGCAATCATATCTAAACGCAAACTGCTTGAAGGGTAAAATAAGGGCTCTACGATGTCTTTTGCTTCCCATTTAATCGAACGATCCGCCGGATTGAATTTGCCCCCTGAGGGGCACGTTCAGTCCGGCGTTTTCGTTTGTACGGAATGAAAAAAACCGCCCCGGTTTCCCGGGACGGCCAATTTTCCAAACGCAGACGTCGCTTTTTTTGCGGCCCTTATTTCTGCGGCAGGGTACGCGTGTATTTTAGTACCGATGTGATGTCGCTCATGGGGAACGCGATCAGCGAGATCATTTCAACACCAGGGTGTCCATGACGGATCTTGGCAATCACTTCCCATGGGTTGGCGTTGGCTTCGGTGCTGATATAAGCGGGATCGCCTTCATCACCCCAATCCAGCGCCGTGCCGTCATAACCGTGACAGGAAGCACAGACGTTCTGGAAAATCTCGCGCCCACGGCGCAGGTCGCCCTTCACCGAACCGTCGGCGTTGATATAGTCATCGGTATCATACTGGCCGATGCTTAACGCTGTTGAGACACGCAACATGGCTTCCTGCGGAATCATGTCGTGGGTGTACTGGTGGTTTTTATCCATCAGCACAGCATGAATGTCGCTGGGGTTTTTGCCACTGACGCCTTGTACGCCGCCAATGCCGGTTTTATAGGAACCCGAAGCGTACTTGCCGTCCTTACCCTTTAAATCCCAACCGTGGCACGACTTGCAGCGCCAGGTGGTATTGCCTTTTTTCTTGGTGTTGGAGGCTGGCCACGACGGGTGGGTCACACCCGGACCTTCAACATCAAGGGCGTTCATCCAGTTGTCGTATATGCGCATGCCGCTGGCAATGGTCCAGGCTTCCGTGGGCGATTGTGGCGTGCCATAGACATAGTCCTTTTCGTGCTCTTCCAACTTGTGCCCTTCGTGTTCGGCATTGGCGGCGGGCACGCTCACAATGGCGCCGATCATGAAGGCGCAGGCACCGATGGTGGCGCAACGCAGGGTCTTTATAAGATCCATTCGAATGTCGAGCATTTTGGTTCTCCCAAACCTGTTTCAAATTGCCTGTTGCTTGTTGTCTCTTCGCGGCTCGTTTGGTCGAGCGCTTACAGGCGTTATTTTTTAACCGGTTGTCATGTTGCGTCTGCCATACTGTGGGCGTTGGGTGGTAGAAACAATCAACCGAAGTGATACAAGCGCCAATTGAACTAAAGTTATATGGCGGTTAGTCTCGATACATCGGGACGTATGTTTTGTCGAAAACGGTAGAATTCAGCGGATTAACGTAGCCAGCATCGGTGAGATGCGGCAAGTGTCAGGATTACGCATGCTCGGTGCATCGAAACACAACCCTGAACCGCAACTCTCGCTTATGGATGAAGTGAGACTGTTCCAGCGTAGACATTCATGGCGCGTTTTGGTTGCAGGCGTGTCGTTTTTTGTTCTGGCGGTCTGCCTGACTCTGCTGGTGTTTGACGTGTTGACCGAGTTCTTTGGCTTCGATATTTCTTTTTATGCTGAGCACCATCTGATGTTGGAGGCCATCGCCGTTTTTGCTCTTGGGGTCTCGCTGGTGATCGTCGGCGCAAATTTCTGGCGCATCATGCATGAAAACCGTGATTACCGTGCCGTGGCCGGACTGGCATCGGGCGAATTCCTGCGTGTGCTTCAGGCCAAGTTTGATGAGTGGATGCTTTCGAGCTCAGAACGCGAGATCGCACTGCTACTGATCAAGGGATTTTCCATTCAGGAAATTGCCGACTATCGCGACACCAAACCCGGTACGATCAAGAGCCAGAGCAATGCCATCTACCGCAAGGCTGCGCTCAAGGGTCGCAACGAACTGGTGGCCTATTTTATTGAGGACCTGATGGGCGGGATTGATCTGACCGTCGGTGCTGAGGCTGTCCCGCAAGGGAGCTGAAGGGGCACGTTCAATCCGGCTTTTTGTTTGCATTGGACTGCGATGTAATCTCCTTCCCATGGCGCGGGGGCTCGGCTAAAGTCCCTATGTAATCGATGGTTAATTCAAAAAATCAATTAAAAGAACTGGGGTGGTGCCGTGGGGACGCTTGCAGGCAAGACGTATGAGGTGCAGGTCGACCAGGGCGGCGGGCGCTGGAGCGTTGTGGAACTCCACGAGACGCGCAATGCGTCCATAGAACAGGCCCGCAAATTTCTCGAAAACGGCAAATATGGTGGCGTGCGGGTTGTTGCTGAAAGCGAACGCGCGGGCCTTAAAACCATTTTTGAGGAAGTCGTCGAAGGTTTCGATGACCGACCGGTCTCCATCGTGTCCATCGATGTGGCACCGCTGTGCAAAAGCTTTGATGACTTTTTCGAGCTTGATGCACGCCGCACCGTCGGCAGGGTTCTGCGCAATTACATTGAGCGTCAGGGCCATAGTGTACTGGAACTGATGTATGATGCGTCGGACATCAGAATTCTTGAAAACAACGAGACCTTGTTCCCGCAGGCCATACAGCAGATCGCCGGGGCGCAGGCGCGCGGCACGGATATCAAACCTGCCGTGCGCGCAGATGAGCTCTACAGGGCCGTTACCCAGGTCCGTAAAAAAGCAGTTTCGGTTGCAGGCGATGACACCGGATACCGGATACTCAAGGATAACGGCATCGATGCCCTGATTGCTGAGATGAACAAACGTCACGGTACGGGCGAAGCACCGTATTTCATTCGCCACGCCTTTGCGCGCTACCTTGGCGATGGGGCCGAATGGAATTCAAAACTAAAATTATTAAGCAAGCTGGGCGCCGATGGGCTGAGCGATGATGCTGTGGCTTATCTTGATGAAGTCCTGGCCGAAATTCTCGATGGCAGACCCTGCCTTCAGGAACTGTCGGGTAAACAACCCGATCTGGCGAGTTTTATGCGTGTGCTGATCGATCTGAGCCGGGGCCATGTCAAACCGAAGACCAATGCATTCTCATGTCTTGATGACATCAACGATCTTATGGCGCGTTTTGACATGGTGTGGGCAAGACGTGTTCTGCTTGAACGGGTGGCCTCGTTTCTGGGCGGTGTGAACCGGTTGACCAAAGGCGGGCCGGATGATGAACGCAAGGTCTTCACGCTGATCATTCAGGATCTGACGGATGTTGCGGGGGTTATGGGCGGGGTGGAAATGTGCGGTGCTGTTATCCGCCGTGCGCGGCTGGCATTTTCCAAAGACGTCGAGAACCTGACGTTTCCTGATGCTATTGAGCGGATTATCAATCTGTTGCCACACCGTGCGGCGCGCATTGGCTATCTGGCCGAACTGTCGCTTGCGCCTGTGGTCAGTGATCACAAGGCGCTGATTATGTCCACACTGGCGAGCATCGTTGAGCAACTGACGTGCCTGGCCTCGCTGGTGCCGTCGGGCAGTTCGCATGGCACGATGCTGGCCGCCGTTGAGGGGTTGGAAGCACGCCTGACCTCGGAAGAAATTCCCTTTGAATGGCGAGAAGCCCTGAGTGGGGTGTTTAAGACATTAGCAGCCAAGCCTGAATCGGTTATGGTTGAGCGTAAAGCACAGGGCGTTAAGGATGAAGAGTTTCAGGCCATGCTAAAAGAAAAACCAAAACAGAAAAACGTTTCGAAAGGCGAGGTTCTGTTTGAGGAAGGCGACCACGGCAATGAGGCCTACCTGATACTGGCGGGCACGATTGAAGTGTTTAAACGGGCCGGCGGAAGGGATCACGTCATTGCGACTCTGGGCAAGGGCGAGATCATTGGTGAAATGTCATTGATCGACAATCAACCCCGCATGGCGTCCGCACGTGTGCTGGATAATACCAAGCTGATGGTTATTACGCAGCAATCTCTGAATATGCGCCTGCATCGACTGGAACAGGAAGACCGCGTGGTGCGGCGCCTTCTCGATGTTCTGGTCAACCGCCTGCGCGGCGATGCCCAGGCCGGGGTATAAGGCCGTTCGATGTCTACAAGCGTGCGGCGTGTTTGTTAACTGAGGTCAAGGTTACTTCAGGGCAAATGCGTTAAATCTCAGAGTTGATTTTCAAAGAACCAAGGCCCGTACTGTATCGATCATCCGTCGAGAGGCGAACATGGCTGAGCGCATTGACATAATACGTCACCTGCGAACCGAGATTTCCGCGCTCGAATCCCGGTTGGATTCACGCAATTTTCTGGTCAAGTCTCTGCGTGATCAATTGGAATCCCATGAAACGTGTTCAGTCGATGAGCGTCGCTCCCAGGTGTTTCGGCGCGCCGCAATAGACATCATCCCCGAAGAAGTCGTGCGGGAGTTTTCAAATCTGGAACCCGTTACGGTCAAGGATATGGGCGATGCACTGGTCGCCCTTGGCAGCAGGCTTGATCACAAGTTCGCTGAAATCAAGGCGCTCAGCGAAATCACCGAGCGTGTCAACGCGGGTGTATTTTTCGACGAGGTGCTTGATCACGTTTTTGAAAACTTCGAAGCCCTGATCCCGTACGACCGCATCAGTGTTGCCTTGATAGAGGATGGGGAAAAAGGCCAGGCCATGCTGCGATGGCCATGGGCCCGCGCCAAGTATGAACCTTTGTATGTGAGTAAGGGCTATGAGACCACGCTCTACGACTCCGGACTGGAAATGATCGCCATCGCCAGAGAACCGAGGATCATCAATGATCTGGATGACTACCTTCTTAAAAACCCGGACTCTCATTCAACCCGGTCGGTCTTGATAGAAGGAATTTGCTCCAGCCTGACCTGCCCATTGGTGGCGCGCGGTGAGGTCACCGGGTTTATTTTCTTCTCTAGTATTGAGCCGAACACGTACCGGGATCAGCATGTCGAGCTTTTCTCTCAAATCGCTGGCGAGCTTGCGCTAACCCTCGAAAAGAGCCGGGCCTATGAAGATCTTTACCTTCGCAATGAATTCATCAAGCAGGTTTTCGGGCAGTATGTGACGAACGATGTTGCAGAGGCGGCCTTGAGCCGTGATGGCCCCCTGACGTTGGGCGGCGATCGTCGCAAGGTCACTGTTCTTATGGCTGACCTGAGAAGTTTTACGCCGATGGCGGAAAAACTGCCCCCCGAAGAGGTCGTTGATGCCCTGAATGTGTTTCTCGGCACGATGGCGGACATTGTTATGAAACATGGCGGTAGCATCGATAACTTTATCGGTGATGCCATGATGGCAGTATTCGGTGTCCCGATTGCTAAACCCGATGATGCCGCCCGGGCCATTGCCTGTTCCGTCGAGATGCAGAATGCAATGGTTCACGTCAATCACGAGATCGAGGCCAAGGGCTTACCCCATCTGGCGATGGGAATCGGCCTGAGCACAGGTGAGGTGGTGGCCGGTAACATTGGCTCGCAAGCCCGGGTCAAATACAGTGTTATCGGCAGTATCGTCAATCTGGCGGCGCGGATCGAGTCGATCTCCAGCGGCGGTCAGATCTTTGCTTCGGATGCTACCTTTAATGAGGTTCATGACATCGTCTTCACTGCCGGGAACCTGAATGTGAAACTAAGGGGGATGAGCCAGCCTGTCCCCATCTACGAAATTACCGGTATTGGCGGTGAATACGACATCGCCAAATCGGAAGAGGCTCTCGCCTAGCCCTGGTGGCCGGTATATGCCCCGTGCGGGCAATCCTGCCGCCGTGCGATCCGGCACTCTCTTTCCACTGCTTTCCCTGACGCCCAATTATTGCCATATTGAGCCGCTAGGAAATCCGTAACGTTTGGTCTGTAGGGTTCATTGGTCCTGCCAGTGCTTTGTGGCCATGCGGGACGGGTGTCTCCTGATCATGCCGGGTTTGCGGTATGGTATACTTTCACCCGAATCGGAACGCGTAAAAGAGGTCTCGCCAAACATGGCCGGTCATTCCCAATTTAAGAACATCATGCACCGCAAGGGGCGTCAGGACGCCAAGCGTGCGAAAATTTTCACCAAGCTCGCGCGCGAGATCACCGTGGCGGCCAAAATCGGCACCCCTGATCCCGACATGAATGCCCGGCTGCGCGGCGCGATCATCGCTGCACGCGCCCAGAACATGCCCAAGGACAACATCGAGCGCGCCATTAAAAAGGCATCCGCAGCCGAGGGCGAGAACTACGAAGAAATCCGCTACGAGGGCTATGGCCCCGGCGGCGTCGCCCTAATCGTCGAGACCCTGACCGACAATCGCAACCGCACCGCATCGGAAGTCCGCTCGGCGTTCACCAAACACGGCGGTAATCTGGGTGAAACCGGCAGCGTCAGCTTCATGTTCGAACGTATTGGTCTGATCAACTATGGCGCCGATGTCGCCGAACCCGACGATATGTTCGAAGGCGCGCTGGAAGCCGGTGCACAAGATGTCAGTTCAAGCGATGGTGGTCACGAAGTGATCTGCGATCCTGATGATTTCAGCGACGTGCGTGACGCACTTGTTGAACGCTTCGGCACGCCGCAAGACGCCCAGCTTGACTGGAAACCACAGAACTCAATCGCCGTTGATGAAGACGCAGCAAGCACGCTGATGAAGCTGATTGATGTGCTCGATGACAACGACGACGTACAGCGTGTGGCGGCGAACTTTGATATTTCCGAGGACGTGCTGGAACGCCTGAGCGCCTGAGGGCGCGCGGGGGTTTGAGGCTTTCGGTGGCATATGGAAAGGCATGGTATGAAACTTCTCGGCCTTGACCCCGGACTGCAAAACACCGGATGGGGTGTCATTGAGGTCGAGGGCAATCACCTGCGCTTTGTCTCTGCCGGTACCGTGCACACCGACAAGTCCCGCTCGCTGGCCGAGCGCCTGATGCAGTTGCATGACGGTCTGCGTCTGGTCATCGACGCGCACGAACCGCATGAGGCCGCGGTCGAGGAAACCTTCGTCAACAAGAACCCAAACTCGACCCTGAAGCTGGGGCAGGCGCGCGGCATCTCGCTGCTGGTGCCCGCACAGTGTGGTCTGGTGGTCGCGGAATACACCCCCAATCTGGTGAAGAAAACCGTGGTCGGCAGCGGCCACGCGGCCAAGGAGCAAATCCAGATGATGGTGCGCACCATTCTGCCCGGCTGCCGCGATGCCAGCGGCGGCGAACTTGGCGCGGACGCTGCCGATGCGCTGGCCGTGGCGATCTGTCACGCCCATCATCGCCAGACCGCTGATCGCATATCAGCCTCAGTGCGTGCCACGCAGGCCCGCGTATCGGGTGATGTTATCGGGGGCGTGCGATGATTGCCAAGCTGCGCGGTATTGTGGACTCGCTGGGTGACGATTGGGTCATCATTGATGTTGGTGGTGTTGGCTATCTGGCGTTCTGCTCATCGCGCACGTTGGGCAGGATGGTCAGCGGTGAAGCCGCCAGCCTCGTCATTGAGACCCATGTGCGCGAAGATCATATTCACCTGTACGGTTTCGGGGATACTGCCGAACGCGACTGGTTCCGTCTGTTGACCACCGTGCAGGGCGTCGGGGCCAAGGTCGGGCTTGGTATTCTTTCAACACTCAACGCCGATGAACTGGTCCACGCCGTGGCATCTGCTGACAAGGCCGCGATCAGCCGCACCAGCGGCGTCGGCCCAAAGCTGGCGACGCGTATCCTCAGCGAGCTTAAGGACAAGGTTGGTGCCTTGGCTCTGGGCCTGGCCGGGCAGGGCGCTACATCGCCTGCTGGCGGTGCCCCATCTGGTGGCGATAACGCCATGCGATCTGAAATTTCCGATGCGGTCTCTGCGCTGGTTAATCTGGGGTATTCACCGTCCGATGCGCTGGGCGCGGTGAGCAACGCGGCGCGCGACCTGGGCGAAGACGAAGCCAAGGTCGACGTGCTGATCCGCGCCGGGCTATCCGCGCTCGGTCCGGCTGACCTTGCCTCAGCGGGGAGGGGCTAAGCTATGGCCGAACCCGTGATGGATGAGGACCGCATGGTCTCGCCCGAGGACCAGAACACTGATGAGCCCGAACGCGGGATTCGTCCGGTCTCGCTGGATGATTTCACCGGACAGGAAAAAGTCCGCCAGAACCTCAGCGTCTTTATCGAGGCTGCACGCGCACGCGCCGAAGCGCTTGACCATGTGCTGTTTTACGGGCCGCCGGGGCTGGGCAAGACCACGCTGTCGCAGATTGTCGCGCGCGAACTGGGCGTGAATTTCCGTGCTACATCAGGTCCTGTGATTGCCAAGGCCGGTGACTTGGCTGCGATCCTGACCAATCTGCAGGAACGCGACGTTCTGTTCATTGATGAAATCCACCGCCTCAATCCGGCGGTTGAGGAAATCCTTTACCCTGCCATGGAGGACTTCCAGCTCGACCTGATCATTGGCGAGGGGCCCGCCGCGCGCAGTGTGCGTATCGACCTGCCGCAGTTCACGCTGGTTGGCGCGACAACGCGTTCGGGCCTGATCACCACGCCGTTGCGTGAACGCTTTGGCATTCCCATGCGCATGGTGTTCTACACGCCCGAGGAACTGGAACTGATTGTCAGCCGCGGCGCACGCCTGTTGGGGCTGAACCTGACCACCGACGGTGCCATGGAGATCGCGCGCCGCTCACGCGGTACGCCGCGCGTTGCCGGACGACTATTGCGCCGGGTGCGTGACTTTGCCGCTGTTGATGGCAGCACCGAGGTCGACCGCGCTGCCTCGGACGCCGCGCTCAACCGGCTTGATGTGGACGCCGAGGGTCTCGATGCCATGGACCGGCGCTACCTGCGCTGCATCGCCGATAACTATGGTGGAGGCCCGGTTGGTGTCGAGACATTGGCCGCTGCGTTGTCGGAACAGCGCGACACCATTGAAGAGGTCATCGAGCCGTACCTGATCCAGCAGGGCTTCCTGATGCGCTCACCGCGTGGCCGTATGCTGGCGCATGCCGCATGGCAGCATCTTGGTCTGGCCGTGCCGAAATCCGCCGGACAGCTTGAACTGCTTGCTGGACAGGATGACGACGATGCCTAGGCGCAGTTCGATCATCATGGACGGTGCGGTTCCCGTGCACGTCCTGCCGCTGCGGGTTTATTACGAAGACACCGATGCAGCCGGTATTGTCTATTACGCCAATTACCTGCGCTACGCCGAGCGTGGCCGCACGGAAATGCTGCGCGCCTTTGGTGTTGAAAGCTTCTCGGTTATGGCGCGTGACGAACTGGCGTTCGCCGTGCGTGGCTGCAATGTCGAATACCTGCAACCTGCGCGGCTTGATGACGCGCTTGAACTGCACACCCGCGTGTCACGCGTTGGCGGGGCTTCATTGCAGCTCGACCAGCGGGTGTTGCGGGACGGCAAGGTCATCACCGAGATGGACGTGCGGCTGGTCTGCATGCACATCGCAGGGTCGCAGCGCGGCCGTCCGTCGCGCATACCACAAGACATCCGTGACGCGCTGGGTAATGCCCCGACGCAACAGAATTTGAACAGTCAAAAATCGAGTTAGGTCTGATCCATGGAATCCAACGTAGTTGACGCTTCAATCCTCGCCGGGTCGGTGGGGGCCGATGATTTCTCCATGATTTCCCTGTTTTTACGGGCTGATATCGTGGTCAAGGCCGTCATCGTGCTGCTCGTTCTTGCCTCACTGTGGTGCTGGGCGATCATCTTTGAAAAGGTGACGACCGTGCGCAAGCTGAACGCCAAGGCCAATGATTTTGAAGGCGCGTTCTGGTCGGGTGGTTCGCTCGATGATCTGTATGATCGTATTGGCGTGCAGCCCAGTGACCCTATGTCGGCGGTGTTTGTCGCGGCCATGCGTGAATGGCGGCGAAATCCGCAGGGCGCGATGAATGGCAGTGCCAGCAGCAGCGCATCGGTAACACTGGGCGAACGCATCGACCGGGTCATGCATATCACCCTGACACGCGAGATGGAGCGCATCGAGCGACAGTTGACCGTGCTGGCCACAACCGGTTCAACAGCACCGTTCATTGGCCTGTTCGGCACGGTGTGGGGCATCATGAACAGCTTCCAGTCCATTGCCATGTCCCAAAACACCAGCCTTGCCGTGGTCGCACCGGGCATTGCCGAGGCGCTGTTTGCCACCGCACTGGGGCTGCTTGCTGCCATCCCTGCCGTGGTTGCCTACAACAAGGTTTCAAAAGATCTCGACCGCTATGCCAGCCGTCTGGAAGCCTTTGCCGGTGAGCTTGCCGCGATACTCTCGCGCGAGCTGGAAAGCGGGAGCTGAGCCATGGCGTCAGCCCTTCAAAGTCGCTCAGGGCGTCGTGGCGGTTCGCGCCGTACGGCACACCGTCCCATGAGCGAGATAAACGTCACACCGTTCGTCGATGTCATGCTGGTGCTGTTGGTGATCTTTATGGTCACCGCGCCGCTGCTGACCGTCGGGGTTGAAGTCAACCTGCCCAAAACCAAAGCCGGTGCGGTGAGCGGTAGCGATGAGCCGCTGGCCGTCACCATCAATGCGGCGGGCGATATTTATTTGCAGGACACACTGGTTGAGCTCAAGACGCTGGTGCCGCGCCTGCAGGCTATCACCGGCGAGAATCCGGATGCGCGCATCTTTATTCGCGGTGACAGCAACATAGACTATGGCCGCGTCATGCAGGTCATGGGCACCATCAATACGGCGGGTTATAGCCGGGTTGCCTTAATCACGTCGCAGCCCGACCCGGACAATACCAGGACCAAAGCCAAGACAAGTGGTGACGAGAGCGCGTCACCCGAAGAGGAACAATGACGCCGAGCCAGCGCGGATTTGCTTTTTCCGTTGCCTTTCACGTCGCCGTGATTGGCGGCGCATATATTGTGCTGCCCAGTCTGCGCCCTGACATCGGCCCGGCTGAGGACGTTGTCGTTGTTGAACTGGTTGCCATCGCCGAGGAAACCAACGCCCCACCACCAACGCCCGAGCCCGAAGAAGAACCCAAGGAAGATATCCCGACGCCGGAACCCGAGCCCGAGCCGGAACCCGAGCCCGCACCACCACCGCCCGAGCCAGAGCCCGAGCCAGAGCCACAACCACAGCCCGCACCGGAGCCTGAACCCGTTCCCGAACCGGAACCTGAACCTGAACCGGAAGTGATTCCAGAGCCTGAACCCGAGCCCGAGCCGGAACCCGAACCCGAACCTGAAAAGGCCGAGCCTGTCGCGCCGCCGCCACCCAAGCCATCGGCTGTGCTGGCCACGGCCAAGCCCGATCGGAAGCCCGAGCCGCCGGACCCGTTGGCTTCGGTGTTGCGCACGCTTGAGGACCTGAAGAAACAGGAACTGCAACGCGAGCCGGAAGAAGACGAAAAGCCCGAAGACAAGGCTCCGAGCTTCGAGGAAACGATCGCTGAGGCCCTGAAGGTCAAGACCACCAAGAAGGTCGATACCTCGCAGCCTATATCCATCAGCGTGCGTGAAGCCGTTGCCGCGCAACTGCGCCGTTGCTGGATTGTACCGGCCGGGGCCAAGGACGCTGGCGATCTGGTGATTGAAATTGGTGTCGAGATGAACCCCGATGCCACCGTGCGCAGCGCGGAAATCATGAACATGGAGCGCGCGATGACGGACTCGTTCTTCCGTGCGGCGGCTGAGAGCGCTTTGCGCGCGACGCGAAATCCTCGTTGTCAGCCGTTACCGTTGCCGTTAGACCAATACGAACAGTGGCGAACCATGACGCTGAACTTTAATCCGCAGGACATGATATAAGCGGAAGACGAATGAACAGGGATACGTTTTGATCATGATGCAGTTTTTCTCGCCCCGCCCCCGGCTTTTGTCGCGCTTTTGCGGCACGTTAGCGGCACTTGTGTTGCTGGTCATCGCGGGCATGTCGTCCACTGCGTATGCTGAGCTCAAGATCGACATCACGCGCGGCACGGTGGAACCGTTACCCATCGCCGTGACGCCGTTCGTCGGCGCACATACCGAGGAAAGCAACTTTGGCCGTTCCATCTCCGATGTTGTGGCGGCTGATCTTGAACGTTCAGGCCTGTTCAAGCCGATCGATTCACGGGCCTTTATTCAGACCACGGAATCGCTCAATACGCTGCCGCGCTTTGGTGATTGGCGCGTTATCAATGCACAGGCCATGGTGCAGGGCCGCATCCAGATTGTCGAAGATGGCCGTCTGCGTGTGGAATTTCGGCTATGGGATGTTTACGCCGAGCAGCAGATGGTCGGGCTGGCCTATTTTACTGTGCCCGACAACTGGCGCCGCGTTGCCCATATCATTGCTGATGTGATCTATAAGCGCCTGACCGGCGAAGAAGGTTATTTTGATACCCGCATTGTCTATATCGCCCAGCAGAGCGAGACCGGCGCATGCCGTGCCACCACGCCGCTCAATCCATACGGAAAGCGACTGGCGATCATGGATCAGGACGGTGAGAACCGGCGCTACCTAACCGATGGTTCGTCGCTGGTGCTGACGCCGCGATTCTCGCCGACATTGCAGGAAGTGACCTATATGTCTTACCACGGCAACGTGCCGCGGGTTTACATCTTCAATATCGACACGGGACATCAAGAGGTCGTCGGTGATTTCCCCGGTATGACCTATGCGCCGCGGTTCTCGTATGATGGCAAGACCGTCATTATGAGTATGGCGAAAGATGGTAATTCAGACATCTACACCATGGATCCGCGCACCCGCAAAGTGAAGCAGTTGACCAAGCATTCCGGTATCGATACCTCGCCCAGTTTCGCGCCTGACGGGCGTAACGTGGTGTTCAACTCAGATCGTGGCGGCAGTCAGCAACTTTACGTGATGGACGCCAATGGCAAGGGTGTGCGGCGTATCAGCCACGGCAAAGGGATTTACGCCACGCCGGTATGGTCACCGCGCGGCGATATGATCGCCTTTACCAAAATTACCGGCGGTCGATTCTATATCGGTGTGATGTACCCTGATGGTAGCGGCGAGCGCCTGTTGGCCGAAGATTTCAAGATTGAGGCTCCGACCTGGGCACCAAATGGCCGTGTTTTGATGTTTTTCCGCAAGGAACGCACCAATGATGACGGTACGGGCGGTCGATCACGGCTGTTTACCATCGATCTTACGGGCTATAATGAGCGTGAGGTTGCAACCTTATGCGATGCATCTGACCCGGCGTGGTCGCCGTTGATCCCGTAAAGTTGAGAAAATGGAATAATTTTGCTTATCTGTGATGGGGGTCACTGACAAGGTGGCTGGAAAAAAGTACTTGGAATCAGGCGCTTTAGCCAGTATGACAACTATTAATGTACTTGTGGGATGGATGTCGTTTCACGGCATCTTGCTTGTCGGTGCTGTCGTAATTCAAACCACTCCTATTTTGAGGGGGATATAATGCGTTTCAAGATTTTGAGCGTTTTGGCTGCCATGACATTGGTTGCTGCTTGTGAGACTGCACCAATGGAAGATGCTTCGTCGACGGGTGCCGGTGCATCCACCACGTCGAGCATGTCTAGTGAGCCTGCCACGGTCTCTACAATTGAGCCGGGTTCGCAGCAGGATCTGGTCGTTAACGTTGGTGATCGCGTCTATTTCGCGTTTGACCGTTTCGATCTGGATCAGATTTCACGTCAGACCCTGGAACGTCAGGCTGCCTGGCTGAACAAGTTCCCTGGTACCAGTGTAACCATCGAAGGCCATGCCGACGAACGCGGTACACGTGAATACAACATCGGCCTGGGCGAACGTCGCGCCAGCGCAACCAAGGATTATCTTGTTGCTCTTGGTGTTTCGCCAGATCGTGTGCGCACCGTTTCTTACGGTGAAGAACGCCCGGTCGCTCTGGGATCGAACGAAGCCTCATGGGCTCAGAACCGTCGTTCTGTAACCCTCGTGGGTGGTGCCGGCAGCTAATTCCTGCCAGCAACCGGAATATTATATGGCGCTGTTTGGGCTCACGATGCTGAGCCTGACAGCGCCATATTTTTGCCTGAAATTCGGGTAAGATGCACCAAGACGTCAAGGCCTTGAGCGGTTACAGTGGTGCGCAATGCGAACTTGAGGGTGAAGACATGAACAAAAGGGATCTGGTGATGAGCAGCTTAAGCTCGGCGTTTCGCGCCATGTGTGTGGCATTGGTGGCTTTCTGGCTATTTGCAGCCCCGGCGGCGGCACAGGACGTACAGGCCCTGCTTGATCGCATTGAACGGCTGGAGCGCGATATTCGCACCCTCAATATTCAGGTCTCGCGCGGCGATGCACCGATTAGTGCCGATGGCACGCAGCCCGGCACGCTGGTCAGCGGCGACATGGGGGGGGCGTCTGCGGCCCGCATGGATGAACGCATGACCGCGCTGGAAAGCGATGTGCGCACGGCCACCGGTGCCATGGAGGAAATTGCTTACCGGGTTACCGAAATTTCCTCGCAACTGGAAAAGTTGGTCTCCGACATAGATTTCCGTCTGTCATCGCTTGAACAGGGCGGCGCGACGGGTGGCATGCAGCAGCCGATGAGCGCCATGCCGCAGATCAACGGCGTTGCGCCGAGCGGCGAAGTATCGCGTGTGATGGGGCAGTCTGAGTCCGGTGTTCTGGGCTCTATCACTGAAAACGAACTGCAACAGATTACAAGCACGGCGCAGACTCTTGGCACCGATGATCAGGACACCAGTACGCAGGCGTCTGTCTCACAGACAACCGAACAACTCGCAGCCCCTGTGGCGTCGGAAACCCAGAGCGCAGCGGTGCAACCCGCCGTGCCGGTTCTCTCGCCACAGGAGCAGTACACGCATGCATTTGGCCTGTTGCGTCAGGCCAAGTATGAAGATGCCGCCGTTGCCCTACAGGCCTTTATCGATAACAACGCCGGTGACAAACTGGTTGCCAATGCGCGCTACTGGTTGGGTGAAAGCTATTACGTGCGCTCTGAGTTTGTTAGCGCAGCGGGGGTTTTCTTTGAGGGTTACCGTAGCGAACCGACTGGCCCCAAGGCACCCGATACCTTGCTGAAACTCGGCATGTCACTCGGCAATTTGGGCAAGCAGACGGAAGCCTGCGCGGCTTTTAGCAAGCTTGCCGACGAATTCCCACAGGCTCCGGCCAATGTCCGCTCGACCATGGAACGTGAGCGGATGCGCAACGGTTGCTAACCCCATGCCCGAACATCTCACCCATGCGAGCACACCATTAACAGCTGATGCTTTCGCTGTGGCGATGTCGCGCGTTGGCCCGTTTGAGGTCGCGCCGCTGATTTGCGTCGGGGTCTCGGGCGGTGCAGACAGCATGGCGCTGGTGTTGCTTTGTGATCATTGGGCGCGTGCGCGCGGTGGTCGTGTCATCGCGCTGAGTGTAGATCACGGCTTGAGAACCGGTTCGGCTGACGAGGCCCGACAGGTCAGCGAGTGGCTGGCTGCATATGGCATTGAGCACCACATCCTGCACTGGCACGGTACCAAGCCGACAAGTGCGATCCAGAGCAAGGCACGCGATGCGCGGCGTCAATTGATGCTGGACTGGTGCGTTGATCATGGCGTTCTGCATCTGGCGTTTGCCCATCATGTTGAAGATCAGGCGGAAACCTATGTGATGCGTCTGGGCCGTGGTAGCGGCCCTGATGGTCTGGCGGCCATGTCATCAATCAGCGAATATGCGCAGGCCCGCATTATCCGCCCGTTGCTGGGGCACTCGCATGACGAGTTGATTGCAACTCTGCAGGGCATGGGGCAGGGCTGGGTCGAGGACCCGTCCAATACACAGGATCGCTTTGAGCGGGTCCGCGTGCGCAAGGCGCTGGCAGCGCTTGATGATGCCGGGGCGAATATGACGCGTATTGCATGCACCGTCAGCAGCCATGGCAGCGAGCGCCGTGAGCTTGAAGCGTTAAGCGCACGGGTGCTGGCGCGCAGCATGAACCTGCATCCGGCAGGCTTTGCACGGCTTGATGTACGCAGCTTGTCACACGATGGTGACGTGTTGGGCCGGCGCGCGCTGGGCCGTATCGTGATGACGCTGGGTGGGCGGCAGTACGGTGCCGCACGCGAAAAGCTTGAACGCCTGTATGATCAGATCAAAACCACGCAGCTTGGGCGTGGTGTAACGCTGGGCGGATGCCGCATCACGCCGGGTGATGACGGGCTGCTGATCTGCCGTGAAAACCGCAATCTGCCGCAGCAAACCATTGCACATATGGCCGCGAACCTGCGCTGGGATCAGCGTTTTGATCTGGCTTTTACGTCTGATGACGTGGCGCAAACTGGCAGTCTGACGTTGACTGCGCTGGGGGCGACGGGCTGGCGAGACATTGCTGCTCAGGCACCGCAGCTTAAAGCTCACTCTATCCCGCTCTACGCGCGTTACAGCCTGCCTGCGCTCTATCACGATGGCGAGATCGTTCAGGTGCCGCACTTGACTTACCGCGCACCTGACCGCCATCCTTGTCGTGCCTGGATCGCAGGGGCTGCATTTATGCCACCGCAACCGGTATTTGGTGGTGTTTTTGCCATTGCATAAGCCGCCGTACGCACTATCTCTCAAGGACCGGGACGGTATGCTTTCTTGCAATGAATCGTTAAAAAGGTGCGCTTCGCGGTTGACGGCAGGGGTGAGGCGGTTAAAAGTCCGCCCCTTATAGCTTTAATAGATCAGATTACCGATGTGCCGCTTGAGCGGCGACGGAAAGGACCGACCCTTGAACTTCAATAAGAACATCGCGCTTTGGGTGATTATTGCCCTTCTTGTATTCGCCCTGTTTAACCTGTTTCAAGGCAATGCCCCGCGCACGCCGCAGATGAGCCTGGCTTATTCTGACTTTATCGCCTCGGTGGAAACCGGTGATATTCGCGATGTTACGATTCAAGGGCACAATATTTCGGGTCATTTCCGTGATGGCCGGGTGTTTGGCACCTATACGCCTGATGATCCCCTGCTGATGGAAAAACTGACCGCACAGGGTGTACGCGTCACGGCCACGCCGGCCGAGGATAATTCACTGACCCTGTGGGGTGTTCTGATTTCATGGTTCCCCATGCTGCTATTGATCGGTGTGTGGATTTTCTTCATGCGCCAGATGCAGGGCGGCGGTGGCAAAGCCATGGGCTTTGGCAAATCCAAGGCCAAGCTGCTGACGGAAAAATCCGGCCGTGTCACATTTGACGACGTTGCCGGTATTGATGAAGCCAAGCAGGAACTCGAAGAGGTCGTCGAGTTCCTCAAGGACCCACAGAAATTCCAGCGCCTGGGCGGTAAAATTCCCAAAGGCTGTCTGCTGATCGGCCCTCCGGGTACCGGTAAGACGCTGCTGGCGCGCGCCATTGCTGGCGAAGCCAACGTGCCGTTCTTCACCATTTCGGGTTCTGACTTTGTTGAAATGTTTGTCGGCGTCGGTGCAAGCCGTGTGCGCGACATGTTCGAGCAGGGCAAGAAGAACGCACCGTGCATCATCTTCATTGATGAAATCGACGCTGTTGGTCGGCACCGTGGTGCCGGCCTTGGCGGCGGCAATGACGAGCGCGAACAGACCCTCAACCAGTTGCTGGTTGAAATGGATGGCTTTGAATCTAACGAAGGCGTGATCCTGATCGCCGCGACCAACCGTCCCGACGTGCTTGATCCTGCGCTGCTTCGCCCGGGCCGCTTCGACCGTCAGGTCGTTGTGCCCAACCCCGATATTCTGGGCCGCGAGCAGATCCTGAAAGTTCACATGCGCAAAGTGCCACTCAGCCCCGACGTGGTGGCCAAGGTTATTGCGCGTGGCACGCCCGGTTTTTCCGGTGCTGATCTTGCCAATCTGGTGAACGAAGCTGCCTTGCTGGCTGCACGCCGTGACAAGCGTGTGGTGACCATGGCGGAATTCGAAGACGCCAAAGATAAGGTCATGATGGGATCAGAGCGTCGCTCCATGGTCATGAGCGAAGACGAAAAGAATTTGACGGCCTATCACGAAGCCGGTCATGCGCTGGTCGGCATTCATGTGCCCAAGCACGATCCGCTGCACAAGGTCACCATCATTCCGCGCGGTCGTGCGCTTGGTCTGACCATGTCGCTGCCCGAACGCGATAAACTGAGCCAGAGCGAGCTTGAACTGAAATCCATGCTCGCCATGGCATTCGGTGGCCGCATCGCCGAGGAATTGACCTTCGGCAAGGAAAACATCACGACCGGTGCGGGCAACGATATTCAGGTTGCGACCGGTATGGCACGCCGCATGGTGACTGAATTTGGTTTCAGTGATGTGCTTGGCCCGTTGCGCTATGCCGATAACGAGGAAGAGGTTTTCCTTGGGCATTCCGTCGCACGCCAGAAGACTGTATCGGACGCCACCGCAGCACTGATCGACAGCGAAGTTCGCAACTTGATCGAAGAAGCTGAAGACACGGCACGTAAAATTTTGACTGATCATAACGGTGATCTGATCACCATTGCTGAGGCTCTGCTTGAATACGAAACGCTGAGCGGTGCCGAGGTTGATGCCCTGTTACGCGGCGAAAGCGTGGTTCGTCCCAATGGTGATGAAGAACCACCACAAGGCAGCGCAGGCCATCGTTCGTCGGTCCCTTCAAGCGGTGCAAAGCCCAAGTCCAAGGACGCCGGTACGCCGGGCATGGGTGCCAAGCCCCAGCCCGAAGCCTGATCCAGGCGTTACGCTATCCATAAAGGCGGATAAAGCTGATGAGCGTTGCCACGTACGCCGGACTGAAGTTGTCCCGCCCGCTGGTGATGGGTGTGATCAATGCCACGCCCGACAGCTTTTCCGATGGTGGTGATGCCTATGGTGCCGATGATGCCATCGCACGCGGCATTGCACTGATCGAACAGGGCGCCGACATCATCGACGTCGGCGGGGAATCCACCCGGCCCGGTGCCGACCCACTGCCACAATCCGAAGAAATCAGCCGTATCAAGCCCGTGGTTGCAGCCTTGGCGGCGCATGGCGCGGTGGTCTCCATCGATACCCGCCATGCCGGTGTCATGGAAGCCGCCATCGAAGCCGGTGCCACGATCGTCAACGATGTAACCGCACTGAGCGGCGATGCGCGTTCGCTTGATGTGGTCAGTGGCGCGGATGTCTCGCTGGCGCTCATGCACATGCTGGGCGACCCAACCACCATGCAGGACGATCCGCGTTATGATGATGTGGTTGGCGATATCCGGGGCTATCTGGAAGGTCGCCTTGAGGCCTGTGAAAAGGCCGGCATGAAGCGCGCCGAGATCGCCATTGATCCGGGCATCGGCTTCGGTAAAACCGTGACGCACAATCTGCAACTGCTGAAACATCTGGATGCCTTTGCCGATTTGGGCGCGCCACTGTTGCTCGGCGTGTCGCGCAAAAGCTTCATCGCGCGGCTCAGCAAGGACGAGCCACCCAAACAGCGCGTGGCAGGATCGATTGCTGCCGCGCTGGCCGGGATTGCGCGCGGCGCAAATATTATCCGCGTGCACGACGTGGCCGAGACTGCGCAGGCCATCGCCGTCTGGCAGGCTATTGAAGACACGGCGTAAGACATCCATAGTGGTGCAGTCTTTTACAATGGAACAGGCGATAGCGTGAGCGACAAAACCCGCAAACTTTTTGGCACCGACGGCATCCGTGGCACCGCCAATATTGAACCCATGACGGCGGAAACCGCCTTGCGTGTGGGTATGGCGGCAGCGTCCTATTTTACCCGTGGCGATCACCGCCACCGTGTGGTGATCGGCAAGGACACCCGGCTGAGCGGTTATATGGTTGAGACCGCACTGACCTCTGGGTTTGTTTCCATGGGCATGGATGTGGTGCTGGTCGGGCCGCTGCCCACACCGGCCATCGCCATGCTGACGCCCAGTTTGCGCGCTGATCTGGGGCTGATGATTTCGGCCTCGCATAATCCTTTCGAAGATAACGGTATCAAGCTGTTCGGCCCCGATGGTTACAAGCTGTCAGACGCTGTCGAACATGAAATCGAAACCATCATGGACGGTTGGTCCGATGATGATCTGGTGCCCGCTGAAAAACTTGGCCGCGCACGCAGGCTCGATGATGCGGGCGGTCGTTATACGGAATACGTCAAACAAACCTTCCCGCGTGGTTTGCGCCTCGATGGCCTGAAGGTCGTCGTCGATTGCGCCCACGGTGCGGCCTATAAAGTCGCGCCCGAGGTCCTGTGGGAGCTCGGTGCAGAGGTCATTTCCATCGGGGTTGAGCCCGATGGCTATAACATTAACAAGGGCTGTGGCTCAACCGACACCGATGCCTTGTGCTCACAGGTTGTGACGCATGGCGCCGATCTGGGCATTGCGCTTGATGGTGATGCCGACCGGGTGCTGGTGGCCGACGAGCACGGCAAGCTGGTCGATGGTGACCAGTTGATGGCGCTGATTGCCGGACATTGGAACGCACAAGGCGCGCTTGCCGGTGGCGGTGTGGTTGCCACGGTGATGTCGAATTTGGGTATGGAGCGCCACCTTGAGGGCAACGGCCTGAAGCTGGTGCGCGCCAATGTGGGTGATCGCTACGTCGTGCAGCACATGCGCGAGCACGGCTATAACCTTGGTGGGGAACAGTCCGGCCACATCATTCTGGGCGATTACTCGACGACCGGCGACGGCCTGATCGCGGCCTTGCAGGTGCTTGCCGTACTGGTTGAGCGCGGCAAGCCTGCCAGCGAGATATGCCGGGTCTTTGAGCCTGTGCCGCAACTGCTGCGCAATGTGCGCTTCAAGGGTGCCTCACCATTGAAATCTGACGCGGTGCAACAGGCCATGCGCGATGGCGAGGCCCGCTTGGGCGATAGTGGTCGTCTGCTGGTTCGCCCATCGGGCACCGAGCCACTGATCCGCGTCATGGCCGAAGGCGACGACGAGGCGCTGGTCGGTTCTGTGGTCGGTGACATCATCGGCGTTATCGAACAACTCGGGGCATAGATCATCATGCAGGGTCGCGTACTGATTATCGCGGGATCGGATTCCGGCGGTGGTGCTGGCATTCAGGCCGATATCAAGACAGTCACAACACTTGGCGGTTTCGCCATGACGGCGGTAACCGCACTGACGGCACAGAACACACTGGGCGTACTTGGCATCCACGAGGTGCCCCCGGAATTTGTGCGCGAACAAATCCGCGTCGTGCTGGAAGACATCGGTGCGGATTGTATCAAGACCGGCATGCTGCACAGCATTGAAGTCATCGACGCCGTGGTCGACGCGCTCGATACTTATGGCGCAGGCATTCCGTTGGTCGTTGATCCGGTGATGGTGGCCAAGGGTGGCACATCGCTGCTGCACGGTGACGCGGTACAGGCGGTGCGCCAGAAAATTATCCCGCGTGCCACGGTGATCACACCCAACGCACCCGAAGCTGCTGTGCTGGCAGGACTAGAGGTCAAGACCCAGGAAGACGCCATGACGGCAGCGCGCTCGCTCGCTACCTTGGGGCCAAGTTCCATTCTGATTACAGGCGGGCATGTGGATACCGACGCAGGTCACGTCAGTGATGTCTTTCTGCACGGTGAAAACACCATGGATGTGTTTGAGGCTGAACGTATCGAGACACCCCATACGCATGGTACGGGCTGCACGTTGGCATCTGCGATTGCTGCGGGGATTGCGGCGGGCATGGACGCGCGTAATGCTATCATCCGCGCGCGCCACTATGTCCATACGGCCATTGCGACCGCGCCGGGCCTCGGTCATGGCCATGGTCCACTGAACCATGGCCACACCGTGGCACCGTTCGAGGTTTAGATTAAGCTGCTGCGAAGCGGGCTTTGACCTGTTTCAGGATGGCGTCCTTGTCCAGATCGTTGGCACCCATTTTCAGCATGGCGTCGGCAAAGCGGCTAACGATGTCGCTGATGGCATCTTCCGAAAGCTGATTGAGGATGCCGATACGGACCTGAACAGGTTCCGATAGCGTCGGCCAAATGGCAAAGCCTTCGGCGCGACAGCCCTGAACCAGTTCCTTTTCACGACCCGAAAGTGCGTCGGGCAGGTTGAGCACGACCAGACTGGTCATGTTTGAGGTAACCTTGCAGCCCATCGCGCTGACGGCTTCGCTCAGGATGCTTTCATGGAAGGAATAGTCGGCGGCTTTCTGGGCACGGCCATGGGTCAGGCTGATGCGCAGGGCTTCGTGGAAGGATGCCACGGCATAGCAGGAATGGGTCTGGTGATAGGCCGGCATTTCGGCGTCATTGCCATCAATGATACCCCAGTGCCGCGCGTTCAGAATGGGGTGGTTCACATAGGTGTAGCAACCGCGCTTGGCGACGACATCGATATAGGCGTCGGTGAAGCTCACCGGTGCGTATGTCAGTGGCAGGCCGAGAACACCTTTCTGCGGGCACGATGCCCAACCAACAACAGCGGGGTAATCATCGATGCTGAAGTCTTCGATGCCGAGGCTGGATACGGCGTCGATGAGGCCCATGGCACCATGCTTTTCACAGGCATCATTGAAGCCCTGAATATCATTGATGCGACCGCTACCGGTTTCCCAATGCGCCATGAATGCCCACATGGGCTTATGCTTGGCGAGTTCGGCGTCAACCATGTCACCACTGACCGACGTGCCGTGTGCAACGTCGATGACGGTGACATTGGTTGGCATTGGGTGCAGCGGGTTGGCGGCAAAGTCTTCAGCAGAGGCAGCCTTCATACGGATTGTCTGGCAATCAATGCCACTGAATGTGCCGTTGGTGAAAGCAACAATGCTATCGCCCGGCTTGATAGCACTCAGCATGCAATCAAGGCCACTGAAACCCGTTCCGGCAACGCCATATGTGTATGCGTTCTGTGTGCCAAACATGACGCGCAGCATCTGTTTGATTTCGATCATGCCACGCACGACATCGGTCTGCATGTGATCGGCAACGCCCGATGCAGCAAAGGCCGCAAGGACACGGGGATCGGTATTGCCGGGGCCCGGACCAGCGGCGAGGGTTTCAGGGATGACGAGCGGTTCGAAAATGGTCATTGGGAACTTTCTCTTGGTTAATGGACAAAAAGAATGGATCGATATTCGCCATATAGGCGATGGCTGTGACGTAATATGGAATTATTCGCATGTCTTTAAAGTACAATTGTCCAGAAACGAAGCGAAAAACCCTGATTGCGTATCATTGCGGCCTTTCTCGGGGTGAATGTGCCGTGTTTGGTTTGATTCAGTCAGGAACAGGCGATCAGCACCTCGTTACGGCTTTCGGTCATATCATTTTGACTGTCGCCCGCACGGCCCGCACGGTATTATCTTTAAGTGAAATAGGAGCGCGTCTTTCCTATGGAGCCTGCAGCGTGAATGACTTGGAAACCTATCGGAAGATGTCAGTATCTCAGAGCTATAGATGCACAAGGCCTATATTGCTCGCTGCCCTGTTGATATTGCTACCGATTGCAATATCGGGGGTTTCAATACGGGCTAACGCGCAAGAGGATGGGGAAGACGCGGGCTTCAAGGTATTGGGCGCGACAATCCCCACGTTCAAGGAACCATTGAACCTGGATAACACCGGCAAAGGTGCTGACAAAGCCATACAAAAGGGTGTCTTCATCGGTGATTTCGTCGGCTGTAAAGCGCGCAAGGATTTATCGGACTACGGCGATGCCAAAGACGATAACAACCGCACACTGATGGCAAAGTTTAAATCACAGGGCAAATGTGTGCCTCTGGTCGGGCGCACGTACATTCCACTGCGCGTGGGATTTGGCACCAGCGCTGTTCTACTGACTGTTCAGGGGGCGGATATTCTTATGTGGGTCAAGAGCAAAGCGCTCATGGATTCGCCACCGCCGGGCCGTCTGTCACATTTCAATTTCTGACCCGGGTATCTGCTCGTGGCTATTAGCGGACGTTATGGGTAATGCGCCTTGAATGAGACGTCAGGCCCGGGCTGACTCAGAAAACGGCGCTGTCCATGCCGGGGCCGGCGTGCAGCACGTCGGCCAACACGCGCATGCCTTGCTCGACCTGATCAAGGCTTTCGGGCTTTCCGACGCAGATCCGCACGCCTTGGCGTGATGCGCGGTTGTCGATGGCGAATGAATCCCCGCTCAACACCCGCACGCCGCGACTCTCGGCCATGGCCTTGAAGTCTGTGGCGCGCCACGGCTCGGGCAGGTCGAGCCAGATATGGTGACCGCCGGGCTGGTAACGTGGAGAGGATTCGGCAAGTTGTGACAGCCCGATCTCAATGCGCTTGGTAACCTCGGCACGCTGCCAGTGACGCAATTCATCACCCGTGCCGTCGGTGATCCAGCGCCGCGCAATTTCTGCCATCAGTGGCGCAGGCATCCAGCATGTCATGCGTACCGATGCGCGCAGGCGTTCGCTCAACCGGGCAGGGGCCAGCGCGTAACCGATGCGCAGGCCACCGGCCATGCATTTTGACAGCGCGGCGAGATAGACGGTGCGATCGGGAAGTAGGTCGGCCATGTGCGGCGCGTTGGATTCGACCATGCCGCCCCAGATATCATCCTCGATGATAAACATGCCGCTGCTTTCAACAATATCGGCCACGGCGCGGCGACGGTCCTCGGACATGCTGATGGTTGTCGGGTTCTGCACGTTCGGCATGCAATAAAGCAGGCGCGGCGAATAGCGGCGGCAGGCCTCTTCCAGTGCCTCGGGAATGAATCCATCCTCGTCGGTCTCAACGGCTTCGACCCGGTAACCCAGTATCCGCGCCTGATGCAGGATGCCGGGATAGGTCAGCGGTTCAACAAGGATGGTCTCGCCCGGATTGGCGAGCGTCATCATGGCGACGAGGATGCCGTGGTTTGAACCATTGGTCAGGGTAATGCGCTCGATATCGGGGTTGCGCAAACCCTGTCGAGTAAGCCACTGCGATCCGGCTTCGAGGTGTGGTTGCAGGCCGGTGTTCATCTGATAGTTGGCGAGCACGTCGATGTTGGGTTCCGAGGCGATCTCGATCAGGGTTTTCGATAGTGCGCGCCCGGCGCGTCCCGTCGCCGGGGCGGCGTGGGTGAAATCGATAACCCCGTGTGCGGCGGGCGCTTCTGGAATAACGAAACCGTCTGCCTTGATCTGGCGTGCGCCAAGCACAAAGGTGCCGCGTCCGACCTCGCCTCCAACCAGCCCGCGCCGCTCGGCTTCGCTATAGGCCCGCGTGATGGTACCCAGCGTGACACCGATGTCGTAGGCCAGATTGCGTTGCGGCGGCAGCTTGCTGCCCGGCGGCAAATGACCATCCGATACCGCCAGCGCAATAGCGTCGGCAATGGCGAGGTACTTGGGCCCACGGGACTGGACAATATCCGGCATCCAACTTGTCATGGTGACAATGATACGATTGATCGAACATTGCATCAATATAATAATGACAATTGTAATGATTGTACCCCTTAATAGGAGCGAATGCCATGCGTGCCATGGACGGATATCTCGGACACGGTTTTTTGCGGTTTATCTCAATCAATCCCGTTGCGCTGTTGCGCCGCTGGTACACAGTCGCGCGTCAGCGCCGTGATCTGTATGATCTCGATGATGCCACATTGCGCGACATCGGATTGCGCCGCGAAGATGTGTTGCAAGAAGCTGCCAAGCCGTTCTGGCGCTAGAGGCGTGCCGTTTATCAACGTCCCTGCTATAGAGAAGCAATGACAATAACAGGAGGGGTGCGGTGAAAACGATCAATCTTGAAGACCTGAACGCGGCGGCCGACGTTGTTTATCGCCATATGACGCCAACGCCACAGATAGCATGGCCCTTGCTCGCACAACGTTGCGGTTGCGAGGTCTGGGTAAAGCATGAAAACCACACGCCCATTGGTGCCTTCAAGGCGCGCGGTGGACTGGTCTATATGGACGCCCTGAAACGTGAGCAGCCCGATGTGGTCGGTGTGATCAGTGCGACGCGCGGTAATCATGGGCAGAGTATCGCGCTGGCGGCGGGTCTGTCTGGTCTGGCGTGCGCCATCGTTGTACCGCACGGCAACAACCCGGAAAAAAACAATGCCATGAAAGCGCTTGGCGCAGAGTTGCTGGAAGTCGGTCATGATTTTCAGGAAGCGCTTGAGCGCACCGCTGATCTGGCCGCCGAGCGTGGCTATCATATGGTGCCGTCCTTTCACCGCGATCTGGTTCGTGGCGTGGGCACATATGCCATGGAACTGTTCGGTGCGGTTCGCGATCTTGATACGCTCTATGTGCCCATTGGTCTGGGCTCGGGCATCAACGCTGTCATCTCGGCGCGTAATGCGCTGGGCTTAAAGACTGAGATTGTCGGCGTGGTGGCTGAGAACGCTGCCGCCTATGCCCTGTCGTTTGAAAGCAAGAGCGCCGTTGCGACCAATTCTGCCGACACTGTCGCTGACGGTATGGCGTGCCGTGTGCCCAACGAAGATGCCCTGCCGTTGATTTTTGATAACGCCGCACGCATCGTGCGCGTATCGGATGGTGAGATACGCGCCGCCATGTGTCATTATTTTACCGATACGCATAATCTGAGCGAAGGTGCGGGTGCTGCAGCGCTGGCGGCATTGCTGCGTGAGCGCGACGCCATGGCTGGCCGCAAGGTCGGGTTGATCCTGTCGGGCGGCAACGCCGATCGCGCACTGGTATCGGATATATTGTCGGAGGTCCCATGACAGAGGAAATCTTTCGCGAAGACGCCTACGTCAAAACCTGCGAGGCCGTGATTACGCACGTCGGCGAGCAGGGCGTCACACTTGATCGCACCGTGTTCTATCCCACAGGCGGCGGCCAACCCGGCGATAGTGGCGTGCTGCGTTGCGCCGATGGCCGAGAGGTCGCAGTGCTCAACACCATAAAGGGCGAGGGCGGTACGATTATCCATGTGCTTGAAGACGGTGCCGACGTGCCAGCAGTGGGCGAGGCCGTCAGTGTCGAACTGGATTGGGAGCGTCGCCACCGTCACATGCGCATGCATACCTGCCTGCATCTGTTGTGCTCGCTGGTCGAGGGCGGCGTAACCGGCGGCGGTATCGGCGATGGCCGGGGCCGGATCGATTTTGACCTGCCCGATACGGCCCTTGATAAAGAGGCCATCACGGCAGAGCTGAACAGGTTGATTGATGAAAACCACGCGGTCACGCAAAGCTGGATCACCGACGATGAAATGGCGCAGCGCGCCGAACTGGTGCGCACCATGTCGGTTAAGCCACCAAGCGGGCAGGGCCGCGTGCGGCTGATGGAAATCGCCGGTGTTGACCTGCAACCGTGTGGCGGTACACATGTGCGCGCAACCGGTGAGATTGGCCGTGTGCGCGTCGGCAAGATCGAGAACAAGGGCAAACACAACAGACGCGTTAACGTGCTGTTCGACGACTGAGGGTCAAGACGATGAGTGACGAGATTAGCTATTCAAACGAGGAATTTCTCGATGTGGAGGAATTCATCGATGTGCTGCACCGCTCTGGTCTGGCCGCGCGCCGTCCGGTGGACAAGCCACAGATCATCCGTGGCATGATCGAATTTGCCAACCTGATAATATGTGCGCGCAACGCGGACGGTCTGCTTGTCGGTATCGCACGCTCGGTCACGGATTTCAGCTATTGCTGTTACCTGTCTGATCTGGCTGTCGACAAGGGCTGGCAGGGGCGCGGCATTGGCAAGGAGCTAATGCGCCGCACGCAGAGCTCTGCCGGTGGCGCAGACAAGACCACCATGGTGTTGTTGTCTTCACCTGATGCCATGGATTATTACCCCAAGGCCGGTCTGGAAAAACTTGATAACTGCTTTGCCCTGCGGCGCAGCACCTGATCCCCCCATAGACGACAATAAGAAACGGAGAATTCCCAATGACCCATAGCAGCCACACAATCGCTGTCATCCCCGGAGACGGTATCGGCAATGAAGTGATCCCCGAAGCCGTTAAGGTGCTGGAAGCCGTGGGTCGGTGTTTCAATATTGACTACAAGTTCGATGACTTTGACTGGAGCTGCGAGCGCTTCCACAAAGTCGGCGCAATGATGCCCGAAGACGGTCTCGACCAGATCCGTGGGCATGACGCCATTCTGCTTGGCGCGGTCGGCTTCCCCGGCGTACCCGATCATGTTTCGCTGTGGGGCCTGTTGATCCCCATCCGACGCGAATTCCATCAGTACGTTAACCTGCGCCCGGTGCGGTTGTTCGAAGGTGTCGAGTCGCCGCTGAAGAACCGCGTGCCCGGTGATATCGACATGATGATCGTGCGCGAAAATAACGAGGGTGAGTATTCCGCAATCGGTGGTCGCCAGTTCGAAGGCACGCAGCAGGAAATCGCCGTTCAGCAATCGATCTTTTCGCGCCACGGCACCGACCGGATCATGCGCTACGCGTTTGAACTGGCCCGCACGCGTGATCGCAAGCACGTTACCTCGGCAACCAAGTCCAACGGTATCATTCACTCCATGCCCTATTGGGATGAGCGTTTCGCTGCGATCAGTGAGGACTATCTCGATATCGATACGGCGCAGTTCCATATCGATATCATGACCGCGCATTTCGTGCGCAATCCCGACTGGTTTGATGTCGTGGTGGCGTCGAACCTGTTCGGCGATATCCTGTCAGATCTTGGCCCTGCCGTGACCGGCACCATCGCCATCGCACCGGGCGGTAACATCAATCCCGAGCGCGAATACCCGTCCATGTTTGAACCTGTGCACGGATCGGCACCCGATATCGTCGGCCAGCAGATCGCCAACCCGATCGGTGAAATTTGGTCGGCCGCCATGATGCTTGATCATCTGGGCGAAGGCGAAGCCGCCGCCGCCATTGAAACCGCCATTGAAACCGTGCTTCGCGACAGTGATGTGAAAACACCCGACATGGGTGGCAAGGCAACCACATCGGAACTGGGCGACGCCATTGCTGATATCGCCGGAAAGGCCTGATCATGACAAAAATCCCACTGTTTCAAGTCGATGCATTTACCAGTGATGTGTTCGGCGGCAATCCCGCCGCCGTGTGCCCACTTGAGCACTGGCTCGACGATGGGTTGATGCAGTCCATCGCGGCAGAGAATAATCTGGCGGAAACGGCCTTTTTCATCGATGGCGGAGAAGACGGTGCGGACTTTGCCCTGCGCTGGTTCACCCCGACCACTGAGGTCGATCTGTGCGGCCACGCCACGCTGGCCAGCGCCTATGTCATCACGCAGATCATCAATCCATCGCTGCGCAAGGTATCGTTTTCATCGCGCAGCGGGCGGCTTGATGTAACCTGCGGTGAGGACGATACGCTGGTACTTCATTTCCCGGCCTATCCACCACAGCCTATTGCCACGCCCGGCGGGCTGGCTGCTGCCATCGGTGCGGAGCCGCAGGCCTTCCTGCAGGCTTCGAGCCCGAGTGGTGCGCCGGGCATGAACGTTGCGCTGCTGGGTTCACCCGGTGCGGTGCGTGCAGTGGAACCCGATCTCGACTTTATCGCAGCCATGGCTGGCGATGGCCTGATCATCACTGCCGAAGGGGCGGGCGAAGACTGTGATTTTGTATCGCGCTACTTCGCACCCGCTGCCGGTATCCCCGAGGATCCGGTGACGGGCTCTGCCCATTGCGTACTGATCCCCTATTGGGCGGAACGTTTGGGCAAAACCGAGATGTCGGCGCGTCAGGTTTCTCAACGTGGCGGCGAGCTGTCCTGCACCCTGAGCGGGGATCGCGTCGCCATTGGCGGCACGGCGGCATTGTTCCTGCAAGGCGTCATCACACTCTGAAGCGAAATGCCATGACACACGACGCACCACGCGACTTCACCATTGATCTGGCCGAGGGTGCGGCCGATATGGATGTTGTGCGTCAACTGTTCAGCGAATATCAGGCATGGCTCGACGTCGATCTGTGCTTTCAGGATTTCGCCGCCGAGCTTGAGTCCTTGCCCGGGGCGTATGCGCCATCCGGTGGCTGTCTGTTGCTGGCGCGCCGGAATGGTGCGGTGCTTGGCATCGTCGGGTTTCGACCAGCAGGGCACGGCGCGCCCGGTGAGGTGTGCGAGATGAAGCGGCTCTATGTGCGACCGCAGGGCCGCGGCGCGGGGATCGGGCGCGCGCTTTGCGTTGAGATTATGGAGCGTGCGCGTGCGGCGGGTTACGCGAGCATGTGCCTTGATACGCTTGAAAAGCTGGACGGCGCGCGCGCGATTTATAACGATCTCGGCTTTCGCGCCATCGAAGCCTATTACGATAATCCGCTAAAATCACCCATATTCATGGCGTGTGATCTGAGCTGAGGGCTGCGAATCGGCATGAGATGGCAACACGCCGGACAGGATGAATTTCAGACTTTTTGCGCCGGACGCACCACAGAATGCCCAAACGCCGGTTGCGAAAACGCACAAAGTTGCGATTCGTCTGTAAAAACAGTGTTATCCCATGGTTTGTGTCTGGCATATTGTTGAGGCACGAAATCTGGTGTTCTATACTTCACGCGTCTATTTCCCCGCATGGTATGTAGGGTATACGTGGTTTCAGGATTTGTTACCGCTTCATCTATTTTAGCGAGGGTCATGTGTCGCACAGTCGATATTTTAGCAAAGCGGTTGTCGTTGCCGCAGCCATCACGTTATCGGCATGCGGTGTCGCCAGCGAAGGCGGCGACATGCTCAATTTCAAATTTTGGGAAAGCGGTCCCTTTGCCAAGGGCGATAGTGCCGAACTGGGCATCGCGGAAATGTCCAAGGGCAATTACATTGAGGCCGAGGCGCTTTTTCGCAATGCGCTGAAGACTAACCCGCGCGATGTGCATGCTTTGTTGGGGGCTGCGATCCTGTATCACAACACCGGTCAGCTGGTTCGCGCGCGTGAAATGTACGAAGCGGTTCTGGCGGTACGTCCACCGGAATCCGAACAGTTTATCAATCTGACCGACATCTCGACGCGGCCCGTTTCGCAGGTCGCCAGCCTTAATCTGTCACTGCTTGAAAGCGGTGCGACACTTGATGGCATGACAAGCGGTGCTGCCGGGATCGGTAATCAACCGCCTGGCGCCGGTATGCTCGGCGTTGCGCCGAGCCAGTCCGCGCCCGTCATGCCGAGCAATACTGTGCTCGCGCCGACGGTCGTATTTCCGGGCGCTCCTGTCGCGCCAGTCACCATGCCGTCCATGGCTGCGCCTGCGCCTGAGATCACCGGGTTTACCGGTGGCGATGTCAGTGTCATCTCACGCTTCACCACAATCCGTGCCTTGCGTGATCAGGGCATGATGACACCCGATGAATATCAGGCCCGCAGGCAAGCCAATATTGGTGCGTTGCTGCCGCTTAGTTCACCGCCACCGGCGGCCGGACTGAACCGCCGCGTGCCGTCCACCGAGCAGGTGGTGGCACGTTTAAAGGCCATCGGCCGCGCGCTGGAATTGCGTGCGATTTCTGTGTCGCAGCATTCCGCTGAGCGTTCGATGATTCTCGATGCGCTGATGCCTTCTGCCCCGGTTGTGATTGCCAACCCGGGTGCCCCGCCGCAGGGCTTGTTGGAAGCCGCCGATACGGTGCGCCGTCTGGAGATGCTGCGGGATAGCGGGTTTATCTCATCGGATGAATATGCCCGTGAGCGCGCCGCTGTCGAGGCCGCCATGTTGCCGCCACAACCGGCGGCACCAGCGGCAAGTTCGATGATGGAAGCGCCCACCGGGTTAGGGACTGGCATGGGGGCTGAGACGGGTGGTGATGCCGCCATGATCGCGGGCGGCCCACAGCCGAGCGTGCATCTGGCGTCTTACCGCTCGATCAAGCAGGCCGAGCGTGGCTGGTCGCAGCTCAAGCGTGCCCACAGTGAACAGCTTGGTGAACTGCGCCATACCGTCAAGAAAATTGATCTCGGTTCGAAGGGGGTATTCTATCGCCTGATTGCCGGGCCGTATAACAGCAAGTCCAGCGCTGCGGATGCTTGCCGTAAACTCAAAAGCCGCCGCCAGTTCTGTGAACCGGCGTTCGTCGACTTTAGCTAACCCATAAAACCCTACTGAATGCTCTGCGCGCCGGCACCTGTGCCGGCGTCGTTACGTGGTGACACCGTGACCAGGATGTCCGCATTGCCGAGATGGGTCTCTGACAACTGTATGGTCAGGACGCGCTGCTCACGGGTGTAAGTCAGCACGCTGGTTTGTGCGCGCACCGAGGATAATTCCATCCAGCCCAGTTCAGGCAGTCGTGCCCGGTAGAAGTCATAGGCTGCATTGGAGCCGCTTGGCGTGTTGGCGACGGCCTGACCAAACCAGTTTTCATCACTGCCGACAATGAATGAACGTTCGATATCGAGCTTGGATAGCGGTGGGAAGGGCAGGTCGGGAAACGCCGCGAAATCCGAGGTCTGGCCGGTTTGGTTCATGGTGCCATCGGCGCTGGCTGCATTGGTGCCGGGATTCTGCGGGGTCGATGTCAAAGCGGCTGTTCTGGCGCAACCCGCAAGCAGAACCGAGGCCAGAACGAGAGAGAGACTTAAAGAATATCGGCAGCTGGATTGGCGGGTTTTCAACGTTTGTCTCCACGGATTCAAAAAAAATGCGATGCGGGCGAAAAAGTTGCTAGACAGCCTCGACCCACCCCCCTATACCACCGCTCAACAAGCCGCTGCAAACGGTGATCGAGACCACCGAGAGGCGGTTGTGTTTCCCAAGACGGAACACTATACTATTCGGCTCCGCAGAGTTCTCTCTGTTGTACCCGGAAAGAATTAAAATCGGCTTACGCTTCGGTGTTGGTCGTTGGCCGAAAGTCTCGGCCATGCTTCAAGTTGTGTTTTTTTACATTGTGAATATGGAAGGGATACGCGGGCGGCGGGCTGCTTT